>CAVRDY010000016.1:0-406381 GCA_963719935.1 uncultured Actinomycetes bacterium | reverse complement strand
CTCTGGCGGCGTTCTACGGACTCGACGCGGGCGCCGATCTTCGCCAGGAACTAGCGGATCGGGATGTCGACGAGGTGCTCGGAGTCGTGTTGACTGCGGCCGAACCATTCGCCGCGCTTCTCCTTGAGGTGTTCGACTTCGCGGGACGTCTTGAGGCGCACGTCAAAGGGCATCTCGAGATTGAGCTGGCGGCGCATCAGGCGGAGGCATTGCGCCTCGATGTCGAACGGTTCCAGCGGTACGAACGGAAAGCTGTGCGTCAAGCCACAAGCCGCGTAGATCTCGGAACGCTCCTTGCGCGTGGCGGGTCTTGGGAAGGATGGCACGACTGGTTCTGGCCCTTTCACTGCATCCTGCAGCTCGATTCACCGCCAGTCGACCTCTGTGAAGGATGCCCGCGGCCGGAACGCATCGCAGAGTACGCGTGGGTACGCAAGGTATTCGAGGACCTCTCGGCGCAGGCCACCACGCGACTCGAGGAGCGCGGCAACAGACCCGCATCGAGCAACGCGGAACATATGGTCGAGCGGTTGGCAAAGCGGTGGCCCGACGAGGTATCCGTGCGAGGTCACCTTGAGCATCCCCCCGTTGGGCGGGCACCTCGTATAGGAGGATGTCCATGTCCAACATGAAGAAGTCCAGGGTCGGGCGGCCCTCGAAGTTCCCGCCCGAGTTCCGTCGTGACGCCGTCGCGATGGTTCTCGATGACAAGCGACCGATCGCTGATGTCGCCCGGGCGACGGGGGTCAACTCCGGGACCCTGGGGAACTGGGTCGGCCAGGAGCGCATCGAACGCGGCGAGCGGGCCGGGCTCACCGTCGACGATCGCTCCGAGCTCGTCGAGCTACGCGCCGAGAACACGCAGCTGCGGATGGAACGAGATCTGCTCAAACGATCTCTGGCCTTCTGGGTGAAGGAATCGACACCGTGACCCGCTACGTGTGTGTCGATGACCAGAAGGCAGCCGGGTTCCCGGTGACTGCAGCGTGCGAAGCGGCCGGCGTGTCCACATCGGGCTACTACGACTGGTGTCAGCGCGAGCTGACGGGCCCGACGCAACGTCAGCTCGACGAGGCCGAGCTCGTCGAGTTGATGCGTCAGATCTTCGACGAGGCCGACGGCAACTACGGCGTCCCACGGATGTTCAAGGCGCTGCGCCACGCCGGCCTGGTCGTGAACAAGAAGCGGGTGAGCCGCCTGATGCACCGCCACGGGATGGCCGGACGGTTCCGGCGCCGGAAGTGCCGCACGACATTCCCCGGCCCCGACGGCTACAAGATCCCCGACCTGATCGGACGGCGATTCGACCCGGGCGCCCCCGACGTGGGGTGGGTTCAAGACATCACCTACATCCCCACCCAGGAGGGCTGGCTGTTCCTGGCGTCGGTGCTCGACCTCGGCTCGAGACGGCTGTTGGGCTACTCGATGGACGACAACATGCGCACCGAACTCGTCCTTGACGCACTCCGGATGGCCGTCGGAGCCCGCGGTGGTGACCACGCCGTTGCTGGGATCATCTCCCACGCCGACCTGGGCAGCCAGTACACGTCCAACGACTACATCGACTTCTGCCAGCTCCGACAGATGCGACCCTCAGCGGGTCGTACCGGGGTCTGCTGGGATAATGCCGTCGCCGAGTCGTTCTGCGAGTCGTTGAAGCGTGAATGCATCCAAGGCCGGATCTTCGCGACCCGCGCCGAGGCCCGCCGTGCGATCTTCAAGTGGATCAACTGGTACAACACGTCGAGGCTTCACAGCACCCTCAACCATGTCGCACCGATAGAATGGGAACAGCAGTACCGTTAAGCGTCATAACCACCCGTCCGGCCGACGGGGAGATGCCCACCTCTCGGGATACGACTGCCCCATGGCTCGCAGCGACTGGATGCAGAACTTGTGGCCGGAAGTGCTAGTCGAGTTCCGCGCCACCGAGGTAACCGGCGACTTCGACGACGTCCGACGTCTCTTGGCGCTGCCCTACTGGAAGCACCGCTGGCAACTGTACGAGGTGTGGGTCCTGGCCGAACTGCTCGACGCCATCGGACTCGATCGGATCGAATTCGTCACAGACAATGGAGTGTGGGCCCTGCCAGTGGGCGGGAAAGCCAAGACGGCGGTTGCGCTGATCCCATCGATCGGCGCGACCGTGTGGTACCAGCACCAGCGCGAACCTTTGGCATCGCTCTTCGACGGACAGGAGCACCGGCCCGAGGTGATCCTGGAGGCGTACGACGGCAGCGTCCTGCTTGTCCTAGAAGCGAAAGCGCGCCGGGGGCTCGATCGTGCTGCCGTGGAAGCCTTCCTCTTTCCCCTTCTCCAGTGGCAACCGCAAGCAGCGCTGCTCGCGAACTACTTCGCGGTTAAAGGCGCGCCGCCGCTCGCAGAGGCACGCCAAGGCATCGCGGTGCTTGCCGCGACTTCCGAGTTCAATCCGCTGGGCGAGGGCGCCAGTCCCGTTCGCCACTGGTTGCGCAGCCAGTGCGAGGCGCTCGTACCGTTCCCAGCCCGCGTGATCGTCATCGATCTATCAAGCAGCATGGCCAAGGACGACGCACTCTCGGTCGCACGCGAACTAGCCGACGACGCCCATCTTGCTTGCTTCGTTGGGTTCGCCGATCGCGCAGAGCTAAACCGAGACGCTCCAGAATTCGACGAGCGCGCGTTGGGTGGCCGGACGAACCTCGCCGCCGCCCGCGACGTCCTTCTCCGCGACCTCGTAGAGGAAGTGTCGAATCCTTCCACTGAGGTGCATCTCGTGACGGACCTCGACTTGGCAGCCACTGAGTTGGATGCCTTCGCTGACGAGGTGCAGAGCGCAGGCGCGACCTTGATCGTTCACTCGTGGGAGGCGCCGGCAGTCGAGTCGGCTCGTCGCGCGTCGCGGCACCTGGCCAACGTCAGCGTTCGCCTCCACGGCCAACACGGTTGAATCTGGCCGTCGGTCATGCCGGCGCCGATGGTGATCGGGCGCGCGACGCGCGCTTGCCGGCGGCCAGGGCTCGACGACGGCGACGCGCTGCTGGAGGGTGGCTTCGACGTCGTGGTGCCGGTTATGGAATCTCTACGCGACTGAGCGTGGTTTGCGGCCTCGGATTCTGCGGGTGGGGACGGTAGCCCATTGAAGTCCGAGGCGGCCGATGAGGCGGCGTCGATAGTTGTCGTGGTTGGTGAAGCCGTGGCTGTTGCGGCGGATCTTCTCGGCGAGCATGTGGACGTTCTCGACGCATCCGTTGGAGGCCCGACCGGTGCGGTGGTAGGCGAGGATCTCGTTCTGCCATCGGTCCACGGTTCGAGCGAGGCGGGTGAGTTCGGGGACGTCGGCGTCGGCGCAGTACTGCCAGAAGGTGATGAGGAGTCGGCGGGCGTGGGCTTCGTCGACTGCGGCGTAGACGCTGCGAAGGTGTTCCTTGGCGACCCATGCGGCACCAACTTCGCCTTCGGGGTCAGCATCGCTCTGATCCAGTCGAAGCGTTCGGTGCTGGGGCGTTCATCGGCGACGAGCAGCGCGCGTCGGATCCGGTAGAGCGGGGTCGTCTTTGTGGCCTCGATGCCCGAGGGTGTCTTGTTGGACGCGTCGACGGACGTCGTCGATCGCCTTGTTAGCCAGCTGGATGGCGTGGAGGTGATCGACCACCCGGGTGGCGTTGGGCAACCGCAGACGCATCGCGGCCCGGTACCCAGTACCCGGCAGCCGGGTCGGGGGTCGCCAGGGTGATCTGGGCGCACCACGCCTCGCCCCGCTCGGCGAGCTAGTTAGTTAGTCGCCCAACACGTCAGCCGAGCGGCCTTCCAACACCTCGAGGAGCCGACCGCGTTCGAGGTCCAGGACCTGGGTGGTGAAGACCGTGCGGTGCTCGGGGGTGGCGTTGAGGAACCGATTCTCGTCCACCCCGGTCGCGGTTGACGTCATCGAGTCGGGTCGGGTCGTCGATGCGCGGGTCGGTGTACTCGGCGACAGCCGTGTTGGCGGTGTGCCATCCCACACCGAGCTCCGCGGCGGCAGCCGCGATCGAGTCGCCGTCGACGTTGACCATGTTCGCGATCCGTCGGCGGGCCCGTTCGGTCAACGCCGGCACTACGGCGTGCGGTGCGGCAGGACTGCGAGGAACCTCTAGCAGATAGAAGCCCTCGTCGGGGCTCCCCGCGGAAAGCACCCGATGGATCGAGAATGGTGCGTGAGGTGCCGCGTTGCCTTGCCACCACCTGTCGCATCCACAGTTCCTCCGCCTCGCTGAGCGCGACCGGCACCAGTGACACCGCGAGACCGTCGACTTCCTCAACTCCGAGGATGACCACACCACCGACGGTGTTCGCCATGGCAGCGATGTCGCCTGCGAGCGCGCGCCGCTCGGCGCCTGTGTTGCCGTAGAGCGACCGTTGAAGTCGATGTCGGCGCCCTCACGGACCCCGCCGGTGACGAGGTCCGCGAGGTTGGTCTCGGTCACGTCGTGCAATGGCGCACCCAGCAGTGTCTCGGGCCGCACGAGCCTCGCCATGAGTTACCTTCTTCCTTCCCACCAGCGGTGCTCGTCCAGCAGCAGCTACTGACACGGCCGCGGATCCGTAGGGCGAACAGTCTCTACCGCGCGGCATGATCCGCATTCACCCTCGGCTCCGCGCTATTGGTCAATCTGCAACAGCGTCGCGAGGTTCGACGGTGACCACTTGCCCGTTGGGGTGGGGTGTTCGTTCGCAACTGCCTGTACTGAGAGTGGACGCCCCCAACGTTCGACATCGGGGGCGTCGCAGAGGGTCTGGCAGGTCCAGGTGTCGGGGGTGGCGACGGAACACGCAAACTCGCACACCGCAAGGGTGTCGCCGTTCTCATCGATGAGGGCGTCACCGATCCACCAGGCTTGGCGGACCGGGTTGGCGCCGATCGATAGGACGCCTTCCTGGATCGGGTACGTGCTCGACCGGCGCTCAACACGAAAGCCGCTGCCGTCCATGAAGCAGCCCTCCTCACCGTCGTTGCCGAACAGGTAGCCGCCCCGAAACCCGACATTGGCCTCGTTCAGCCCGTAGCTTCGATGGATCGCGTCGCTGAGCCTTCTGACCAGTTGGTGGCGTGCTCGGGTCGACAGCAAGCGCGATGGCAGCATCTGCTCCGCTGCGCGGGCTAGCCGATCAGGTTGTTTGTGCGGAGGCACGACGAGCGGTATCGGCTCGGCGAACCCGGGAATGCTCAACTCGGGCGGCAAGGTCACCGCTACACGTACTTCGATGGGCGTAGCACCCAGGCCGATCTCGTTGGCGACGAGGCCGAGCCACCAAAGCTGGCCATCGACTGTGCGGGCGAGTGACAACGCGTCGGGTTCGCCACGCGAGGCGATTCCTGCCGAACCGTCCAGGTGAACGCGCACATCCACCGGCGGAAGGCGCGGCACAGCGACCTCGGTGGCGTAGACGCCGTCGCTGAACACGGAGAACGACAGCTGCTCGAGGTCACGCAGCCCGGCGACCCAGGCGGATGTTCCGAGCTCAGCGACTCGTGGTAGTCGAGAGAACAAGCTCCAGTCGAGGCCACCGGGGGTCCACCGCTCGATGTGTAGAGCGGGCACCACGGCTGAGGACACCCAGCAGGTGCTCGCCGCGGCATGGTGAGCGATGGGTAAGCGTAGAGCGGTCCATCGAGCTTCGAGGCCAAGGTCGGCGGCCATCGATGCGCTGTAGGCGGCTCGTATGACGGGCTCGGTCATGCGACGGACGCTGCGTCCAATCCTCTGGTAATACCGGCAGTCGTCTCGAGCGATCACTTGGTAGGGCCCAAGCAGCGAAGGACTTATCTCGAAGGCCACCAACCAGCCTCCCTCAACCTCTTCGACGCTGGGTTCATAGAGCAGCGTGGGTGACAGGCCATCGTTCATGAGCGAGGCGATCCGGTCGACGACACTGGTATCAGGCAAGGGGCACAGCTCGGTTGGATCGCCGGAACCGTCATCGTCGGCGATCCCGACCACGATCCGGCCGCCACCCCCATTTCCCATAGCCGAGAAGTCTTTCAGGGCCTCGTCGCGGTCCTTCCTTGTGCCAAGGGGCACCTCGCGCTTGTACTCGACACGCTGCGATTCCGGAACCTTGGCGGCCCACAAGGCCGAGATACTTCGCATGACCATGAGTATGGAGGCAACGCTGCAGACCGACGGCCTGAGATTTGGGCCCCCCGAAATTGTGGAGGGTTGTGATTGGAGTTGAAGCCCCTCATTCACCAGCAGTCGGTGGCATTAAGTCTCACATCGCCGGAGAGCCCCTCCGACAAACCCGGTGACACCAACCATAGGCCCCCAGCGCCAAGCACCGATGAGGGGTCGATCCGTAGGCCGATGGGCCAACACCATGCGCTTCTTCAAAGGCCCCACCGTGTTGATCATCGACGAGCTCGGCTACCTCCCCATGCCCGCCGAAGACGCCAACGCCCTCTTCCAAGTCATCTCACAGCGCTACCTACACGGCTCCTCATCCTCACCACCAACCGAGGCGTCACCGACTGGGGCCACATCTTCGACGACACCACCATCGCCGCCACCCTCCTCGACCGACTCCTCCACCGCTGCGTCCCCATCCCCATCGACGGCGACAGCTACCGCATCAGAGCCCACCAAGCCCGCGCCCAGACCCTCACCAAAGGAGCCCGCCACTAGCCTTCACACACCAACCGGGGTGGGGAAATTCGATGAGCAACCCTGGGGAGATTCAGCGAGCGGCGGCACCGCGTCGTTCAAGCAGCGTCGCCGCCGTCGACGAACTCGCCACGGTGACTGGCCCGAACCAACACCAGGATTGATGCAGGCGCCGGAACAAACTCTGCTCCCGTTCCGCGATGGTTGTTCTCAGGGAACGTGCTGGCTCATCTCGCTATCAGAGATCGACGGTTCCGGAATCCGCGCCTCGAACTCGGCTCGAGTCTGATCGGCGAAGGCTGCGTCCTCAGGCGTCGGGTTGTAGCTGGCGTCGATGAGGTCCTGTCCAACGGCCCGCAGATCGGCCAGGGTGCCTTCATTGGCAGGGTCTTCCGCCCAGGCCTTGTCGACCCAGGACCCGAAGGCTGGCACGAAGTAGGCGATGATCTCACCGCCGGGATCGTCGGCCCAGTACATCGGAATGAGATCCCCCGGGGCAGCTGTGCCCGCCTGCTCGTCACTGATCGCCAATCCTGGATGCCCATAGGCCACCCAGCCCCCCGGAGGGTCCGGAGCCATGAGCTCACTTAGCTCGGCCCTGGTCATGCTCAGCTCCGGCGTGAGCTGGACGACCTCATTGGGGTCGTATTGGTAGCCCAAGCTGCTCTCATCGTCCGCAGTCGCAAAGCTGATCGCAACTCCGACCGTGACCACAGTCGCAGCGCTCACGGCTACCAGTAGGCGCAGAAATCTTGCCATCTCGAGATCGCTCCTTCAGCAGGCCGAGCTATGTTCGATCCAGGTTTCCCCGGTGTCGCCGTTGTAGTCGTGATAGGCCGCATACCAGTCCTCGTCACAACCCTCTTCGTACATGTCATAGCAGTCACCGGCGATGCAAACTCCGGCCTTGACGAGAGTAAACAGAGCCGAGTTGCCTTCATCGCACAGCCCGATGTTGCTATTCGACTGCTCCAACTTGACAGTATGAGCGGATTTCCAGCCGTAGACCCAGCCGTAGCGGAACGTGTTGAGATCGGTATTCCCACTGATGTAGTCAGTAGTGTAGAGCTGATAGGGGCTTCCGCATTCAGTCACCGCCAGCGTGCCATAGTCTAGATGGCGTAGTCGTGAACTCACTCGGAGCCATGCATCGACGTCATCAGTTGCGCAGGTTGAACTCGTGCGCATTGTGCTGAAGTTCCAGCCCTCGAAGTCGTCGGGGAATAGACCGAGATCTTCAAGTTGCGGTTTCTCGCAGCCAAAGTGGGTGTCGCCGGCCGGATCGAAAAAGTCCTCGATCGGAGCAGCATATGAGTGCGCCGCGGCGGGCGACACCGGCATGAAAATGAGGACGGCGACCACGAATCCAGCGAATGCGAACGAGCGCACTCGAGTGCGAAGGTGTGACCCGCGGGTCCAGGTGATGGGAGGTTGGTCAGACACATCTCCCTTTGTGCGCTCAGAGCGCCCCAAAGTCAAGCCGAGCCACCAACTTCGACCGAAATCACCGAAGATCCGACTATTTTTCGGGAACGGTCAACGAAATTGGTACCCCATTCGTTGAACATATGCGGAGGTCTCGGCCAAATTTCCGAACGTTCCTTGGCCACGATCTGGGGGCGAAGCCACGCTGGCCGCCGAACGTGTGTCAAGGTCCTTGAACGTGGACTGGTCAGTCCAGCCCAGCGTCCGAAGATTGTCGCAGTCCGATCAGGGAACGTGAGATTCCAGGTCCTCATCTGAGATGTCTGGTCGAACGGCGACGGCATCGAAGTCGGCCTTGATCTCATCCGCCGCGGCCGACTGTTCCGCTGTCGGGTTGTACGTAGCGTCGATGACCTGCTGGCCGAGGGCAGCAAACTCATCCAGCGTGTCGGCGTTGGCAGGGTCTTCCGCCCAAGCCTTGTCGACCCAGTCGTATGGAGCCATCAGGTAAGCGACCACCTCGCCGCCTGGATCATCTGCCCAGTACATCGGAACGAGCTCGCCTGGTGGACCGCCGCGAGCCTGTTCATCGTCGACAACGAGACCTGGATGGCCGACTGCCACCCAACCACCCTCGGGCGCCGGCGCCATGAGATCGCTCAGCTGCTCCCTCGTCATGCTGAGGTCGTCCTCGAGCTGAATGACTTCGTCGGGATCTTGTCGGTCGTTTCCAGTGCCTTGCGTCTGGGAAACAGGGGTGACCGAATCGGGCGAGCTGGAGGCGCTCAAGGCCACCGCTCCGACCGCCGCGAGGAGTGCAAGGCCGGCGGCGATTAGAAGTACCCTGCCGCGAGGCCTCGGCATTCCCGGCGGCGATGAGACGTAGGTCGGTTGGTCCCGGAGCGCATGAGCACTCTCAAGCACCTGGTCGGCGCCCTGAGGGGTACCGCGATCGGCGAATCTCGACAACCTATCGATGTCCGTCATAGCTCTGAAGCCTCCGATTCCAATAGCGTCCGTAGTTCTCGACGGGCGCGAGAGGTTCGTGCCCGCAATGCCGGTGCGCTGCACCCGAGGATCCGTGCAGCGTCCCGGTAGCTCAGTCCTTCAATGTCGACGAGGAAGAGCGCCGCTCTGCCCGCCGGCGGCAACTCGAATATCAACCTGAGGTCCGACGGGTAGACATCGTCGGGAGCGGCCGCATCGGGCGGAGACGAAGTCAACTGAACATCCGTGCTGCCATACAAACCACGAGCGAGGTTGGCGATCGAAGTACGCAGGTACGCGGCAAGATCGCGGATCTCATTGAGTGGACCGCGTGCCAGCGTGTTGGCCACGGCCTGTTGGAGTAGGTCGTCAGGCTCGACCCCGCGCGGCGCCCAAATCGCGGCGAACCGCCGCAGCGCCGGGTACAGCTCGCGAAAGACCTGGGCTTCATCGGTCATAGCGGTCGACGAGCTGCCATCGCGGGCAGAGAGGTCGCCCGCGGGCGGGTCCGATCCCACAGGCGCAGATGCATGTGCTTCGTCCAGTCGCATGTTCGTCTCCACTTAGAAGGAGGGTCTGTGACGCAAGACTGTGACAGCCCACAGCTGTGACATCTGTCATACGTTGAAGCACACACAGACACAAGAGAGAGAGAGAGAGAGAGAGAGAGAACTCGAGATCTGAGAGCCCTCGCGCCCGGTGGCCTATCGAGATTGTCGAGGTCCGCGCCCCGATCGACTGCCGACGTCACCAGCCCTGCGACTACCTCTACGTCGTTCTGTCCATCCCCGCCTCGGCCATTGTCCCACCCTCCGAACCCGTGGCAGATTCTGCCACGTTGACCAGCGCCGAGCTGCGGCGTCGGTCGAGGGACAATCCGACTACACGTCCGTCGCGACCCAAGCAGTCGACCCTCATGCGATTGACGCCTCTCTACTGCCAACCTGGAGTAGCCGATGCCGAGCTCGCTAGGGTTCGAGTCCTCCGCCCGGGTGACATCCTCCCCAGCAGGAAGCTCGGGCTCAGCGGCCTCCGCTCCCCGCCGAGCGGAGGCCGCTCACCATCTCCGCGCCAACACGCTCGTCGAACTTGAGCAGGGCGAGTCAAAGGGCAGCGTGGACCGATGCCGCGGGAGTATCGGCTGATGATGTCAACCGTCGAGCATCTCCAGCCTCGCCGAGACCCTGTCTCGCGCGCCCGGACGCTCAGCCGTCAATCAACCCCACTCATCCGCGGCGCCCCAATGGGTCGGTTTCCACGTGTGGCCTCCCATGCCCTACCAAGACCCCGTGCAGACACCAAACGCAACCCCGACCATGGACCATGCCCGCAGCCGATACTTGACCTGGCTCCGCGAGACCCGTGACTTGTCCGACCACACCGTACGAGCGTACGGCTCTGATGTTTCCGCCCTCGTTCGAGCCGTTGGCGACCAGACCGAACTCACCTCACTTGATCCAAGCGTCGTGCGCTCGTTTTTCGACAAGCAACGACAGGACGGCATCTGCTCGTCATCGCTACGCCGACGCGCCGCCGGCCTCCAGGGTTTCTGCTCGTTCCTGGAAGAACAGCGCCTCGTCACACACAGCCCCTGGCCCCCCCAAGGCTTCAACTTCCAGCCAGCTCGAAGGCTGCCACGAGCCCTACCAGGAACCGAACTCGCCAAACTCCTCGGCCACCTAATGGACAACGCCGACATCGATCGACACATCGCCGCCGACCAACGCCTCACCCGGCCGTTCGAAACCACGACGCTGCTCGGCACAGCCCTCATGGTCAGCACCGGTCTACGAGTCGGTGAACTCGTGGCATTCCGAACCACCGACATCGACACAACAAACCGCACCATCCAGGTAATGGGCAAGGGACGCCGCGAGCGAATCGTGTACCTCACCGACGAGTGGCTCACCCGTCTCGCCAGCGCCTACCAGCTCACACGCCAACACCTCGGCACCACCCACGACCGATTCCTGCTCAACGCGCACGGCGCTCCCCTCACCACCTCCACGATGAGAGCGCGTCTGGCCAAAGCAGGTCGAGGCGCCGGCCTACAACAGCACGTAACCCCCCACATGCTCCGTCACAGCGCCGCAACCCAGCTCATCGAGTCCGGCGTCAACATCCGCTTCGTCCAACGCCTCCTCGGCCACGCCAGCCTGACCACAACCGAGATCTACACCCACGTCACCGACCAAGCCCTCCGCGACGCCGTCCTAACCGCCGGCGTCCTCGACCGATTCGTCGGAGGTGATAACTAAGGATTATCGGACTCGTGTCTGTCGCTGCTGCCGGCGATCCCTTCGCCTCTGAATCCTCTTGGCCCTTCGTGTTGAACCAGAGGAAGCTCGACGACGCTCGTGCCTTCCTGACCGAATCGGCCGAAGGGCCACGCGTGCTCCGGGTTTTCGGTTCCTCTGGTGCTGGGAAGTCGTTCCTGGTCCGCGAGTTGCTTACGCAGCTTTCATCTGGGGACAAGGACGATGTCGGGCTCTACCTCGACGTTCCCGCTGGGGAGCTCGAGGCGTCGACGTTGCCCGACCGGTTGGCGCTGCTTCTGAGCAACCAGCGGACCGCCTCGCGAGATGCACCGTCGTTCGTCGGGCGGAAGGTTGCGAAGGCCTGGGCCTCCGCGTTAGGGGGCGGCCCGGGCAAGGGAGCTACCTACGGCTACCAGGCGTCTCGCGAGCTGAGCGGTCAGCTTCCGGTTGTCGGTCCCTTCGTGAAGGGGTTGATCCCGCAGAACGTCCCGAGCCGGTCTTCGGTGGACGACGGTGCGCCGATCCGGTTCCTGATGCGGAGGTCGGACGACCACCGGGTGGTGCTGGCCATCGACAATGTCCAGTTCATGCCGTTTGGGCTGCAGGAGCTGCTAGACGCGGAGCTGAGCGCGGCGGGCTCGCTGCTGCGGCTGGTGTTGATCGAACGGACACGCGCCGGGTCGCGACTCGACTGGCGGCCGCCGATTCCTGATGCCTTGTGGCTGGACCTCGAGTTCGACAAGGCCACCACCGCCGAAGTCGCGGGTCTCATCGCACAGGTATTGCCCGATGCTGCGGACGACGAGGATCTCGCTGCGTCGGTCGTCCGTCGTAGCGACGGGAACCTCAAGTCGGTGTGGTTCCAGCTGCGTCTTATCGCGGCGCGGCGTGCGGATCAGGAAGCCACCGCCAACTCTTACGAGGATGTGATCTTGACGCTCGCGCCGCTGGACCAGGCCGTCCTGCGGCTTGTCGTCTTCACGATCGGCGGCCTCACGGTAGCCACGCTGGTCGCTTTGCTGCAGGCGACGAGCCTCCGCGCCCGGCCCGACAACGTCACCGCCGCCATCGGGGACCTGGCATCGCTCGGCCTGCTGGTGGTCAACGGTGACCGCGCCGACCGCGTCAGGGTCGAGCACGAGATCGTGGCTCAGGTCGTAACCGAGATCACTCCGGAGGAGGAGAAGCTCGAGCTCCGGTCGCAGGTGGTCAATGCTCTAAGTTCGCTCCTCGATCCGCGTGAAGCGCCCTCCGACGAGGTGGTCCTGTACGACCGGTTCCTCGGCATCGTGAACCACACCGAACTGCGGCAAGAGCCGGTGCTGATGTCGCACGTGGTGCGCTACGTGCAGCTGCAATCTGAACAAGAGCGGTATCGGTACCTAGCGGGGATCTGTAGGGACTCGGTCTGTTGGGACGTCCTCGACGTCCTCCCGGACACCACGGTGCGATCGTTGCTTGATGCGATCCAGAAGTCGTCGCTCTTCAGCTTCGGCCTCGTCGCCACGAGCCGACTGCGTAGCATCCCGGGTCGCCATGAATCGCTCGCATCGCTCTACGAAGCCAAGTACCTAGTGCAGCTGTTCCAGTACGACGAGGCGCAGCGCGCGCTTGATCGGGTCACGGACATGGAGGAAAAGCAGGCCGTTGCCTTCAATATGCTGCTCATCCTCGCCCAGGACGATAAAGCCGCCGAGATCGCGATGGAGGTCTTCTCCGAGGTGTCGGACGCGACCGGTACCGAGCAGGACTATGTCATCCTCCGGAACTCGGGTCACCTGTTCCCATCGGACGATGCCCGTGCGGTGGTGGACATCGCGCTAGACGGGTTCCGGCGTCTCGGTCGGGCGTTCGGGTACGCGTCGACGTTGAACAATCGGGGTGTCGTCGAGCTGGTCGACGGCCGCCTCGGTGAGGCCCGGACGACGCTCGAGGACGCATATGACCTGTTGCGCGAGATCGAGTCAGTCGAGGCATATCAGCCGTTGGTGAACCTCGAGCGCGCTGTCCCTGCTCGAAGGCGACATGGACGCGGCCCGACATTGGTTGAGCGACGCTCGGGAGGTCGTACCGCGGTCTCTCATGCAGGACGACGCGATGTTCCACCACAACAGCGTGGTCCTCGCCATCTGTGAGGGGCGCTACACAGCGTCCGACGCCGCCGAGCGCATGCGCGAGGTCGTGAACGCGCTCGCCGGACACGCGACCTGCGGTTCATCGACCTCGTCTGCTGGCTCGACGAGCTCGTCGCCGCGATTCGCGACGGCCGAGATCCAGCCCGGAATCCGTTTGGTCAACGGATCGACGAACTTCGCGGGAGCGACCGGCTGCCCATCGAGGTCTTCGTCCCCGCCCGCCTCGACGGCATAGACGTCGAGGTGCCATTCGTGCTCTCACCAAACTGGCGCTATTAGGTGGCCCTGGTACTTCGCGACGAGGCTCTCAATCAAACCCCCTGAGGTCGGCGAGCCGGAAAGGGCATGGCCCATCCAGTCCGCCAGCGCTTCGAGGTCGGCGTCCTCGTACCCGAGGATGGTCAGGTTCGTCGTACCAACCCGGAGGCCCGAGGTCAGCTGAGGTGACCGGTCATCGCCGGGCACCTGGTTGCGGTTCGCCAGCACGCCGAGGGACTCGAGTAGATGCTCGGCGTCGGCGCCCGTGAGGTTCGCCGAGCGCAGATCCAACAGCAAGATGTGGCAGTCCGTCCCACCTGTGACCAGGGGAATCCCGTTCGCCTCCAACCGCCGCCCCAGCACGTCGGCGCTGCGAACGATCGACCGTGCGTACGGCTCGATCGGCCTTTGCCGCCACTCCAGGAAGCACGCGTACTTCGCCATCATCCCGCTCTCGTTCGCGCCTCCCTGCGTCGTCGGGAAGATCGACCGGTGGACGAGTGCCGCCAGGTTGTTCCGGTAGATCAGCACGCCCCCGTTCGGTCCGCGGAGGTTCTTCATCGTGTTGAACGTGACGAAGTCGCAGTGCGGGAAAGCCGTGGGGTGGAGGCCGGCGGCGAGGAAGGTGGCGGTGTGTGATGCGTCAGCGTGGAGGATCGCTCCGACATCCCGCGCGATCTCACTGCAGCGGCCGAGGTCGATGGCCCGAGGGAGGGAGCTCCCACCGACGATGATGAGCCGCGGACGATGCGCAGCGGCGAGGGCCGCCATCTCGTCGTAGTCGATGAGCCCTTCAGATGTGAGTCCGTAGTAGAGCGGCTGGTTCCTTCGCGAGAGCAGAACCGTGTGGGAGATGTGGCCGCCGTCGCGGGGACGGAGAGAGAGCACCGTGTCCTCCGGACCCAGGACAGCGTTGTAGACGATCTGGTTCGCCTGCGTCGCGGAGTGCGGCTGCAGCGTGGCCCTGTACCCGGGGGGACTCCCGAAGAGCCGAAGGATCAGCTCCTCACCCTCCTCCTCGACGACGTCCATCACCTCCGCGCCGGGGAGGTACCGATCCCGTGGCATTCCCTCGATGCCGAGGACGAATGACGGCTCAGCAAGCGCCCGCAACACGGAATCGAAGGGGTAGCTGGAGCTCGCAACGAGGTGCAGCCGTCGACCGATCGCACCGCGCTGGAGCGCCACGATTTCGTCGAGCCGAGTCGAGGGCCAGCTCGCATAACGTTCGAAGTACGAGGTCCGCCGCCCGTCCACCGCTGATAATCCTTAGTTATCCGCGGCCGGGAGCGACATGGCCGTAATGTTACGGCAGTGGCGCATGCCGCCGTCGGCCCCGGTGGCAGCGGGTGGACCCGTACGTGACCTCCAGCTCCCCGTTCAGAGCGTCCCGGTTCCTTGCGCGTCTTCCTGGGCCGACGATCGGCCTCGCATCGAGGGCACGACCGTCGCTATGGTCAGAATGACGGGTGCCGGCCCCGGTTAAGCCGAGCCCACATGGACGTTGCGGTGCCGTTCACGATCTGGCCCCAGGAGAAGACGGCGAGCCCGATCTGATCGTCGGATAGGGATGTCGCGAGCAACAGAGACGTCCCAGACGTCACAGTCGGGTTCACAGCTGCTTCGAATGGCCGCCCGCGACCGACCCATGCAGAGTCCCCGGCACAACGGGAGTGTGCGCAGCCGGTGCAGCATCGCCTGTGCCCCAGACGTATGACCGAAGCAACCAACGGTCGTCTCCGTCGAACCGAGCCGTGAACGGGAGGCGGCCGTGCATGGCTCGGTTGTTGTCGATCACGAGGAGGTCACCGACATCGAGCACGACGCGGTGCGCGCAACTTCGCGCTACGGAGCGGACAGCCGACAAGGCGTCAGACGATTTGCAGTCAGTCGGCTTGATTTCGCCGAGGTCGCAGCGGATCAGGAGATCACCGGATGAACTTCGGGTGAGGACCGGCATGGGTCCGATTCGCTGCCCAGGCTGGCCACGGACGGCGATGTCGACCGTGGTCATGAACACCGGCTCGTGAAGAACGTCCAGCACCGCCAGCGGAAGTTGGTCGATGATCACGTCGAGTGGCGCCACCAGCGTTGATGCGGCATCCGGCCCCTGTCTGACACACAAGAGCAGCACGAACGCTGGCTGGTGCTCCGCATACGCCAACTCGGTGTGCATCTCGAGCTCAACCGCGCTGGATGACGAGATCTGCATGTCCCAGTTTGACCTCTTCGGAGCAACGCTGTGGATGAGCCGCCCGTTCGACTCTCGCTCGAACCCGCGATGGGAACCGACGACGCCGGACACGAGCCCAAGTATCGCTGCGGGGATTCCCACCCTGTCGAACGTAGGCGGGCGGTTCTCAGGTGTGGGTTCCGTCGTGCCTAGTCGAAACGATCCGATCCGGCAGGCACACGGCTCCTGATCGAGCACCGCTCGGATTCGCTTGAACACCGGGCGACCATCAACGGTTTCCCGCGCTATCTCAATGAAGCGGCTCGGCTCGTGGGTCGATGATATCTCGGCCAGTTCACCAGCGAGGTCCGCGATCTCCGCTGATTCAGCAGCAGTGAGCTCGATTGACGCCAGATCGTGGCTCACGTAGCCACCTTCCTCACCTCGTGCGTCCTGACCCGAGCCAGAACCAACCTCTCGCTGTGGGCCCTGACCCATCCACTACTGAGGGTCCCGCTAATCTAGACCGGTCAACGCAGCGAACGTTGATCGGCACTGACAACTCAGTTACCCGACGTCAGGAGCGACATGTCGCCATGTATGGCAGCGTGCGCCGCGGACGGCCAACCGCGTACCTCGACGCTGGGACTCAGTCGTGGTGCCTGCCGCTGCCGAGTACTCGATCGTGGCGTTGAGCTGCCACGACGTGGGCAGTTGATAGGGCAGCCGTCGACGAGGCACGAATGAACGATGGCGTTCTCAGCTTGGAACGCGGGGAACGTCGGCGGTACAACCGTGGGCGCCGCACTACTCAAGATCGGATAACCCTGCTGGTTTCCGCCAGGCTGATGTTCCGGTCGCTGGCATTAGACGGCGTCGTCGCCGAGCGACTGAGGCGACTGCGAGCTATCCGGTGATGCCCTCACGCACCGAATCCGACAACAGTCGCCGGGGTGTCATTACGGCCGGCGTTTCGATGCTCTCTCCCTCATGAGGTGTTTCGATGAGGGGAATGGCGACGCCAACTCCACCAGCGTGCCGCAGACCGTCGCCGCCGAGGGCTTCACCTCGCGATCGGTGCGGCCGGAGGTGCCATCGCCGGTGCGACCTCAGGGACGCCGGGGATGCTCTCTGGCGCGGCGGGGAACGGACTTGCGGCAGCCCTGCTGGCCGCAACATCGCGAACCGAATCGCCGTCGTACCTCCACCGGCACTACCTCACGTTCGACGAGCAGTCGAGGATGGTTGGATAGGCGGCGTCCCGGACGGATGTCCTGCTGAGGCCGAGCTGCTTGAGGTCGCCGGCCATCATCGGGCGCCAGCGATTCCCAGGCCCCTCCGCCCTCAGCCCGACCGAGCCCGACGACCGATTGCTGATGGCGGCGGCGTGAGGTGGGAGCCGTGGGCCCAGCCAGCAACGATTGCGGCCTTGGACCGGTACGTTGTCCGTAGTGCTCGGCCGTGGGATCGCGTCGGTGGAAGCGGGAGGTGGCGACCCCACCTCGCGGGCCTTGCCGGAGCTGGCCCTCGATGAGATCGCTCGTTCAGGAGACGATGTCGAATTGGCCACGCGCAGCGTCCTACGGGAGAGCCGGCGAGCGCTGACGAGTGGCGATCTCGTTCTGACGGTCCCACCGCCACTGGCTGGCGGCCGGCTCGGTTGGACGGCGCCGGCCGGGCGTGTTCGTGAGGTGCTGACGAGGCGACTCGATGACATGCGTCGCCGGCGACACCTTGACCTTCACGTCATCCGCTTGCTCGTGACCCGCTTTGGCCTCGATGGCTACCCAGGAGGTGCAGCCGAGGCTCGAGCGCTGCATGGTCTCGGACGGCAAGCAACCACAAACGCGGTAAACCGGGCGATGAAGATCCTCGCTGCCGACATCGCAGAACAACCGCTTCTGCCGATCCCCAGACCCACGCTCGATGAGGCGCGCCGCGAGGAGATCGTTGGTACGGTTCTCTCGACGATGCACGGGCCGCCGGAGGAGCACCGTCTCCGGCGCTACGTCCATTGGCGTGTCCGACGCGAGCTGTTGGGCCATGAGTTGGACCCGCAGTCCACGCCCGGGAGCGCGGAGCGCCAACACTGGAACCGGACGGCCAGGCTGTGGCTCGCTGTCTCGGCCGATCATCTGGAC
The DNA here is from genome assembly GCA_963719935.1 of uncultured Actinomycetes bacterium. Taxonomy (GTDB): domain Bacteria; phylum Actinomycetota; class Acidimicrobiia; order Acidimicrobiales; family CAVRDY01; genus CAVRDY01. Next base: position 388,384 of record CAVRDY010000016.1, on the reverse strand, counting down.
AGAGATCGGCTGCCCTGGTCCGCTTACCCGACGGTCACGGCGTCGGATACGGCGGAGCTTGAACAGTGGAACTTGCAGGAGGAGCGGCAGCGCCCGGCGCTCTCGGTTGGTGCACTGCGCGCTCTGACTCATGCGGGGGTCCGGGTGGCGTGGGCGAACTCCGAAGTGAGGCCACTCGCTGTCGTCGGGATGCTTGCCGACGGCTATCGCCCCATGATCGAACTTGCTCAGGTCGCTGAGTGGGCGACGTCCGACGAGGACGGTCTTCCGAACGACATGACAGCGTATCCGCCGGAGATGCCCAACCGATTTGCCCTGCGGAGTCAGATCCTCCTACAGGTCGCCCAGGTCGTGGCGCTACGCGGCTACCACCATCTCGCGATCGTGTACGTCGGAGAGGCCAGCCGACTCGCGGAGTCGGTCGGCCCACCAACGGTACCGGCGGGTGCGTTTGCACGATTCCAGACAGGCTTGGCCTATGAGTCCATCTCCTACCTGGGTGGACCGGCGGCGCTGGATGACACTCGGTTCTGGCAGCAGCGTCTGCTAACGGACCTGGAACGCCACGGCGTTGACAACCCGATGCAGCCGTTCGCGCTCGCACAAGCCATCGTGCGCTCCGAACACGCCGCTGCTCTGACGGATCGCGGCAAGCGGAGCATCTGTTCGGGAACTCCTCGCGCCCCTTCAACACATGCTCGAAGCGAGTGCCGATGCCAACTACGCCGAGAACCGAGGTCGCCTAGAGATCGTTAGCCGCCGCCTCGCAATCGGTCTCGGCGACAAGGAGGCGATCCGGACTGACCTCCGTGACGACAATGGACCCGAGGCGAAGTGGGAGTCGCCGCACGACCGCTACGACGAGTGGTACTGCGCGGCGCCCACGGCTACAGCATTGTGGGATCGCAAGCGCATCGCCACGGAAGCCGTAGACGAATGGCGGCGTTGATGCCAGCACGCCGCGGCCGCCCTGTGCATCAGCCACCCCAACCTTCCTCCCGCATCTGTAGTCGAGCGGCACGAATCGATCGACGTAGGGCCGTGAATGCGTCGACGACGCGGGAGGCGGCCCTCAATGCCAAGGCCAAGGCGCCCAGCACCATTGCCGGCACCCAGAAGATCTCCGGGATCGAGAGTATGTGCATCATCGGAGCCGCTCCCCGCAGTCGCTTCGGACACCTGTAGCGAACCGCGCCTGGGACCGCCCCAAAACCCTTGCGACAAGAACTCCCACCGCCCCGGCGTATGGACGTGGTCTGTCAGGTCAGCGGGGCCAGCCCGTGGTTGGTCAAATTCCCGACATACTCCACGGACAACGTCGTGCGGCTCGTGGACGCGAGGTCGTGGGTTGGCGGTCGGCGTACGAGCCTTGGTCGGCTTAGCATGTCGTCGGTCCTTCACTCGCGGTGCAGCAGCTACTGCACCGCACCGTCCCCGAAGAGCCGGTTCGGGGAACGCGTCGTGTCCGGGTGCGTCGCGATGACCACCCGCGAGTCGATGGGACCCGGGCGCATGTTGTGCGTGACCACAACAGAGGTCAGACTGCCAGCGTGTCACCGGATTCGAGTCTCGGGGAGCGGCTACGCGAGCTTCGGCTTGGCGCGGGCTTGTCTCAGCGCGCACTTGCGGAGAAGGTGGGTGTGAGCTTTCCGCACATCTCGAAGATCGAGTCGGGAGACGAGCGTCCGAGCGACAAACTCATCGAGGACCTCGCGGCTGCCCTGGGCGCTGATGCTGACGACCTTCTGCTTCTTGGCCATCGCTTGCCTGATGACCTTGCGGAGGCGGTGGTCGAGAAGGCGAGTCGAGCCCCCGAGTTCCTCCGATCTTGGCGGGCTGGCGAAATCAGCGATGAGGACGTCGACAAGCTGCTCCGCAAGGCGCGCCGGAAGAAGGACTGATGGCGAGGCGGACGTTCCCTCGGCGACGCGAAGCGCATGAGTTGGTCGCGAGCGAGGTGATTCGACGTCATGCCTCGGCGACGGGATGGACGCCGTCCTTGCCCGTCCCGATCGAGATGGTCATCGAGCAGACCTACGGGTTGCGTATCGAGTCCAGGGTCATCGAGGAGCCGGATGGAATGACCATCCTCGGCGCCTTGTACCAGGACGAGGGCGTCATCGCGCTGAACGAACGTCACGTCGCGTTCTTCGAGCGGGTCATCGGCCCCTACGAATTCACCCTCGCCCACGAGCTTGGCCATTGGCTCTACGACGCCGACCCCGGACAGGGCGCCCTGTTCGGCGCGGAGGCTGAGCGCTTCTGCTACCACCGCGAATCACCGGGCCTCGATGACACCACGCGGATCCGTGAGACGAACGCGAACAAGGTCGGCGCTGCGATCCTCATGCCGGCGGATCTCGTGCTCGGCGTAGATGACGAGGAGCTCATCGGCGGTCTTCGGGGCTTCGCCCGCCAGTGGGGTGTCTCCGCCGAAGCCCTCGAAATCCGCCTCGAAGAGCTGGGCATCACCGGCGGCGGGACGCCGGGCGGACGGCTCGACTGGCAATAACACCAGGGATGTTGTGTTTTGCCACAACACAACGCTAGGCTTGCCTCGACACCATCCCCACCAGAAAGGGGTGTCCGATGGCCAAGAAGCCACCCGTGCACACCGTCCCTCACGGCGACGGCTGGGCCAACCGCCGTGAAGGCTCCGACCGCGTCAGCCGAGCCTTCGACACGAAAGCCCAAGCCCAACAGGCCGGCCGTGACACCGCCCGACGCGAGCACACCGAGCACGTCGTACACCGCAAGGACGACACGATCGGCGAGAAGAACAGCTACGGCAACGATCCTTATCCCCCGCCCGGCTGACACCCACAACGCCGGTATTCATGTCACACCCCCTGCGTATCGTCATCTCAACCCTCGATCCCGAAGGAGGATCCCTTGTCCACCCTGACCCCCACCCGCACCCCGGCCGCTGACCTCATCTCGGCCATGGACATCGACTTCAGGTTGATCCGGCGCAAGCTCGCCGACCCCGAGGAAGGCAAAGGCTGGGACAACGAGGTCCTCGATGTCGCCGAGGCCGAGTACCGGAAGTTCCTGGCGCTCTGTCTCGCCTACCCCGAGGAAGCCGTCGTTCCCTGCAAGGTCGTCGACGACTTCTGGCACCAGCACATCCTCGACACTCGTGCCTACCGCAATGACTGCGACCGCATCTTCGGATTCTTCTACGACCACTTCCCCTACTTCGGCATGCGCGACGCCGCCGACGCCGCAGCGCTCAGGGACGCGTACGACCGCACCCTCGAGCTCTACGACCTCAACTTCGGCGCACCCCCGCCTGCAACCTGGCGGACTCTCGAGGGCGCGAAGTGCCGCACCGGGTGCAAGCCGGTCAAGTGCAAGTAGGAGCGACGCCTCCGCCGGACACCCGGAGCCCCAAGGCCTGCCGCAGAGCCGTGGCGGACTCGAGCTACTGACTTCCGTCGCTTCACGAAGGGACGCGCACTTCGATCGTGCGTGCGGGAGGTACGCGATGAAGCGCTGCCGCGTTCTCCTTACTCACGTTTGACCTGCACTTATGCTCATGACGACACCCGAGATCGACCTCCTGAAACGGCTCTACGTCGACGAAGCCATGACGATCAGCCAGATCGCCGCGCGCATAGGGGTTGCGGCGCAGACCGTCCACAACCGGCTCGTCGCAGCCGAGATCCCGCGCCGACCCAGCCCCTCGACGCCCCGAGTCGACGTGCGCGACGCTGAGATTCGACGGCTCTACGTTGGCCAACAGCTCAGTGCCGTCCAGATCGCCGCGCACCTCGGTTGCGGCACGAGCACCGTCTACAGCCGCTTGGCCGGCTTGGGCATTGCCCGCCGATCGACGAGCGGCAGTCGCTCCGTTCGACCCCCCGACGACGAGCTGCGCCAGCTGTACGAAGTCGAGGGCCAAAGCCTTCGTCAGATCGCCCAACGATTCCAGGTGACGCCGCAGGCGGTACATGGCTGGGTCCGCGCCGCGGACATCGATCTCCGACCGCCCGGCAGCGCCGCACCCGAAATCGAGCTCCACTCACTCGCTGAGCGGTACCTCGCGGGCGCGAGCGGCCTCGACCTCGCGAGACACCATCGCTGCTCCCCCGCGACCATCTACAGACGCCTCGAGGAAGCTGGAGTCGACCGCCGCAAAACTGTGCCCGCTGTTGATCCCGGAGATCTCGTCGATGGACTCGTCGACGGACTGTCGGCCCCTGGCATCGCCGAACGACGTGAGTGTCAACGCCGTGTGCCGGGCGCTTCGGCGCAGCAACCTGAAGACCGCAACGCAAGCCGCGCGGCATCGCTCAGCCGAACGGCTGGCTTCGCTCGGCGCTGAGCTCGACCGCGACAAGACGGCCCGCGAGACAAGAACCGTCGATGGCCCACTTGCCGTCGAAAAGGTTCCACCATCGAGCAGCGCGCCTTGACTTGTGGACTTTCAATGTATTTCAATCTGGACATGCAACCCGCCGTCGCCGCTCCGCCTCCCAAATGGATGTCCACTGCGGAAGCCGCCGCCCACCTCGGAGTCGTGGTTCGAACTGTGTATCGGTTCATCAACGAGGGAGACCTCGTCGGCTACAAGCTGGGTCGCGTCATGCGGGTCCGCTCCACCGACCTCGACACCTTCTTGCAGACCTGCCGCATCCAACCCGGCGACCTCGACCACCTACTCGGCGACGACACCAACGAGTAGAGCATCGGCCGCGCGCCCGACGGCCGCTGTCGTGGCAGTGTCGTCGTCGGCCGGCGACCCTCGGGTCCTCAGCGATTGGGTCGTCGGCGTGTCTCTGCGAGCCGGCGGCGAGTACCCGGGGCGCAAGCCTGACACCGCCGGTTCTCGCCGGGGCCCGACCAGCGCTCGGCGGTGCCAGCGAAGGCGCCTCAGACCTCATCCCCTACGATCCGACGGTGCAGGCGTTCGAGTGTGACCAGGGGGCTACGACTGCGCGGATCGGGCTATTGGCCGATTACATGGGCCGACACGTCTTCGGCGCCAACGGTTTCGTGTGCTCGAGTGCAACTGAGTGTCGAGGCTCGGTTCTATTCGATCGTCGCGGCACTCGCCGCGATGATCGGTGCTTCTCCGAGGGCCAGCTCTCTCACGTCGGACACCATTTCGATCTTTGGCAAAACGGGTCACCGATTCGCATCCTCGTCGTGGCGATGGAAACAGGCCGAGAGGACGTGGGCGTCGCCCTCGATGACCGCCGAAGTCAACTCACCCAATCGGCGGCGCTTCCGTTCTCAAGCAGAAACCCCCATATGCGCGGTACGACCAGCGTGCTCAGAGCAGCGGTGGGTCGTCTGCCGGGCGATGATCGACCCGGCGAGCTGATTGCGATGCCTGACGAGCCGGAGGCGGTGCACATCTTCGACTGTTACGCGATGGCGAACATCCGCTTGTGCTCAGCGACGGTGGCGGGCACGTCCTCGTCAAGGGGCACCGCCACAATGAGCAAGAACTGTCTCAGACACATGGCCACGACGATCGAGATTCTCGAGCCGACCCTCATCATCGTCCAGGGCGTGAAGGTAGCTCCCGACCTAGGTCCCATCGTCACCACCCGCGAGCACATCAACCCACAGCTTCAGCTCGTCACCATCAGCGGCGTTGACGCGGCGCTCGTGAGCTTTACTCACCCGTCGGCGAAGTCACTCGACAAACATTGGGGACGCCTCACTAGCGCCGACTACCTGTGGGACACCGTCGTCCCGACCATGACCATGACACGCGCGAGCGACTGGGCCTCGCGTAGCTCCGGGCCCGACGACCGGCCGAGGCCGCCAGAGATGATCAGGTGATCTGGCCTCTGGTGCTCATGGGCAGATGACAAGCTCTGTTGTGCGGGCGACACGGTATGGCGCATTCCCTTGTGAGCTTCGTCCCACTCGCGACCGCGAAGGCTGATTGCGGGGGCCACCCGAGACGCGCCGGCTCGACGATCGGCCCGGGATGAAGCCTCAGTCGCGCCGGGCACCGCGAAGCCGGTGCCGGGGAGTACGACTAGGAGCCGCGGCGCTCTGAGTCCCCGCTGACCCGTGTTGCAAGTCGGCCGTCATCAGGCCAGCTCCGGCGTTGGTGCACGGGGACGTAGAAGGCCTGCCCCGGCTGTAGGAGCAGCTTCATCAGGTTCGACGACTCGGCAGCGAAGGTAGGGGTGCTCGGCATCGTTCGTTCCAACCTGCAGCTGACCGTCAGCGCGCTTGGCGGACTCTAGTGGGGGCCCTCACCCGGCTGGAGGGCTGGAAGCGGACCGGACTACTCGGTGGCCAGCGAGGCGGACGCCGGCAGAGGCCAGCTGCTCCTCCCATCCGCGCCACGTTCCGATCGTGGGGTCGCTCAGAAGGCCTCTGCTGTCCTCCTGAGATGTGAGAGCAGCGAACTTTGCTCTGCCCGGGTAGTTCGACGGGACGAAGGTCTCCTTCCGATGAAGGATCGGGGGGTTGTCGCTCTCTCGGAAGTCGCGAAAGGTCAATCCGAGGCTTCCTAGGCGCGCGACTACGACTGTTGAAAGCGCAGGATGGGGGTCGCGATCGAACGTGGGATAGCTGAGGTACGACACCTGCGCCTTCTGCCGATGCAGCTTTAGGATCGTTGCATCGTCGACGGTGCCCGCGAGCGCTCGGCCGCAGCCTTCATAGACTCGAAGCAGGGGTGGCAGGTCATCGAGCGCGGCGACGTGGACGTAGATGGCTTCCGGGGTGAGCTTTCCGACCGTTGCGGCCCTCGCCATTGCGTCGATTGCCGCCGGGTCCCCCGCGGAGAAGAGCAGGCGATCGGCTTCGACCGTTGCCTTCTTGTAGTTGCCGAAGAAGTCTCGGACGTCATGCTGCAGGTCACCGGGGAGATCAGAGAATCTCGGCCGGCCTCCGAAAGCCGAGAGTGCAAGGTAGACGAGGAAGTTTCTCCGTGCTCGGGCCTCCATGAGCTGCCAGCGCTCGGATCCCGTGGCCCTCCGGATCGCCGAGAAGGCACCGCGTATCGATTTGAACTCGCGAACGATCTCTGGCTCATTCTCGATTTCGCCGTCCCTCGGGAGGCGACCGCGTTCCTCTACGAACGCCACAAGCGGATCGAGTAGCTCCCGGTGACGTTCATACCGCTTCTCACTCTGGCTCGCGCGCCCAAGATCGACCTGCGGCCAGCGGCCGTTGCCGGCGGCACGGCGGAGGAGAACGAACGCTGCGCGAATCGAACCCAGCTCCTCGACCAGCACCCGCTCGGTATCGGACGACAGCTCGCCGGCAAGGGGCAACCGGGAAGCACCGTCGACGAACTCCGCAAGGTCGTCAAGGGGTTGTCGGTGCAACTCGTACAAGAGGTCGGATACTCGAACTGCGGACTGGGAACCCTGTCGCGAGCGCTTCGCGAGGAACTCCTGGGCGTCGGCTTCCGATCGGAACAGGTAGAAGATCCCCGGTGCCGCTGCTACTGATCGCCCCTCCACGAGCGACTCGAGGAAGACACGTAGCTCGTCCTGTTCGTAGAACTTCTGGAAGGTGTCGTTTGCAGTGAGGATTCCGTCGCGATGTGGGCGACCCGACAGCCCCCTCGCCTCCCACGACGGCCGAGCGGCGACGATCAGAACTCGCCGGGCGAGCGCCCACGCTGCCTTGACCGTGTCCCGGCGCTCGCCCGCATTCTCGATGACGTTGATCACGTAGCCAAGATTCACGACCTCCGCCTCCTCAGTGGGCGAGCCGGGCGAGTGGTTCGGGTCCCATCCAGATGCCTTGAAGCCGAGCTTGCGGAGGATGCGGATGTCGCCCCCGCGGCCGCAGCCGTAGTCGAACACCGCGTCATCGTCGTTGATCACGCCGTCGGCGAGGGCGAGTGCCAGTGGCCGCGAGAGACTCGTCCGCGCCATCGCCGTTCGGTGTCGCTGGACTACGACTGTCATGAGTGCCTTCCGTTGGCTGCCACGCACGAAGGCTACCCATGGACGGTTCGGCGGTTGGCGGTGGCGGCCTCCCCCACGCCGGCATCGTGAACCACTTCTCAGCACGTCACCCCGTCGGCCGACTAGAGATAGAAGAAGTAGTCACAGCGAACACGTACAGGTCTTGGACGATGTGGACTCTCTCAACAGCTTTCCCCCTCCTTGGCCGCACTTCTGTGGCCGACCGACTCGACTCGGACGCGCCCGCGACATCGGAGCAGGTGCTCGCCGTCATGCCAGAGCTTCTCCGCTACCTCGACGAAGTCAGCGATGTCGAGCTCGGTTCCGCACTTCCAGGACTCGCCGGCTGGGCGCGGTACCCCATCCCGCCTGCCCTGTTCTCGCGCCGAGCGAACAACACGTTTGTCGCTGCCAGTATCGATACTTGGGGCGACCTCGCTTCGCGGTCCCTCGACTCTTTACGACAGGTGCGTAACGTAGGTCGCCGAACGATCGGCGAGATCAGCCGTCAGGCCGTGATGCAGTCGTTGGCCGACTCGAATGGTGCCGGCCCAACAACAAATGAACCGCCCACGGGTTCGAACGCCGTCCAAGGCCCGAGCGACGCCGAAGTAGTCCTGTTGAGGTTCGTGCGGCAGCTCGCGCTCTGGGGCCAGCTCGAGGCCGACGGAGGCAGGTTGTCGGACCTGCTTGCCGTGACGAGGCCGCTTCCTCCCGATCTCGAGGAAGCTTGGTCAGATGCTGGGTCCTTCGACTTCGCCAGGTTCGCTGTGCCCTCGTCGACCCTCGACGAACTGATCGAACTCCTCCTCGACGATCTTGAGCCTGTCTGGCGTGCGGTTCTTGAGGAGCGAGTGTTCGCCGATGACCCGATCACGCTCCAAGAGCTCGGCACCAAGATTGGGCTCACGCGGGAACGAGTCCGACAGATTCAGGTCAAAGTCGAGGACAAGATCCGAAGCCGCCTCACCCTGCCGGCGTTCGGCCCACTTCGGTGGCGCGCTTGCACGCTTCGCGATGGACTTGGGGACCTCGCCCCGGCCGACGATCCGATGGTCCTGAAACTCTTCGACGAGGTGTTGCGTCCGATCACCTCCTCGCTCCGTCCTACTGCTCGTGCGCTCCTTCTTTTCGAGGCTGGCCCGTATTCGCTTCAGGATGGCTGGCTGATTCGCGCAGGAGTGCCGATGCCGAAGGCGACGGATCTAGACAAGCTCTCGGACGAGGATGGTTTAATCGAGTTGGGTGCCGCCGAGGAGTGGCTGACCTCGGTGGGTGTCCGGGGCACATTTGCCGAAGTGTGGCTACGCGATCGGGCTCATGCCGACCTGTACGGGGACTTCGTTCTTCCTCGCCGGCAGAGCGTCGTCGACAAGTGCGTGGCGCGCCTTGCACTCAGAAATGCTCCAGCCACGACCGAGGAGATTCTCGCCGAAGTCGGCTCGTCCCACAACGCGAAGGGTGTACGCAACCGCTTCTTCGAGGACGACCGGCTCATGCGAGTCAACCGATCCCAATGGGCGCTCCGACGATGGGGTCTCGAGGAGTACACAGGTATCGCCGACGAGATCCTTCAACGAATCGAGGAACACGGTGGCCGAGTTGCCTTGAGCTGGCTCGTGGGTGAACTCGTGACTCTGTTCAACGTGGCCGATGGCTCAGTTCGTGCGTACGCCGCTGCGCCGATGTTCGTGACCGACGCCGACGGATACGTCCGCAGCCGGCGCCCTGACGAGCCATACCCGGTAGAGGACGATCTGTCGGGATGCCGCGGTGTCTTCCGCACCGGTCCGCACTCGATCAGCGTTCTATTCGGAGTCGACCGAGACGTGCTTCGTGGGAGTGGCCGTTCGTTGTTGCCAGCTGTCGCCGGTGCCTTGGGCGTTACCCCTGGCAATCCACGCGCTTTCACTCACGCCGCCGGTGAGGTGCTCGTAACGTGGCCGGAGACGTCAGCCCTTGGCCCATCGCTCGGGTCTACGCGTGCGTTGGTCGCAACGGTCGGAGCCGAGGACGGACAAAGGATGAGGCTGGACTTCGACAGCGAACTCCGAACGGTCGCCGCTGAGCGCATCCTTCAGGATGCCGACAGGTCACGCAACGAGCGGCTTCAATCGTTGACCGGGCTCGTTATTGGGGACGATGCCGAGGTCCAGCTCGCGACGGCGATCAGCAGCTCGCCGGTGAACGTCCGGCGAGTGTTGGCTGCTCGAGGCGATGTCGAAGTTCTTCACCTGCTGGGTGAGGCCAAGTCAGATCCGTCCCTGGCTGCTGCGCTCGCCGACCTTGCTGGCGTTCTGGACGAACCCGAAACCTACTGGCCATCTAGTCGAGGTGATCCTGGAGGCGGTTGAGAAGGGTAAGCGTGGCTTCGGGCTCACCTACGAGCGTCTCCATGAGCCATCCAAAGCCCGTGTTGGCATATTCGGACACGATGCAAATCACGCGGCCAGGCTCCTGAAGCGTGTCCTCGCCCTCCTCCGCTAGAGCGAGGAGCTCCAAGTGAGTGATACGCCACGGGTCGCTGTTGAGAATCGCACCGTCGTTGAACTTCACACGCTTCTCGGGAAGGGGCGTGGGAGCCCCGATGCGCACGCCTACCCCGATTGCGACCCACCACGCGTCGACCTGTCGAGCGAAAGGCAGACCGTCCTTGGCGCCTCGTGAGACGAAGTCGCCCAATCGAGCGTGGTGCTCCTCCGCGATGAACAAGTCCTGACTTACGTATGGGTTCACGACGCCGCTCATGAGACGGTCGCCTCCATGTCTCGGAAACCGATGCCGTGGCGCCCGTCGTACTGCCTAGCGCAGATCCTGCAGGACTGTCTGTGAGTGCAGGCGCAAGCCCGCGAGACAGGATGGTCCACGCCCCACGGGTGAACGAGGTCCTCGGGATAGTGGCTGGAACACGACAGCGTTTGCTGGACGCCTGCCCGGTCATCGAGCAGCTCCTCGATGTCACGAATCTCTGAACGAGTGAGCAGAAGGATCACTTGGAACTCTGTGCCATCGCGTGGGGATGTGATGACGTCGACCATCCGTGTCTTCACACCGCCCGCCACCATTCCCAGCGGCGTGTCGATGATGCGCGGTGCTGTAGTGCCACTCACTTCCATGAGGGCCCAGATGAACGCGAGAGTGAGCGCGCGCTGCGAGGCACCGTTGAGTTCGAAGTCCGTGTCGAGCTGCTGGCCACCATGCGTGTCGACAATGATGTTGAAGTTCTCGTCGATGTGGACGCCCGTGAATACGGCCGCCTCGAAGGCTGCGTCCGACCCCACGATCGACATGAACAGCTCGTTCATTCGCTGGGACACCCGGCCGACGTAGTCGCCCTCGAGAACCTCAAGGGTGTCGGCTGCTAGTCGGAGGATGTCTTCGGCAACGTCGCGTTTGGTTCCGAGGTCACCGGACACCTTCGCTGCCTTCTCCGCTTCCTTTAGCTCTGCCTCTTGGACCTGGCGTCGGTCTTGGAGGAGTTGCCGGTGCGAGTTCTCTCCGCCGAGTTCTTCTCGCGCGGTGTTGAGCTTGTGTTCGACTCCGGCAAGCTTGGTGGTGAGGTCCTTCACACGATCCTCGTCAATGAGCTTGCGCTTCTCCTTGAGCAGTTCGATGTCGGCCGCCTTCGATGCGAGTGAGTCTCGGGCCTCGACGAACTCCTTGAGGAGCGCCATGCGCACTTCCCCGAACCCTTCGCCGGCGGACTCTCTCGAGCTGTCGGCCTGTTCGGACTGGCGAGCGACGTGGAACACTTGCGTCAGTCGTTGCCGGGTCTCGGAGATCGACTCTTGTTCCGTGAGAAGCGTCTCAACGCTGTGCCGGTGAGTCGAGCCGGCAGTGAGCGGCTCTCCGCAGATGCATTCCTCTATCTCTAGCCGGTCACGTAGCACCTCGATGGAGGTGCCGGGGATGACCTTGCGATCCGCGAGATCACCGAGCGTCTTCAGCCCCCGACGCAGCGGCTCCCCCATCAGCCCCCACGAGAGTCCTTCGCTTCGAACCGCCTCTCGCATCCGGACGAGCGCACGCGCCCGAGCGTTTTCCAACAGCGTCCGCTCGTGCTCGGCCTTCTCGATCCGGGTGTTCAGATCGTCGAGATCACCGATACCACGGATGCTCGACAGCTCCTTGTCCCAGTCCTCCTTCTGGGCCGTCATGTTCGTGATCTTCTCGGTGAGACCATCGATCGTGGCGGTGCGCTTGGCTATTTCGGTGTCCGTTGCCTCAAGCGCTTCCTCGATCTTGGAGGTGTCCGCCCCGCCCTTACGGGCAGCCTCGCGCCGCAGACCTTGGTGCACCGTGAAGAGGTCATCCTTGGCCATCCGAAGTTGATCGAGACCGAGGAGACTTCTGATGGACTCCTTGACCAGGCCCTGTCGATCGGTCGTGGACATATGGCCGGAGATGAAGCGTTGCACTTCGTCGCCGTTCGTAAAGAACACGTCCTTGAGTCGCAACGGAACAAGCTTCCCGATCAACGCCTCAGCGTTCTTGACTTCGTCCTCGCCCGAAGCGGTTATCCGCATCAGGCGCAAGCGTTCGTCCTTGCGCTCGAACTTGTCGCCCACGCCCGGCGTCTCAACGACGGAGCGGAGCAGCCGATACCTGCTCGGCTCTCCGAGATCGCCGACGTGGTCGAACTCGACCATGACCGACACCTCGACGGGGGTCCCAGTCGCAGACGCCGACGAGCTGATGCGTATGTTCTGCGCGTTGGGCGGCAGGCCGGGCATGCCGTAGAACGCCCACAGAAGGGCGTACAGCATGGATGTCTTGCCTGAGCCGTTCTCAGCGCGAACGACGGTAAGGGGTCGCTGCGGGTCGACTGAGAACGTGAGTCGAACGTCTTCAAGCAGCTTGAAGCGCTGGACCTCAGCACGGATGAGGCGCATCTCAGCTCACTCCGGCCTTGGTCGCGACGACGCTGCCAAGCGACTCGACGATCTTCGACACCTTGTCTCGGCGGCCCTTCTCGGAGAGGCCCTCCTGCTGGGTCTGGATGACGGCGACGAGCGTTCGCACGAGGTCGGCTCGGTAGCCGTCGAAACGTTCTTCGGCCAGCACTGCCTTCTCACCGGCTACGTCGACGATCCGCCTACTAGACATCATGGCTGCCCCTTGCTCCAGACTGCGTCTTCCCACCGCTGCAGGACACTACGTGGTCCGCCGGTCGACCACTCGTTGGCGGACAGGGACGCGAACTCCTCGGCTCGCAGCAGCTCTCCGCGCAGCACGCTCCGTCCGTCCTTTGAGGTGGGATCCGGCGGAACCACGAGGAAGTCGTTCAGAGTCGCTTTCGACTTCCCGTCGGAGACCCTGAGTATCCGCCCGCGCCGCTGAACCCACTCTCGACGGACGGTGCTCGACGCGAGGATGAACGCCATGTTGGTCTGCGGAATGTCGACGCCCTCATCCAGGACCTTCATCGCTGTGAGCACCTGGTAGTCGTCGTTACCGAACGCCTCGAGGTACTTCTGTGCATCTGCGAGGGAGGTTTCGGCACTCGTGAACTGGTGCGCCACGATGCCAAGATCCGACAGCAGCCCGTTGACAGCCAGGATCTGTTGTTCTGGTTCGAGCACCGGAGGCTTGGCGGAGCAGTAGATGAGGCATCGCGCCACTTGCGACGACCCGATCGCAACGAGGATCTGGCGTAGTGCGGACAACTTGCCTTCGGCCTGCTCGAGGATCGCTCGTCGTTGCCGTAGCAGCATCTCGACTCGCGGGTTGTCGATCCGGTTGTTGCTCGACTTTCCAGAAACGATGGTCTGGCCGTCGTCCTTACCGATGAAGCCTGCGCGGTGAAGCTCCTCGGTTAGCTCTCGCCACTTGTTCATCTCCTCGGCCGTGAGTTCGACCTCGTGCAGGAAGTAGTCGTAGCCGGTGAGGCAGCCGGCCTCTATCGTGTCGGCCAGCCCGAACTCGAAGATTTGCGTTCCGAAGTACGCGAACAATTCGTCGGTCCCGTCTGGGTCGTACTGCCGGACCGGGGTGGCGGACAGTCCGAGTCTCCAGTCAGCCCACGCGGGGAGGCTTGCGAGGGCGCCTGGGGCGCCGAGGTTGTGCATCTCGTCACCAATGACCATCACTCGGACGGATGAGGGCAGACGATCGACGAACAGGCGAAGGTCCTCGTTGGTGGACCACAGGCTGTTGGACACAACGAGGGCTTCCGTTCGTGGCTCTCCGATTCCCAGAGCTGCGGCGAGTTCGGCGAGGAGCGCCTTGCGCCCGGTGGGATTCGCTTGGCTCGGCAAGACGGGGTGGACGCCGAATCCCTCGATGTCATCTGCCCACTGGAGCATGAGTGGCCTGGTTGGAACCAGGACGACAAGGAGGGTGGGTCCCTCGTGAGAGTCTTGGAGCAGGGTCGCCGCGATCAGCGACGTCCGTGTCTTGCCTCCTCCCGTGGCGATCGCCATGACCCCGCGACCATTCGCATTCAGGAAGCTGTCGACTGCGGCGCCTTGGTGTGCATATCGGCCCGTACGCCATTCGAGACCGGGAGGGACTCGGAGTTGTCGCGAGGCGCGTGCGGCGGCGATCCCCGGGGGCAGTGGCGGCTCAAGACCGGCTGCGTTGTCGCGCTCCACGCGCGCCAGAAGTCATCGACTGTGGGAACGGTCTCCTCGGAGAATCGCCTTCCCAGGTACGGGAGCGCTTGTGCTGCGGTGAGCGTCAGCGAGTGCGGGTGCTCGTTCGACCACTGCCGTTCCCACTGCTTGACCATACGTCGGACTCTGACCGTCGAGGATTCGCCATCCATCCAAGGTCTGTCGATGGTCATCTGTTCACCGTTGACCAATAGGCCCCGGGCCGTTGCGTTGCCCGACCCGTGCACGGCGGCCCAGTCGGGGCCTTGGCGAAACAACCACTTCTTCTTGTGGTACATGCCTCGCTTCATGAGCACGAACCGGACTACGAGTCGATCGGTCGCAATCAGGTACGCGAGGCAGTCAAGGGTGTGATTCACGAGTGCGGACGTGGACACTTCTGCTTCACCGAAGACCTTGGTGACGACGTCGTCGATGACCTGCTCGGGCGTGCGCACGCCGCGCTCGATGGCGGCCTGCTCGTCGGGGCCGACCTCCGGGCTCAGGAGGAGTTGGAGTTGGCGGGTTGAGTCAGCTCGTAGGAACGCTGCGAGACCTGGTGCGAGCTGAGCGAGGCAGTGCCGCGGAGAAGAACCCGGCGCCAACTCGCACTTCCTCCGCCACCATCATGGCGGGTACAAGAACTTCGCCTACGAGGTCGTCGTCCGGGATCTCGTAGTCAGGGAGGGCAGAGCCGAGGGCAGCGAGGAGATCCATAGGCGCTGCAGTTCCTCAGAGCGCACACACGACGCACGCTTGTGTGTCGTCGTCGTCGTCGAGCGCGTCAGCGAAGACCTCGACGAGCGGGATGTTTCGCCGGTTGGTCTTTGCTCTCTGAACGGCCGCCTCGTGCTTCTCAAGTATGTCGGTGCGGCGGCGAACGAGTTCGACGAGCGTCTCGCCTTGCGACCATGTGTACGCACGGCCCTGCATCGCCAGTTCCTCGTAGCTCGCGTCACCGTCGGCACCGGCGTCCTTGAGCACCTTGTTCTCGATCGCGACCGCCCGCTCGAACAGGTCGGGGTGTCGTTCGGCGAGGCCAACCCACTCGGCCTTGCGCTGGTAGAAGCAGAAGTAGCACCCGGAACGAGTGCGCCACTCGTAGTACTCGGGAAGCCCGACGCCGGCGTCGTCGAGGATTCGGAGCACGCCGTCGTGGTCGATGTCATCCTCGATGAACGGGAAGACCGCTGAGATGTTCGGCTTCGTTGAGACGTAGCCCTTTCGGTTTGCTTCGTCGGCTCGGATGGCGACGTAGGAGATTGCTCGTCGTCCGATCCACTCCTCGAGCGGCTTGATCTTCATCTGCCTGTGCACCACCGCATCTGCGGCGAGGGCAGAGTCCCCGGTAGACCTCGAACCAGTGGTCGAAGCCTCGGTCAGCGTTGAGGCGCGCGATCGGCTTGCCGAGCACGCACCTCGAGACGGTTCAGGTACTCGTAGGTCTCGGGAAGCTCGGCGCCCGTGTCGCAGAAGAAGTACTCCATGTCAGGAACCCGATCTCGCAGGTAGACGGCAAGGGCGCTGGAGTCCTTGCCGCCGGAGATTCCGCACACGTGGCGAGTCGCCTTACTCATGTCCCTCTGCCTTCCGGGCCGCAGACCTGTTGGGTTCGTTCGCATCATCGTCGCGCATCGCCTGAAGGCCATCGCGAGCGGCCTCCCGATCTTCGATCTCGAGTTCGGCTAGCGCCGCCAGCAGCAGGTCGCGTGCCTCAAGACGCGATCCCGGTTCGTCATCGGATCCGGTCCGTCGAGCGACCGAGTTGATGGCTTCGTTGACAAGGTCGCCAATCGCCTGTCGTCGGTCATCGTCGAGCCAGACGAGTTTGATTGACTCCTCCCCTGTGGACGGTGTCAGCGTGATTCGGACAGCGTCGAATCCGGAGCCCCGACTTCGGAGATCTGAGTTCAGTGCCTCGATACGTAGGAACGCCGCGCAGACGTCCTTGGAGATGGTGAAGAAGCGCTTTCGGTCGTCGTCGGTCCATCCTTCAGGGGGGACCCCGGCGATGTTCTGACCCGCGTACTGGAGCCACGCGTCGTGTTCAGGGATCTCGGCGACCAGTGCAACGATGAGCTTGGATACCTTGGGATCGATCACCTTGCCCGCGATCTCACCAGCGCGCGACCCAAGGGCAGTCTTGATCTCGTCGCCACCACGTTGGTGTCGGAGGCCTTCGCTCAGCGACCTTTCAATGTCGGTGACCAGCTGCGGGAAGGCCGCCTGCAACTCAAGGCACTTCTCATGGATCGTGTTGGCGATCCGACCGAGGTCACCGGCCGAGTAGCTGCTGTGTGCGGCGATGCGTCGTTCGCCGAGCGCCTCGGGAATGGCGCGGAAAAGGAGTTCGTCTGGCTCGGTCGCCGTGAGGATTGCCTTGCGCATCGCGGCGGCCTCCTTCGAGACCGTGGTTGTCTGGCGGGCATACTCCGGCAGGCTGTTCACGAGCAGGACAAGGCGAGAAACGACTGCCAGGACGCTGCTGACGCGGCCTGTTCGCGAGCGTCGCGCTGGCTGTACCGCGAATCTCGTTGCGAGCTCGGTGAGGAACTCGAGCGCGGCTACCCGATCCGGCGGCGAAATACTTGAGTTCGAAGTTGCCGGGGTTCCGCAGGAGGCGCTCCAGGATCTGCGCCGAGAGAGCTGGACGAAATGTGCCGTGCTCGAAGAGTGCGACGTCTTCCGCGAGAACGAGCATGGCCGTCACGACCAGAACCGGCGCCAGGCCAGGACGGACGCCGAACGGCGGCGCCGCGATCCGTTGATGCATCTCGTCGACACGCAGGCGCGACTCTGTCGCTTCTCGCATCATCGTTGTGATGGCGTCCCAGACGGGCCAGACCGTGGAGTCGTTCGCCGGCGGTGTGAGCTTCCACACCCCGTCCTCGGCACGCTGGTGAAGGCCGAGTTCCTTGAGGACCGAGAGGTACATCGTCTTCTCGGGCCCGAAGCCTTCGATTCCGAGTTCGTCATGCTCGACGGCCGCGAGCGCTGCCTCGAGGAGCAGTCGTCGCGCCTTGGCGGCCTGGGACGACAGGTCATGCCGGTTTACCAAGTCGTTCTTTACGACCGGTGCGCTCTCGTACCAAACGTCCGACACTTGGGACAGCGCTCCCGAGAGGGAGCTCGATTCGAGTTGAACCCAGCGACGACGTAGTCGTCGTGTGTAGGTCCACTCGCCGCGAGCGCCCGATCCGACGCCGAATGCCAGTTCGAACTCTCGGTCGAGGGCGAGTCGCGCTTCGATCCTTCGTTCGAGAAGTTCACGCTTCGCAACCCAATCGTCGGCAAGATCGGTGGTGCTCGTCAGGACTTCGTCGATGGCAGCGACCTCACGGGCAGCCTCGGTCAGGGGTCCGGCATCGAGTGTGGTGACGAAGACCACCGGGCGGCCGTCTGTGCGTTTGCTCACTGCGTCATGCGGTGCCTCCGCGCCGAGTACGTAGAGGAGGCTGCCGTCGGCTCGATCTGTGCTTCCGAGTGGCACGATCTCAGCGACGTCGGGGTCAACCCAGAATCGCTGAAACACGCGGAGGGTTCCGGATTCGTGCGAATGGCGCGCTGCGACGATCGGTTCGACGGGGAGCACTGCATGGAGAACCTCGGCGGCGGGGACGTGCCGAACGCGATGTCGCGCACGGTCGATCGCGGCGCGCAGATCAAAGTCGGTGCCTTGCCACACCCGGTACTCGTCCGCGAAGTCGCGGAACGTGATCAAGCCTTGTCGCTCAAGCTCGCCGAGCTGCCGCGAGACGTCCTTCGGGGTGCGGGTTCCGTTGTCGCCGTCTGCGGCTGCGAACGACACGAGCGCCTTACTCGCTCGCAGCGTTCCGCCCGCCGAGATCAGATTCAGCACGCCCACGGTCTTGAGTACGCGCCGCGCGGCTGGTTCGAGGCCGTGGGCGTCTCGAATTCGAGTGTCGACCTCGAGCCATCGCGATGCCGATGACGATACGCCGATCATGGTTGCGGCCGACTCGAGGAAGTAGTCGTAGACACGATCCAACCGAACGACGGGCAGCGTTTCGGAGTTGCTCCATTCGGTTTCCGTCAGGAACGTGGAGACACTCAGAGGTTCGCCGCTGGCGAGGAACGAAAAGAGTGTCCGCTCGTTCTGCCCATACCGTTCACATAGTGCGGGAAGGACGGCCAAAGCCAGGGGGTGAAGGGGCCAGCAGCGGTCGAGGAGATCGGGATCGGCGGCCAGGTCGTTCATGCCGAGGCGCCTTAGTGCGTGTGCCTGCTCGTGGGCCCACGCTGACGAAGCCTTCGCCAAGCGTTTGGCTGGTGGTTCGAACGCGGCGCCGATCAGTGCGCGGGTTTGGCCAGGGCTGTCGACGAACGGGATGTCCTCGAACCGGCCTTGGATCTTCGCCCATTCGCGGCGCTGGGCGGTCGTGGCGCCGTCGGCGTATTCGTCGAAGGCCATGTGCTGAAGAGTGACCAACGCGAGCGGGACTCCGTCAGTTCCTCGCGTCCACTCTGCGAGTTCTTGTAGGAGGTAGAGATCGGCTTCGCTTTGGGCATCGGCGAAAGCCTCAAGGTTTTTGCCGAACTCATCGATCAGCAGGAGGATGGGTGCGAGTTCGGCGAGGGACTGAAGGACGTCTCGGATTTCGCGCGTTTCGGGTAGGCGCTTTCCCTCCACGTATTCGGCATGAAGTCGGCCGACGCCGGATGCGGCCTTGCGGTGCAGCGTGGCCTGGCCGGTGCTGGGGGTGTACCGCTGAACGCCATGCAGCAGCGATCGAATGACGGTTGCGGCGATCGGCTCCCTTCGTGCGGTCACGACTGCGCGCACGAACCCGGTCTCGTAGGCGTCGTGATGGCGGAGTGCGGAATGCAGCACTGGCAGCACGCCAGGAGCGGCGGCGCCGATGAGTTCCTCGGCGGACCGGCGGGACGGGTCGTCAGCCAGCCGCGAGCAATGCGTCGATGACGACTCCGAGGCTCGATTTCCCTGACCCATATGGTCCGGTAACGCTCAGGGCGACCTCGCCGTCCCGCCGGTCAAGCGATCGAGCGAGCCGGGCAATGGTGTCGATCGCCCGACCGACGGGCAGATAGCCGTCGATTGCGTGCGCTGAGGCATCTCGCTCGACATTGATCGAGCGGGCGAATCGAGGGCGAGGCTGCTTCAGCTCCGACAACATCATGCCGGTGTCTTCTCAGCAGGTCTGTGTCCGGCGGGTTCGTCGGCAGTCGGGCCGGCTAGCAGGGCTGCGCCCGCGAACCTCGCTTCGCTGAGCAAGCCTCGGTAGTAGTCACGCAGAACCTCAGTAGCGGCTTGGGCTGGATCACTGTCGAAGGCGAGCTGCGCCACACCGGCCGAGGACGTGACCTCGATCTCGTGGTGGGTCTGGGCGGCTTGCTCCAGGAGGTCGATGAGTATCGGTTCAGTGAGCTTCAGCGCGCGGCCAGGGGAACCTGGTTCGGTGGCGAGGCTTGAGACCGTGACGGTCTGCCCAGCGCGATCGGTCCGTGAGACAAAGTCAAGACAGGCGAAGGCGACGACGGCGGGGGGCAGGGTTGGCTTTGTGCCGACGTGGAATCGGTAGCCGTTGGCCGAAACGGAGCTTGGCGTGATGATCCCTAGATCGCGGAACGGGCAGTCGATCGTGTCGTCGAAGGTGGCTCGACTCGATGTTGTGGATGCGTACATTCGAAGGAGGCACGACACGTCCTTCTTGATCGCGGAGGGGTGCGGCGCCGCCCAGTCAGCGACGCGATCGGCGATGAACTGCTCGAGCTCTTGTTCGGTGAACTCGATGCCGGAAAACTCGTTGAAGGCGAGCCACCACACTGGAGCCATCGACGGCGGAGCTACGAGCCACCAATGGAGGAGCCAAAGCGTTCCGGGCACCTCGCAGTACGGATCCCATCCATCGTCTGCGAACATGATCCGGCCGATCGTTGATGGCACGGCGAGCGATGACCGCGTGCCCTCCTCGCGTCGTTGCGACAGGGTTCTGAACGCGAGGCCCCAGTGCCTGATCGAGCGCACCATGTTCTTCCCGACCCCGAGCTCAACCACGGCTTCGTCCCGACCGAAGAGTTCGGGGTCCTTGGCGGCGGCGTCGTACCCCTTCTTGACCCATCCGTATCGAGGGTGAAAGGTCTCGTGCCGAGCGAACACAGGCAGGCATGCGAGGTCGAGTCTCACTCGACCTCCCCGCGGCTTGTTGACACGAGCGTCTGCACGCGCCGGACGGACGTCACGATGTTAGTTACCGCAATGTCGATCTCTGCTGCGGTGGTTGGCCGCCCGACACTGAACCGGATGCATTCAAACGCTTCGATTTCGGTGAGTCCCATGGCGCGAAGTACGTGAGACGCGGATGGCACGAGGGACGAGCAGGCGGAGCCGGATGAAACTGCTACTGACGGAGCGTTCGCCATAACAGCTTCGGCATCGGCTCCTGGAAAGTGCACGTTCACTGTGTTGCTGAGTCTGTTGCCGAGAGGCCCCAGAACAGAGGCCTGCGGAAGCTCGGCTCGGAAGCCGTCAACCATCGATTGGACGAGCCCCGCGTAGCGCTCAGTGTCCTCTGCGAGCGAAGCTGTCGCGGTCTCGACTGCTGCGCCGAACCCGACGATCGATGGAACATTCGACGTGCCGCTTCGCATTCCCCGTTCATGGCCGCCGCCGTGGATCTGGGGTGCCAGTCTGGTTCGGCGCGAGATGTACAGCGCTCCGGCTCCTTTGGGTCCGTAAACCTTGTGCGCCGAGAATGACGCTGCGTCGATGCCCCAGAGTCGAACATCGACCGACATTCGTCCGAGGGCTTGGGTCGCGTCTGTATGGAAAGAGGCCCCGACTTCGTGCGCAAGTTCAGCGAGGGCGGCGACTGGAGCGATGACGCCGGTCTCGTTGTTTGCAGCCATGATCGATACTGCCGCGACGTCGGGTGCGAGGAGGCTGCGGTATACGTCCATGTCGATCAAGCCCTGAGTGTCAACGGGCACGACGTCCAGTTCGTAGCCTCGTGTCGTCAGCCAATCGGCTACGTCGAGGATGGCCTTGTGTTCTGTTGCGCCGACGAGCACACGCTGACGCGTTGGAGGCACGGCTTCGAGGAGGCCCTTGAGGGCGAGGTTGTTCGACTCCGTCGCGCCCGCCGTCCACACGATTTCATTGGCCGACGATCCGATGCCTCGTGCGACCTGCGACCGCGCGGTCTCGACGGCGTCGGCCGCGATCCGTCCCAGCGCGTGGGAGGAGGCTGCGTTCCAGAACCGTTCGCTGAACCAGGGCAGCATCGCTTCGAGCGCGCTCGGGGTCGACCGGCGTCGTAGCGTTGTAGTCAAGGTAGATCGGCGGGTCCATCTTCTCCTCTTCAGCTCCTTCCAACCTTACGCACCCGGTGTGACAAGAAAGAGCCGTTCGCCAGATTCTCCTCGTCGCGGGCGCATGCGTTGGACTTGGTGGGCGCCACTCTCGGGACTGCGCTTGTTGCGACCGTCACGTAGCCGCAAGATCTGTGGCGACCTAGCGGCCCTGGGTTCTCGCGATCCACGTGCCATGGCGGGTGGATGAGCCGCTCGACCACCCGGGCCCGCTGGGCACGTGGGGACGAGCTGCGCCTCGAACGCTGAGATCGCGGTCCGAACGTCGGACACAGCGTCTGCCACATCGAGCACACCTCGAGCGGTCCCGGCGAAGCTCCGGGGCGACGGTCGTCCTCGAGTTGGCCGCTTCTCGAAGTAGAGCCCTGCCTTCCCCCAGATGAAGTTCAGGACGCAGCTTGGTCGCTGAGGAGCAGCCGCTCGAGCTCTTCGGCCCAGACGTGCCACTCACGGTGCCGCCTCACCGCTGGAAGTGCGCCGCTCGTGATCCAACCGTTCACTGTCGCAGGCTTGACCGCTAGCGCGCGAGCGACCTGTTGAGTGGAGAGCAGCCGGCGCCTGGCCGCCTTGGCGTGTTCGGGCTTCATGGTCATCCTCCGCACGGGTCTGCGCGGCACTCGGACGAGTGCCGCTCCCGTACACACCCACTGCGAAATCGACTCGGGTCCGGAGATTCGTCGGTCGCCACGGAAATCTCCGGACCGACCAGCGTTTGGGGGTGGGTTAGGAGGCATGAGCCAGATGCTGACGAACCTCGATGCCGTAGTCGTGAACTCGGCGCCTGTTGACGGGCGCTCGGTCGAAGCCGAGGAGCGGCGCCAGTCGGCCGTCGCGGAATCGGTGCCACACGTACTCGGGCAGTTGGCCCGATTCGAGCGCAGCCTCCAGCAGTTCGCAGACGTGCTCCATCTGGATGCGGGCGAGGACTTGCCCCTCGACGGACGGGACGGGCTGCAGCAGCTCCAGGCCGGCGTCGATCGCCACCTCAGTCGCCGCGCGCTGATGGCTCATGAAGTTGCGCCGGGCCGTTCGGCTGTGGGCGCGGCGGGTGAGGCGCTCGGCAAGCCGGTCGGCATCGGCGAGGTCGTCGCTGTCGAGGATCACGCACGTGAGGTCGACGAGGACGTCGTCTCGAAACTCGGACGACGAGCCGTTGCCCGCTCGAATGAGTGCTTCACGAGCGAGGGCTTCGAGGAGCACGACGGCGGCGTCTTCGACGTGTTCGCTGTGCGAGGGCGGCGAGGGCGCGAACGAGTGCGTCGCTTCGTCCGAGGTCGGACTCGTCTCGGATGGCGGTCACGAGCGCCGCCAGGGTGGCGTGTTCGGCGACCGCCGGATGCTTTGTGGACCATGCCGGCGGGATTGGCCGGTGTGCGAGTCGGGCGTATCCGCGGCGAAGGTCGGTGTTGAGGTAGGACATCGGGGGGCTCCCATCGGTGTGGCTGACGGGCTGACCTTCCGAAACCGAACTCCCTGGGGTACGCCCCGACCTACGCCCTCCTTCCGATTTCTTTGGACCCCGACCGCCACGACGGGCCCTCACCTACTCCCTGAGGTACTCCCTGACCTACACCCCGCCGCAGGTCACAGCGTTGTGCCGGCGACACGCGTTCACGCGGGGGTTGGACGGTGAACGGCTCAGGAAACGCGCGCCAGGCGCCGCCGTCATCTGGGTTCGAGGTGATCGTCATCGCTTTGGCGGGGGCGGCGGTGACCGTTGGCGGGGTCCTGTTCGGTGGGGCGTGGGTGGCCAGCCGGCCGAACGGGCGCGCCTCGGGCGACTTGTCGGTGTGGCTGTCCGTCGCCGGGAAGCTCGTCCAAGAGCCGGGCGACCCGGCCGGAGCGTGGGGCGACCACGCCGCAGGACTCCCGGGTCCGGTTTGGTACTGGTCGGCTACCGCGCTCGTGGCGCTGGTCGTCGGCGCCACGGTGGGCGGTGTCATCTGGCTGTGGCGCCGTTCGGCGTCGCCTCGTCGGGAGCGGTTCGGGGTCGACACCGACGCCCATCTGGCGCGGCCTGCCGAGGTCAAGACGCTCGTCGTCGGTTCATCGGTTCCGCCGCAGGGACGGTTCTTGTTGGGTCAGATGGCGCCGCGGGGACCGCTGTTGGCGACCGAGGATCGCGAGCGCCATCCGCTCAAGGGCAAGGCCGCGCGACGTCAGGGATCGCGGGGTTCGGTGGCGCTGATCGGCCCGACGCAGGCCGGCAAGACGGTGATGCTGTCGGCTGGCGTCATCGGTTGGGACGGCCCGGTGGTCGCCCTGTCGGTCAAACGCGACCTCTACGACGTCACCGCGTCAGCCCGAGCGGCCGCGGGCGAGCTCGCGGTGTTCGACCCCGGCGAGTCCACCAAGCTTCGCGACCGCACGCTGGACCCCGCTGCGCGGCGTGACCACCGCGTCGGGAGCGCTGCGAGCCGGGCGCTCGCTTGGCCGCCGCCATCCCGCGCGGCGGGGTCACCGGCGGCGACTACTGGGCTCAGCAAGGCGAGACCTTCGTCTCCGCGTACATGGCGCTCGCCGGCCTCTCCGAACTGCTCCCCGACTGCCATGACATGACCGAGGGCGAGCCGCTCACGATCCAACGGCTCACGGCATGGGCGTTTCGCGGGGCGGGCATCACCGACCCGGCCATCAATGACCTCGTGCGCACCGGACTGCAGTCTCCGGACCTTGAAACCCAGCGTCTGGCCGAGGCGGCCACGCTGAAGCTCCTCGCGTTGCACCAGGAGGACCCACGTATCCGAGCGTCGATCTACGCGACGGCCCGTCTCGCGTTCGAGGCGTGGGCCGAGCCGTCGGTCGAGCACTCGGCGTCCCGCAAGGCCCGGGCCACCTACCACTCCGACGAGATCTGGACGCACAAGCCGCGGTTCGTCGATCTGGACTGGCTGATGGGCGAGAAGGACGACGGGCGGGCGAACACCCTCTACCTGATCGCGCCGGACACCGAGTTCAAGCGGCTCGCCCCGGTGCTCGGTGGTCTGCTCGGCGACCTGCGCGAGCAGATCCACGCGTGGGACATCGAAGGCCACCGCCTCGCCAAGCCGCTGCTGTTCGTGATCGACGAGGCCGCCCAGCTCGAGCTGCAATGGCTCCCGAAGAGGTCTCCACGATCGCCGGACTCGGCGGCATGTTCGTCACCTGCTGGCAGTCCAAAGCCCAGATCGACCACCGCTACGGAACCCTCGCCGACGCTGTGCTCGGCGGTCACCGATCCAAGGTCGTGTTCACCGGCTGCGACGACCCGGCCACCCTCAACTGGCTGAGCAAGGTCGCCGGCACCGAGAACGTCGCCCGCCGCGGCTGGTCCGCCGACACCGGCGGCGGTCGCCGAACCATCTCCGAGAACCTCCAACGGGAGGACCTCGTCGGCGCGCACGTGGTGCGCCAGATGTTCCCAGGTGAAGCAGTCCTGGTCCACGGCACCCTTCCACCGGTCCATCTGAAGTCCGTGCGCTGGTGGAAGGACAAGGAACTCAGTGCGCTCGTCGAGGTCGATGACGAAGGCCGACCGATCCCTCCCACGGTGTCGACCTGTCCGCTCAGCGACGACAAGATCGAGCCCGGCACCGAGGCGGGGCTCGACCGGTCGGCGCACGCCGAATCATCGACCCACCTGCCCCGCTCCCAACCCGCGAAGGCCGCGACCAATCGGGGCTCCTCGCCTTCCGGCGCCGCCAAGTCAAAGGGCTCCGCACCGAGCGTCCGCAAGGTATCGGCCCGAACCACCGCCGCGGCCGGGGAGCAACTCGCCCTTCTCGACGCCGATCTCGTCGGATCCGCCGAAGACCTCAGACGACGCAGACGATCCCGAGGACGGCAGCGACGAACCAGAGTCGAACCCGGTGGCCGGCGAATGCGCCCACTGCGGAGCCTGGGTCGGCGTCGGGGACGGTCACCTTCTCCCGTACTCAGCGTCAACGGTGATCGAGTGCACGAAGTGCCGGGTCCGAGGCGAGAAGTAGCCGACCTTCGAAGCGATCGCGAGATACGTGCTCTGACCTGCGGCGGGGTGTAGGTCAGGGAGTACCTGCCCGCCAAGAATTTCGACGCAGGGCGTAGGTCAGGGAGTACCTCAGGGAGTTCGATTTCCGACGGTGCGGGCCATGCTCCTGAACCCGCATCAGATCCGCCTCGCCAGCGGACGCGACGTCAACCGCTACCTCGACCAATGGGCCGGTGACCACCTCTCCACGCCGGAGCGATGGAGCCAGCTCCTCGCCGCGTCGAGAGACTGGGCTGACTACTCGGCCCGCAACCAGCTCCTCCTCGCCGCGCACGGGGCCGTCGGCCCGGTCGCGGGGATCGAGACCTGGCGGCTGGTCCCGTCCGCCGACGGCCACACCTGCGCCGTGCGGTCCGGCGAGCACGGGCTTCCGGTGCGCGTGCCGGTCACCGCGGCCCGGCTCGAACCGGATCCGCACATCGGTCGGGCACGACCAACCCAGGCCGCCGTCGACGGCTGGGAATGGCGTTCGGTGTTCTGCGTCGAGCAGCTCGCCCGGCGGCCCGGTCCCGAAGCACTCAGTCGACCCGACCCGCCCGGAGCACTGCTCGGACCCGACGGCGACGACCTGTTCCTCGCCGCCACGCGAACCGTGGCGAAGCGAACGGTTCATGGACGCCTGGCGCCGCTCGACGACCCGGCCGCCGTTCTCAGCCAAGCCGCCAGCCGACTCCCACGCGGCTCGCAGCGACCGGCGCTCGATGAGGCCTTGGCCGGCCAGGTCGCGTGGCTCGTCGCCGAGCGAGTCGACCGCGCGCACGGCCCCATTGCCGAGTTCGATCCGTCGGGGCACCCGCCCCGCGAACGGTGGGAACTCGCGCTCGACGTGCTCGACCCGGTCCGACGCCTGAGCGAGAACCTCGGCAAGCACTTCGGCGTCGATCTGCTCGCGTCGCCGCTGCCGCGCATGGACTTCGACGACGACCGGGTCGTCGCCGCAGACCGACGCAACCGGCTACCACGAGCGACGCTCGCGCAGCTCCCCGTCGGCCAGTGGGTCGAGGTCGGCCCGTACACCGCGGACGAGTGGGCCGCGCGCGGCGAGACCGCCGCCGGCAAAGGCGCGTACCTGCGACTCAACACCACCGCCTACCTCGTCGCCGCAGAAAACGGCGACCGGGCCATCTGGCGGCTCGAGGACACCCGGTCGCTTGTCGGCGCGGGAGTCCTCGCCCAAGGCGACGGTGACTCGCTCGAACACGCGCAAGCGACCGGCATCGCGACGATGCAACAGCGGTACCCACAACTCGCCGACGCCACCCCGAGCGCCGCGCCGAGCGTCGAACGCCACGACGACGTCCCGGACGGGTGGGAACCACTACCCGACCGACCCACCGACGACGCGCGACGACGACAGCTCGACCACGGCGTCACCATCTACGTCCTCCCGGTAGCCGACCAGTGGCTCCCGATGGTGCAGGACGCTCCCAGCGCGATGCTCGCACCCGTCGCCGATCCGACCGCAACGCGGGAAGAAGCGATGTCGACCGCGACCCTCTCCGGCTTGCGCGCGGTTCGTGAAGCCTCACGCGAGTCACGAGTCGACTTCGATACGGCCATCGCAGAGTTGGCCGACGGCGGCATGTACACCCGAGCAGCCCTGGTCGAACGTGTCAGTCCACGCCTTGATGGCCCCGAGCGGTCCGCGCTCGCGTCCGATCCCGCCCCCGCCGAACTCGTCGAACTTCTCGGCGCCGCCGGAATCACCTCGGCGACCACCGTCGCCGTCCTGCAAGCCGAGAACCTCGACGCCTCACAGGTCGCGCCCCTCCTCCCGATCATCGGCATCCCGACAGCGAAAGCCATCGAGGTGCTCGACGCGCGTTGGGACCTCGACAAGACCAGCGCCGCCGAACTTCTCGGCGCGACCGCGCGAGACATGCGCGACGCCGGGTGCACGGCGGCCGAGATCCTCGCTGCCCGACCTCGCGAAGTCATCGAGCACCTCCCCGCGGACCCTCACCTCTGGGAACTCGCCGGAGGCAGCCTCGCCGTCGCCGGCCACCACCCCACCGACATCGCCGGCTTCCTCGCCGCACAAGCGCCCGACCCTGCGTGCTTCGCCGCCGCGATCACCACCGCGGTCGACGACCCTTCGTTCGGGATCAGCCTCGCCGTGCGACGAGGAATGCCACCCGAAGCCATCGCCGCCACATCCGAG
Source organism: uncultured Actinomycetes bacterium (assembly GCA_963719935.1). GTDB lineage: Bacteria > Actinomycetota > Acidimicrobiia > Acidimicrobiales > CAVRDY01 > CAVRDY01. Next base: position 360,376 of record CAVRDY010000016.1, on the reverse strand, counting down.
CGCTACGGCCTCTCACCATCAGAGACCGCAACCGCTCTCGCCGACGCCGGAGCAGCACCACACCTCGCCGTGCCCGTGCTCTTCCAACGATGCGACGGCGACCTCACGCTCACCACCCAGATCGCACGCTCGACCCTGCAGCTCCGCAACGACACCGTGATCGACGCGCTCGCCGACCGTGAGCCACTCGACGCCGCCGACATCAGCGAACTGCGCGCCGCCCGCCCACTCAGCCGCGACCGCGACGCCCTCATCGCCGCACACATCCCACCTCGACCTGAACCGCCAGTCCGAGACCTGTCCAACGCCGCGATGCTCCTCGACTGCTTGCCCGACCCCTCCTCAACGTCCGGTACCGCCAACTCGCTGCTCGACAGCGTGCCCAAGCCCGACGACATCTCCCTCGGCAGCGACCTACTCGCCTCCATCCCCGAACCCGAACCACCCGACCACACCCCGCACCTGGAGATCGCCCCATGACGAACCCATCCGACTGGACCAACCTCTTCCGCCCCGACCGGGACACCGACATCGACGACCTCGCCGCCGGGGGCACCCATCTCCTCGAACTCGTCGCCGCCGTCGACTTCCTCCGCCGCGGCGACCGCATCGGACTCACCGTCTGGGAGGCACTCGAGGAAGCCGTTCGCTGGTGGGTAGCTGAGCGAGTCAGCGCTATCGACGGCGTACCCGACCCGGAGATCGCCGACCTCCGTTGGGCCGACCACGAAGCGTTCCAACGCGCGCTCAACGGCTTGCTCGCCGCCGTTCAGCTGCAACCCCCGGTCCCGGTCGACGTGGCGCTACAACAAGCGGTCCGGCGGTGGTCCGCCACGATGTCATCGCGACACAACGGTGGCGTCCCGTGGCCACACCCTTCCGGGCGGAAGCGGACCGCTCGGGCCCCAGAGTTGGAGGTGGACGGCCTCGACTCGGACGAACTCCGACTCGCCTGAAGCTGTCACACCACCCGGATACCATGACGTTGCCAGCTGCTTCCGGATGGAAGGGCGAGGCAGGAGGAACCCAATGGATGACATGCCCCTTCGGGTCGGTGGCCGCGATATCGCAGGAGCCCTCGACCTGATTCGTCGGTACTGCGGCTTGGCCTGGTCAGGCGGCCCGCCTGAAACCTGGGCCTACCACTGCTACGACCGAGTGCCTACTGCGCTCGACAACGACGTGACACCCGTTGATGTCTTGACCGCAGCCTCGCTTCACCCTGGGTTGTCGCGCGAGGACCTTGCGTTCTTCCGGGACGCGCATGGAGCCCTCTCCGAATGGTTGTCCGCCACGCCGAACGACACGGCACTGGCAGACGCTGATGATGACCGGCTTCGTCAGCTGGCAACGCTCGCCGACTTTGGCGAAGACGTCTCGTTGACGCTGCTCACCAAGGTCCTGCACCGCAAGCGCCCGCAGCTCATCCCACTCCTCGACCGCCACGTCATCGACTGGTACCGGCCAGTCACCGGCGAGCGGTCAGCCCCAAGAGCATGGGAGCCGATCCTGCGCGCGATGCGCGGTGACATGACTGGCGAACCGAGGATGATCCTGGCAATCGCATCAGGGGTACTTCGCGGCGAGATGACCGAGCCCACCCCCTCGTGGACTCGGATGATCGACATCGCGATCTGGATGGCGGCGCGACGATGACCATCGAAGCCCTCCTACATCACGCTCCGCGAGAGCAGGCTCCCGCGCTTCACGAGCGCACCGTCGTTGATCGCTCGACGGATTCGCTCGACGTCGCCCGCATCGCGTTCCGGTGCCACCAAGTCGACGGCACCGAGCCACACGTCCGCGTGTTCACTGTCGACCTCCCGGTTGCGCCAATCTCGCTGCTTCCCGAAGATGCCATCGTCGAGCGATGCGTTACGACCGAACATCGGTGGTCCTCGTCGCCAGCTGCGGCGACCTGGGGCCACATACTCGTCAACGCGCTCCCACGATCGGCAAGCGTCACCGTGTCGGCGTGCTCGCACAACTCGGCTGATGCCATCGAAGCGGACGTGCGGAGTCGAGCACCGAACCCGGACAAGGCTGGCACCACGCCGGTCAGAACCTGGCACCTCGCAAACCACGATCGAGCGGTGTCCGATGACCGACGGATCGAAACCCCATCGTGGCCTGAGATCGAGCGGAACTACACGACCCGGGTCAGGTCGGCCCTTCAATCGCTCATCGAACTGCGACGACCACGGACAGGCGGGAAGCTGATCCTGTGGCACGGTGAGCCGGGGACAGGCAAGACAACAGCCCTCCGCTCGCTCATGGCCGCGTGGGAGCCATGGTGCGCCGCTCAGTGCATCGCCGACCCCGAACAGTTCTTCTCACACCCGAGCTACATCGCGGAGGTGCTGACGCGCTCTCCCGCAGCACGATCTGGTCCCACACATACCAGCGCCGGCGAACCCGAGGCGATGTGGCGGCTGGTCGTCGCGGAGGATGCCGACGAGTACCTCCGGTCGTCAGCGCGTCGAGATAGCGGCGCCGCCCTCGGGCGGCTCTTGAACCTTGCAGACGGCGTGCTCGGCCAAGGTTTCAACACGCTCATCCTGCTGACCACCAACGAGAGCCGCCTCCACCCGGCGGTTGTCCGACCGGGTCGCAGTCTTGCCCGCATCGAGTTCGACCGCTTCACGCCCACCGAATCTCGCAACTGGCTCCCGGCCGCCGCTCCCGCGCCGACCGAGCCGAAGTCCCTCGCTGAGCTCTTCGAGCTCAGTGGAACAATCACGCGTATCGACGACCGCGTCCGAGCCCAGTCCGCTTCAACAGGGCAGTATCTGTGACCTCGATCGAGCCGGGATCACCAACGATGCGTAGCTACCCGACATCGGTACGTCGACGAAGGAGACAGCGATGGTGCTTTCGATAGCCGGCCAGACAGTGGATCTCAGGGAAGCCGCCGAGATCCTCGCCAAATACCCGAACGGGACGATTCGCTGGTACGACCTCGGCGGAGGCGACAACGACACCCTGCCCGACGCTGTCACCCTCGCCGATCTTGGCCGTCTCGCTGTCATCAATGCCGACCTGACCGGCAACGACGCGGTGGCACTTCTGGAGCTTGGTCGCACCGCACCTTGGTCACCAGTACCGCATGACGCGGATCTCGCGGACGCCGACCCCGAGGTCAGTGGAGGTCTATACGACGAGGCCGTCGCGCTCTACACACATTTCACCTCGCAGCACGGCATCGCTGACGCCAAGGCGTCGAAGCTGCTTCACCTGAAGCGCCCTAACCTCATCCCGATCCTGGATAGCCAGCTGAAGCAGCTCTACAGGGACGACGCCCGGAGGGCGGCCAGCGACAGCAGGCATCAAGCCAATTTCCTCTACTGGACAGCCATCCGCAATGACCTGGTCGCCAACGAGGCGGCCCTGGAAGAGGTGCGTACCCTCGTGGCGGACCGTGAAGTGTCGGTCCTTGGCGACCTTCGACTCCTCGACATCATCGCCTGGTGGCTCATGAGGCACCCGTAGGAACACGACGGACTTCTTCGACATGGGCGCGACACAGCTGAGAGTCGCCGCGATGGCCGGGCGCAGCCAAACTCACAGCTCGACTCCCATGTCGACGTCAGCGCGCTGGGACGTCTCGACAACCGGCCTGTCCCGCCCGAACTCCTGGGAAGCATCGATGCCGACCTCGGCGAAGGCTGGAAGATCAGGACCGCTCCAAGCGTCCTTCAAAGTGGTGGCAAGACGATTGAACTCGACTACCTGGCGCGGATTGCGCGGGACCCGCCCGGCGGGGTGTTCGCCGCTCACGTTCCAGCGGTCTCGGTACGTCGCGAGGTCCTCGAGTATGTCGCGGGCCACGGGGCCGACGGTCGTGGCCGTTCGCCCGACCAGCCGACACAGGGCCCGGTCGACCCACGCCTCGCCCCTGTCAATAGCGTCAACGAGCGGCACGCAATCGCTGGAGCGCAGGAGGCTCGCGTGAAGGTCCGCTGAGTTCGGGGCCGTAGGTGCGGCTGTCGATGGCTCGGGTGATCTCGGCGTACTCGACGACGTGGGGCCAGTTGGCGAGGATCCAGTCGCGCCGTGCGCCTTGGGTGTCGAGCGCGGCGTTCATGGCTTCGGTCGTGTCGAGCAGCGTCATCTGGTCGCCGCTGCGGAGGCGGCCGAGGAGGTCGCGCTGGTCGGGCGGCGCGGACGCCAGCACCTCGTCGAGCTGCGCGAGGCGGTCGTCGAGCTGCGAGCGCGATGGCAGCAGCGGCCAGGGGCCGAGATCGCGATGGGTGTCGGCGTTGTCGAGGTGGGTGCGGGCTTCGAGAACATGGCGGGACGTGGTCTGCCACTGTCGCCGTTCGTTCGGATCAGCTGGTTCGGCTCCGATGCCGGGCTCAGTGTCGGCCATCTTGGTCAGGGCTCGTTGTTCGGCGATTGTTCGTACAGCGTGGTCCCAGACGCTGGCGTCGTGTGGGCCGGCGGGCCGAGGGCCGATCAGGTCGGTGAGCCATTCGGGGCTGCGCGAGGCGAGAAGCGCGGCGCTGCGGTCGATGACGAGGTCTCGGGCTCTTTCGCATCGGCGTGCTTCGTTGCTGGCTGCGCCAGAGCCGCCGAGGCTCTGGCGCCATTCGCTGATGGTGTCGTTGCATGCGGAGACGAGCTGGTCGAGACGTTCCTGGGCGACGGCGGGCAGGACCCGGGCGGCCGGGAGTGTTCGTTCGACGATGTCGATCTCGGTCCACGGCAGCCTGCGAATCGCTTCGTGTCCGTTGTGGGAACGGAAGTGAACGTCGACGGTGCCTGCGGCGTCGTCGATGCCGACGACGACGCCGATGTTCTGACGGTCATAGGCCTTGACTTGTTGGCCGACCTGGACGTGAAGGGCGGTGCGTTGGGCGCGTTCGACGGCGGCGGTGAGCACCTTCGGTTCGATGCCGATGTGGCGTGTGGCGACTCGTTCGGCCGTTCGGCACTCGTGGGCGCGGCGGTCGAGGTCGGGGAGGCTGGACGATCGGGCGAGGGTGGCGATGCGGTCGGCGTCGGGGTCGCGGCTGAGGGCCATGAGCTTGGCGCGGGACTTCTCCATGCGGTCGACGAGATCGTCGACGGCTTCGGGTGGTTCTTCGCCGGGGAGGGGCAGGCCGCGGTCGTGGCGGGCGAGTTCGCGGTCGATCTCCGCCATCTGCGGTGCCGGGATGATGAGCTCGTTGGATGCTCGTCCTCTGGACATCTGCACGTACGCGGCCTCGCGGTAGAGGCCGTCGGCACCGACGGCGATGGCGAGGTCCCAGGTGCCGCCTTGGGCTCGGTGGGCCGTGACGGCGTATCCGTAGTCGACGTGTCCCGCCGACACGTAGCTGGCGTCGAGGCGGATGACGGCTTGGTCGGTCTCGCGGCGCACTGTCACCGCGCCGTCGTCGCCGATGGCGACAACATGGGCGGCGTCGCTGTTGCGGACGGCGATGGTCGTGAGGTCGGGTTGTTGGATGCGTTGGTTGCGGCGAAGCACTACGCGCTCGCCGACCCCGAACTTCGCCGGCGTCTGATCGTCGCCGTGCGTGCCCGGCGAAGAGACTGCTCCGCGTTCGGATGAGCCGATCTCTCACAGCCCAGTTGAGTCGATTGACCGTGTCGTTCGTGCCGGCCATCAGGATCGGGCGAAGCCCCTGGTCGACGGCGGCGAGGTAGCGGTCGACGGCGACACCGACGAGACTTTCGTCCTCGGCGACAACGGTGACTCGCCCGTTGGCGCGGTAGGCATCGACTGCGACCGGCACGGAGCCGTTGCGCAGTTCCTCGAGTGCGGCTCGTTCCCATTCGTGGTGCTGGCGTCGGTTCACGGTGAGTTCGGCGACCGACCCGACGGTGTCGATGGCGGCGGCCAGTCCGCCGCCCGCGGTTACCTCCGGCAGTTGGCGATGGTCCCCGACCAGGACGACGCGTCCGCCGGCTCGGATGGTTTGGGTGACGAGTGGTTCGAGGTCGCGGGTCGCGGCCATCGCGGCCTCGTCGATGATGAGCGCGGTGTTCGGACCGGGGCCGTTTCGTTCTCCGCTCCAACGTCGGGCGAGGGAGTGGAGAGTGAACGATTCGATGCCCGCTCCGGCTTCGAGCTCTGCCGCGGCGCGGGCAGAAGGCGCCGCACCGATCACGGTCAGGCCGGCCGACTCGAAGGCCTGACGGGCGACGTTGAGCGTGTAGGTCTTTCCCGTGCCGGCCGGGCCCACCATCACCGACACCGGATCCGGGCTCGACGCGAGCACCGAGACGGCGTTGGCTTGATCGGCGCCGAGACCGGGGTGCGCGGTGAGCACGGCGGCGATCGATTCCGGGGTAACGGGCACCCGGTTGTTGCGTTCGGTGAAGTTGTCGAGGAGTCGTCGTTCGATGGCGACCATCTCGACCGACGTCCATCGACCGGATGCCTTGGCGGTCGCTGCTGGTGTCGATGGGGAGGACTTGGGGCGAGGCCATGACCCGGGCGGCGATGGCTTCGATGGTCGGGATGCTGGCGCCGTCGCCGAGACGGCGGGCGACGGCTTGGAACATCTCGGGGCGGGTGAAGGTGGCGTCGGCGACGCAGAGGTCGTTGGTGAGGAGGTCGCCGATCCATTCTTCGGCGGTGACGATTCGGTCGTGCGACGTAGGGCGTGCCGTCGGGGTCGACCGACACTTCGGGGAGCCGCCAGATCTCACCATCGGCGGGTGTCTGACGGGTGGTTTCGCGTCCGCAGATGAGGGCCTCGGCTTGCTCGGGGCCGAACCCGTAGGTGGCGCCTTCGGTCTTCCAGCGGGCGTCGAACTTCTCGCCTTCGAGCTCGGCCTTGCCGCGGCGGGTGGCGAGCACGGCTTCCTGGCGGCTGGCCGGGTCGGTCGTGCGGCCTTGTGCGTCGAGCCATGCTTCGATCTCTTTGGATCGCTTGGAGAACCCGTCGCACGCGGCCTGCGGTACGCCGTCGATCTCGGGGACGTGACGTCCGGGCCGCCACTGCACGCCGAGTCGTTCGGTCAACTCGAGGCGCAGAGCGGCCTGGTAGATCTCGCCCGCGGCCTTGGCGTTGCGGAACAGGTGGGGGTGCACGAACGCCGACCAGCGCTCGTCGCCGCCTCGCACCAGGTTCGGGATGAGGACGTGCCAGTGCAGCAGCGGGTCACCGGCCCGCGAGGTGCGATGCCGGAAGACAGCCGCCGCGATCTCGCCGCCCGGTTCGGTGCGGATACGGGCCGCGTCGGCGGCCGCCGGGTCCTTCTTGGCCAGGTCGGCCAGGAATCGTTCGTTGCCGGTGCCTCGCCGTGTGGCCATCACGTCGCGTTCGAGCCAGGCGAGCGTGTCGCGTAGCGCGGCTTCGGAGGCGTCGATGATCGCCCCCTGCACTCGGGGGTCGTCGCTGACCGCGTACAGGACCGATACCGATTTTGGGGCCTTGAACGTGAGGTCGAAGCCGGGGACCCGGCGGGGGTGCGGGTGGATCGTTTCGCCGTTCGGGGACAGCCCGCTCCCGCCTGGGGCGAGGCCTGCGAGCAGTGCCCGGAGGTCATCGCCGGCAACGGTTCCTTCGAGTCCGAGGTGCTCGGCTCCGCGCCCGGCCCACCAGCCTTCGGCTTCGCCTGAGCCGGAGTAGTAGTCGTCGAGCGACTGGGCGACGCCGGTCAGTTGGTACGCCTCGGCGCCGACGCGGAGCTTGGAAACGGAGAGCACATCTCCATACCCACTGCGAAACGGGCGAGCGTCCGGAGATTGTGCACCCACTTGTGGTGATTTTCTGTGAATGCCTCGGGTTGTGGTCGGTCGACGACGGTGGGTGACGGAAACGACCAACGGTGCACGCGGCGTCGCCGGTTCGTCCATGGCGTCTAGAGAAACTTCCGGACGCAAGCCAACTTCGCAGTGGGTATGTAGGGGAGGTTGCTGCGCGGGACGTTCGGTTCTACGGGCTCACCTCGATCAGCGATCGCACGGCGCGATCGCGACGACCCGGAGGTGAACGCGAATGGGAACCGACGCACTCAAGGATCTGCGGGCGTGGCAACGTCAGCGGGCCAGCGAGCAGGACACGGCGCTGAGGGACGCACGACGAGCGAAGAAGGTCATCGACGACCTCGACGTCAAGCTCGGCGCCGCGCTCGATCGTCTCGTGTCTGCCATAGCGAGACTCGAAGCAACGGGTCTGACTCGGACGCAATGCGCCGCGCTCCTCGACCTTGGGCCCGACGAGCAGACCCGCGTCGCGGCGGCGAGACGCTTGGCCGCGACCCGCCGGGCAACTGACAGCTCGGCGACGAAGACGGGCGCGACCCGATGAGCCGGTGGGACAAGCCCGCGCCGTTCCTGCGGTTGGTCGGCGACGCTCTGTCGGTGCCCCTCCCGGAGGGGTGGGAGACCGATCCGGCGGGATCGATCGGTGGAGACCCGGTGGAGGTGGCGTTCGACCCGCTGCGTCACGACGTCGCCATCGTGTGGGACGGCGGACTCGACCCCGTGGTCGTGCAAGGGATCGGGGCGGCTGGCTGGCGGCCGATGACGTGTACCGACTCCTCACAGATCTGGAGCCGCGATCGTTTGGTGTCGGCGTTGCGTCAACGCCTCGGGATCCCCACGAGCTCGGAGGGCCGGCGACGTAGCCGGCTGGTCGCGTCGATCGGTCACAGCACCCCGGCCGTAGGCCGGGTCACGGCACCGCACGGCATGGCACGGCGTGAGACGAGCAGGACCGACCGACCCGTCGCGGCCGGTCGGTCCTGTTTCGATCAAGCGGCGTCGGCCTCGGCCTTCTCTTCGGCCGCTGCGAGTCGGCCGGCCTTGTCGGTCAGGTAGTCGACGGCGTGTTGGGCTTTGCTGGCGACGGTGACGAGGGCTCGGGCGTCGCTGCGGAGGATGCGGAGCCAGTGCGCGAGGTAGGAGGCGTGGTCTTGTCGGGTGGTGGCGCTGATGCCGGCGGTTGCGCTCCACATGGCGGCGCCGAGTTCGGCGACGAGTTCTTCGGCGGCGTAGGCGTCGGATCCGAATCGGCCGGAGAGGTCGCGGGCGAGGCGGCTGTTCGTGGCCGGTCCAGTGGATGTGTTCGTGGGCCGCGGTGGCGTAGTAGTGGGCGGCCTGGTCGAACTGCGCGATGCGGGGCAGGCGGATGGTGTCGGTCGTGGGTTGGTAGCAGGCGACGTTGCCGCCGGTGTGGACGTCGGCGCCGACTGGCGGCGAAGAACGCTTCGGCGTCGTCGATGCGTTCGGGGCTGTCGCGGTCGGTTCGTTGGCGTGCGGCGATGAGCTCGTCGGTTCCGTCGGCTTGCTCGGCGGCGAACACGGTGAACGTGCGGGCGACGAGTCGGCCGACGGGCTGGGCGCCGTCTTCGTTGTCGGCGTCTGTCGTTCGGCTCGAGGGTCGAGCTTCTTCCACAACAGGACGGCGGTGCCCTTCTCGCCGCGTCGGACCTGGGCGTTGTGTCGTTGCCATCCGCGGTAGGTGGCCCACAGGCCAGAGTCCCAGCCTTCGGAGGCGGCGACCATGGGAAGCCACAGCGCGTTCACCCCGCGGTAGCGGTGGCCGTCGACGCTAGCGGGTGTGCCGGCCTCGGCGAGGGTGTGCCAGGGCATGCGCCAGTCGTCGGCGCCGGCCTCGATGGCGGCGATGAGTTGGTCGGTGATGGTCTCGAAGAGGTCGTCTGCTCGCATGGTGTCTCCTTGGGTCTCGGCCCCGCTGGCCGGGACTTCGCCCTACGGGCGTCTGGCCCGCCGGTCCCGGGTCGGTGTCAACCCCGCAGGGGCGAAGCCCGCCGGAGCTTGCGGAGGCGGGTTGACACGGCTGCGGCGGCGGGCCACCACGGCACCCCGGCCGCAGGCCGGGTCACGGCACTCGTCGGGACCGGCGCCAGTCAGGTCCTGGAGCCGGTGTCCGTTGGGGTCAGTTGGTGACGGCGGTCGGGGCGTGGAGGAGCTCGTGGCGATGTCGTCGATGACCGCGGCAGCCGGGCGGCGAGGAGGCCGGCGTCGACGACGCGGGCAATGGCGGGGTCGGTGCGGATGGTCGCGAGGATCGGGATGTTCAACACGGCGGCGACGTCGTCGCCGTTGAGGGCTCGGCCCGACTCGGTGATGAGGATGGCGCTGTCGGGCGCAGGGGTGATGGCGATCGCTCGGCGGAGGGCGAGGTAGCAGGCGCGGGTGACGAGGGTCGCGGTGCCGGCGTCGGGTCGGCTGCTGACCGGCGTCGATGATCACGACGTCGTAGGCGTCGAACTCGCCGGGCTCGGTGTCGGGCTCGATGCTGCGACAGGTCGAGGTTCGGGAGGACGGTGACGACCTCGGTGAGGTCGACCGGTTCGGGCATGCCGAGCGCGGCGTAGGTGTCGTGCTGGTCGGCGGCGTCGATGAGGAGCGTGCGGCGTCCGGCTTGGGCGTGCACGAGCGCGACGGCTGTCGCGACGACGGTCGTTCCTTGGCCTCCTTTGGCGGCGAAGAAGCGCGTGGACGTGTTCGGTTGGCTGGGTCATGGGGTCGTGTCCTCCGGTTGAGGTGGTCGGGCTTCGCCCTACGGGCGTCCGGCCCGCCGGTCACCGGGTCGGTGTCAACCCCGCAGGGGCGAAGCCCGCCGGAGCTTGCGGAGGCGGGTTGACACGGACCCGGCGGCGGGCCACCACGGCACCCCGGCCGCAGGCCGGGACACGGCACCGCCGATCCACACAGACCGGCTGCCGACCCGAGCCGCGGTAGTGCGACTCGTTCCGGGCGGCTTTCAGGCGTGCTACAGCGTCGGCTTGCCGATGTTGCCGATGCCTGCTCGGCGCGGCTCGTAGAGCTCGATGAGGTAGGGCGGGAGCTGGTCGAGCTGGCGCGCCGTGAGGGCGGAAGTGCCATGCGTACGGCGACGGTGCCGTCGTTGACCGACACGACCCGGAATCGCTCGAGTCGGATCAGCGCGGCGCGGACGCGGCCGTTGGAGTGACCCATGCCGAACGTGCGGGACAGTTCCGCGAGACTGAACTCGCGCTCACCGCCCGAGCGACGTGACCGGCGAAACGGTGAGCCATCAGGGTCGCCGTCGGCCCGAGGATCGGCGTCCACCACACAAGCGTCTCGTTCGTGGCGGTCGGGTGTGACTCGGGGTGGGACTCGACGAGTTGATCCCGCCAGGCGAGGACGGTGAGCGTCGTGTCAGCTTCGGTTGAGATGCGCTTGGCGCTCGTTCGGTCGGTGATGTCGACGGCATGTCGGTGACTCCTGCAAGGGGTGGGCGTGTTGCACCCGCTCGGCTTCCAGACGAGGCGAGACACGCTCCGACGAACCGGCGTTGTGCCGGCGAATCCCGGCTGGGCTCGCCCCTACGGGGCGCTCTGCCCGGGCGTCGAGTCGCCGTCAATCCCCGAAGGGGACGAAGCCCGCCGGAGCTTGCGAAGGCGGGTTGACGGCGGGGAGACGGGCGGGCACCACCGCACCCGGGCCGCAGGTCCGGCCACGGCACTTGCGAGGCGACTCAGTGTCGAACGCGCGATCCACCGAAGATCCGGACCGAGCGGCGATGACAAGTCGCAAAAGATGAGTCGAGAAATCTCCGGACAGACCGCCCGTTCGCAGTTACCTCCCCGCGGTGGGAGCTGGCAATCACCCCCGGTGTCGTCCATGCCCGCTGATACCATCTCGCTCCGTGCCAGCCAAGAAGGTCATCCACGCCAACGTCTCCGAGGAAGCCTTCTCGTCGTGGGTGTCGTTCAGTGCGGAGCACGGGATCTCCGTCACCGGTGTCGTCGAGGCCCTGGGCCGAATGGGCCCGCTGGTGAGCGGCAAGCCCGTGACCCTCAGCCAGCTGGTGAAAGAAGCCCGCACGGTGGACGGTGAGCGTCGCCGCCGGGGTGGTAGCCGAACTTGACCCATAAGCAGCACCGCTTCCCCGTTCCCTATCCTCGTGAGTCCAAGCAAGCAGCAATGGAGTGTCAGGAGTCCCTCTCATAAGGCCCGCGAGTATGTGACCATCCAACGGTCGTCGGGTTGTCCCGGTTCTGATTTCGGGTGCACCCAACAACGACGACCCGGTGAAGGTCGATACCTCATGTCACAGTTGGGCGCGAGCAGCGGTTCGACCACCGCCCAGACGGCATCTCCCGCCTCGGGATCCAATGCGCGCAACTATCCACTTGGTTGTCACAACCCGCGGATCTCGGACCGGCTCTGCTTCGAAGGCATCATTATCCGGCTGGCGACGGGTTGTTCGTGCAAAGACGCCGAGCGCCTCGCGCCATGCCACGTGTCTGACACGATGCTCAACGGGCCCGACGCGAACCACTGGATCAACGTAGGGGTGTTCGACCAGAGTCCTCCGAGCACGCGCTGGCCGGTGCATGTACCGCATCATCGAACTCGACCTGTCCGAAGTCGCCGTCTACGGTTCCCAACGCAAGGCACCCTGCGGTGGAGAAGACACCGGCAAGAGCCCTGTTGACCGGGGCAAACTCGGGTGGAAGGGCTCGCTCATGACCGTTTGGGCCGGCATCCCATTCGCGGGGCCCGGCGGCGGCAACCGTCACGACGTGATCTTGTTCCCGCCAACCCTCGAGGCCGCCGCGAAGAACGGTCTCCTCGAAGACATCGAGACGCTGCACCTCGACCGCGGCTGCAACAAGGGCCCGGTGCGTGATCTGGGGGCCAGCCCACAACAGCATCGACGCTGCCATTAGTCCTGAAACAAGCGCTTGGGCCTCTGGTGGGTGTTGCTGCGCTGGTTGGGGTGGGCGGCGGGTGTGATTTGGGGTGTTGTGGGGTGGGTGGTGGCGGTCGGGGTGCTCTGGGTCGTCGGGAGGGGTGCTTGAGCGGTTGGGGGCGGGGGTTGTCGGGGTGGGTGGGGTCGTTTGGTGGGCCCGGGGGCTGGTCGGGCGGTGGGCTGGGTTGGGGTTGGGAGCGGGTCAGGTTTTGAGGGTGTCGGTGAGGCGGAGGCGCGCCGAGCCATGGGTTCCATGCTTGGATCCGCCATCGCACGCTTCGGGCGGTTTTGACGATTTGGCAGGGGATGTCGATCATCGCGGCTCGGAACGTGTGGAATTCCATGGTGAGTAGCCGGCGGCGTTGCTCGTTGTGCTGGTCGGCCCAGCGGCCCGACACGGGTAGGAGGAGCGGCACCTATGCTTCGAGGCTCCACGCGATCGATGCCATGGTCATGTATGCGAGGTTGGCGTTGAGGGTGTTCACGGGGGCGTGCAACGCGTGGACGTCGCCTTTGAGTTGCGCGATGAGGTTCTCTCGGTTGCAGCGCCCACGGGCTTCCGCGACGACTTCGTCAGCGGTCATGTGCCGGTCGTTGGTGATGTAGAAGAAGTAGCGGTACTCGTGGAAGAGTGTGGTGTGTCTGAGTAAATGTCGCAGTTTCTGGCGTGAAATACCCAAAGTCATGATGCCTGCTCGGGTGGGTTGTTGCGGTTGTGGTTGATGCGGTTCTGGCGGGCTTTGATGAGTCCGCGGGCTCGTGCTCGGCGGAGTTGGGGGCCTCGTCCTTCGTGTTCGTCGTTCGGGTGTGACATATCCGACGCCGGCGTGGAGGCGCACGCCGTTGTACTCCTCGCGGATGCGGGCGAGCTCGGTGGTCAGCACGACTGGGTCGTCGATGTGGTCGAGGTGCGGGTAGTCGAACACGAGGTGGGAGAAGAAGCTCTCGATGTGGGCTTGGTCGGTCGGGGTGCCGGGTCGGCCAAAGTGCTGCCAGATCGCGACGAGTGCCATGAACTGGCGGGTGTCCTCGCCGGTCATCTGAGCGCCGTTGTCTGACCATGCCAGCAGCACCGGTTCCCGGTCGGCGAGATCGACGTCGACGGCATCATCGGTGATGTCGTCGAGGTTGGCAAGGCCTTCGTGCTCGAGGCCTCGCATGAACAGCAACTGGGACTGGGTCATCGTGAACTCGGGTGTCATGATGTGCTCGATCCACTTGCGGGACACGACGTCCATGATCACCACGACGTGACGCTTCGCTCTCGTGAAGTTGCGGGAGTCCCAGATCCAGATCTTGTTCGGTTCCCACGTGATCGAGTCGGGCCACACCCGGTTCGGGGGCGGCTTCGGCTGGTACTCCTTGGGCAACGAAAGCCCGTGTTTGTTGATGATTCGGCGCACCGTGGACGGTGACACCCACACCAGTTTGAGGTACGAGCCGCGGTGGGCGAGCTTGCGGTGGGACCGGTCGATCTTGCCCCACTCCTCGATCAGATCCAGCACCGCCTGCTCCTCGGTCGCCAAGATCCGATGCAGCGGGTTCCCGCCCGGGCGGCGGTCCTCAAGAGCGCCGTCGAGGCGGCGGAGCCGCCAGCGCTGCACACGCCGGGGACTCACACCCATCACATCGGCGGCCCGGTCCAACGACCAGCCCGCCGCCTGGGCGGCGTCGATCAAGTCGAGCAACTGCTCTTTCTGATCGGCGCTCAGACGACGGACCGGTTCGGTCAGGCTCAGGCCGACCGCTGTTTTCCCCGCACCAGGGACAGCTCGATCGCCAGCTCCTTGATCGCCTCGGACAGCCGATCGTTCTCGGCTTTGAGTGCTTCCATCTCGAAATCCCGGGCCGAGGGCCGGCCCGGCTTGGATGCCGCGAACGCGGCCATCGCCGCGTCCTTCGCGAGGCGCCGCAGGCTGATGATCGTGGACACATCGACCCGCCACTTGCGGGCCGCGTCGGCCTGAGTGATCTCCTGGGAGGTCACCTCCAAGAACGCCTGCCACTTCTCCTCCGGTGTCAGCTTGCGCCGCTGACGCGGTTCTCTCGATGCCATCTGTTCCTCCTCGGGTCAGACCCTCACCGGCTATCAACCCTTGGGGAGTTTCGCGCCCAAAGCACGACACGAACTCAGACGCAAGGCAAGAGCACGTTGTCGCCCTTCTCGACGGAGAGGTCTTTGCGCAACGCGACGACCCGGTAGTCCTTGTTGCATTTGCCGGGCCGGTAGTCGAACTCGACGACGTCTTCGGCGGTGGTGCGGATCTTCTTGTAGCCGCGTTCGCGGACGATGTCGTCTTTGACGTTGCAGGGCTTGGATCGTGGTGTGGTCTTGATGTGGCGTTCGGTGTGTGCGACGAGCTGGTGGTAGTTCTCGTCGGGGGCGGCGGCGGCCCGGCCGACCAGGTTCGCCATAGCGTCGTAGCCGAACACGAACCGCACCCCATCGGCGTCGAACCGGTCGAGCTCGCCGGTGAGGGAGAAGTCGGTGTCGCCGCGCAGCAACACGTCGGCGAACCCGGCCTCTTGGCAGAGCGCGACGGCCCGATCCAAGAGCGGCACGACACCCTCATGGGAGGGCCGGTTCGCGCCGTGGAGGTCCAAGAACAGCGGTTCTGCGGTGTTCGCGAGGGACACGACCAGCGCCGAGTACCCCCACGTGCCCTTGTAGGAGATGTCGATGCCTTCCTTGGCTTGCGCGCCGGTGACCACGAACGTTCGCGTCGGCGTCGATGCGTGCGGTCTGCTCGGTGAACGAGGCGGGCTGGCGGGCCCAGACCCGAAGCCGCGCCCGGTTGAGGGCGTCTTGGAGGGCCATGGTTGAGCCCTGGTCGAAACGCCGGCAGAAGTCCCCCGCGGTGGTCGGGTCCGGGATGGCCGCCGCGCCGATCGCGTCGAGGAACACCGCGTCGTTGCGGCGCTGGTCGATGTCGTCGAGTCGGGTCCCGCCGCACAACAGGTTGTACGCGATGTTCAACACGTGGTCCGACTCGTGATACGGGCGATGCTGGGCGAGTACCTGCACCGACTCGTCGATTTCCGTGGCGAGGCCCACGTCCGCGACCAGTTGGGCGACCATCCCGATCCCGCCGTGGGCCACCCCCCGACACCGGCCCGACAACTCATAG
Organism: uncultured Actinomycetes bacterium; assembly: GCA_963719935.1. Classification (GTDB taxonomy): domain Bacteria; phylum Actinomycetota; class Acidimicrobiia; order Acidimicrobiales; family CAVRDY01; genus CAVRDY01. The sequence continues at coordinate 344,601 of CAVRDY010000016.1, read as the reverse complement.
CCGATGTTGGCTCGGCCCAGCACCGGACCGGCCGTGTTCGGGCCGACCGCGGTCTCGAGCCGCCGGGTGATAGCACGCTGTTCTCGTGCCAGCCTGCGTCGTTGCGCCCTCTTCATGCCGCTCACACAAACCCCCCTGGTCGTAGCCGTGGCCAGCTACGGTAGCGTGTGGGTGGTAGACGTGCGCGGGCCCCAAGGAGCGAACATGACCACCGAAAACCAACTGACCCGACGCATCGACAGAATCAAGGAACAGATCGTCGCCCTCGGCGACCTGCGCCCCGGGAACGTCTCCGAGCAATACAACGTGTGCGGCAACCCCACCTGCCGTTGCAAAGACGACCCGCCGCAACGCCACGGCCCCTACCACCAACTTCACTGGACCCGCGCCGGCAAGAGCCGGACCGAAGCCGTACGACCCGAACGTCTCGCCACCATCGAAGCCCAAACCCGCAACTACAAGAAGCTCCTCGCCCTCATCGACGAATGGGTCGACACGTCCATCGAACTCGACCGGCTTCGACGCGGCCCACAACGCCCCGGACCACGCACACGACAACCCTGACCCGCTTCATCCCAACCCCAACCCCACCGTCCACCCACCACCCCAACACCATTCAAAAGCCCCGAAAACAGGGCTACACCGACACCCCACCCACCAACCCACGCTCTCCTGCGCTTAGTTCAGGATTAGTGTGCAGTAAGAAGCGAGCGCCGGGCACCGCCGATGGGAAGCTGCCGTTCCCCTTGGCATGCGCTGGCCGACCTAGCGCACCAGCTCCTGGCTGTCGAACTTCGGTCAGGTCCGCGCAACACCGACCGCAAGACCAACCATCGACTCGCTCAGCTCGCCCTCGCGATCGCGCTGCTCATCACCGCCACGCTCAACCCCAATGACGTCAACCCACCCCCACGTCCTCAACCAGCGCGGCGTCTAACCCTGAAACAAGCGAAGGCTCTGCGGTCATCGGTCAAGACACCCCTGCCCCTCCGAGATCGCTTGCTTTAGGTCTAACTCAACTAACCCAGAACTAAGGCCGGCCGTCACGTTGGGCGTGTGACGAAGTTCATGGTCCTCACTCGGTGCGGTTATCAGGCGACACTGCGGCGCAGACGCGGGCATGTTGTTCACGTCATGTGGCGTAGCGGCCATCGGGCGTGGTCCCGGGGCTGGTGCCGGCCACCCCGGGTGCGGGGGCCTTCACTTTGCGTGATGGTCGATGCCCATTGATCTACCTCATCGTATGGCCGTAGGTTCGCCGGTCCTATGTTCGGGTCCGATCAAATGATGCGAGCTGCCGAGGCAACCAGCGCCCGGCCAATCCCGCTGCCGCAACCACAGCGTCGGTCTCGGCGACGCGCCGCTGTACTGGTCTGTCTGGTTGTGGTTGTGGTTGGCGGAGTCGCTTGGGCGTGGTCGCGGCCGTCGGTGGACACGGAGCCGATGGTTGCGTTGTGGGCCTACGGGTTTGCGGGCGACGAACCCAATCATCTCCGGATGCCGTTGGCGCTCGACATCGATGAGCACGGCCGAACCTGGGTGGCGGACCTAGGACGCCACGTGCTCATGGTCTACGAACCCGACGGGTCCGTCATCAACGAGATCGATCTTTCCGGACTCGTCGGGGATGCTGAGTCGATCGGGGTGGATCCCACTGGCCGGGTGCACTTGATCGACCCCGACCGCGCCACCGTGGTCGTCCTGAACCCCGACGGGGGCCTTGTCGACCGGTACGGGATCCGCGGCGACGGTGTCGGCGAGTTCCTGGCCCCGTCGAGCATCGCGTTCGATGATGCGGGCCGGGCCCACATCCCCGACAGTGAGCGAGGTCGGGTGTTGGTGTTCGACCACAACGGAAACTTCGACACCGAGTACGGGTCACCAACGCCCACCCACCCCGAGATGTTGCATCCGGAGGGCATCGCCTTCGATTCCGGCGGTCGATCCCATGTCGTCGACCAGTTCGCCGACCAAGTGCACGTATTCGACCCGAAAGGTGAGCCCGTATTCCTCTACCCGACCGGAGGCGACGGGCCGCGCGAGTTCGAAGCCCCCGCCGATCGCGATCGATGCCCAAGACCGCGCCCAGGTCATCAACGACTATGGCGACATCATTTCGGTATTCAGGCCTGACGGCACCCACGACTTCGACTATGGGGCCGAAGGATACGACGACCGGTGGATGCTCGACGCGTTCGACATCGTCATCGACGACACCGACCAGGCCCGGATCGTCACCGGTTACTACATGCATGATCACCCAACCTACGAGAGGTGGGGTCGCCCCGGGCTGGTCCAGGTGTTCGGGCCACCCACGCAGAACCCGCAAACCGACTGCGTCACCGTTTGCGCTGAACTGCCGCCTCCACCCCCGCACGAGAACACAACTCCATCCACTCCCTAGCCCCATAACCGGTCAGATCTGGTGTCGGAGCCAACTGTGTTGCCCTCCATGTCCGATAGGTGCTCGGTGTGAGCGGACCCTCAACGGCCTCCGCCGCGGACCGAAGAGCATCAAGGTGTTCGTCGACGGTCCACCGCCGCGCCGTCACGCCCGCGGCCGTCACACCAGCGCTCGCGCAAGCCGATGGCCACCCGCCGTGACGACGGATGGTCCACCCCAACAACGGCTTCGGATCCTGGCCCTCACGCCAACGCTGATAGGCCTGAAACGACAGCGGCTCGCCCACCTCGTCGGCCGCCGCGCGAAGCGCCTCAATCAACCGACACCACCCTCTCATTGTGACCACGAACGATCGCGACACTACCGCCCTGATCACTGCCCACCGACGACAACCATGACAACCAAACCTGGCGAAGCGAACGATGCCCACCGGAGCTTGCGAAAGCGGATTGGCGGCGGGGAGCCGCGCTGGCAATGCCGCAACCCAACCGCAGGCCCGGTCACGGCACACGTGTCACCTCGGCCACGAGCGCGGCGGCCATCGCCAAGAATTCACCAGAAATCTCCGGACGCCCGGCAACTTCGCAGTGGGTATGTAGGTATGGACCTTCACCCCGATTGCGCGCACTGTGTGGCCGGTCGTTCACCGGGAGACCGATGGCACGGTTGTCAATTGTACCTGCATATTTACAGTCCTGTAACCCACCCCAACACAACAGCGAAGCGAGGACCCCTCACTGTGTTTCACCGTCCAGCACCACACGCTCCCCGAGCGCTCGCCTCTTCGGATCCGCCCCAGCAACCGCTCCACGTTGCCGGCGCCCGCTTACGGCTCCGCTTCGTGGCGGTGTTCGCGATAACGCTCGCGCTCTTCTCGACACTCGTCATCGCTGCCTGCAGTAGTGGATCGTCCGACGAGTCGGCGTCTTCGTCCGCCACGACACTGAGTTCGGCCAGCACGAGTCGGCCAGCTACAACAAGAACGACAGCGCCGAGGACCACCACGACGAGCGATGCAAACCGTTGGACCGGCGCGCAGCAGGAGGTGGTCGGCGCCTACATCGCTGCGATGTCGGCGTTCGACCACGCAACGGCCGACCCCCGAATCCTGACCATCCAGCGCTGGCCGCGACGACGATGGATCCGGTGCTGACCGAGGTCCGCAACCTCGCTGCTTCGTGGAAGGGGTTCGGCCAAGCGTTGCGTTATCCGACCGGTTCGGTTCACAGGATCGCTGCGCTCTCCGTCGAGGTCAACGGTGACACAGCAACGATCGAGACCTGCAACGTGGACGATGGGGTCTTGTACGAGCCCGTAACGGAGCGGGTGCTGAATGACAAGGTCACCACGGCTCACGACAGGGCAACGATGACGCACCTCAATGGCACGTGGATGCTGACCACCCGCGTGCAGGTCGAGAAGTGGGAGGGGGTGGCGGGATGCGCAATCGCCTCCTCGTAGCCATACCGCTTCTGGTCGCGTCCTCTCTGGCAGCGGCTCCGCCCGCGAGCTCCGACGGTCAGAACGCGGACGGGACAACCAACCCCGAGGGCGGACAGGTCGTCGTCGTTGTGCCGGGAAGCAACACAGGCGGCTATTCCAACACCGGATACCAAGGCGGCGGAGGGCCGTCGTCGAACATCGACTGCAAGTTCTTCGCGGTCACTGCCAGCGCGGGAGCGGTGCTGCCAAGCGTCGGGTCGCAGATCACCGACACGTCGACGCTCGAGGTCGACACGTACGTCTGGCTGATCTGCCGCGACATCACGACCGGTGCCATCACGTTCGAGAACATCTTTGCTTGGGACCCGGCGAACCCGCCGGTGCTCACACCATCGGCCGAGGTGCTCGCGCAGATGGCTGCCAACGGGATGGTCCTACCGTTGCCGGGCGTGCAGACCTGGCCGCCGTCGGGCGGCAAGGGCCTCGTGAACCTTCCCGTCTGGCTGCACGTCGACAACTGGGAGACCCTCTCGGCGTCGGCGTCGGCCGGTGGATTGACCGCCACGGTCGAGGCGGTGCCGGTGCGCGGCGGAATGGGACATGGACGACGGATCGGTCGTCTGCACCGACGCCGGCTCGGCGTACGACGCCGCGTTGCGTCCTGACCCGGCGTCGTCGTCGTGTTCGTACACGTACCGGCGAAGCTCGGGTGTTCGGGCGGATCTGACCTTTCACAACACGGCGGTAGTGGTGTGGCACCTGCGTTGGTATGCGACCAACGGCCAGGGCGGTGATCTCGGAGAGCTGTCCAGCCCGGTGGCTGGCTTCGACCTGCAGATCGAAGAGTCCCAGGCGCTCGTAGCGCCGGCACACAGCTGAACCCGAGAAAGGCCAACTCCTTGACCACGACAATGACTCGCGGGCGCACGTCGTCCAACGGATCCAAGACTGACCCCGTCGGCATCGAACCGGCGAAACGACGACAACGCAGCCTTCCTCTCGCGGTGGTCGCGGTGATCTGCATGGTCGTCTCGATCGTCGCGTTCGTCGGCCTGCAACTCGCGTCGAGCGACCGCCGACCGGTGTTGGCTGTCGCCCGTCCCATCGAGGCCGGCGCGGTCATCACCGACGCGGATCTTCGAGTCGCGCAGGTCGCGGTAGACCCTGCGTTATCGCCGATCCCGCTGTCGGCGAAGTCCACGGTCCTCGGTCGCACCGCCGCGGTGGATCTTCGTCCCGGCACGTTGCTGGTCGATTCGTCCCTCGGCGAGTCAACCGTGGTCGGCGACGGGGAAGCACTCGTCGGCATTCAGGTGCCGGCTTCGGCCGCGCCTGTCGGCGCCATCCGAGCTGGTGATCGGGTGCAAGTGGTCGATGTGCCCAAGTCCGGTGACAGCAGGGCCCCTGAACCGGCGACGGTCATCACTGAGGGCCGCGTGCTTCGAGTCTCCTCCTCCGGTCTTGGCGCGTCGGCGACGTCGCAACTCTCGCTGATCGTTCCCGCGGATCGCGGTCCGGCGGTGGCGAGCGCCTCGCTCGGCCAACGGATCGCTCTGGTGGTGATCCCGTGAGCGTCATCGCGTTCGGATCGGCGAAGTCATCGCCTGGCGTTACCACCACGGTGCTCGCGCTGGCCGCCCGCTGGCCGTCGAGTCGCGAACCGCTCGTTGTAGAGGCCGATCCAAGCGGTGGCGATCTCGTGTCGAGGCTGACCTCGCTCGACGGTGAGACCGGCGGGCTCCGCGACACACCGTCAACGGTACAGCTGGCCGCTTCGAGCCGGTCGGGCCTGTCGGATCGCGTGTTGCTCGAACATCTTCAGCGCCTACCTGGGCCCGGCGAGGTACGGGTCCTGGTCGCGCCACCGTCGCCGTTCGCGGCTTCGACGGCGATGGCCGCATTGGCGGCTGCCCGCTTCGGCGAGCTGCTGAGGGGGCTTTCGGGGATGGACGTACTGCTCGATGTCGGTCGCGTCGATGCCGCCTCGCCGAGCGTCCCGCTGCTACGTGAACTCGGCGCTGCTGTCCTGGTTGCCCGTCCCACGCTCGGATCGGTGTTGCACACTCGCGAACTCGTAGCGTCCCTTCGGAGTTTCGGGGTTCACTCGTCTCTGCTCGTCATCGGCGATCGCCCGTACTCGCCGGCAGAGGTTGTCGAGGCCATCGGCGCGGTCGCGCTTGTCGGCGTTCTACCCGATGACCCGGTCGGGGCCCGCGTGCGCTCAGCGGTGACGCCAAGAACGCGAAGTTGCTCGCCCGTACCCGCCTGGTGCGAGCAGCCGGTGAGGTGGCCACGCGGCTCGCGCCGACGTCAGGTCCGATGCCGGTGGCTCCCCCACCGATTCCGTCTCCACCTCCGATCCCGGTCCCACACCCACCGCCGCACCCGTCGGTGGTCACGAACGGGATCGCTTCACCGATGCAGGTGGCGCCATGAGCATCACCGCAGCAGAGGGACCGGCCGCCTGTCCTCTCTCCACGGGCACGCGCCGTGCTCGACGACTTGATGGCTCAGGGCATCGGCGACGAGGTCGCAGGGTGGCGTGAGAACGCGGTCGCCGCCGGCCAGACCGTCAGCGGCGCCGATCAACGCCAGTTCGCGACGAGCGTGATCCATGATCGTCTCCGCCAGATCGCTGAGCGGGACATCTCCAACGGCATCGGCGCGCTCAACAGCGCCGAGGACGACCTCGTGGTCCAGGCGGCACTCGATGACATGTTCGGCGCCGGGATGCTCGACCGTCTGCTGGCCGACCCGATGGTGGAGAACGTCGACGCGATCGGCTGTGACCGGGTGTGGGTGTCCTACGCCGATGGCCGCAAGGAACTGGGTCCGCAGCTGTGGCGCACCGACGCCGAGATGATCGAACATCTGCGCCGTCTTGGTGCCCGGTCGGGTCAGGCCGAGCGGCGCTTCGACAACGCGGCAGTCGAGCTGAACCTTCACCTCCCGAGCGGCGCCCGCCTCTTCGCCGTCATGGCGGTGACCACCCGGCCTTGTGTGTCGGTGCGTCGGCATCGCAAGGCAACCGCGACGCTCGCCGAGCTGCGCGCCGGTGGCACGTTCGACCACCGCGTCGAGGACTTCCTCGCCGCCGCGGTTCGCGCCCGTCTGAACATCTTGGTGGCGGGCGGCACGAACGCCGGCAAGACCACTCTGCTGCGGGCGTTACTCGGCGAGACCGACGCGCGTGAGCGGCTCGTCACGATCGAGGACAACCGCGAGCTCAACCTCGAACTGCACCGAGATCGTCATAGCGATGTCGTCTCGATGGAGTCCCGTGAACCCAACACCGAAGGTGAGGGCGAGGTGACCCTCGCCGAGCTGGTGCGGATGGGACTGCGGATGAACCCGTCGCGGGTGATTGTCGGCGAGGTGCGGGGGTCCGAAGTGATCCCGATGCTCAACGCCATGTCCCAGGGCAACGACGGTTCGATGTGCACGATCCACGCGTCGAGCTCCGAAGGGGTCTTCGATCGGGTCGCGTCGTACTGCGTGCAGGCACCCGAGCGCCTCGACCGCATCGCTTCGAATCTGCTCCTCGCGAACGCGGTCGACCTCGTCGTGTTCATCAGCCAGGCCGCCACCGAGTCGGGGCTGCGCCGGTGGGTGTCGTCAATTCGGGAGGTCGTCGCGGCCGAGGACCACCACGTCTCGAGCAACGAGATATTCCGCGCCGAACCGGGCGCTTATGCGGCGCCGACTGGTGTTCCGCTTCGGCCCGCCACCGCGGCCCGGCTCGCGGCGGTCGGCTACTCGTGGCCGCCGACCCTGCAGGTCGCGCAATGACCGCGCTCGTCGGCCGGCATCGGCGCACTGTTCGGCCTCGGCGTGTTCCTCCTCCTGCGCGCCCTCGTCGGCGCCCCGATCGACGATTCCGTCGAAACCCTCGACGAGCCTGCTGTCGAGGGCCCGTCGTTGGTCGAGCGGTATGACCGGTTCGGACTTCGGGTGGGGTGCGCCGCGGGCGCGGGTATCGGCATCGGTGTGCTCACCGGTTGGCCGGTCGGGATCATTCTCGCCGCGGTCGGCGGGTTCTTCACTCCGTCACTTCTCGGGGGCAAGGCGCGGCGCGATGCCGAGTCGGCGCATCTCGACGCGATCGCGACGTGGACCGAACAGCTTCGTGACGTGATGGCCGCGGCCGCCGGGCTCGAGCAGGCGATCATCACCACCGCCGTTCATGCCCCACCACCGATCCGCGGTGATGTGGCCTGGCTGGCCGGATCACTCGAAGCGGGGACGAGCATCCGGACCTCGTTGCGCCGGTTCGCCCAACGCCTCGACGACCCCGCCGGCGACCTCGTGGTCGCGGCGTTGATCCTCGCCGCTGAAGGTTCGCCCCGCCAGCTCGGCGAACTGTTGGGTCGCCTCGCCGCGACAACCCGCGACACGGTGAAGATGCGCTTGCGGATCGAGACCGGCCGTTCCCGCACCCGCAGCTCGGTGAAGCTGGTCACCGCCGTGACGGTGTTGTTCAGCACTGGCATCGTGGTCCTCAACCGCACCTACGTCGAGGCCTACCGGACCGCCGTCGGGCAGATCGTCCTCGTCGGTGTCGCCGCGTTCTTCGCCGGAGCGTTCTGGTGGCTCGCCCGGACCGGTCACTCCACCAAGACAGCCCGCTTCCTCAGCGCCGGCGCCGCCCCCACCCACGTCGAGACCCGTACGCCGCTTCGTTCGAGCCGGGCGGCGAACCGATGACCGGCATCTGGGCGACGGTCGGGCTCGGCGCGTTGGCGGGACTGTTCGGGTTCATCGCGTGGCGGCTCGCATTCCCGCCGCCACCGCCCCTTGCCACCGCGTTGGCCCGCCTCGAGCGCCGGCCCGAGATCGTCGACGACGACTCCGGACCGGCCTGGCGCAGACAGCTCGGCCAACGCACCGCCACCGCGCTCGGCGGGTTCGACCTCGGCCTCGATGACCTCCGTAGCAACGCACGCATGGCCGGCACCAGCCTCGACGCCCACCTCGGCTCCAAGGTCACCTGCGCGCTGATGCCCCTCGGTTTCATCGCCGCAATAGGACTGCTGTTTCTCCTGGCCGGGGTCACCGTCCCCGTCGGTCTTCTCGCCGTCGCCGGCATGGTCGCCGTCGTCATCGGGTTCATCGCTCCGGACATCGCGTTGCGCAAGGCCGCGGACGAGCGGCGACACGAGTTCGCCCTCGCGTTCGGGAGCTACCTCGACCTCGTCGCGATCAGCCTGGCGGGCGGCATGGGTACCGAAGCCGCCCTTGTCGAGGCCGCCCGTGTCGGGGACTCGTGGTCGTTTCACCTCCTACGCCGAGCCGTCGACGTCGCGCAGATCGACGGAGCGACCATCTGGTCCACCTTCGCCCGCCTCGGTGAAGAGCTACGGGTTCCCGCGCTGGTTGAGCTCGCGGCCAGCGTGGCCCTGGCCGGCAACGAGGGCGCCAAGGTCCGCAGTTCGATCGCCGTGAAGGCCGACACGCTCCGCGCCGTCGAGCTCGCCGAAGCAGAGTCCGATGCCCAAGCCGCCACCGAACGCATGGCCATCCCCACCGCGATGTTGCTGTTCGGATTCGTCATCCTCATCGGCTTCCCCGCGGTCATGACCGTCATCGGCGGCTTCTGAGCGCCGGCCCGAGATCCACCAACCAAGGAGGAGCCTCCCGTGGGAGACACCATCGAAATCAACTACCTGCTGACCATGATGAGAATGCTCGCCGGCCGACTCAACCGTGACTCCGACGAGATCGCCGACGCCCGCCGTTGCCGCGGTGACGTCGGCTCGGTGACTGTCGAAACCGTGATCATCATCGCCGGGCTCGCCGCGCTCGCCCTTGCGGTGGTCGCGATCATCGTCGCCAAGGTCACCGCCAAAGCCGAATCCATCCCGACCTGAGCGCCCTCGTGGCCGACAACACACCGACACAACTCGTGAGCCGCAGGGGTCCGGGTCGTGTCGCGCCCCGACGGTGTCGAGGCGATACCGGGAGCGCGTCGACCGAACTGGTCATCGTGATGCCGCTGCTCCTCCTCTTGGTGTTGGCATCGGTTCACGTCGGCCTGTGGTTCCACGCCCGCCACATGGTCAACGCCGCCGCGCAAGAAGGAGCGCGCGCCGCGAGGGCGATGGGTGCCACCGACGACGACGGCTACGCACGCGCCGACCAGATGCTCAACGAGCTCGGCTCGGGAGCCGTCACCAACCCTGCGGTCATCGTGACCCGCACCGCCGGATCGGTCACCGTGACCGTCACGGGCCAGTCGCCCGCAGTCATCCCCGGTTTGAGCCAGTCAGTGTCGGCCACATCCACGTCTCCGATAGAGGAATTCAAGCCGTGAGCCGACTGCGCGGAGACGCCGGGTCCGTCACGGTCGAGGTCGTCATCGTCACCCCGATCGCTATCGCGCTGATCTGTCTCGTCGCGCTCGTCGGGCGCACGTCAACCGCCCGCGAACAGGTCGACGAGGCCGCCCGCGACGCCGCCCGGTCCGCCAGCCTCGAACGCGACGCCGGGTCAGCCCAATGGGCCGCCGAGTCCGCCGCCACGACATCGCTGACCTCGGGGGGGTTCACCTGCGCGGCCACCCAGATCGACGTCGACACCACCGCCTTCTATCCCGGCGGCCAGGTGACCGTGACCGTCAAGTGCGACATCGCGCTGTCCGACCTCGGCCTGATCGGCCTCTCCGGCACGAAGACGGTCACGTCGTCTTCGGTGTCCGTCGTTGATCTGTATCGAGGGTCGCGATGACTGCCGGCCTGAGCCGTTTCGATCGGCGTCGATGCCGCGGCGACGATGGCTCCGCGACGCTGTGGATGATCTTCGGGACCGTCATCGTGTTCGCCGTGTGCGGACTCGTCTTCGACGGCGGGGCACTCATCTCATCCAAACGCGACGCCATCAACGACGCCGAGGAAGCAGCCCGCGCCGGCGCGCAAGCCATCGACATCAGCGCCGTCCTCGGGACCGGAGGCGCCACCCGCCTCGACCCGGTCGCTGCAACCGAGCGGGCCGAGACCTTCCTCGCCGCCAACGGCTGGGTCGGCACCGTTCACCGCGGACGCCGCCTCGGTGACCGTGACCATCACCCGCACCGAGTCCATGACATTCCTGCAGACCTTCGGCCTCGGGAACCGGACCATCACCGGGACCGCCACCGCCCACCCGCAACAGGGCTTCGCCGGCCCATAGGAGACCCCGATGCCGAACACACGCAACCAACCCCGTGCCACCCGCCAGGTCCTCGCCGCCATCGGACACCTGACCTGGACGACGATCATCGTCATCGGCGCGCCCATCGCGCTTGCCCGGTTCTTCGGGTGGCCGCTCCCGGGCCGCATGCCCGACTGGGGCGAGGTCATCTCCACGACACTCCAACTCGTGGACCCGATCGTGATCCTCAACCTGTTCGTCTGCCTCGCCTGGATCTGCTGGGCGATCGTCATGGCCTACGTCGCACTCGACACCGCCGACGCCGTGCGCGGAGTCGGCCAACGCCTCCACCGCATCGGACCGTTCGGAACCATCGCCGCGAAACTCGTCGGCTCGGTCGTTCTCCTCATGAGCCTCGCCCGACCCATCCCATCGCTCGGCAGCATCGGCTCCACCCACCCCAGTAGTGCAGATGATCGACGCGCCCACGGCAATCACTCCTGCGTCGCAGGCGGAAGGTCTCCTTCGGGGACGCTCCTCTCTGACGTCGCCACGACGCCGCCCCATTGGCACCGGCGCAGCCCGTCTATGTGGTCCAGCGCGGCGACAACCTTTGGGCCATCGCCGAAACGCACCTCGGTTCCGGCTTTCGATGGACCGAGATCCACGACCTCAACCGCGACTTCATCGCCGACCCCAACCTCATCTGTACCGGGTGGCAACTCAAGCTGCCCGCCGACGCGAACCTGCCTGCCGCGCCCCCGCCGGCCGTTGAGGAACCCGCGGTCGCACCCTTGCCGCAACCCGAACAGGCCGCCCCTCCTACAACCCCCGACAGCGCCCCGCCCACGACGCAAGACACCACGACACCCGCCGCCGAATCGCCGAGCACGACCGCCGCCGAAATTCCACAGGCCGCCGAGTCTCGCGAAACGCCCACACCCGAACCGGCTCCTCCTAGTGATACCGCGCCGGCACCGGCAAGCCGCATCCGATGAACCGAGCGGGCTGCTGCCGTCTCTGGTCACCCTCGTACCTGGCATCTCCGGAGCGACCGTGCTGGCCACCAGCCTGCTCCTGCTCCTTCGTCGAGTTCGCCGCCGACGCGCCACGCAAGGAACAGGGGCCGGTCGTCCGGTGCCACCGTTGGAACGGGCCCTCGTGGCGGCCGCCGACGTGCCGCTCGTGCGGTGGGCCGGACAGGAACTCGCCATGCTCGGCGAGCAACTCGCCGGCCGAAAGATCGACGCGAACCCCGTTGCGGTCGAGTTCAGCGAAGCCGCCGGCCTCGAGCTCCTCTGGGACCGGCCCTTCCCCGACGCCCCCGCGCCCTGGGAAGCCGTGCCCGGCGGGTGGGCCTGGCGTCTCCTATACGACCCCGACGAGCCCGTTCCCCACCCCGAACGCTCCGCGCTCATCGCCGGCCTCGTCACCTTCGGCCACCGCGACGGCCGCCAGCTCCTCGTCGACCTCGAAGCCTTCGGATCTCTGTCGATCACCGGGGACGAGAACGCTGTCCACTCGTTCCTGAGGGCTTTGCTGCTCGAACTCGGATCGGGCGACGAGGTCGCCGACGTCTACGTCGCCGTCGAACAAGGCGCCATCGCACTTCCCAGCGCCGAGCACCTACCTCGGCTCCAGGTGCTCGAGCCGAGCGAAGTACGCCAGCGACTCGCCGCAGCGTCCGCCTCGACCGCGAAGGCGCTTGCTCAGATCGGCTCAGCCTCGACGTTCGCCTACCGCATCTACGACACGCCCGTCCTACCGCTCGAAGTCATCGTCACCATCACCGAAACGAGTGATCCCGACGACACGGCAGCCCTCGTCGCCAGCTCGCCGCCACGATGCGGAGTCGCAGCCATCCTCCTCGGCGACGCGCCCGAAGCCGGGGCCCATCTCCACATCGGGGCAGACGGCTCGGCACGACTCGAACCCCTCGGCGTGACCTTCCAAACCACAGGCATCACCGCCGAGACCGAGACCGCAGTTGCCGACCTCCTCGCCGATCTTCCTGTGCCAGTTGCCGGGGACGAAGAGCCGCCCGCCGTCGAGCCGGCGGCGGTGCCGTTCGTCGACACCGACATGTCAGTCGCGGCTGCCGGCCAACAGCCGGACGCGACGTCGACCGAGAACCCCACTCAGGTGATCGACCTGACCGAAGCCGCCCTTTCCGTTGCAGCCGCCGCCTCGATCGAGGACGAGAGCTGGGAGCTACCGGCACCTCGCCTTCTCGTACGGGTTCTCGGCCAGCCGGAGCTCATCGACGGACCAGACATCGGCCGACGCGAGCTCGTCGTCGTCACGTGCATGGCCTGCCTTGAGCGACCGACGCGGCAGAGCGACATCCAAGAAGCGGTCTGGGGCGGCGAAGCCGTCGAAGCCAAGACCGTGTGGAACATCGTCACCCGCGCGAGGGCGCAGCTCGGCCAATGGGATGGCGAACCAATCCTCGGCAAGGCCAACCGACCCGAGAACACCTTCCGCCTCGCCAACGGAGTGTGGACCGACCTTCAGGTGCTCAGGACATTGCACGATCGAGCCACCCGCGTGTCGTCCTCCGAGGCGATGCAGCTGCTGTGCGACGCACTTGCCCTCGTCCATGGCCCTCCATTCGACGAGAACGGCTACGAATGGGCCCGGGTCAACCAGTACGTCCTCGACGCCGAGAGGTTGATCGAGCACGCGGCGCTCACACTCGTCGACCTCGCGCTCGAAGCCGGCAACGTCGACCTCGCCCGGTACGCCGTCCTCCAGGGACTCCGAGGGCTGCCCGGAAACGAGATCCTCTACCGCGCGCGGATGCGCATCGAGGACGCCGCCGGGAACACGACGGCCATCAAGTCTGCATTCAACGAGCTTCTCAGCTACTTGGACGACATCGAATCAGCGCCCTCCGAAGAAACAGCCTCGCTGTACCGACAGTTGACGCCGGTTGTTCGGTGATGGCGCACTATCGCTCGAAGACCCCCGCCAGAACACTCGCCCGACGATGACACCCAGGGCATTGACCGCACGCAAGGTTGCCGACGTGGCACGAGTGCGTGCGTCGGATGACATGTTCGGGCAGCTCGCTTCGTTCCACGATTGTCACGGTTGGCGTGTCAAGAAACGGTGCCTTGACCCGTAGGCTTCCCTCTTGCGCAGCGACCAACCGGTCGATCTGCGCCACGAACGTCGACGTGCCGTCGGCGTGACGATCGCCGTCGCCTGCTACCAGGCCGAGCACCACGATGGAAAGCCTGTGCCGAAGCGCCACGGCTGCGGCCACCGTAACCAGGAACTGATTCCGGAACGGAAACCACTCGGGCGTAGGCGCACCAACCGCCTTCGGCAGGCCGACGAGCAGGCCTGTGCCAAGTGACGAGAGGTCAACCGTGACCTCGTGCAGCGGGAGTCCAAGGTGGTAAGCAACCATCCGAGCTGATTCGGCCTCGGAGCGGGCCGGTTTCTGCCCGTAGTCCACGAAGAGAGTCGCGTCGGGTCGGGAGACGGCCGCGATCGCAGAAGAGTCCAAGCCCCCTGACAGCAGTAGCAGCCTGGTCACCCAGCTTCCTCGGCTTGGCGATGACGGAGTCCGAGCCAGATCGAGTGGTACACCGCAGTCGACAGATCGCGGACGATGGTCGCCCCTGAACCTCGCAACATTGTGAATCGCGTTGGATCGGGATCGGAACTCGCGACGATGACAGGGATGCCGGCGCGAGTCGCCCATCCGGCCTCGAAGAATGGCCCCGTACGCGCTGCGTCGGCGAGGACCAGGACAGACGCGCACTCCGCCAGGCCCTCAAGGTCGGCCTTGGCGGTCACCGCTTGATCGCGTACGGGTCCGACGTCTCGCAGTGGGTAGAACGACTTCCCCCCGACATCGTCTATCCCGCGAGCGGCAGTCCTCGCCGACCAGCGTTGCTCGGGAGTGTCGAAGGACGCCGCGACGTACACGCGAGGAGGGTCCTGCAAGGTGTCGATCGTCGGTGCGAGAACCTCATACAACGACGGCATAGTGACCGGGCCCACCTGTCTCGTAGCGCAGTACCCGGCGGCTCGCTCCGACGCAATGTTGGCCGCAACTACTGCTGAGGCTCCGTCAAAGTACGCGAGGGCGAACGCCGCGGTGAACACGTCGCCAGAGCCGATCGGCCACACGTCCTTCGTCGGGATGGCCTGAACCCCGACGACTTCATCGAGGGTGATCACCAGCGCTCCCGCAGCGCCGGCCTTCACGACAACAGCACTTGCTCCCGTCTCGCGGAGGACCGTGTTCGCCGCGCCGCCGAGATTCAGATCGCCTGCTAGAAGTTGAAGCTCACGCTCGTTCGCGATCACCACGAGGTCGTCGGAGGTGATCACCGCCCGAATGCCCTCGAGTGAGAGTGAATGCTGCGGATCCACGACGGCACGGGAGACGGAGACACGGGGTGTGGCCTCGACCATGCCGAAGACCAGGGCGTCGCCTCCCACCACTTCGGGAAGGTCCAGCCCGACATCGAGCGGATGGCTGTACCGGTTTGGCGGCGATAGCGGCGTGTCGTACGCGAAGCGGATCCTGCCGGAGCGCGCGATGTGCTCGACCTTGGTCGTGCCGAGTACCGCGTGGATTCGAGCGAGGCTGTCTGGATCGGCGGCCGTCACCAACGATTTGCATTGCTCGCCGACCACGGCTGCCGCCCGAACGCCGGACCCGAATGTCCAGTCGAGCGGCGGGTCGGCGCATGCCTCGTCGTAGGCGCCGCCGACGACGATCACGACTGACTGACGATGACGGCCCCGGCCGCATCGACCGTCGCGTGGAACGGCACCCCCACCCGAAGCAGAGAGCGGAGCTCGCAAATGTCGGCTCGAACGAGGCGCAGGGCGCCGACCGCAATCTCGGCGGCGACGTCATCTGCGCCCGGATCGAGAGCGACTGCGTCAGTAGTCGGGCCGCCCGCGCCAACGATGCCGTAACTCCCTGATGCGGCTACGGAGCGGTCGGACGCACGGATGGCGACGGTGTGGACTCCGTGAGTTGAGCCGGTCACCTCGGCGACATATGCAACGCCCGACGCTGTGCATCGCAGCAGGTCCGCTAGTTCCTCAACGACCGTTCCAAGGATCTGACCGCTGTCGTCAACGGCAGCGATCACCGTCGCCCCGCCCGCTGCGACACGGAGGAGCTCCAGGATCGTGCCAACGGGACGCGTGGGCGCGCTGGCGGTCTGTTGCAGCGTTGTGGCGAACCGGACCTTCGTGCAGTCGCGCTGGGGAGTGTCGCCACCGCCGGAGCCGATGTCTGGCCTATACGGGTCGTGGTCACCTGATCCGCCCACTGGATCGCCCCCTCGTGCTGACGGTACGAGTAGAAGCTAATCGACCCTGAGAAACGCCTCGTGCCCAGCGCGACGGGCCTGGTCCCATACGCACAAGTCGAGCGCAGCAGGACTCACGTCGCCCTGCTCGGCGAACGAGAGGAAGGCCGACTCGTACCGGACGTAGTCGCGAGCTACCCGCCAGTCGGGCGGGAAGACACAGGCGTGGGTGAGGGCCCGGACGAGCCAGATGTCGATGATCGCGACCTCGTCGCTACCGGTGTGGTTCCGGACAATCCACGCCGACGTCTTGGGTCCAACTCCCGCCAGCCGAAGGAGCCGACGACGCAACGCATCCGGCTCGTCGGGGATCGGCTCCGACCTGAGATCGCGCACGGCCGAGGCCACTCGAAGCGCGCGTTGTCGAGGGAATCGGTAACGACCCGAGCTCGGACCGAGCGGCTCTCGTAGAGCGGCCTCGAGAGCAGCTCCGTCGGGCTCGCCTGCCGACTTGAGTAGGGGCATGACGATGGCGTGCGCCGCAGCGGCAGCCTCGGCCGTGACACCGAAACCTCCCAGCAAGCAAAACACCATCTCGGACTCCAAGTCGCTCTGCGCTGTGGCGGCGCGGATGCGGTCGACGTAGCGGCGACGCACCGTCTGATCGACCCAGTACGCAGGGGTTCCGAAAGCGTCGTACCTGCCCCACCGGACTGTCCAAGCGCGCTCGTGGTCGCGGAAGCGAAGCGCAGCTTCGCTCGATCGACCGCAATGCGGGTCGAGTATCGGCGCGTCCAGAACCGACCTCATCGCCTCGGCTTCCTTCGTCGGCTCAAGGCCTTGGTGGCCAGCTCGTCGATGTCGAGCTGGAGCGTTCGTGCAATTGCCACGACGGTGAAGATGCCGGGGTTCGGAACACGACCGCGCTCGATGCTGCGGACCGTCTCGACCGATACTCCGGCGTCAGATGCGACCTTCTCGGCACTCCGGCCCGTCGCCTCCCGACTCGTGGCGAGGGCCCTCCCAAGCGTGACCCCACGCTCTCGTTCCTCACTCGTCAGGCTTGGCCTCGGCATGGTATTACTATACTCGTATATCTATTTTCTCGGCGGATCGTCGTCGGTCGAGCTGATAGCCCGACGTCGGTTGCGGGGCTCGACAACACCGACCAGGGCCTCGGGTGCGGGCAACGTTGCCTGCTCCGGTTCCGGAAGTGCGTCGTAGCTGAACGACGCGACCGCCATGGGCGCGCCCGAAGCCGCAAGTGAGTAGCGGACGACGCTGTTGTTCTTGTCGGCGCAGATAAGGATGCCAATGGTCGGCAGATGCGACGGTTGCCGAAGCCTCTCGTCCACCCAGGCGACGTACATGCCGAGTTGCCCGACGTGTTCCGGTCGGAACTTGTCGATCTTCAGCTCGACGACGACTAGGCGGCTCTGGATGTAGTGGAAGAACAGAAGGTCGATGATGAAGTCGTCGCCATCGACTTCGAACCGGTACTGGCGCGCGATGAAGGCAAACCCGGTGCCGAGCTCGAGCAGGAAGTGCTCGATCCGGTCGACGAGGCCTGTCTCAAGGTCGCGCTCGGCGGCCTCACGTGTGAGACCGAGGAAGTCGAAGGTGTACGGGTCCTTGGCCAGTTCCTGAGCGAGCGCGGCGTCGGCCCTGGGCAAGGCCGACGCGAAGTTCGAGGGGGCGCTCCCCTCTCGAAGATGCAACTGGCACTTGACGCGGTCGAGGAGGACTGCCCTCGACCATCCGCTCTCGGCGCATCGGAGGGCGTACCAGTCCCGCACGACCGGGTCGTCAAGGCGGTCGAGGAGGACGGTGATGTGGCCCCAGGGCAATTGGGCAACAGCTTGTTGCCCAATTGCTCCGTCGGGAACGGCGGCAGCGAAATGGCGCATGTACCGCAGGTTCCGAGCGGACCAACCCTTCATCCCGGGGAACTCAGCTTGGAGGTCGACCGGCGAGCCGGCCGATGACCCTGGTGCCCCACCCTTCTTGGCTCTGGCGGACAAGGATCGCCTTGCCAACTCTCCAGTAGAGGGTGAGCACCTCTTCGTTGACCTTGAGTCGCGTCCGATGCTGGGCAGACCGGACCTCGGCCTTCAGCTCGGCGAGGAGCTCCGGGTATCCATCGGGCAGCGCGAGTTCGTCAGCCATCGGAGCGGGCCTCATCGTCCGTCACGATGTGCTCAGGATCGGGGTCGAATAGACACAGCTGCTCGTCGACGCTGACCGAGTGACGCGCGGCGCCGAGGTTCTCGAGGAGGGCAGCGAGGGGGCGGGCGATGTGGACTGGGTCGGCGGAGGCGGCGGCGAACAGTTCGTAGAGGTGCCGGCGGGCGGGACCTCCAATCTGGTCGTGGGCACGGGCGAGAGTCACGACCGCGTCGTCCCATTGTTCGGGTGAGACGACTTCGTGGTCGAGTAGCCCTCCGCTGATGGTCGTGGCCGCCGTACGGATATCGGTGATCGACGCAAAGATCGGGTCGTGGTTCATGTGGTCAGCTCCGTTCAGTAGCTGCAGCCAGAGGTGGGGAGGCTGTTCGGGTCGAGGCCGACGCCGTCCTCGTAGAGCGACACGAGCAGTGGCTGCGGGCAACGGGCGATGCCGTTGGTGCGGATGGCGAGATGCAGGTGGGACCCGGTGCTGTTGCCGGTGTTGCCTGAGGTGAGGATCTGCTGGCCGGCCGTGACGGCGTCGCCCTGCCGCACGTTGTGGGCAGAGCCGTGGCAGTAGGTCCACTGCACGCCTTGCTCGTCGGCGACGGTGACGCCGAGCCCGCAGTCGTCACACGAGGTACGCCCGGCGCAGTTGTACGGGGTCGTAGTGAGGGAGACGACGTTGCCGCCGCGAACCGCGTAGACCGGCGTCCCGGTTGGGATGCCCCAGTCCCAGGCCGGGTAGTCATGGTGGGGATTGTCGAGCTGGTCGGCGGTGCGTTCGACGATGTCGCGAGGTCCGGGGAGGGACCAGCCCCCGGGGAGTGGCGTGCCGTGACCTCCCACGCAGGCGGGCGGTGGTGTCGTGGTCCCGGTGGCGCCTTCGCTGGTGGGTGGCGTGCCGCTGTGCTCGGCGAGCTTGGCCCGGTAGACGTCCATCCATTTGGTCTGGTACTCGCGAGGGGTGAGCCGGTTGCCGGCTCCGGGGGCGGGGACGATGTCCCATTCCGCGGAGCCGGGCGGAGGGACGTGGCCGATGTACCAGGCGACCGGCACGAGTGACACGTCGTCGCTGTTGGCGGCGAGCACCTTGGCGATGTAGTCGGCGGCCTTCGCGTCTTGGACGTCGGGCGGGGCGAGCCAGGCCCGCGGGTAGCCGCCGTAGCCGGCCCAGCTCCCGTCGATGAACTGGTACGCGCCGGACGCGCTCGACCCGGGGGCGCGGGCGGTGTAGTCGCCGCCGGATTCGAGCTGGCGGATCGTGGCCATGATCACTTCGACCGGGCCACCGATCGTTGCTCCGCATCCTGGGAACGGGGCGGCGACGCTTGCGGCGAGCAGGGCGGGAAGGACGGCGAGAGAGACGAGCCCTCCGATGGCAGCGCCTCCGAGGGCGATGGTCTTTGAGCTCATGCTCTCTTCCCCACCCCGAAACGGGCGGGGGTCCGGAAGTTTCGGAAATTTCCGGACGGCCGCCGATTCCGCAGTGGGTTTGTAGGGGAGAGCGTGCAACGGGTGCGCCTCGGCCCTTGGAGGCAACCGTGAAGAACCGAACACGCCAACTGGCGGTCGCAGTCACGACCGTTCTGGTCACCTTGGGGGTCAACGCCAGCGTCGCGTTGGCACAGGTCCCCGACCCTGCACCGGACGGGTCCATGCCCGGCGCCGCGCTCGTGACCTCGCTGTTGGGCTGGCTCAAGTGGGCAGCGCTGGCCGCCGCGGTCGCCGGCATCCTCGGCGGCGGTGTCGCTACCGGCGTCGGGCACTTCGGCAGCAACTACGGCGCCGCGTCAGCGGGACGTAAGTGGGTGCTCGGCGGTGTCGGTGCCGCCGCGCTTGCCGGTCTGGCTCACACGTTCGCCTCCCAGATCTACAACGCGGTATGAACCGCCGACGGTTCCCTTACGGCGCCGCGCTCGGCGCGGTCGCGGTCGGTTCGCTGCTCCTCGTGGCCGCTCTGTCGTGCGCCCCGTCGGGCTCCGCCCACCACGGCGCTTCCAACGACGTCACCGCTCGAGGACCCGACGCGGTGATCGTCGCCGTCGCCGATCCGATCGGACCGACCGACGAGAACCACGGGGTGCCGGTCGGTTGGCGTCACGACCGACACGGAGCCGAGGCGGCGTCCGCCGCGTACGTCGAGGCGAGCGGCCTCGTCGCCACGGACGGCCCCTTGGCCCGACGTGATGTCGTGCTCGCTCTCGCGACACCCGACTACGGCCCGTCACTCGTCGACTCGACGAACCGTGAGCTCGACGACCTGTTCTTCTCGATGGGCGAACGCGGCCTGAACCGTGCCGACCTGATCTGGAGCGAACACGCGCTCACCCTCCACAGCACCGTGCGGTCGGACAACGAGATCGAGGTGCAGGTGTGGTCCGTGCTCGTCCTCGCCGCTCGGGGCGGTTCGGTCTCCCGCCAGATCTGGCGAACCTCGACCCTCGACCTGCGATGGGTCAACGACGACTGGAAGGTCGACCGCTGGTCGACCGACCCCGGTCCGCTTCCTGCCCCGCCCGCCGAGATCGACACCGCGTCGGTCACCGCCATCGCCGAGGTGACCTCGTGGTCGCCCGCCCGGTCCGGAGGTGACTCATGATCCCCGGCCTCCCCGGAATCGACGACCTGTTCGGATGGGTCATCGACTCGGCAGCCAGCACGGTGTTCGACGGGATCGTGTCGTGGATGGCACGGGGCCTGGCCGTCTTGATCGAGTGGATCTGGTCGACGCTCGACACAGCCACCACACCGCGGATCACCGAACCGTGGTTCACGACCGACCTGCTCCGCCCGATCGGCGTGCTCGCCCTGGCCGTCACCATCGCGATGATGCTCGCCTCGGCGATCCAGGCCGCGCTGGCCGGTCGCCCCGAACAGATCTTCGACGCGTTCAAACAGGCCGCGTGGACCATCGTCGCGACAGGCCTATGCATCACGGTGATGGACATCCTGCTCGGCATCGTCGACGCCGGCTCGGCAGCGATCTGGGCCAGCCCGACCCGACCTTCAGCACCTCCTCGAGGGGATCATCACAGCGATGTCCGCCGGTGCCGTCACCGGAATGGGCTTCCTGGCCGTCCTGATGCTGCTGTTCATGTACCTGGCGCTCATCGGCCTGTCCGTCGCCCTCGCGATGCGCAACGCACTCATCTACGTCACGGCGGTGATGGCGCCCCTGGTATTCGCCACATCGGTCCTCCCGCTGTTCCGGGAGTCGGCCCGCAAGATCATCCACCTCGGCGTCTCGTTGATCCTGTCCAAGCTCGCCATCGTCGCCACCCTCACCCTGTCAGTGAAGATGATGGCCAACGCCACCAACATCACCTCGACCGGCGACCAGTTCCAAGACGGCGTCGGCGTGCTCGGCGTGCTCTTCGCCGGAGTGATCTGCTTCGCCGTCGCGTCGATCACCCCGATGGTGCTCTACAAGCTCATGCCCACCGTCGAAGGTGCTGTGGTCGGTGCCGGCATAGCCGGCGGGTGGGGACGCGGCGCCATGACCGGCATGTACGCCGCGTCCACCGCGAAGAACCTCGGCGGCAGCATCAGCAAACTCGCCAGCGGCGCCGTCCCCGGCGGAGGCAGCGGAGGCGGAGCCGGAAGCGGAGCCCAAGGCGCCGCGTCCCCGGCGAGCGCGCCGACCGGCGCGGGCGGAGGCGCTGCCTCATCAGGCGGGGCCGCAGGATCGTCCGGTGCTTCGGCGTCGGGTGCCGCCGGCGCCGGTGGAAGCGCTGCCGGAGCCGGAGCGGGAGCAGGAGCCGCGGCCGGTGCGGTCGCAGTACCGGTGATGGTCGCCACCGCAGGGGTCAATGCCGTGAAGTCCGGCGTGGCCAAGGTGACCGGGGCGGCAGACGCGACCCTCGACGCGGCCGCCTCGCGCCATCCGAGCAGTCACAAGCGACCCGCTGCGAGCTCGACACCCACCACCGGTGCGGCACCTTCACCGGAAAGCGGGTCCCCCAGCACGAAGAAGGTTCCGACCACCGGCAAGGAGGCCTGAGATGGCGAACACGTATCGCTTCGGAGACGCCAGCCGCCCGGGACTGCTCATCGGGCTCGCCGGCCGCCAAGCCATCCCGCTCATCGGCGGTGTGTTGTGGATGGCGTTCGCCATGCAGACCACCGCGCCCGTCCCGCTCGTCGCGCTCGGCCCGATCGTCGGAGTGGTCGTGGCCTTCGGACGGTTCCGAGGTGCACCTCTCGCCGAGGTCGGTGTTCCCGGCCTTCGGCTGTGGTGGGCGCGTCGCACCGGCAAGGCCCGCTGGGTGCGAGCGTCGCTGCTCGGCGCCGGACCCGGCTACGAGAACGACCTCCCCGCACAGATGGCCGGCCTCGAGATCGTCGAGGCACCGGCACCTTGGCTCACGCCGGCCCGTCGGGATCGCGGTCGTCCGCGACCGCAAGGCCGGAACCGTCACCGCTGTGCTCCGTGCACAGGGCCGCGGGTTCCCGCTGTCCTCGCCGGCTGAACAGGACGGGCTTCTGGCGTCGTGGGGCGGCGCGCTCTCACCGTTCGCGAGAGAGCGCGGCCCGGTCGCTCGGGTGTGTTGGCAGGAATGGGCCCACCCAGTCGGCGCCGAAGGCCACCGCCAGTTCCTCGCCGAGCTCGGCGTCACCGACGAAGCCGGACCCCGAGACGTTGGACTACCTGGGGCTCGTCGACGCGCAGGGCCGATCGACCGTTACCCATGACGTGTTGTTGAGCGTGACCGTCGATCAGCGACGCGTCCGCGCCCGGCGCAACGACCGGCACGCTCGACGCCGCCATCGAGGCGCTCGTCGACGAGGTCCGTCTCTTCAGCGACCGGCTCGTCACCGCCGGGCTCACCGTTGATGACCCGCTCTCACCCGCAGAGGTGTCGACCGCGGTACGGGTTCGATCTGACCCGACTCGAACCCGGCAGGTGACCGCGATCTGCGCGGTCGCTGGCCGCGGCGACCGGGCGCGACGCGATCGAGTGGGGTCCGATGGCCACCGAAGCATCGTGGGGTCACTTCGCGGTCGACGGCTCGCTACACCGCTGCTTCCGCGTCGCGTCGTGGCCGATGCTCCCCGTCGGCGCCGACTGGCTCGGTCCGCTCATCGGCACCGCGGGAGCGACACGGACCGTCACCGTGGTGATGGAACCCGTGCCGACATCGAAGGCGGCACGGCTCGCCGACCGCGAGGTGATGAGCCGCGAAGCCGACGCCGACATGAAGGAACGCCGCGGGTTCCGGGTATCGGCGAAGGACCGCAAACGGATGACCGACGTGATGACCCGCGAGACCGAACTCACCGAAGGCCACCCCGAGTTCCGTTTCGTCGGCCTCGTCGACGTCGACCGCCCCCGACCTCGACTCGCTCGAGGACGCGTGCGCCGCGATCGAACAGGCGGCCGCGCAGTCACTCGTCGACCTCCGTCCCCTCGAAGCCCGCCACGACCTCGCGCTGGGTCGCGAACCTGCCCCTCGGTCGCACCATCACCCGCAGGGATGACCCTCACATGAGCCGCCGATCCAACGACCGCGACTCCGTCCCAGCGAAGCCGCCGCGAAAGTCCGCGACGCCGAAGCCACGCGATCGCGACCGGCCGACAACCCTCCGAGTCTCGCGAAGCGGGCGACCGGCCACCGATGTGGGGCGGCACGGGCGGGCTGAAGGTCGACTGGCATCGATCGACGATGGCGCACCTCCGCAGCGTCTACCCGTTCCACGCCGACTCCGGCTTCGGGCACCGAGGCCCCTACATGGGGGTGTCGGTCACCGGCGGGATGGGCGCCTTCCACTTCGACCCGTTCGAGCTCTACGGCGGCGTGCTCACTAACCCCAACGTCATGGTCATCGGCGAGGTCGGCTCCGGGAAGAGCTCCACGGTCAAAGCGTTCCTGTCCGCGCTCACTCGCCGTCTACGGGAACCGCCGCTTCGTCGCGATCCTCGACCCGAAGGGCGAATACACCCCGGTCGCCACGGTGCTCGGCCTCCCGGTCGTGAAGCTCCACCCCGGCGGCACCGCACGTCTCAACCCGATGGACCCCCGGCCCGGCGACGACCCCGCCGACGCCATCGCCCGCCAGAGCCTCGCCGCCGCGCTCGTCACCGCCGTGCTCGGCCGGCCGCTGGACCCGACCGAGGACGCGCTGCTCGGTTGGGCGATCCAGACCCTCGCCGCCACTCGCCGCCCGTTCACGCTCGCCGAGGTCGTCGCCGCCGTACAGGAACCCGCACGCCGAGTTGATTGCGCTCGCGCAGGCGACACCCCTCGAGCTGGCCCGCGCCGCCGCGCCGGTCGTGTTCGCGCTCGACAAGCTCATCAACCGCGCCCTTCGCGGCATGTTCGACGGGACCACCACCGTCGGCCTCGACTGGACCGACGGCCGCGGGATCGTCGTCGACCTCTCCGCCGTCTACGGCGACCGCGAAGCGCTCCCGCTCGTGATGATGGCCGCCACCCACTGGCTCGGCGCGGTGCTGCAACGCGAATCGGACCGGCGGGTCATCCAAGTGATCGACGAAGCATGGGCCGCGGTGCTGCCACGGTGCCCGCCACTTCCAATCGTCACTGAAGCTCGCCCGCACCTACGGGGTCTCCACCTGGCTGCTCTGCCACCGCCCGTCCGATCTCACCGCCCAGGCCGACGACGGCACCGCCGACGCCAAGATCGCCGCCGGGCTCCTCTCCGACATCCAGACCCGCGTCCTGCTGCGCCAACCGTCCGACCAGCTCGCCATGGCCGCCGACCTCTTCGCGCCTCACCGAACGCGAGACCGCCCTCGTCGGCCAACTCGTCCGCGGACGGGCGCTGTGGCGGCTCCAGACCCGAGGCGCCGTCGTCCAGAGCGTGCTCACCCCGCGCGAACGCCAGCTGTTCGACACCGACGCCGCGATGACCGCGTGAGGAGGTGACCGATGACCACCACCGACAGACGCCCCCACTGGGACATCCGCGAGGTCCTCGACCGCACCGACCTCGCCGCCGCTCCTCGACGAGCACGCCGAGCCCACCGGCTCGGGCCGGAACCGACGCTGGCACTGCCCGGTCCCCGACCACCACGACAACCACGCCTCGGTCACCATGCACACCGACGGCCGCGGGCACCAACGCTGGCGCTGCTGGTCCGGTGACGACACCACCGAGGTGACGCCATCGACCTCGTCATGGTCACCCGCCGCCTCGACCGTGGCGATGCCATCGACCACCTCGCCGGCCGAGCCGGGATGCGACCCAACGAACCGCTACCGGCCCCACGACCACGCGCCACCCGAACCGGCCGCTCCGGACCCGTTCCGCTCGATCCGTCCGTGGTGCAGTACGTCGGCGCATGCGAAGATCGGCTGTGGCAACGCGACATGCTCCCGGTCCGCAAGTGGCTCGCCGCCCGTGGTTTCACCAAGGAGGTGCTGCAGGCCAACCGCGTCGGTGCCGACCCCGGCCCAAGCGCGATGCGCCGACCATCAGGGCTCCCACGGGGCCCCGGCCTTGCCGCCACGTTCCCCGCGCTCGATCCCAACGGTGCGGTCCGCTACGTCCAGACCCGCTACCTCGAACCGCGTGACGACGGACCGAAGTACGACAACCCCGCCGGCCGTCTCGGCACCAACCCTCGGCTCGCGTGGACCATGCCCGTCGGCGATCCGCGACCCGGTGTCCTCATCGTGTGCGAAGGCATCCCCGACGCGCTCACCGCCGCGCAGGTCGGCTTCCGTGCCGCGGCCGTCCTCGGCGCGCAATACCCCGACGAGAACGTCGCCAATCGACTTGCCACCGTCGCCGAGCAACACGACCTCACCATCACTGCCGTGATCGACGCCGACGACGCCGGGCGCAACTGGGGTCAACGACTCGGTGACCTCGTCGCCAACTCCGGGATCGACCTCAACATCGTCGAACCACCCGGCGAAGGTCTCGACCTCAACGACTGGGCCCGCCTCGACCCCGAATGGGCCACCTGGATCGCGCCCGACTTCGACCTTGCGCCCGTCATCAACCTCCGGGAGATCGACTCGTCCCCCCAACTGGAGGTCCCCGCGTGAACACCATCTGCCTGACCGGCAAGCTCCTCGACGACCCAGCGCGCACCGACACGGGCAAAGGCGTCAAGACCACTTTCCGCCTCGACGTCGACGGCCGCCACCGCCTCCGCATCTCGGTGACCGCATGGAACCACCTCGCCGGCACATGCGCCGCCCACCTCAAGCGCGGGCGACACGTGGCGGTGACCGGCAGGCTCGACCACGACGAGTACACCGCCAACGACGGAACCAAGCGAGAGAGCTGGTTGGTGACGGCCGTCGCCGTCACGTTCCTGGACCCACCACCAGCACCGCCTCCAGATCACGTTACAAACGCTGATTCCGCCGCGAGCTACGGGAAGGTAGAGTAGGTGCCGGCTCCACCTGCATACCTCCGAGCCGCCGTCTCGTGGAGCGACGGCGCGATCGGAGCATCGCGATGCAAGGTACCTACGACCCGTTCAGCTTCCTTCTCAACGAGATCCGCGCGTTCGACGACGGTCTCCGAGACAACTGGGATGCCTACCAACGGCAGCACTACTTCGACGTCCTGCTCGCCGACGAGGCCGAGGAGATCGCCTGGGGTCGACGGCACCTCACGATCGTGCACGGCGCGCTCGTCGATGAAGTCGAGGCGGAAGTACTCGACGACATCTTCGACGAATGGGCCAACATCGCCGCTGAGGCCGAGTGGTCTCGCGTGGGCGGCGTACCCGACCACCAACTCACCCTCACCGTCAGTGGACCAAACGCCGGCGAGCTTCTCGCGGCCGCGGCCGACGTCGCCCAACGTGCCAACCCAGGACACTGGCGCATCGTCGACAGCGCAATCGCGAGCCTCTCATGACATCTCCCGACTGGCGCCACAGCGATGACGCGACCGGACATACCGGTCGTCCGGTCTTCACAGGGTCCGTACCGGCCAGAGCTATCCACGGAGGCTGCTCGTGGCTTGCTGCGGATCCTCCGAACTGCCGCCGAGCACCGGCTCGACGATGCCAAAGAGGATGGTTCTCGACGGGAGCCCGACGCCCTAGCCTCGTGACTCGATGAAGCGCTTCGCGTTCTACGGCAGGGTGAGCACTGAGGACCAGCAGGACCCGACCTCGTCCCGAAACTGGCAGCTTGCGCGATCTCGACAGGTGATCGAACCCGACGGCGAAATCGTCGAGGAGTTCTTCGACATCGGCCAGTCGCGGTCGCTGCCCTGGAAGCGCCGACCAGAGGCCGCGCGGCTCTTGGACTCATTCCCGAACCCGAAGCGCGGCTTCGACGGCGTCGTCATCGGCGAACCACAGCGCGCCTTCTACGGCAACCAGTTCGGGCTCACGTTCCCCGTGTTCACCCACTACGGCATCGAACTGTGGGTCCCAGAGGTCGGTGGCGTTGTCGACCCTGGCTCCGAGGCCCACGACTTGGTCATGTCCCTCTACGGAGGGATGAGCAAGGGCGAGCGCATGCGCATCAAGACTCGCGTCCGGGCAGCTATGGCCAGCCAAGCCGCCATCGAGGGTCGCTTCCTCGGAGGCCGACCGCCGTACGGCTACACCCTCATCAACATCGGCGCCCACCCGAACCCCGCAAAGGCGGCGACCGGCCAGCAGCTTCGCCGCCTCGCCCCTGATCCCGTCGCCGCGCCAGTTGTCCTTCGCATCTTCGAAAGGTTCAGCGCCGGAGAGGGGCTGCACACGATCGCATCCGGGCTCAACGCTGACGGCATCCCGTCGCCGTCCGGTCACGATCCCGCCCGCAACCAACACCGCGCGAGTGGTCGAGGGAAGTGGGCCAAAACCGCGGTACGGGCAATCCTGGCGAATCCTCGCTACACCGGCTTCGAGGTCTGGAACAAGCAACGAAAGGACGAGGTCCTCATCGATGTCGAGGACGTCGCTCTCGGGCACCAGACGAAGATGCGCTGGAACGACAGTTCAGAGTGGGTCTGGTCCAGCGAGCCAACCCACGAGGCCCTGGTTCCTCGCGAGCTGTTCGACTCTGCGCAGTCGATGTTCGCCGTGACGAAGGCCCGCGGCCCGCGCAAGGTCGCGGAGGGCCGCAGATATGTCCTGTCGGGACTCGTTCACTGCGGTGTTTGTGGCCGGCGGATGCAAGGCCAGTGGAATCACGGCCGCGCCTACTACCGCTGCAAGTACACCGCCGACTATCCCGACAGCGGCACGGATCATCCGAAGAGCGTCTACGTCAAGGAGGAGGCGCTGATACCGGGCCTGGATTGCTGGCTCGGTTCGTTGTTCGACGAGGACAACATCGACGACACCTGCGAGGTGCTTGCCGGCGTTTCGGAACCCGATCCTGACGCCGAGGAGCGCAAGGCCTCACTCCGCGAGGAGATCAAGGCGTGCGACAAGAAACTGGAGCGATACCGCAGCCTCCTCGACCAGGACGGCGACGTAGCGATCGCCGCGAAGTGGATAACCGAAACGCAGCGGGAGCGACGCGCACTCGAGCTCCAGCTGGGCCACCAGGTCCCAGGCGGAAGGATGACCGCCGACCAGGTGAAGGCGCTCGTCACGGCGCTGCAGGACATCGTCGGCGTGCTCGCCGATGCCGATGCGGAGACGAAGGCCGAGGTCTACAACAACCTCGGGGTGATCCTGGAGTACACGCCAGACGGGATGGTTGCTGTGCAGGCCCATCCCGCGTGGGGTAACCGTACGTGTCGGAGGGGGGACTTGAACCCCCACGCCCTTGCGGGCACTAGCCCCTCAAGCTAGCGCGTCTGCCAATTCCGCCACTCCGACGTGGCCCCGGTGGTGACCGGGATGGGTCGTCACTCTACCCTGATCACCCCCAGGGGCCGAAGCCACATCACACTCGTGAAGGCCGATCTGCCCGCCGAGCCCGAACGGAGAGCAGCGAGTCGTGGAACCGCCCGCCTGAGGGGCTTCCGACATCCCTAGGCTGACCAAGGTGAAAGCGAACCGTCAGGTCGATGCCTGCTTCAGCCGGTCCGACAGGTGGCCCGAGGTGATGGTCGCCCTACGCCGCATCCTGCTGGCGACACCCTTGACCGAGAAGCTGAAGTGGGGCAAGCCGTGCTACGTCCACGGCGGCG
Organism: uncultured Actinomycetes bacterium; assembly: GCA_963719935.1. GTDB lineage: Bacteria > Actinomycetota > Acidimicrobiia > Acidimicrobiales > CAVRDY01 > CAVRDY01. Next base: position 315,107 of record CAVRDY010000016.1, on the reverse strand, counting down.
AGAACATCGTCATCCTCCAGGAGATGAGCGGCTGCGTCTCCCTCATGTTCTTCAAGGGCGCCCTCCTCGACGACCCTGAAGGGGTCTTGGTGGACCAGGGGCCCAACTCCCGCTCAGCACGCCGCATCGAGTTCACCTCCCCCTCCGAAGTCGACCGATTGGCCGACACGCTCGCCACCTACGTTGCCGCGGCCATCGAGGTGGCTGAGGCGGGCCTGAGTGTCGGTCCCCCGCCGCCGCTCGTCCTCGCCGACGAACTCCAGGCGCTCCTCGACGGTGACCCGCGGCTCGCTTCGGCATTCGACGACCTCACCCCGGGGCGTCAGCGGGAATACAACCTGCACATATCCGGAGCCAAGAAGCCCTCGACACGTACTTCCCGGGCGGAGGCCAGCGCCCCCCGGATCCTCGCCGGCAAGGGCCTGCGCGACGGCTGAGGCCCGGCCGATCCGGTCAGGAAACGCTCACGCGGGCGACATCGAAGGTGCCGTCAAGCCGGACCTGCCAGCCCGAGACGCGCTCGCCCACCACCGCCACCGTGGAGATCTGCACCAACGGGATCACCGGCACCTGGGCCATCACCGACTCCTCCACCCGCCGGTAGGCCTCGGCCCGGTCAGCGGGATCCTCGAAGGCCCGAGCGGCAGCCAACCCGGCATCCACCGCCTCGGTCGAGAAGGAGGTCACGTTGTCGGGCGAACCCGACAGGAACAGGGGAGCCAGATAGCTGTCGGCGGAGGGCGCGATACCCACCCAGCCGAACAGGAACAACTCCTGGTCACCGCTGGTCACGAAGGCCTCGTAATCCTCAGGTGTCTGAGGTCGTAGCTCGGTGGGGACACCCACCGCCTCGAGATCCTCGGCCACCAGGGTCGCCAGGGCGACCTCACGCTCACCTTCGTAGTGGTCGATCCCCACCGTGGGAACCTCGCCCTCGCCGAACACCTCTGCCACCAGGTCTCGGGCCGCGTCCGGGTCGTGTTCGCACGAACCCGCGCAAGGGTCGTCGTCGTGGCCCGGCACACCGACAGGTACCGTCCCGTCGAGCAGGATCCCCTCGGGGAACAACTCGTCGACGATGGCCTGGCGGTCGACCGCCTGCACCAGCGCCTGGCGGAACTCGAGCGACGCGAAGGCCTCGTCGGTCAGGTCGATCCCGAAGAACAACTCGGCGTGGAACGGGGTGACGTGCTCGTCACCGAAGGCTTCCCTCGCCTCCTCTACCCGGTCTCCTGGTACGAGCGACCAGTCGACCGTCCCCGCCACGAAAGCCTCGTAGGCCTCGTCGGGCCCGGCGAAGCGGGCCAGGTGCACCTCATCCACCCCCACCTCGGCCCCCTCGGCGGAAACCAGGCGTACCACCTCTTCGACACCCTCAACCGAGGGTGCGCCCTCTCCGGAAGCTTCCTCGCCGGAAGTCCCGACCCGCACGAAGGGACCGCTCGACACCGTCCCGTCGACCCCCGCCTCCCCCGCCGGGCCCGTGTCGGCGGGTAGCACCGCGAAGGCCGGGGAGGCCAACAGCTCGGGAAGTGGGGCGAAGGGCTCGGTGGTGGTCAAGACCACCTGGTTGCCATCGCCCGCCACGATGCCCTCGATCTCGTCTGCATCCCCGGCCACCAAGTCCTCGTAGCCCTCCAGGACCTCGAGGCGGACCCCCGCCAAGGACATGGTGCCCTGCACCGCCAACCGTTCGAGCGACGCCTTGACGTCTACGGGCCCGATCGGGGAACCATCTGAGAACCGGGCGCCTTCTCTCAAGGTGAAGGTCCACTCGGTGAAGTCGTCGTTGGGTTCCCAGCTCTCGGCCAGCGTGGGAACCACGGCCTCTGAGCTGTCCGCAGCCGCGGCCGGATCGATGGCTGTCAGGCCGTCGTAGAGCAGGTCGGCGGCCATCATCTGGGAGTGGGAGGTGGGCACCACCACGGCTGGATCCAGCACCAGAGGGCCGGTCACTCCCAGCCGCAGCACGGCCCCGGCAGCCGGCGAGGTCGTGGAAGCCGTCGGTGCGGCCGAGGTGGTTCCGCCTTCCTCGTCGGAGTCGCCAGACGAGCAGGCGCCGACCGCCAAGGCCGATCCCGCCAGCATCACAGCCAACAGGGCGGACCCAGCGGCTCTCGTTCCCAGCGGAATCCGACGATAGAAGGGCCGTCGCAAGGCGATCAGGTCCTCAAGAAGCCGAGGGCGATGGTGTTGAAGGCGAAGACCAGAGCGGCGGCCACCGTGATGCGGTCCAGGTTCTTCTCGACGACGGTGGACCCGGCGGCAGTGGCGCCCATCCCGCCCCCGAACATGTCCGACAACCCGCCTCCCTTACCGCTGTGCAACAGCACCAGGAACAGCAGAACGACGCACACCAGCACCTGTACGACGACCAGCACGATCTCGAGGATGTCCACGACGGGCCAGCCTACCCGTGGAGCCGGTACTGCACGATGCGCGCGAAGTCCTCGGGGTCGAGGCTGGCTCCCCCCACCAGGGCGCCGTCGATGTCGGTCTGGCTCATCAGCTCACCCGCGTTGGCCGGCTTGACCGAGCCCCCGTACTGGATCCGCACCCCCGCCGCCGCGCTTGCACCTGCCACGTCGCCCACGGTCGCGCGGATCAGCGAGCACACCGCCTGGGCGTCCTCGGGGCTGGCTGTGCGACCCGTACCGATCGCCCAGATCGGCTCGTAGGCAACCACCAGACCTGCCACCTGCTCACCCGACAGGCCCGCCAACGCCGCCCGCACCTGGCCCTTCACCTTGTCGTCGGTGCCGTCCGCTTCGCGCTCGGCCAGGGTCTCGCCCACGCACACGATCGGGGTCATTCCGTGCGCCAGCACCGCGGCCGCCTTGCGGCGCACGTCCTCGTCGCTGTCACCGAACAGCTCGCGACGCTCACTGTGACCCACGATCACCAGCACACAACCCAGCTTGGCCAACATGGGCGGTGCCACCTCGCCGGTGAAGGCCCCCTGATCTTCCCAGTGGCAGTTCTGGGCTCCCAGCAGTAGCTCTTCCTTCTCGGATTCGATCCAGGTCTGAGCGGTACGCAGATCGGTGAAGGGCGGGTGCACGGACACGTCCACCGCTTCGTAGTCGTCCTTGGTCAGCAGGTAGGTCAGCTTCTGGATGGAGGCAAGCGCCTCCAGGTGGTGCTTGTGCATCTTCCAGTTGCCGCTGATGAGCGGCTTGCGGGCAGGTGTGCGACTCATGCGTTCGGTGCTCCTCGCAACGCTTGGAGGCCGGGGAGATCACCGAGCTCGAGCAACTCGAGCGACGCTCCCCCGCCGGTTGAGATGTGGTCGATGCGGTCGGCGAGACCGAACTCGGCCACCGCCGCCGCCGAGTCTCCTCCGCCGACGACGGTGAACCCCCGGGTGTCGGCCAGGGCGTCGGCCACCGTTCTGGTTCCCGCCGAGAAGCGGGGGTCCTCGAACACGCCCATGGGGCCGTTCCAGAAGACGGTACGGGCTTCGGCGATCACGTCGCAGAACTCGGCGGCCGTCCCGGGGCCGATGTCCAGGCCCATCCACCCGTCGGGGATCTCGACTCCCAGTTGGCGGACCTCACCGCCGGCATCAGGTCGACCGATCTCACCGCCCGGTCCCAACGCGGTGATGTCAGAAGGCAGGTGGATGGCCGCACCCCGCGCCAGCAGATCCCGGCAGGTGTCGACCTGGTCGGCCTCGACGAGGGAGGCCCCCACCCGGTGCCCCTGGGCGGCCAGGAACGTGAAGCACATTCCACCGCCGATGACCAGGGTGTCGACGACCTCAAGGAGGGCATCGATCACGCCCAACTTGTCGCTCACCTTGGCCCCGCCCAGCACGGCCACGAACGGGCGAGCCGGCGCGCTCCGCAGCGGCAGGAGCACCTCTACCTCGCGGGCCAGCAGGCGACCGGCCGCTGAGGGGAGGAACCGGGGTGGTCCGACGATTGAGGCGTGGGCCCGGTGCGACGCCCCGAAGGCGTCGTTGACGTAGGCGTCTCGACCTTCGATCAACTTCTGCACGAAGGCAGGATCGTCCCCGGTCTCACCAGGGTCGAACCGCAGGTTCTCCAGGAGATCCACACCCGGCGCCAACTCCGCCAGCCGGGCACGCACCGGGTCGAGGGAGTAGGCAGGGTCCGGAGCGCCCTTGGGGCGGCCCAGATGGGAACAGGCGGTCACCTGGGCTCCCGCCTTCTGCAACCACTCGATGGTGGGCAGAGCGGCCCGGATGCGAAGGTCGTCGGTGATGCGACCGTCGCGGAGAGGAACGTTGAAGTCGGCCCGCAGCAGAACCCGGCGCCCTTTGAGGTCGCCCAGGTCCTCCAGTGCGGGAACGCTCACGCTGCTACCTCCCGTGCCCGCGGCTCAGGCCTGGTTGGCGGCACCGACGATGGCCGTCAGGTCGACCAGACGGTTCGAGTAACCCCACTCGTTGTCGTACCAGCCGAGCACCTTGACCATGTTGCCCAGAGCCATCGTGAGACCGGCGTCGAAGGTGCACGACGCCTGCGACCCCACGATGTCGGAGGAGACGATCGGATCCTCGGTGTAGACGAGCACGCCACCCAGGCGATCTCCGGCCGCGGCCGACCGGAACGCCTCGTTCACCTCGTCGACCGACACGTCACGACCCAGCACGCCCACGAAGTCGGTGATCGAACCATTGGGCAGCGGCACCCGCAGCGCCGTGCCGTCCAGGCGGCCCTTCATGGACTCGAGCACCAGGGCGGTGGCCCGGGCGGCACCGGTGCTCGACGGGGTGATGTTGATCGCCGAGGCGCGGGCCCTTCGGAGATCCTTGTGGGGGCCGTCCACCAGGTTCTGGTCTCCGGTGTAGGCGTGGATGGTGGTCATGAGGCCCCGCTCGACCCCGAAGGCGTCGTCCAGCACCTTGATCATCGGGACGAAGCAGTTGGTGGTGCACGAGGCGTTGGACACCACCAGGTGGCTGGCCGGGTCGAAGGTGTCGTCGTTCACGCCCACCACGAAGGTCGCATCGGCCTCGGAGCAGGGCGCCGAGACGATCACCCGGGGAGCACCCCCTTCGAGGTGACCGGCGGCCGCGTCGCGGTCGGTGAAGAAGCCCGTCGACTCGACCACCACGTCGACTCCCAGGTCGCCCCAGGGCAGGTCGGCGGGGTTGCGCTCGGCCAGGATGCGCAGCACGGATCCGTCGATGCTGATGCCCCCGTCCACGACGGACACCTCGCCGTCGAAACGGCCCAGCACCGAGTCGTAGCGCAACAGGTGAGCCATCACCTCGACCGAACCCAGGTCGTTGGCGGCCACGAACTCGATGTCTGCGCCCTGTTGGCGAGCGGCGCGAAGGAAGTTGCGGCCGATGCGACCGAAACCGTTGATTCCGACACGAACGGTCATGGAGGGGCCTCCCTGGTAGGCGAGCGGCGCGGAACAGAGCCGGTGCCCCCGATTCGACCACGCCCGGCGACCGGTGCGCAAAGACGGGCGCCGGCAACCTCAGTGGCGGTCCACGTCACGATGGCTGACTGCAGGCTCGTAGCCCATGCGGGCCAACTGGCCAGCGACGGCCTCGGCGATGACCACCGAACGATGACGCCCACCGGTGCAGCCGAAGGCGACGGTCAGGTAGGACTTCCCTTCCCGCACGTAAGCCGGCATCAACAAGGCCAGAAGCTCCCCGAGGCGCTCGAGGAACGACTCGGTGGCACCCTGGGACATCACGTAGGCCCGCACCGGTGGATCCAGGCCGCTGAGGGGCCGGAGCTCGTCGATCCAGTGAGGGTTGGGCAGGAACCGGCAGTCCACGACCAGGTCCACGTCCAGGGGAAGGCCGTGCTTGTAGCCGAAGGACACGACGGTGGTTCGCATGAGATCCTCGGCATCGCTGTGACCGAAAAGCTCGAGGATGCGGTCGCGAAGCTGGTGGACGTTCAGGTCGCTCGTGTCCACCACCACGTCCGCCTCGGCCCGGACGACCTCCAACAGGGCCCGTTCCTCGTCGATGGCCTCGCGGAGGCTCCCCTCGGCAGCCAGGGGGTGCCGTCGGCGGGTGCTCTCGTACCGGCGCACGAGCACGTCGGTGGTCGCCTCCAGGTAGAGGATCCGCACCCGGGTACCTCGCGACCGCAGGTCGGTGATGGCCGGCAACACGTCCTGGTGATATGGGCCGGTGCCAACGACCAGAGCGACCTTGGTGATCGACGACGACGGGGGGGCGGCAAGATCGGCCACCTTGGGGATGAGAGCGGGTGGCAGGTTGTCGATCACGAACCAACCCAGGTCCTCCAGGTGGTTGGCCGCCTGGGACCTTCCGGCCCCCGAGAGCCCCGTGATGACCACGAACTCCGACATCCACCCCCAGGGTACCGGTCGACCGCCAGACGAACCCGACGAAGCGCATGTGCCCGGTCAGTGCTCCCGGCACGCCTCCAGCACCAGCAGGCGAGGTATGGAGGCCTGCTCCCGGTACTCGGGGGCCCGAGCCAGGAAACCCTCGGGCGGGGAAGGCTCCCGCATCCCGGTGAGACGCAGTCCGGCTTCCACCAGGGCGTTCACATAGCGGCCCAGTGGGCGGTGGACGAAGCGGATGTGAACCCCCTTCTCGACCTCGTCCTCGAAGGACACCTCATCCAGGTACGCCCCGATACGCCAGGACCGCTCCACCGGATCGACGGTGTGATCCACAACCCAGGCCGCGTCCGGGGTCTGCAGCAGCGGATGGTTGAGGAACAGGACCAGCCTTCCCCCGGGGGCCAATACGCGGGCGATCTCGGACACCGCCGCCGCGAGGTCATCGACGTGCTCGAGCACGAGGCACACCACCACACCGTCGAACCCACCCGAGGCCACCGGGAGATCGTCGGCGCGACCCTGTAGGTAGTGGGGGCCACCGCCACGCGCTCCGGCCACCACCACCTGGGTCCAGGCCGGATCCACACCCACCACCCACGATCCTTGGCGGGCCAGGCGGCGAGCCACCTGACCCTCGCCGCACCCGACGTCGAGCACCCGGCCCACGCCCTCCAGAGCCTCGGCCGCTATCGGCAGGATCTGCTCCTCGTACTCGGGGTCGACACCTGCGGTGAAATGCTCTTGCCACCAGGCCGCGTGGTCCTCCCAGGAACTCTCGGCCCGTTCAGGACTCACCCTGACCCCCACTTCGCGCCCGGGAGCTGCCCACGGGCTCGTGAAGATGGCGCCACACCTCACCGGCGACCACGTCGGGCAGCCAGGTCAGGGCATGGAGATCCTCCAGAGACGCTCGACGCACCGCCCGCACACCACCCAGCTCCTTGACCAGTCGGGCCCGGCGGGACGGACCCAGACCAGGGATTCCATCGAGCGCGGAGCGGGTGGCACGCTTGGCCCGCAGCAGGCGGTGGTACTCGATGGCGAACCGGTGAGCTTCGTCCCGGACCCGCTGGAGGAGGTAGAGCGCCTCGGAGTTGCGCGGAAGCCGAACGGGCTCGGCTCGCCCCGGTCGCCAGATCTCCTCGAAGCGCTTGGCCAGTGCCGCCAACGGAATCTCGTCTGCCAATCCCAGCCGGTCCACCACCCGCTCGGCCACCGCCAGCTGTCCCTGCCCTCCGTCGACCACCAACAGCTGGGGTGGGTAGGCGAAACGGCCCCGGTCGGCCACCGCCTTGTCGCGATCAGCCAGGTAGGCGGTGAACCGGCGGGTCAGCACCTCCTCCATGGCCGCATAGTCGTCGTTGCCCCCGACGGTGCGTACCTTGAACCGGCGGTACTCGCTCTTGCGGGGCAGCCCATCCTCGAAGACGACCATCGACCCCACGTAGTCCGAGCCCTGGAGGTGGCTCATGTCGAAGCACTCGATGCGCAGAGGGCTGATGGGCAGCTCCAGGTTCGACTGCAATTCGTTGAGAGCGCGGGCCCGGCTGTTGTGATCTGCTCCCCGGCGCAGCCGGTGCCGTACGAGCTCCTCGTCGGCATTGTGGGTGGCCATCTCCAGCAGGCGGCGCTTGTCGCCCCGCTTGGGAACACGGATCGTCACACGCGACGCCCTGACTCCTGCCAGCCATCCCTCGTGCAACTCGGTGTCGGCAGACGCCACCGGCACCAGGACGACCTTGGGGACCCCGAATGGCAGCTCCTGGCCGTAGAGCCCCGCCAGCACCCGATCCAGGTACTCGCCTTCGCTGAGATCCTCTGTCTTCTCCAACACCAGGCCGGTGCGCCCGACCATACGACCGTTGCGGACGAAGAACACCTGTACCAGGATCTCCAACCCGTCCTGGGCCCAGCCCACCACGTCGAAATCCTCGTTGTGCAGGGCCACCACCTGCTGGGTCTCGATGGCCTTCTGGACCGCCCCCAGCCGGTCACGGATCCGCGCGGCCCGCTCGTACTCCAGGGCCCCCGCCGCCCGGCCCATCTCCTCCTCCAGGCGCGCCACCACCTCGTCGGTGTCACCCTCGAGAAACGCTGACAGCTGCGCCACGAGCTCCCCGTAGGCGCCTTGGTCGATCTCGCCCACACAGGGTCCGGCGCACTTCTCGATGTGGAACAGCAGGCAGGGCCTGCCCTGGCGCTGGTGACGAGCCAGCTTGGCGTCCGAGCAGGTCCGGATCGGGAAGGTGCGCAACAACAGGTCGAGGGTCTGACGAATGGCGTAGGCGTGACCGTAGGGTCCGAAGTAGCGGATGCCCTTGCGACGCCGACCTCGCATCACCACCGCCCGGGGCCACTCGTCTCCCACTGTCAGCGCCAGGAACGGGTAACTCTTGTCGTCACGCAGGCGAACGTTGAAACGGGGCTGATGGCGCTTGATCAACTCGTTCTCGAGCAGGAGAGCCTCGACGTCGGTGGCAACCTCGATCCACTCGACGCTGGCCGCCGCAGCCACCATCTGGGCGGTGCGGGCCGGCAGGGACGCCTGGGCCTGGAAGTAGTTGGCGAGGCGGGAACGCAGGCTCTTTGCCTTGCCGACGTAGATGATCCGACCTTCGCCGTCGAGGAACTGGTACGACCCCGGCGCGTCGGGGATGGTGCCGGCAGGGGGACGTTGGACCACAAGCCCAGGCTAGGCAGCCCCCCGGTTGCCACCCGTGCCCAGGAGAGGCCCCAGGAAGCGACCGGTGTGGCTCTTGGAATGAGCGGCCACCTGCTCGGGAGGCCCTTCGACGATCACAGTTCCCCCGCCGGAACCACCTTCGGGTCCCAGATCGATGATCCAGTCGGCGGTCTTGATCACGTCGAGGTTGTGTTCGATCACCACCACCGTGTTGCCGTGGTCGACCAGACGACCCAGCACGCCCAGGAGACGGCTGACATCCTCGAAGTGCAGGCCCGTGGTGGGCTCGTCGAGGATGTAGAGCGTGTGGCCGGTGGGCCGCTTGGACAGCTCGCTGGCCAACTTGACCCGCTGGGCCTCGCCCCCCGACAGGGTGGGGGCGGGCTGCCCCAGGCGCACATAGCCCAGCCCCACGTCGACGATCGTCTGAAGGTGTCGCGCGATGGCCGGCTGGGCTGCGAAGAACTCGAGCGCGTCCTCACAGGGCAGATCCAGCACGTCGGAGATGTTCTTGGCCTTGAAGGTGATGTCGAGGGTGTCGCGGTTGTAGCGGGCGCCCTTGCACACCTCGCAGGGCACGTACACGTCGGGAAGGAAGTGCATCTCGATCTTGATCGTGCCGTCCCCCGAACAGGCCTCGCAGCGACCGCCCTTGACGTTGAAGGAGAACCGGCCCGGCTGGTACCCACGGACCCTTGCCTCCTGGGTCTGGGCGAACAACTTGCGGATGTGGTCGAACACCCCCGTGTAGGTGGCGGGATTGGAACGGGGGGTGCGTCCGATCGGTGACTGATCGATGTTGATGACCTTGTCCACCAACTCGACACCCGTCACCCCCTTGTGACGGCCGGGCGGGGTGCGCGACCCGTACACACGCTGCATGAGGGCGTGGAACAGGATGTCGTTGACCAGGGTGGACTTGCCCGAACCCGACACACCGGTCACCGCCACGAAGCAGCCCAGAGGGAACGAAACGTCGATGTCGGCCAGGTTGTGCTCGCGGGCCCCCAGCACCGTCAGCCATTCCTCGCCGGGCTCACGACGTCGTTCGGGAACCGGGATCTTGCGCTTCCCCGCCAGGTACCTCCCCGTGAGCGACTCCCTCTTGCGCAACAGCCCCTTCACCGTTCCCGAGTGCACTATCCGGCCGCCGTGCTCGCCTGCGCCTGGACCGATGTCGACCACATGGTCAGCGGCGCGGATGGTGTCCTCGTCGTGCTCTACCACCAGCACGGTGTTGCCCAGGTCGCGCAGGCGCAGGAGCGTCTCGAGTAGGCGATGGTTGTCGCGCTGGTGCAGGCCCACGGAGGGTTCGTCCAGCACGTAGAGCACGCCCACCAGACCGCTGCCGATCTGGGAGGCCAGCCGGATGCGCTGGGCTTCGCCTCCGGCCAGGGTGGCGGCCGAGCGGGCCAGGCTGAGGTAGTCGAGGCCCACGTCGCGCAGGAAGGCCAGCCGGGCGTTGACCTCACGGATCACCCGCTCTGCGATGAGCCGGTCGCGCTCGGAGAGCTCTAGGTCGGACAGCACCGAGGCCGCTTCGCCGATCGACATCGTGCACAGCTCGTGGATGGTGCGGTCGGCGACGGTGACGGCCAGCGAGAAGGGCTTGAGGCGGGCTCCCGAACACGAAAGGCAGTGAACCTCGCGGATGTAGCCCTCGATGATCTCGCGGGCGCGGTCCGATTCGGCCTCGGCATGGCGGCGGCGCAGGTAGGGCAGGACCCCTTCGTAGCGGGCGTGGTAGACGCGGGTGCGCCCGTAGCGGTTCTTGAATCGCACCTCCAGCCGCTTGTCGCCCGTCCCCTCCAGGAGGGTCTTCTGGGCCCGCTTGCCGAGAGCCCCCCAGGGGAGGTCACGGTCGATGTCATGGTCGTTGCAGACGGCCTCGACGAGACGCTTGAAGTACTGGGAGTGCCCCGAGGACCAGGGAGCGATGGCGCCCTCGTCGATGGAACGATCCGCGTCGGGCACCACCAGTTCGGGGTCCACCTCGAAGGTGGTGCCCAACCCACCGCAGGCCTCGCAGGCGCCGTAGGGCGAGTTGAACGAGAAGTTGCGGGGTGCCAGCTCTTCGTAGCTGCGGCCACAGGTGGGGCACACGAAGTGTTGGGAGAAGGTGAGGCGCTCACCTTCGACGTTGCCCTCCGTGTCCACCAACTCGATCTCGGCGACCCCCTCGGCCAGCTCCAGCGCCGCCTCGAGAGAGTCGGTGAGCCGGCGCTCGATGCCCGGGCGCAGCACCAGGCGATCGACCACCACCTCGATGGTGTGCTGCTCGTAGCGTGCCAGATCGGTGGCATCGGTCAGCTCGTGGAGGTCGCCGTCGACGTAGGCCCGGGCGAAGCCCTGCCGGGCCAGGTCGGACAGGAGGGTCTCGTAGGTGCCCTTGCGGCCCCGGACAACCGGGGCCAACACCTGCAGGCGGGTGCCCTCGTCCAACCCCAGCACACGGTCGACGATCTGCTGGGGGGTCTGGCGGGTTATGGCGGCTCCGTCCTCGGGGCAGTGGGGAACACCCACCCTGGCGAAGAGCAGCCGGAGGTAGTCGTAGATCTCGGTGACCGTGCCCACCGTGGACCGGGGGTTGCGAGAGGAGCTCTTCTGGTCGATGGAGATCGCCGGTGAGAGACCCTCGATGAAGTCGACGTCGGGCTTGTCGACCTGTCCCAGGAACTGGCGGGCGTAGGCAGACAGCGACTCGACGTAGCGGCGCTGACCCTCGGCGAAGATCGTGTCGAAGGCCAGAGAGGACTTGCCCGAGCCTGACAGGCCAGTGAAGACGATCAGGCGGTCGCGAGGCAGGGTCAGGGAGACGTCACAGAGGTTGTGCTCACGTGCGCCCCGGATGACGATCTGGTCGTGCACGGAGCCAGCCTACCGGGGCCCAGTGCTACGAACGCGTGTTCCCTCACACCGACTTCGAGGGGTCCGGAGGCTACGTTGCGGCCATGACGTCCACGAGCCACGAGCCAGGGACGTGAGGGACCCGGCGGGTACCGGACCTGACCATGCACTGGTACGCCGCACCGCGCTCGGCGTTGGGACTCCTGGCCGTGGTGGCGATCGGTCCCTGGCTGGAGCTGTACAACGCTCAGCACCGGTCCCGCGTCCTCATGACCCGCGCACTCGTGGAGCAGGGCACCTTCAGCCTCGACGCCTACCGTGACCAGTTGGGTGTGGATCGCGTCGAGATCGACGGTCACGTGTACTCGGACAAGGCTCCCGGGCAGCCAGTGGCTGCCGTGCCCTTGTACTGGCTGGCTGATCGGTTGGAGTTCGCCGACAGCCGCGAGGTCCGATCCAGCACCTACGGCGAGCGCGACGACTATCCCGCCCTCTACCACCTGGGTGCATGGTGGCTCGGCTTCTGGTTTGCTGCCGTGCCGGCCGGGGTGCTCGCAGCCACCATGTTCCTGCGGACTCGCGCCTGGTACCCGAGGCGGGCCCTGACAGCCTCTCTGGCCTTGACGGGTTCCACCATCCTGTTGACCTTCGGCAGTGAGCTGTACAGCCACCTACTGGCGGCCACCCTGGTCTACCTCTCGTGGCAGCTCCTCGAACCCTTGGACACCCGTGCCCCTCACCCAGCTTGGGCCGGCTTCCTGGCTTCGGTCGCTGTTTCCACGGACTACGCCACGGGAATCGTCGTACTCGTCCTGGTGACCCACCTGGTCGTGAACCGCCGCACCAAGGACCTCTTCAGGTTCTGCCTGGCCGCAGTGCCGGTGGCCGTGCTCCTGGCCTGGTACCACCAGTTCTTGTTCGGTCGTCCCTGGCAGTTGTCCTATGGGGTCAAGGACCAGGATCACCTCGTGTTCCCCCCACGCCACCTGGTAGAAGTGCTGTTCGGTAGCCGTGGGTTCATCTTCACCCCGGTGGTGTTCCTGGCCCTCTGGGGGATTGTGGTCCTCGCCCGGAAGGGTGGCCGCCACAGACAAGAAGCCCTCGTGGCCGCCGGGATCTTCGCGGGCCACCTCCTGCTCCAGTCCTCCTGGGTGAACCCGTGGGGCGGTGAGATGCCCGGGCCCCGCTACATGATCCCTGCCCTGCCGTTCCTGGCCCTACCCCTGGCTGCAGGCTGGCACCGACGGCTCGGCGCCCTGGCCTGCTCCCTCGGAGCCATCTCCATGGTGCTGCCGTTGGTCACCGTGAGCCTGGTACCCAGCGGCGGAGCTCTCATCACCTCTCACCTGAGCAACCTCCGCGACTTCGGGATGGCTCCGACCATCTACGAGACAGTCCTGGGCCGTTGGATCGGGCTGGCTACCTACCTGATCGTCCTCTCGCTGGCAGCCGCTCACGCGGCGCGGGTCTTCCGCGAGCACCAGGTCGCAGTCGAGGCTGCTGAACCGTGAGTACTTCCCCCAACCCGGAGATCGCCGGAGGGACCCGTCGAGTGGCGACCGCGCTCTTCCTCGTCGGCATGGCCGCGCTGGTCCCCTGGGTCCAGATGTTCACCGCCCAGCCCCGAGCCAGGTTCGCCACAACGGCCAGCCTGGCCGAGCACGGCACCTTCGAGATCACGGACCGAGCCGATTCCCTCTACGAACGGGACCGGGCGTCGGTCGACGGACACACCTACGGCGACAAGGCACCCGGGCAACCGATGGCAGCAGTCCCGTTCTTCTGGATTGCCGACGCCGCCGGCTTCGCCGACACCGTCGAGTACCGCGCTACCGACTGCTGCACCCAAGAGCCCTTCGTCGCCGAATACCACCTGGGTGCATGGTGGATCGGGCTCTTCAGCGCTGTGATACCTGCCGCCCTGCTGTGCGCCTTGATGTACCACCACGTGGAACGCCACTTCCCCGGTCGGGGCGTACCCGTGGCACTGGCCATGTCGTTCTCGACCCTGCTGCTCCCCTTCGGGACCCGACTCTACGGACACGTTGCCGCGGCCCTGCTCTGCTTCGGGTCGTGGCACCAGCTGGGAGGACTACGTCCGGCGCGCCGTGAGGCACTCGTGGCCGGAATCCTGGCCGGACTGGCCGTGAGCGTCGAGTACTCCGCTGCCATCTACACCCTGGTCGTGATACTCGGACTCCTCGCGACCAGAGAACTCCGCCGTGCCGGGGACTTCGTCCTGGGGATGCTCCCGACCGCGGTGGCGCTGGCCAGCTACCACATGGCGCTCTTCGGGCACCCCTTCTCCACTTCCTACAGCACGAAGTCATTCGACCAGCTGACACCACCACCCGATGTTGGGCAGGCGATCACCATCCTCTTCGGCACGCGCGGCCTCGTGTACACCCCGATTGTCCTGTTGGGGGTGGCTGGGTTGGTTCCCATGTGGCGGCGCCGGCCAGATCTCCGCCAAGAGGCTGCCGTGTCGGCCGCCGTGTTCGTGGGCTACTGGGCCCTCCAGGCCGCCTGGGTCAACCCCTGGGGTGGAGCCACCCCCGGGCCCCGTTACATGATCCCTGCCCTGCCCTTCCTGGCCGTCCCGCTTGCAGCGGTCTGGCGGCGACCCCTCGGGGTTGTCGCAGCGATTCTGGGAGGAGTCACGATGGGGTTGGCCACCATCACCCTTCACTACATCTACGACCCCGCAGGCCTGGTCACCGGCCACCTCCAGAACCTCACCAACTACGGAATGTCCCCCACCATCTTCGGCGTGGTCACGAGCGATGTCGTCGGATTGACGGTTTCGATCATGCTGCTCCTGGTAGCGCTCTGGTTCCTCCGGGACTCAATCCGACATGACCGGAACCACGCTCCGGGGTCACATCCCACGGTCGAGCACGTGCCGTGACCGGCGTCGACGACGGGTGGCTGGCCTGGGCGGCTGGAGTGCTCCCCGGCGCCGTCCTGGCGGGCTTGCTGCTACGCCTCCATCGACCCACCGGGCCCGACCCTCACAACCGAAGCGGTCGTCCCGCCATCACCTCGGGCCCGGACCGTCAACGTCGAACCGCGCTCCTGTTGATGGGCCTGGTGCTGATCCTTGTCGGCCCCTTCATCCAGACCTACAACGCACAGACTGCGGCGCGTTATGCGCTCACTGCGGCGATCTACGACGACCACACGATCCTGCTCGACGACTACGAGCAGGCCCTGGGTATCGACCGGGTGGAGCGCGAAGGACACATCCTCTCCGACAAGGCGCCCGGGCAGCCCTTCGCGGCCGTACCCTTCTACGTGCTGGCGTGCGCCGTGGGGGCTGAGCCAGCCACAGTGCTGCGTGCAGAGGGCAACCTCGGCGTGTGGTGGGTGACGCTCTGGTCCTCGGTCCTCCCGGGAGCGATCCTGGCCGCCCTGCTCTACGGACATGCCCGTCGCTGGTACCCGGACCGAGCGGCGGTCGCCAGCCTCTCTCTGGTGTTCGCCACCCTCCTCCTCCCACTCATCAGCGACCTCC
The DNA here is from genome assembly GCA_963719935.1 of uncultured Actinomycetes bacterium. Lineage (GTDB taxonomy): Bacteria > Actinomycetota > Acidimicrobiia > Acidimicrobiales > CAVRDY01 > CAVRDY01. The sequence continues at coordinate 299,751 of CAVRDY010000016.1, read as the reverse complement.
ACGGGCATGTGCTGGCGGCGACGCTGGCCTTCGGCGCCTGGACGCTCCTCTCACCTCCCCGAGCGGGTTGGAGCCGTCCCCTGATCGCCGGGATGCTCATGGGCGGGGGCATCGCGGTGGAGTATCCGGTCGGCCTCATAGCCGCGGTCGCCGGTGGCTGGCTGCTCAGCCGATCTCGCTGGCGTGAGCTCGTCCTGTTCGTGATCGGTGTGGCCCCGTCCCTGGGACTGCTCCTGTGGTACCAGTCCGTCGCCTTCGGCCACCCCTTCAGGACCTCCTACCAGGAGAAGACCGCAAGTCCCGGCTTGGCACAACTCCCAGCGGACTGGTGGCCCGAACCCACGGCGGTGATCGAGGTCCTGTTGGGCAGCCGCGGCCTCATCTACACCCCGATCGTCCTCGTGGGTACCTGGTTCGCCCTACGACTCGCCCGGCAGGGATCGGAGGCGACCCGCCAGGAGGCCGTGACGGCCCTGGTGCTCTTCGGCCTGTTCCTCTGGCTCCAGGCCAGTTGGGTTAACCCCTGGGGGGGCGCCCTGCCCGGTCCCCGCTACATGGTGAGCGCGCTGCCCTTCCTCGTCGTCCCCGTCGCAGCTGCAGGTCGTGCCATGTCGACCTCCCTACACGTCATCATCGGTGCTGCACTCATGACCCTGGCCCTCGTGACCCAGACCCTGGTCCACGGCGACGCCAACGTGATCGCCGCCCTGCTTCGCAACCTGTGGCACACGGGGCTCACTCCCACGGTCTTCACCGTGGCGCTGGGGCCTTGGGGGTGGCTCCTGCACCTTGTGCTCGGTGCATGGATCACGCGGTTGACCTGGAAGGCCGTTCGGAGCGAGGTCAGTTCGTCGTCACTGCGTCGCGCAGATCACGGCGCAACGCCTTGATCTCGTCACGGAGCTGTGCCGCGTACTCGAAGCGGAGGTCCGCTGATGCCTCGTGCATCTCCTCCTCGAGCACCTGGATCAGCCGGATCAGCTCATCTTGAGGGAGGTCGGCCAGGTCGTCGTGGCCGTGGCCGCGACGCACCTTGGGCACACGACCCGGAACGGGAGCGGCCCGCTGTTCAGGGCGCAGGTAGGACAGGATGTCGGACACGGCCTTGCGAACTGTGGTGGGGTTGATGCCGTGCTCACGGTTGTGAGCCCGCTGAAGCCCCCGGCGCCTGTTGGTCTCGCTGATGGCCCGCTGCATCGAGTCGGTCACCTCGTCGGCGTACATGACGACCTGCCCTTCCACGTTGCGGGCGGCGCGACCGATGATCTGGATGAGAGAGGTCTCGCTGCGAAGGAAGCCCTCCTTGTCGGCGTCCAGGATGGCCACCAGGGACACCTCGGGGAGGTCCAGGCCTTCCCGTAGCAGGTTGATGCCCACCAGGACGTCGAACTCGCCCAGGCGCAGGTCCCGCAGGATCTCGATTCGCGTCGATGGTGTCGATCTCGCTGTGCAGGTACCGGACCCGCAGCCCACTCTCCAGCAGGTAGTCGGTCAGATCCTCGGCCATCTTCTTGGTGAGCGTCGTGACCAGGACCCGTCCTCCCGCGGTGACCTTCTCCCGGATCTGGTCGATCAGGTCGTCGATCTGGCCCTTGGTGGGCCTGACGACCACCTCGGGATCGACGAGGCCGGTGGGACGCACGATCTGCTCGACGACCTGGCTGGAGTGCTCCAGCTCGTAGCCCCCGGGTGTGGCCGATAGGAATACGCACTGGTTCACCCGCTCGACGAACTCCTCGAAGCGCAGGGGGCGGTTGTCGGCGGCTGACGGCAGCCGGAACCCGTGCTCGACAAGGGTCGCCTTGCGGGAACGGTCGCCCTCGTACTGGCCGTGCAGCTGCGGGACCGTCACGTGGGACTCGTCGACCACCAAGAGGTAGTCGTCGGGGAAGAAGTCCAGCAGGGTGAAGGGAGGCTCGCCGGCCTGACGCCCGTCGATGGGCGCCGAGTAGTTCTCGATACCGTTGCAGAAGCCCATCTCCTGGAGCATCTCCAGGTCGTACTCGGTACGCATCCGCAGGCGCTGGGCCTCCAAGAGCTTGCCTTCGGATTCGAACCGGGCCAGCTGGCCCTGTAGCTCGGATTCGATACGACCGACAGCGGCCGCCAGGCGTTCCTCGTCGGTCACGTAGTGGGTGGCCGGGAACACGGTCAAGGCTTCCAAGGTCGACAGCCGCTCCCCCGTGACCGGGTCGACCACGCTGATCCGCTCGACCTCGTCGCCGAACAGCTCGATCCGCACAGCGGTCTCCTGGTAGGCGGGATGGACCTCGATGGTGTCCCCGCGCACACGGAACTTCCCCCGGACCAGGTTGTGATCGTTGCGTTCGTATTGCATGTCCACCAGCCGCCCCAGGATCTGGCGCTGGTCTTGCACGCCACCCTGTTCGAGGATCAGCGTCTTCTTCCGATACTCCTCGGGACTGCCCATGCCGTAGATGCACGAGACGGACGCCACGACGATCACGTCCCGACGGGTGAGCAACGAAGAGGTGGTGGAGTGGCGCAGCCGGTCGATCTCGTCGTTGACCGACGAGTCCTTCTCGATGTAGGTGTCGCTGGCCGGCATGTACGCCTCGGGCTGGTAGTAGTCGTAGTACGAGACGAAGTACTCGACGGCGTTGTCCGGGAAGAGCTCGCGGAACTCGTTGGCCAGCTGCGCAGCCAGGGACTTGTTGGGAGCGAGCACCAGGGTGGGCCGCTGAACGGCCTCGATGGTCCAGGCGACGGTGGCGCTCTTTCCGCTGCCCGTGATGCCGAGCAGCGTCTGGAACTGCTCACCGGCCTCGATGCCGGCGGCCAACTCCGAGATGGCACGAGGCTGGTCGCCGGCGGGCTCGTAGGGGGCCTCTACCCTCAGAGGCCTCACGGTCGATCCCCCCCACCCGGGCGCGACGTCTCGGCAGCGTCCCTGAGCCGGCAGAGCCAGCCCCAGCAACGGTCCACCTCGCGTTCCAGCGCGGCCAGATCTCCGTCGTTGTGCACCACGTAGTCGGCGCGCGCCAGGCGGTCCTCCCGTGAAACCTGGTTCGCCATTCGGGCGCGCGCATCCTCCTCCCGGAAGCCCCGCAGCTCTACCAGTCGCCCAAGGGCGACTTCCGGGTCGGCGTCGACCACTATCACCGCCGCCAGATCGCCGCGCCCACCCTCGACGAGCAGGGGGATGTCCAACAGCACCACGTGGTCGGTGCCCTCTTGCTCGGCCATGCGTTGAGCCATCACCCGGCCCACCTGGGGGTGAACGATGGCCTCGAGGTCGGCCTTGGCCCGAGGATCCGAGAAGACGATGTCGGCCAGGGCGGGACGATCGAGACTCCCGTCGGCGGCCACCATCGTTGTTCCGAAGCGCTCCACGATCGCGGCGAACACGGGTTGCCCCGGTTCTTGCAGCTCACGGGTGATGGCGTCGGCATCGATCACCACCGCACCGCGGGTCACCAACCGTTCGGACACCGACGACTTGCCCGCACCGATACCCCCGGTGAGCCCGACGACCATCACGACGCTGATGCTACCGAGACCAGGAGACAAACACCTGTACGATCTTCAGGCTGAGCCAGGACACTCCCGAATGGGCACACACCGAGGCGGGCAGCCTCAAGACCGGCAAGGATCCTCCGATGGGCGAGGTGATGCGTGGCAGTGGGCCCCCCGACGCCTGCCGACGGCTCCCAGGCCGGAAGCCGCCAGAGGCGAGCCGTCCGACGACGCGACCTGGCGCAACCGGCTTCTGAGACTGGGGGACGTGAGCGACGGTGTCAAGAGCTCCGCCAGCCCGGCGCGGCACAGCGTGGACATGGTCGAGGCCTTCCGGCCGGCGATCCTCGCCATCCGGTGGGGGACGACGGTCGTATCGCTGGCCCTGGCGGCCGATGCCATCTCCCAGCGCGACGGCCGGGTGACCGCATGGGCCCTGGGAATCCTCGCCTACACCGCGTTCCGCACCTGGCGACCCATCCGCTACACCGCCGACCTCCGCAGCCTCATTTCGGTTCTCGTCGAAGTGACCCCGCTCGTCCTTGCGGTGACGGTGACCGGGTACTGGGAATCACCCTTCGTGTTTTCCCTTCTGAACGCCGTCATCCTGGCCGGCTTCGCCCGAGGCTTCGGCTTCGCGATCCGCATCGCCGTGGTATCTGCCCTCGCTGTGTCCATCCCCTTCCTGACCAGCACCGAGGCCGAGTCCGAGGTTGCCCGCCTATCGGCACAGTGGTCTGCCTCCCTGATCCTGGTCGGCCTGGTGGCCGGCTATGCCCGCCGCATCTCGGGTGAGGCCGACAGGCAACACTCCCTGGCCCTGGACCGGTTGGGTCGGCTGGCCGACGCCAACGCCCTCCTGTTCAGCCTCCACAGGGTCACCCAGACCCTGCCGGCCTCCCTCGAGCTGGGCGACGTACTGGACACAACGATCGGCCGCCTCCGAGGCCTGTTCGACTTCGACGTCGTGGCCATCCTCGTCGTGGACGACACCGATTCCAGTCTGGGAGGTGCTCCGCCGTGACGGGATCCGCCTGCCGCTCCGGATCCCTCAAGCCGAGCTTCCAACTCCGGCCATGCGTGCCATACAGACCTCGGGGGTGGCAGTCGTCAACGATCTCGAGGGCGATGGGCCCGGGCTGTCGGGCCGGGCCGGCTCGGGCATGTACGCCGTGCTCTCCGCCCGCGGCTCGATGATCGGACTCCTGGCCATCGAAGCGCGGAACACCAGATCCTTCACCCCCAGAGATGTGGAGCTGATGAGGGGATTCGTCGAACCGGTCGCACTGGCCATTGACAACGCGCGCTGGTTCGCCCGCCTACGAACGGTCGGGGCCGACGAGGAGCGCACACGGATCGCCGCGCGACCTGCACGACCGCATCGGTCAGTCCCTCGCCTATCTCGCGTTCGAGGTAGACCGCATCGTGGGCAAGAACGAGCGGGGTGACGAGGTGGCCCCCGACCTCGAACAACTGCGCGGCGACATCCGGGGTGTCATCGGCGAGGTCCGCGACACCCTGTACGACCTGCGTACCGACGTTTCCGAGACGGACAGCATCGCGGATGTGCTCGAGGCGTTCGCACTGCGGGTCCAGGAACGAAGCGGGATGGCGTTGCTTCTGGCCTGCGACCGTGACCAGCGGCTCCCCATCCTCCAGGAGCGCGAGATGTGGCGCATCGCCCAGGAGGCCGTCACCAACACCGAGCGCCACGCCCAGGCGACCCAGGTGCAGGTCACCTGGCGCTGCACCGGCGACGAGGCAGAACTGGTGATCGCCGACAACGGGCGGGGTTTCCCCATCGGCAAGGCAGGCCGCCTCGACTCCTACGGGATCCTGGGGATGCGCGAGCGGCGCCTCTGGGATCGGAGCTCACCTCGAGGTCACCTCGAAGGAGGGGAAGGGGACCACAGTGCGCTGCTCGCTGGCGTCCGACTGACCCGTGGGCCTCTCGATCGCGGTCCCCACCCCCTGCATCGCCACTTGGAGGGTCCCGAGGCCTATCATGACCCGGCCGGGCCGAAACGACCCGGACAACCAAACCCGACCAGGAGCACGATTGGCGTGAGCATCCGCCTGATGCTGGCAGACGACCACCGCATGCTGCGCGAAGGTCTGCGGCGTTCCATGACAGACCAGGGGTTCGACGTGGTCGGCGAAGCGCGCGACGGAGACGAAGCCGTCCGCATGGCCGAGGAGCTCCAACCAGACATCATCCTGATGGATGTCACCATGCCAGAGATGGACGGGGTGGAGGCCTGCCGGCAGATCCGTAGCACCCTCCCCGAGGTCAAGGTGGTGATGCTGACCATGCACGCCGACCAGGACGTACTGGCCTCGGCCATCCGGGCCGGCGCCAGCGGCTACCTGGTGAAGGACTGCTCCACAGAGCAGATCGCCTCCGCGGTTCGCATGGCCGTGTCGGGAGAGACGGTCCTCTCTCCCCAACTGGCCGCATCGATGCTCAACGAGGTGCGCAAGCTCGACGAAGGTGCCAGCGACGACACCCGCGTGGTGACAAAGCGCGAGGAGGAGGTCCTCCAGCTCATCGCCGACGGGTGTTCCACGCCCGAGGTGGCCGAACGCCTGTTCATCAGTCAGAAGACCGTGAAGAACCACCTGGCGTCGATCTACCAGAAGCTCGATGCGAGAGACCGCACCCAAGCGGTGCTCCAGGCGGTCCGCATGGGGATCGTCCACCTGGATTGACGCGGCCAGATCATCACTGCTCCGGTCCACTCGTCTTCGCCAGAGGATCTCACGTTCATCCGCAAATTCCGTTAAGTTGTGGCCGTTCCCGTTCGATAATCACGGGGACGTGCCCGGTGGCTCCGCCGGAGCCGGCACCCACAAACAAGGGAGACAACCCAATGCTTACCTCGTACCAGTTCCTGACGGCGTGGCTGCAGAGCAAGACCGACAGCGAGCGGGGCGCCTCGCTCGTGGAGTACGCGCTCCTCGTGGCCCTGATCGCAGTCGTGTGCATCATCGCCATCACCTTCCTCGGCCAGACGGCCTCCTCGAAGTTCGAGACCGTCGGCGACAGCATCGCCGCCGCCTGAGCGAACTCCAGCTACAGATCCTGAAGAAGGGAGCGGACTTCGGTCCGCTCCCTTCTTCGTTTTCCCTGGTGGCACCCAGCATCGCCCGATATGGGGCATTTGACCCATTGAGACCAGGCGCAAGTGTGACGATACCCTCTACTGAATATCCAGATTGGGTCAACCGATCCAGTCATTTCGAACAAGGGAGACAACCCAATGCTTACCTCGTACCAGTTCCTCACCGCATGGCTGCAGAGCAAGACCGACAGCGAGCGGGGCGCCTCCCTCGTGGAGTACGCGCTCCTCGTGGCCCTGATCGCAGTCGTGTGCATCATCGCCATCACCTTCCTCGGCCAGACGGCCTCCTCGAAGTTCGAGACCGTCGGCGACAGCATCGCCGCCGCCTGATTCAGCCCTCGTGGTCCCCAGGCCCGCTCGACGGGCCTGGGGACCGAACCAGGCTGACCTCCGCTGCCCGGGGGTCAAGAGGGGGTATCTGATGCGCAGTTACATTGCCATCCAATCCAAGGCTCTGTCGGTGTGGCTCCTCACAAAGGCCAGAGTCAGCGACCGGGGTGCCGGCCTGATCGAGTACACCATGCTGATGGCTCTCATCGTGCTGGTGTGCATGTCCGCGATCACCTACTTCGGCGGTGAGACGAGCTCCAAGCTCGTGATCGAAGGATCGTGCTTCGAAGGTGGCTGCGGGCCACCCTAGGGCCTTCGGGTCGGCAGTCTTTCGGACGGGAGGGGGTACCCATCAGGGTGCCCCCTCCCGTTCGTGCGACACTCAACGCGTACTCGGGCTCCTCCGGGTGAACACCACCCAGGTGCCATCCTGGTATCCCGTCACCCAGACGCCGGAGTTGGCCAAGACCTGCGCGAGGGGCTCTCGGCGCTGCCACAGCACCGTGCTGATGTCCAGTTCGTCGATCACTTGGTGCCACCTGGGTGCGGCCTGCACGAAGCCGCGGTACCGGTCCACCACAGCGATGGGATACATGTCGTAGCGATCGTCGATGAACACGTTTGCCTCCGGCCCCTGCAACCCGTGCCTGAGGTTTCCCACGTAGTCGGGGGCCAGGAGCCGCTCCCGCCGGTCATCGAGGAAGCCGTTCTCTTCGAGCCAGGCCAGGGCATCCATCGGGTAGAGATCGAACGACCAAGCAGCTGAGGAGTCCGCCACAACCGAGGCGGTCATCAGGACGCCGGCAAGGCCCGCCAACGTGACCGCGCCCCCGGCGGCGACGGACCGCCGCGCACCCTCCAGCGAGCCCACACCAGCCAGACTCGAGGCCAGTCCCGGAGTAAGGACCAAGGCAGCCACGGTCATGTTCCGAGCGGCCAAGAGCCCGGCCGCCACGAATATGACCAGCGGGATCGCGCTTCGATATGAAGGTCTCCTGACCAACCCCAGGATGCTTGCCACCACCAGCACGAGGAAGAGCCTCGCGGTACCTTCGGTGAAGACAGGGGACTGCCACTCGATGATGTCTTCAAGGACCTCCGAGCGGCCGAGGAGGGAGACGGGGAAGGTGAGCACCGAGAGACCAAGGGGGCTCACCACCGCCGAGGCTGTTCCGCCGAGCGACCAACGCAAAGCGCGCCACTCCGTTGTCGTGTCCCCGCCATCCAATCGGGTACCCAACAGAAATGCCGCAATCACCACGAGCCCGAGGGGGAAGGAACCGTGGGCGTTGGCCCATATCCAGAACACGGGCACCAGGACAGGGGCAGGCACCCTCCCCTCGACCGCAAGCAGGACGATACCCAGGGCCGTGAGACCGATCAGCAGGGGACGCTCCGACCACGTCGTAGTGCCGATCCCCACCACCAACGCTGCTATGGCCACCCGGGGTACCAACGACCCTGCCTGTCGGGTGAGCATCCAGGTCATGGTGGCCAGAGCGGTGGTGAGCAGCACTGTGGCTACGTGGATCGTCGCCGAGTCTCCCACCCTCTCGAGGGCCGCGAAGACAACCGACGCCAGCCAGCTCTGGACGATCCAGGGTTCACCCTGGGCCGTGAAGGAGTAGATGTCCTCGCGAGGGAACGAGCCCTCCAGGATCAACCTCCCTGTGGACAGGTGGGTGATGAAGCTGTTGTCATGGAAGGGCTGCGCACCGATCCGCGCGCCCCAGAGCGCGAAGCCCGCACCGAGCACCGACGCCGACGTCGGCAGATGCCACCAACCCCGGGGCCCAGCAGCGAGCCCCTCGCTCAGAAGGCCTCCTGGATGTTGATGATCGCGGGGCCGATGACGACGACGAACAGCGCAGGGAAGATGCAGAACACCATCGGGATCAGCATCTTCACAGGGGCCTTCTGCGCCTCTTCTTCGGCAAGCTGGCGGCGCTTGACCCGCATCTCGTCGGCTTGGGCCCGCAGTACCCGGCCGATGGACACGCCGAAGGTGTCTGCCTGGATGATGGCCAACACGAACGAGCGGATCTCGGGTACATTGCTGCGCTGCTCGAGGGCGCGCATGGCGTCGGCCCTGGTGGAGCCGGCCCGGACCTCACCCAGCATTCGGGAGAACTCCTCCGCTAGAGCGCCGGGGACGGCGCCGATCGTGCGGTCCAGAGCCTGCTCGAACCCCAGCCCGGCTTCGACGCTGATGGTGAGGAGATCCAGGACGTCGGGCAGCTGCTTGCGCAACCCCTGCTGGCGCTCCTCGACCTTGCGGTTGAGGGAGGCATCCGGACCGAGAACCAGCAGCATGATCAGCACACCGAACATCATCAGCTGGAGGATCCCCCCCACGTCTACCGGGTTCCAGAGGTAGGCGAACCAGAAAGCCAGGGGTATGAGGGCCACGGTGACCACGCGTACCGCCAGGAACCGGTCGACCTGCTCGGACGACCCCTGACCCGCGTAGATGAACTTCTGGCGGACCTGGTCCACGTAGCCGACGGGAGTGAAGCGGCGACCGACATTGGTGAGACCACCCAGGACCGGAGCCAGCGCCCGTTCGCTGAGCGGAGCGAGCAGCTCCTGGTCGCGGACGTTCTCTACCTCGTAACCCTCGAGTTGGCGCAGCGAGTCGCGCACCGTGTTGCGCTCGTCCACCTGTGAGAGCACGGTGAAGATGAGCAGGCCGACGGCCCCACCTAGGCCCGCAAGGATGACGAGCAGTTCGGAGTCCATCTTCCTCAGACCTCGATCTTGATGATGGAGCGCATCCACGCCATGCCCACACCCATGGCCACGATGGCCAGCGCCAGCAGGATGTTGCCCAAGGTTGTCGTGAACAGCGAGTCCATGTATTCGGGGTTGGCAATGTACATGAAGGCGCCCAGGCCAATCGGCAAGAGGACGAGCACTATGGCGCTCATCCTTCCCTCCGCCGTCAGAGAGTTGATGTCACGGCGGAGCCGCTCGCGCTGCACCATGGTCTCGGCCACGGTCAGCAGGAGCTCCGACAGGTTGCCGCCCACCTCCCGCTGGATCCGGATTGCCATCACGGCCCAGGCGAAGTCAGCGCTGGCCATCCGTTCGGCAACGCCGTCCAGGGACTCCTCGAGGGGGCGGCCCAGGCGGGCCTCGGTGACCACCCGGCGCAGTTCCTTGCCCATGGGCTCGGTGACCTCTTGCGAGACCGCCTCAACTCCCTGCATCAGCGAGTACCCGGCGCGCAGGGTTCCGGCAAGCAGAGAGAGCATGTCGGGAAGCTGATTCTGGAACGACGACTTGCGGCGCCCCGCCACGAAGCTCACGGCAGCGGGGGGAACCAGGGCGGCAGCCAAGACGAAGATCAAGGCGCCCATGGGGGGCAGAAGCACCAGGCCGACCACGGTTGTCAGGGCGACGACGCAGAGGTAGAAGAACAGCGCCTCCGCCGCGCGTAGGGGGAGATCGGCCCGTTCCAGGGCAGATTCGGTGCGACTCAGGTAGCCCTGGCTCTCGGCCACCTGTTCGGTGAGCGACACAGCCCGCTGGAGAAGCGCCGTCCGAGCCAGCGAGCTGGTCTCCTCGTCGTCCGAGTCGTCGCTTCCGGCGCCCTCGCTGTAGGGCAACAGCACGTTGGTGAGTGCGCTCTCGTCTCGCCCGAAGATCAACCCGAGGGAGTACACGATGCCCGCCACAGCAGCCAGGGCCAGCACAGCCAGGACGAGTTGTCCGGTAGACCCGGAGAGGAAGGGCAGCGCCGCGACACCGCTCGGGCTGGATGTCTCGAACGGCACCAGATCCGACGCACCGGAGGCGAAGGTGCCCGTCACATAGGCGAAGTCCAGGGTGGAGTCGCCGACGGTGAGGCTCGTCTCGGCGATCTCGTTGGCTTCGGTGACCACAGGAGTGAAGCTCACCGTGTACTGCTGGTCGGTCAGCAGTGAACCCACCTCGGCCACGGTGCCCGCCGTGTCAGTCACCGATACCTTGTTGAGCGCTCCACCTGTCCGGTCGACCAAGGTGTCCAGTTCTCCGGCCTCGAAATCCTGGCCGATTCCCACCACGAACATCCCCACACCTGCCGATACAGCCACGTCGGCGGCAGCCGCGGCGCTCTCCACATCGCTGACATTGGTGTTGGTGGTGAGCACCAACACGTTCGCCTGCCCCGACCCTTCTGCCGACACGAGATCGGTGGCGGCGCGGACCGATGCCCACAACGCTGATTCGCCCCCGGGATCGGGGCCGATCGCACCGATGGCATCGCCCAGCGAGTTCCGGGACCTGCTCGGATCGGAGACGACCTCTGGTGCTTCCCCGGCTACCACGATCCCCAGACGATCATCCTCACGCAAGGCTGCATTCAGCTCCTGGAGACCCTCCTTGGCAGCAGCCAGACCCCCCGTCTTCTCCATGTCAGCGCCGGTGTCGACCACGGTGACGATGTTCGTCAGGTTCACCGGCCCGATCTCACCCACGTCCACCTCTTCGCCGCTCTGGGTCATGGTCAGACCCGCTGGATCGGCAGTGGTGAGCAGTTGCAGGGTGGGTTCGGCCGGATTGCGGGAGTTGACGGCGCGGACCTGGGTGGGCGCCAGGGGGGCGTCTTCCTGGGCCTCCGCGGGGAGCACGACGGCCAGGGCAGCGGCAACCGCCACCAGAGCGGCGAGCGTGCGTTTGGCGATCCGGTGCGTCACTGGGACCCCACCGCCTTGCGGGCGAAGGGTTCGGGCGCGAAGACCTCCTGGCCGAGTCGGATGCCCAGATCGGCCAGCTTCTCGGCGAACTTGGGCCGGACACCTGTGGCCTTGAGGTGGCCCTTGAAACGCCCGTGCTCGTCGATACCCATGCCGAAGTCGAAGAGGAAGATGTCCTGGAGGGTGATGACGTCGCCTTCCATGCCCTGCACCTCTGTGATGTGGGTGATGCGGCGGGTTCCGTCGCGGAGGCGGCTGAGCTGCACCACGAGGTCGATGGCCGATGCCATCTGCTCACGGATGGCCCGGATCGGCAGGTCGAAGCCGGCCATCAGCACCATCGTCTCGATTCGGGACAGGGTGTCGCGGGGGCTGTTGGAGTGCACCGTGGTCAGTGAGCCGTCGTGGCCGGTGTTCATGGCCTGGAGCATGTCCAGCGCCTCCCCCGAACGACACTCCCCCACCACGATGCGGTCCGGGCGCATCCGCAGCGTGTTCTTGACCAGGTCGCGGATGGTGATCTCACCTCGCCCCTCGATGTTGGGAGGCCTGGCCTCCAGAGCGAGCACGTGGTCCTGGTGGAGTTGCAGTTCCTTGGCGTCCTCCACCGTGACGATGCGTTCGTCAGTGGGGATGAACGACGAGAGCACGTTGAGCGTCGTTGTCTTGCCGGTACCGGTACCCCCGGAGACGATCACGTTGAGCTTGCCGACGATGCAGGCCTGGAGGAATCGTGCCGAGTGGGCGTTGAGGGTGCCGAAGCGGATCAGGTCGTCGACCTGGAGCGGATCTCGTGAGAACTTCCGGATGGTCAGGAAGGGACCTTCGATGGCCACAGGTGCGATGACTGCGTTCACCCGGGAGCCGTCGGGCAAGCGGGCGTCGCACAGCGGTTGGGACTCGTCGATGCGGCGACCGATCTCGCCCACGATCTTGTCGATGATGCGGCGAAGGTGCGTTTCGTCGACGAAGGTGGCCTCGTCCTTCTCGATGCGGCCGGACCTCTCCACGTAGACCGAGTGAGGGCCGTTCACCATCACCTCGGTGACGTCTTCGTCCTTGATCAGCTTGTCGATGGGTCCGTAGCCGAGGATGTCGTCGGAGACGTCCTGGATGAGCTGGGCCTTGTCGGCGGCGGAGAGCGGTGCACGCTCCTGGGCCAGGGCCGCATGCAGCTGATCATGGACCCGGCGACGGAGATCCTCTTCGGACAGGCGCTTGTCGTAGAGGATCGGACCCAGCTCTTCGATGAGATGGTGGTGGATCTTCTGGCGCAGCTCGTCCAGCACCGGGTCGCGGCGCTTGGGGCCCGAAGGGGCCACCTGCTGCACATCGTGGAGGCGCTTGTAGAGCGACACCCGTCCTTCTCCTCAGTGTCCTCGGCCGGCCCGGGGTAGGCAACGACCTTGCCAGGGATACGAGCACAACCACCGGAGCGAGCTGGCCGGCGCGGACCCCTGCCGCACCTTCCCCCCGTTGTCCGGCCACTCGATCAGCTCGTTCCCCTTTCTCGATCTGTGGATGGTATGCCTACCGGCGACGCTTCCGCGCGTCGCCGACCGGTGCGAACAGGTCGGCCAGCTGTTCCAGTGCACGGGTGACGCCGGCCCGCGGCGCACTCAGCACTACGGGCGCCCCCTTGTTCACAGCCTGCGGAACGACCACATCGCTCGGGATGAGGGAGTCGGCCTGCACCTGGAGAGTTCGTTCGACCTCACCGACGTCGAGCTTGACCTTCGAGTTGGCCCGGTTGAGCACCAAGCGCAACTTCTCCATCGGCGTGTTCAAGAGACGCAGGGTCTGGAGGCCGATCTTGACGTTCTTGATGTTGGGAATGTCCATTCCCGCCACCAGCAGCACGTCATCGCTGATCTCGATCAACCCGAGCACGACGTCGTTGAAGTAGGCCGGCGTGTCGATGACCACGAAGGAGCAGAACGTGCGCAGGACCTCGACGATACGGACCATCTCCGCAGCGCCGATCTGGTCCGCGAACGCGGGTTCGAGCGGGGCGGGGAGCACCAGCAGGCCCGAGGGCTCGTGCTCCACCAGGAGGCTCTGGAGCATTCCGGGGTCGAGCCGGTCGAGCGCGCTCGACGGCATCGACGATGGTGTGCTGGGGAGCCAGCTTCAGCATCACCGCGATGTCACCGAACTGGAGGTCGGCGTCCACCAGCACCACCGGCTTCTCCGATCGCTGCGACAGCAGCACCGCCAGATTCGAGGAGATGACCGACTTGCCGGCCCCGCCCTTGGTGGAGAAGACGGTGATGATACGCCCCAACTCGCCGTCCACCTCGGGGGCGTCTGCGGAGGGGACTGCGGGCACCAGAGGGGCAGCCTGGAGGCCCTCGGCGACCCGCCGCACCGCTTCGAGGAACTGCCCGGTGTCGACGGGCGCGGCCAGGACGTCTTTGACGCCAGACCGCAGCGACTGCTGCAGCAGTTCTGTGGTCAGCTCGGTGGTGACCAGGATGGCCCCCACCTCGCGGTGCTCCATCAGGAGCTTCTCGACCCGCCCCAGAGCCGAGGGATCCTGGTAGGTGGGGCCCAGCACGACGACCACCGGGGCGCCGGTGAGCTTCGCACCGAGCTCGTCGATGGCGGCGAAGGGCGTGGCCCCCTGGCCGAGTTGCATGGCCAACCGGCTACGGGTGGTCTGGTCGGCGTCTACGACTGCGACGGCGACCTCGCCTCCCCCTCCCGGTGGGTTGCCAAAGCTCATTCCTCGGCCCCGCACCCATCGGGTCCGCAGGGGGTGAGCTCCTCGGCGTTCTGGCCCGGAAGGGTCTCGATGATGAGAGGGAGTTGGTCGAGGGGCGCCGGCTCGTAGTTGAGCGGGGTGAGGGACAGGTACAGGCTGGCATCGGCCTGCGCGGTCGCGATCAGCCGAGCCGCTTCGACCGGCACCGCGAAGGTGATCAGGCCGGCATCGGTCTGCTCTGCATCTTCGGCCCGCTGTTCACCGGGCAGCAGCGCTGCGGTCTGGCCGACGGCCAGCACGGGCACCGTGTGGTAGAGCATCTCGTAGCGCTTGTCCGCAACCCAGAAGATGGCCTCCGGATCGGTGGGGGCCGCTGTCTCGAGAGCTTCTTCGGCGTTCTCCACCTCGACCGCGACCATCAGGTTCACCTCGTCGCCGGGTTGGACCAACCCTGCGACACCGGAGACCTGGTCGACCGAGATGGTGGCGGTGACCCAGTCGTCGTTCTCCAGGCGGCGCCGGAAGGAGACAGTGGTCTCGGACTCGCTGACGAACATGTCCTGGGTGATGGGCAGGTTCTGGGGGATGTCGAACACCGCCACCCGGCCGGCGATGGCGTCGGTGGAGGTGATGGCCCCGTCGGGCTGGAACTCCCGGGCGATCTCGCCCGTGGCCACCAGGCTCTGCTCGACCGCTTCGTCGCCCCGCGTCCCCTGCGGGATGGGCTCCACGGCCTTCAGTACCCTCACTGCCTGGATGTCGCTGCGGACATCGTCTTCGATCCCGTTCACGTAGGTGAACAGGAAGAAGGCGGCCAGGAGGCCGAGCCCCACCGCTACCAGCAAGATCAGTGTTCTCCGAGAGCTCACACGAACCTCATTCCTCACCATGCGATGGGACCGGGCCCACCGCCTACCGGATTGGCTGACACATCATCTCAGCACATCATCGCAGATGTTGCTGTTCCTCGCGAGACCACTGCGGGTGGCCGACCGCGCTCGCGCCGTGAACTGTCGTGCACGGTCCTGCGGCAGGAGTCCCCTCAGTCGTCGCCCGATACCTTCGACTCGTCCCCCGTCTCCTCCCCTGTCCTGTCCGCCGGCGTGTCCCGGCCCGAGCTGTCGGTGCCGGCTGCTGCCTGCGCCGCCGCCTCGGCATCCAGTTCCGACCACGCGGCCTCGTAGGCATCGTCGTCGAAAGATGGCCCGATGTAGTTCCCCTCGTCGTCGTAGGCGTGCTCGCCGAAGTGCTCCTGGTACTCGGCTGCCACGACCCCACCCTCGGCCGCCTGCTTGATGGAGAGGCTGATGCGCCGCCGCTGGAGGTCGAGATCGATGATCTTGACCCACAGCTCCTCGCCGGGAGTGACCACCTGCTCGGGCAGATCCACGTGGTGGGCTGACATCTCCGAGATGTGCACGAGGCCTTCGATGCCGTCCCCCACCTGGATGAAGGCCCCGAAGGGCACCAGCTTGGTGACACGGCCGTATACGAGCTCACCCACCCTGTGGTTGCCGGCGAACTCCTGCCAGGGATCCTGCTGCGTGGCCTTCAATGACAAGGAGATGCGCTCACGGTCATGGTCGACCTCGAGCACCTGCACCTCGATCTCGTCACCGACCTGCACCACCGAGCCCGGGTGGTCGACGTGCTTCCAGGACAGCTCGGACACGTGGACCAGGCCGTCCATGCCGCCCAGGTCCACGAAGGCGCCGAAGTTGACCACCGAGGACACCACCCCTTTGCGCACCTCGCCCGGGCGGAGGTTGACGAGGAAGTCCTCGCGCTGCTCGCGTTGCGTCTCCTCGAGCCAGGCCCGGCGCGAGAGCACGACGTTGTTGCGGTTCTTGTCCAGCTCGATGATCTTGGCGTCCAGGACCCGGCCCACATAGGGCTGGAGGTCACGGACCCGGCGCAGCTCCACGAGAGAGGCCGGGAGGAAGCCCCTCAGGCCGATGTCGACGATCAGGCCACCCTTGACGACTTCGATGACCGGGCCCGAGACGACGCCGTCCTCCTCCTTCTTGCGTTCGATGTCGCCCCACGCACGCTCGTACTGGGCACGCTTCTTGGAGAGCAGGAGCCGGCCCTCCTTGTCCTCCTTCTGGAGCACGAGGGCCTCGATCTTGTCCCCCAGAGAAACCACCTCGCCGGGATCGACGTCGTTGCGGATCGACAGCTCGCGTGCGGGGATCACACCCTCTGACTTGTACCCGATATCGAGCAGAACCTCGTCCTTGTCGACCTTGACCACCGTCCCCTCGACGATCTGACCGTCGTCGACGTCCACCATGCTGGCGGCGTAGGCCTCCTCGAGCGAGAGAGCCCCGAGGTCGTCCTCGACGACCTGGCGGGGGGTGTAACCCTCATCGGCGGGTGCGGGGAGCACGGCGGCTTCGGAATCGGAGAGTGGACTGGCCTGCTGGGACAACGTCGGATGGGCTTTCTCGGTGGATGTCGGTCAGGGCCGTTGACCCAGGCCGAGGCGGCGCGGGGCGCGCAACGCCGGGGCAGCAGGCTAGCAACCTCGGGCGCCCTTGGCGATACCCAGCACATCGGAGGCCCGATGTGCTCTCTGATGTGCGGGTCCTCACCTGTCGTGCACGCCACCGAGGCCGGGACGATCTACCATTCGGGGGCGCCGGGGCCCGCCCTGGGTCGTCCGAGTCATTGAGAGGCAGGGCGCCTGCTGTGGACATAGGCACGAAGGCATCACTGCGGCGACGCCTCTGGTTCCTGATCATGGTCGGGGCCATGGTCTACGCCGTGGTCTCGGCTTCCATCGCCATCATGACCGTCGACGACTGCGGCAACGGTGACGAGAGCGCCCCCAAGCACTGGTCGGTCTTCCCGCCCGAGTGGGTCTGCGAGGGATCGAGGTTCTGAGCAGGTCCCCCCACTGGTTCGAGGATGTCGCCGACCACCTCGGCGCCGCCTACCTGCGGTATTCCTTCACCCGTGGTACCCGCCAGGAGGTCGCGGCCCTGTGGGATCTGCTCGCGCTCAATGAGGGTGCCCGGGTCCTCGACGTGGGCTGCGGGCCTGGACGCCACAGCTGCCGGCTGGCCCAAGAAGGAGCCTCGGTGGTCGGAGTCGACATCTCCTGGCGCTTCGTGAGCCTCGCCACCGCTGATTCGCCTCCCGGGGCGCACTTCGTGCAGGCCGACGCCCGGGCCCTTCCGGTGCGGAGCGGATTCGACGCGGTGATCTCCCTCTGCCAGGGAGCCTTCGGTCTCTCCCGCAACACCGCCCTGGACGACCCCACCCGGCCCCCACCGCCCCCGGACCCCGACGAAGCGGTCCTGGCCGAGCTGGGCAGAGCGCTGAGACCGGGGGGACGGCTGGCGCTCACCGCGTTCTCCTCCTACTTCCAGGTCCGCTGGATCGAGGACCACGACCAATTCGAGGCCGCCACAGGGCTCAACCACGAGCCGACGACGGTGCGCGACGAAGAGGGACGACAGCTCGACACCGACCTCTGGACCACCTGCTTCACCCCACGCGAGCTCGTCGCAATGGCCCGCCAAGCGGGACTACGCCCGGTTTCGCTGTGGTCAGTCGGCCCGGGCGACTACCGGGAACGCCCCCCCGACCTCGACCACCCCGAACTGCTCCTGGTGGCCGAACGCCCCTGAAGAACCAGCTGCGCTGGCGCCGACCCCCTGTGGGAGAACTACTTGGCTGCCGCCCAGGAGGACCCGAAGGCCAGGTTGACCTCCAGGGGTACCCGGAGCTCGTAGGCCCGGCCCATCACATCGACGGTCAGCTCGGCCACCTCGGACCGCTCGCCCGGTGGCACCTCGACCAGCACCTCGTCGTGGACCTGGAGCACGAGCCGGCTGGCCAGGCCCCGGCCCTCCAACGCTGCGTCCAGACGCACCAGGGCAACCTTGAAGATGTCCGCGGCCAGGCCCTGGATTCCGGCGTTCATGGCCTGGCGTTCAGCGGCCTGGCGCAGGCGGACGTTGGATGAGCTGAGCTCGGGGAGCTGGCGGCGCCGACCGAACAGCGTCTCGGTGTAGCCCCGTGACCGGGCCTCCGCCACGGTGGCCTCCATGTAGGACCGCACCGCGGGGAAGGCATCGAAGTAGGAGTCCAGGATCTCCTGGGCTTCGCCGGTGGGGATCCCCAGACGCTGACCCAGACCGTAGGCCTCCATCCCGTATGCCAGGCCATAGGAGACCATCTTGGCCCTGGATCTCTGCTCGTAGGTGACCTCGGAGCCGGCCACTGCGAACACGCGCGCCGCGGTCTCGGTGTGGATGTCGGTCGCAGCCTCGAAGGCAGCCAGAAGCCCAGGGTCCTCGGCCAGGTGGGCGATGCAGCGCAGCTCGATCTGGTTGTAGTCGGCCACGAGGAGCTCGTATCCGTCGGCAGGCACGAAGGCCTGCCGGAACGCCCTGCCCTCTTCGGTGCGCACCGGGATGTTGTGCAGGTTCGGGCGATCGGAGCTGAGGCGTCCGGTGCGGGCCACCGTCTGGTTGAAGGTGGCGTGGATCCTTCCGTCGGCGGCGATCTCGGCGATGAGGCCCTCACCGTAGGTGGAACGCAGCTTCTCGACCTCCCGGTACCGCAACAGGTGCTCCACGATGGGGTGCTCGCCGCGCAACCGTTCGAGGGACGCGGCGTCGGTCGAGTAGCCGGTCTTCGTCTTCTTCTGGGGAGTCAGACCCAACCGCTCGAACAGCACGACTCGGAGCTGGGGTGTCGAGTTGACCTTGAACTCCTCGCCTGCGTCTTCCCAGATCTGGTGGGTCAGCTCCTCGGCTTCGGTGGCCAGACGCCCGTTGAGGGCCCGCAGCTCCGACTCGTCGACCCGTACCCCGACGTGCTCCATCTTGGCCAGCACCCGCACCAGGGGTACCTCGATGGTGTCGTGCAGATCCGCCAGACCCTGAGCCCCCATCGCCTCGCGGAGAGGGCCGCTCACCACCGCCAGGCCAGCGGCCCGGCAGGCGGTGTCCTGGTCCAGCGCGCTGCCGTCGACCGCCAGGGCCAGCTGTCCCGACTCCGCGTCCGAGGCGGTGGGCAGCACACGGTGCGCATAGCGGGCCACCAGATCCTCCAGGAGGTACCGGCCCTCGGCGGGATCCAGCAGGTACGCGGCCAGCATCGTGTCCAGCACCAGCCCGCGGAGATCGCCGCCTCTTGCCAGCAACCAGCGCGCCAGGGGCTTGGCGTCGTGGGATACCACCGGTGCACCACTGCTGAGCAGTGCCACCAGCGCGGCCCCGGCCGCCGGGTCGGCCGCCACGTCCCCGGGGATCCACCACACGGGAACGTCTGTGCCGGCCGCAGCCACATCCGGCCCCACATCCCCGGGGCCCGCTAGAGGACCGTCAGAGGTTCCGGGAGCAGGGTCCACGATGGCGAGGCCGGCCAGTTCCTGACCGGGTGTCACCCATGCCGGTAGGACCACGAGGGGCGCGGCGGGCGTACCCAGCTCCGCCAGTCGCTGCAGTACCTCGCCCGTACCCAGGACGAGCACTTCGGCCCCGATGGGTTCGGTGCCGGCCCCGCCGTCGAGGGTGACCCCCATCGCATCGGTGAGCCGGCTGGCCAGGGAGTGGAACTCGAGGAAGTCGAACAGCGAGCGCAGAGAGTCTCGATCCACCGAACCGGGTTGCAGTTCTTCGAGGGCCACGCCCAGGTCGACGTCCCGGCGCAGATCCATCACCGACAGGTTCCGGCGTACCCGTTCTTCGTGGGAGGCCAGGCTCTCGCGCAGCTTCGGGGTCTGGTCGGCAACATGGGCGAAGATCCCCTCGACGTCGCCGTAGGCGTTCACCAGCTTGGCCGCCGTCTTCTCTCCCACCCCGGGCACGCCGGGGAGGTTGTCGGAGGGATCGCCCCGCAGGGCGGCGTAGAGGACGTAGTCGGCGGGAGACACCCCGGTGCGCTCCCGGATCCCTTCCTCGTCGTAGAGGACGTACTCCGAGACGCCCCGCTTGTTGTACAGCACCTTGACATGGGGATCTTCGACCAACTGGTACGCGTCACGATCCCCGGTCACCACCAGGACGTCGTCACCGCGATCGCGGCCCGCTGTGGCCAGCGTGGCGATGACGTCGTCGGCCTCGACCCCTGCCTGTTCCAGGATCGGGAAGCCGAGTGCCTCCACCACCTCGCGCACCAGGCCCATCTGCTGGCGCAGGATGTCCGGGGCCTGCTCGCGCTGGGCCTTGTAATCCTCGACGACCTCGTGACGGAACGTGGGTTCGGGGCGGTCGAAGGCCACGACCACCGAGTCGGGGTGATGGTCGCGGATCAGGTTCAGGAGCATCGAGGTGAACCCGTACACGGCGTTGGTGACCTGCCCGCTGGCAATGGCCAGGTCTGTGGGCAGAGCGAAGAACGCCCGGTAGGTCAGCGAGTTCCCGTCGACCAGCATGAGCGTCGCCACGGCGTCACTGTAGGCACGCTCCGAGCACGAACCGACGGGGGGAGCCACACGACAACCCGGGGGAACCAGGGGTGAGCCCCGCAGTGAGCCCAGGGGGCTCAGAGGGGCCGGCGGTTCCCCTCGACCACCTCCTCGGCCACCTGGCGCATCGTGACACGCTCGCCCATGGCCGTGGTCTGGATGAAGCGGAAGGCCTCCTGTTCGCTCAACCCGTTCTCGTCCATGAGGAGCCCCTTGGCCCGATCCAGGACCTTGCGGGTCTCCAGGCGGTCCTCCAGGCTGGCTGCCTGCTCCTGGAGGGCTCGCAGCTCCTGGAACCGGCCCAGGGCGATCTCGATTGCCGGGATCAGCTCGGCTGCGCTGGAAGGGCTTCACCAGGTAGGCCAGAGCCCCAGCGTCGCGCGCCTGCTTCGATGAGGTCCCGCTGGGAGAAAGCCGTGAGTACGAGTACTGCGGCCAGGCGCTCCTCGGCGATCGACCCGGGCCGCGGATAGCCCGTCCATGCCGGGCATCTTGATGTCCAGGATGGCCAGGTCCGGAACCAGCTCACGTACCAGGGACACCGCTTCGTCGCCGCGCCCGGTCTCACCGACGATCAGGTAGCCCTCCTCCTCGAGGGTCTCCTTCAGATCGAGTCGGATTATCGCCTCGTCCTCGGCGATCACGACGCGGGTGGACACGGCCCACCTCCTCACCTCGGTTGCGATCCGGAGCCTCCACCCTAGTGGGGCGTCCCCCAACCATCGGTGCCCCCACCCGGGATCAGCTGGCCCCACCCGGGCCCCGGGCCGCCGCTCCACCCGAGTTCCCGCCAACCGGACCTCGCAGCCACCCGCTCCCTACACTGGCCGGATGTCGCGTGCCGCCGTCGAGCGCCGGTTGGTCGGGCTGGGCGCCCGCCTCAAGGAGCTGCGGGTAGAGCTCGAGCTCGCCGACGAGCAGTTGGGTCACTTCGTGGACGAGGCCGACGACCGCCGTCTTCGCTCGCTGGTGTCCGAGACCCCCCTGGCCGCCCGAGAGCACCACGAAGCCGAGCGCCACGCCGAGGCCATGCGCCGACACCGCGACGAGGTGGCCGGCGAGATCGAGCGCCTGGAGCGCCGCCAGGACGAACTGCTGGACCAGTTCCTGACCGAACGCTGAACGACGGCGACCTGGCTGACCGGCGATCTGGCTGACCGGCGATCTGGCTGACCGGAGGCGGGACCGCTCACGGGGAGAAGTCCTGGTGCGGCGGGTGGGATTCGAACCCACAAGCCCCGAGGGGCAGCAGGGTTTGAGCCTGCCCTGTATGCCAGTTCCAGCACCGCCGCGACCTGCTGACCCTACCGCGGGTCCGCCCCCGGGTCGCAGGGACATCCGCGCTCGGGGGGTCTGTCCCACCCGCCGCGGTTCGACACCGGGGCGACTCGGGTGCACTAGTTTGCGTCCGTGCCCCGCCTGCTCCGACGACTGCTGCTCCTCGCCGCCATCATCGGCGCCGTCGCCGCCCTGCGCTCGTATCTGTTCGCGGTCAACGAACGCCGCTACCGCGATGCCTTCACCCCTCCGACCGGCACGCTGCCCAATGTCTCCGCCAACGATGGAGAAGGGGCGACAACCAATCCTGACTGCGGCCCGCCCGCCTGACCGACCTCGCCCGGACCGGCCCGATGAAACCGTCCGGTCCCCCCGAGAGTCAGAGGCCAGACGCCAGCGAAGGGATCCCCACTCCTAGATGATCGTGTTCACCTTCCCCGGCCAGGGGTCGCAGCGCTCGGGCATGGGCGCGCCCTGGCGTGACCACCCCTCCTGGGAGCTGGTCGAAGAGGCCAGCGACGTCTCCGGGCGTGACGTGGCCGAACTGCTCCTTGACGCCGAGGACGACGAGCTCACCGCCACCCGCAACGCCCAGCTCGCCACCTTCGTGCTCAGCCTGGTCGTCCTGGACGCCGTCGAACGCCTGGGTGCAGCCCCCGCCGCGGTGGCCGGCCACAGCCTGGGCGAGTACACCGCACTGGTCGCGGCGGGCACGCTGTCCTACGCAGAAGGTGTCCGCCTGGTGGCCGAGCGGGGCGAAGCCATGCAGGTGGCGGCCGAGGAGACGCCGGGCACCATGGCTGCGGTGCTGGGCCTCGACGACGACCTCGTGGAGACCGCCTGCGTCGCCACCGAGGGCGACGTCTGGGTCGCCAACTTCAACGCCCCGGGTCAGGTCGTGATCGCCGGTGAGCCCGACGCTGTCCGCCGGGCGCGGCGAGTGCGCCAAGCGCCTCGGTGCGAAGAGCGGCCATGGGGCTTCCCGTCGGCCGGAGCCTTCCACACCCCCTTCATGGCCTCGGCCACCGACCGCCTCGCCAAGGCCCTGGACACCGTCAGAGCTGCCGCGACCCTGACGTGGACGTGGTCGCCAACGTCGACGGTCGGCCCGCACCGCCGCGCCTCGCAGTGGTCCCGAGCTGCTCGGCCGCCAACTCACCTCCCCGGTGCGTTGGCGCCAGACGCTGCACACCCTGGCCGAGACGGGGATCCTCGCTGCTTCGTCGAGCTGGGGCCCGGAGCGGTGCTGACCGGAATGGCCAAGCGCACCGTCCCCGGCGCCACCCTCGTGTCGGTCTCCAGTCCTGACCAGCTCGACGGCTTCGTGGAGACCCTGGCCCAGCCCACGACCGCAGGGACGGGGAGACGAAGGCGAGGGTCTGCACATGGCCGAGAGGCTCGTCGTGAGCCCGGCCGCCGGCGTGTTCGCCCCATGTGCCCGGACCTGGCAGGCTGGGCGCCAGGTCGACCCCGGCGAGATCCTCGGGCACATCGGCGAGCAAGAGGTGCGCATCCCGATTCGCGGGCCTCTCATGGGCGTCCTGGCCCACCGGGCGAACGGGTGGCCGACCAGCCAGCCCGTGGCCTGGCTACGCGAGCCGATGACACCTGGATTCGCCGTGTCGGGGCTTGGGCACCGCGCTCCCCGACAAGACGATCACCAACGCCGATCTCGAAGCCCGCCTCGACACCTCCGACACCTGGATCCGGGAGACGGACCGGGATCGGCGAGCGGCGTGTCGGCGACAGCACAGCCGCCCTGGCCGTCGAGGCTTCACAGGCCGCCCTGGACCGGGCCGGGGTTCCGCCCGACAGCGTCGACCTGCTGATCCTGTGCACCAGCACTCCCGACCAGACGATGCCGGCCACCTCCTCAGCGGTCCACCACACCCTGGGGCTGTCGGGTGGGTCCATGGACCTCAACGCCGCCTGCGCCGGATTCGTCTACGGGCTCGTCACCGCCCACGCCCTGGCCGCGGCCGGCACCCGCCGGATCCTCCTGGTCGGGGCCGAGACCATGAGCCGGATCGTCGACTGGGACGACCGCAACACCGCAGTCCTGTTCGGTGACGGCGCTGGTGCCCTCGTCCTCGACACCACCTCGGAGGGACAGCTGCTGGGCTGGGACATGGGGACCGACGGATCGGCACAGCACCTGCTGTACGCCGACCATGGGGGCACCATCCAGCATGGACGGCAAGGAGGTCTTCCGCCGGGCGGTTCGGATCGTCGTCGAATCCACGGACCGTGCGCTGACCCGGGCCGGGCTGGCGGCCCGACGACGTGGATCTCCTCATCCCCCACCAGGCCAACCACGGATCATCGACGCCGCCTGCGAACGGCTCGGGATCCCGACCGAGCGGGTCGTGTCCGTGCTGGAACGCACCGGCAACACCTCCGCCGCCTCCATCCCCCTGGCCCTCGTCGATGCTGTCGAACGGAGCCGCCTGCACCCCGGAGCGGTGGTGGCCTGCTCGGGCTTCGGGGCGGGGATGACGTGGGCCTCGGCGGTGCTCCGCTGGAGCGGGGAGAGGCACCACCGCGATGGGGGCGAGCGATGAGCGACACCGACGAGGGTCGGATGGTGCTGGTGACCGGCGGCAACCGTGGGATCGGCCTCGCCATGGCCCAGCGCTTCGCGGACGACGGCCACCGGGTCGCGGTCACCCACCGCAGCAGCCCGCCGGCCGACGACCGCCTGGTGGCGATCGCCCTGCGACGTCACCGACGCCGCCCAGGTCGAGGACGCCTTCGCGGCTGTCGAGGATCGCCTGGGCCCGGTCGGAGATCCTTGTGGCCAACGCCGGAATCACCCGCGACGGCCTCGTGCTGCGCATGGCCGACGACGACTTCACCGAGCTCCTCGACACCAACCTCACGGGCGCCTTCCGGTGTGCCGCGCCGGGCCGTGAAGTCGATGATGCGGGCCCGCTGGGGACGCATCATCCTGGTGTCCTCGGTGGTGGGAATGGCCGGCCAGGCAGGGCAGGCCAACTACGCGGCGGCCAAGGCCGGCCTCGTGGGCCTCGGGCGGTCGCTGGCTCGCGAGTTCGCCTCGCGGGCCATCACCGTCAACCTGGTGGCCCCCGGCCCCATCGAGACCGACATGCTCGGCTGCACTGAGCGACGACCAACGCCAGGCCATCGTCGCCGCGGTGCCGCTCGGGCGCACCGGCCGGCCCGAGGAGGTGGCCGCCGCCATACGCCTTCCTCGCCTCCGAGGACGCCGGCTACATCACCGGAGCCATCCTGCCCGATCGACGGCGGGCCTGGCCATGGGGATGTGACCAGGTCGCCGCTACAGCGGGTACCCTTGCCCCCGCCCACCACGGGGCCCTGCCAACCACCGCGGCCGCCCCGGGAACACCCCGAACACGGAGATACCGTGAGTGACGACGCCAACTTCGACGATTCAAGAAGCTGCGCGGTCGAGATCTTGGCCGTCGACGAGGCCAAGATCACCCCCGAGGCCAAGTTCGGCGACGACCTCGACGCCGACAGCCTCGACCTGGTCGAGCTGGTCATGGCCCTCGAAGAGGAGTTCGACGTCGAGCGTCGAAGAAGAGGAGCTCGACGGCATCGAGACCGTCGGCCAGGCCTTCGAGTCTCGATCAAGGGCAAGCTGGGATGAGCCGACCGCCCGGGCGCGGGTCGCCGTCACCGGGACTGGGGTCGTCGCGGCCGTCGGCATCGGCCGTGGACGCCTTCTGGCAGGGTCTTCTCGAGCCCCAACCCGAGGGTGAACGCCGCGTCCACGACTTGCGACCCGCTCCGCTACTTCGACAACCCCAAGGAAGCGCGCCGGACCGACCGCTTCACCCAATTCGCGCTGGCCGCCGCCGCCGAGGCGCTGCGACCAGGCCGGGCGACGTGGGGGGCGACCCGGGCCGCGTGGGCGTGGTGGTGGGCACGGGCGTGGGCGGTCTGGCACCATCGAGGAGAACGTGTACCCTGGACCACGAGGGAGCCCCGCCGGGTGTCGCCGTTCCTGGTCCCGATGATGATGTCCAACGCGGCCGCGGCGGCCATCTCGATGCGCTACGGCTGGCAGGGCCCCTGCGAGACCATCGTCACCGCGTGTGCCACCGGCACCCAGTGCCATCGGCTACGCCGCCCGCCTCATCCAGTGGGGTCTGTGCGACGTGGTGGTGGCCGGATCGAGCGAGGCCGCCATGACCCCCACCGGTATCGCAGGGCTTCCAGAACATGACCGCCCTCTCCTCCGACGGCGTGTCCCGGCCCTTCGACGACGGCACGGGACGGGTTCGTGATGTCGGAGGGCAGCCGGAATCCTCGATCCTCGAGGAACGGGGTCGGGCAGAGGCACGCCGGGCCACCGTGCTGGGTGAGGTGCTGAGGATCGGCCAGCACCGCCGACGCCCACCACATCACCGCCCCCTCACCGGGCGGGGTGGGAGCGGTGGCGTGCATGCAGGCGGCCCTCGACGACGCCGGAGCTCAGCCCCGGCGACATCACCTACATCAACGCCCACGGCACCGGCACCCCGCTCAACGACGCCGCCGAAGCCGAGGCCATCGCCAAGCTCTTCGGTCACCCCGGGCCGCCGGTCACCTCCACCAAGGGGGTCACCGGCCACGCTCTGGGGGCGGCAGGGTCCATAGAGGTGATAGCCGTGTTGTTGAGCATGGCGCACCGCCAGCTACCCCCGACCGACGGGCTGGTGACCCGAGACCCCGCCCTGCCGGACCTGGATGTCGTCACCGGCGGGCCCCGCCCGTGGGACCCGGGGCCTGCCCTTTCGAACTCGTTCGGTTTCGGTGGCCACAACGCCACCATCGTGCTGGGCCCGGGCTGAGCAGAACCCGAGTCCCCCACGGTCGCGGGGCAACGCGAGCTGCCGAGGCGGCTCGCCTTCCTCAGCCCGACCCGGATGCGGCGTCCACCACCACGAAGAGAAGGTCGGCCTCGCAGGCCAGCGCCTCACCCACCCGGGCCACACCGTGACCTCGGCCGGCGCGCGCCGACATGCGGGTCAGCTCCACCGAGAGATCGAGTATCTCCCCCGGGCCGACCTGGCGCCGGAAGCGGGCCCCGTCGATCCCCCCGAACAACGGGAGCTTCCCGGCGAAGCGCTCGTCGGCCAACACCGCCACCGCTCCGAGTTGGGCGAGGGCCTCGACCATGAGGACCCCTGGCAGCGTGGGTCGTACCGGGAAGTGCCCGGAGAAGAACGCCTCCTCGCCCGTGAGATGCCAGCGGCCTGCCGCGCCGCGACCGGGTTCCAGAGCCGTCAGCTCGTCTACGAACAGGAAGGGCTCGCGGTGCGGGAGCAGATCTGAGGGCAGGGGGAGGGCGTCCAGGGCGCTAACCCGCATCCAGGGCCCGCAGGAGGCGGACCGGGGTGTCCTTGGGGCTGATCTTGTACCAGGCCTCCTGCGATACGCCCCCCTCGTCCACCAGGAAGGCCGATCGGATGATCCCCATGTAGGTCTTTCCGTACAGCTTCTTCTCTCCCCACACTCCGTAGCGCTCCGCAACGCCGTGGTCCTCGTCGGCCAAGAGGGGGTAGCCGAGGCCATGCTTGACGTCGAAGGCCGCCTGACGTTCGGGTGTGTCCGGGCTGATGCCCACCACAGCGGTGTCCCCGATCGTCTCGATGACATCACGCAGCCCACAGGCCTGGGTGGTGCAACCCGAGCGTGAGAGCCTTGGGGTAGAAGAACACCAGCACCTTGTGACCCTTGAAATGCGACAGCCGAACCCGATTGCCGTTCTGGTCGGCGAGGGCGAACGCCGGTGCCCGGTCGCCGGCGGCGAGCCCGGAACCCGATGGGGAAGGGCGCTGCTCGGACATGGCCGCGACGCTACACGACCCGGTCCCTGCCCCCGGCCCCGCGAAGCTTGACACACGCGGTGTCACGCGAAGCCCCACGCACCGTCACAGGGGCGGCGTCGGCACGTCACACGGCCGCTCGCACCGCCCCTGCTCGGAGGTCGGTCTAGGCCGGAGGGGCTTCGGTGCCCTTGGCAACAGCCTTGAGCTTGGCTCCTGCCGAGATCTTCACCGCATTCGAGGCCGGTACGTCGATGACGGCACCCGTCTGTGGGTTGCGGGCCTTGCGGGCCGCCCGATGGGTCTGCTCGAAGGAGAGGAAGCCGGGGATGGTCACCTTCTCGGATCCGGCCGCCACCTTCTGCATGACGATGTCCTGGAATCCACTCATCGTCCGCTCGACGTCGGCTTTCGACACTCCGGTACGCTCGGCGATGGCCGCCACCAGCTCGGTCTTGGTCATGGGGATCACTCCTCCTTCCCAGCGGGCGCGTCCCCCATTGCGGATCCGCCCGCTCGACCCACGGGTGTGGGCTGCTCGTCAGCTTTACCCCTCGGAGCGGTGAAAAGGTGGATACCAAGGCCCCAACAGCTTCGGGGATGGTCTACCACGCACCCTCGCTGGCGTTCAGGCCCCTGCGTCCAGCGCCCTGCGGAATGCGGCCACCAGCTCACCGACCGCCCCGGGTGCAGCGCCGTCGAGAACGCGGTGGACCAGCGCGGATCCGACCACCACCCCGTCAGCCACCCGACACACCTCCGCGGCCTGCTCTGGGGTGGAGATGCCGACGCCGACCAGCACCGGTCGATCGGTGAGCCTGGTGAGCCTGCGGGCGATCTCGGTGGCGCTGGTGGCCAGGGCCGCCCGCTCGCCTGTGACTCCGAGCAGTCCGACGCCGTAGACGAAGCCCCGCGATCGGGCGCAGATCCTCGCCAGGCGCTCGTCGTCGGCTGTTGGCGCAGCCAGCAGCACCGTCTCCACCCCGGCCTCGTCCGCCGACCGAGCCCAGGGGCCGACCTCCTCGAGAGGTAGGTCGGGGAGGATGGCGGCGCTCACCCCTGCCTCCACCAGGCTACGGGCGAAACGGTCGTGGCCCATCCGGAAGGCGATGTTGTAGTAGGTCATCACGGCCAGGGGGATCCCGGCATCCACCCGGGCCAGCGCGTCCAGCACCGCCGGCGGTGTGGTCCCGGCCGCCAGTGCTTCCTCGCTTGCGGCCTGGATGGTGGGTCCGTCCATCACCGGGTCGGAGAAGGGGATTCCCACCTCACAGGCGTCGGCGCCCGCCGCGGCCACTTCGTTGACGACGTCGGTCCAATCCCGCAGACCTCCGGTCACGTAAGGCACCAGGAGCTTGCGGCCCGCGTCGCGGGCCTCCCGGAGAGCGGCCTCCAGCCGGCCGGGACCGTCCGGTGGGTTGGGCAGGGGAACGGCGGCGGTCACGTCCACCTCAACCCAGGTGTTCCATCATCTGAGCCACGTCCTTGTCGCCGCGCCCCGACAGGTTGACCAGGACCGTTCGACCAGACACCTCGTTGCGGTTCCCCAGGACCCAGGCGATCGCGTGGGCGGGCTCGAGGGCCGGGATGATCCCTTCGGTGCGGCTCAGGAAGGCGAAGGCCTCGATGACCTCGGCGTCGGTGACCTGCTCGTAGCGGGCCCGCCCGATGGCGGCCAGATGGGCATGCTCGGGTCCCACGCCCGGGTAATCGAGGCCCGCGGAGATCGAGTCCGCCTCCTGGACCTGGCCGAACTCGTCTTGGAGCAGGAAGGACTGCGAGCCATGGACCACGCCGGGCACTCCCCTGCCGACGGCCGCCCCACCGGCCGGTTCGACGCCCACCAGCTCGGCGGGGGTGTCGACGAAGCCCGAGAAGATCCCGATGGCGTTCGAACCCCCTCCGACGCAGGCCACGACGACCTCGGGGTCGCCTCCCAGGAGCGCTTCGCACTGCTGGCGTGCCTCCTCGCCGATCACACGGTGGAACTCCCGCACCATCCAGGGGTAGGGGTGTGGCCCCATGACCGAACCCAGGCAGTAGTGGGTCGACTCGACGGTGGCGACCCAGTCGCGCATGGCTTCGTTGATGGCGTCCTTGAGGGTACGGCTTCCGCTGGAGGCCGCCCGCACCTCCGCTCCCAGCAGTCGCATCCGGAAGACGTTCAGCTCCTGACGGGCCATGTCGACCTCGCCCATGTACACGAGGCAGTCGAGACCCAGCAGCGCCGCCGCGGTGGCCGTGGCCACTCCGTGCTGGCCTGCACCGGTCTCGGCCACCAGGCGGTGCTTGCCCATCCGCTTGGCCAGCAATGCCTGGCCGAGGACGTTGTTGATCTTGTGGGAGCCGGTGTGGTTCAGATCTTCGCGCTTGAGCAGCAGCTGACAGCCCAGGTGCTCCGACGCCCGTCGGCACTCCGTGAGCGGCGAAGGGCGTCCCGCGTAGTCCCGGAGCAGCCCGTCGAGCTCTCGGCGGTAGCCGGCGTCGGCCCAGGCGTCGACGAAGGCATCGGTCAGCTCCGCCAGGGCCGGAACCAGGGTCTCGGGAACGAATCGGCCCCCGAAGTCACCGAAGTAGCCGTCCTCGGGCGCAGCCATCGCCATGGGGCTATCGAATCAGACCACCCGGCGATCAGGCGAACGCAACTCGCCGAGCGGTCCCCACCGGATTCTGTCGAGGGGAACCGGGCTCAGCGGAACAGCTCTGCCTGCCAGTCGTAGGGCTGCTCGTCGGACCCCTCGTAGACAGGAGGTTCGGCGGCCCGAGCTGCCTCGATGAAGCGGCGCAACCGCACCGGGTCCTTGCGCCCGGGACTGCGCTCGACACCGGTGGAAACGTCGACCCCCCATGGTTCCAGCGTCCGGATGGCGTCGGTGACGTTCTCGGGGGTCAGGCCTCCGGCGATGATCACCTTTCGGCCTTGTGGTGCCCCCTCGGCCAGGGACCAGTCGAAGACCTCACCCGAACCCGGAGCGTGCGAATCCACCAGATAGGCGTCGGCGGGGTACTCATAGGCGCGCTCCAAGCCGGGATCGCCCGCGGCGAAGGCCTGGATCAACAGCGGCACCCGCGCCCGCACGTATTCGGCCTGGTCGGGGCTCTCGTGGCCGTGCAGCTGGGCACAGCGCAGTCCGGCCGTGTTGCAGATCTCGACCACGCGCTGGGGAGCCTGATCCCGGAACACGCCGACCGTGAGGACCTCTGGCGGCAGACGCCGGGCGATGTCACGGGCCAGGTCCGGGGCTATCTGCCGTGGTGATGGGGCGAAGACGAATCCGACGGCATCGGCCCCCATGGCGGTGGCCAAGAGGGCATCCTCCTCGTTGGTCATGCCGCAGATCTTCACGAACACCGGGACGACGCTACCGGGTGGTCTCCCCCCGCCCGCGGATCGATCCGGATCCGGCTTCCCGCAGCTCTCCCACCGCGGAAGCCGGGTCGGGGCTGCGAACCAGGTACTCCCCCACCAGCACCCCCCGGTACCCGGCGGCCGCCAGCTCGGCGGCCTGTGCCGGCCCGTCGATCCCTGACTCCGCGACGCCCAACACACCCGGAGGAATGGAACCGGCGACCCGCAGTGCTCGCCGGGTGTCCACCGAGAACGTCTCGAGGTCGCGCTGGTTGACCCCGACCAAGTCGGCGCCGGCACGGAGAGCCCGACCCACCTCGGCCTCGTCGTGGGCTTCCACCAGGACGTCGAGACCCAGCCCGGTGGCCAGGAGGTGGAGGTCGACCAGCTCCTCGTCGGACAGCGCGGCCACGATCAGAAGCACCGCGTCGGCGCCCATGATCCGCGCGTCGTACACGTCGGCCCGGCTGACGGTGAAGTCCTTGCGCAGGACGGGCAGGGTGACGGCCGCGCGCGCCGCCGCCAGATCCTCGGAGCTGCCGCCGAAGAACTCCCCGTCGGTGAGCACCGACAGGCCACAGGCGCCGCCTGCCTCATAGGACCGGGCCAATGCCGCTGGATCGAGCTGTTCCACCAGGGAACCCTTGGAGGGGGAGCGCCGCTTGATCTCGGCGATCACGCCCAGTCCGCTTGCCTCGGTCAGAGCACGCACGAGGCCGCGCGTCGGAGGTAGGGACCGCGCTAGTTCGGCCAGCCTCGCCTCGGACCGGTCATCGGCCGCCGCGGCGGCCCGGTGGGCAGCCAGGATGCGGCCCAGGTAGGTGGCCATCGACCCCTACAGGTCGACGCCCTTGGCCCGCACGGGCGACACCATGATCAGCTCGGGCGGCGCCCCCATGAGGTCTCCGCCCAGCTTGGTGAAGAGCTCGGCCATTGCGGGGCTGGTGGAATGCGCCTGTAGACCGGCCTCGTCGGTGTACAGCTCGTACATCCAGAGCACCTCGGGATGACCCAGGTCCTGGTGGAGGACGTAGATCTCGGTTCCCCCCTCGGTGTCGACCTGGGGGAACATGGCCTCCAGCGCTTCGGCCACCTCGTCGCGGCGGCCTTCGGCACAGGTGATCTTGGCGATGACAGCGATCTTGCTCATTCCCCGAAGCTAGTCCGCCGGCGCGCCGTGCTCCGCACCGTCACCAGCGGGGCCGCCAGGAACAGCACCAGACCCGACGAGGCACACCCCACGCCGAGGGGCACCAGGCCGGGGATCGCGGTGAAGCCACCCAGGACCAGTGCCACCACGGCCACAACAAGGAGCAACGGCGGGCCCACCTGGATCCAGCGGGGCGGCGGCCCACACCCGCCAGCCGATTCCTCCTCGAGCGAGTCCGAGCAGTAGCCGTCCCCTCCGTCGTCATCGTCGTCGTCCAGGGGTACCCAGGGTCGCCGGGGTCGAGCAGGCGATGGGGGCGGTCGCTCGGCGCCGCCCTCCCGGTGGACGGCGTCGGGCCCCCGGCAAGCCAGGTCGTAGCGGTGGCGCCGGATCGGATCCGACAGCACCGCCCAGGCATCGTTGATGGCCCGCATCCGCGTCTCGGCTCGGGCCCGCTCACCGGGATCGGAGTGCACGTCGGGATGGTGTCGCCGAGCCAGCCCCAGGTACGCGGCACGCACCTCCGCCTGGGTGGCCGTGGCCTCGACCCCCAGGGTCCGGTAGTGCGTGGCGGCGGGCACGGGCACAGGGCGAGGGTAACGACGCGGCCGCCGAACCACAGCACTGCACCCCCATCCACGGCACGCAACCGTGCGTGGACCCACGGGAACCGCGTGCCGACGGGGGCCGGGCGCGAGCATGGTCCGGTGTCAGAGACCGTGATCGTCGTCGTGGAGGACGACCCCAACATCGCCGACCTCGTCGACCTCTACCTGCGCCAGGACGGATTCCGCGTCTACCAGGCGGCGACCGGGGAACGAGCCCTGGAGGTGATCTCCAGCCGCCGACCGCGGCTGGTGGTGCTCGACCTGGGGCTACCCGGCGACCTGGACGGCATCGAGGTGTGCCGGAGGGTGCAGGCCGAGACGGACTGCGCTGTTCTCATGCTGACCGCGCGTGACGACGAAGCCGACCGTGTCAGCGGCTTCGAGGTGGGGGCAGACGACTACGTGACCAAGCCCTTCTCCCCCCGCGAGTTGGTGGCCCGGGTCCGGGCCATCCTGCGACGCCTGGACGGCCCGCCACCCGAACGACCTCCAGTGGTGCGCGTCGGCGCCGTGGAGATCGACACCGGCCGGCGTGAGGTGCGGGTGGGAGGTCAGATCGTCTCGCTGGCCACCCGTGAGCACGACCTCCTGGAGTACCTGGGCAACAACGCAGGCATGGCCCTGACCCGCCGCCAACTCCTGGACGGGGTGTGGGGGCCCGACTGGGAGGGGGACGAACGCACGGTCGACGTCCACGTCCGCCAGCTCCGCCGCAAGCTGGGAGAAGCGCTCCCCCTGGACACGGTCTGGGGTGTGGGGTACCGACTGGGATGAGCGCTCTGCCGTGACCCGACGCCTGACCCTGGCCATCCTCGGAACGGTCGTGGCCGCTCTCGCCCTCACCGGAGGGGTGGCGCTGGCCCTCACCCGACTGAGTGCAGAGAGAGAGGCCGAGGAGGAGGCGCGAAGACGGGCCGAGGCGGTGGCGGCCGTCCTTCAGTTGGCAGGCGAGGCCGTACAGGGACGCATGCCGATCCGGGAGCAGCTCGCGGTGGTCACCGAACGGCTCCGCCTCCAGGACGTGGGACTGGTCGTGTTCAGACCCGAGGGGGGCGTGGCCGATGATGCCCCCACCGAACTGCCCGAAGGAGTCGACGCCGCAGACCTCGACGAGGCTTCCCTGCGTGCGGGCCTCACCGTGTCGGGCAGTGACGGAAGCCTGGTGTACGCAGCGGCGCCCGTGGCCGTGAGCCAGGGTGGGACCGGGACCGAAGGACCTCCACCCGCCCAGGCGCTGGCCGCCGTGGTGGTTACGGGAACCCCGAGCTCCCTGGTCGATCGGCCCGCCCAGTGGTTCGCTCTGGCCGCCGGGCTCGCCCTGGTGGCCGCATGCATCGTCGCCTACTCGTTGGGTCGGCGGCTTTCGCACCCGCTGCGCGAAGCGACACGCGCCACCCGGCGGATCGCCGACGGCGACCTGGAGGTCCGCCTCCCGGTCGCCGCGTCCCGCCGGCCCGACGAGCTCGCCGAGCTGGCCCTGGCCGTCAACCAGACCGCCGAGTCGCTGGCGCGGTCCCACCGGCTGGAACAGCAGTTCCTGCTATCGGTCTCCCATGACCTGCGCACCCCGCTCACCTCGATCCGTGGCTACGCCGAAGCCATAGTGGATGGGGCGGCACCCGACGAACGGCAGGCAGCGGGGATCATCCTCTCCGAGGCCCAGCGCCTGGAACGTCTGGTGCGGGACCTACTGGACCTGGCCCGGCTGGACGCCCACCGCTTCCGGTTGCACACCGAACCCGTCGCCCTCTCCACCCTCTGCCAACAGGTAGTGATCTCGATGACACCTGCGGCCGAGGCAGCCGGGGTCACCCTCGCCACGATTCCACCCGATGGAACGGTGCCACCCGAGGAGGTGACGGTCCGTGCCGATCCCGACCGGCTGGCCCAGGTCGTGGGCAACCTCGTGGACAACGCCTTGCGTTTCGCCCGAACCCGGGTCGTGGTGGAGGTCACCAGCCATCAGGGCCGGGGGCGGCTACGGGTCAGCGACGACGGTCCGGGCATCGACGCCGAGGATCTTCCCCGCGTCTTCGAACGGCTCTACGTGGCGCGCCACCAACCCAGCCGTCGTGAGTCGGGGTCGGGCCTCGGGCTGGCCATCGTCCGTGAGCTCGTGGAGGCCATGGGGGGTGGGGTCACAGCAGGAGACGCCCCCAACGGGGGTGCAAGCCTCGAGGTGTGGCTGCCCTGCTCAGATCAGGGGTAGTTCACGTACCAGGGCGGGGTGACCAGCCACCGTGGCGGCCACCGGTCCCCCCGAGAGCTCGACCCGGCGTTGCACCATGGCCAGAGCCACGACGCCCAGCCGGGGCGACCGGGCCACGCTGGTCACCGCCCCGGCCACCTTGCCCTCCACCACCACCTCCGAGCCCGGTGGGGGGAGGTCCTCACCATCGACGACTACCCCCCGCAGCCGCCGAGAGACGTTGCCGCCGCGGCTGTGGATCCGGGCCACCAGTTCCTGACCCACGTAGCAACCCTTGTCGAAACTGGCGCTTCCGGCCACGACCCCGGCCTCCTCGGGGATCGTCTCCGTACCCAACTCGGCTCCCATCACGGGCAGACCGGCTTCGATGCGCACCGCCTCCCAGACGGCTGGTGGCGCCACCGGTACGCCGGACGGCAACGTGACCGGCGAGTCGGCCAGCACATCGAGGCCCATCAGAGGCGGCCACAGCAGCGGGGCTGCGAGCAGATTGCCCCCGGAGTCGAGTGCCACCTCGCGCCAGCCGGGCCCCCGGATTCCGACGCCTGCGGGTGCTTCGAGCGCTCTCAGCTCGACCTCGACGCGCAGCAGGAACCGGCCCAGCCGGGCTTCGAGGGGGCCTCCCCACCCGGGATCGGTGTCGAGAGCGAAGGACGCGGGGCCCAGACGGGTGAGGCGCGCCCAGGCATCCACCTTCCCCTGGGGACTGAGCACCAGGGTCATCGCCGAGTCACCTTCCCCCAGCCTCTCCACGTCGCAGCTGAGCTGGCCCTGCAGGTACGACTCGGCATCTGCCCCCTCGACCCACACCAGGTCACGTGGGACCGCGACGATCGCGGCGCTCTCCCGCAACAGGCGGTAGCCCTCGTCCAGGCCCACACCGGCACGCGTCACCGCTCTGGCTCCCTGTCCGCGCCGCCCGGCCCGGCCGCGGCCGATCGGGCCCGGGTCATGTGCCGCGCCGCAGGCACCGCGACGAGCAGGGCCCGGGCCTTGTTGTGGCACTCCAGGTCTTCGTGCTCGGGGACGCTGTCGACCACCACCCCCGCACCAGCCTGCACCGAGGCCCGGCCCGCGTCGTCGACCACCATGGTGCGGATGGCGATGGCCGTGTCGACGTTGCCCGAGAAGTCCAGGTAGCCGACCACACCGGCATAGGGACCCCTCTTGACGGGCTCGAGGTCATCGATGATCTCCATGGCGCGCACCTTGGGGGCGCCCGACACGGTGCCGGCGGGAAGCGTGGCCCGCAGTACGTCGATGGGGGTGCAGCCCTCGGCCAGCTCGCCCGACACCTGCGAGGTCAGGTGCATCACGTGGGAGTAGCGCTCGAGGGTCATCATCTCGTCGACCCTTTCGGTTCCGAAGCGCACCACCCGACCCACGTCGTTGCGGGCCAGGTCCACGAGCATCACGTGCTCGGCGACCTCCTTGGGATGCTCGATCAGCTCGGCCGCCAACCGGCGGTCGTCCTCGTCGGTGCGACCCCGGCGGCGGGTGCCCGCAATGGGCCGGCTGATGACCCGGCCACCCTGGAGCTGCACCATGGGCTCGGGTGAGGACCCCACCAGGGTCAGCCCCGGGTTGCGCACGAAGTACATGTAGGGGCTGGGGTTCACCTGCCTCAGCACCCGGTACACGTCGAAGGGGTCTGCTCCCAGATCGAAGTCGAAGCGCTGGGCCAGCACCACCTGGAAGATGTCCCCGGCCAGAATGTGATCGCGCGCCGCGACCACCGCCTGGCGGTACAGGTCCGGTCCCATCGAGGACACGACCTCGGGGAGGTGCTCGTCGGGATCGGGAGGATCCATCAGAGGTTCGGGCAGGGGTCGGGCCCCGTCACGGGCCAGCTGGTCCAGTCGGGCCATGGCGGCGTCGTAACGGCGGTCCAGTTCTTCGGCGTCTGGCTGGTCGGGGCAGTAGGCGTTCGAGATCAGGGTGACCCGCTGGCGGAAGTGATCGAAGCAGGCCAGGTCGCCGATGACCGACAGCACCGCATCGGGATGGCCCTGGTCGTCGCGCGGAGCCGCGGGCAGGCGCTCCACCTCACGCACCACGTCATAGCCCAGGTAGCCGACCAGTCCGCCGTGCAGGGGGGGGAGAACCTCCAGGTGAGGAGAGCGGAACCTGGCCAGAACGTCCTCCAGAGCCGCCAGGATGCCCTGGTCGGTGCGGATACCTGCGTCGAGACCGACCGCCACCGCGTCGGACCCGGGCTCCACGACCACATCACGGCCGCGGGCCACCAGCGTGGCCGCGGGGCGGCGCCCGAGGAACGACCACCGGCTCCACCGCTCGGCGTGCTCGACGGACTCGAGCAGGAAGCCCGGCTCGTCCGCGCAGAGCCGAGCGAAGGCTGCTACGGGAGTGACGAGATCGGCCACCAGCTCACGCCACACCGGGACCACGGTGTGGCCGTGGGCCAGAGCGTGGAAGTCAGCCCGCGACGGCCTGCGCGCGCTCATGGGTTGCGGGGCCGCCTCACCCGGCGTCGGCAGTGGCGGTGGACCCGTCGGGGCCGAAGGAACGGAAGAAGCACGACCGCTCCCCGGTGTGGCAGGCCCCCCGACCCTCCTGCTCGACCACGAACAACAAGGTGTCACCGTCGCAGTCGTAGTAGGCCTCGCGCACGAACTGGCGGTCACCGGAGGTCTCTCCTTTGCACCAGTACTCCTGGCGGGACCGGCTCCAGAACCAGGTGCGCCCGGTCTCGAGGGTGCGTTCGAGGGACTCGCGATTCATCCAGGCCATCATCAGGACCGCGCCGCTGCCCTCTTCCTGGATGATGGCGGGAACCAGACCGGACCCGTCGTAGGACACGAGCGCTAGCTGCTCGTCGGTGGCTGCGATCGGGATGCTGGCGGGCGACATGCCCGCAGCCTACGGGGACGGTCCACAGGTGCCCCAACCGATTCGATCACAACCGGCGGTGGGGCCTACCGGTCACAGGTAGAGACCGGTGCTGCCCTCCTCGATGCGGTGGGAAGCCACCGCGTGGATGTCGCGTTCGCGCAGGATGATGTAGTCGTCGCCGCGCACCTCGACCTCGTAGCGATCCTCGGGGTTGAACAGCACGTGATCGTCGGCTTCGAGAGCCCGGACGTTCGGGCCCACTGCCACGACCTTGGCCCAGGCCAGACGCTTGCCGATCTGCGCGGTGGCAGGGATGAGGATGCCGCCCGTCGAGCGACGCTCGCCCTTCTCGGCCTCGATCTTCACCAGGATGCGGTCGTGCAGCATCTTGATGGGCAGCTTCTCCGCGTCGAGTGCGGTCGGGATGGCTTCCGCGGCGGTCACGGCGGCGACGGTAGCGTCTGGCCTCGTGAGCGACGACATCGGCCCCGCACCCCTGACGCTGACCACGACCGACGGGATCCGCCTGGAGGCCGAGCAGGTCGTTCCGTCCGCTTCGCGGGCCGGGTTGGTGCTGTGCCACCCGCACCCCCTGCACGGTGGGAACATGCGGTCACTGGTCGGCAGCGAGCTGTTCCGCATCCTGCCCGCGCACCGTCTGGCAGCCCTGCGGTTCAACTTCCGGGGCGTCGAAGGCTCTGAGGGCGACCACGGTGCGGGTGTCACCGAGGTGGCCGACGTGGTCGCAGCGGTCGCCGCCCTGGCCGACCGGGTGGGCGAGGTTCCTGTCGTGGTGGCCGGCTGGTCCTTCGGTGCCGACGTGGCCCTTCGCCGGGCCGACCCCGCAGTCGCGGGATGGGTGGCCATCGCGCCACCGCTGCGGATCGTGGATCCGACCGAGATGGAGACGGCGGCGGATCCCCGGCCCAAACTCCTCATCGTCCCCGAACACGACCAGTTCGATCCCCCCGACCGGGTCCGCTCCGTCACAGCCGGCTGGCAGGCCACCCGGGTGGATGTCATCGCCGGTGCCGACCACTTCCTGGTGGGCCGCACCGACCAGGTGGCCGCCAGGGTGGTCGACTTCGTCGACGCCCTCCTCCGCGAAGGTCGGTACGAGTAGCGACCCTCAGGTCTCGTCGGCGAACGCCTCGACGGCGTCCTTCTCGCCGGCGATCAGCAACAGCGCCCCTTGGTCCAACACCGAGTCGGGCGTGGCGTAGGTGAAGGAATCACCCGCGGGTTTGACGCACACGACTGTGACCCCGTAGCGGGCTCGCACGCCCGCTTCTCCGAGCGTGGTGCCGTGCAGGGCACGGGGCACGCGGGTCTCGACCAGAGCGAAGCCGTCGTTCGAGCTCGATGTACTCCTCGACCTTGCCTGTGATCTTGTGGGCGACGCGGCGGCCCATCTCGTGTTCCGGGAGCACCACGTGGCTGGCACCCACCCGCTTGAGGATGCGCTCGTGGGACTCGGTGACGGCCTTGGCCCAGACGTCACGGACCTCGAGGGCCACCAGCTCGGCGACGGTCAAGATGTTGGCCTCGACCTCACCGATCCCCACCACGACGTGGTTGAAGTCGTTGACCCCCAGCTGTTTGAGGGCGAGCACGTCGGTGCTGTCCGCCTGGCGGACGTTCGGGAGCACCGACGCATAGGACTGCACGGTGCGCTCGTCGGCGTCCACGCCCAGCACCTCATGACCGAGCTCCACCAGCTCGAGGGCCAGACGGCCGCCGAAGCGGCCCAGCCCGATCACCATGATCTGTTCGTCGTGCGCGATTCGCTTTGGCATGGTGTCACCCGATCAGTGGTCGTCCCTCTGGATAGCGGTAGTGGCGGTCGCGCTGGGCGAGGACCAGGGCCGTACCAACGGTCACCGGCCCCAGGCGGCCCAGGAACATGAGCATGACGAGCAGGAGTTGTCCTGCAGTCGAGAGGCCCGCGGTGATGCCGGTGGACAGCCCCACGGTACTCAGCGTGGAAACCGCCTCGAAAGCCACCGACCCGATCACCAGGTCGCTCAGCCAGGCCAGGGCGAGGGCCCCGGTGGCCGCCAGCCCAACCCCGGCCAGTGCCACCGACAGGGCCTGGCGCTGGGCGGCTTCGGATACGCGGCGACCGAACGAGTTGACGTCCGGCTCGCTCCGCAGCTCGGCCCAGATGACGTAACCCAGAAGGGCGAAGGTGGTGACTTTGATGCCGCCGGCCGTCGATGCGCTTCCCCCACCCACGAACATGAGAACGGTGGTGACAACCAGGCCTGCCTCGGAGACCGAGCCGTAGTCGATGGTGTTGAAGCCGGCCGTCCGGGGAGTTACCGAGGCGAAGGCACCGTTGACCATCCGGTCGCCCACCGGCATCGCTCCCAGCGTGTCGGCGTTGCCCCACTCGAGCGCCGTCATGAGCACCATGCCCGAGGCGAGCAGGGCTGCGGTGGCCGCCAACGTGAGCTTCGCGTGCAGCGACCAGCGCCGAGGGTCGCGTCCTGAGCGGGCGATGTCGTACACGACCGGGTAGCCGATCCCGCCCACGACTACCAGCACCATGATCACCAGCAGGATCACGCCGTTGTCGGCCAGTCCCACCAGGCTGTCGGGCAGGGTCGAGAAGCCGGCGTTGTTGAAGGCCGAGACGCTGTGGAACAGCCCGAAGTAGGTGGCGTCGGGAAGCGAGGCCCCTTCCATCACCAGGTAGGAGAGGCTCAGCACCACGAAGCCCATGCCTTCCATCAGGAAGTAGAAGATGCCGATCCCGCGGATGAGGGCGCGCATGTCGCCCAATTCGGCACCGGCCCGCTCGGTCTGGGCCAACATCCGGGTCCGCAGGCCCAGGCGCCGGAACACCAGCACGCCGAACACCGAGGCTGCTGTGGTGATCCCGAAGCCCCCCACCTGGATCAACGCCAGGATCACCACCTCTCCGAAACCGCTCCAATGCGTGCCCGTGTCCACGACGACCAGGCCGGTCACGCAGAGCGCCGACACCGATGTGAACAACGCCGTCACGAGGTCGGTGGACTGCCCGCTCTCTGTGGCGAAGGGCAGGGTCAGCAGCACCGTCCCCAGCATCGCCACCGCAGCGAAGCTGGCCACGACCAGGCGCGTGGGATGGAGCCAACGGCTGGTGCCGAGCTGTCGCCAGGCAGGGGTGATCGACGCGCGTGGCACCGTTGCGGGACGCTACCGCACCTGCCCCACCCTCAGGAGGGACGCACCCGCACACCGCGGCCCGCCATGTGGTCTTTGGCGTCGGCCACGCTGTGCTCCCCGAAGTGGAAGATGGAGGCCGCCAGGACGGCAGCGGCGTGGCCCTGCACGACACCCTCGACGAGATGCTCCAGGGTGCCCACACCTCCCGAGGCGATGACCGGAACCTCGACGGTGTCGGCCACGGCCCGGGTGAG
Organism: uncultured Actinomycetes bacterium; assembly: GCA_963719935.1. GTDB lineage: Bacteria > Actinomycetota > Acidimicrobiia > Acidimicrobiales > CAVRDY01 > CAVRDY01. The sequence continues at coordinate 258,366 of CAVRDY010000016.1, read as the reverse complement.
GGGTAGGTCGAAGCCGTCCCGGGTGCCGTCGCGGTCCATCGAGGTGAGCAGCAGCTCACCGGCGCCGGCGCCCGTGACCTGGGCAGCCCAGGCCAGGACGTCGATACCGGTGGGCCGGCGGCCGCCATGGGTGTAGACCTCGAAGCCCGAAGGAGTCGCACCGTCGTGGCGGCGAGCATCGACAGCCACGACGACGCACTGCGCGCCGAACTCGTCGGCGAGCTCGGCGACCAGCGCCGGGCGCTCTACCGCCGCGGTGTTGACCGCCACCTTGTCGGCACCCGCCCTCAGGAGCCTGCGGGCGTCATCGACGGTACGGATCCCTCCTCCGATCGTGAAGGGGATGAAGACCTCCTCGGCGGTGCGGGCCACGACCTCCACGATCGTGTCCCGCTCGTCGCTCGAGGCGGTGATGTCCAGGAACACGAGCTCGTCAGCCCCCTCAGCGTCGTAGCGGGCCGCCAGGGCGACGGGGTCACCGGCATCGCGCAGGCCGACGAAGTTGACGCCCTTGACCACCCGGCCGGCATCAACATCGAGACAGGGGATGACCCGGGCCACCAGCGACGCCTGCTGGTCGGGCTGAGGGGGAACCGGTGTACCGGGCATGTCGGCGATCACCCCTCCGGGGCCTCCAGGGCCTCCAGGGCCTCGGCCACTCCGAAGCGGCCCTCGTAGAGGGCCCGGCCCACGATCACTCCAGCCAGGTGGCGATCCCCGACGCGCAACTCAGCAAGGGCGCGCAGGTGGTCGAGAGTCCCCACTCCGCCCGAGGCCACGACGTCCAGCCCGCAGTGGCCCAGCAGCAGTGCCAGCCCGTCCAGGTCGGGACCATCGAGGGTGCCGTCCTGGCTGATCTGGGTCATGACGACCGCCTGCACCCCCGCCGACTCGAGGGGTTCGACCACCTCCAGCACGTCCCGGCCCGTCCCCTCGAGCCAGCCTCGAACCGCCACCTCCCGGCCCCGAACGTCGAGGCCGACAGCCACGGGGAGAATGGCCGCCAGTTCGGCCACCAGTTCAGGGGCCTCGAGGGCGGCGGTACCGAGCACCACGCGGGCCACACCGGCGACGACGAGATCCTCGGCTGTTTCCCTGGAGCGGATCCCACCGCCGGTCTGGACTTGCACGCCTTCGCCTCTCATGGCCGCTGCGACGGCTTCGACCTGCCGGCGGTTCTGGGCGCCGCCACCGCGGGCTGCGTCCAGGTCGACGACGTGGACCCAGCGGGCGCCTTCGGCGGCGAAGGCTCGGGCCTGGGCCAACGGGTCGTCGCCATAGACGGTCTCGCGCCCGTAGTCGCCCTGGTAGAGGCGCACGCAGCGCCCTCCCCGCAGGTCGATGGCCGGGAACAGCTCCATCGTTCTCACCCTTGACCTTCATGGTCACACGCGGCCCGGGCCACGAAGTTGGCCAGCATGCGAAGCCCTGTCGGGCCCGACTTCTCGGGGTGGAACTGGGTGGCCCACAGCGCATCCCGCTCTACCGCGGCCACCTGGGCCCCGCCGTACTCGCAGGTGGCCACGACCCGCGTGGCGTCGGTACCTTCCCCGGGTCGGGCCGCGTAGGAGTGCACGAAGTACATCCACCAGGGTTCCGCCACGCCTGTGAGCATCGCCGGAGGGCTGGTGGTCGTGGGAACGAGGGTGTTCCACTGCATCTGGGGGCGCTTGACGCCCTCGGGCAGGCGCCGGACCGTGCCCGAGAGCACACCCAGACCGGCCACTCCCGGAGCCTCCTCGGACCCCTCGTAGAGCATCTGCATCCCCACGCAGATGCCCAGGAACGGACGTCCCGACGCCAGCGCGGCGCGTGCTTGGACGTCGAGGCCGGTTTCCACCAGCGCTTCCATGCACCGGCCGAAATGCCCCACCCCGGGAAGGACCACCGCCTCGGCGGACCCGATCACGTCGGGGTCCGCCGTGAGGTGGGCTACCGCGCCGACCCGTGCCAGGGCCTTCTGGGCTGAACGCAGGTTGCCGATCCCGTAGTCGAGTACGGCCACCACCGGCTGCTGGCTCATCGCAGCCCTCCGACGGTCACAGCACCCCTTTGGTCGAGGGTACGCCTTCTCCCTCGACTCGCACCGCGTCGCGCCAGGCCCGGGCCACCGCCTTGACCGAGGCTTCGATGATGTGGTGGGTGTTGCGTCCCCTGACCAGGGTCAGGTGCAGGGTGAGTGCTGCCGATGAGACCAGAGCACGCCAGAACTCCTCCATCAGTTGAGGGTCGAAGGGCGGGTCCCCCAGGATCTTCTGGCCCGGCGGGTCGATGTCGTAGTGCAGGAAGGGACGGCCCGACAGGTCGAGGGCGGCTTCGACGAGGGCCTCGTCCAGCGGAACGCGCACCGACGCGAAACGACGTACCCCCGACTTGTCCCCCAGGGCGTCCCGCAACGCCTCACCCAACAGGATCCCGACGTCCTCGACGGTGTGGTGGGCATCCACCTCGACGTCGCCTGAGGCGCTGACCCGCAGATCCATGCCGCCGTGGCGGCCCAGTTGGGCGACCATGTGGTCGAAGAACGGCAGCCGCGTGTCGACCTCGACGTCTCCCTGGCCGTCGAGGTCGACCTCGACGGTGATCCGGGTCTCGTGGGTGGTGCGCTGGCGGGTTGCGGTTCGGGGCACGGTCCGGCTCCAGGCTCAGGTGAGGATCTCGGTCAGGGCACGGAGGAAGGCGTCATCCTCGTCAGGGGTTCCGACGGTCACCCGTAGGCATCCCTCCAGGTGCGACCAACTGCTGCAGTCGCGCACCAGGACTCCCCGGTCGACCAACTGCCGCCAGACCTCCGCGCCGGGGATCGGACGGGGCCGGAAGAGCACGAAGTTGGCTCCCGAGGGCCACACATCCACGGGGAGGTCCAGGAGCCCTGCGACCAGGCGGCCTCGCTCCTCGACCATGCGGGCGACGCGGGCTTCCATCTCGTCCACGTGGTCCAGGGCCAGACAGCCCGCGCGCTGCTTGAAGGCATCCAGGTGATAGGGCAGGGCCATCGCGGCGCACTGCTCGACGACCTCGGCCGGGCCCACCAGATACCCCAGGCGTGCTGCTGCCATGGACCAGGTCTTGGAGAACGTCCGGGTCACCACGAGGGGGGTTCGCTCCCCCAGGAGTCCCAGCGCTGACCAGGGAGCGAACTGGCCGTAGGCCTCGTCGACCACGAGCAGGGCGTCGAGCCCGATGCAGCGGGAGAGGAGGTCGCGCACAGTGCCCTCGTCCTCGACGGTCCCCGTGGGGTTGTTGGGCGAGCACACGAACACCACCGATGGAGACGACTCGGCCAGCACCCGTTCGACCTCGGCGGGATCGAGGGCGAAGTCAGGGGCGCGTCCTCCCGATGCCACCCTGGTTCCGGTCAGGCGGCTGATGTGGGCGTGCAGCGCGTAGGTGGGCTCCCACAGGGCTGCGGTCCGGCCGGGGCCCCCGTAGGCCATCAGCAGGCACTGGAGCACCTCGTTGGATCCGTTGGCCACGAACACCTGCTCGGGCCCAACACCGTGGAGAGCCCCGATCCGGGCGCGCAAACGCACGCGCGTCGCGGTCTGGGTACCGGTTCCAGGCGATGTCCGTCACGGCGTCGACCACCTGCTGGGACCACGCCGCCGGCGGCGGCTCGGGCGACTCGTTGGTGTTGAGTCGCACCGCCACGTCGATCTGGGGCGAGTGGTAGCCCGACATGAGAGCCAGATCGGCCCGGGGTTGTGGCATCAGTTGCTCTCCGCGTCGGGCCCGGTGGTCGCGGTCGCGTCCGCGTCGAGCCTCAGCCCCACCGAGTCGGCGTGGGCGGCAAGGCCTTCGGCTGTTGCGAGACTTCTCACCCAGGGACCGACCCGCTCCAGGGCGGCGCGATCCAAGGTGACGGAGTGCATCTGCTTGCAGAAGTCGTCGACGGTGAGGGCGCTGGAGAAGCGGGCCGACCCGAAGGTGGGCAACACGTGACTGGGACCGGCGACGTAGTCGCCCACAGAGGCCGGGGCCCAGGGCCCGCAGAAGATGGCCCCGGCGTTGGCCACACGCCGGGCGAAGGCGGACGGCTCGGCGCACAGCACCTCGAGGTGCTCGGGCGCGATCCGGTCGACCACCTCGACGGCGCGCGCCTCGTCGTCCACCAGGGCCACGTATCCCCCACCGTCGAGGGTGGCCCGGATGTCTTCTGCGCGGGGCGCTGCGTCCACCAGGTCCGACACCTTCTCCTGAACGGCCCGGGCGGCCTCTTCGTCCCAGGTCACCAGCCAGGCCAAGCCGTTGGGTCCGTGCTCGGCCTGAACCAGAAGGTCGATGGCGGCGAGTGTCACCGGGCTCGTGGAGTCGACCACCACCACGACCTCCGAGGGCCCCGCGAAGGCCGAGGGGACCCCAACCACCCCGGCCACCTCCCGCTTGGCCAGAGCCACATAGACATTGCCGGGACCGCTGATCGTGTCGACCGGCCCGATCGACTCTGTTCCGAAGGCCATGGCCGCGATCGCCTGAGCCCCGCCCACGGCGTAGACCTCGTCTACCCCGGCCAGGGCCGCCGCGGCCAGGACCGAGGGGGCGACCAGCCCGTCGGGTCCCGGGGGGACGCAGAGCACGAGCTGCGCGACTCCCGCCACCCGGGCGGGCACTGCGGTCATCAGCACGGTGGAGGGGTAGGCGGCCCGCCCACCGGGGACGTACAGCCCGGCCCGGCGCACCGGCTGCCGCCAGGACTCGACGACCATCCCCAGGTGCTCGTGACGGCTGGGGGCGACCAGTTGGGTGCGGTGGAAGGCCTCGATGGCATCACGTGCCCCGGTGAGCGCCTCCACCAGAGCCGCTTCGCCGGCGCCAAGCCGGGCGAGAGCCTCCTCCACCTCGCCGGCGGGCACCCGGAGCCGGTCGAGGTCGACTCCGTCGAAGCGGCGGGTGCAGGCGAGAACCGCCTGGTCACCACCGGTGCGGACCTCCTCGAGGATGGCCCGCACTGCGGCCACCGGAGCGTCGGCGTCGAGGCGCGGGCGGGGCAGACGACCTTCCAGGTCGGGGACACCCCGCAGGTCGAGGAGGGGCAACATGACCGGTTCACGCTATCCGGGCCCCCGGTCTGGCCCCGCACCGGATTCACAACCAGACTCTGGCGATGGAAGCAGACCAGGCCGTCCTGTCCTCGATCACCAGCCAGGTTGAGGAGCTGTCGAACCGGCTGGTCGGGCTGGCAGAGCGCTACCGGGGAGGGCCCCGGGAAGACATCGCCGCCGAGTTGTACGAAGCCGAACGAGCCCTGCGCCGGGCCCACAGGCGACTCGCCGGCCTGACCCGCACCTGGACGTGACACCGCTCCAGAACAGGCAGCCAAGGGGATCGACAAAGGTGGCCAAACCTTGGTAGGGTCACGGGACCAGGTTCCCGCCACCTGGTACCCGCGACACACGGGATCCGCCGCCCGGTGTCGCCCCGCCGGCGCCCTTCGGGGCGCCGGCGTCCGTTTTCCCAGGGTTGGTGTCTCCCGGGTCCCCGGCTTACTCCGGTTCGCCACCGGTCAAGAAGCGGACGGGCAGAAGTCGGCCAGTACGCAGTGGTGGCAGTCCGGGCGCCGGGACCGGCAGACCGCCCGACCGTGGAGGATGAGTCGCAGACTGAATAGCCCTCGCTCACGAGCCGGGACCATCGGGTTGAGCTCCATCTCCACCTTGACCGGATCCGTCTCGGCCGTCAGGTCGAGACGGCGGCTGAGACGGCCCACGTGGGTGTCGACGGGCAGGCCAGGAAGACCCAGGGCCACCGAGCGCACGACGTTGGCGGTCTTGCGGCCCACTCCAGGAATTGTCGTCAACTCAGCCATGGCCCCGGGAACCTGGCCCTGGTAGCGCTCCACGAGTGCTTCGGCCATGCCCAGCAGGCTGCGGGTCTTGTTGCGGAAGAAGCCCGTGGACCGGACAAGATCCTCGACCTCGGCAGGATCGGCCACCGCCAGCTCGTCGGGTCCGGGAAAGCGTCGGAACACCTCCGGGGTCACCTGGTTGACCCGCTCGTCGGTGCACTGGGCGGACAGGATCGTGGCCGCCAGCAGCTGGAAGGGACCGTCGTGGTCGAGAGCGCACCGAGCGTCGGGGTACTCGAGGGCCAGCCGGCGGTTCGTCTCGCACGCGCTCGACCGGCGGGAGTGCGCGGGCGGGCCACGCGCGGCAGGCTATCGGTATGGTCTCCGTCGAGGTGCACACCGTGAGCGCTGCGCCACCCGGCGCGGGGCTCGAGCTCTTGGCCCGCACAGACGAGACAGGATCTGATCCCTCAGTAGGTCTCCGAGCACGCCTCGGATCGCACGGATGGTGCCTCGAGGGGCCCGACGCACCGACCGGCCCCGGGCAGATGCGCGAGCTCGTCACCGCTCTGGTGTCCTCCTGCCGCCACCGCGCCCCCGGCCCCATCCAGTGGTGGGCCGAGCCGGCGGGGAGCGAGTCCGACGCTGCGGCCACCGCAGCCGGCCTGGCTTTCGATCGTGACCTCCTCCAGCTCCGCATCGCGCTGCCGGCCGATCCTCCCCAGCTACTCGCACTGCGGGCGTTCCGCCCCGGGGAGGACGACGACGCGTGGCTGGAAGTGAACAACGCAGCCTTCCATTGGCACCAGGACCAGTCCGACTGGACCGATGCCGACCTCCGGAGCCACATGACCCAACCCTGGTTCGATCCGGGTGGATTCCTGGTGCACGAGGAAGGTGGCGAGCTCGTGGGGTTCTGCTGGACCAAGGTGCACGTCGACGAAGACCCACCCCTCGGGGAGATATTCGTGATCGCGGTCGCGCCTCACGCGCACGGCCGGGGGCTGGGACGGGCCCTCACCCTGGCCGGGCTAGACCATCTGGCCCGTCAGGGTCTGGAGACAGGCATGCTCTACGTGGAAGGCGACAACAGGCCGGCCCTGGGGCTCTACCGGGAGCTCGGCTTCGGCGAGCACCACCGCCGGCGCCGCTACACGGGCTGATCGAGCCCGAGCCCACCCGAGCCCACCCGGCCCACCTCCCCACCCTCCCCACCCTCCCCACCCTCCCCACCCTCCATTCTGGGGCCTGGGTTCGGCTCCCGGCAGGTTCAGGTGGTCTGTACGCCGAGGGCCGACCCAACCGCAAAGGTCACGGCGGCGGCCAGGGTTGCGATCCCGACCTGGCGGGCCGCGGAGAACAGCTTCGAGCGACCGGTGAAGGTGGCCAGTGCCACTCCCAGACCAGCAGCGGCCACGACAGCCAAGGCCAGCGAGGCGAGCACCGCCGCAGTCCCACCCGTGAAGAACCACGGAGCCAAGGGGATGACCGCTCCGACGGCAAAGGCCAGGAAGGAGCCGACTGCGGCCCCGAGAGGGGATCCCAGTCCGTCCGGGGCCACGCCGAGCTCTTCGCGGGCATGCACCTCCAGGGCGCGCTCGGGATCAGCCATCAGCTGCTCGGCCATCTGGCGGGCCAGGTCGGGATCGACGCCTCGCGACTGGTAGATGAGGGAGAGCTCCACCACCTCCTTGTTGGGGTTGCGGCGAAGCTGCTCACGCTCGATCTCGAGCTCGCGCTCGAAAAGCTCCTGCTGGGCGCGCATCGACACCCACTCGCCCGCGGCCATGGAAACCGCCCCCGCCAGGAGCCCTGCCACCCCCGCCACCCGCACGAAATCCGCAGCGGTGGTGGCGCCGGCCACCCCCAGGATCAACGACACGTTGGACACCAGGCCGTCGCTTGCTCCGAACACGGCGGCTCGGGCCACGCCACCCTGTATGTCCCGGTGGTGGGACTGAGGTACGGGAGGTTCGGGGATGACCGAGGGCAGCGGCTCGCTCACGCTGGCACCCTACCGCTGGCCCCCTACCGCCGGCATCCTGCCGCCGGCACCGCGGCACACCCCTAGCCTGGGCCTGTGATCTGCCGCTACGACCTGAGCCGCGAGGCTCTCGCTGATCTCCTGACCCAAGAGCCCCGCTACCGCGTCGACCAGGTCTGGGAGGGCCTGTACTCCCAGGCGCTCCATCCCGAGGAGATCACGACCCTCCCGGCCCAGCTCCGGACCAGGCTGACCGAGATCCTCCCTCCGGCGCTCACCCTGGTCACCGAGCGAACCGATGACCGCGGCGACACGGTCAAGTGGCTCTGGTCGCTCGCCGACGGGGCCCTGGTGGAGACGGTGCTGCTCTGCTACCCCCAGCGAGCCACGGTGTGCGTCAGCACCCAGGCGGGCTGCGCCATGGCCTGTGCCTTCTGCGCCACCGGCCAGCAGGGTTTCCAGCGCCACCTCACCAGCGGCGAGATCGTCGAGCAGGTCGTGCGCGCCATCCGCCACCTCCGGCCCCGCCGGGTCTCCAACGTCGTGTTCATGGGCATGGGCGAGCCGTTGGCGAACTACGACGCGACCTGGACGGCGGTCGAACGACTCCACGACGCCGTGGGGATCGGAGCACGCCACCTCACGGTGTCCACCGTGGGCATCGTGCCCGGGATACTCCGCATGGCCGGCGAAGCTCTCCCCGTGAGCCTGGCCGTGAGCCTCCACGCCGCTCACGACGCCCTACGGGACAGGCTCGTCCCCCTCAACCGCCGCTACCCCCTGGCCGAACTGGTCGACGCCTGCGGGCTCTACCGCACCCGAACCGGGCGACGGATCAGTCTCGAATGGGCCCTCATGGATGGGATCAACGACAGCGACACCGAAGCCGCTCGCCTCGCCGGGATCGCCCTGGAGCTGCGGGCACACGTGAACCTCATCCCCCTCAACCCCACACCGGGCTTCGGAACCCGGGGGACTCCCCCCGATGGCGTGCGCCGGTTCCGCGGGGTACTCCAGGAACGCGGGGTGAACGTCACAGTTCGGCGCAACCGTGGCGCCACCATCGGCGCGGCCTGCGGCCAGCTCCGGGCAGAGGTCTGATGCGCGCCCCCTGCCTTCCTGTCCGCCGCCCCGTCCGCCGCCCCGTCCGCCGCTCAGCGCACCAGGACGGTCTGGCGGGGGCCGATCCGGATCGCATCGCACAAGTACTCGCCGGCATGCACCACCGCTCCAGGCCAGATCACCGACCGCTCGACGGAGCCCTCCACCCGAGCCCCGGCCCCGACCACGCTCATGCCACCCGATGCGAGGAGGTTGGCCCGCAGGTACTCGGCCGGAGTACCACAATCCACGACGGTCCCGCGGTGGGGTATCACCTCGAGTGCACCCCGCTGGGCCGCCGGAAGCCAGCAGACCTCGTAGAGCCCCGATGGCGCAGCCGCCAGTACCGCACAAGCGGTCGCTGGCAGCAATGATGCGACCACGGGGCTGTCGGGCATGAGAGTGGTTCCACCACCGGCCACCATCACCCGGATCCGCTCGCCGTCCCAATCATCGACCAGATCCCCGAGTCCCTCGGGGTTCCAGGTGTCGGCGTTGACCACCACCGCGCCGCTGTCCGGCAAGCCACTCCCGGAGTTGACCCACCGCACCCGCTGTCCCCAGAGCGACGGGTTCTTCCCGCGAGATGTGTACGCGATCACCCAGATGAGCCTCGAGTTGCCCGTGGTGGTGGTGGACGTTGACGGCGAGATGGCCGGGCCCGTCTCCCACCGCCGCCGCCACCAGATCCACGGCCAGGTCCACCAGAGCCACATTGGCCACAGGGCACAGAGCCTTGGCCCGGTACCACGTCAACGGACGCAGCCGGGTGCCCGCACCGGCGGCCAACACGATCCCTGCCAGAATGTCGCTCATCATGGAAACCCGTCGCTGGCTCAACCAGAGCCAACCCCAGACGCTCTACATGGCCACCATCCTGCTCTACATCACGGCGGCCCTGCTCATCCTCTTCGGAGCAGCCTTCTCCCCCCTGGGCCTGCTGTTCGTGGCCGCCAGTGCCGGAGGTGCCTTCGGCATAGCCAACGAGCAGCGCTGGGGCTACGGACTGGCCCTGGCCTTCGCCGGGTTGCGGGTGGCATGGCTGCTGTGGTTCGTGGCCACAGAGCCCGACCTGCTCTTCGATCTGGTGTTCCTCATCGACGCCGTGTTCCCGGTGGCCCTGTTCCTGCTGCTCATCCACCCCCAGAGCCGCGACTACCAGCGGATCTGGTTCTCCTGATCACCGCAGGCCTCACCCGCGGGAGCCGAACTCGGGCATGACCCGCTCGGCGAATAGCCGCAGCGAGGTGTCGTCGGGGTAGTCGCGACACCAGGCCACGATCCCCCCGCACCCGAGGTCGCGGTAGGCCTCGATCTTCTCGCAGAGCTGCTCGGGTGTGCCCACCAGGTTGCCCGCATGCCAGGAGTCGTAGGGCTCGCCCCACTGCGACCGGGGATCGGCGGACCGCAACTCGGCCTCGGTCTCGCGGACGAACAGGTCGGGTGACCAGGTCTTCACGATGCTGGCCTCGTCGCGGCCCACCTCGGCGCAGTGGCGCCGGAGCACTTCGCACTTGTGGGCGAACTCGTCGGGCTTTCCCCCGAAGTTGGACCGGTCAGCGAGGCGGGCAACCACCCGCAAGGTGAGCTGCTCACCACCTCCACCGATCCACACCGGCGGGTGAGGGTCCTGGAGGGGCTTGGGATCGCACTGGGCCCCCTGCACGCGGTGCACGCGGTCCTTCGTAGGTCACCTCCGGTTCGGACCAGAGTGCCCGCACGATCTCCACGGTCTCGCCGAGGCCCCTGATCCGTTCGGCGTTGGAGGGGAACGGGTAGCCATACGCCTCGTACTCCTGGGAGTACCAACCCGCTCCGATGCCCCAGTCGAGGCGACCGCCACTGATGACGTCGAGGGTGGAGGTGATCTTGGCCAGAAGAGCCGGGTTCCGGTACGACGCGCACCCGACCATCTGGCCCAGACGCACCCGCTGTGTGCGCTGGCTGATGGCGGCCAGGGAGGTCCAGCACTCGAAGACCGATTCCCCGGAGGGGAACGGCACGTTGTGGACATGGTCGTAGACCCACACCGAGTCGTAGCCCAGCTCCTCGGCGAGCTCAGCCAGGGCCAGGGCACGCTCCCACTGCTCGCCGGCGTCGCCGACACCGGCCAGCTCCAGCTTCCATCCCTGCGGCACGAACACCCCGAAGATCATGGGAGCCACCGTACCCCTACCATGCCACGATGCTCTCCCGGCTCCCCCGGTCCCCTCCTCTGCCCACCCGGCTCTCCCGGCTTGCCGGTCTCGCTCCCCGGTCCCACCCTCGACACCGGGGAACGGCACCCCTCGTGGCGCTGGTGGGCCTGGCCATCTTGGCCTCCGGCTGCGGGTCAACGGACGACCGGCCTGACCCTTCCACAACCACCAAAGACGTCCCCCTCACGAGCACGACGGCGAAGCCTGCCAGCACGACCACGGCTGCAGTGCAGCCCTCGGCGACCACGACCGACCCCTCCCTCGACGAGGCTCTCTTCGAGCCGGGCCCGATCAACTGGGAGCCCTGCCCGGGTGACCTGGAATGCGGGACCTTGACCGTGCCCCGAGACCATGGCGATCCCTCGGGACCCACCCTGGAGTTGGCGGTGGCCCGCCGACCCGCCCCGGCCGCCACCCGGGAAGGCGCCATCCTGGCCAACCCGGGCGGGCCCGGAGCCTCGGGCATCGGGTTCCTCGCGGGGTTCTCGCTGACCAGCCCGCTGGCCGGCCGCTTCGACCTGATCTCCTGGGACCCGCGGGGAGTGGGCGAATCCGACCCGGTGCGATGCGGAGGGGAGATCCTGGAAACCTGGTTGGCCGCCGACCCCGCTCCCGACGATGCTGGCGAGCGGGTGGCCCTCGGAACCGCCGCGCAGGCCTTGGCCGACGAGTGTGCCCGGTCGGACGGCGATCTCCTGGCGCACCTGGGCAGCGATGCCACGGTGGCCGACATGGACCTGCTGCGCCGGGCGCTTGGTGACGAGCAGATCTCCTACCTGGGCCTGTCCTACGGGACGCTTCTCGGACAGCTCTACCTGGAGGCCCACCCCGAGCGGGTGCGGGCCATGGTGCTCGACGGGGTCGTGGACCCCGCCGACGGGCTGGCCGAGCTGGCCCGGGCCCAGGCCGAGGGCTTCGAGAGCGCTCTTGCCCGGGTAGCCGAAGGATGCCTGAGCGGCGGCTGTCCCCTCACCGACCCCGGTCGGGTGTACGACGAGTTGGCGGCCCGGGTCGAGAACGAGCCCCTTCCCGCCGGTGATGGAGCGGTCGGACCGGCCGAGCTGCAGATCGCCACGGCGTTCGGGCTGTACAGCCCCGCTCTCACGAACCTGATGCTGCGAGGCCTGGCCGATGCCCAAGACGGTGACGGGCGCCTGTTGGGCCGCCTGGCCAGCGACTACCACGGCTCGGCCTCGTACACGGCCTACGCCGCAGTGGTGTGCCTCGACTTGGCGCCCCCCGACGAGGCAGGCTTCGACGAGCTGGCCGCCGACCTGGCTGTCGTGGCTCCTCGTTTCGGCGTGGGTCTGGCCTACGAGCTGCTCCCCTGCGCCTCTTGGCCCGTGCCCCCCAGCCGTGATCCCGCACCGGTCAACAGCCCGCCGGGCGCGCCCCCGGTCCTGGTCGTCGCCACCACCGGTGACCCCGCCACGCCTCCCGACGGCGCCGAACGAGTGGCCGCACGCCTCGAAGGCAGCCTGCTGATCTACGAAGGCGAGGGGCACGTGGCCCTGGGTTCGAGCACCTGTGCCACCGACGTCATCCGGGCCTACCTGGCGGATCTCACGCTCCCTCCCGAAGGCACCCGCTGCTGATCCCGCCGCCCGCCAGGACCGCGACGGGTCCCACTTCGCCTACCCGGAGGACCGGCCCGTAGGATCCCGCAGGCCATGGATGTGCACCTGCCAGAGGTCTTCGCGGCGGTGACCGCCGTGGCCGCCGATCGAGAATGCATCGTGTGGCGCGACCAACGCCGGTCCTACCGCACCGTGGCCGAACGCAGCCGGCGCCTGGCCAACCACCTGGTGTCCGCCGGGCTGGGGTGCCACACCGAACGCCGGCACCTGCGCAACTGGGAGTCGGGCCAGGACCATCTGGCGTTGTACCTCCACAACGGTCCCGAGTACCTGGAGGCGATGCTGGGGGCCTACGCCGCCCGAGTCGCCCCGTTCAACGTGAACTACCGCTACGTGGCCGAGGAGCTCGTCTACCTCCTCGACGACGCCCGGGCCCGGGCCATCGTCTTCCACAGCACCTTCGCGCCGGTCCTGGGCGAGCTGCGCTCGCAGGTGCCCAGCCTGGAGGTCCTGTTGCAGGTGGACGACGGCTCGGGCCAGCCGCTGGTGCCCGGCGCCCGCTGGTACGAAGACGCCCTGGCCGAGGCGTCCCCTGCGCCGCCGTCCGTCACCCCCTCCCCCGACGACCTGTACATCCTCTACACGGGGGGGACCACGGGGATGCCCAAAGGCGTGCTCTGGCGCCAGGCCGACATCTTCCCGGCCGCACTCGGCGGGCGTGACCTGGCCACCCGCCAGGAGTTCCCCTCGCTCGGGGCCATCGTCGACATCGCCCGCCACGGCGGTGTACGTCTCATGCCTGCCCCCCGTTCATGCACGGTGCCGCCCACTGGATGGCCTTCAACGCCTTCACGGGAGGGAACACCGTCGTCCTGCCCGCCTGTACCGATCACCTGGACGCGGCCGACGTCTGGGCGGCGGTCGAAGCCGAGAGAGTCCAGGTGATGCTCATCGTCGGGGACGCCTTCGGCCGACCCCTGCTGGACGAGCTGGATCGACACCCCTATGACGTGTCTTCCCTGCTGATGGTGGTGAGCGGCGGAGCGGCGCTCAGTGCCGGCCTCAAGGACGCCCTCCTCGAGCGCCTGCCCGACATCAGCATCATGGACGGCCTCGGCGCCTCCGAGACAGGACAACAGGCCACCCAGATCGTGGGAACCGGCCTGCCGGCCACCACCGGCACCTTCCTACCGGGGCCGGGGATGTGCATCGTGGACGAGTCGATGACCCGGGTGCTGGCTCCCGGCGACGACCACCTGGGATGGTTGGCCCAGCAAGGACGGGTACCTCTGGGCTACCTGGGTGACCGGGAGAAGACCGAGAGCACCTTTCCCGAGATCGACGGAGTCCGGTACTCGATCCCCGGAGACCGCGCCCGGCTCACGCCAGAGGGGCTACTCGAGCTGCACGGTCGGGACTCGGCCACGATCAACTCGGGCGGCGAGAAGATCTTCGCCGAGGAGGTGGAGGCCGCCATCCGCAACCATCCCGGGGTCTACGACGTCGTGGTGGCCGGCCGACCCAGTGAACGCTGGGGCCAGGAGGTGGTGGCGGTGGTGCAGCTTCGAGCGGGCCATGAGGTCACCGAAGCCGAGATCATCGACGCGGCCGCTCCTCACATCGCCCGTTACAAGCTCCCCAAGCGTGTCGTGATGGTCGACCATGTGGTCCGCAGCCCGGCCGGCAAGGCCGACTACCGCTGGGCCCGGCTCACTGCGGCCGGAACATGACCGCCCCGCCGGGCGGCCGGAACATGACCGCCCCGCCGGGCGGCCGGAACATGACCGCCCCGCCGGGCGGCCGGATCACGACCCCAACAGGCGGACACGGACCTCGTCGGCGGCGACCAGGCGGCCGCGTTCCTGGAGTGTGCGCTCGAGCTGCATGACCTGGTGGAGACCGTCGGATCCGGCCGCCAGGAGCCCGTCGACCACGGCTCCTGTCAGGTCTCGCTGAGCCACCTGCTCGGCAGCCCGCACCCGATCCACGCCGTCACCGGCGAACAGGAACGCGTCGACGAGGTCGGGTATCCCCCGGGTGTCTTCAGGGTCGCTGGCCCGGAGCACGGCCCGGATGTAGCGGTTGGCCTTGCGAGCCCCGGGGATGGCCTCCACCGCGGCGTGGGCCGCAGTGAGATCCTCACCGGCCAGGTGTGCCCAGGCCTGCAGCTCGCAGGCCAGGCGGGCGATCTCCGGGTAGGGCCGCAGCGCCAGAATTGCCGAACCAGCCTGAAGGGCTCCCACCGTGTTGCCCGTGTCCAGGGCCCGATGCCCTTCGAGAAGGAGGCGCTGCACGTCGCCGGGAGCGGTTCGGGGCGCCTGTCCCGGACCGGATTTCGACCTCGTACGCGGGGAGAACCGGGACGAGGTGGTCGGCTTCGGCGCAGGGGTCACGTTGATGAACGACCGGTCGGAGCCACCCTTCTGGAGCGCACTCACGTTGAGCGCGACCAGGATTCCTGCCATGACCAGGGGGAACCACCAGCCGGGCCAGCGCTGCCACGCCCACAGCCCCGCGCCGGCCGCAGTGACGACCGACAGGTACCGTGCCGGCCGGTCTCCGGGCCGGCGGGTGGCCAGGGCGATCAGATCTCGTGCCACGTTGCCGCCGTCGAGGGGCAGGACCGGGAGCAGGTTAACCACCGACCATGCCACGTTCACCCAGACCACCATGTCCAGGACCGCCGCGGCCGATGGGTCCGTGACGACATCCTGTTGCTGCAACCACAGGGCGGGTAGGCCCAGCACGAACAGGCCGGTGAGCGGGCCCAAGAGGCTGACCACGATGCTGCGACGCGGCGTCTGGGCACGACCTACCGTCAGACCTCCGAGCCCCCACAAGACGATGGCCGCCGGGCTCCCGTATCGGCGGTAGGCGAGGGCATGGCCCAGCTCGTGGAGGAGGATGCTCACGAACACCACCGCCACCCACGCCACCATGAGCCCTACCTGGCTCTCACCCAGGCCCAGGTAGGCGGTCACCAGGAAGAAGACGGGTTCGACCCGAACCGGGATCCCCGCGAGGGCGAAGTGGGGCCGGCCGTTCACCGGGCCACCGGACCCGCCGCGCCGGCCAGGTGAGCGAACCCCGGAAGTGCCCGCACGGCCACCAGATCCTGATCGTTGCGAAGTCGGTCGTCGTCATGCCAGCCAGCACGCTCGGCGGACACCAGCCATGCCAGGGCCACCTCTGGATGCCCGGTCCTGGCCACCGAACAGGCGGTGTCCACCGCCCAGGCAGCCGCCGGCGGGCCTCCCTCGCGCGCAAGTCGCGCCGCCACATCTGCCGCCGAGTGGAAGCGGCCGGCCCGGTGCAGAGCCCGTGCTCCGACCTCGGCGGCGGGCAGCCCCGCCCCGGCGCCCACCGCCAACAGCTCGGACACCAGGGCCTCGGCCAACCCGTGGCGGTCGGCCACGAGCATCGCCGATGGTGCCGCCAGAGCATCTTCCTGGTGAGCCAGGCCGTAGGTCAACAACGCCAGGCCCTGATCAGGATGACCTTCCTCGAGTGCAATGGCGCCAGCCAGGGCGGCGGAACCACCCTCTGGTTCGGAGGATCGCGTCAGGACGCGGCGAGCAGCTGGGGTGTCGCCGGCCACGAGCAAGGCCCAGGCCGAAAGCTCCGTCGCTCCGCGACGCACCGCGAGGCTGGGCCCCGACTCCACCAGCGGTTCGAGGACGCCGACGGCTTCGCGGCTCCTCCCTTCCAGGATCAGGTTCCTGGCCTCCCAGAGCGGGACCGCCGCCGATCGCTCCCGCCTGTGCCGCAAGGCGGAGAGGTTGAAGACCACTGCCGCTACCGCCAGTAGCACCAACACCGGCATGCCCGAGGATGCGGCCACCAGGCCGCCGGCTCCGGCGACTGCCATGGACACGACCCGCGCCGGCACTTCGGCGTCGCGACCGGTGACCAGGTCGAAAAGGGAATGCACCACGTTGCCCCCGTCGAGGGGGAGTACCGGAAGGAGGTTCACCAGCGACCAGACGACGTTGACGAAGAACAGGTAGGTGACGGTCTGCTCGGCGGTGGACCCCTCGACCAACGACGGCGACGGGGAAGCGGCATGCAACACCAACGCGGGCAGGCCCAGCAGCACCAGGCCCGCCCCCGGTCCGGCGAGGCTGACCGCGAGGTTCTGAGCGGGAGGCAGACGCGTTCCGCTGGTGAGCCCGCCCATGCCCTGCAGGCGGATCTCCGCCGGCGAACCGAAGAGTCGAAATGCACCGGCATGACCGAGCTCGTGGACGAGAACCGACACCGTGACCACGACCACCCACACGACAAGTGCGGCGAAGCTGGGGGCGAACAGACCGAAGAGCCCGACCACGATCAGGAAGGAGGGCTCGATCGTGATCGGCACACCAGCCACCTTGAAGCGGGCTCTGCGCACCGTCCCAGCCTAGGAGGTGCCACCCGGGGGTGGCTCGCGGACGGGCGGGTGAGATTCCCACCCGACCCCGATCCCCAATCCTCGTTCCCTCGTGGTTCTTTGACCGGGTGCGGGACCGGGTGAACCCACTGCCCGTGGCCCCGTAGCATTCCAGGGTGACCCTCATCGACAGCGACCAGCTCCCCCATGGTGACGAGAAGGTCCGCGCGGTACGCGCCATGTTCGACGCCATCGCTCCCCGCTACGAGATGGTCAACCGCATCATGACCTTCGGCCTCGACGCTCTCTGGCGCCGACGAGCCGCAGCCTCCCTTGCACTGCCGGTCGGGGCGAGAGTCGCCGATCTGGCCTGCGGCACCGGTGACCTCTGTCGCGAACTGGACCGGCAGGGTCTCGAACCCGTGGGCGTGGACCTGTCCTTCGGGATGCTGGCCGCCGCCCACACCGACGCACCCCTCGTCCACGCCGATGCCTTGCGCCTCCCGCTGCGGTCCGATTCGGTGGACGGGATCACCTGCGGTTTCGCCCTGCGCAACCTGGAAGAGCTACCCCCCTTCCTCGACGAGCTGTCCCGGGTGCTGCGCCCCGGGGGCCGGATAGCCCTGCTGGAGGTGTCCGAGCCATCGAACCCGGTCCTTCGCTGGGGTCATGGGGTGTACTTCGGTCAGGTGGTCCCCCTCATCGGGGGTGTGCTCTCGGATCGTTCGGCCTACCGGTACCTACCCCGTTCCGTGTCCTACCTGCCGCCACCCGCTGAGCTGGTCGGCATGACCCGGCGCGCCGGCTTCTCCCGGGTCGAGAGGCGACTTCTCAGCGGAGGCATAGCGCAGCTGATCACAGCCACCAACGATCCCCCACGAGGATGAGCGAGATCCCGCCGGTCGGTGGCGCCGGGTTGGTGGCCCGTACCCGGCCTCTGGACATCGATGTCGACATGGTTGCCCTGGCCGGTGACGACGGGGTCCTCATGGTCCGCCAAGGGCTGGGACTGGCCGGCCGCGGCGTGGCCCTACGGGTGCCGGTTCGCCTCGCTGACGGGGCCGAAGCGGCCAAGCAGGTCCAGCAGGCGCTGCTGACCATCCATCGCGATGACCCCCTCGGTCGCCCCGGCACCGGGGCCGTTGCTCTGGGTGCCCTCCCCTTCGACCGCGCTGCGCCAGGCAGCCTCACGGTGCCAGCGCTCGCGGTGGGTCGCGACGAGGATGGCACCCGTTGGGTGACCACGGTGCATCCCGGCGGTCGAGATCCCCTCGAGGCGCTAGCCGAGGCGCTGGAGGCCTCCCCGGGGCCTACGCCGGTTCGGTCCCCTCTCCACTTCTCGCTGACCGCCGAGCGCGATCCGCAGGACTGGTGCGAAGCGGTGGCCCGGGCAAGGGGTGCCCTCGTCGGGGCGGCCGAGGCCAAGGTGGTGCTGGCCCGGGCCGTCGACGTCGAGGCCGACCAGCCCCTGGGAGCTGGCCTGGTCCTGGAGCGCCTGGCCCGCTCGTATCCCACCTGCCATCTCTTCCTGGCCGACGGGTTCCTGGGCGCCAGCCCCGAGTTGCTGGTGGCCCGGCGGAGCGAGCGGGTCCGATGCCATCCCATGGCGGGGACCGCACCCCGGTCAAGCGAAGCGTCGGCCGACGCCCGGCTGGCTGCAGGCCTGCTGGCCTCGGCCAAGGACCGTCGCGAGCACCAGATCACCATCGACATGGTCCACGACACCCTCCTGGAGTGGTGCTCCTATCTCGACTGGCAGCCCGAACCCGAGATCGTGGCGGTGGCCAACGTCCAACACCTGGCAACGCTGATGGAGGGTCGCCTATCGGAGCCGGCCCCCTCTGTCATCGAGTTGGTGGCGGCCCTGCACCCCACGCCCGCTGTGGGAGGCCATCCCCGCGACGAGGCCCTGGCCCTGATAGCCGAGCTCGAACACCTGGACCGGGGGCGTTACGCCGGAACGGTCGGATGGGTCGATGCCGCCGGCAACGGCACCTGGGCCGTGGCCATCCGCTGCGCCCAGCTCGACGGCTGCCGAGCCCGATGCTTCGCCGGGGTCGGAGTGGTGGCGGACTCCGACCCCGACCAGGAGCTCGAGGAGACCCGCAACAAGCTCCAGGCTCTGCTGTCAGCGCTGGTGCGACCCTGACGCGCGACTACCCGCCACTCGACGGCACGGGCTTCACGGCGCCCAGCTCAGCACCGCATCGATGACCACATCTTGAGCGTCCTGGCTCAGAGCGGCATGGAGAGGGAGGCGGAGCAGGGCAGGGGCCGAGGCCTCCGCCACCGGGCAGGCTCCGGGATGACCACCGAGGCGCTGGCCCATCGGGGAGGTGTGCAGCGGTTGGTAGTGGTAGCTCGACTCCACACCCTGCGCCGCCAGGTGGGCCTGGAGCTGACGCCGGGCAGCTTCTGAGGGCAGGACCATCCAGAACAGATGGTATGCGTGCTCGACTTCGGGGTCCTCCACGGGTAGGCGCACTTCGTGACACCGGGCCCACGTGGACAGGGCCTCCTGGTAGCGGGTCCAGGCCGCGCGCCGACGATCCTGGATGGTGTGCCACGAGCGCAGCTGAGCTTCGAGCAGGGCTGCCACCAACTCGGTCATGGTGCTCGCGGTGCCGAGGTCCCGCCAGGTGTAGCTCTCGACCTCCCCTCGCTCGAAGGCCGCCCGATCCGTACCCTTGGCCGTCAAGACCTCGGCCCGGGCGCGCAGCTCGGGTCGGTTGACGACCAGGGCCCCTCCCTCACCCACGGCCACGTTCTTCGTGCGGTGGAAGCTGAAGGCCCCCAAGTCGCCGATGGTGCCCAGGGCCGTTCCCCGGTAGCGACCGAAGAGGCCGTGGGCGGCGTCCTCGACCAGCAGGAGGTCGCGCGCTTGCGCCAGATCGACCAGCGGTGCCATGGAGCAGGCTCCCCCCGCATAGTGCATGGCCACCAGCACCCGCGTCCGGTCGGTGCACATGTCGGCTACCTGAGTCTCGTCGAGGTTCATCGTGTCAGGCCGGGCATCCACGAACCGCAGCTGCGCTCCCCTCAACAGGAAGGCGTTGGCGGTGGAAGGGAACGTGAAAGTGGGGAGGATCACCTCGTCGCCGTGTCCCACCCCGGTCAGCAGAGCGGCCACCTCGAGCGCGGCGGTGCAGGACGGGGTGAGGTGAGGTCGGACCTCGCCGAGGACCTCGATCAACAGCTCCTGGCAGGCTCTGTAGTGGGTACCGCCGGTGCCCAGCAGCTCCGCGGTGATCTCCAGGGTAAGAGGGGCCGAGCCGTCCAACCCCCCGTCCGTAAGAGGTGCGTGCAGAGGGATACGCGCTGGAGCCCTCATGGGCAGGTCCCCACCGCAACCGCTTGCCGGCTTGGAGTCCGGTAGACGTGAAGGGTGAGGTCCACCGCCACCGGACGCCCGCCCATGTCGAGCAGACGCCCGTACCCAGCGGGGTCGTGCGCACCCACCGGAACCAGCACCTGCTCCCAGCCCCGCTGCACGGCCCACGCCCCCACCGCTGCCGATACCGCCGGCAGCGCGACCTGCTCACCCGGACCGCGAGGACCATCGGAACCCAGGAAGGCCGCGACGGCCCGAGACCCCTCCCGGCCATGTGGCCGGACGGCGACCACCTGCCGGGAATCCCTCGCGCCGCCGGTCAACAGCCAGGCCCGGCCCGCCGCCGCCTCGGAGCTCCACCAGACCCGCTCGGCCTCGGCGATCGGCCGGTCGTCGAAGAACGGATCGGCGCGCCAGTGCCACCCGGTCCACAGGTCCAGGGGCAGGAACTCCAACCCCATGCGATCGGGCCCCAACTCCTTCAGCTCCACAGACCGGTAGGCCGTGTCAGGCCGAGCGGAAACACGTACCCATGTGTCCACGGCGGCAATGACGGTCCGGAGACCGAAGGCGTCCTCGATGGTCGGCACCCAGTGCGCCAGGTGAGCCGGCAGGGAGACGACAACCATCTGGGCCTCGCTGGCGACCAGGGCCGAACCCACCGCGACGGCATCGTGCAACGGGTGTTGATCAACCGTCAGCGAACCCACCGTGAGCCCCAGGACCAGGCTGCGTAGCCGATCCAACGCCACGGGGCCGGGACACGAGGGCGCGGAGCTGGACTCTCGCTCTGGTGCGATCGTGGGCTCGACCGGCGGAGTCAAGGCACCCTCGCCTCGCTGGCCAGGCGCGGGTGCACCAGGTGCACCGTCATCGCCGTGAACTCGGGCCGGTAGCCCAGGTGCTGCAGCCCCCAGAGCGGATAGAGGTTGTGGGACTGCACGAGGGTGGCCACCCGCTCCACCCCGGCTTCGACCAGCAGGGCGTGGCCACCGAGGAAGGCCGTGGATGCAGACATGCGGTTCCGATGGGAAGGCCTGACCCCGATCAGGTGCACCTCGCCGACGCGGCGGCCGCCCGGGAGGTCGTACCACTCCACCCCCAGCATGCCGGCCGGAACCTCACCCTCGTACCAAACGAGCACTCGTCCCCCGTGGGCCTCCGCGATGGCGTCGATCCACTCACGGTAGATCTCCCCAGGAGCCACGCTGGGCAGATGGGGGTTGACCGCGTAGTGGCTGCGATGATCCGCGAAGCTCTCCTCCAGGATCGCGGCGGCCGCATCCAGGACTGCGGCCCGCTCCTGCTCGCCGACGTGAGGTCCTGCCGACTCGAACCGGACGGCATCGAGAGGGGGAGGGACCGTTCCGGGGACATCGGCGCACTGGACCAGCAAGCTCTCGCCGAGCACGACACGGTGGCCCGAGTGAGACGCAAGCTGGGCCGGCCATCGAGTGCGGTCTGCGGGGTAGCGGAGCACGACGACATCGGCCTCGGCCTCGCTCACAGCAGCGGCCACCTCCGCAGCGCTGCAGGTGGAGTGCGGCCCGACATAGGCCCGCCCCAACCGGAGTCCGAAGCGGCGAGACTCGGCCGGTGCCTCCTCGACGCGAGGGGACCCGGTGGGGGCGAGAAGGAAGTCGCGGTAGCTCATGGGGGGCCCGTGGGGAGGCCCTATAGTAGCGATGCCGTCCCTCCTGCCGGGCCGGAGCATTGGTCCAACCATGTGCCCTGATTCCGATCGCCTTCCGACTGGTGCCCCTCAGGTTTCGGTGATCGTTCCGGTCTACCGGGCGTCGCGCCTCGGCGAGCTGGTGCATCGCGTGCTCGAGACAGCCGACGATCATGGCTTCACCGTCGAGCTCATCCTCGTGGATGATGCCAGCCCCGATGACACGTGGAAGATGGTCCTGGGGCTGTCCAGTGACCACGTGTCCGTTCGAGGGATTCGCCTGGGCAACAACGCCGGGCAGCATGCGGCCACCCTGTGCGGCCTGCGAGCCGCCAGCGGCCCCATCCTGGTCACCCTGGACGACGACCTCAAACACCCCCCCGAGGCCATCCCCTCTCTGCTGGCGGCACTGCACGGAGACGTCGACCTGGTGTACGGCGCTCCCCGCGACATCCGGGCCCTGGGATTCCGCTCACGCCTCGGCCGACACCTCAAGGACATCGCCGGCCAGTGGGTCGGCCTCCCCGGAGCGGGCGACATGACCTCGTTCCGAGCGATGCGCCAGCAGCTCGTCGCCCTGCTCCCCGCCGCCATCGATCGGACCGCTGTGCTGGATCCGCTCCTCGGTTGGTATGCCGACACGACCGAGCTCGTCCGAGTCGACAGCACCCGCCCCCCGACAGCGACCCGCTACCGCACCCTGGCTCTGGCCAACATGCTCCTTGACGGGATGATCACCTTCGGTGCCGGTCGGGTGCGCCCTCTGCTGGTGGCGGGTGCCGCCATCTCTGCGGGAGGCACCGGATTGGCCGCCTGGCGGATGTTGCCCGCCTCCGCCAGGCACAGCGGACCCAGCGGGCACCGCTGCGAGAGCGCCAACCTCAGCGACGCGGTTCTCCTGGTGGTGTCGGGCCTGCAGCTGGTCGCTCTCGCCATGGTGACCGAACACGTGCAACGTATCCAGGTGCGCACCGCGGGTCAGCTGCCCTATTGGATCCGCGAGACAACCGGAGGGCCCCCGGAGTCTGCCGGCCCAGACCTCAGCCGCCCAGACCTCAGCCGCCCAGACCTCAGCCGCCCAGAACAGCGCTGACAGCGGCCGCAACCCTCTCGGCCAGGTACCGGTGCTCTGCCGGGTTCTCCGTTCGGTCCGTGGACACCACCAGGGCCGAAGGACCACCGCTCCCGGCCAAGATCCCTTCCACCAGCGCGGGCCCGGAGTGGACGCGTTGGACCGGCACCCCGTGGGCCCGAATCACCTCGACCAGGTCCACTGCGGGCGGAGTTCCGTACAGGCGCTCGAAGGTCCCAGGGCTCAGGAGGTCGTACTGGGGAAGGAAGTGAAATATCCCACCGCCTCCGTTGTCGACCACCACCAGTGTCAGCGCCGCCTGGGTTCCATGCGCCACCAGGAGCCCGTTGGTGTCGTGCAGCAAGGCCAGGTCACCAACCAGGGCCACGGTGGGGGAACCCACTCCCAGGGAGACCCCGACCGCGGTGGACACCACGCCATCGATGCCGTTGGCTCCACGGTTGGCATGAACCGGGCGCGCGCGACGATCGCCGAAGGCCTCCACATCACGGATCGGCATCGACGAGGACACCACGAGAGGTGCTCCCCGGTCAGCGGCGGCCTTCGTGGCCAGGCGCGCCACGACTGCCTCGGTGATCGGTACCTGCGCCGACATGGCGGGGCGCTCCAGCTCCCTGACCAGAGCGCCCTCGGCCGCGCGCTCGGCATCCGCCCAGCCCTGTGACCAGGCCTCCGGCGCCGGAGGTGGGTCGAGGGAGTCGAGAAAACGCACCAGGTCGCCGGCGCCAGCCGCGACCGTGGAGTCCAGCGAGCCACCCGGGTCGAAGCAGCGTCCCCACGGATCCAGGCCGAGGTGGTATCCACCCGCCTGGTCCAACCATGTGCCCACCACTCTGGAGGCAGGCAGCGCGCCGAGGCGGAGCACGACCTCTGGTGCAGCCCAGGTCCGGAAGGACTCCGACCGCAGGATGAGGTCGCCGCGCCGGACCACCGTGGGTCCCTCCACGCCGACACGAGGATCGCACAGCAGCGGCCAACCGAGCCGTTGAACCCTCTCCACGAGGTCGGGGGTGTCGCCGAGCGGCGGCCCCAACACCAGCAGGGTCCGGGCGCCGTGCACCAAACGGGCGGCTAGTCCCGCCGGTAGCGGCGAAGTGCGCCCTGGTCCTTCACCTTCATGTATGGCCGGCGGGGGCAGGCTTCCGGAGCGGCCTACCAGCGGCTCCCGGAACGGAAGGTTCAACTGGACCGGACCCGGCGGCACCAAGGCGTCGACCGAGCCCACGGACCATCTCCAGACCTCGTGGGCCAGCGATCTCCACGTGTTGGGATCGCTGTCGTCAGGGACACCGGCGTCGATGGAGGCACGGGTGGCGGACCCGAACAGGTCGCCCTGCTCGATGGTCTGCGGCGCCCCCACGCCGTGAAGCTCAGGTGGCCGGTCAGCGGTACAGGCGATCAGGGGGACGGCATCGTGGTGGGCCTCCACGACCGCGGCATGCAGGTTGACCGCGGCTGTACCGCTGGTGGTGAGCACGGGTACGGGCCGGCCGGTGGCCCGGGCGATCCCGAGAGCCAGGAATCCCGCAGAGCGTTCGTCAAGCACGACGGCCAGTTCGACCAGCCCGTCTGAAGCTGCGTCGTCAAAGGCCAGGGCGAGCGGCGTCGATCGCGAGCCCGGGCACACCACTGCGTGGGTGAGGCCATGGCGCAGCCATTCGTCGACGAGGGAGGCGCACAGCGTGGCCGCTGCGGTGACGGGGAGCATCGCCGGAGCCTAGGTTCGCGCCTGATGCGACTCCACGCGGAGACCGAAGGCGCTGGCCACCGACCCCGGCTGGTCCTCGTCCACGGATTCACCCAGACCAGGAACTGCTGGGGCCCGATCGCGACCGAACTGGCCGAAGACAACGAAGTTGTTCGGGTCGACGCGCCGGGCCACGGATACAGCCCCGCCGCTGGGGCCAGCCTGGCAGAAGGCGCAGGGCTCCTGGGCGCCGTCGGAGGAGAGGCCACCTATGTGGGTTACTCGATGGGGGGCAGGTTGGCGCTGCACTTGGCACTGGCACACCCCGAGCTGGTCGAGGCCCTGGTGCTGATCGGTACCCACCCCGGCATCGACGACCCTCGAGCCAGAGCAGCCCGCGCCACTCGGGATGCCCAGCTCGCCGACCGGCTGGAGCACATCGGACTCACCAGCTTCCTGGACGAGTGGCTCGCCCAACCGCTCTTCGCCGGGCTCGGGGAGCGAGCTCGGCACCGGGATGCACGCATGGAGAACTCCGCCGGGTCCCTGGCGGCCTCGCTCCGGAACGCCGGAACCGGGAGTCAACAGCCCCTGTGGGACTACCTCGGCGACATGGGAATGCCTGTCCTGCTCGTCGCTGGAGACCAGGACGAGACCTACCGGGACATCAATCACCGTATCGCCTCCCTCTGGGGTGGTCCCGCCGAGGTGGTGCTGATCCCTGACGCCGGGCACGCGGCTCACCTCGAGCAGCCCGATCACTTCCTGGCCATCCTCAGGAGGTGGCTCTCCCTCGAACAGAGATCCTGAGGCGAGTTGGACGAGTCGTCGCGAGCTCGTCGAGGATCCAGGCGCTCATCAGTACCATTCCGATGCGCAGCTGCAGGGCAAGACCCAGGGCATGACGCTCGAGCTCGACAGCATCTCCGAAGACAACGGGGACCATCAGCACCGGCACCATCAGCGCCAGCGCCAGCCCCAGCCCCGCGCCAGGGGCAACCCTTCGTAGTTCGCCGCGCGCAGGTACCCGCCGAGAGCGCCCACGGTCAGCACCCACATCACCAGCGCAAGAGGAGCACTCGGGTACACGGCGTCGCCCAGGTGACGGGCCGGAGCCAGGCGCCCCCCCTGCCCTCGGACGTACTGCTCGGCCTGGAAGGCGGGCTCCTTTCCCACGAAGGTGAGAGCGGGACCGTAAGCCGCCAGGTAGCGGTCCAGGACCCAGCCCGGGTGAGTCGCCATCCAGCGGGCGTACGTCGTCGTGCCGTTCTCTCGTACCCATTGATCCCACTCCTGCAACGGCTCGGGAACCACCTCCTGCTGATCGAAGTCCTCCATCCATGCCGACTCGTCCAGCTCTTCGGGCACGGGCATGCCCTGGTCCTGCCACCAGGCCAGGACCTCGGGTTCGGGCACGACCCACAGCGGGATCACGTTGTACATGGTCGATGGCGCCAGGCCCATGAACAACAATGGAACGGTCAGGCCCGAGACAACCATGACCGGCCCCACGCGATGCCACCCCGGTGGGCGGGCAGGCAGGCCCCAGCGCCAGCCGACCGCCAGCATCACCAGCCCTCCCAGGAAGAGAGCCGTGAAGTTCGAGGGTCGAGCCAGGGCCCAGACCGCGATCATGACCATGAGCAGCCAGCGGGTCGCCTCGCTGGGTCGCCGCAACTGCTGGAGCAGCGCCGCCACCATGGCCATGAGCAGGCCGTTGGAGATGGCTTCGGTCAGCACAGCGTGGTGGTAGAGCTGGATCGCTCCGGTCCTCCAGATCGCCATCCACCACAACCCCACGGCGAATCCCAGGGCCCGGTGCCGAACCGTGAGCATCAGCTCCATCGCCAGCCAACAGGCACCGGCGGTGGACACCACAACGTTGAGCGCGTGCAGGGCACGGCCCCGACCGAACACGTCGATCATCAGGGGAAACACCGGGAACCGACCCCAGAACTCCCGCGACCAGTGCGAGAGACCAGCCTGATCCACGTAGTGGGCCATGTCGGCACGGTCGATGTAGACGAAGGCGGTGCCGATCAGGTCGACCGCGACGAACACCTCTGCCAGCACCACCAGGGCCAGGGCGTACCACCGTCGGTCCGGGCTCCAGGGCCGGGGAACTGGTGTGTCCACCACCGACTCGATCTTGCTGGTCATGGTGGAAGCGTCGAACTCACCCGCCGATCATACCGGCGGTCCCTGACCTCCCCGGGGCGAGAAGAAGCGGCCTTCCCGGACGCCGGGTGGTCGCTCACGCGCTCACGACCAGCCCGGCGGCCAGGGCCACGCCCGTGACCAGCTGGACTCGTCCGGTGTCGGCCAAGACGGGCACCAGCGCCATCCCGGATTCGCCACCGACGACGGCCCGCACCGGGCGCCACGCCAGGACCATCGCTGCCAGCGCGCCTAATGCCACCGGTCGATGACCCACAACCGCCACGGCCGCGATCACCAAGCCAGCGCCGCCCACGAGCACCGCGTAGAGAAGCCGGGTGCGGCCCGCACCCAGGCGCACGGCCAGGGTCCGCTTGCCGGCCAGGGTGTCACCGGGGATGTCCCGCAGGTTGTTGATGACCAGCAGGGCCGTGGCCAGCAGACCGACGGGCACCGCCACCATCACGGCCAGCCCGGTGACCGACTCGGTCTGGACGTAGGTCGAGCCGACCGTCGCCACCAGGCCGAAGAACACGAACACGAACACCTCACCGAGGCCGAGGTAGCCGTAGGGCCGGGTCCGCCCGGTGTAGTAGCCAGCCGGCGAGGAAGCGACGCGGCGCCGACGATGACCAGCCCCCAGCGACACGGCCGCGGCCAGGGTGAGCCCGGCGACGGCGGCCACACCGAAGGCGACGACCGCGGCCCGCTTCACCGCGCCGGGCCGGCGCCAGTCCCGACCCCACCAGCCGGAGTCGGCCCGACCCGGTCGTCGTCGGTGCCCCGTACGCCGTCGTGAGTAGTCGTTGGCGTAGTTGGTGCCGACCTGGATCGCGACCGCCACGACCATGGCAGCCACGACCGCCAGGCCATCGACGTCGTGGCCGGGCCGCAGTCGCGGTGCCCGACCGACACGGGGACGACGGCGGCCGGCAGCGTGCGGGGCCGGGCCCCCGCCCACCGGATCACGGGCCGTACTCGTCCGGCGGGGTCACTCACGGGCCGCAGTCTGGCCTGCCTCGACCGGCCGGGCGCACCAAGACGATCCTCCCAGGCCCCCGGCTCCTACCGTAGCCTCGCGGCATGGCCGAGTGGTGGGGCTCGCCCTGCCCGGGGGTCCGAGCCTTCGTCGATGCCCTGCGCCGGGCCTGGGACGACGGCGACGCGGCGCTGCCGCTCGACCCCCGGCTGCCCCGGCCGGCCCGCGATCAGCCTGGTCGGCCACGCTGGCGCCGGCCGTGCTGGTCGACGACCCGGCGAGCGCCACCGCCTCGAGGGTGGCCGCCCGTCGAGGACGGGTGACGCCCTCGTCGTGGCGACGAGCGGGACCACCGGCGAGCCCAAGGGGGTGGTGCAACCCATGCCGCGGTCGGCGCCTCGGCCCGGGCCACGAACGCCGCGCCTGGGGACCGACCCCGACTCGGACCGGTGGCTGGCCTGCCTGCCCCTCCACCACGTGGCGGCCTCTCGGTCGTGACCCGGGCACTCGTGACCGGCACCCCGCTCGAGGTGCTTCCCCGCTTCGACGCCGACGAGGTGGAGGCGGCCGCCAGAGCCGGGGCCACCCTCACCTCGCTGGTCCCCACGGCCCTGGCCCGCATCGACCCCGGCGCCTTCCGACGGATCGTCGTGCGGTGGCGCCGCCCCCCGGACGACGTCCCGGCGCAACGTCGTCGGTCAGCTACGGCATGACCGAGACGGGCAGCGGCATCGTGCTACGACGGCCGCCCGCTTGACGGCGCCGAGGTCAGGATCGTCGAGGCGGGATGCATCGAGGTGCGAGGGCCGATGCTGCTGCGGGCCTACCGGGACGGCACCGACCCGACGCGACCGGACGGCTGGTTCTCCACCGGTGACGTCGGTCGATCGACGCCGAGGGCCGCCTCGATCGTCGATCGGCCGCCGGGACGACCTCATCATCACCGGAGGCGAGAACGTCTGGCCCGCGACCCGTCGAGCGGGTGCTCGACGTCCGCCCCGGCGTCGGCGAGGTCGCGGTGGTGGGTCGGACCGATCCGCGAGTGGGGCCAACGTGTCGTGGCCCTGGTGGTGCCCGCCGACCCGCGCGCACCACCGTCGCTGGACGACCTGCGCGCGACCGTCACCGAGCAGCTACCTGCCTGCGCCACGCGCCCCCGAAGATCGGTCGCTGGACCAGGCTCCCCCGCACGTCGCTCGGGCAAGGTCCGCCGCGCCGACCTGCAGCTGAGCGCCGGCTCGGCCCCGAGCCGCCGCTCACCGGAATCAGTGCAGGAGCATCCCGCCGTCGACCACCAGCGTCTGACCGGTGATCCACGAGGACAGGTCGCTGGCCAGGAACGAGGGCGGCGTTGGCGATGTCGCCGGGCTCACCCAGTCGGCGCAGCGGGAACCGCGCGGGCGAGCGGCTCCTCGTTCGGCTCCCACAGGGCCCGGGCCATGTCGGTCTTCACCAGGCCGGGGGCCATGGCGTTCACCCGCACCGCCGGGCGCCAGCTCGGCGGCCAGGGTCTTGGTGAGGTGGATCAGCGCCGCCTTGGTGACGTTGTAGATGCCGATCGTCGGCTCGACGGACAGGCCACCGATCGAGGCGACGTTGATGACACGCCGCCGTGCTGCCGGCCATCGACTGCTCCAGGCCTCCTGGGTCCACACCAGCGGGCCCCGGCAGGTTGACCTGCGAGGTCTTGTCGTAGCGGGACAGGTCGATGTCGATGGTCGGGCCCATGTACGGGTTGGTGGCCGCGTTGTTGACCAGGATGTCGAGCGCCCGAACCGCTCGACGGTGGCGCCGACACACGCCTCGGCCTCCTCGGGCTCCCGGCATTGGCCGCGCACGGCGACCACCTCGCCGTCGATCTGCTCGCGCCGCGGCCTCGTCGAGCGCGTCCTGCTTGCGCGACGAGAGCATCACCGTCGCGCCCGGCGTCGGCGCAGTGCCGCGGCCATGGCCCGGCCGATGCCCCGCGAGGCCCCGGTCACCAGTGCCACCTGTCCCTCAGGCCGAGTGCAGGGCGAGCTCGCAGTGCGGCCGAGCCGAGATGTCCGGGTTCACAGGCACGCTCCGGGAGGGTAGCGGCCCCCGTGCTCCTAGGGTGCTGCCCATGGCCAACCGCCTCGCCTGACGAGACCAGCCCCTACCTGCGCCAGCACGCCGGACAACCCGGTCGACTGGTACCCGTGGGGTGACGAGGCCTTCGACCGGGCCCGGGCCGAGGACAAGCCGATCCTGTTGTCGATCGGCTACTCGGCCTGCCACTGGTGCCACGTCATGGCCCACGAGTCGTTCGAGGACGAGGCCACCGCCGAGCTCATGAACGAGCTGTTCGTCAACGTGAAGGTCGACCGGGAGGAACGGCCCGACGTCGACGCGATCTACATGGAGGCGGTGCCAGGCCATGACCGGGCACGGCGGCTGGCCGATGACCGTGTTCCTCACGCCCGACGGGTCGGCCGTTCTACGGCGGCACCTACTTCCCCAAGCGTCGGCCGCCAGGGCATGCCGTCGTTCACCGACGCTGTGTCGGCGCCATCGACGACGCCTCGGGAGCAACCGTCGCGACGACGTCGCGAGCAGGCCGACCAGCCTCACCGAGGCCCTCGGCCCGCAGCGCCGAGCTCAGCGCCGGGCGACGGCCTGCCCCGGCCGAGGTCGCTCGCCGAGCGCCGCGACGCCGGCTCGTCGACCAGCACGACGCTGACGTGGGGTGGCTTCGGGCGGCGCACCCAAGTTCCCCCAGGCGATGAGCCTCGACCTCCTCCTGCGAGGGCTGCACCGGCACGAGTGAGCGCCGACCGGCTCGAGCCGATGGTCACCACCTCGCTCGACGCCATGGCCTCGGGTGGCATCTACGACCACCTCGGGCGGCGGCTTCGCCCGCTACTCGGTCGACGACCAGTGGCTCGTCCCCCACTTCGAGAAGATGCTCTACGACCAGGCGCTGCTCGGCCGCGTCTACCTGCACGCCTGGCAGGTCACCGGCCGGGCCGACCTACCGCCAGGTGCTCGACGAGACGATCGCCTACGTCCTGCGCGACCTGCGCCACGACGGCGGTGGCTTCTACTCGGCGCGAGGACGCCGACTCGCGAGGGCGAGTCGAGGGCAAGTTCTACGTCTGGTCGCCCGACGAGATCCGCCGAGCGTCGTCGGCGCGACGAGCGCCGAGGCGGCGATCGACTGGTAGGGCGTCACGCCGACCGGCAACTTCGAGGGCCGACATCCTGCACCGGCCGGTCCGAGGTGACCTGCTGCGCCCGGCCGACGATCGAGGAGGCCCGCCAGGCGCTCTACGAGCGCCGCGAGCAGCCGGGTCCGGCCCGGCCTCGACGACAAGGTCCTGACCGAGTGGAACGCGCTGATGCTGGCCTCCCTGGCCGAGGCCGCGGCCGCCACCGGCACAGCCGGCGTGGCTGCGCGGCCGCCGAGGCCAACGCCGAGTTCCTGCTCGAGAACCTCCGGCGCGCCGACGGGCGCTGGTTGCGGTCCTGGCAGGCGGCGGTGGGGCGGTGGCCGAGCCCGCCACCTGGCGTCTCGCCGCCGACCACGCCGCCCTGGTCGACGCGTTCACCCGACTGGCCGAGGCGACCGGCCAGGCCCGCTGGATCGACGAGGCCCGAGCCACCGCCGACGGCCCTGCTCGATCTGTTCTGGGACGACGAGGCCGGCGGCGTGTTCACCACCGGCGCCGACGGCGAGGACCTCGTCGACCCGCCAGAAGGACCTCATGGACAACGCCTACGCCGTCGGCCAACAGCCTCGGCCGCCGTGGCGTTGCTCCGGCTCGGCGGCCCTCACCGGCGACGACCGCTACCGGGACCGGGCCGAGGACATCCTGCGGCTCCTCGGCCCCCTGGCGCGGCACGAACCCGGCGCCTTCGGCCACCTCCTGGCGCCGCCGACCGATGGCTCGGCGGGCGCCGACCGAGATCGTCGTCGTCGGCGACCGCCCCGACCTCGTCGCCGTGGTGCACCGGCGCTACCTGCCCAGACGCGGTGCTCGCCTGGGGCGAGCCCACCGGACTCGCCCCTGTGGGAGGACCGGCCACCCGGCCAGGCCTACGTCTGCGAGGACTTCGCCTGCCAGCAGCCGGTCGACACCCCGACCGCGCTGGCCGCCCAGCTCGAGGCCTCCTGAACGGCCGGGCAGCCGGTCACCAGTGCCCCCGGTGCACCAGGTCGTCCAATCGACGGCGGGGCCGGGACGCCGATCGGCCCGGTTGGTGCGAGCGGGGATGTCCGAGCGCTAATACCCCCACCGGCTCCGCGCCTTCAGGCAGGCCGAAGCAGGTGCGCACCACCTCCCCACCTCGGAAGATCCCGAAGAACAGTGCTCCCAGCCCCTCGGCGGTGGCAGCCAGCAGGAGGTTCTGGGCCACCATGGCGGCGTCGGTCAGCCAGTAGGGCACCGGCCAGCGGGCCACCACGTCGGTTCCGACCGGTACTGGGGATCCCTGGGTGCCCCGAGCGAAGTGCTCGCCTTGTCCGGTTCCGCGTAGCGGGCCAGGTAGCGGTCACGGCAACCGACTGGCAGGACCAGCACGGGAGCCCGGAACAGACCCTGCCAGCGGAACGAAGCCCGGGCATCGGGGGTGAAGGTGGCCGACCAGAACCCCTCGGTCTCAGATGGCCCCTCGAGGACCAGCAGTTCCACGCCCTGGCAGTTGCCGGCTGTGGGAGCCCGACGGGCAGCGTCGAGCATCCGGTCGAGCTGGGCCGAGTCGATGGGCCGCTCCGAGAAGTCGCGCACCATCCGGCGGTCGCGGATGGTGGCGTACAGCTCCACCGCTGGGCGGGTACCGGTTCAGGCCAGCTTGGCGAGGTCTTCGGCCAGTGCCCACCCGAAGGCGATGAGCGTGTCGCCCCGGCCCGGGTCGAAGGTGTCGAAGTAGGCCACCACGCCCTCGTCGAGCCTCTCGGGCTTGAGGCTGGCATGGTCGAACAGCGGCGGGACGCCTCCCTCCCCCACGACGCTGAAGGTGCGGTCGTCGTAAGCGCCGTTCTCGACACCGAACCGCTTGGCCAGCCGGCGCCCCCAGGCACGTTCTTCTCCGGTGACCCGGTGTTCGGGGCGGGGGATGATCTCCTGGAGGCCCTTGAGGGCTTCGTAGTCCCGATGCATCCGCCATCCGCAGACCGACCAGGACGTCCTCGTCGGGAAAGGCCAGGACGGCCCGGCGGAACTGGTCGGTCATCATGGCACGAAGGACCGAGTCGCGCCTGCGAGGTGCGCTTGACCGACCCCAGGCCCACGAGCACGCAAGGTGTGCCCCCGATGCGTTCCAGGCTGCAGAACGAGAAACCCTTCAGCTTCGTGTTCTCCCGGGCCTGGGTCACCAGCACCCAGGCTTCGGCCTGCTTGGACAGCAGACCCACCTCGAACCGGGTCGGGCTGTCGGTGCACATGTCGGCCATCTCGGCCAACTCCGCGTCACTCAGAGCGGTGCAGTCCTTGGTCTCGATGTCGATCGCCATGGATGGGATCCCCCGATATCGGCAGGTGTGAACCCCTCTAGTCCAGCGGAGCGAGCCGGCCCCTGCAACTCGGAGCGGCGATCATGCCGAGCACAGCGTCCGGACCCAGGAGCACGCGCAGCTCTCCCAGCAGCCCGTTGGAGGCATCGACGCAGTAGCTCTCCGGCAGGCGAACGACCTGATGCTCGCTCAGGTGGATGAACACCTGGGAACTGCCGGGATGGTCTCCGAGGAGGCCCTTGAGGCGACCGAGGAGAGTCTCGCTCACCCGGGCGGCGGGGATCTGGAGCCGCACCGGTGGGGCAGCGTCGGACACCAGCTCCAGGAGCTCGATGCCCATTGCGATGAGCTTGGGGGTGTCGTCGCGGGTGTCGAGCCGGGCCTTCACCCCCACCACGGCGTCATCGGTCAGGAGGTGACCGTGGGCGGCCATGGTCTTGGGGAAGACCATCACCTCGATGGAGGTCTGGAGATCCTCCAGGGTGAAGACCGCCATGAGGTCTCCCTTGCGGGTCCACTTGCGGGCAAGGGCGGTCACCACCCCACCTACCGTGCGAACCTCGGCATCTCCGGCTTCGATGTACTCCGCGATGGTGCAGTCGGTGCGGCGCCGCAGGGCTGTCTCCAGACCCATGAGGGGGTGGTCGCTCACGTAGAGCCCCAGCATCTCCTTCTCGAAGGCCAGGCGGCGCTTCTTGTCGAACTCGAGGTCGGCGATGGGCTCGCGCAGGTCGGCATTGGCGTCGGCCAGGGTGGGGGCATCGAGGCTGGCAAACAGGTCGAACTGGCCCTCGGCCTCCTTGCGGCGACGCTCGAGTGTCAGGTCGATGATGCTCTCGAAGACGCTCAGCAGGCCCTGGCGGGGATGACCCAGGCTGTCGAAGGCCCCCGCCTTGATCAGTGACTCCACGGTCCGCTTGTTCAGGACGGTCACCTCGACGCGATCGCAGAAGTCGTAGAAGTCACCGTATGGGCCGTGCTCGGTGCGCTCGGCGACGATCAGTGCCACCAGGCCCTCACCCACGTTGCGGACGGCCGACAGGCCGAAGAGGATCGATCGCTTCCCAGCGGCGTCGATGACCGGCGTGAAGTCGCTCTCGGAGCGATTGACGTCGGGCACCACGACTTCGATGCCCATCACCCGGCACTCGTTCAGGTAGACCGCGGCCTTCTCGAGGTTGGTCTTGACGCTGGTCAACAGCGCGGCCAGGTACTGGGTGGGGTGGTTGGCCTTCAGGTAGGCGGTCTGATAGGCGACGTAGCCGTAGCCGTAGGCGTGGGACTTGTTGAAGGCATAGTCGGCGAACGGTTCGATGATGTCGAACCACGCCTTGCCCAGGTCACGCCCGTACCCGGTGGCCTCGCACCCGTCGATGAACTTCTCGCGCTCGCGGGCGATGAGCTCTCGGACCTTCTTTCCGCATGCCTTGCGAAGGTTGTCGGCCTCGGCCAGCGTGTAGCCCGCGAACCGCTGCGCTACCCGCATCATGCTCTCCTGGTAGACCATCAGGCCCCAGGTGTCGGCCAGCACCTCCTCGGCGTCGGGATGGAGGTACTCGACGGGCTTCCGGCCGTTCTTGCGGTCGGCGTAGTCGTTGTGCATGTTGGCCGCCATCGGGCCCGGGCGGTACAGGGCCACCAGCGCGGCCACGTCGTCGAAGCTGTCGGGGGCCAGGGACCGCATGAGGGCCCGCATCGCACCGCCTTCGAGTTGGAAGACGCCGATGGACTGGCCTTCCTTCAACAGCTCGTAGGTGGCGGGGTCGTCGAGGGGGACGGAGTCGATGTCGGGCACCGCTTCGCGGCCCTGGGTGGCCGCTATCAGCTCGAGGCAGTCGGAGATGACGTCCAGGTTCCGCAGTCCCAGGAAGTCCATCTTGAGCAGGCCCAGCGCTTCCACGCCGTGCATCTCGTATTGGGTGACGACGGGCGCCGCCTCGGGATCCTGGCCGGACTCGGGCTTGCGCTGCACCGGGAGGTAGTCGGTGAGCGGATCGCGGGTGATGACCACCGCTGCCGCGTGGATTCCGTCCTGGCGCCGGAGGCCTTCCAGGCCCCGGGCCACCTCGACCACCTCGGCAAGAGCGGGATCGGCGGCGCACATCTCACGCAACTCGGCCGCCATCTTGAAGCCCTCGGCGTACTTCTCGTGCTCTTCGAGGCAGGCCCACAGCGGGGTGTCGCGACCCATCACCAGGGGGGGCATCGCCTTGGCGATGCGGTCGCCGACCTCGTAGGGGTGGTCCAGCACCCGCGCGGCGTCGCGCACCGCCTGTCGGGCCTTGATGGTACCGAATGTGACGATCTGGGCGACATGGTCGCGCCCGTAGCGCAGAGCGGCGTAGCGGATCATCTCGTCGCGATACCGGGAGTCGAAGTCCATGTCGATGTCGGGCATCGAGACCCGGGAGGGGTTGAGGAAGCGCTCGAAGAGCAGGTCGTAGCGGATGGGATCCAGGTCGGTGATCTCAAGGCAGTAGGCCACCGCACACCCAGCGGCGCTGCCGCGACCCGGCCCCACGCGGATCCCGTTGTCACGGGCGTGGCCGATCAGGTCTCCCACGATGAGGAAGTACGAGGAGAAGCCCATGTCGGCGATGACCCGCAGCTCGTAGGCCAGGCGTTCCACCACGTCGTCGGCGAGCGGCGCGCCCCAACGCTTGCGCGCCCCCTCGAAGGTCAGGTGCTCGAGGTAGGCCGCATCGCTGTCGAAGCCCTCGGGAAGCGGGAAGGTGGGGAGCTGGGGCTTGCCGAACTCGATCTCCACATCGCAGCGCTCCGCGATCCACAAGGTGTTGTCGCAGGCCACCTCGACCTCTGCGAACAGGGACCGCATCTCCGAGGCCGTCTTCAGGTAGTGCTCGTCGCCGTGGAACTTGAAGCGATCGGGATCGCTCATGACCGATCCCGTCTGCACGCACAGCAGGGCGTCGTGGGCCTTGGCGTCGTGACGGTCGGTGTAATGGCTGTCGTTGGTGGCCAGCAGGGGTGCGCGAAGGCGGCGGGCGATCTCGATCAGCTTGGGATTGGACCAGCGCTGGGCCCCGATGCCGTGGTCCTGGATCTCGATGAAGAAGTTGTCTCGACCCATGATGTCCTGGAAGCGACCGGCTATCTCCAGAGCACGGGAGAAGCGCTGATCCTCGTCGAGTGGGTCACGCATGCGAGGGTTCCGCTGGTAGCGCTCGGGTTCCATCACCGGCCCGGGCACCAGGGCCTGGAGCACCTGGCCGCCGAGGCAGCCGCTGGTCACGATCAGTCCGCGGTGGTGCTCTTCCAGCAGCTCCCAGTCGATCTTGGGCTTGCGGTAGTAGCCCTCGAGGTAGGCGCGGCTGGCGAGCTGGATCAGGTTCCGGTAGCCCTCCTGGGTCTCGGCCAGGGCGGTCAGGTGGTAGTACGCCTTGACGCCCTCGTCGGTCGACCCGCCGGTGTCGTCGGTGCGCCCCCGCATGGCAGGTCGTTCGGTACGTCGTTCCGCCGCCTGGTAGAGCTCGCAGCCCAGGACGGGATGGATTCCCTGGTCACGGCAGGCCTGGTAGAACTCGAGGATCCCGTACATGTTCCCGTGATCGGTGATACCGATCGCCGGCTGGCCGTCGGCGACCGCCTTGGCCACCACCTGACCGACACGGGCGGCACCGTCGAGCATCGAGAACTCGGTGTGCAGATGGAGGTGGGCGAACGAATCTCCCATGCTTGCCCTTCGGTGTTCTGCGGTTGCCTGGAGGTCATGGTGATCGTGCCCGCGAAGCCGTCCACAGGACGGTCCACAGGCTTCATCCACCACCTGTGGACGAATCACACCCGTGTCATTTCCCTTTGTAGCGCGTCCGGGCGGCCCGCGCACCTCTACCCGCTCATCGTGCTGTCCATTGCTGGAAGAATCCCGCCATGCCTCCCGACCGACCCCTCACCTGACCCTCGAGCACCCGACTCCGGCCATTGCCGTGGTGACCCTGGACCGCCCCGAGAAGCGCAACGCTCTGTCGGTGGCGCTGCGAGACGGCCTGAGCTCGATCCTGGACGAACTGGCGCACGACGAGTCCGTCAAGGCCCTGGTTCTCGCCGGAGCCGGCGAGGTCTTCTGCGCAGGGTTCGACCTCACCGAGTTCGACCGGGCCCTCGAGGACTCAGCCTTCGCCCAGGAGTTGTGGGACTCCAGCGACCGGTACCACCGACGCCTGGCCACGTTCCCCGTTCCCGCCATCGCTGCCGTGGGAGGCCCCGCCATCGCCGGCGGGCTCGACCTGGCTGTCCTGTGCGACCTCAGGGTGGCCAGCACTACAGCGACGTTCAGCCATCCCGAGTACACCTTCGGCGACGTCGTGTACACACCCCTGGCCGACCTCGTCGGAGGGGCCCGGGCCCGCGAGCTGTGCCTCACCGGGCGGGTTCTCGACGCGCCCGAGGCGTTGCAGTGGGGGCTGGTCAACACGGTCGTGGCGCCCGGGGCGGTCCTGGAGGAGGCCATGAGGATGGCAGAGGCAGTGAGCCGTGCCCCACGGGCCAATCTGATGCGCACCAAGGCCAAGGCGCTGGCACGCGGTGCCCTTCCGCCGGGCGGCACCCTGGACCTGTGACCGTGCGGCCCTTCCGACCGGGGAGACCCGACCTCTGCTGAGCGTCTACAGGTAGGTGCCCGGTCGGCTGTCGGCGGGTTGCTGCCGCGGCACCCGGTGGTAGCTGGCCACGCATCTGCTCGAGCTGCTGTCGGGCCGCCATCTGCTGGGCGAAGAGAGTGGCCTGGATCCCGTGGAACAGCCCCTCGAGCCATCCGATCAGCTGGGCCTGGGCGATGCGCAGCTCGGCCTCGGTGGGGACGGCGTCACCGGCGTCGAGGAAGGGGAACACCAGGCGATCCAGCTCTTCCCGCAGATCCTCGGACAAAGCGTCGCTCAGCTCGTCGATGGAACGGGCGTAGATCTCGTGCAGCCGCTGGCGGCTGGCCTCGTCGAGGCTGGTGTTGTGGGCCTCGTCCAGGAGTTGGCGGATCATCGACCCGACCCTCATGACCTTGGCCGGCTGCGCCACGGACTCGCGGCCGTCGGTGTCATCGCCCTCGGAGGGAAGGTCGGAGCCACCCCGTCAGGGGTGACCACCTCGGGTTCGGGTTCGGGACATGCTCGTCATGGGAATCCCAGGCTAGCGGGGGGCCGGGCGGGCGCTCAGGCCGAACGCCGAGCCGCCAGCAACGGGACGAGCATCTCGGCCGACGTCGAGCGACCCGTGCCGACCGATCAGAGCGGTACGGGCCCGTGTCGTCGGGGTCGACGAAGGAGATCGGGTCACGGGCCACGA
This sequence comes from uncultured Actinomycetes bacterium, assembly GCA_963719935.1. Lineage (GTDB taxonomy): Bacteria > Actinomycetota > Acidimicrobiia > Acidimicrobiales > CAVRDY01 > CAVRDY01. Next base: position 219,662 of record CAVRDY010000016.1, on the reverse strand, counting down.
GGGCAACATCGCCCAGCCGGGAGGCCGCGGCCGGAGAGACCCGATCGCCGAACCAGCCGTTCGTCCAGCACGTCGCGGACGCTGCGCACCCAGGCGACGTCCTCGATAGCAGGCGGTCGCCGCCTCCAGCAGCTCGGCCGGCTTGCCCGGGACGGGCGTGCAGCCAGCGGAACCGACCCTCGCCCGACTGGAGGCTCACCCGGTCGAGAACCCGGGGCGGGAGCTCGACGAGCGATCACCCACCTCCACCTGCCCGTGGTCGGCGGTGACGACGAGCGCGGCACCGGGAGGGAGCACCGAGACCAGGTACGAGACGAGGAAGTCCACGCTGACCAGCTCGGCGTCGTAGTGCTCGCCCAGTCCGTACTCGTGGGCAACCTTGTCGATCCCGTCGTAGTAGGCGTAGACGAAGGGCTCGCCGCTCCCCAACAGCTGGCGAACCTCCACGGCCAGGGTCGAGGCCATGCGGTAGCCGTGGAAGCGGACGCCGTCGAGGTGGGCCTGCGCTGAAGCCTGACCCCACGAACTCGGCTCGGGTCACTATCGGGGGGTGCGTGCCGCAGAACGCGGGGAGCGGCTGGAACTCGGCTGGGGGGATCGCCTGGCGGGCGTCTCCGCCGCCGCCGTTGACCACCGCAGAACGTTGAGGATCTGCTGGTGCACATGGATGCGGTAGCCGATGATCCCGTGCTCACCGGGAGTCAGGCCGGTGGTGAACGACGTCATCGCGGTAGACGTGGTGGAAGGCGCGACCGTGGTGATCGGCCCACCGTCCATCGACGCCAATGTGGGAGCCAGCGAACGGCGCTCCTGGAGCTGCTCCCAACCCAGCCCGTCGATGGCGAGCAGCACGATCTGGTGGCACCAACAGCCGACGCGGGCAACCATGACGGTGCCTCGCCCGGGTTCACCAGTGCAGGTACGACGTTGGTCAGGCAGGCGCCGCGGTAGTCGGGGAGGACTGGATGCTCGGCCAAGATGGCTCCTACCGGGATGGCTGACCGCTCTGGGGAAACCAGCACCTCCACGCTAGCCACGGTCGGTGCCGGTGACGATGATCCACTCGACCCAATATGCGTAGCGTCTGCGATCCCCGGGAGGTTCGTATGGCCCGCTCGGTGACCCCCACCCCGGCGGGGTCCGGTTGCTAGGTTGAGCGGGGTGAAGGTCTCCACCCGAGGTGACTATGCCGCCCGGGCCCTGCTGTCGCTGACCCTGCACACCGAGGAGGGTGGGCCCACCTCGGTGCGCGACATCGCCGAGCGAACGGGGCTACCTCAGCCCTACCTCGAGCAGATCCTGCTGGCCCTGAAGGGTGCCGGCCTTGTTCGCTCGAAGCGGGGGGTCGGAGGCGGCTACGTCCTCGCCCGTGATCCCGGTGCGGTCACGCTGGGAGACATCGTGAGTGCAGTGGACGGACCGATCGTGGCCGGCGACTTCGGCGAACCCCACACCGACGGTGCCTGCGATCACGAAGGGCAGTGCGTTCTGCTAGCCATCTGGGCCGAGTTGGGCACCCGTATGCGCAAGGAGCTCGACTCCTGGAGCCTTGCGGACATCGCCCGGGTCAGCCGGGGCGACGCCCCCTGGCCCGGTGAGGTCTGAGCACCGGTCTACAACGATCGGGGCTGCCTCCCGCTCTCACGCTGGCCGACCGAGTTCCTCGAGCACGGCAATCAGGTCAGCGGGAAGGGGCGCACTCCACTCCAGGTGCTCCCCGGAAACGGGATGGTCGAGCGCCAGCCGACCGGCGTGGAGGAAGGGCCTGGTCAGGTCGGGTTCCCGACCAGCCCCCCCGTAGCGTTCATCACCCACGACGGGGTGACCGATGGCGGCCAGGTGGACCCTGATCTGGTGCGTGCGTCCTGTCTCCAGAGAAGCGGTCAAGCGGGTCAGCTCTGGAGAGGGCCAACGGCTCACCACCCTGAAGCGGGTCCGCGCGTCACGGCCGTCGCGACGCACGGCCATCCGGGTCCGGGAACGGGATGACCGGGCTATCGGTGCATCCACGATCCCCTCGTCATCCTCGACCCACCCTCGTACCAACACGTCATAGGTCCTCCCCACCGTCCGCGCCGCCAGCTGGCGAACCAGTGCGTCGTAGGCAATCGGGGTCCGGGCTACCACGATCAGCCCGGACGTGCCCCGGTCGAGGCGATGCACGATGCCGGGACGAGCCGGGTCACCGACCAGCGCCAGCTCGGGGTACCGGGCCAGCAGACCCTGAACGAGGGTCCCGCTGGCGTTGCCGGCACCGGGATGAATGACCAACCCTGCCGGCTTGTCGACCACCAACAGGTCCGGATCTTCGTGGACGATCACGAGGGGAACGGAGGGGTCGGGACCGAGTCCCTTCTCCAACTCGGCGGGGACGTCGATGGTCACCACCTCTCCGAGGACGAGGCGGCGCGCCCCCCGGGTTACGACCAGACCCTCTACCTCCACCCGTCCGGCCCGGACCAGAGCCGCCGCTTCGGCACGGGGGAGGCCCGCCAGCAACGCCACGGCCCGATCCAGACGCTCCGCGTCCAGAGCGTTGGGAACGGCTTCCCGGATCAGTCCCCGGGAGTCCTTCACCGCGCGTTTCCACTCCCGCGCCCCGACTCGGGAAGGGCACCGGCCGCGTCGGGAACCCGGGTCTCGGGAACCTGTGGGATGGAGAGCAGCTCGTCGGCATCGCTGCCGGCGCGCTCCTGGCTTCCGGCCGAGATGACCAGTACGACGGCACCGACCACCACCCCGGCGTCGGCCAGGTTGAACACCGGCCACCACTGGAGGTCGATCCAGTCCACCACCGCACCCGCCATCAGCCCGTCGCCGGCACGGAAGGCGCGGTCCAAGACGTTGCCCAGTGCTCCGCCGAGAACCATGCCCAGCCCAACGGCACCTGTACGGGTCTCCACCGTGCGTCCCGACCACAACAGCGCCCCGACGACCGCCAGGGCGATCACGCCGATGACTGGCCCGAATCCCTCACCGACAGAGAAGGAGGCACCCGTGTTCGACACCAGGCGCAGCCGCAGGGTCCAGATGAGGTCGAGGGGCTCGTCTACCAGGGTCCGAACCGCCCACCATTTGGACAGATGATCGGCCATCAGCACACCTGCCCCGACGAGCAACGCCAGAGGGAGGTGACGGTGAGGTAGCCCCGGAGCCCGAGGCGGTTCAGCGGTGACCGAAGCCCCCGGTCTTGTACTCCACCCTCACCCGGGCCCAGGGAATGGCCCGCAGGCGCTCCTTGGGGATGGGCTTGCCCGACGCTTCGCAGAGTCCGTACGTGCCGTCTTGGATCTTGTCCAGCGCCAGGTCGATCTCGGTGATCTGCTGACGGGCCTGGGCCGACAGCGCCAGATCGCGGGCTCGCTCCACCGCCATGGTGTCACCCTCGCCGGACTCTTCGTCGAACTGGACGTCTCCCGGTTCACGTTCGGCCACCAGCGAATCAGCCTCGGCTTGGAGCGCGTCGGCCTGCTGCAGGTAGGTGGACCGCTCAGCCCGCAAGGCGCCTTCCTGCTCAGTCAGGAACCTCTTGTCGAAAGGAGACGCCTTCTTCTTGGCCGGAGCCTTCTTGGCCGGAGCCTTCTTGGCCGGAGCCTTCTTGGCCGGAGCCTTCTTGGCCGGAGCCTTCTTGGCCGGAGCCTTCTTCTTGGCCGGAGCCTTCTTCTTGGCCGGAGCCTTCTTCTTGGCCGGAGCCTTCTTGGCCGGAGCCTTCTTCTTGGCCGGAGCCTTCTTCTTGACCGTCTTGCTCTTGGTGCTGGATGTTGATGCCATGGCCGAGGGTGTCCTCTTCCTGCCGCAAAGGTGAGGCATCGTAGGGGCAGGGGCACGGCCCGTCAACGGAAGGACGGGCCAGGTGGTCGTCAGCGGCGACGACCGAAACGCCCGCGCTTTGGAAGGTCGTCGCGATCCTGCTCGAAGAAGGCCTGCATGGCGGCATCGGCATCTGGGTCGCCCGGTCCGAGTGGGTTGTCCTCGTCGACGGCCCGCCGCAGCTCGTCCAGGAAGCCGTCGTCAGGCGATGCTCCCTCGGTGAGGTCGATCGGCTGGGTAGGAGGACCGGCGTCCTCCACGGGACCGGTCCCGTCCTCGCCAGGCGCACTCTTGACCGGTGACGCGGCACTCCCCGCTGCCGCCGCGTCCTGGCCCTTGCCTGCGGGAGCGCGGCCGAAGACGAAAGGTGCTGGGCGCGGTTTGCCCGCCTCCGACGAAGACGACTCCGCTTGGTCGGGCGATGCAGCGGGGCGGGGCGGCACGGAGGGTCCAGCTCCACCAGGGGTCGGCACCTCACCAGGGCGTGCACCGGACCCATGCTGCCGGGGCGGGCTTGGGGTCTGGCGACCTGCGGACGTGCTACTCGCGGACGGCCCGACATCGGATGGATCCAGCGCAGCCCTGATCGGGCCTCCTTTGGCCTGTCCCTCCTTGGCCTGTCCCTCCTTGGCCTGTCCCTCCTTGGCCGGAGCGTCCTTGGCCTGTCCCTCCTTGGCTCTGGCCGGCACGGCCGCCGGCGGAAGCGTCGGCTCGGTCACGGTCGCTGCAGCAGCAGGCTCGGCCGAAACGCCGGGGTCGGCGGATGCAGGCTTCGGCTTCTCTCCGCCGCCGTCAACACCCTGATCTGCGGCTGCCTCGGCCGTCGCGGGCTTCATCTGCGTGTCGGTAGCAGCCGAGACCTCCGCTGGGCGACGCAGAGTGGGACGGTCCCGGGCACGGAGCCGCTCGGGGTGCTCGACCAGCTCAGTCAGGTCGGCCACGCCGACAGCCAGGGACTCGCGCACGCTCGCCAGGTGCGTGTCGAGCAGCTCCACGTCGGCCAGCAGATCGTCGCGGAGACTCTCGAGCTTGGTGATCTGGGCAACCAGTTCCTGGCTCTCCTGCTCGGTCTTGGCAGCCAGATCCGCCTCGGCCTCGGCGAGGCGTCGAGCAGCGTCGCGGTTGGCTTCGTCGACCATTCGGGCGGCCTGCTGGCGACCCTCGGTACGCAGCCGCTCGGCCTCGTCCGTGGCCTCCCTGACCGTGTCATCCGCGGTGCGCTGAGCGAGGAGCAGGGTCTTCTTGAGGGTCTCGGTCAACTCGGCCTCGTCGGCGGGGGCTTCACCACCACCTGCCGCCAGCTTCGCCTCGGCATCCAGCGCGCGCCGTTCGAGTTCTGTGGCCCGCTGCTCAGCGGTCGTGGCCCGGGTGGCCGCTTCATCGGCCCGCCTCCCAGCCTCGCGCACCTTGTCCTGCAACTTGACGACCGCATCGCCGAGCTTCTCGAGGAAGTTGTCCACCTCGACCGGGTCGTAGCCCCGCTTGGCCTCGTTGAACTTGATGTCAGTCAGGGTGGCGGTGGCGTCCATGCGGCGGATGCTACTCCTGCTCCTCCACCTGCCCGGGGGATGCCTTCGGCACCGCGATACGGTCCCTGGGAGGCCTTCAGCAGATGGCCCCGCGGAGGATCGCGATGACGATGAACACTGCGATGGGCGACAGGTCCAGGGCCAGCCCGCCCGCCCGGACGGGGGGAACAGCGAGCGCACGGGAGCGAGGACCGGTTCGGTCAGGGACCAGAGCAACCCCATGAACTGCTCACCGGCCGCACTGGTGGGAGCAGGGAACCAACTGGCCACGATGCGCAAGATCAGTACGAACCAGTACGCCGTGAGCACCCAGCACACCACGGCAGTCATGGCTCCGCTCCCATCAGGGCTCCCGAATCGGTCTCAGTCCACCGCTCAGGCGTCGTAGCCGCGCTCCTGGAGGCGTCGGCGCTCTTCGACGGACACTTCGACGTTGGTCGGAGTGAGCAGGTACACCGCGCTGGCCACCCGCTCCATCTGGCCACCGAGGCCGTAACAGATGCCCGAGGCGAAGTCGATGATACGCCGGGCAAGATCCCGATCGACTCCCTGGAGATTCACGATCACCGGCTGGTTGGCCTTGAACTTGTCGGCCACCTCCTGGGTGTCGTTGAACGACCTGGGGGCCACGACGGACGGCTTGGCGTTCGCCGGCACCGGCACCGGCCGTACCGCTGCAGGGCGGGGCTTGCGCCGGTTCTGCTCCGGGCGCCGCACCGGCCGCACCTTGCTGACTGTCTCGCGGCCTCGCCGCGTTGGGGGACGGGCGCGGGGCGGGGAGCCGGGCCGCCGCCGGCGGGGCGACCTCGGTCGGGCCGCGGAGCGCGCTCGGGTGGGGGCTCGTAGTCCTCGTACTCCTCGTCCGGGCCCAACCCCAGATAGAGCATGGCGCGGCGCCACGTCGATGCCATCGTGTCCTCCTGCCGATAGGAGAGGGCGCAGTTGCTCGGCACCCCGCGGAGCGATCTTGCCGGGCCCGGGGTCCGAACCGAGGGTCGCGCCGTCTGACCGACGGAGCCGGGCAGGGCGCGGGCCGAAGAGATCGCTCCCCACCCGCACCATGGTCGACTCCGGCCGCGACCGCGACCTCGAGGTCCGCTGCTCATCCCCATCGAGCGCACCGCGCAGTCCCAGATCGTCGGCGAGACCGCCACGAGGCGGTGCGAACGGCTCCGGGCGTCCGCCGGCGGGCCGGTCGGGCCCACCGCCATGAGGCCCCTGACGTCGAGGCCCTCCGCCGACGAGCGCGGCCACCAGACCGGGGACCTCGTCGCCGGTCGCACCCGCCCTTCTGGGCCTCGCCCGAGCACGTTCACCTGCACCAGGACCGGCTGCCCCCGGCGGCCCACCGGGCGATCTCACGCCCCACCGCGAGGCGGTCGACCGTCTGCCACAGAGTGACGATGGGCGCCAGACGGCGGACCTTGTTGCGTTGGAGCCGGCCGATGAAGTGCCATCGGGGCCCGCGATCTGGTCCCCCGCCCTCTCGCATCCGGTCGCCTTGGCCACGAGCTCCTGGGCGTAGTTCTCACCGAGGTCGGTCAGGCCCGACATCCTGGGCGGCCACGCACCGCATCGACCCCGAGTCCCTTGGTCACCGCCACGACGTCGTACCCCGTCGCCGCCCGCAGCCGCCGAGCCGTCGCGAAGAGTCACCGCCGTTCGCGCGACGTCCTCGACGCCGCTGGGTCCCACAGGAGCCGGCTCGCCCGGAACGGGTTCGACTCACAGGACTCACTGCTCCTCGAGCCACACCACGCAGTGCCTGGCGTTGCCGGTCCCCGCCGAGCCGGTGGCTGAAGAGAGGTCCGGATCACAGGACCGGTGCAATGACCGGAGACCTCGATCTCGACCGACACCGGCACGCTGACAGGGCCGGCACACGCCGGCCCGGCAGATCGAGGGCCGGCCCACCGTCGCGCGTCCGAGCCCGCACCGCGACGCCGTACCGCACGACCACGGTGTCCAGGTCGTCGGCACCGAAGTCGTAGCAGAGCGCGGAGATGCAGGGACCGACGAGCGCCATGGTCGCACCGTCCTCTTCGACCACGGGACCGCCGGCTACCGCGGCTACTGCCGCTTCGATGACCCCGGCATGCCAGGCCTCGCCAGCCGGCATGAACCGCGGCCACATCGCCTGTGTCGGGCGCCGACGAGAGCCACCGGCACGCAGTCCGCGGTGTGTACAGCAGGGCGACCCTCGCGGAGCGGGTGATCACGACGGCGTCAGCGCGGGCACCGCACCGTCGACGAGCGTCGCCGTCGACCACTTCCGCGCCGTGGACCTGGTCGAGCCAGACCCACGGGTCGATCGACGGACGGCCCGCCGGCGTGCCGAGCTGCCGCCGGCGGGCCGTCAACCCGTAGGTCGCCGTCGGCCCTGTCCGGTCACGACGACCCGGGCCGCCACCACCCGTCAGGGCGAGCGATGCACCTCCACGGGCATGGTCCACGCCTCGCGGGGTTCGGTGCCAGCGCTACTTCAGGAACGACGGCACGTCGAAGTCGTCATCCGTCGTCGAGGTCGTCTCCTCCACCGGTGACGTCGGTCGGCTCCAGGGGATGCCGGGTCCGGGCGGCACCGGCGGCGGCGCCCGCAGGTACCGGTGTCGGCTCAGGAGCCGGTCGCTTCTTGACCACCTTCTTGGCCGGCGCCTCGCTTCGCTTGTCCGGCTCTCGTCCCAGCGGTCGAAGCCGGCGGCGATGACCGTGACCCGCACCTCGTCGCCCATCTCGTCGTCGATCGACGGTGCCGAAGATGATGTTGGCGTCGGGATGGGCCACGCCGTGGATGACCTCGGCGGCCTCGTTGACCTCGAACAGGCCGAGGTCGCTGCCGCCGGCGATGGTGAGCAGGATCCCCCGGGCTCCCTCGATCGAGGCCTCGAGCAGCGGGCTGGAGATGGCGCCGCGCGCCGCGTTGAGCGCCCGTCCCTCACCGGAGGCGTAGCCGATGCCCATGAGGGCCGACCCGGCGTCGCTCATGATCATCTTCACGTCGGCGAAGTCGGTGTTGATGAGACCCGGGGTGGTGATCAGGTCGGTGATGCCCTGCACGCCCTGGAGCAGGACCTCGTCGGCCATCTTGAAGGCGTTGAGCACCGAGGTCTTGTCGTTGGAGACGGTGAGCAGCCGGTCGTTGGGGATGACGATCTGGGTGTCGACCTTCTCCTTGAGCTTCTGGATGCCCTGCTCGGCCTGCACCGCGCGGCGGCGACCCTCGAAGCAGAACGGCCGGGTGACCACGCCGATGGTGAGCGCACCCATGGTCTTGGCCATCTCGGCGACCACCGGGGCGGCACCGGTACCGGTGCCACCACCCTCGCCGGCGGTGATGAAGACCATGTCGGCGCCCGCGAGGACCTGCTCGATCTCCTCGCGGTGCTCCTCGGCCGCCTGACGGCCGACCTCGGGATCGGATGCCGGCACCGAGGCCGCGGGTCAGCTCGCGGCCGATGTCGATCTTGACGTCGGCGTCGCTCATCAGCAGCGCCTGGGCGTCGGTGTTCACGGCGATGAACTCGACGCCCTTCAGGCCGGCGTCGATCATGCGGTTGACGGCGTTCACGCCGCCGCCGCCGACGCCGACCACCTTGATGACCGCCAGGTAGTTCTGGGGGTTCGGACATGGGTGCTCACCACCTCCCGGTTGGTGCTCTCGTTGGTATCGAAGAGTTCGGGCACGACCTCGGACCTCCTCGGTCTGGCATGTCGGACATGGGTTCGGAGACGTCCGCCCGGAGTCCCTCGAGACGCTGATGCAGTCCCGGCCTGCCGGTGACCTTCTGACCTGGAGTCGAGGTGCCCCATACCCTCAACCGTTGGTTGAACGTTATGTCAACCTCCGATTGCGCGTGACACTTTAACCACAGGTTCCTGGGGAAAGTCAATGGCCAATCTGGAGCACACTCTCAGCCGCTGCTGGGAACGCAGTGACCTCCGTCGGCGCTCGGATCTGCCACATCGTCACGTCCGGGCCCTGCACAGGCCGGGTCGCGGGCGACCGTCGGGGCCTCAGGAACGCGGAGGTCCATGACCACGATGCAGCGGTCATCGACCTGGTGGAACAACACCTCCCCGGCGGCCAACTTCTGGTCTAGCTGGCGTGGTGTCTCCCAACCGGACCCTCCGCCACGGGAATCACCCCCAGCTCCACCTCGCCCTCGGGACCAAGCCGTACGCGGTCGACCTCGGCCCGTAGCTCGGGTGGCATCGCCGCAGCGACATGGAGGAGATCGTCCAGCCGGTCCGGACCCGAGACCACCTCACCCACGGCCACCGGCGACAGCCCCCTCAACCAGGATGAGATCCGGACGGGACTCCGCGGCTGGTAGCCAGGACACGGCCAGGCCGTCCAGGCGGTGCCACTGCCTCCTCGCCACCGACGACGGCCACGGGCGCCGCGCTCGTCGATCACCACCCGACCGTGCGACGGCCAGGAACGCGTCCACCGAGACCGACGCGACCCAGGGCAGCCTTGCCACGGCACCGCGGGCCTGCCCGGCTCGACGTCGATCATCGGTCCCCCGGCGCGATCCCAGTACGCCGAGCACGGCGTCGGTGCCCGTATGCGTGGCACCTGTGACCTCGATTCGATCCACATCGAGCAGGGCGGCTCCTGGCGAGCGAGCCACGGCAGAACCCACGACGGCCATCGCTGCCAGCCGGCCCGCAGCGCGCGATGCCGTCGAGCCGTCGCGGCCGGCGGCTGGATCCCGGGCCCCACGGTGGCGTCGTGGTCGCTGGCTCGGGGGTCGATCGTCGCGGGCCGATCGCACGTCAGCCTGGGTCCCCGGCCCACTCCGAGCGGGGTCGAAGCCCACCAGGCGGGTCTCGGGAACGAGCTCGACGCCGGCGCTCCGCGCGAACCCGTCCGTGTCACCTGCGAGCATCAGTGTGCGTACACGTCCTCGGCACGCCCTCCCTCGTCGGCCTGGATGAAGTTGGCGTGCTTGGTCGAGACCTCCGCGGTACCGATGCCGCATGCCCCGGCAGCCCGCGGCGTCGATCAGGCGGCCAGCGGCGTCGCCGGGCGGGTTGGTGAACACCGAACCGGCGTTCGCTCCACCGGGCTGGTGCTCCGACGCCAGCGCGACGATCTCGGCGATCTGCGGCCTCCGCCCCGGCGATCACCGGGCGCCAGCACCAGCTCCGCCCAGAGCACGACCTGGTCGGCTGCGCACCGACGAGTGGCGGTAGCCCAGGTCGAGGTCGGCTGCGGTCACCACGTCATCGTCGCCGGTGCGCAGGTCGACGACGCGGACCCGACCGAGGCACTCGCCATGTCGGACCCGTGCCCGCCGGCGTTCATGCGCACCGCACCACCGATCGATCCGGGAACGCCCACCGCCCACTCGAACCCGCGCAGACCGGCGGCCGCGGTGCGCCGTGCCACGACGGGCAAGCAGCGCCGACTCCGCCCGGCCCGCACCGTCGGACCCGGCGATGTCCACTCGCCGAACTCGGATCCGAGACGTACGGCGATCCCCGCGAAGCCGTCGTCGGCCACCAAGCAGGTTCGAGCCGTTGCCCACGACCAGCAGCGGCAAGCCGGTGGCCCCGTGCCGCGACGGAGGTCTGCGCCAGCGCCGCCACATCCTCGGCCTCCACCAATACCGCGGCTGCCCCGCCGACCCGATACGTGGTGAGCGGGCCGAGCGGGACATCGGCCCGTGCCATGGGACCCAGAAGCTCCAGTGCCTCCTCGACCACGCTCATGGGACACCTGCCAGGGTCGGGCGCAGGTCATCGGGTAGCGAGGTCAGGTCACCCGCGCCGAGTGTCAGGCACAGATCGCCCGAGCGGAGCACCGACGCCAGATAGGCCTGCTGGTCAGTTCGTCGGGGAACATAGGCGACCGAGCTCCAGGGGTGGGCGTCGAGCACGGCGTTGACGACCAGGCGGCCCGACACGCCGGGTCGAGGTCGCTCCCCCGCCGGATAGACGTCCGTGATCGCCAAGATGTCGGCATCGATGAACGAGTCTGCAAAGTCCTGCCAGAGCGACGCGGTACGGCTGTACCGATGGGGCTGGAAGACGCAGACCACCCGGGCCCATCGGCCCTCCCGGGCGGCCGCCACTGCGGCCGCCACCTCCAGGGGGAGGTGCGCGTAGTCGTCGACGAAGGTCACGTCACCCGGCTCGTCCCTCGGAACTGGAACCGTACGAGCGACACCGGCGAAGCGGGCCAGCGCTCGCAGCGACCGCATCGGCAGGAGCACCGAGGCTGTGAGCCAGGGCCAGGGCACCGGTGGCGTTGCGGGCGTTGTGCACCCCGGGCACCGGTAGCTCGATCCGGCCCAGCTCGGTGTCGCCGGCGCACACGACGGGAAGGACGAGCTGACCCCATCGGCTACGACGTCGGTGATGCGATATCCGGTCGATCGGGATCGCGTCCCATAGGTGACGCACGCCCGTGGCTATCGGCCATGGCCCGGGCCGGTCGGCTCGTCGGCGCAGACGACGACCGGTCCTGGCCGCCCGGCCACGAACTGCTCGAAGGCGGACCGAAGGGCCTCCACGCTGCCGTAGTGGGCCAGATGGTCCGGCTCCGTCGAAGTGAGCATCGCGGCCTCGGCGTCGAGGGTCAGGAACGTGCCATCGCTCTCGTCGGCCTCGACCACCAACCACTCACCCTCTCCCACACCGCCCCCGACCCCACCTCGTTCAGGTCGCCGCCGATGATGAACGACGGGCGACCAGCCGGCTGCCCGCAAGGCCAGGGCCAGCATCGACGAGGTCGTCGTCTTGCCATGGGTTCCCGCCACCGCGACCGTCCGACGGGTGCGCGGTGATGGCGGACAGGATCTCGGCTCGGGCCAACACGGGGATACCGCGCTCCAGCCGGCCCGGACCTCGGGGTTGGTGCGGCTGGATCGCCGTCGATGCAGTCACGACCTCGGCCTCACCCGACGTTGGCGGCGGAGTGCCCGACGAACACGGTCACACCCAGGCACGGAGCCGATCGAGCGGTCACGGACATCGCTCAGGTCGCGCCCCGACACCCGGTGGCCCATGCGCCACCAGCACCTCGGCGATGGCACTCATCCCTGATCCGCCGATACCGACGACGTGGAACGAACCCGGTGTCGTTGAGGTCGACAGTCTCCGCGCTCACCGAGCTTGGCACCTCCAGGAGATCGGCGACCCGCGACCCCGCGTTCGGCCGCCCACAGCTCCTGGCTGCAGCGGCCATCGCCTGGCGGGTCGGTGAATCGTCGGTCATCGCTTCGAGCTCGGTCCGGAGGCGATCGGCGGTCGAGCGCGGCATCCGGCACCAGCCTCGCGGCACCGGCCTCGACCAGCTGCGCCGCGTTGGCGCTCTGATGGTCCCGGGTGGCGATCGGGAGCGGAACCAGTACCGCCGGCAGGCCCACGACGGCCAACTCGGCCACCGTGGTCCCCCCCGCTCGGCACACCGCCACGTCGGCTGCAGCCAACGCGATGGGCATGTCGTCCTTCGTACGAACCGCCTGGTAACGGAGGGCACCGTCACTCAGATCGGCCACGATGGGTGCGAGGCTCCCAGTCGCGATCCCGATGACGTGGCGGATCGCCACGATCGGAGCGGTCCCGCCACGTCGCGAGGCCGTTCCGCAGACGGCGATCGTTGATCGTGCCGGGCACCCAGGGAACCCGCGAAGACCAGGACGACCACCCGATCGCGGGGGTAGGCCCAATGCCTGGCGGGCTGCCGCGCGGTCGGCGCCCGGTCGACGGCGAGGATCTCGGAGCGCACCGGGATTCCCGGTGACCATGGCCCGAGGAAGGTCGGTGCCTTCGAAGGCAACGGAACAGGCACCGTGCAAAGCGACCTGCCACCCGGTTGGCCCAACCGGCCCGGGCGTTCTGCTCGGCCACGACCAAGGGAATCCCGCAGCAGTCGAGCCGCCGACCGCACAGGCGATGCTGGCGTAGCCACCCACGGCCAGGACCACCGAGGGGCGCTCGCGGCGCGAAGAGCCGAACCGCCTGGGAGAAGGCGCTGCATCAGCCCCCATGCCGCCGCCAGGTTCTCGAGCGTGAGACGGCGTTGGATGCCCCGCCCGGGAAGGGTGGTGAAGTCGAAGCCGGACGCCTCGGCCACGAGCGGCGATCGATCGGCCGTTCGCTCACGACGAAGTGGATGGCACTGCGGGCATGGCCCCGGCGCACCAACTCCTCTGCCACCGCCAGGCCCGGGCAGGAGGTGGCCGGCGGTCCCGCCGCCGGCGATGACGCACCAGGTGGGTGCCATCAGTCCGACTGTCGGGCGATGTTCAGCAGCATGCCGGTGGCGAGCCATGGTCACGAGCATGGCGGACCCCCGAAGGACACGAAGGGCAGCGGCACGCCGGTGATCGGGCAGCACGCCCAGCACAGCTCCGAGGTTCACCACCGCCTGTACGACATCCAGGCGGTGATCCCCGCGGCCACGAGCATGCCGAAGCGATCGGGGGCCCGCAGCGCGGTCCGCGACCCGAAGCACGCGCAAAGGTCGACGAACAGGGCCAGCACCAGCAGCGCCCCGACCAGGCCGAGCTCCTCGGCGATGATCGAGAAGATGAAGTCGGTGTGGGCCTCGGGGAGGAACTCCCACTTGGCCCGGCCCGCACCCAGTCCACTGCCCGAACAGCCCTCCGGTGGCGATGGCCGTCATCGACTGGATGGTCTGGTAGCCGGTGTTCTGCGGGTCGGCCCACGGGATCGAGGAAGGCCGTCAGCCGGGCCCGGCGGTAGGGAGCCGCCAGGGCCAGGGCGGCGACCGCAGCCCCCGGCCAGGGCCAGGAGCCCGGCCAGGCTACGCAGAGGGGTTCCTGCCACGAACATCAGGGTGCAGCGCGATGGCGACGAGCAACATCGTGGTGCCGAGGTTGGGCTGCAGCATGACCAGGCCGCGACCATCCCCGAGCACCACCAGCACCGGGTGGAGGGTGCGTCGCCGCGCCCCATCTTGTCGGCACGGCGGGCCAGGAGGTCCGCCACGAACAGCACGAGGGCGAGCTTGGCGAACTCGGAGGGCTGGACCGCCAGATGGATCGGTACCCAGCCAGCGACGGGCGCCGTTGACCTCGACACCGACGGTCAGCACGGCCACCAGTAGCAACATGGACAGAACGACAAGGGCGGTGGCCAGCGGCCTGCCACCGGCGGTAGTCGACCCGCATGACCACCACCAGCGCCAGGAGGCCTGCGGTCACCCAGGCCGCTTGGCGCAGGAAGAAGTGCCAGGATGAGCCGTACTCGTACAGGGCCGTGACCGACGAGGCCGAGAGCACCATGACCAGGCCGATCAGGTTGAGCACCACGATGACGGCCAGCATGACCAGCGAGGCCGAAGTGGCCCGCCCACGCCCGCTGACCCGCCGGGTGCGGCGACCACCTCTGTCGCCACGCGCCTGTCGGCGGGGATCACGGGTCTCGACCCGGGTGACGGTCACCGCAGGCTCCCCGAGTGTCGGCCCACCGCAGCCGTGAAGTCCCGGCCCCGTTCGGCGTAGGAGCTGTACCAGTCGAAGGACGCGCACGCCGGGGACAGCAGCACGGTGTCGCCGGAGCGGGCGAGGGTGGCGGCCCGGTCGACGGCGTCGTCCATCGACTGGGCGGTGACGACGGGGACGACTCCGTCGAAAACCTCGCACGAGCTCGTCGGCAGCTTCGCCGATGGCGACCACCGCCCGCAACGCGGTGGGACCGCAGCCCGAAGAGCCACGAGGTCGAGACCCTTGTTGCGACCACCCGCCACCAGCACCACCGACCCGAACCCGGCAACCGCCGCGAGGGTGGCATGGGGCGTGGTGGCCTTGGAGTCGTCCACCCAGCGCACTCCGGCCACTTCGGCCACGGTCTGCACCCGATGGGCCGGATGCTCGAAGCTGCGGAGCACACTTGCCACCGCGCTCATCTCCACCGCCACTCCACGGGCCGTGGCGGTGGCCGCCAGCGCGTTCGAGATGTCGTGGGGCAGGTCGCGCGAGAGCTCCTCCACCGCCAGGATCGGACCCTCCTCGCCGACGAGGTGACCCCGCTCCATCCGGTAGTCGCCGTCGGTGCGACCGAAAGTGCGCACTGGAACCCCGGGAGGCAGGTTGCCCATGACCACAGGATCGTCACGGTTGGCCACGGCCACCTGGTCGCCTCCGAGGTCGGCCCAGATCCGGGCCTTGGCCGCCTCGTACGCCGCCAGGTCGCGGTGGACGTCCTGGTGGTCGGGTCCGAAGTTCAACCACGTGCCCACCGCGGGTACGAAGTGATGGGTGTGACCCAGGCTGAAGGAAGAGGCCTCCACCACGAACACCTCAGGGACAGGATCGTCGATGGCAGCCACGAGTGGGATCTCGGTGTTGCCCAGCGGTCACCGCCCGCCGGCCTCCCGCCACCACCATGCGGGTGACCATCTCGGTCACCGTCGTCTTACCGTCGGTTCCCGTGACTGCAACGACCGGTCGGTCGTCGAGGGCGCCGGCCAGATCCAGCTCGCTGCGCACCGGCACGCCCGCCGCCCGGGCGGCCGCGAACACAGGATGGACATCGGGGACCCCTGGGCTCGGGAACAGGACGGACGCACCCGACACCAACTCGGGCCAGCGCTCGGGATCCGGGGCATCCACCAGAGTCACACCGAGCAAGTCTGCCGTCACACGGTGCTCGGTGCGGGGATGGTCCTCGACCACCACCACCGGCCTGCCCGACCGCACCAGCGTGGCGGCAACGGCCCGCCCACAGACACCCAACCCGAGGACCAGTGCGGGACCGTGAGGCACCCGGGCAACAGCGGTGGTGGCCTCGCTCACAGCAGGCGCTCCAGCGCTGCAAAGTCGGCGTAGTAGAGCCCGAGGGCAACCGCTGCGCACATGCCCGCGATGATCCAGAAGCGGATGATCACGGTGGTCTCGGGCCAGCCCAACAGCTCGAAGTGGTGATGTATCGGCGCCATCCGGAAGATACGACGGCCGCCGAGCAGTCTGAACGTACCCACCTGGAGGATCACGCTCGTGGTCTCCATGACGTACAGCCCACCGATGATGGGTAGCAGCAGGATCACATCCAGGTTGAGGGCCAGAGAGGCCAGCGCCGCGCCGATGGCCAGAGATCCCGTATCCCCCATGAAGATGCGGGCCGGGGCCGCGTTCCACCAGAGGAACCCTGTCGTGGCACCCAGCATCGAGGCGGCCACGACCGCCAGATCCAGGGCATGGTCGACCTGGTAGATCTCGGGATTCGAGAAGGACCAGAAGCCGATGACGACGAAGGCGGCGAACCCCAACGCAGCCGAGCCGGCCGCCAGACCATCCAGCCCGTCGGTGAGGTTCACGGCGTTGGTTGTTGCGATGACCAGCAACACCGCGACCGCAGCCCATCCCCAGGTTCCGAGTTCGATGCCGGGTGAGTCGAAGCGGGTGAAGGACAAGGTGGTGCTGGGTTCGGTGAAGGCCAGGATCATGGCGGCATGCCCCCCCGCCACCACCAGCAGCCCGATGCTCTTGGCCCGCTTGTTGAGACCCAGGTTGCGGGCCTTGGATACCTTCAGCCAGTCGTCGAGCAGACCCACCATCCCTGCGGTGGCCATGGTGAGCATGGCGATGATCCCGGTGCGGGTGTAGATGCCCCCGTAGATGTCGGAGACCAGGTAGCCGAACAGCGCCGCGCCCACGACCGCCAGACCACCCATGGTGGGGGTGCCGGCCTTGGTCTGGTGGCCAGAAGGACCGTCCTCGCGGATGGGCTGGCCGATACCGGCGCGCGACAGCAGCCGGATCACCAGGGCGGTGCCAATGAGCGACAGGGCAAGAGCGGTGGCCGCGGCCAGCAGGAGGCGGATCATTCGGGGGAAGTCTCGCCTGGCTGGTCGCCTGAGCGACCGTACGCCTTGCCGTCGGTGTCAACGCCGGTGTCACTTCCGGCGTCGCCTGTTGCCGCGTAGCCGGTCGTGGCCAGCAGGTCCCGGGCCACCACCCGGTCGTCGAAGGGCCGGCTCTGGTCGCCGAAGACCTGGGTCTGTTCGTGTCCCTTGCCGGCGATGACCACGGTGTCATGCTCGCGTGCAGCCGCCAGCGCGTCGGCGATGGCGGCTCGGCGGTCATGGACCACGACGGCCCGGGACGGTTCGGCCATGCCCGCCAGGATGGCCGCAACGATGGAGTGCGGATCCTCGCTTCGAGGGTTGTCGTCGGTCACCACGACCCGGTCGGCGATCCGCTCGGCTACGGCTCCCATGGCCGGTCGCTTCTCCCGATCACGGTCCCCGCCACAACCGAAGACCACCGCCAGTCGCCCGGTGGTGTGCTCCCGGGCGTTGGTGAGCACCCTCTCCAGACCCGCGGGGGTGTGGGCATAGTCCACGACCACCACGAAGGGCTGGCCCCCTTCCACCACCTCGAAGCGACCGGGGACGGGCTGAACCTGGCCCAGCGCCCGGGCCACCTCGGACGGTTCGATCCCGGTTGCCACGGCCACCTCGGCGGCCATCAACACGTTCTCGGCGTTGAACCGTCCACCGAGGGGCACGACGACTGGGTGCCCGCGCCAGGTGCACGAGAGGCGGTCCAGGCCCACCTCCAGACCCTCCAGCAGGTGGAGGCCCACCGGGATCGTCGGGATGGTTGCTTCCTCGCGAAGGCGGCTACCCCAGGGATCGTCGACGTTGACCACGCCGACCTCTGACAGCTCGGGGGTGAACAGCCGCGCCTTGGAGGCGTAGTAGTCCTCCATGTCCCGGTGGAAGTCGAGATGTTCAGGACTGAGGTTGGTGAATGCCGCCACCGCGAAGCGGGTGCCGTCCACGCGGTGCAGGGCCAAGGCGTGTGAGGACACCTCCATGACCACGAGCTGATCGCCGTGGTCGAGAGCATCACGAAGGGCCCTCTGGAGCTCGGGGGCCTCGGGGGTTGTTCGAGGTCCGGTCAACGTCCCCATGGCCCGTGCACCCCTGCCCACCGAGGAGGCCACAGCGGCTGTGAGGTGCACCACGGTCGTCTTGGCATTGGTTCCCGTGACCCCCACGACCCGGAGCCCGTGAAGGGACGGGTCACCCACGACCCGAGCCGCCAGTGGTCCGAGTGCGCCACGGGGGTCGGCCACGACGACCTGGGGCACGCCCAGGTTCAACGGATGCCCGCAGAGCAGGGCCACTGCACCCCGCGCGACTGCGGTGGTCGCGAAGTCGTGGCCGTCGTGGTGGCGGCCGGGAAGGCACGCGAAGAGACTGCCTGGTTCCACCTGTCGGGAGTCATGGTCGACGCGGGTCACCTCGACACCGGCATCGCCGGTGACCGTCGGGCGATCGGGGCCGGGGATCGACCTGACCAGCGCGTCGAGACGCACGCTGCTCACCCGCTGTTGCTGGGGGATGCCGTGGTCGACGGCGCAGCGGGGTCTGCACTACCCGATTCCGGCGACGTGGCCGCGCCGGAGGTCGGGGGTCCGCTGGCGGGATCGATCGGCGCGCTCCCCGCAGGTTCGGCCCGTACCCGCCCCTCCGGCGGTGCACCGAGTCCGGTGAACCACCGCTCCACTTCGGTGTCACGGGAGGTCGGGCCCAGATCCTCGGCCGGGAGCCCGAGCGTGCTGGGTGGGATGCGTAGCCGGGCCACCGCCACCCGCGCGAAGTCGGCGAAGGCCGGAGCCGCCACGGCACCTCCGGTGTAAGGGCCGGCGGTGGGGTGCTGGATGGCGACGCAGGCCGAGAAGCGTGGGGCGTCAGCCGGCACCATTCCACAGAACGTCGCCATGTAGTGCTTCGTACCGTCAGTGAACATGTAGCCACCTTCGGGGGCCGGGATCTGCGCCGTTCCCGTCTTTCCCGCCACCAGGTGGCCGTCCATCTGCGCCGATGTGGCCGTTCCCCGAGTGACCACCTCGGTGAGCATCCCACGAACCTGGGCCGCAGTCGCGGCCGAAACAACTCGCCGTTCTGGCCTGGGGCCAAGATGTTCGCGGCCTTCGGCGTCCACGGTGGCCCGCACCAGGCTCGGAGGCACGAAGAGCCCGTCGTTGGCGATCGTGTTGTAGGCCAGCAGCATCTGCAGCGGCGTGACCGAGATGCCCTGCCCGATCGGCATGCTGGCGATGGACGTCCCCCACCACTCCTCCACCGGCCGGACGTAGCCGCTGAGCTCGTTCGGGAAAGCCGAGTCCCGTCGGCTGCCCCAGCCCGAATGCAGAGAAGTAGTGCGCCAGGCGGTCGGGACCCAGCATCAGGGCGATGTTGATGCTTCCGGTGTTGGAGGACTTGACGATCACGTCCTCCAAGGGCCAGCAGCCTCCACCGTGGGGCGAGTACTCGCTGAACGTCCCGCCACCCACCTCGAGGGAGTCGGGGGCGTTCACGCAAGCGCCCTGAGGGCTCACCAGCCCGTCCTCCAACGCACCCGACATGCCCACGATCTTCATGACCGATCCGGGCTCGTAGACGGTGGTGAGCGCCAGGTTGTTGGTGCTGGCCATCACCTCCCCCGTGTCCGCCGAGCGTCCCACGTTGGCCATGGCCAGGATCTCCCCGGTGCGTGGGTCCGTCGCCACCATCATGCCCGCCTCGGCACCGTTGGTCTCGACGTGCTCGGCCAGCACCAACTCGGCCTCGTGCTGGAGAGCCCGGTCGATTGTGAGCATGACGCTGTCACCCGACTCGGGAGGCACCAGCTCGTGCTCACCACCGGCGATGGTTCGACCCTCGGGATCCTGCTCGAAGGTGAGGTGGCCGGGTGTACCGGCAAGCACATCCTCGTACTGGAGCTCCAGACCTCCCAGACCGACGTTGTCGATGTCGGTCAGGCCCAACAGCGATGTGGCCAGGTCACCGCTGGGAGCGAAGCGGTGTGGTTCCTCGATGGTGTAGACACCCGGCAGCTCCAGTGCCTCCACGGCTTCCGCTACGTCGTCGCTGACCTGGCGGGCCAGGTAGCCGAAGCGGTTCTCGGCGGAGAGCTGAGCCTCGATGTCAGTCGCGGGGCGACCCAGGATGGGGGCCAGCTGCGCCGCCGCCGTGGATGGTTCCTCCACGAACTTGGGATCGGTGAAGACGGTGCGCTGCGGGATCGATAGCGCCAGCTCATGGCCATGACGGTCCAGGATCGACCCCCGGTCGGCGGCCAGGGCGAAGGACCGCACCGTCTGCTCCTCGCTGAGCGCGACGAAGCGCTCGGGCTCCAGGGCCTGGAGCTGGACGACACGCAGGGCCAGGAGTGTGAACACCAAGACGGTGATGACGACGAGGGCGACGAGGCGACGGCGCGGGCGCCCGGCAGGGGCGGTAGCCGCTGTCCGGCGCCCGGGCCGGGGGGACACGCGAGGTCCGGGGTGTCGGCCTGCCGGCCCGCCGGCCGACCGGCCCGCCGACTTCGCGGGGCTGTGGTGAACGGGACTCCGCGGACGCCGCTGGGCCCCGGTATGCGAGGTGGAACGGGTTGGTCGGGTGGGACGCGGGCCGGTGGTGCTCCGGCTCATCCGTCCGACTCGGCTGTGAGCTGGATCACGTCGTCAGGTGGGATCATCCCCAGGTCTTCTGTCGCAACCGACAGGATCCGTTCGGGCGATTCGAGCTCGGAGATCTGGAGTCGCAGCCGTTCGGTCTCGGCCTCGGCGACGGTCATGCGGTCGTCGAGCTCGTCGATGGTTGACTGGCCCTCGACGAGCATCGTGTGGAATACCGCCAGCCCGAAGAGCGACGCGAACAGCGCTAGCACCGTCAGAGCGACGACCGTGCCCACGAGGCCGCGACGCTGCTGCCGGGGCACGACTCGCAGCGACGGGCGGGTCGGGCGGGGTCGAGAGCGGCGGGCGGGCTCCTGAGCCACGCGCCTGATGCTGGGAGCCTCAGTGGCGCGTGCCGTACTCATCGGACATCAACTCTCGCCGCATCGGAAGGCGAAGTGGTGGATGTCACATGCTCGACGGCGCGCAGGCGGGCGCTCGCAGCCCGGGGGTTGGCCTGCACCTCATCCGACGACGGCCGCCGTGCCCGCCGGGAGACGTGGCGGACACGGCTCGCCGCCGGTTCGACCGGGAACCCCGCTGGGATCTCTTGGTCTTCTCCCGCTGCATGCCGGAAGACGTTGACGACGATGCGGTCCTCACCCGAGTGGTAGGTGAGCACCCCGCAGCGGCCACCTTCGGCCAGGACCTCGATGGCTTGCTCGAGGCTGGGGGCGAGTACGTCGAGCTCTTCGTTCACCTCGATCCGGATGGCCTGGAAGGTGCGCGTGGCGGGATGGCCGCCCGTCCGTCGAGCCGCCGCCGGGATGGCGTCACGCACGATCTCGGCCAGCTCTCCGGTGGTGGCGACGGGGCGTGCGGCCACGATGGCCGCGGCGATGCGCCGGGCGAAGCGTTCGTCTCCGAAGGTTCGCAGAACCCGGGCCAGATCAGCTTCGGCGTAGGTGTTGACCACCTCGGCCGCCGTGCGCACGTCCCGCTGGTCCATGCGCATGTCCAGAGGACCTTCGGCGCGGTAGCTGAACCCGCGCTCGGCCCGGTCGAGCTGGGGTGAGCTCACCCCTAGGTCGAAGAGCACGCCGGCCACTTCGGCCTCGTCCAATTCGTCTAGCGCGGAGCGCAGCCCGTCGAATCGGCAGCGGCGCAAGATCACACGATCGCCGAGGTCGGCCAGGTTGGTTGCGGCGGCGGTGAGGGCGTCACGGTCTCGGTCGAGGCCGAGTAGGCGTAGGTCGGAGCGAGACTCCAGGACGGCTCGGGCGTGGCCCCCGCCTCCGACCGTCGCATCCACCCACAGGCCGGCGGGCACCGGAGCGAAGAGGTCGACCACCTCATCCACCATCACCGGTCGGTGGTGGAAGGCGGGCACCTCGGTCGAGTGGTGCACGGCGGGACCTCTCCCGACCCGGCCACCCGGCTCGACCCGGATGTCCATCTGCAGCCCCCCGGCCGACAAGCGCACGTCGGGTTGTCTCTCCCGATCGAGCTAGATGGGAAGCGGGCGGAGTTAGGGGCCTTCCATCTCGCCGACCGAGAGGCTGCACATGGGCATCTGGTGGATCGTTCCGGCTGGGTGGATCTCCTGGGTGGGTGGGCGGATGGGTGGGTGGGATCGGTAGCGGGTCAGATCCCGAGGCGGGTGACGGCGTCGACCAGGGAGGCATCGGATGCCTCGCCGAGCTCTTCCCAGCGGTGGGCATCCCAGATCTCGATGCGGTCGAGAGCACCGATGACGACCGCATCACGCTCGAGGCCGGCGAAGCTCCGGAGTCGTTCGGGGATGCCGATGCGACCTTGGCTGTCGGTCCGGACCTGGTGGGCGTTGGCCGAGAAGGCCCGGAGCGCCAGCTGGCTGGCCTCTCCGTTTCGCACCCGCTCGGTCAGTCGGTCTGCCACTTCTTTGAATCCTTCCGGTGTCCAGAGCCCGAGGCACTGGTCGTACTGGGTCAGGAACCCCTGCTCCGCCAGGTACTGGCGGAAAGGGGCGGGCAGGACGATCCGGCCCTTGTCGTCGAGAGAGTGCTCGAACTGCCCGACGAACACTCCCTCACGACTCCCTTCCCTGGGCAGGGCCTGTCATGGTCTGCCATGGCCTGCCCTGTTCCTCCATTTCGCCCCACACTATGCCACCCCTCCCCACCGGTCAACCCCCAACTTCCCCTGGCTGGGATGGCATCACTTCCCACGCTCCGTGGTGAGATGACCGCAGACAGCACCCCCGGGAGCCAGGGGCGATGCCGGCTCAGGGCAGCGCGTCGATCACGGCGCGGCCCAACTCACCCCCGTCCAACTCCAGACCCGAGGCCGCGGCGGCCAGATCCTCGAGTGCCAGGCACGAGCCCGACTCCGGGAACACCAACCACCGACACCACTCCTCAGGGGCCCACCGCAACAGGGCCATGGCCTGGAACCAGGCGCCGTGCCGGGTACGACGCTGCGCCAGACCCACCACCTTGCGCCCGGCAACGCTCACCTCGCCCGGGCCCAGGCCGGCGAAGCAGACGAGGCGGCCCCAGCGACGAGGGAGCAGGGGCCCCGTGTGCACCTCCGCCTCCACCCCCAGCGCACTCAACGCGGTGGCGAACACCTGCCCCAGCCACGCGAAGGACCTGTCGAGGTCCCTCTCGTGCAACTCGTCGCCGGCCGGGAGCCAGAAGTCGATCCACACCTGGTGACCGGGCACCACGACCACGGCGCCGCCTCCCGTTCGCCGTCGCACCACGGCCACGCCCGCCGGCACCGAACCAGGAACCACCACCCGCTCGTCCTGGGCACTGCCCAGCACCAGTGCGGGCCCGGTCACCGTTCCCAGCCGGGCCCACCGAAGGGGGGGTGGCCGGTCGTCCAGGCTGGCCAGCAGCTCCGCTGCGCTCTGCCGGGTCGACTCCACCATCCACCCCTCACGGCTCACCGACCCGCCGTCCCACCGAACACCACGCGTTCGCGGGTGAGGGAGTCGAGGACCTCCTCCTCGACCGCGGCTCCCCCGGTTATGCCTTCCCCCCGAGGCACATCGACGTTGCCGCCCTCTCCGACGATCCGACCCAAGTCGCGCACCCAGCTACGGTCGCTGGCTCCCAGATGGGTGGGCAGGTCGCAGACCTCCAGTGCGGCCACAACAAGCGCGGCCGCCCGGCCCACAGCGGACTCGAGCATCCCTCCCACCTGCACCCGCAGGCCGCGGTGAGCGGCATCCCGGGCCAGCGCCGCTCCAGCTTGCACCCCACCCAGGCGGGCAGGCTTGATGCTCACCGCCCGGGCGGCGTCCAGGGCCACAACGGTGTCGAGATCATGGCGGGAGGTGATCGACTCGTCGAGCAAGACC
This sequence comes from uncultured Actinomycetes bacterium, assembly GCA_963719935.1. Lineage (GTDB taxonomy): Bacteria > Actinomycetota > Acidimicrobiia > Acidimicrobiales > CAVRDY01 > CAVRDY01. Next base: position 195,587 of record CAVRDY010000016.1, on the reverse strand, counting down.
GGGCACCCCAGGAGGGCCGCCACCCGGGCCGAACCCACCCAGTCCCCGGCCGGACAGGGTTGCTCGACCAGGTCCAGGCCCGCCCGGTCGAGCAACGCCCAGTCGTCGGTGTCGAGAACGTCCAGGGTGCCATTGGCGTCCACGGCGATGCCCAGGGCCGGGAAGGAACGGCGGACGGCGTCGACCCGTTCCAGAGCGCTGCGGGCATCGACCTTCAGGCTCACCGACCCGACACCCTGGGCCACGGCCGTGTCCACAGCTGCCACCGCTTCGTCGGTGGAGGCGGTGGCCACCACCGCCCGCCAGGGGCGCGACCCGCCTGTCGCTCCCAGCAGGTCGAGTGCGCTGCGCCCCTCCCTGCGCAGATCCGCGTCCAGGCAGGCGTCCGCCACTGCTGCCACGGCCATGGGATGGCCGACGACCTCCGGGACGGGCCGGCCGGCCACCAGCGCGGGGACCAACTCGTCGCGCAGCAGGGCGAACGCCCCCGCGGCGTACTCGGAGGTGTAGGTGGGTCGGGGGAGGGCCGGGCACTCACCCCAGCCGCGGGTGCCGTCGTCGAGGGTCACACCCACGATCACGGTGGGCCGCTCCGACACGGTGCCGTGGGCGGCGTGGTGGGGCTGGCGACGCTCGAGCACCACCAGCCGCACCTCCGCGCCCACCACACCGGCGAGGACCTCCACGGCAGGGCTGGACCGGCTCACGCCGAGAGCTGCTCCAGGCCCAGATAGTCGAGCCACTCGGTGGGGACCCGGCCTGCGGCGGCCACCACCCAGGTGGTCGCCGGGGGGACCACCGGACGGCGAGCCAGGCGCATCCCGGTGTGCTCGAGGAGGCGGTCCCGCTTGGCTGTGTTGCAGCGCCGGCAGGCGGCAACCACGTTCTCCCAGCTGTGCGTTCCTCCCCGGCTGCGGGGCACCACGTGGTCCAGACTGTCGGCCCGGCCACCGCAGTACTGGCATCGGCCCTGATCCCGCACGAACACCGCGGCGCGCGAAACGGCCACGCGGCGCCGGAACGGCACCCGCACGTGGGTGCGCAGGCGGACCACCGAGGGCAGGTCGAACACCGATCGCTCCGAGCGGATGGTCAGGCCACTGGCGTGCACCATGTCCGCCTTGCCGGCCAGGACGAGCAGCAGCGCCCGGCGGCGGGTGACCACCGACAGGGGCTCGTAGGTGGCGTTGAGCACCAGGGCCCGAGACATGGCGGGCAGCGTAGACGGGGGTGACCCGGCACGAACCCCGGATTGCCCGGCCCCCCGGGCAGCTGGCGCGGCCGGCTACCGCAGCTGCCCGCTACCGCAACTGCCGACTACCGCGTCTGCCGGCTACCGCTGGGTCCGGCACCACCGCAGGAAGGCCAGCACGTGCTCGGGCGGAGGAACGGCGCGGGCGTCGCCGTACTGGGTGAGCATCCGGAACCCGACCCAGGCCCGGTCCGGCACGGGCAGGAACGGCGGGCTCCGCCACCAACGCGGTGGGGTCATGCGGCGCAGTTGACGGACGGCCTCCCGCCACAGGCCGGGATGGACCAGCACCACCGGCACCGCTGCGAACAGGGCGCGCCAGGAGGCGACCGCCGACCGACCAAGCTCCGGGCGGGTTCCCGCCGTTGCGCTCATCGAACCCCCACGTCGACGCCGATCCCTCTCCAGCCCACGGCGGCCGCTCCCACCAGCGGCCCCGACGCCCCGAGGCCGGCGGGACGGATGACCGTCCCGCGCGCGTGGTCGATGCAGGCCCTTGCCGCCAGCTCCTCCTGGGCGGCGTCGAAGAACTCGGACCCGAACCCCAGCGCCACGCTTCCCGCCACCACCGCCACCCGCAGATCCAACAGGGCGGCGACCGAGGCTACGGCCCGGCCCACCAACCGGCCGGTGCGCCGGCGGACCTCAGGGGGTGCCTCAGCAGGCGGGCGTCCCGTGGAAGCTGCCAGAGCCGTACCCGAGGCCTCCGCCTCAAGGCAGCCCTGTGACCCACAACCGCAGCGCCTCCCCCCGGGTTCGACAACCACATGGCCGATGTGACCGGCGTTGCCGTCGGCACCTTCCAGCAGACGACCGTCCAGCACGATGCCTCCGCCCACACCGGTGCTCACCACCATGGCCAGGAAGTTGCGCTCGCCCTGCGCCGCCCCCCGCCATGCTTCTCCCAGGGCCAGGGCCTTGGCATCGTTGTCCACGATCGTGGGCAGTCCGGTGAGCTCGTGGAGGCGGGGGCGCAACGGGAAGGACCGCCAAGCGGGGATGTTGACCGGGGACACCTCGGCCCCCCGGTCCCGCATGGGCCCACCACACCCGACACCCACCACCTCCACCGGCTCGGGGGCACCGGTCCACACCTCGGACACGAGTGCCGCGAGATCACCCCACAGATCCAGGGCGTCACCGCCGGCCCGCGTCGGCAGGTGCCGGTGCGCTCCCAGTACCCCGTCGCGATCCACCAGGCCCACGGCCACCTTGGTTCCCCCGATGTCCACGGCCAGGGCGACTCCCATCGAGCCGCACCCTATCGGGGACCATGGGGCTCCTCATCCACACGCATGGTCAGAACAACGGGGTCGACCGGTCGCGATGGTCCCAGAACGCCTAGCCTGGCTCCGTGGCAACCCAGCACGCCGAGACCTCGGCTCCGACCTTCTCCGGGCTGTTCGACGCGATCACCCACAACGTGGCACGCGTCATCCAGGGCAAGAACGATCTCATCCGCCTCGTCCTGCTGTGCCTGGTCTCCGAGGGCCACCTGCTGGTCGAGGACGTCCCCGGAGTCGGCAAGACCAGCCTGGCCAAGGCCCTGGCCAGATCGGTGGACTGCACCTTCGGGCGCGTCCAGTTCACCCCTGACCTGTTGCCCAGCGACGTGGTCGGGGTCAACGTCTGGAACCGCGAGGAGTCGCGCTTCGAGTTCCGACCGGGTCCGATCTTCGCCTCCATCGTGCTGGGAGACGAGATCAACCGCGCCTCACCCAAGACCCAGTCCGCTCTCCTCGAGGCCATGGCCGAATCCCAGGTGACCGTCGACGGAGCGAGCTACCCACTGGGCCCTCCGTTCATGGTCATCGCCACCCAGAACCCCATCGAGCACGAGGGCACCTACCCCCTCCCCGAGAGCCAGCTCGACCGCTTCCTGATGAGGGTGTCCGTCGGCTACCCGGACCGGCACTCCGAGATCGACGTCCTCGACGCCCACGCCGACCACGACGCCCTGGCCGACCTGGGCCCGGTGGTGTCGGTGACCGACGTGACCGCCATGGCCGCCGCAGTGCGCACGGTGCACGTGGCCTCGGCCCTCAAGGCCTACCTGGTGGACCTGGCCGAGGCCACCCGCCGCCACTCCGCTCTGCTGCTGGGCATGTCACCCCGCGCCACCCTGGCCCTCCAGCGCGTGTCACGCGCCCGCGCCGCCTCGGACAACCGGTCCTTCGTGGTGCCCGACGACATCAAGGAGCTGGCGGGACCGGTCCTGGCCCACCGGCTCATCCTCTCCCCCGAGGCCCAGCTTCAGGGCGTGCAGACCATCGAAGTGGTGCACGAGATCCTCGAGACGGTCCCGGTGCCCACGGCCGAGATCTGAGCATCCGTGCGTCTCACCCGCCGCGGCTGGACCCTGATGGCGATGTCACTGGGCCTCCTCGTGGGCGGCAGATTGCTCGGGCTGGTGGAGCTCTACGTGGCCGCCTCGCTCGGGCTCGTACTCGTGGTGAGCACGGCGGCGACGGTGGGGTTCCGCAAGGTCCGCCTGGAGGTACGCCGGTCGATCCACCCGGCCCGGGTCCACGTCGGCACCCCCTGCCGGGTCGATCTGGTCGTCCGCAACCGAAACCGACGCAGCACTCCGGTGCTGCGGATAGAGGACGAGGTCAGTAGCACGCGCGGAGCCCAGCTGCTCCTTGCCCCCATGGATCCCGGGTCGACGGCTCGGGCCGCGTACCGGCTCCCCACCCGGCACCGGGGGATCGTCACGATCGGACCCCTCCGGCTGATCCTCACCGACCCCTTCGGCCTGGCCGAGGTGACCCTGGACGCAGCCGGAGTGGCCGAGCTCACCGTGTTGCCCCACGTCGACCGCATCGATCCGCCGCCCCACACCGCCGGTGACGACCCCCTGGCCGGGGCCGACCACCCCAACGCCCTCACCCGTTCGGGCGAGGACTTCTACGCCCTACGCCGCTATGTGGTGGGTGACGACCTGCGACGGGTGCACTGGCGTGCCACCGCCCACCACGACGAGCTCATGGTCCGCCAGGACGAACTGCCATGGCAGGGACGGTGCACCGTGCTGCTCGACGTCCGCCGGCCAACCATGCCCGCGCCGGCCCTCGACGTGGCCGTGTCGGTGGCGGCCAGCGTGGTCATGGCGTGCTGGCGGCGTGAGGACCTCATCCGCCTCGTCACCACGGCCGGAACCGACAGCGGCTTCGCCGCCGGCCACGGCCCCGTCGACGCCATCATGGAGCACCTCGCCACCGCCCAACCCAGCCACGACAGCGCCCTGCGGGCCAGCCTGGACCGCCTCACCCGAACCTCGGTGGGAGGCGCTCTCGTTGCGGTTGTCACCACCGAGTTGGAGGACGCCGAACTCGAGGCCCTCCACCAGGTCCGCACCCGGTATGGATGGACCCGCGTGATCCGCCTCGACCGGTCCACCTGGGACGAGCACGCCCCACCCCAGCCACGACCGTCGCTCCCCCACGAGCTGGTCGTCACCAGCGAACGCCCCTTCGCTCCGACCTGGACCGCAGCCCGGGGGCGCCGCCGTTCAGTCATCGGAGCCCCCACACCCCAGAGGTCAGGGGCCCCGACGTGAGCGCGCCGAAGCGAACACCTGGCAAGGCGGTCACCGAGCTGGCGCTGGGGGCGGTGAGCCTGTCCGTGGCCTGGTCCTTCAACACGCTCTTCACGGACACCTCCTTCTTCGCGCCCGTGGCGTTGGCGGCCACCGTCACCCACGTGCTGGCAGCAGTGACCCGCCGGGCCGGATGGGGTCTCGGCCGCAGCGCGCTCGTGGCCGGCTCCGCCCTGATCGCAGGCGTGGTCCTGGTGGGCTACGGCGAGACCACCAGCTGGGGCATGCCCGGGAGCGCGACCCTGGACGCCCTCGACACCGACGCCAGGGCTGCTTGGCAGATCTTCGGCGACGTGACCGCTCCCGCCCCCGTGGAGCCCGGCTTCGTCATCGCCCTGGCCACTGGACTGGCCCTGGCCGCCTTCCTGGCCGACTGGGCCGCCTTCCGCCTCCGCTCACCGGTGGAAGCGGTCGTGCCCGCCAGTGCGCTCTTCGTGTTCTCGGCCCTCCTGGGTGAAGACGGCGGCCTCGCCACCACGGCGGCGTTCCTGGCTGCCGTGCTGGCCTTCGAGTTGGCCCACCACGTCGACCAGCAGGTGACGACCCGTCACTGGGTCAACTCCCAGGGGGGACCAGGAGGCCGTGCACTCGTCGGCTCGGGCGTCGCCGCCGGTGCCCTGGCACTTGCCGGCGCCCTGGTGCTGGGCCCTGTTCTCCCCGGCGCCCGGGCCGAGCCCCTGGTGCCCTGGGAAGACATCGGCGACGACACCCCGGCCCGGGTGACGGTCAGCCCGATCGTGGGGATCCGCTCCAAGCTCCTGGATCAGCCCGACGTCGAGTTGTTCACGGTACGAGCCGACTCTCCCGCCTACTGGCGACTCACCTCGCTGGACCAGTTCGACGGGGTCATCTGGAAGTCCTCGGGCAGCTTCGACGACGTCGAACGGACCCTGCCCCGGATGAACCCCGCCTTCCCTGCCGAAACCGTGGTCGACCAGGAGTACACGATCGAGGCGCTCTCCGCGCTGTGGTTGCCGGCCGCCTTCGAACCTGTGTCGGTGGACGCCGGGGACACGGGCCTGGTCTACGAGCGCGAATCCGGCACGCTGATCGTGGACAACGAACGGCAGAACTCCGACGGCCTCTCCTACAGCGTCTCTTCGGCCGACCCCAACCTAGGACCCACGACCCTCACGGCGACGGGCACCGTCCCCGCCGCGATCGCAGAGCGCTTCCTGCAGCTACCCACCGACTGGGATCCGGCGCTGACCACCTTGGCCCAGGAGTGGACAGAAGGGGCCACCAACCCCTACGACCAGGCCCGGGCCCTCCAGGACAGGTTTCGCAGCGAGTTCGTCTACGACGACCAGGTCCAGCTCCGTCACGACATCGACAGCATCCACCAGTTCCTCGAGGTCCGGCGCGGCTACTGCGAGCAGTTCTCGGGCACCTTTGCCGCACTGGCCCGGGCCCTGGGCCTACCGGCGCGGGTGGCCGTCGGCTTCACATGGGGAGACCCCGACGCCGCCGAGCCCGACGTGTATCACGTGACGGGTCGCCACGCCCACGCCTGGCCCGAGGTCTGGCTTCCCGAGGCTGGCTGGGTTCCCTTCGAACCGACCCCCAGCCGGGGCAACCCCCAGGCCACAGAGGTGACCGGGGTGGCTCCCGTGCAGGCCTCGCCTCCGGGTGGCGGACCGCCCCAGACGCTGCCCGAGGGCACGGCCCCCACCACCACGACACCCGAGGCCCCCCCGGTGGCTCCGGCGCCTGTGACACCCGGGCTCGATACGACGGATCCGGTTCCGGCTGGCGGACCCGCCAACCAGGGTGATGCCTGGTGGATCCCGATCCTCCGCGTGGTTGCGACCGCAGCAGCCGTGGGCGCCCTCTACGCGGTGCTGGTCGTGGCTGCGAAGGCGTACCGCACGAGGCGCCGGACGAACCAGGCCCGCGAAGGCGCCCAACGGATCCACCTGGCTTGGGAGCTGGCCGCCGAACAGTTGGCCGGTGCCGGGTTGACCAACCTTCCCGCCGAGACTCACCGCGAGTACACCAAGCGGGTCCTGGTCGCCGACGGTCCCACCGAGATCGAAGTACTGGCCCGAGCCGCAGAGCTGGCAGCCTTCGCGGGCCGAATCCCTGACGACGACCAGGTAGCCGAGGCCGAGGAGGCGTACCGGGCTGTGGCCTCCTGGGTGCGGTCATCGACCAGCTGGTGGGAACAGGCGGTGGTGGCACTCGACCCTCGCCCAGTCCTACCCCAGAGACGTTTCAGGGTGCTACAGGGCTGACCGGGGCCGGATGGGGAGACGCTGGATGGGTCAGTCTTCGCGACGGAACCGGTCACGCATGCGCTGGCTCTGGGAGCCGAAGAAGTCGCTCATGGGGTTACCTCCCCGCAGGGAGCGCGTCACCTGATCCCAGCCGGCCCGGCCCAGGCGCCGACCGCTCTGAACCATCCACAAAGCAGCCAGGAACATGAGAACCACGCCCAGGAAGGCCAGGGCCGGATGCGTGCCCAGCAGCGCCACCATGGCCACGGTGCCCAGCACGAACAGCAGGGCACCCCATCCCAGGCTGCGGAGGGCATGCGAGTAGACCGTCGTCGACCCGACCTCGCGGACCAGATCGGGGTCGCTCTCGTAGAGCTGCTCCTCTATCTCGGAGAGGATGCGTTGCTCGTCCTCGGACAGCGGCACGTTTCAAGTCTCGCACAGCCCGTTCCCGACGACAACGCGATCCCGGCACTTGTCGTCCCCTTCCCCGGTCACACGCGGCGCACCCTCCACTCGCCTCGTCTGGCCCCGTCCAGGACGTAGGCGAACCGGCGCGGCCGGATCCACCGGTCCGCCAGCCAGGCCAGGAGCGGTTCGCGGACCCAGGGGTGGCCTTGGGCCAGACGCTCCGCGCACTCACCGACCGGGCAGAAGTCCGCCCCGGTGACGATCCCGTCCGGATCGTCGACGACCAGGTCCCCCTCGTAGGCCACCCCCAGGTGGATCTCGGCCTGCATGCGCCATCCCATGTCGGGGGCGGTGGCTTCCACCGCGTACAGGGGGCCCTGCCATTCGGTCACGACCAGGCCGGTCTCTTCGAGCACCTCGCGGGCCAGGCCTTCCAGCAGGTGCTCACCCTCGTCGATCACCCCACCGGGTGGCGACCAGTCCACGCTGCCATCGGGACGGGCGTTGCGCACCAGGAGGATCCCTTCCGGACCCTCGATGACAGCCCCACCCACGTTCCAGTCGTGCACGCCACCAGCCCCGACGGTCAGCTTCCCCGGCGCAGCACCCGGTCCCTCAGTCCCCACCAGGTGACCAGCACCAGGGCTTCGGCGACGATCCGCCACGACATCTTCGACTCGCCCCTGACGCGGTCGGTGAACGAGATCGGGACCTCCACCACCCGACCCCCGTAGCGAGACACCTGGTAGGCCATCTCGATCTGGAACCCGTAGCCGTCAGCCCGGATCGCGTCCAGATCGATGCTGCGCAGGGCCCGATCCCGGTAGGCGCGGTACCCGGCGGTGGCGTCGCGCACGCGCAGGCCCAGCACGGCCCCCGCATAGCGGTTGCCCCAGCGCGACAGTGCCTTTCGATGGGAGGACCAGTCTGGGATGGACCCACCGGGGACGTAGCGGGAGCCGATGACCAGGTCGGCGCCGTCTTCGAGGGCGGCCAGCAGCGCCGGAAGCGCAAGCGGGTCGTGGGAAAGATCTGAGTCCATTTCCACGAAGGCCTCGAACCCCTCGGCCAGGCCGTGCCGGAACCCGGCCCGGTAGGCCGAACCCAGCCCCGACTTGGCTGCTCGACGCATGATCTCTATCTGGCCCAACTCGGCACCGACACGCTCAGCGATCTCCGCCGTCCCGTCGGGGCTGCCGTCGTCGACGACCAGGACGTGCGCCTCGGGAACGGCCCGGCGGACGAGGCTCAGAACGTCCTCGATGTTCTCGGCTTCGTTGTAGGTGGGCAGTACCACGAGGGTGCGCACGGCGAGGCAGCCTAGGCACTGCGCCACCGGTCCCGCATGATCCGGTGGGTGCCGTGGTTACGATGTCGGGGTGCCCCCCCCAGTGCGTGGTCCCGTCGATCCTGGAGTGCCCCCGGTCGGGGCCCGCGTGCTCGCCTTCGTGGCCATCCTGGTGGCGGGCTTGTGCGGGGGGTTGATCGGCTTCGCCTTCACCGACCTCCAATGCGAGGGAGCCTGCGCCACCCCTACCGCGATTGGCGCGCTGGTGGGCGCGGTTGTGGCGGCGGCGGGAGTGGCCGTGGTGGCGGTGCTGACGCTGCGGGCGATGGGTGAATGGCAGACCATCCGCCAACTCGATGATCGAGGTGTCCCCGAGGCCGAGGCCGATCACGGCACCGATCACGGCACCGATCACGGAGTGGCGATGCCGGGCCGACACCACCGGGCCGCGCCGGCTCAACCCAAGCCAGCTCCTGCCGATTCGAGCAACTCCCGCAGATCCTCGTAGATCGCCGGGGTGGCGGCGAGCACGAACTCGGTTGCCGGGGCGCCGCCGTACAGATCGGTCACCACTGCGCCCGATTCGGCGGCCACCAGCGCCCCTGCACTGAAGTCCCAGAGTCCGAGACCGGCCTCCCAGTAGCCGTCGACCCTGCCGCAGGCCACCCAGCAGAGATCCACCGAGGCCGCACCCGCCCGGCGGATGTCGCGGATGCACGGCAGCACCCCGACCAGCACCTCGGCCTGGAGCCGGCGCCGCTGTGCCTCGTAGCCGAATCCTGTTGCCACCAGGGCCAGGGCCAACTCGTCGCAGTCAGAGGGACGAAGAGGTACGCCGTTGCGACGGGCTCCGGCCCCGAGCGCCGCGACGTACAGCTCGCCGTTCAGAGCGTCGGCTACCGCCCCGGCCACGACCCGGCCGTCGTGCTCCGCCGCGATGGACACGGCGAAGGGGGGCAGCCCGTAGAGGAAGTTGGTGGTTCCGTCGAGGGGATCGACTATCCAGCGCACTCCCGAGACGCCGGGCCGCTCGCCACCCTCCTCGCCCAGAACGCCATCACCGGGTCGCAGTTCGGCCAGCCGCTCGACCACGAGGCGTTCAGAAGCCCGGTCCCAGGCCGTGACGTGATCGGTGAGGCTGGTCTTGTGGTCCACTCCTTCGCCTCGGGCCAGCGTCTCCGTTCCCACGCCACCGATCAGAAGATCGGCGGCTTCGCGAGCCACAGCCTCGGCCACCAGAGCCAGTTCGTCAGGGTCGGCGGCAGCCACGGCGGCGACCCTACCGGACCCGACGAGCGCCGCGAACGGGAGGGCCGTAGGCGGCTACACCGGCCGGGTGACCATGCCGATGTCACAATCCCCGCTACCCGATGTTGCGTCGATGGAGGATTTCTGGCCGGAATGCCGCACGCGAGGGCGCGCCATGAGGCACGATGCAGGGGTGGGAACGCGCATCTTGACCGTCGAAGACGACGAGCGCATCCGTACAGCCGTGCGAATGGCCCTCGAGGACGAGGGCTGGGTGGTCGACGAGTCCGAGAGTGGCGAGGATGCGCTCGAACGCTTCACCACCTCCCCTGCCGATGTCGTGCTGATCGACATCATGCTGCCCGGCATCGACGGGTTCGAGGTCTGCCGATCCATCCGGAGGGCCAGCGACGTACCGATAGTCATGGTCACAGCCCGGGCCGACACCCACGACGTGGTGGCCGGGCTCGAGGCGGGCGCCGACGACTACCTCACCAAGCCCTTCGCTCCCAAGGAGCTCTCGGCACGGATCCGGGCCCTCCTGCGCCGGGCCCGTTCCGCTGATCCGGCGGTCAGCCACCTCAGCTTCGGCGACCTCGAGATCATTCCCGAAGAGGGTGTCGTCCGGCGGGACAGCGAAGAGATCCATCTGACCAAGACCGAGTTCCGCCTCCTGGTCGAGCTGGCATCGAGCCCAGGAAGGGTGTTCAGCCGCGAGGTCCTCCTCGAACGGGTCTGGGGCTACGGATACTTCGGCGATGGGCGCCTGGTCGACGTGCACATCCGCCGTCTGCGAACCAAGATCGAGGCCGATCCCGCCAACCCCCGCCACGTGGTCACGGTCCGGGGTCTGGGCTACAAGCTCCAGGCCTGAGAGAACGGGGCCGCCGCCCCCACCATGCGCCTGCACCGTCGCACCCGGATGGGCCTCCGGGCCCGCATCGCCCTCTCCTTCGGCATGGGTGCTCTGGTTCTGTCGGCCCTGCTGGCGGCTGTCACCTGGGGACTCACGCGCGAAGACCTGCTGAACCAGCGCGACAGGGTCGGTGTGTCCCGGGTGCTGGTCAACGCCGTGGCCGTGCGCGACAAGATCGGTCCGGCTGACGACCTCCAGCAGACCTTGGAAGGGCTGAGCACTCCTGAAGGCTCCACGCCCATGATCCGCGTTCGGGGTCAGTGGACCAGCCTCAACTCGGCCCTCTTCGAGCCCGCCGACCTCGATCCGACCCTGCTGGAAGCAGTAGAGCAAGGAACCGCCTCCCGGATGCGCTACGAGTCGCGAGGCGACCCCATCCTGGTCGTGGGAGTGCCCCTCCCCTCCCAGGATGCCCTCTACTTCGAGCGGGTGGCCCTCACCGAGGTCGAAGACGTCCTACGGGGCCTGGGCATCGTGCTGGTCGGGACTGCTGCAGCCGTCACGATCGCAGGCTTCGCCTTGGGCTACTACGCCTCCGGTCGCACTCTGCGACCCCTGGCCGAGGTGGGCGAGGCCGCCCAGGCCATCGCCGGCGGGCGACTCGACACCCGCCTCGAAGCCGAGCGCGACCCAGATCTGCAACCACTCGCCGAGTCGTTCAACGCCATGGCCCAGGCTCTCCAGGAGCGCATCGAACGTGACGCCCGCTTCGCCAGCGAGGTCAGCCACGAACTGCGCTCCCCCCTCATGACCCTGGCCGCATCCATAGAGGTCCTCGAGAACTCACGGGCGGACCTACCCGAACGAGCGGCCACCGCTGTCGATCTGCTCTCCCACGACCTGGAGCGGTTCCAGCAGCTGGTGGAGGACCTCCTCGAGATGTCCCGCTTCGACGCCGGGGCGGTGCGCCTCGACCTCTCCGAGGTGTTCGCCGCAGAGTTGGTGCAGCGTTCCGTGACTGCCCTGGCTGGGTCCGAGGTGCCAGTGGAGACCGTGGCCCCCGCGGATCACGCGGTGGTGCGGGTGGACAAGCGCCGCATGGGCCAGGTCCTGGCCAACCTGTTGGACAACGCCGCCAAGTACGCTGACGGAGCGCGCCTGGTACGGGTCGAGTCCGCGCCGGGCTGCGTCCGGATCGCCGTGGAGGACGAGGGCCCCGGTGTCCCCGAGGACGAGCGCCAGGTGATCTTCGATCGCTTCTCACGTGGGAGCGCGGGGGGGCGACGCGGCGCCGACTACGGCACGGGTCTGGGCCTGGCTCTCATCCGCGAGCACGTCAACCTCCACGGAGGGCAGGTGTGGGTGGAGGACCGGCCCGACGGGCAGCCGGGTAGTCGCTTCGTGATCGAGCTTCCGGTGCTGGACGAGGACACACCAGAGGAAGCCGACGGTGATCTCGACCTCGACCGGGTCGTCGAGGATGCCACCACCGAGGTGGACGGAGAACTGCACGAACCCGCCGGGGCCACCGCCGGTGGTGGGCCGGCGCCCGCCGGCTCCCTGGAGGAGGACCGATGATCCCGGGTCGGCCTGCCCGGATTGCCTGCAGCGGGATTGCGCGCTGCGGGATGGCGCTGGTCGCCCTGGCCCTGGTGCTGGCCGGCGCGTGTGGCGTGCCCGCCGAGGAGACGCCGCGGGCCATCAACCCCGAAGCGATCCCTGATGCGTTGCAGGTCCAACCGGCTACGACCGCGCAGCCCTCACAGCCCGCGGGTCCCGAGCTTCCCATCTACGTGATGGGCAAGGACCTCGACGGTACCCCCAGGCTGGTGGCCTACCCCACGCGCTTCGACAACCCCGATCCCACCCCGGCCGACCTTCTCGGCACCCTGTTGGCGCTGGAGCTGTCCGACGAGAACCTTTCCAACGCCGTCCCACCCGAGGTCGACCTGTTGGGCTACACCGAGGACGACGAGGTGGCCACCGTGGCTCTCACCGATGGGTTCCAGGCCCAGGGCGACACGCTGGTCCAGGCAGTGGCCCAACTGGTGTTCACGGCCACCGAGTTGGAGACGGCCACGACGGTGCAGTTCCGCATCGACGACGAGGTGATCTCGGTACCAACCCAGGACGGAACACTGCGACGCGAGGTGAGCCGCGACGACTACACGGATCTGGCACCCGTCCAGTCAAGCTGATCAGGCGAAGAACTGGGCTGCCACGCCGTGGTAGAGGTCGGGGTCGACCAGCTTCAGCTGACCCACGGCCTCAGCCAGGGGAACACGGACGATCCGGTCACAGCGCAAGGCCACCATCTGCCCCCAGGCGGAATCGTGGACCGCGTCGATGGCTGCGATCCCGAAGCGGGTCGACAGCACCCGGTCATAGGCGGTCGGGGTCCCTCCCCGCTGCACGTGCCCCAGGATCGTGACCCTGGCATCGAAACCGGTTCGTGCACGGACCTCCTCGGCGATCACGTTGGCGATGCCCCCCAGCCTGACGTGACCGAACTCGTCCACCTCGCCCGAGGCCAGCGACAACGTGCCCTCGGTGGGTTGAGCGCCCTCGGCCACCACGACGATCGAGGCGAAGCGACCACGTTCGTGGCGACGCACCAGCGCCTCGCACACGGCTCCGATGTCGAAGGTCTCCTCGGGGATGAGGATGAAGGTGGCACCCCCGGCGATGCCTGCCCAGGTGGCGATGTGGCCGGCGTGGCGGCCCATCACCTCGACCACCATCACCCGGTCGTGGGACTCGGCGGTGGTGTGGAGGCGGTCTATCGCCTCGGTGGCGATCTGCACGGCGGTGTGGAAGCCGAAGGTGACCTCTGTGGCCGACAGGTCGTTGTCGATGGTCTTGGGAACCCCGACGACAGGGACACCCTCGTCGGCCAGCTTGGCGGCCACACCGAGGGTGTCCTCGCCCCCGATGGCCACCAGCGCGTCGACCTCCAGGTCGGCCAGGGTGGCGCGCACCGAGACCGCTCCCCCGTCGACCTTGTAGGGGTTGGTCCTGGACGACCCCAGCACCGTTCCACCCCGAGGCAGCGTCCCCCGCATGCTGTCGACATCCAGGGATGTCCAGTCGCCCTCGATGGCGCCCCGCCAACCGTCGCGGAAGCCGACGACCGTGTCCCCGTAGACCCGTTCACCCTTCCGGACCAAGGCTCGGATCACGGCATTGAGTCCAGGGCAGTCGCCTCCCCCGGTGAGCACCCCGACCTTCATGGCAGCCTTCTCCCGGTCAGTAGTCGTACGCCGATCGCAGGCTATCGGCCCCGGACCCGTCCGCGGGACGAACAGCTGCCGGCTCCGAGACCCTCTCGGACGGGCCCCCTCGGCGGGGAGTAGCGTGCGGACCCCATGGGAGTCGTGATCGCCCTCGACGCGGGCACCACCGGGGTCCGCACCATCGCCTTCGACCGTTCAGGACGGCCGGTGGCCTCCGCCTACCGGGAGTTCACCCAGCACTTCCCCCGACCCGGGTGGGTCGAACACGACCCCGACGAGATCTGGGCCGCACAACAGGCAACCCTGGCCCAGGTGATGGAGTCACTGACCGAACCGGTGGTGGCACTGGGCATCACCGACCAACGAGAGACCGTCGTCGCCTGGGACCGCCGGACCGGCCGCCCCCTTCATCGCGCCATCGTCTGGCAGGACCGTCGCACCGCGGCCCGCTGCGACGACTTGGCCACCGAAGGGCACCTACCCCTGGTTCGGCAACAGGCCGGCCTGGTGCTCGACCCCTACTTCTCGGCCACCAAGCTGGAATGGCTCTTCACCGAGGGAGAGGTCCCCTCGGGCCCCGACACCGCAGTGGGCACCGTCGACAGTTGGCTGCTGTGGAACCTGACCGGCGGAGCGGTGCACGCCACCGACGTGTCCAACGCATCGCGCACCCTGCTGTTCGACATCACCGAGCTTGCCTGGTCTTCGCAGCTGTGCGAACTGTTCGGAGTGCCCCTCCACGTGCTCCCCGAAGTCCACGCCTCCAGCGGCCGCTTCGGCACCACCGCGCCGGGCCTGCCGGTCCCCGCGGGCATTCCAATATCGGGGATCGCCGGCGACCAGCAGGCAGCCTTGTTCGGTCAGGCTTGCTTCTGCCCGGGCGACACCAAGAACACCTATGGCACGGGGTCCTTCGTGCTCATGAACGTGGGCCCCGAGTGTCCCCCGCCAGTGGAGGGGCTCCTCACGACCGTCGCCTGGACCATCCCCACCACCGGCGGGCCCCGCACCGACTACGCCTACGAAGGTGCGATCTTCGCCACAGGGGCCGCTGTGCAGTGGCTCCGCGACGGGCTGGGCATCATCGAGTCGGCGGCTGACACCGAGGCTCTGGCCGCATCGGTGGACGACACCGGTGGTGTGGTCGTGGTTCCCGCCTTCACCGGCCTGGGCAGTCCCTGGTGGGACCCATACGCGCGGGGAACCATCCTGGGGATCACACGCGGGACCGGTCGCGCCGAGCTGGCCCGGGCGGTGGTCGAGTCCATGGCCCACGCAACACGGGATGTGGTCGATGCCATGGCCACCGCGGCCGGCCTGCGACCCCAGTCACTGCGTGCCGACGGTGGGGCCGCTGTGATGGACCTGCTGCTGAGCCTCCAGGCCGACCAACTCGGCGTGGTGGTCTCCCGCCCCCAGGTGGCCGAGACCACCGCACTGGGCGCGGCCTACCTGGCCGGCCTTGCCGAAGGCTTCTGGGGCTCGCTGGACGACATCGAGACCAACTGGCAGCTCGATGCCCGGTTCGAGCCGAAAGGTGACCGCCGGGCGGCCGACGAGGCCCACGCCCGTTGGCACCGCGGCGTGGAACGGGCGCGGGGTTGGGCCCGCTCGTGAAGACGAAACCCCACCTGCGGACGGGACAGGACCGCGGCAGTACTTGACCGGACGGTCAAGTCTTTCTACCGTCTGGCCGATGAACCGCCGGCTCACCCCGCGCGGCCGGGAACGGCGCCGCCAGCTCATGGACTTCGCCACCCAGCGCTTCGCCCATCAGGGCTACCACCCGACATCGGTCGCGGAGATCGTGGAGGGCCTGGGCGTGGGCAAGGGCGTCTTCTACTGGTACTTCGACTCGAAAGAGCAGCTCTTCCTCGAGCTCCTGCGCGAGGCCCAGCTGGATCTTCGCCGCACCCAACAGGCCGCCGTCGAACCGGAGACAGACGCCGTGGCCAAGCTCGAGGCCGGAATCCGGGCCTCCATGCAATGGTCGGCCGAGCACCGGGACATCAACCAGCTGTTCCAGTTCGCCACCACCGAGGAGCGCTTCGCTCCCGCGCTGCGCAAGGGCGGCGAGGTGGCGGCCAACGACATCATCCGCATCGTGAGCCAGGGAATAGCCGACGGCCACATCCGCGACAGCGACCCGGTGCTGCTGGCTCACGCCATCCTGGGTTGCACGACCTACCTGGTACGGGTCTTCATCCACGACCAGCAGCGCGATGCCGGCGAGATCGCCGACGAGGCCGTGGCGTTCTGCCTGGAGGGGGTACTGGTGCGGGACCTCAGCCCAGCCGGGTGAGTGCCCGGCGCAGGCTGCGCACCCCTTGGGCGATGCGATGCTCGTTCTCGATGAGAGCGAAGCGCACGTGCCCGTCACCACCGGGGCCGAAGCCGACACCGGGGGAGGCCGCCACGTGGGCTTCGGTCACCAGCAACTTGCAGAACTCGATCGACCCCATGTCGGTGTAGGCCTCGGGGATGGGGGCCCACACGAACATGGTTCCCTGGGGCGGTTCGAGCTCCCAGCCGATGCGGGCCAGGCCGCCGCAGAGCACGTCACGGCGCCGCTGGTAGATCTCGTTGGCCAGCTTCGGATGCTCAGAGGCCTCGTTGAGGGTGACCGTCGCCGCGATCTGGATGGGCTGGAAGGTGCCGTAGTCGAGATACGACTTCAACTTGGCCAGGGCCGCCACGACCTCGGCGTTGCCCACCAGGAAGGCCACCCGCCATCCGGCCATCGAGAACGACTTCGTCATCGAGTAGAGCTCGACAGAGCACTCTTTGGCACCTTCGGCCTGGAGGATCGACGGAGGCGAGTAGCCGTCGAAGCCCAGGTCGGCGTAGGCGTTGTCGTGCACCAGCAACACGTCGTGGGCCCGGGCGAAGTCGACCACGCGCTGGAAGAAGTCGAGGTCTACACAGGTCGTGGTGGGGTTGTGGGGGAACGACATGACGATGACCCTCGGCTTGGGCCAGGAGTACTCCCAGGCCTCCTGGAGGTTGTCGAAGAAGTCCTGACCGGTGCCCAGGGGCACCTCTCGGATGTCGGCGCCCGCGAACAGCGGCCCATAGATGTGGATGGGGTACGACGGGGAAGGCACGAGTGCGGCATCGCCAGGCTGCAACAGCACCCACATGAGGTGCGAGAAGCCCTCCTTGGCGCCGATGGTGTTGAGGACCTCGGTGTCGGGATCGAGGTGCACGCCGAAGCGGCGCTGGTAGAGGTCGGCCACCGCGGCCCGCAGCTTGGGGATGCCCCGGCTGGAGGAGTAGCGGTGGTTCCGGACGTTGTGCGCCGCCTCGCAGAGCTTTTCGACGGCCACGTCCGGTGAGGACAGATCCGGGTTGCCGAAGCCCAGGTCGATGATGTCCTGACCGGCCCGGCGAGCCTCGACCTTCAGCGAGTCGATGATCGTGAAGACGTAGGGAGGAAGGGACGTGATGCGGCGGAACTCCATCGGGGTCAGGGTATCGCTGGCTCTCTGGGGGGACGCGAACCATTCGGGTCCCCGCCGGGACTCGGATCGTGCCGCACCAGGTAACCTGCCCGGCGCAAGAGGGAGCAGGAGGGGTGCGATGGAGATCCGAGAGCTGACCAAGGGAGATCTCGACGAGGTCCAGGGGCTGGCAACCAAGCACCCGTTCTGGCCGAACCGCGGGTACGCCAGCTACGGCTACGACCTGGCGCCGCACGACGCGCAACGCGCCGTTGCATCCATCGCCGAGTCCCTGAGCGAACCCCGGGGCGATGTGGTGCTGGCTGCCGAAGACGGCGGGCGGCTGGTGGGGGTCGTGCATGCTGCCCCTCAGGTCTATGACACCGAGCACTTCGGACTGCCCATGCAGGTGGTTCACACCCTGCTCACCGCCACCAACGGCTCGGGACGCTCGCCGATCGCCTCAGAGCTGTGTGGAGCGGTGCTGGCCGCCTTCCCTGGTATGACCACCGTGAGGATCGATGCCGGTGACGTGCACGCGCTCGACGGCGCCCAGGACGCCCGATACCGGGTCTACAACAACGTCATGACCTACGTATCGAGCCACAAGGACAGGCTTCCGGAGCCACCCGGTGGACCTCTGCTCGAGCACCGGATCTACGATCACGAGCACCCCGTCAACCTCGATCCCGATACCCGTGAGGAACTGGCCCTCGAGGCAGGTGGGCTCTTCAACACTTCGCGCTTCCACGGCGACCCGCGCCTCTCACCCGAGCGTTGCCGCAGCTTCTACCAGCGCTGGGTACGCCAGATCCTCGACGGCAAGTGGGCCGACTGGCTGTTCATGACCTTCGAGGACGGCCAGCCTGTGGTATTCCTCGGGTTCCGCTACCAACACGGTCACGGACCCGGCGAGACACCTGAGATCCTGGGGGATGCCTTCGGGTTCGTCTCCCGGTCCCGGGGCACCGGGGGTGCCACGGCTTCCTACCCGGCGCTGCTGCGCGCGTTTCCCTCCACGTTCCTCGAGTATCCGACCCAGGTGCGAGTGACCGAGTTGCTCAAGATGTTGCCGCACGCGGCGACGTTCCTGCGTTCTTCCTACGTGCTCCACGGCTGGTCGGCGAGCTGACGCGCGGCACGGTTGCCGCTTCCGACCAGCAAGCCGGTGCGGTACTCAGGGTGAGCCCGTCAAGCAGTCACGGTGAACATCGCGCAACGCCTTCTTGTCGAACTTCCCCACCGAGGTCTTGGGAATGTCTTCCACGGGGACGAAGGCGTCGGGTACCCAGAACGAAGGCACCTTGTCCTTCAGGTGCACCCTCAGGACCTCGGGATCTACCACCTCTCCTTCAGCAGGCACGACCAGAGCTATTGGGCGCTCGTCCCACCGTTCGTGAGGGACGCCCACCACGGCAGCTTCGGCCACCGAGGGGTGGGCCATGAGCAGGTTCTCCAGCTCGATGGTCCCGATCCACAGCCCCCCCGACTTGATGACGTCCTTGATGCGATCGACTATTCGCAGGTAGCCGAGGGCGTCGATGGTCGCCACGTCACCCGTTCGCAACCAGCCATCGTCGCTGAAGGTGTCCTCGGGAGTGCCGCCGAAGTAGCCGGAGGCGACCCACAGCCCCCGAACCTGGAGCTCACCGGAGGTGACGCCGTCCCAGGCAACCTCGGCGCCGGCATCATCGACGAGGCGCAACTCGATGCCTGCATAGGGCAGGCCGGCCGTGGCACGCACGGCGATCAGCTCCTGTTCGCTGGCTCCCGTCAGCTCCGGGCGCTCGGCGACCAGGGTGGCGTGGGGACTGGTCTCGGTCATGCCCCAGCCCTGGACAATCGGCGCGCCCGTGACAGCCTTCACCTGCTCGGAGAGCGAGGGGGGTACCGGGGCACCTCCAGCACCGTTCCAGCGAAGGGAACGCAGGTCCCGGCCTGCAAGGTGAGGCGCCACCACCCGCCATATCGGCGCAACCATCACCGCCATCGTGACCTGCTCCTGCTCCAGGGCATCAACGAGGCCAGGACCGGACATGTCAGCTCCGGGAAGCACCAGGCGCGCACCCGTGAGGACGCTCACCTGCGGCAGTCCCATGCCGTTGGCATGGAACATCTGGCCACCCATCAGGACCACGTCTGTTGCCCGCATGCCGAGCCCGTCAGCTGTCGCCAGGTTCATGGCTTGGAGCACCAGGCCCCGGTGGGAGTACAGCACGCCCTTGGGATCACCGGTGGTTCCGGACGTGTAGCAGAGGATGGCCGCCTGGCGCTCGTCGGTCACCGGTCGACGAACGGCGACGGCGCCCGCCAGCAGTTCGTCGTAGTCATGCAGGGAGATCCCCTCCAGGGACTCGGGCGGCTCTGCGCCGTCGTCGACCAGCACTACGTGCCGCACCTGCGGAGTGCCGGGCAGCAAGTGCCACACACGGCGCGCCAGGGACCGATCGATCACCAGGGCCGACGCTCCACCGTGGTCGATCGTGTAGCGCAACTGGTCGTCGGTGAGCCTGGGATTCAGGGTGTGCAGGATCCGTCCGCCACCAGGCACCCCGTAGAAGAGCTCCATGTGTCGATCCGATGCCCAGCACAGCGATCCGACACGGCCCTCTGAGGGGACGCCGAGCTGGTCGAGGGCCCCTGCCACACGAGCGGCACGATCGACGAGCTCTCCGTACTTGGTCACGCGGCGGGTCGGCCCCTGCCGGGTGATGATCGCCTGATCGGCGAACAGCCGCTCCGCCCTCCACATGATGATGTCAAGTGAGAGCGGGTGATCCTGGATGAGTCCGTGCACGGCGCACTACCCCCTGCTGTTGGATGCAATCGCGAAAGCGTAGTGACTCCCCAGACCCCGGAGGTCCTCGCCCGAGCAGGGCAGGGCGGACAGCTCGGCTAGCCCTCGGGGCTCGCCCCGAAGGCACTCGCGTCCGCTGCCCGCAGTCCGGCACCGATGGCGCCGGCAGCCTCGCCCAGCGAGGCCATCACCACCCGGGCCGGCGGCCGGTGGCCCGTCCCGTAGAGGAGTTCGCCGTAGGCCCGGCGAACCGGCTGCAGCAACACCTCACCGGTGGTCACCAGGCCACCGGCGATCACGAACAGTTCGGGATCCACGACGTTGGTGAGATTGGCCAGACCCAGGGCCACCCACCAGGCGAAGGCATCCACCACCGCCAGGGCTTCGGGATCCCCGTCGATGGCCGCCGCCGTGACGTGCTCACCCCGAACTGCGTCGGGATCACCACCCAGGGATGCCACCACCCTGCCCAGGCGCCCGGCCTCGGCCGCGTCCCGACCCAGCCGCCCCAGGCCGCTGCCGGACGCATAGCGCTCCCAACACCCCCGCCGGCCGCAAGGGCAGGGTGGGCCATCGGGGTCGACGACCATGTGACCTGCCTCGCCGGCGTAGCCGTGGTGCCCGATCACCAGTTGGCCACCACACACCAGCCCCATCCCGATCCCCGTACCCAGGGTCACCACCACGGCGTCCCGGACGTCCCGGGCAGAGCCCACCTTGACCTCGCCCCAGGCAGCCGCGGTGGCGTCGTTGTCGACGGTGACCGGCACCCCGAGCGCCGAAGCCAGGCGGTCCCGCAGGGGCGCGTCCACGATGCCGGGCAGGTTGGGGCCCATTCGCAGCCGTCCATCCCGGTCCACGAGACCTGCGACCCCCGCACCCACCGCCCTCAAGCGTTCGCCACCCGATTCGGCAAGAAGTGCCGGGATGGCCTGCACCGCCGCCGCCACCAGCTCATCTGCGGCCACAGGGGTGGGAAGCCGGCGTTCGGATCGTCCCGGGCCCAGGGGATCAGCGGGGTCGAAGGCGACGGCCAGGAGCTTGGTGCCCCCGACGTCCAGGCCGCAGACCCTCTCGTTCAATAGCGGAGAAGCCCGCCGATGCTGCCGATGCAGTCCAGGTCCGCGTTCTCGACACAGACCCGGACGGCGCACCCCTGCTCCAGGGCCTCTTCAACCACTTCTTCGACGACGTCGTCCACGTGATCCATGTCTTGTGAGCAACGGGGGCAACTACGCCCGACCAGGGCCAGGTGGTTGCACCCACGGCAGTGCCAACCGGGCTCCGAGTAGCCCTGCGAGACCGCCAGGTGCTCGAGACGCCGCTCGGCGAGGACCCCCATGACCGCCTCGACTCCGGCAACCGCGCCACGCCCGCGGCCCACTCCTTCACGTACCTCGGCGACGAGGCGCTGCTCGCGCCCGCGTTCCACCTCGGCCTCGACCTGGGCCGCGGACCGCGCCACCTCTTCGCTCGAGGCTCCTGCGCCCACCGAGATGTGGGGGGCGAGCCGTTCGGACAGGTAGGGGTGCAGCGAGTCGGTCACTGCGCTCACCACCTCGGGAGTTCCGCCGAGGGAGAGGTGGGCAAAGCCCACCTTCTGGTAGATCTCGAACGCCAGATCGGCGGCGTGGCGAGCGTGCTGGGACACCAGCGCCTCGATGTGGTGGTCGACGCCACCCCGCTCGCTGTGACCCCGGCTGTCGTAGTGGCGCGGCAGCTCCTCGTCGGCGGAACTGTGGTCGACGAGTTCGCCCAGCTCGAAGACCAGCATCCGGGTGCGCTGGCGGTCGACCAGGAGGACACCGAAGCGCTCGTGGCCCTGCACCAGCTCCTCGAGTTGGCGCACCGCGGGAACCGTGTTCACCACCAGTTGGCTGCGGACGGGGACTGCCAACTCGACCACCTCGAAGAAGTCGTGGGCGCTGCACACGAAGAGGGCGAGCCCCCGCACGCGGTGGCGGTCGACACCGGAGCGCACGTAGCTGGTGATGCGATCCAGGTCGTTCTCGACCGATGAGGTGAGCTCGCCATTGAGCCGGCGACGGGCCCGCCGGACGAGGCGGGCCAGCTCAGCCTGGTAATCATGGCGGCGCAGATGGTGCTTTCCGTCGACATCGAGGTAGCAGCTGGTGACCGGGGATCGCTCCCCGCGGAAGGCTGCCAGGCGGCGGATCTGGGTCTCGTGCAGGGCAGCCATCCGGTGAGGTTAGGCGACCAGTGAGGAGCGCAGATCACCCGAGCACGACACTGCTGCCGCCCGCTGGAGACCGGCCCGTTCGGCCCAGTCCACCAGCGCGGGGTCGTCGCTCAGGTAGATGACCTGGACCGCCTCGGCCATACGCTCCAGCTTGGCCATCACCGCCAGCAAGCCGACCTCGTCGAGTCCGCACAGGGCGTCGTCCAACACCAGAGGTACGGATCCACCGTGGGAGACATGGCGGAGCGCAGCCATGCGGGAGAGCAACCAGAACTCGATGTCGTCGCTTCCTCCCCAGTCGCCGGGCATCACCTCTTCGTCGTCATCGTCGTCGTCGCTGGCATAGGGCAGGTCGTCGTAGACCTCGGGCTTGCGGTCATAGGACGGCTGCACGTACGCCGCAGCGTGGGCTCCGGCACCCGGGCTCTCCTGCCCGACCGGCGAACCAGGGGCGTCCAGGGCTGCCTGGGCGGCGTCACGGGCGGCCACAGCCGCATCCAGAGCCAGGCGCGCCGGCATCAGCATGAGCTCACGGGCATCTACCTGGCCCTCCAGGTCGGCCACGATCTCGTTGGCCTGCTCGAGGTCGGCCAGGATCTCGGCCACCTTGGCCTCGGCCAACTCGTATGCCTCCTGACGGCCCTCGGGGTTGTCGGCCTCGGCCTGACCCAGAACCACCTCCAGTTCGGCCTCGGCTGCGTCGAGATCGGCACGCACCCGCTGGTGCTCCTCTTGAAGTGCCCGGTACTTCTCCCAGTGGTCACCGGTGGCGGCCAGCCACTCCTCCGCGATACCTGCGACGGTGTCGCCGCCGGCTCCTTCTTCGATCTCGACACCTCGCAGACCCAGCTGGTAGGCCAGCGCCTCGAGGATGTCGTCGCGAGAGACCTCTTCGTCGGGAACCAGGTGACTGCGAAGCAGACCCTCGAGGTCTCCTTCGGTCTCACCACCGAGGATGTCGAAAGCCGCCAGGAAGACCGCTTCGAGGCGGTCGAGCAGGCCGCTGTAGTCGGGGTCGGCCTCGAGCTGGCCGGTCAGATCCGCCCAGGCGGCCTCGGCCTCGGCCAACTCGGCGCGAGCCGTCTCCAGGCGAACCTCGGCCATCGGGTCGATGTTGAGCAACGAGGAACCCATGACGTAGGAGGTCCAGGTCGGGAAGCCGACCCTGTCCAGGATGGCCTGCTCCAGCTCGCGAGCCTCGTCGAGTTGCTTCAGGGCGGCCTTGCGCCCCATCCGACCCGAGGCGCGGCGCTCAGCGTCGAGCACTTCATCGTGGGCCGCCTCCAGCTCTGTGACGTCCTCGGGGGTCAGCTCGGGCTTCTTGACGCCCTTCTCGGCCTGGCGCAACTCGGTGCGGCAGTCCTCGAGTCGCTGGGAGAGCTGGTCCATGCTCATGCCGTCGGCCTGGAGCCGGCGTTCGGCCTCGTCGAGCTGCACCTGCAACTCGGCGAACTCGTCGGCCACGGCGATGGCCTCCTGGGACGGCACCAACCGGTCGGACACGGGCTGGCGCAGGGCATCGACCAGCACCTGAACCGGCCGCGGGTCGCGCTCTTCGAGTTCGGCGATCGCCTCCTCCAGATCCGCGACGGTCCGGGAGAGGTCGTCGACGTGCTGGCGTGCCCTCTCTTCACCGGTACCCGAGGCCAAGGCTGTATCCACCTTGCCGTCGCGCTGAGACCGGGCCTGGTCACGGGCCACACGGGCCTTGTCCAGAGCTGCCTGGATCCGCCCGGTGGCCTCGACGGCCGCGGCGCGCTCGATGCGGGCCCTTTCCAACGCCTCGTCGGTCACCGAGAAGGCCTCTTGGGCGTCGGCCACCGCCAGCTCCACGCGTTCCAGCTCGGCAATCGCTGACGCGTCGGGGACCGGGTCTGTCACCGCTCGGGCAGAGCTGGGAGAGGTGGCCTCTGGGCTGGGGCCGGAGGTGGCCTCGGCGAGGTCAGCGGATTCCACTACAACTGCCAGGGGTTGGTCCAGACCGAGCACGGCCAAGGTGTCGACGGTCAGGTCGAACAGGATCCCGTGGGCCTCCACCAGACCTGCCAGCCCAGGTGTGTCGCCGGCGGGCAACGCCGCAACCGCGGCCCGGACAGCCTGGCGCGCTTCGTCATCCAGCCCCGACACCACGGTGAGGTTCGGGTGGAACTCCAACCCCGGCTCGGAGGCCCCTTCAGTGCGCAACTCGAGCAACCTCATGTCGTCCCCCTCTGGCCGATGGATCCATCTTGGTCGTCGTGAACCGCGACCGCTGGCGAGGTCAGGGCCGTCGGGCGGCTCATGTGACCGGAATCCGCTCGACGGTTGCCGGTTCACCAGCTGGCGTCGCGTGACCCACTGTCTCGGCCGATTGCGACGGGCCCGCGGCCCCGGTGGCGGCCCCCAACACCGAGGCCAGGGCCTCAGCGGTGTCTGACATGCGGTCGGCGTCGCCGACCAGCTCTTCCAGCGCGTCCAGGAATGACCGAGCCGCACCGATCATCGAACGGGCGGCAGCCTGGAGGTGTTCGGCGGCCTCAGAGGTGTGGGATTCGTGCACAGCCCCTCCATGATGGCCCGATCCCGGCTCGGGTGCGACCCGATCTGGCAAGACGGTCAACGATGGGGTCAACGATGGGGTCAACGATGGGGGTCGGCGAAGCGGACGACCAGGAGTCCGTCACGCAGAGTCGCTCCGGAAACCGACCGCCGCGCCAGGCTGTCGGGCAGCAGCAGGGCGCGGCGGCGCCCCCCCACCTCCAGCACCAGCTCACCACCGCGACGACCCAGATCGAGGTCGCCGGGGGCCACGAAGGGCATCTCCAACACCAGGTCGTAGCCGCCTTCTACCCGGCGCACCGACAGCGCCTGGCGCTCGCAACGGGACTCGGCGGGATCGGACCGACCGTAGAGGGATGCGCCCATGGCTTCGAGCGCAGGGATGCCCACGACCTCGGCGGGAGCCAGCTCCGCCCGCAGCACCGGTGCCGGCGAGAAGCCTTCCTCGATGGCGGCGAGGGCACGTGTCTGGGTCTCCCGCCAGGAGCTGAACCAGGGATCCACCACCTCTTCGGGCAGAATGCGGTTGGCCACGACCGCATCCACGGCGTAATCGAACAGGGCGAGAGCCGTGGCGGTGCGCCGGGCCTCGGCCACCACCATGTGTTCGGGGGTCACCACCAGGCGGATGCGGGTGACCTGCCGGTCGGCCATCAGCCTCTTGACCTCGCCCAGCCGGGCGTAGAGCTGTTCGGTTGCGCCGAGCGCTGCTTCGCTGGCCAGGGGAACTCCGGCCACGGCGCGGCAGGGCGGGGGCGAGCAATCGGGTGATCCGCCGCCCGAGGGGGAAGGCCCGTGCCATCCACCAGGCCAGGACGTCGGGGAGTGCCAGGAGACGCAGGGTGTCGGCGGTTGGCGCGCAATCCACCACCACGGTGTCCCAGCGACCTTCGGCAGCCAGAGCCGCTATGTCGGTCAGCGCAACCAGTTCGTCCAGGCCGGGAAGGGAGGCGAGCTCCTCGGCGGCCACGGGATCCACGCCGGCCCAGGCGAGAACCTCGCCCAACCACGATCGCAGCTCTTCCACAGGGGAGGTGAGCCGGGCCCGTGCGTCGAGTTGTGCCGCCCAGAGGTGCTCGGCCACCCAGATCGGTTCCCCCCCCACCGGGACGGCCAGCGCGTCGGCCAGGGAATGGGCCGGGTCGGTGGAGACCACCACGGTACGTTGGCCCCGGGTCGCGCAGGCCAGCGCGGTAGCGGCGGCCACGGTGGTCTTACCCACGCCTCCCTTGCCGGTGAAGAGCAGGACCCGTGAACCGCGACCCGCAGGATCGGCCACCGGCGTCAGTCGGAGTGGGACCGCTCGGCCTCGATGTGGGCCTTGAGGTCGGGCAGGGCCGCCTTGATGATCCGGGTCTCGGCACGTCTCTTGACGAAGCCGGGGAGGGGAACCACCAGGTCGACCGTGAGCTGGTACTCGAGGTCGGTGGCGCCGGGATCGTCAGGGGCAGGCTCGAGGAGGTAGTGGCCGTCGTAGCGGCGCAACAGATCGCCATCGATGAGCTTCCAGCGCATGAGCGCCGGGGCATCGGCATAGTCGTAGCGCAGGCGCACCGTCGTGCTGCGCCCCATGGCTGCGGCCCGCCAGGTGACCTCGACTCCCCGCCCCTCGGGGTCACGTTCGTGAACCTCGGTCTCCTTGATGTCCGCAGCCCACACCGGGTAGGCCTCGAAGTCGGTGAGCACCGCGAAGCACCGCGACACCGGGGCGTTGATGCGGATGTGCTCGGTGGCGTGATCGGTCATCGGTAGCGAGCGTAGTGACCCCGGCCGGTGCCGTCAGGTCCGGCGTGGCTACCGCGGGTCGGCGTCCCGACCAGGTTCGGGATCGCGTTAGGAACCGGTGCCCCGCTCAGAGGTGGTGCCCCGCGAAGGGAAGGTTCCGTGGCGGGCCCCCCAGACGCCCGCCAGGCCCAGCCCCCACATAGGCACCAGGATCCCGAAGGCCAACGATGTGTAGGGACGCACGCCGGCAGCGGCCAGACCGACGACCACCTGGGCCGACAACGACCCGACCATGACCCGCTGCACCGACCCCGGGGCACAACCTGCCAGGAAGTACAGGCCACCCACTCCGATGGTCTCGTAGCGGCTGCGTTGCACCGCGAGCCAGAAGGCCCACAAACAGGCCACTGTCCCCCCGGCGAAGAGCACCAGAGAGACCAGCGCGTAGGCGGAACCCAGGCTGTCCACCCACACGATGGCCGGTACGGCCAGGCCTACCTGCACTGCGGTACCGGCCAGCGACGCCCGCAGGAGGTGACGTCCCGGCGCGTGAGCCATCTCGTCGCGCAGCGGCCCCAAAGGACCGCTCACCGCTTCGCCTTCCGCCGGATCATCCGCGTTCCATCTCGGCGAGGCCTTCGGCGAGGCGGCGGGCCAGGATCGGGTAGGCGAAGTCCTCCTCCGCACGGGCACGGGCGGCGGCGCCCATCTGCGCGGCGCGGTCGGGGTCACCGACGAGCGACGACAGCGCCGTGGCCACTGCGGCAACCGATCTGGGCTCTTCGACGACCAGCCCGGTCCCCCCGTGGACCACGGCCTCGTGCGCTCCGCCGCTACGCCCTGCCAGCTGGGGGACTCCGGCCGCCGCGGCTTCCAGGAAGACGATGCCGAACCCCTCCTGCTCGAGCCCGAACCAGCGGTTGCGGCACAGCATGGCGAACACGTCGGCGCTGGCCACCAGCGCAGCCAGGTCGTCGTCGGGGACGCGACCGAGGAAGGACACCGGCACCCGGGATCGCCGGGCCAGACGCTCCAGGCGAGGACGATCCCGTCCCGACCCTGCGATGGCCAACGACAGGAGGGGTGCCGAGGCGGCCACCCGGTCACACGCTTTGATCAGCACGTCGATCCCCTTTCTCGGAACCAGGCGGCTGGCACTGACCACCAAGGGACCGTCGGTGGGCAGACCGAGGCGCACCCGGGTGTCTCGGCGCTCACCGGGAGGCAGGGGACGGAAGCGGTCGGGGTCGACGCCCGGTGGGACCAGCACCGTGGGCAGTGGCCTGCGCGCCGCCCTCTCGGCTTCGGTCCGGGGGTAGCCGCCGGCGGCCACGACCACCGAGGCACCCCGGAGTACGCGGGACAAGAGGTGCCGGCTCACGGGCAATCTCCCCGGGACGGTCACCTCCGCGCCGTGGACCACGATCCCGTAGGGCCTCGAGAGCTTCGGTCCCAGCAGACCCACCGGGAGGGCAGGATCCAGGAGCACCAGGTCTGCGCCCACCTCGGTCGCCAGCGAGTCGATCCGTCGGGCCAGTGAAGGTGTGGGCCACAGCACCTTGTCGGGGGTACGCACGACCCGGAAGGGTTGGTCGGAATCCCAGGCGGCGTCTCCGGGATGAGGGGTGGTCAGCACCACGGCCTCGCCCGGGGGGAGCCTCCGCCACAGCTCCCACAGGTAGGACTGGATTCCGCCCACCTTGGGTGGGAAGTCGTTGGTGACCAGGAGGTGGGTCATGGGAGGTCCTGTTCCTGCCACCACGTCCACTCGTCGCGTACGGCCTCATCGAGGTCGGTGGCGGCCTCACCGGCGAGATCCAGACAGCCCAGAGCGCCGGCCGCCCACACGGCGTGGGCCCGCAGGAAGGCGTCGGGGTGGCCCAGGTAGCGGGCCAGCACCGAACGTACGCGCCCGTCACGGGCGTCACCGGTGTTGCCCAGCACCACCAGGGCGGTGCGACGCAGCGCTCTGGTGGTGCGTCCGGGCAGGTACCAGTGACCGAAGCGGTCCAACAGGTCAGCGTCGTCGGCGAGGAGCAACTGGAGGATGTCGACGTGGGCCGCCGCTTCGGCGTCGGGGCTTGTTGGTTCGCAGCGGCTGGTCCCCCCGCCGGGCACACGGTTGGGTGGACACACCTCCTGGCAGTCGTCGCACCCGTAGAGCCGGTCACCCAGGACCCTGCGCAGCTCGCGAGGGAACGGGGCCGGGGACTGGGCCAGCCAGGACAGGCAGCGTTCCGCATCCACGACCCCAGGACCCACGATGGCCCCCGAAGGGCAGGCCCGGGAGCAGAGGCGGCATGGTCCACAGCCCTCGGGCACCGCGATGCCGGCAAAGGGTGCGCCAGGACCGAGATGGCCATCGCTGGTCGCCGAGAGCACCGCCCCCAGAGGGGCGTCAGTGAGCACCGCCCCCAGAGGGGCGTCAGTGAGCACCGCCCCCAGAGGGGCGTCAGTGAGCACCGCCCCCAGAGGGGCGTCAGTGAGCACCGCCCCCAGAGGGGCGTCAGTGAGCACCGCCCCCAGAGGGGCGTCAGTGAGCACCGCCCCCAGAGGGGCGTCAGTGAGCACCGCCCCCAGAGGGGCGTCAGTGAGCACCGCCCCCAGAGGGGCGTCAGTGAGCACCGCCCCCAGAGGGGCGTCAGTGAGCACCGCCCCCAGAGGGGCGTCAGTGAGCACCGCCCCCAGGACGAACCAGCTGCCCTCGCCGGGAAGCAGCAGGTTGGCCGAACGCCCGAACCAACCCAGGCCGGCACGGTGCGCGGCGGCGCGGTCGACCAGGTGGTTGCCGTCGGCCAGCACCACCGTGCGCCACCCCTCGGCCCGTAGGGGTGCACCGGTGGCGGCCAGAGCCTCGCGGAGTCGCGTGTAGTGGTCCACCCGGCCGACCCGGGCCACCCGCCCGTGGGGTCCCCGCGGTGGCGGGTCATCGCTGTGCCCGGCGGGCGCGTACCGCAGGGCGGCCACGACCATGGAACGCGCCGTCGGCAGGGTGGCCCTCGGATCGGTGGAGCGCTCGGGTTTGGCGAAGGTGAAGGCCAGGCCCTCGGGTAGGCCCCGACTGCGGCGATCCCCCAGCGCAGCGCGCGCCTGGAGAAGGGGCTCGGCGCTCGTGAACCCAACCGCCTCCAGGCCCGCGGCCCGCCCCGCGGCCTGGATGCTGGCCAGCGAGGGCACCCGTGCACTGCTGGGAGCGGTCACATCGATCATGGTCGCGGGCCTCTCCCCGCATGGCCAGTTCCAGATGCTTCTGCCCAGCTCAGAACGTTGTTGTCCCACCCTCGGCGCAGGATTCGGCCATGGAGTGCTCCTCCCACCCCGAAGACATCGTCATCGACTGCGACTCCTGCATCCGGCGCGACACGCCCACCTGCAACGACTGCGTCGTCACGTTCCTGTGTTCTCGCGAACCTGACGAGGCAGTGGTCATCGACGTGACCGAAGCTCGGGCGCTGCGCCTTCTGGGCGACGCAGGCCTGGTACCCCACCTGCGTCACCGGCAGCACACGGGATGAGCTCAGATCGGGTCGGGTGTGCCGCCGTCGAGGGCCACCACCGACTGGCTGCTGCCACACCAACGGCAGGCGACCTCCTCTACCTCCTCGGCCAAGACTTCCTCGTCTTCCACCTCCAGGTCGCCGCCCACCGAGTAGTGGTGGAAGGCCCGGGTCCGACGAGTGGCGGTCACGTCGAAGCGCGTCAGGTTCCCGCAGGCGGTGCAGCGGTAGCGAGAGGTGTCCACACCGGTGAGTCTGCCAGATGAGCCTCGCCGTCCAACGCAGCTTCGACGACCTCGGAACGCCCCTGTTCGAGGTCACCTTCTGTGTGGTCGACCTCGAGACCACCGGTGGGTCACCCCGAGACTGCGCCATCACCGAGATCGGCGCGATCAAGCTGCAGGGGGGTCGCTGCCTGGGCCGGTTCCAGACCCTGGTGAATCCCGGTTCGCCCATACCCCCGGCCATCACCGTGCTGACGGGCATCAGCGAGCAGATGGTGCTGCCCGCCCCCCGCATCGACTCGGTGCTACCTGCCTTCCTCGAGTTCTGCGGCGACGCGGTCGTGGTGGGCCACAACGTGCGATTCGACGTCGGCTTCCTCGACGCTGCTCTCCGAAGCACGGGCCGACCCCCGATGGCCAACCGCACCCTCGACACCGCAGCGCTGGCCCGACGGTTGGTGCGTGACGAGGTACCCGACTGCCGCCTGGGCACGCTGGCCTCGCGCCTGCGCCTCGACCACCAGCCCAGCCACCGGGCTCTCGACGACGCCCTGGCCACCGGCGACCTGTTGCATCTCCTGCTCGAGCGGGCCGGGCGGCTGGCGGTCACCGGCCTCGACGACCTGTTGGCGCTTCCCACCATCCGCGGCCACGAGCAGGTCGCCAAGCTGCGACTGACCGAGCACCTGCCCCGCTCCCCCGGGGTCTACGCGTTCCGCAGCCCCCGGGGAGAGGTCCTCTACGTGGGCAAGGCCACCGACCTGCGGTCACGCGTGCGCTCCTACTTCTCCGGCGACAGCCGGCGCAAGGTCGGTCGGCTCCTGCGGGAGACGGCCCGCATCGACCACGAGGTCACTCCCACCACCCTTCACGCTGCGGTGCGCGAGCTGCGTCTCATCCAAGAGCTCGAGCCTCGCTACAACCAGCAGGGAAAGCGGCGGAAGGCGCCCGTGTTCCTCACCTTGACCCGCCACGAGGCCTTCCCACGCTTCTCGGTCGTCCGCCGTCCCCGCCCCCAGGTGCCCGCCCTGGGACCGCTGCCCTCCGCATCAGCAGCCCGCCGTATCGCCGAAGCCATCGAGACGGTCGTACCCCTGCGCCGGTGCCGCGACAGACCCGGTGCCCACAAGCGCAGCGGGCCGTGCACCCCCGCCCAGCTTGGCGTGGCGACCTGCCCCTGCGCCGGCGACCTCGATCCCGTCGAGTACGCCCGGGTGGTGGCCCGGGCCGAAGCAGCCTTCACCTCCGATCCCCTCGCAGTTCTCGAGCCATTGTCGCGGCGCATGGCAGAGCTGGCTGCCGCACAGCGCTTCGAAGAGGCTGCCGACGTACGCGACAGGGGTGCGGCGCTGGCCGCTGCGGTGCATCGGCAACGGCGGCTCGACGCCTGGCGGCGTGCCGGTCGGGTGGTTCTCGAGATCGACGGCGTCCAGATCACCCTCGCCGAGGGACTGCTCCAGGATGATCCCTCTCCGGTGGGTCAGTCCCGACTCCCCGGGCTTGTAGCCGAGCCGGGGGCGCTCCCCCCCGCAGGCCACGAGGCCCGGCGCGCCGACGAGATCCTCTGCGTGGCCCGCTGGTGCGACCAGCAGGTGCACCGGGTCCGGCTCGTCTTCGCCGAGCACGGGTTGGCTTCGCCCCTGCCTCGTCTCCCCGAGTTGTCGCCGCGCCGGTCCGGCCCCGCATCGATGCGCGACCGCTAGCCTCCCTGCCATGGCAGAGGTCGCCATCGCGGTGCTGGTCGTGTTGGCCGTTTGGTTGGTCTTGGGCCTGGTGGCCGCGTTGGGGTTCCGGGCCGTGCTGGCCCGGGCCAACAGGGTGGCGGTGGGGGTGCGCTCCCCCGCTCCGGTGCGCTGGCGCTGGACTCCCTCCCGCTCGGCTCACCTGCATCGCCGGCTTCAGACCCTGGCCTGGCCCATCGACCCGGGCCGCCCCGAACTCGGGCCCCCCACAGCACCTCTCACCGACGACCTGCGCCGCCAGATCGTGGAAGCAGCGGTCGATCTCGACGGCGACCTGGCCCGGTTCCGCCGGGCCCCCGCACGGGTGCGGCGAGACAACCTGCGCGAGGTCGCCACCCACGTTGCGACCCTCGAACATGCCTCGGCCTGCCTCCAGGGCCTCCCCGCCACACCGGCGCCTGCCGATCCCGTACTGGGTGAGCTAGCGGAGCGGGCGGCCCAGTTGCGTGCCGGTCGGGCCGAGGTCGAGGTATGGACGTCGGATCCTCCCGTGCCACCTGGCACCGGAGCGGCCGCCGGAGCAGCCTAGAGCGACCGCCTACCCGCGGAGGCTCTGAGACGTGCTGACCAGGGACTCCAGCGCCAGGCGGGCGCGTCCGTCGTCGATGGCTGCGGCCGCCGAGACCACACCCTGGGCGAGGCTGTCCACCAGTCCCGCCACCACCAGCCCCGCTCCGGCGTTGAGGACCACCAGGTCCCGAACCGGACCCGTCGCCCCCGCCAGCAACTCGTGGGCCAGTCTGGCGTTGGTGGCGGGGTCGCCGCCGGGAAGATCACCCGGATCGACGCGGGTCAGCCCCAACACCGCCGGGTCGACCGTGGTCCTGGTCACCTCGCCGCCGCGCAGTTCCCATACCGTCGAGGTGGTGGTGGTGGTCAGCTCGTCGAGACCGTCGTCGCCGTGCACCACCATGGCCCGGGGTGCGCCGCGGGCGGCGAGCACCCCGACCAGCTTCTCGGCCACGTCGGGGTCGGCCACACCCACGACCTGGCGGGTGACCCGTCCGGGGTGGCTGAGAGGTCCCAGCAGGTTGAACACCGTGGGCACCCCCAGCTCGGCGCGAACCGGGCCGGCATGACGCATGGCCGGGTGGAAGGCCCGTGCGAAGGCGAAGCCCACACCGGCCCGCTCCACACAGGAGGCCACCGCCGGGCCGTCAAGCTCGATTGCGACGCCCAGTGCTTCCAGCAGATCGAACGAGCCGCTGGTGGACGAGGCCCGGCGGTTGCCGTGCTTGCACACCCGCGCACCGGCGCCCGCGGCGACGAAGGACGCCATGGTCGACACGTTCAGGGCCGACACCCGGCGACGTTGGGACCCCCCGGTGCCGACGATGTCGATGACGTCGGGTGGAAGGTCGAGGGGCCGGGCGGCCGCCAGCATCGCGTCGACCATGCCCGAGAGCTCCTCGACGGTCTCACCCTTGACAGCCAGCGCGACGATGAAGGCGGCGATCTGGGCCGGGGTGGCCTCGCCGGCGAGGATCTCGCCGAGCGCGGCACCGGTCTGGTCGGCACTCAGGTCGTGGCGGTCCAGTAGCTGGCCGAGGATCCCGGGCCAGCCGCCGTGGGACCCCAACCCCGTCATGGCCTGCGCGTTGAGACGCCCGAGAGCGTCGGGGTGCTCACGCCGGTCGGGCCAGTCGGGCGGCCCGGCGACGCTGGCGGATGATGCGCCGCCGGTCGCGTTCGGTGGCGCCGCCCCATACCCCGTCCTTCTCACGCCGGGCCAGCGCGTACTCGAGGCAGTCGGGGCGAACGGTGCACCCCTCGCAGATCGACCGGGCCACCTCGGCCTCGTCGTCGTCGGCCGGGTAGAAGATGCGCGGATCCAGGCCCAGACAGGCCGCCTGGTCACGCCAGCGGTCGTCGGTGGTCAGGTGTCGTCCAGTCGTGACGGTCACGCAGCCGAGTTTGCCCGGCGGCTCCCGGCGATGTCCAGACGACCCGGTGGCGGACTACCTCCGGGGCTGCTCACTCCTCAGGGTCGGTCCTCGAGGTCGGCGCTCAGCTCGCCGTGGGCTTGCCCGGAGAGCACGGTCTCGTGCTGGTACTCGGGGTGGTCGACCACCAGGCTGACCGGCCCGGCGGCGAAGGCATTCACCTGGTCGGGAGTCAGCGACCAGGTGACGTAGTGCACCGAGGCGGTCACCTCGTCGCGGGTCAGCTGGCGCGCGTGGTCTGGATCCACGTCGCAACGGACCTCGACCGCCCCGGCCCCTTCACCGATGCGCAGCACCGCAGCTGTCTCGATGCCGACCAGCTTGGGCAACCACTGGCGCAGATCCTCGTCGGTGGTGAGCTCCACGAACAGAGTGGCGCACAGGTGACCCGGCTCGGGGATGAGTGGGTTGTAGGTGCGCAGCTCGCCTTGGATTGCCTCGTCGGTGATGAGCCGCTCGACGCGGGCCATCTCCTGGATCTGGAACCGGATGGTGTCTCGGTTCTCGAACACCAGGGTCACGAAAGGACCCACCGGGATGCGGCGCCGCTTCTTGAGGTCGATGATGTTGCGGCGGAACTGGTCACGCTCGCGCTCGTAGGCGCGCAGGTCGACGATGTCGTCGAGGGTCAGGGCACGGCTCATGTGGGTTCCTCCGGTATGCCGTAGGCGCGGGCCAGGACCTGGAGTGGATGCACCGGTTGGTGGCCCGTCTCTTGCAGGATCCCCCCGTTGGCCAGGTGGCAGTCGCCGGCCACCACGTCAGCTCCGGCCCGTTCGATGGCGGTGGCCATCTTCTTGGCCACCTGGCGGGACAGGTCGTAGTTGGCGGCGCGGTAGCCCCATGTTCCGTCGATGGCGGAGCACTCGGCGACGACGTTCACCTTGGCGCCGCACAGCTTGAGCAGGTCGCGGCTCTTCAACCCGATGTTCTGGGCCCGCAGATGGCAGGGCGCGTGGTAGGTGACCGTCTCGGGGACCTCCCCGTCGAAGGTCGTGTCCAACTCGGTTTCCTCGCCCTTGTGTATCCGGGTCCACAGGTACTCGGCGGCGTCGTAGGTGTGCTCTGCGACCAGTTCGGCATCGGGCCCACCGATGTAGTCCTTGTAGTCGTACTTGAGGACGTAGCCGCAGGTGGGCTGGGGTACGACGATGTCGCGACCTTCCCTCACCGCAGCAGCCAGCACCTCGAGGTTCTTGCGGCCCTGGGCCACGAAGCGGTCCACGTCGCCGCTGTGCAGCCACGGGGCGCCACAGCACACCTGACCTTCGGGAAGGGAGCAGTCGATTCGGTTGCGCTCGTAGACCTTGACCATGTCATGACCGACCCCGGTGCCCTGGTACTCGACCAGGCAGGTGGGGAACAACGCCACCTTCGCCTGGGGTCGGGGTACCGGTGGGGCCGACCGGCGGCGGAACCAGGTGGAGAAGCGCTGGCGGGCGTAGGGGGGCAGCACCCGCTGGGAGGCTATGCCCACCGTGCGCTCGACCAGGCGGCGCACCTTCGAGCCGGGGGTGCCCAGGGCCTTGTTGGCCAAGGGGGCGGCGGCCACGTTGAGCTTGCCCACCAGGTCGGTACGGCCGAGGGCCTGCGCGGTGAGGGCAGCTTTGGCACTCCGCTTGGAGGTGCGATGCCGGATCTGTTGGGCCCGAAGCATCAGTCGTGGGAAGTCGAGGTTCCATTCGTGCTGGCCCGGGATGTAGGGGCAGTTCACGTAGCAAAGCTTGCAGTTGAAGCACTCGTCGACCACACGGTCCTGTTCGGATCCGGTCAGCTTGGCTGAGTCCTGGTCGTCGTGGCGGTCGATGGCCTCGAACAGCGCGGGGAATGCCGTGCAGTACTTGAAGCACAACCGACAGCCGTGGCACAGGTCATAGACGCGGGTCATCTCCTCCCGCAGGTCGGCCTCGTCGAAGTACTTCGGGTGGAACGGGTCATAGGTGGTGGTCATGGCAGGTTCTCCCCTCGATCCGACCGCTCTGGGCCGTGCTGCCGGCCGGCTGCTTGCCGAACTGCTGTGCGAGACCCGCAGCGTAGGTGGCCCCGGCGCCGCAGGGCGGCCCAGCGGCGCGCCGTGGGTGACGGAACACGCCGCCGGGGCCCGGCGCGGGAACAGGTGGTTCAGCTGAGGGCGGCCAGGCCTTCACCGAAGCGACCGGCGTGGCTCTTCTCGGCCCGGGCCAGGGTCTCGAGCCACTCGGCGATCTCGTCGAATCCCTCGTCGCGGGCGGTCTTGGCGAAGCCCGGATACATCTCGGTGTATTCGTAGGTCTCACCCGCGATGGCTGACTTCAGGTTGTCCTCGGTGGCCCCCACGGCCTCGCCGGTGGCGGGGTCGCCCACCTCGGCCAGGAAGTCGAAGTGGCCGAAGGCGTGACCGGTCTCGCCCTCGGCTACCGAGCGGAACAGGGCGGCGACGTCGGGGTAGCCCTCGACATCGGCCTTCTGGGCAAAGTAGAGGTAGCGACGGTTGGCCTGGCTCTCGCCGGCGAACGCCTCCTTCAGGTTCTCGTGGGTCTTGGTGCCCTGGAGTGCTGGCATGTGTTTCTCCCTTGTTGTGTCGCCCGGGTCTCCCCGAGATGTTGTCGCCCGGGTCTCCCCGAGATGTTGTCGCCCGGGTCTCCCCGAGATGTTGTGGTCTTCTGCTGTCGGGGATCATCGCTGTCAGTGAGTGGCGGCGACCATCCCTGTGCACGCCGGGCACCAGCCACGGAACACGATCTCGGTGGACGAGACCACGAACCCGTCGCCGGCAGCTTCGGGTACCTGCACGTCGGTGAAGTCGGCGTGGACGTCCTGCACGCGCCCGCAGCCACGGCACACCAGATGGTGGTGCGCTTCGGCTGTGGGATCGAAGCGCAGCGAACCTGTTCCCAGATCGAGGGCCTGGATCTCGCCCAGCTCGGCCAGCTCGTTGAGGGTCTGGTACACGGTCTTGAGCGAGATGGTAGGCATCTCGGCACGGACCCTGTCCCAGACGAGCTCTGCGCTCGGGTGCTCGGTGCTGCCCGCCACCACCCCGAAGATGCCGAGGCGTTGAGGGGTGACCTTGCGCCCCGCAGCCCGAAACCGGGCGGCGAGCTGGTCGGGTGACTTCACGGTTGCCAACCTACCGCTGAGCTCCACAATCAACAACTGTTGTTGAAAGAAAACTATTGTTGAGTAGCGCTGGAATCAGCCGCAGGCTTCCACTTGTCCGGGCGGTCCCTACCCGAGGCTGCCGCCGGCCCGAGGCTGCCGCTAGGGTCGCGCCCACCATGCTCGACCCCGACGCCTTTGACCGGGCCCGCAACCTGGATCGCCTCGGTGAGGGACCGGTGGATCTGGTGGTCATCGGTGGAGGGATCACCGGTGCGGGGGTCGCTCTCGACGCCGCGGCCCGGGGCCTGCGCACGGTCCTGGTCGAACGCCACGATCTGGCCTCGGGCACCTCCTCGAAGTCCTCGAAGCTCGTACACGGGGGCCTGCGCTATCTACAGCAGGGAGATGTCCGCCTGGTCTACGAGGCCCTTGCCGAACGACAACGCCTCCGCCGCAACGCGCCCCGACCTGGTACGCACCCTGCCCTTCCTGCTGCCGATGTTCAGCCGGGACGGGCTCATTCCCCGCAAGCTGTCCCGCGCACTGGGTTCGGCCATGTGGGCCTACGACCTGACCGGTGGGGCCCGCATCGGCAAGCTCCACCAGCGCCTGTCGGTGGACGAGGCCATGGCCCACATGCCGACCCTGCCCCGCGACCGGCTGGCCTCCAGCTACCTGTACTACGACACCCAGGCCGACGACGCCCGCCTGACCCTGGCCATCGCCCGGACCGCGGCCCTGGACCACGGGGCTGTCGTGGTCACCAGGGCCGAGGTCGTCGCCCTCGGTGGAACCGACCACATCCGAAGCGTGCAGGTGCGCGCCGAGGCCCCCGGCGGCCGGGGCGGGGTGGTGGAGATCTCCATCGACACCCGGGCGGTGGTCAACGCCACGGGCGTGTGGGCCGACGACGTTCGAGCCCTCGACGAGGGCACCCACCCCGGCACGATCCGCCCGGCACGGGGCGTGCACCTCACCGTGCCCTGGGAGAAGGTCCGCTGCGACATCGCCGTGGTTCTGCCCGTGGTGCGCGACCGGCGTTCGGTGTTCGTGGTCCCCTGGGAGGGCGCGGCCTACATCGGCACCACCGACACCGACGACGGCGGATCCCTCGACGATCCCCGCTGCACACCCGACGACGTCGACTACCTGCTCGGGGCTGTGAACACCTGGTTGGAAGACCCGATCACCCCCGGGGACGTTCTGGGCACCTGGGCGGGGCTGCGCCCGCTCGTGAGCGCGCCCGACTCGCCGGCAGGCGAAGGTCTCCCCGGGGGCACACCCCCCGACCGCACCGCAGACCTGTCCCGCCGCCACCGGGTCACCACCTCTTCACGGGGCATGGTCACCGTCACCGGCGGCAAGTTGACCACCTACCGCCAGATGGCAGCAGACGCCGTCGACGCCGTGCTCGACGACCTGGGCGCCACGGTGGCTGACCGGGTGCTGCACCGCTGCCCCACCCGCGACCTGCCCCTGCGCGGCGCGGCGGGATTCGCCGAGGCCGCCACGGCCACCGTCGCCGGCCTGGACGGGGCCCAGGTCGCCCACCTCGCCTCGCGCTACGGCGGTGAAGCCGCGGTGCTGCACGCCATGGTCGAGCGCGACGCCTCCCTGGCCAGAGCCCTGGTGCCCGGCCTGCCCTACCTGCGGGCCGAAGCCCTGTACGCCCTGCGCTACGAGATGGCCACCAGCATCGACGACGTCTTGGACCGACGCACCCGGGCCCGCCTGCTGGATCGCGAGGCCACCGCCTCGGCGGCTCCGGCGGTGGCCGAACTGATGGGCGAGGAGCTGGGTTGGGGCTCCGCCCACCGCGATGGGGCGGTAGGCGCCTACCAGGCAGAGGTCGCTGCCGAAGCCAACGACCTCATCACGAGCCCTGATGCACCCGAGACCGCGCTCGATGCCGCACTCGGGGCCTGAAACCGTGACCAGACCTCGCGGAGGCAGGGGGCTGCCACTGCCACCGCTCACACCAGGAGCCCGCCCATGACCCACCCACTTCCCCCGCTGGGCCCCGCCGCCCCCACCCCGCCCATCGCCCTGGCGGGAGGCGCCGGCGCCGCCCAGACCCGCTCGCCGGGTGGGTCGGCATCCCAGGCGGCGGTGCCCGACGCGGTCCTCGACCGCCTCCGGGCGGAATGCGCCACGGTCACCACAGAAGCCGCGGCATGCGGTGAGGCCAGCCGCGACTGGTGGCCCCTGGCCATGACCTGGGCCCTCCAGGGCCGCGTGCCGGGCCTGGCCCAGGTGGTGGCCACACCCGCCAGCGCTGACGAGGTGGCCGCGGTGTTGTCCATCTGCCACGAGGGCCGGGTCCCGGTCACCGCGGCGGCGGGCCGCTCCGGGGTGTGCGGCGCGTCGGTGCCGCTGTTCGGCGGTGTGGTCCTCGACCTCTGCGGGTTGGCCGGCATCCTGGACGTGGACGACGTCTCGATGATCGTGGACGTCGCCGCAGGGACCTTCGGCGACCACCTGGAGCAGGCGCTGCGCTCCGAGCACGGTCTCACCGTGGGCCACTGGCCCCAGTCGGTGGCCCTTTCCACGGTCGGGGGCTGGCTGGCCTGCCGCGGGGCGGGCCAGCTGTCCACCCGCTACGGCAAGATCGAAGACATGGTCGTCGGCCTGGACGTCGTACTCGCCGACGGAACGGCGATCCGCACCGGAGGCAACGCCCGGGCTGCTGTGGGTCCCGACCTGAACCAGCTCTTCGTCGGCTCGGAGGGCACCTTGGGGATCATCACCTCTGCCCGCCTGCGCCTGCATCCCGCGCCCATCCACGAACGGCGCGCCGCATGGGGGTTCTCTTCCTTCGAGGAAGGCCTCGACGCCTGCCGGCGGGTGCTGCGCCGCGGCGCCACCCCTGCGGTGCTTCGCCTCTATGACGCGGTGGAAGGTGACCGCAACTTCGGGACCGGTGCCATCCACCCGCTGCTGATGCTCGACGAGGGCGACCCGGGGCTGGTGGACGCGATGGCGAACGTGGTCGCCGAGGAGTGCGCCTCGGCCACGCGACTGAAGGACACGATCGTCGAGCAGTGGTTGGGCCACCGCAACGAGGTGTCTGCCCTCGAGAAGCTGATCAGCGGGGGCCTGGTCGTGGACACGATGGAGATCACCGGCCCATGGTCGGCACTTCCGGCCATCTACGCCGAGGCCGTGGAGGCCATCTCCGGGGTGCCCGGCACGCTGGCCGCATCGGCCCACCAGTCCCACGCCTACCCCGACGGGGCGTGCCTGTACTTCACCTTCGCCGGCCGGGTCGGCGACGGTGACCCGGCCGACCTCGACGCCAAGGACGCCTACTACCGGTCGGTGTGGGATGCGGGCACCCGGGCCGTGCTGGCCCGGGGGGGTCCCTCAGCCACCACCACGGTGTGGGCGTGAACCGGGCCCGGTTCGTGGACGAGGCCCTGGGCGGGGCCGCTGGGGTGCTGGCCGACGTGAAGGCCGCGCTGGATCCCCACGGGATCCTCAACCCCGGAAAGCTCGGGCTCGCCTCACCGTTCGGAGAGGTGGACCTGCCGTGAGCATCCTGGTCATCGACGTGGGCACCAGCGGGGTGCGGGCCGCTGTGGTGACACCCGACGCTCAGGTCACCGCCGAGCACTACCGCCAGACCCTGCCCGACACCCCCGCTCCGGGCCTGGTCGAGTTCGACGCACGAGCATTGGTCGCCGCAGCCCTGGACGTGGCCGCAGCCGCTCTGACCGAAGGTGGTCCGGTCGAGGCAGTGGGGGTCGCCAACCAGCGGGCCTCGACAGTGGTGTGGGATCGCGCCACGGGCGAGCCCGTGGGCCCGGGCCTGTCCTGGCAGGACCTGCGCACCGTGGGCGAATGCCTCACCCTGCGAGCCCAGGGAATCCTGGTGGCCCCCAACCACTCGGCCACCAAGATCGCATGGTTGCTCGACCAGCACGACCCCGACCGAAGCCGTGATCTGTGCGCGGGAACAGTCGACACATGGCTGGTCTGGCACCTGACCCAGGGGGCCCTGCACGTGACCGACCTGACCAATCTGTCGGTTACCGGGCTCATGGGCACTGACGGCGGATGGCACCAGCCGACCCTGGATGCCATGGGCATCGCCTCTCGTGTGCTCCCCGAGGTGGTGGATTCGACGGGGATCCTGGGCGAGGCCACGGCGCTGTCCGGCGCGCCGCCCATCGCGGGGTTGGCCGGAGACCAGCAGGCCTCCCTGGTCGGTCAGGGTTGTGTGCAGCCGGGCCTGGCCAAGATCACCTTCGGCACCGGAGGCATGCTCGATCTGTGCCTGGGACCGAAGCGACCTGGCTTCGCCGAACGAGGACCGGGCGGCACATTCCCGCTGGCGGCATGGAGGCGAGGCGGGGAAGCCACCTGGGCGCTGGAGGCCGTCATGTTGTCGGCCGGCACCAGCGTGGAGTGGTTGCGGGACGACCTGGGGATCATCGCCGACGCGGCGTCCTCCCATGACATGGCGGCCTCGGTCCCTGACTCCGGCGGCGTCGTGTTCGTACCGGCACTGCTGGGGCTCGGTACGCCACGCTGGGACTACGGGGCACGGGGGACCCTGCTGGGCGTCACCCGGGGGACCACCGCCGCCCACGTCGTGAGGGCGGTGCTCGAAGGTGTGGCCCAACGGGGTGCCGACCTGGTCGAGGCCGCCGAGACCGACGCCGGCGTGACGATCCCTTCGCTACGCATCGACGGGGGGATGAGCGCCAACCCCACCTTCGTCCAGGCCCTGGCCGACGCCACGCGACGTCCCGTGGAGGTATCCCCGGTGAGCGAGGCCACCACTCTGGGAGCGGCCTTCCTGGCCGGCCTGGCAACAGGCACCTGGGACAACTGGGATGACATCGCCGAAACCTGGGCACCCACCCGGGTGGTGGAGCCGGTCGCCACGCCCGATCGTGACCGCTGGCGAGACGCCCTGGACCGGGCAGCCGGCTGGTTCGACGAGCTCTCCGCCCTCGACCTCTGAACACCAGAGGCCGGGGGTCGGCCTGCCCTGTCGGTGCGTTCGGGGCCGTTGCTGCCACATGGGTCAACTGACCTACTCCCGGGTGGCAATTGGGTCACAATGGAGTATCTACCTGTAGTCCGCCCCAGGCGTGCCGATCAGACACGAGGCGGGGGTGCAACCCAGGTCGAGGGCGTCGTCCACGAAGGAGGCACCACCATGGTCGAGAAGAAGCGTCCAGGAGCGCTGGAGCCCTGCGGTGCCGCGCCGGCGAGGGTGGCTGGCCCTGACGGTGGTGCTGGCGTTGTTGGCTGCCTCATGTGGGGACAGCGACGACGAGGGCGGCGAAGACACCGACAGCCCGACCAGTGCGGCACCCGAGGCGCTCACGCCCCAGATGGGCGGCAAGCTCGTCTATGGCATCGACGCCGAGTCGGACGGCTACAACCCGGTCAGCAAGCGCTTCGCCCAGTCGGGCCACACCGTGGCCTCGGCCGTCTTCGACACGCTGACCACCGTCGACGCCAACGGCAAGGTGGTCCCCTACCTGGCCGAGTCCATCCAACCCAACGAGGACGCCACGGTATGGACCATCACGCTGCGTGACGGGGTCGTCTTCCACACCGGCGAGCCCCTCACCGCAGAGGGGGTGGCCACCATCCTGGAGGCCCACCGCACCAGCCTGGTGACCTCCTCGAGCTTCACGCCGGTGACCGAGGTGGTGGCCACCGACGAGCGCACGGTCCAGGTGAGCACCGCCTACTCGTGGTACGGGTTCCCGGGGATCCTCACCACCCAGGCCGGCTACATGTTCGACCCTGCGATGCTCACCGACCCCGACAGCGGCGCCCAGCCCGTGGGTACCGGCCCGTTCATGTTCGAGAGCTGGGACCGGTTCAACTCCCTCACCGTGGTGCGCAACCCGAACTACTGGCGAACCGACGAGGCCGGCAACCAGCTCCCCTACCTGGACGAGATCGAGTTCCGCATCATCACCGACGCCGACCTGCGCAACCAGGCACTGGTCGATGGCGACATCGACCTGCTGTTCACCCTGACCCCCGACGCCATCCTGGAGTTGCGCACGACCCCCGACATCACCGTGTCGGAGTTCTCGGGCGGTGACGAGGATCTGGTCGCCCTCCAGACCAAGAACCCCCCCTTCGACAACGTCCACGCCCGGCTGGCCA
This sequence comes from uncultured Actinomycetes bacterium, assembly GCA_963719935.1. GTDB lineage: Bacteria > Actinomycetota > Acidimicrobiia > Acidimicrobiales > CAVRDY01 > CAVRDY01. The sequence goes on along the minus strand of CAVRDY010000016.1, from coordinate 152,160 downwards.
TCGCCTACGCCACGAACCAGCAGGCCTTCCGCACCGACATCCAGCGAGACGTCTACGTGCCCGCCAGCGGACCCTGGGCGCCGGGCCAGCCCGGTTATCGCGACGACAACGGCTTCCCCGCCTACGACCCCGACGCGGCCAGGGCCGAACTGGAGGCCTACACGGCCGACACCGGTGAGGCCACCCTGTCGTTCACCTACACCGCTTCCGATGACGTGGACAACGTGCAGGGGGCCCAGTACCTGGCAGACATGTGGGCCGAGGTGGGCATCGACGCCCAGATCGAGGCCATCCCCCAGTCCGACCTGATAGTCAAGGCCGTGATCGGCGACTACCAGTTGGCCGACTGGCGCAACTTCAGCTCGCCCGACCCCGACATCGACCAGGTCTGGTTCCACTCGGACTCGGTCCGTCCCCTGGAAGAGGGGATCTCGGTCAACATCGCCCAGTTCGCCGACGACGAGGTGGACGCCGCCTTGGACGAGGCCCGCCAGAGCGACGATGCCGACGTGACCGACGAGGCCTACGCCGCGGTGGCGGCCCGCTTCGCCGAGATGGTCCCCTACGTGTGGTTGGGGCGGGTGGGCTGGGCCATGGCCTCCAGTCCCCGGGTGCACGGCTGGGAGATCGCCACCAAGAACGGGACCGTGGCGACGGTCGGTGCCAAGAACTGGCTGGCCGACGTCTGGGTCGGATAGCGGTGGTGCCCGGCCGTTCCCGTCAGGCACACTGGTGGGGCGGCGGTGAGTCGGCCGGGTGACCGCGGCCGGTCCTTCGGGGCCGGTCGAGGAAGGTCGGGGCTCCGCAGGGCAAGGTGCTGGCGAGATGCCAGTCGGGGTGACCCGCAGGAAAGTGCCACAGAGAACAGACCGCCGATGGCGGTTCGCCGGTTCGCCGGTGGGCCGCACAGGCAAGGGTGAAACGGTGCGGTAAGAGCGCACCGCGTCGCTGGTGACAGCGGCGGCACGGCAAACCCCACCTGGAGCAAGGCCGAGCAGGGGGTACGGGTGGCCCGCCCGTCCTGGTTCGCCAGGACAGCCCCCGGGTAGGCCGCATAGATGGATGGTCACCGAACCGGTGTCCCGCAAGGGCCCGGGGAACAGAACCCCGCCTACAGGCCGACTCACCGCACTACCCCATGGTCACGGGGCCTTCGGGCCCCTGACCTGGGGTTTCGCGTTTTCGACGTCCCAACGATTCCCGTCAGGTCCGGTCGATTCTCGACCTGCTGAAGACTGATTGAGAACTGATTGAGGACCCGCACCCCGGCCGTGCTGCCGGACATATCTCCGGACACTGATCTGGACATACTAGACCCCTATAATCGACCCTGTGTCCGATCTCATGCGCGAGTACAAGTCCACGCACCCGTGGATCACGTTCCAGTTCGACCTGAACAAGCTGTCCTGGACCGACTTCCAGCGATTCGGCGAGGCCATGTCGAAGTGCGAGCACCTGGCCGGTGCTCCGCTCATGCCATCAGTGTCCACCGAGCTCCACCTCGTCTACCTCGTCAAGGGCGTACTGGCGACGACCGCGATCGAGGGAAACACCATGAGCGAGGACCAGGTCCGCCAACGTGTCGAGGGCAAGGGTGAGCTGCCGCCCTCCCGTGAATACCAAGGTGTCGCTGTCGACAACATCGTCGCGGTCTGCAACGAGATCCTCGGCGATGTTGCACGCAGCGCGGCGCCCCAACCGACGCCCGAGCTGATCATGGAGTTCAACCGTTGCGTTCTAGAGGGACAGGATCTCGACGCGGACACCGAGCCGGGGAAGATCCGCCGCCACAGCGTGGCGGTTGGCCGGTACCGAGGTGCGCCAGCGAACGACTGCGAGCACCTGCTGGGTGAACTGTGCGAGTGGCTCAACCGCCCGTGGACGGACAGCGCCGCTCCCGTGACCGCCGAATTGCAGTTCACGGTGACCCTGCTCAAGGCGATCCTCGCACATCTCTACATCGCGTGGATCCACCCGTTTGGAGACGGCAACGGCCGAACCGCGCGGCTCCTCGAGTTCCTGATCCTCGTGACCTCCGGGGTCCCGTCACCGGCCGCCCACCTCCTCAGCAATCACTACAACTTGACCCGAGATCGCTACTACAAGCACCTCGAGGAGAGCAGCGCCAGCACGGCCGGGGTCGCCGGGTTCGTGAGCTACGCCCTCGAAGGATTCGTGGACGGCCTACGGGAACAGATCGACGCCGTTCGGAGCCAGCAGATGCAGGTCACGTGGATCAACTACGTGCACGAGCAGTTCCAGCGACACCGAATGACAGACTCCCAGCGGCGGCGACGCGAGGTCGTTCTCGCCATGCAGCCAGCCACGCCGGTGGCGAAGACGGACATCCCGAACCTCAGCCCGTCGATCGCGCGCCTCTACGCGACCAAGGGCGAGAAGACCGTCTCGCGGGATGTGAATGCTCTCGTGAAGGAGGCGCTGATCCGAAAGACACCGGGCGGGTACGTCCCGCGGACCGACATCGTCGAGGCGTTTCTTCCGATTCGAGCGGACGTAGGTCGATAGCCCAGCGGCGGCTGCTCGGGAAGCGAGGCGGGCGACGCTGGGCCGCCTTGGTGATCTCGCCGCGTCCGATCACTGGCCGATCACCTCGGCCAGCTCTGCGGGTTCACCGGGCCAGAGCACACCATGTGCCTCGTCGAGGAAGCCGCCCTGGCGGGAGTCCGTCGGGTCAAGCGGCAGCGGTCGCCCGTTCCGCCTGGGCAGCCGGACGCTGCGGATGCGGTGGATGTGCAGGAGATCATCGAGAGAGACAAGCCGGCGAAGGCCGACCTCGAGCCCGAGTTCGGAAGCCAAGGACTTGAGGTGGGTCGTCCTCGGTTCTGCGCCGGAGAGGGCTTCGGCGACCGTTGCGATGCCGCCGACCCGGCGAGGGACTTGTGCTGATTCGAGCAACGCTCGCTCCACGGTCGAGATCCTGGCCTCATCCAGCGCCTCCGCTCCGGCATCGATCCGTTCGGGATCCTCGATGATCGACTCCAGCGGTCGACCCCCGAGGCTTCGCACGCGTAGACGGCGATCAACGGCCACCTGGATCGCTCGCCCCGGCCGAGTGAGCAGGCCGTACTCATGGAGGGCCGTCCGGTAGCAGATCCGGTGAGCCCGGTCTCCCACGGCAAGCACCACCGCCTCAGCGAGCCGATCACCGGCGACCGCGGACACCCCCAGCTCCCCCAACGGCTGGAGGATGTACTCACCGCGGCGCACACGCTCGGCGAAGCCGTCTCGCACGAGGCGCGCGAGCAGGTTCGATGCCGCCTGAGGGCTGAGCCCCAGGCGCTCACGCACGTCTGCTGCCGTGGTGGCACTCCGCCCTTCCGCGGCAAGGGAATCGAGAAGGTCCATCCCGAGGGATGGTGTGCGCATGTTGTCGACTATACACGTTCTGTGTGAATTAGTGACATCTTGCTTGGGACGGAGCCGGAGCGGAACGGTGCCTTCAAGCGCACGATGCGTCGTCGGACGGCGATCGCTTCCCGCCGGCGTGCACCACGGGGAGCTCAGTGAAACCAACAGACCGGCGCTTCGCTCCAGCGCACGTCGATCGCGTCGATTCGGCCGTCGTCATCGAGCCACCCATCGAGGAACGAGCTCCCCGTTCGCGTGCTGAACGCTGTTGCTCCGACGAGCGCGTCCTCGAACGTCACCAGCGTGGAAGTGCTCCACGACCACGTGCTGCGACTCGGGTTCAGCGACGGCGGCGTCGGCGAGATCGACCTCGGCCCCGACATGTGGGGCCCCATCTTCGAACCCATGGCCGCCGACTACGCCGAGTTCTGCAAAGTGGCCGTGAACCCCGAGATCGGCACCATCGCCTGGCCCAACGGCGCCGACCTCGCCCCCGAGGTCCTCCACCTCGAAGCCAAAGGGACGTGCTCCCATGAGACCTGAGGACAACCCCAAGATCCTCGTGATCCCCGACCCGTCGGGCAAGATTGTGACCAATCAGTCACAACTCCCGGCGGAACCACTGGTGTGACTATTTGGTCACACCCGGGCGACCCACCCCCAGGGCGAGAAGCGTGCTGCGATACGTGTGCCCCTCCGGATGAAACGCTTCCCGGAGGCCCAGCAACCGTCCGCGGTCAGGAGACGGCCAGCGGTCAGGTCTCACACCAGCGGGTCGAGCAGGACTCACCAGCCTGCACGCTGGCCTTGGCCCACCGGAGGTGATGGAAGCCTCGCCACAGCGCTACGCCGTAGAGCGCGGCCATCAGCAATCCCAGCCGCCACATGCTCGCGGTCAGAGCCGCGCCGACGGCCGTCCCACCTGCCGCGGCAGCGACCAGAGCCATCGTCACGGGAAGATGACACGGGCAGAGCACGTACGAGACGACAAGCCACGCCCTCCCCCGGTTCTCCCGGCGACGGGCCTCCCGGTTGTCCTTGGGAGCCAGACGCCAACCCCGAGTGCTCCACCTCCCCTCCGCGGGCGTCTCGATCGGTTCGACGAGTGCGGTAGCAGCCATGGCACACCTTCCTGATCGCGATGACGGTCGAGGCGAGTATGCGAAGTCACGTACCGGTAGTCATCAGCCCAGAGGTTGGAACTCGGCGGATCAACCCTGGGGTGGAGACGCCGTCAGGCCCTGGTCGTAGGCGTAGACGACGGCTTGCGCCCGGTCACGAACGCCCGTCTTGGCGAACACCCGGTTCACGTGGGTCTTCACGGTGGCCATCGAGATGTTGAGCTGATCGACGATGTCCTGATTGCTCTGTCCCGCCGCGATGAGCTCGAGGACCTCCACCTCTCGCGGCGTCAGCGCGTCGGGATTCGTCCACTCTCGCGTCGGGTCAGACGACGACCGCGGCGCGCTGGAGGACGAGGACGTCCCCTCAGCCCGTTCCTTGATCAGTACGCCGGCGGCGAGAGAGAGACCGAGCACGGCGACAGCAAGAACAGCACCGATCGCCGAACCCAGCAGCAGGGTGAGGGCCACCGCACCCGCCGCGACGGCTGGCACGGCCACCCGTGTTGCCAACGCTCGACCTGCGATCAACGCCCCCGCGACGAGGACGACCAGGGCGACAGCGTCGACGAACGAGAAGTCGAGGTCCATCAGCGTCGATTCTCCCAGATCCGGACCGGACGATCCGGCAGCCGGGCCAACGCTCGTCGACCCGGGCCAGCACCTCGAGAGAGCTGCAGAGGACCAGCTGAGGACTGCAAGTCAAGAAACGGTCCGCGAGCCCTGTGGTCGCCCGACAGCGGAGGGGGCCTCAAGGCCGGGGGCGCGCGCGAGTCAGCTCACGATCGTGCGAAGGCCACGAGGGGCTCGTGGTCGTCGTCGTCCGCTGCACGGAGCGCGTCCAGGTAGATCTGCCGAGCGTCCCCGTCCTCGTCGAGATCCCCGCCGGCTCCCCAGGTGAAGGCAGGCTCACCTGTGGACAGGAGATAGAGGTCAGCGATCAGGCGCGCACAGCGACCGTTGCCATTGGGAAACGGGTGCACGGCAACCAGGCGCCAATGGAGTCGGGCCGCGAGCTCATCCACCGGGTAGGTCATGTGTTCGTGCCAGTAGCGGGCGTCATCGAGCGCCTGCTTGGTCTGTTCGGGGATCTGTGCCGGCTCAACACCGAGGTTCGTGACCCGCTTGCGTTGGGTGCCCGCCCACCTCCAGACATCTCCGAACATCCGGCGGTGGAGCTCGAAGAGGAAGGCGTAGTCGAGCACCCCGCCGGGCCCTCTCCGGGCTGCCTGGGCGCGAGCCCACGACAGTGCCTTGGTGATGTTGTCGTACTCGACACCGTTCAGGTCACCACGGGTTGCCACGAAGCCCGGGATCAGACCGTCCAGATCATCTTCATCGAGCGGAGTCGCGCCGTCGGGCTCGGGGCCGACGGCGCGAACGTTGAAGCCAACCGTGCTGTCGATATGACGCGGTGCTTCACCGCTCCCACTACCGGCCGCACCCGAGGGGGTCACCTCGTCTGGTCCCACTGTCGGTTCGCGGTGATCACCCGCTGTGATTCTGACTCGAGCTGATCGGCAAGCCGATCGGGGTCGACTCCCTGGTCTTCGAGCTCCATGGTGGTTCCGACATACCCGAGGGTCTCGGCCGCGACGCGGCGCGCCTGGCTCTGGACCGTCTCCTCGAGGCTGGTGTTCGGCACCAGCGCATAGACGAGGGTGCAATCGAGCACCCTCGCCACCTCGGCCAGCTTTCCCACCGTGATGCCACCGTCCTGCTCGGACCGCTCCAATCCCGCTGCACTCGACGGAGCGACGCCCAGGCGCTGGGCAAGAGCGCGTTGGCTCATGCCCAGCGCACCTCGGACCGCCTGAATCCAGCCCGCTCGCGGCCGGGCGCGAATGGCCTCCACCTCCGTAGCTGCGAACTTGCGGTCGAGTTCTCTGCGGGCCTGCGCCGCTCTCTCTGCGCGTTTCACAGGCTATAGCCTAGCAGAGATCAGGTATTCCTATAGCTATAGCCGAAGTCCTCTCTAATATTTGCTCGGTTACAACCGCACGGACTTGCGCGATCGGGGCGTCGCGCTGCGTGGTCGGACCGAGACTCGGTGCGTCCGGGCCGGCCAGCCGCGACGAGCTCAGCTCGAGCGTCCGATCGCCCGGTCGTACCGGTAGAGGAAGGCAGCCGCCGACTGGCGGGTGATCGCCCCCAACGGACGGAAGTTGCCATCGGGGTAGCCCTCCGCGATCTCGTTGGCCGCCATCCACTCGATGGCATCGGAGAACGCGCTCGAAGCCGGGACATCGGGGAACGACGGGGGCCCAGCCACCGGCGTCGGGCTACCCGCGAAGCGCCACAGGATCATCGCCATCGCCTGACGGGTGATGGACGCGGTGGGCCGGTAGCTGCCATCGGAGTATCCCGAAACCAGGGACTGCGCTGCGGCCCACTCGATCTCCGCGAAGAACGGGTGGCCCGGTGCCACGTCGGTGAAGGTCGCCAACAGCGGTGTCGGCGGCGAAGCCCCCGCATAGCGCATGAGCCAGGCAGCGGTCGCCTGGCGGGTCACGGGTGAGGAGGGACGGTAGGTGCCGTCGTCGTAGCCGGTGGTGATGCCGGCGGCCACCAGCCAGGTGATCTCGGTCTCGAATGGATGACCCGGCCCCACATCGCTGAACGACAGCGGCGTGTAGGAGATCGTCAAGATGCCATCACCGCTTTGCACCCCGGGTGTGGATGTACCTCCGAAGCTCGATCCGCCGCCACCGCCCCCACCGGCGCAGTTGGTGGCGTCGTCGCCCATTGCGCCCGAGCCACCCCCACCACCACCCAGATGGCCTCCGCCTCCCCATCCTCCGGCACGGCCGCCACCCACGCCGCCAGCACCCGCGGTGCCGGGGTAGGCAGCGCCCGGGGCGCCTGCGACCCCCGGCTGGTCGTTGGGGCTGAGGGGGTTGGTCTTGGCTCCACCTGCGCCACCCGCTCCCCCGAACGTGCCACCCCGCCCCCCGGCCCCGCCCGTGCATCCCGAATCGGGACCACCGGTCCCACCATGGGACCCCGTGCTGGTCCCGCCGCCGTTTCCGCCATTGCCACCAGGTATCGAGGCGTCGTAGCCCGCACCGGCTCCTCCACCTCCACCGGCCACCAACAGCACATCGGGACCACGCTGCAACCCCGTGGCGCCACCGCCGTAGCCGGCGTCATCAGGGCTGACGCCCCCTTTGGCTCCCACCCTCACCGTGAGATCCTCACCGGGGGTGACGGCGAGTGTTGCCGATACCCGGCCACCCCTTCCGCCGGTGGCGGAAGCACCGACAACTGCCCCGCCCTGTGCCCCCCGAGCGTCGACGCTCAACTGGGTCACGCCGGCGGGGACCTCGAAGGTGTCGGTGCCCGGACCGAAGGTGACCGCCACGGGGGCCGCGCTCGCGTGCCCCACGTTGGGCCCCACAGGAAGCACTGCTACCAACGCCACGGCCACGGTGGCCAACTTCAGCTTGTACATGCCAGTGCTCCTCTCGGCCCGGGGTTCACCGCTGGGCATGGGCCTATGCCGTCACCCGGGCCGTCGCTGTATGACGACGAGGCTCAGGAGGCGTGAGAATAGGACACCCAGAGCTGAAGACCCCGACACAGGAGCCCCTCTGCCACCGGAGGATGCACGGACACCCGAGTACTAGGGTCACCCCAAGTCGATCCGGAGGGGGTAGTGACATGCGAGGGTTCCTGGTGGTTGCGGCCGTATCGGGAGCACTGCTGCTGGGAGGGTGCGGCGACGACGAGTCGAGCTCCGATGCCTCCGGCGATTCGGGAGGCAGCGGTGGGGTCGAGATCCCCGAAGGCGCGACCTTCTGTTCGGTCTTCGACGGCGAGTATGCAGAGGCACTGTCCAACGCGGTCCCGGCCACCGACGACGGCTTCCAGGACGCGGCCGACGCGATCACCGAATGGGCGATGGTCCTCCAGCAACTGGCACCGGCCGACGTCGCCGATCTCGCTCAGGCGAACGTCGACTACCACCGCGCCCAGGCCAACATGGAGTCGGCGTCGGACTTCATCCCCCAGAGCAACGAGTTCGCGACCTGGGCACGGGGCAACTGCGAAGAAGGAACCGCAGTAACCACAGACGAGGGCTGACGCGGGTCTCGCTCCTGGTCGAACATCGGCCCCAGCCGGTGCGGCCGTTCCGTGGGTGGATGCCCGGATCGTTCCACCGGCACGCAGAGAGCACGGTTGCTAGCGTTCGTGCCGTGGGAGCGGGACCAAGGCGGACGCGAGGGATGGGGAGCGCGCGTGTGGCCCCTGCCTACCTGCTGGTCCTGTCGGCCGCGCTCGTGGCCGCCATCGCTCCCGCTCACGCCGGTGGTGGTGGTGGTGGGACCGAAGCCGAACGCATCCTCGACGAGATGGGCCTCGGTGATGTGAACGTGGTGATCGTCGATCGGGCCCCTCCTGCTGAGGCCGGGCCCGCCGGCGTGGTTGCGCTCGGTGCTGTCCGCTTCGAGCGTCCCGGCGACACCGCCTTCGCCGGGACGGCCCCGGGTTGTAGCGACCTCGAAGGTCTGCGCCTGTGTGGGCCCGGAGGTGAGCTGCCCGATCGGGTGTGGGCCTGGTACCTGGAGTTGGCCGAACCCATCCAGACCGATGGGCTCACCTTCGGCGTCATACGGGTTTCTCTGGATCATGACGGGGATCCGTCCAACAACCAGACCGAGGGGCCCTTCACCGGAGCCGACCGTGCCTTCGAGTTGTCCTTCACCCCCGAGTATCCCTGGTCGCCCCAGGGATTCCGAACCGAGGGGAGCCTGGAGCGCATCGGCGAGCCCTACACCGCCCTGACCGACGAGGCGGCATGGATCTTCGTCGACGGCTTCGAGACCGGTGACGTGGCCACTTGGTCGGGCTACACCGTTCTCGACCGCGGCGACACCGAGCACCGTGACGTCACCGAGAGCCAGACGGGGGTGCCACCCAGCGGGGAGAGCACCACCACAACGACCGAGACTCCACCGCCGCCTTCCACCACACCCGAGTCGATATCTGCCCCGCCCGAGGCTTCGACAGACTCCACGGCCACCGGCTCCACCGAGATCGAGGCTCCTCCGGGGGAGGACGAGAGCGAAGGGGGGATATCGGGGGCGGTGGCTGCCGCGGTGGCAGGTGCTGTCGCTGCGGCGGTCATCGGGGCGATCATCGCCTTCCGCCGGATCGGCACCCGCGGTGCTGGCACAGGTCCCCCGACAACGACCAGTGGGGAGACCCCCGTTCCCGGAACCACCACCGCAGGCCCGGACCCGTGCGGGAGGCTCCGGGCGATGGTGACGCACTCGTCGCAGTCGAGCGTTGCGGCACGCAGCGAAGCCGAAACAGCCCGCGACCGGGCCGATCGGCTGGCCCGCGAAGCCGACGCGGCGAACAGGGAGGCTTCCACGGCCCAGGAACGAGCTGACAGCTCACCCGAGGTTGCCACCGGATCCAGTGCGCTACTCGAGATCGATGGCTGGAAGGTGGACGAGATCGACCAGGCCCTGTTCGATCGCGCCAGGGACGCTCTGGTGGACAGCTACCCAACCGACCAACGCGCCAACAACCCCCAACTGGAGGCGGCGCTCGCCGACCTCCGCAACCGTGAGGCCTTCGCCGACCGACGCCAACGCTACGAAGCCGACGTCGCCGACTGGAAGGACACGGTGGAGCGGCTGCCCGACCTGCGTCGAGCCGCCGAGGAAGTGGCCCGGGAGGCTGCAGCCGCCGAGGAGGAAGCCGGTCGCCTGGAGCGGATCGCCACAGAGACAGCCGCAGAGCACACAAGCCTGACGGGACTCCTCGCCGACTGTGAGCGCCTGGCAACCGAGGGAGGCTTCTTCGAGCACGGGGGGGAGTGCTTCCCCGAGGGTGGCCGCCGCCAGGTGCTGGCCCACGAGTTCAAGGAGGTCATTCCCGCGGATGTCGTCGTCACGATCGATGTGGGAGGGTCAGGGGTCGTCGACCCCGAGCGGCTCTCGGCCCGCTTCGACAACGCCGCCGAGATCTTCGACGGCGCGACCGACTTCCTGAAGCGCTCCCGTGGTCTTCGCACCATGCTCCGCTCAGGAGAGTGGCGCGTCGGACCCCTCATCGCACCCTCAGCCGATGTCGCTGCCCACGAGATCCGCGACGTCGAACCCGAAGGGGCCAGCGAGCTCGTCGGGGCCGTCACCGAGGAGTTCCAGGGCACCATCGACCTCGTGAAGGCCCTGATCCCCATCGAGATCCCCACCTCGGTCCCCCAGGCCGTGGCCAAGGTCCCGGCCTGGTTCGCCCGGTTCGGAAGCCTCGCCGCCCGGATCGGCGGCAACTGGGCGGACAGGAACGCCAAGCGCGACGTCAGGATCGCCGTCGTCGAGCTCGAGGTCCATGTCCGCTGCTTCGAGGTGCTGGAGTGCCGGGGAGGGCAGGTGCACTGTGCCGAGCGTTGGTTCGTCACCGACTACGGGAAGATCGCGCGACGCAAGATCGACGAGTACACCCGTCGCGACATGACCCGCGACGAGGCCGGCCCCTGGATCGAGAAGTGCCAGACCGTTCTGGTGGAGCGCATCCGCTCCTCTTGGCGGACAGTCGAAGAGTTGCAGGCCGCCTACACGCGTTGCCCATGACATGAGCCCGCACTTGCGAGCGCGTACTGCTCTCCCGGTCGCAGCGGTCCTCGCGGCCCTCCTGGCGACCGCGATGGCACCGGGAGTGCCCGGCCAAACATCTGCAGACCCCGGCCCAGGAGCCGGCAGAGCGGCACCGGGGTTGGCACTGAGCGGCGACATCGTGGGCGTTCACGACCCCATGGTCATCGAAGAGGCGGGCACCTACTGGTTGTTCTCAACCGGTGCCGGTGTACCGACCCGGCACTCCGCTGACCTCAGGCACTGGGAGATCACAGACCCCGTCTTCGCTCCAGGGACCTATCCGTCCTGGTGGCCCGTGGTCGTACCGGGCCACGGCGGTACCGAGGTGTGGGCGCCCGACGTCACCCACTGGGGCGGAAGGTGGCACCTGTACTACGCCATCAGCGTCTTCGGTGAGCCGGGTGCCGCCATAGGCCACGCCACCGCCACCACAGCCGATCCCGACGGCCCCGGCGCCGGCTGGGTGGATCATGGCCCGGTCGTGACCTCCGATGACACCAGCGCCTGGGTGGCCATCGACCCCGCCGTCGTGCTCGACGCATCGGGCGACCCGTGGCTGTCGTGGGGATCCTACGAAGGAGGCATCTGGATCCAACGCCTGGATCCGGCCACGGGTGAACTGGACGGGTCCGACACCCCCCGCAACATCTCCCGCCGTGAGCCGGTGGCCTTGGAGGAGGCTGCGTTCTTCGCCCACCACGACGGCTGGTGGTACCTGTTCACCTCATGGGACCTGTGCTGTGCAGGGGTCCGCTCGAGCTACCACATCCGGGTGGGCCGTTCACGACACCTCACCGGTCCCTACACCGACACCGACGGAGTCCCACTGCTCGAAGGGGGAGGCACTCTCGTGTTGTCCAGGATGGGTGACATGATCGGCCCCGGCCACAACTCGGTGCTCGAAACCCCCGAAGGCTGGAAGCTGGTCCACCACTTCTACGACGGGGCCGCCGACGGGGCGCGCACCCTGGCCATCCAGACCCTCGACTGGACCGAGGACGGCTGGCCCTTCGTGCCCGGCTTCGTGCCCGAGTCACCCGAACCCCCACCCACTCCCATCGGTGTCAACGAGTGCCGTCCCAGCGGTGAGATCACCGAGTCGGGCCTCACCCTCATCAGCGGCCCGGCCCATGTCGACGCCGTGGAGACCCCCCTGACCATCGACGATCCACTGGCGGCGCGAGCCCCCGCGGCGATCCCGCCCGGCGGCAGGGTGGACTACCTGACCACCTCGTCCTTTGATCTCGACTCGACCACCCGGGAGCTTCTCGAGGAGCGGGTCCGGCCGATCATCGCCGAGAGCTACAACGAGGCCCTGGCCCGCACCGCATGGGTGACTCTGACCCTCGATCACATCCATATCGGGCTGCCCCTGCCCGAGGGAACCACGCCGGCAGGGGAGCCGGTCAGTTCCGATGCCAGCATCGTCACGGGAGCATGGACGAGTTCCGGGCTGGACGTGACCCCTGCGGCCGCCACCGCCGACACCCGCCTGCCCGAGTCGACACCCGAACCCCCCCCAGACCTGGCGTGGTCGGTGGACGACGCCTGGGCCAGCGCGGGACGGTCCATCGACCTGTACGCAGGCGAGCTCACCTTCGATCTGGAGATGACAGTCGGCGTGCTGTTCTTCGGCAAGGAGCTCACCGGATCCATCTCCGGACCGTGGACCTGCAACCTCACCGACGAGGCCCTGACCCGTACCGCAGTGGAGGCCCCGGCCACCACCTCCACGACCGCGGCACCCACGACCACCACCTCCACGACCGCGGCACCCACGACCACCACCTCCACGACCGCGGCACCCTTGGCGCTCCCGGCCCTACCCGTGAGCGCCGCACCCACCTTCACCGGCTAGGCGACCGACCGGCGGGAGCCCAACTTAGGGGTCTGCGCCCGGCACGGAAGCCCCACAGCTGACAGGATGCGGACGTGGTCGACCAGACGACTCCAGAGGCCCCGGACTCCCAACCGCCCGCGTCCGCGCTGGAGGTCCGCCCGGCGGGGCGTACGGTGACGCTCGCCAACTGGAGTGAGCTACCTGACCGCACCCCTGTCGCCGCCACCGTCGAAGGGGTCGACCTGGTGGTGATCCGCTCAGGTGACGACCACTCCGTTCTCTACGGGCGGTGCCTGCACCGTGGCGTGCGCCTGGCCGACGGTCGCGTCGAAGGCGACGACCTGATCTGTGGGGTGCACGGGTGGGACTACCGGATCGACACGGGGATCAGCGCCTACGACGACAGCGAGGCCCTCGAGCGCTTCGACAGCTGGGTGGTCGACGGCGCGGTGACGGTCGACGCCGACCAGGTGGCTGCGTTCGCGGCCCGCCACCCCCAACCTTTCGATCCCGACACCTACCAGGGCGCCTACCACGACCACCACGCCGTCGCCGAAGAGCCCTTCGTGGCGGCCATCCACGAACTGGCTGCCCACGGTCTGGACCGAACCGGTCACCACGGACCGGTGGCCGCCATGGGCGTGCCCCGTGACCGCCTGCCCAGCTGGGACGACATCCAGATCCTCACCGCCCAGCTGGCCCGCCTGCCCCGCCTCGACGACGAGCCCGTGGGCACCGAGGTGGTCATCGGGCCCGGCGCCCGCCGGCCCCTCACCTTGGACATCCCCATCCTCGTGTCCGACATGAGCTTCGGGGCACTGTCCCAGGAAGCCAAGGTGGCCCTGGCCCGCGGGGCCGAGGCGACGGGGACGGGCATCTGTTCGGGCGAGGGAGGCATGCTCCCCGAAGAGCAGAACGAGAACAACCGGTACCTGTACGAGTTGGCTTCGGGCCGGTTCGGGTGGTCCTTCGATCACCTGGCGCGGGTCCAGGCCTTCCACCTCAAGCTGGGGCAGGGGGCCAAGACCGGCACCGGCGGGCACCTGCCGGGAAACAAGGTCAAGGGACGCATTGCCGAGGTGCGGGGGCTGGCCGAAGGAACCCCGGCAGTTTCCCCGGCCACGTTCCCGGACTGGCACGACCTCGACGACATCCGCCGCTTCACCGACGAGGTACGGGAACGCTCGGGGGGCATCCCCATCGGCGTCAAGCTGTCTGCCCAACACGTCGAAGCCGACCTGGACGCTGCGCTGGCCCTCGGCGTCGACTACGTGATCCTCGATGGCCGCGGCGGTGGGACCGGTGCCGCACCCCTGCTGTTCCGCGACCACATCTCGGTGCCTACCATCCCCGCTCTGGCCCGGGCCCGGCGACATCTCGACGCCCGGAACCGACCCGAGGTGACCCTGGTCATCACGGGTGGTCTGCGCCACGCGGCCGACTTCGCAAAGGCCCTCGCGCTCGGAGCCGACGCCGTCGCCGTGGCCAACTCGGCGATCCAGGCCATCGGATGTGTGGGCATGCGGGCCTGCCACACCGACAACTGCCCGGTGGGAATCGCCACCCAGCAACCCCACCTGCGCGAGCGGTTGCCCGTCGCCGAAGCCGCCCAACGCCTGCACCGCTTCCTCACCGCCACCGTCGAGCTGATGGCGATCCTGGCCCGGGCCTGCGGGCACACCCATCTGGGCGACTTCTCCCCCGACGACCTGACCACCTTCGACCGCGAGCTCCATCATCTCGCCGGGATCCCCTTCGCAGGGCTGAACGGGTGACCGGCACCCACGACACCAGGAGGATCACACCATGACCAGAGCCGCCGTTCTCACCGCTGTCGGATCCAGCTTCGAGGTCCGCGACGACATCGAAGTCGCGGCGCCCCACCCCGGAGAGGTCCTGGTGCGCACCGGCGCCTCGGGCGTCTGCCACTCCGACCTGTCCGTGCCCAACGGCACCATCCCCCTACCCACGCCGATCGTGCTCGGCCACGAGGGCGCCGGCATCGTCGAAGAGGTCGGCGAGGGCGTCACCTCGGTGCAACCCGGCGACCACGTCGTCCTGTCGTTCGTGCCCCAGTGCGGTGACTGCTACATGTGCAAGCGCGGCCAGGCCTACCTGTGCGAGAAGAACGCCGTGGCCGCCATGGGTGGGATGCTCGACGGCACCACCCGCCTCTCGCTCGACGGCGCCCCCCTGCACCAGATGGCGATGCCGGCACCTTCAGCGACACGATCGTGCTCCCCGAGATCTCCTGGTGAAGATCGACGACATCCGTTCCCCTGACGTCGCCTCCCTCATCGGCTGCGGCGTGCTCACCGGCGTCGGCGCCGCGCTGAACACCGCCGACATCCACGAGGGCGACACCGTGGTCGTCATCGGCTGCGGCGGTGTGGGCCTCAACGTGATCCAGGGGGCCCGGATCGCCGGAGCCGGCGAGATCGATCGCCATCGACATCGTCGACTCCAAGCTCGAGATGGCCAAGCACTTCGGTGCCACGACCATCGTCAACGCCTCCGAGCAGGACCCGGCGGCGGCCGCTCTGGCCAACGGACGCGGCGCCGACGTCGCCTTCGAGGTCATCGGCCTCGGCGCCACCATGGAACAGGCCATCAACGTCGTCCGCCCCGGCGGCGAGGTCGTCCTGGTCGGCGTGCCCCGCATGGACGTGTTCCTCAACCTGAACGCCGCCTTCACGTTCCTGTACATGGCACAAGACCGTGAAGGGCTGCTGGTACGGCTCGGCCGACGTGCGCCACGACGTACCCAAGCTGCTCGACCTCTACCAGCAGGGCGAGCTCGAGCTCGACGAGCTGATCTCGCCGCGAGATCGACCTCGACGAGCGTCAACGAAGCCTTCGAGGCCATGGAGAAGGGCGAGGTGGCCCGCTCGGTGGTCAACTACGGCCTCGAATGACCCAACGATCCACTCGACCCAGGGCACGGCGAGGGGCACGATGTCCGATGGACGGTGATCGCGGGGGGCAGGGAATGCGTCGGTGGTCGGCGTACATGGCAACGCTCCTGCTCGTCGCACTGGTGGTCGCGTGTTCGCGAGCGACCGAGGACGAGTCCGGGGGTGAGAGCGACACGACCACGCCGACCACGACGGCGGTGACCTCTGATCCCGAGCTCTCGGCCGATCCGGAGGTCGGCCCGGTCCGGGGGTCGGTGACCGATGACGGTGTCGTGGCCTTCCTGGGTATCCCGTACGCCCGCCCGCCCGTCGCTGAGCTCAGGTTCCAGCCTCCCGAACCACATCCAGGCTGGGTCGACACCCTGGTCGCCGACGAGTTCGGCCCGGCCTGCCTCCAGTCGGTCGAAGAGGGGTCGATCTACGCCGACCAGAGCGAAGACTGCCTGACGCTCAACGTGTGGACACCCGGTGCCGACGACGAGGCCCGGCCGGTGATGGTCTGGATCCACGGCGGTGGGTGGGTTGCCGAGGGCACCTCCGACGTGCTGTACGACGGCGGTCGCCTGGCGGCCCGCGGCGGCGTAGTGGTGGTGAGCATGGAGTACCGGCTCGGTGTTCTCGGGTTCTCACATCTCGACGGTCTCGAGGGTGGCGAGCGGTTCGAGGGGAGCGGAAATCTCGGACTTCTCGATCAGCAGCTCGCGCTCGGCTGGGTCCAGGACCACATCGCGGACTTCGGCGGCGACCCCGAAAACGTCACGCTCTTCGGCGAGAGTGCCGGGGCGATGTCGGCGGTCTCCCATCTGGTGATTCCCGGCTCCGAAGGTCTCTTCGACCGTGCGATCGCCCAGAGCGGTGCGGGCAACACCGTCAGATCGAGCGAGTACGCGGCGTCGGTGGCCCGACGCCACCTCGACGCGGCCGGTGTCGCCGGACCCGACGAGTTCGCGAATCTGTCCGCAGAGGAGATCCTGGCCGCCCAACAGGACATCGAGGCCCAGGAGATCCTCCTCGACCTGGTGTACGGCCCGGTGATGGACGGAACCGTGCTTCCGGACTACCCGCACCGGGCGATAGCCGGGGGGGCGGGCTCCGATGTTCCTCTCATCACCGGTACGACCCGGGACGAGACATCGCTCTACAACCTCTACATCCCCGGACTCGAGACCCTCGACCCAGCCGCCACCATCGACCTCCTGCCCTACCTGCGGGCCGCTGTACCGACGGAGTCGACTGGAGCCGACGTGGCAGCCTTCTATGACTCCAGCCGCCCCGACCAGCCCGATTCCCTTCGATCCCATGCGATATGGACCGACGTCTTCTTCCGGATCCCCACGGTTCGTCTCGCCGAGGCCCGAGAGGCCGGAGGTTCGGCCGGCACCTACCTCTACCGGTTCGACTGGGCACCTCCGATGCCGGGTAGGCCCGAGGTCGACTTCGGATCTCCCCACGGAGCCGAGCTGGCCTTCGTGTTCGGTCACCCCGAGGGTTGGCCTGACCTCTATGGCGACACCGTACCTCGACCACTGGTGGACCAGATGATGGACATGTGGATCGCCTTTGCCCACACCGGTGACCCGAACGACGCCGGAGTGGCCGAGTGGCCGCCGTATCAGCTGCCTGAGCGGGCCACCATGGTTTTCGACACGACACAGGACGGCGTGACCTCCGCTGTCGTGCACGACCCGGACGCACAGGAAAGAGCCTTCTGGGAGGCAATCCCCTTCGACGGGGTGACCCCCTCCCAGTGAACACCGGCGACCGGCGGCCTGCTCAGGCGCATGCCGGTTGTCGGGTCAGGGCTCGTCGAGGTGGGTGAAGTCGGGGGTGCGCTTCTCCTGGAAGGCGCGCATGGCCTCGCGGTTGGCGGGACCACCGACCAGCCCTATGAAGGCCGGTAGCTCGCGGGCGCGGGCCGCGCGCACCGCGTCGAGACGGGCGTCGAGCAGCAGCCGCTTGGTGGTCTCCAGCGAGGTAACGGGCATGGCGGCCATAGCGGCGGCCACCTCCATGGTCTGATCCAACAACGCCTCGGGTGGGCACATCTTCCAGGCCAGGCCCACCTCCACGGAGCGGGCCGCATCCATGAACGAAGCCGTGTAGAGCAGGTGGGCGCTCTCCTGCCAACCGATCAGGGCGGGCAACAGCACCGTGGATCCCGCCTCGGCGGTCACCCCCAGGCGCACGAAGGGGGCCTGGAGCCGGGCGCCTTGGGCGATCAGCACCAGGTCGCAGTGCAACAGCAGCGTGAGGCCGATGCCGACCCCCACGCCGTTGACGGCCGCCACGAGCGGCTTGGGAAACGATTCGACGACCTCGATGAAAGGCTGGAACCCGTGGCGGGCTCCGTCGTCGTGGGTAGGGGGGCGGCCAAGTTCGGCGAGGTCCTGGCCCGCGGAGAACGCCCGGCCCGCGCCGGTGATGACGGCCACGGCTATGTCAGGACGCCGGGCGGCCTCCTCCAGGGCTTCGCGCACCGCGTCGTACAGCGCGTCGTTGAAGGCGTTGAGCTGGTCGGGGCGGTCCAGGGTGAGCACCCGCACGCGGTCCTGGTCCTCTACTCGCAGCACGCTCATGGGGCCACCACCCGTTCGGGGTGACCCGACCACAACCAGGCCACCGTCGCCCTCGAGAGACCCAGCATCATGCCACCCAGCACAGGAGGATGGACGAAGACGGTGTGGGGGACCGCACCGGGCTCCCGGCGGGAGGGAGGCGGTTCTGAGGTGTGACCCCAGCCGGCTTCGAGGAGGTCGGCTTCGATGGCCTCCAGGTCGTCGCACTCGGCGAAGGCCATGTACAGGCTCGGCCCACGCTTGGCGTAGAAGCGGCCCATGGTGCGCCCCGGGTCTTCGGGGGTGATGACCTCGAGGCGGTCGAGGCGGTCGGGGTGGAACAGGGTCAGGGTGCCGGTGTACCCGTAGTGGGACGAGTCGATGGGCACGAACACGTCCGGGTCCAGCCCGAAGGCCTCCGCCACCCGCGCCACCGCGGCGGGCGCGTCGGGTACCAGGGCGGTGACCTCGTAGAGGTGGGAGATCCGTCCCACCGCAGGCAGGGTCTGCTCGGCGCTGACGACCAGCCGGAGCCCTTCGACACCGCTGGCTGCGGGGTCGACCAGCAGCTGGTCACCCACCCGGTGGACGGCAGCGCCCTGGGCGCCCAGGTGGGCTTCGGTGGCGTCGAGGTCGGCGGTGGCGGCACCGGCGGCGAACAGGTGGGCGCCCCGGCGGGCCACGGCATCGGCCACCGGTCCCGGCCCGTCGGGTTCGAGCAGCTCGACCCAGCCCGTGCCCAGCCGGTAGCAGCTGCGCTGGGCGCCCAGTACGTCGAGGTGGTCGTCGTGGTCGTGGGCGGCGCCCAACAACTGCACCCAGCCCCGGGCGGCCGCGGCCCGGTCGGGTACCGCCAGCTGCACTCGGTCGATTCGGTTCAACACGGGCGACTCCTCACGATGGTCGTGGCACCAGTCATCACCCCGGCTCACCGGGGTTGCAGCTCGAACACCCACTGGTAGGCGAACAGGTTGGGCCACGCCGCCCTCGTCAGCCGGTCCGCACCGCGGGCCACCCGGCGCAGCGCGCCCGGGGCCGGGTTGGTGCCGGGTGAGCCCTCGGTGCCCGAACCGCCGCGCTCGACGACCTCGAGGGGCAGGCCCGTGGCCTCGGCGCGCACCACCCGGTAGCCGCACTCGCGGGCCAGGCGTTCGAAGGAGCGGCGGGTGAAGAAGCGCAGGTGCCCCTGGTCGAGGATGCCCCGCCGGTCGTAGTCGAAGCGACCGGCCACCACCTTGGCCCGGGGGTACCAGTGGGCCATGTTGGGCACGCTGGTGATGAGGGTGCCATTGGGATCGATGCAGGCCCGCACCTGGCGCAGCAGGGTCTCGGGTGAACGCAGGTGCTCGAGCACGTCCGCGGCCAGGACCACGTCGTAGCCCTCCCCCACCTGGGGGGGCAGCCCCTCGTCCAGGTCGGCCTTCACGAACACATCGACACGGTCGGCCACCTCGGGTGCCTCGTCGAGGTCGACCCCGGTCACGTGGTGACCCTGGGCCCGCAGTCGCTCGGCGATGGTGCCGTCGTGACAGCCCAGGTCGAGGATCCTCCGCGGCGTGCGGCCGGCCAGGGCCGCCACCACCCGGCCGTGGGAGCTGTCGGTGCTGGGCTTCTCTTCGTAGCGGTCGGTGGCGAAGACCAGGTCGCCCCGCCCGAACCCCATCTTCTGGAGCCGGTAGGCCACCACGTGGCGGCTGATGTCGTAGGCGTAGCGGATGCCGTTCACGTGGGAGATCTCGTCCCCGTAGAAGGTGGGGATGGGGATCTCGACGATGTGCTTGCCGGCCTCGACCAGTTGGACGATGACCTGGGTGTCGAAGTCGAAGCCGTCGGCGTTGGCGTCGAAGGGGATGGACCGCAACGCGGCCACCGAGTAGGCCCGGTAGCCCGAGTGCCACTCGGAGAGATTGGTTCCCATGACCGCGTTCTCGAAGCGGGTGAGGACCCGGTTGCCCAGGTACTTGTAGCGCGGCATGCCGCCCCGGCGGGCGGCGCCGGGGTCCATCATGCGCGACCCCATGACGGCGTCTGCCTGGCCTGCTTCGATGGGGGCGATCATCTCGGGCAGCAGCTCGGGCGCGTACTGGCCGTCACCGTGCAGCAGCACGACCACGTCGAGGTCGTGGTCGATGGCCCACTGGTACCCCACCTTCTGGTTTCCGCCGTATCCCAGGTTGTGGGCCTGGCGCAGCACGGTCAGGGGAAGATCCTCGTCGACGGCCTGGTAGCCCCTGGCCACCAGGTAGGTGGCGTCGCTGCTGGCGTCGTCGGACACCAGGACCCGCTCGATGCGGGGACGGAACTCGGGGGGGATGCGGTCCAGGACCTTGTGCAGGGTGGCCGCGGCGTTGTAGGCCACGACCAGGATCCCCACACGCACCATGTCCCCAGGAACCATGGCCCCACGCTACCCCCGGGCCGCCGCCAGAGCCTGTGGCCCCGCCGCCGGGGCTGTGGCCGGTCCGCCGGGGCTCTCGCGTAGCCGCAGCTTCGCCCAGGATCAGAGCTGGAGGAACTGACCGCGTCCGGTGGTGAGCACGGTGCCGTCGGTCGCTTCGATGCTGGCGTCCACACGGCGGTGACGGCCACGTCGCTCGACCATCCGGGCCCGCACCACCGCCGGCTCCCCCACGCGCATCGGGCGCCGGTAACGCACCGTCAGCTCAACCGTCACGATGTTCAGGTCCGGTGGACGCGAGAGGCTGTCGGGCGCGTCAGGCGAAGCGGGCGCCGGTAGCTCGTCCACGTAGCAGGCGTGTCCCATGGCCTCGTCGATGATCGTGGCCTGCATCCCGCCGTGAACGATCCCTTCGGCCCCCTGGAGGTCTTCGTGCGGGACGAAAGAACTCATCACCGAGTCACCGACCACGACGAAGTCGAGACCCAGTCCCCTGGGGTTGCGGGGACCGCAACCGAAGCAGGTGCCCTGCTCGTCACGCCAAGGGAACGGACGGGCGTCAGGTTCGCCCTCAGCCACGACCGGGGCATCGGACGCACCCTCGGGTTGTCGGTAGCCGGTCCCGGCGACCTCGGAGCGGTCCTCGGGTGCGGTCATGGGTGGGCAGCATCATCAGGCGAGGTTCCACCCGTCAAGCCCGGCGCCCCGCCCACCGACGGGGCCACCTCAACACCGGCTGTTCCGCGGCCACCAAGACAGGTGCTGAGCATCTCGTCCAAGGCATCGATCTCGGCGCGGTCGGCGCTCAGGCCCCAGCGGTACTTGACCGCAACCCAGTCGGTGGCGAAGCGACACCATGCCTGAGCCCGGGGTGGTCGCCACTCCCCCGGGTCACGGTCCCCCTTGGACTGGTTGGACGCCGCGCTCACCGCCACCAGCGACCCGGGGTACCCCAGGTCGTTGGCGAAGGCCTCCCGACTGGCCTCGTCCCATGCGGCCGCACCGGACTGCCAGGCCTCGTGGAGTGCCACCAGGTGGTCGACGTGCACCTCGGTGGTGTCATCGATCTCGACCCCGTCATAGGGCGAGCGCCAGTCGCCGGCCACGATCGTGCAACCGATGTCCACCTGGACCGCTCCGATCGCCTCGTCCAACAGAACCCGTTCGCGGGTGTCACAGCCGTCGTCCTGGACACTCCAATGGGGGAACCGGTCGCGGTCGTAACCCCCCGGGTCGGTCTCGGGCGCCACCTCGAGG
Organism: uncultured Actinomycetes bacterium; assembly: GCA_963719935.1. Lineage (GTDB taxonomy): Bacteria > Actinomycetota > Acidimicrobiia > Acidimicrobiales > CAVRDY01 > CAVRDY01. The sequence goes on along the minus strand of CAVRDY010000016.1, from coordinate 130,097 downwards.
ACCGCCAGCCATCCCTCCACCTCCACACGGGTGGACGGGATGATGGGTTCGACCCTCCGGGGGGCCACCCGCACCGGGGATCCCACATCGGTCGTGGCCGACGACGGGGCGCTGGTGCGCTCTGACCCCCCGACGTCTCCGGTGCCCTCGGCGTCGGGCGAGCTGGGACGCCCGCACCGCCCCATCCCGACCACGCCCCCGATCACCATCGCCGCGATCAGGAGCAGCCGCAGGGCCTGTGACCGCCCGGAGCCCTCCACAAGTGTCATTGGGTCTGCAATAATACTCAGGTCTTGCGATCGCTACCTGGAGGTCAGCCCATGAAGCCCGGTCCGGCCACTACAGAGACGCTGTCTTCGACCACGCTGACCGAACGCATCCGGGAGGTGGCCCTGAGCCACGGCGTGGCCAAGGTCGGGATCGCGGCCCGGGCCGACCTCGAAGGTCCACCCGAAGCCAACCCGGACACCCTGCTGCCAGGTGCCACCCACGCCATCTCCATGGTCGTCGTCGAGCCCGAAGACCACATCATGGGATACCTGTCGAAGACGGATCCGAGCGCCTACCGGAACCAGTTCCACGAGAACATCCAGATCCTGGGGAAGGCTGGGCTGGCCGTGGCCGACGCCCTCGAAGCCGAGGGACATCAAGCCCAGGCGATCTCCCCCAACGGCGTGTACGCCAAGGGAACCCGACTCGGCAAGATGCTCCCCCACTTCTCGCACCGGTACGCGGCACACGCAGCCGGGGTGGGCGCCATCGGGTTGTCGGGCAACCTCATGACCCCCGAGTGGGGCACCCGCGTCTACCTGACCACCGTTCTGGCGATAGCCCCCCTCGTGGCCGACGGTCCTCTGGACACGAACCCCTGCGACGGCTGCTCTCTGTGCATCCAGGCCTGCCCCACCCGGTTCATGAGCGACACCGAGACCGTCACCTTCACCCTCGGCGGTCGCGAGATCACCCATGCCGCCAAGCGTTCCCATGCTCGGTGCGGGCTGTGCTGTGGGGGATTCACGGGCCTGAGCAGCGACGGCCAGTGGTCCACCCTGGCGCCCAGCCTGTTCGAGGTGCCCGAGGACGATGCCGAAGCCGAGAGCCTCTTCGTGACCTTGTTGGCACCTCGTCTCAACTACCTGGCCGAGAACCCGGACCAGCCGAACTTCATGCGCCTGAGCGAACCGGTAGAGGGCTACGAGTTCTCCAAGCAGGGCATCCTGGCCCGCAACTCCCACGACACACACACGACATGCGGCAACTGCGCCATCGTCTGCCTCGAGACCAAACGGCAGCGCGCACGGGCCCTCAAGGCGCTGCGCAACTCGGGCGTGGTCGTGGGAGAGAACCCCGACGGCTCGCCGGTGGTGGTCTCGGCCGAGGAAGCGGCCGACCTGCGGGCCGAAGGTCAACGCCCGCCCTGGTTCCCCACAGATGACGTGCCCTGACCGCGAAGGGCCATGGGCCGGCCCATAGCCCACCTGCCGGCCGTCGTTGCCGGCCGTCGTGCCGTCCCCTAGCGTGACCCGCCGTGGCCACCCCTAGCACCTCAACCGCGACGAGCGCGGCGACCACCCCGACCGGTCACCGGGGTTCGGTGTGGACGCCCCCGCTGTTCACCGGTCCACCGTGGCGAGAGCTGTCCCCCTCGGGCATCTCGATGTTCCTGTTCGGGTGGTACGTCGTGTTCGACGGCCTGGTGCTCATGACCATTCCCGGCGTGGCTCTCGACCTCTTCGGCCTGGAAGACGAAGGCACGGGCTGGTTGCGGATCATGGGCATGGTCGTCACCTTCCTGGGCTGGTACTACGTGAACCTGGCCAAGATGGGAGTAACACCCTTCTTCCGCCTGACCACAGCCACCCGTCTGTCCGTCCCGTTGTTCATGGCCGTGTTCTGGGCTGCCGGCTGGATCCCGGGGGTGGTGATGGCCTTCGGTCTGGGTGACTTCGCCGGAGGTCTGTGGACGGTGCTGGCACTCCGCCACGAGGATCGCCAGGCCCGCTGAGTCCCCTCCGGCGGGCCTGCCCGATCAGGCCCACCCTCGCTCGACCACTCGCTCGACCACTCGCTCACCCCGCAAAGGTCGGTGCCACCACCACGGGACGGCCGACGGGAGTACGGCCGGTGCTCTTCTGTGATGTCGGTGGGCCTGTGGTCACGGTGGTATCGGTGGTTGCCGTGGTGCCGGTGGTTGCCGTCGTATCGGTGGTCGTGCTCGTCGTGCTGGTCGTGGTCGTCGTCGTGGTCGTCGCGCTCACCGAGCGGTCGCAAGGCTGTGATCGGGGTGGAAGGACGGCGTCCCGCAGAGGTGTGTCCCAGGTGGCACTGGGTACGTCCCACATCCCGAATCCCGCCGCCAGTTCCCAGTAGATGGCAGGTACGTGGTGCTGGTCGGCCACACACCCCACCGCGTCGGTCCATGCCAGCCGGTCCTCGTAGGGAGCCGCCTCGTAGGCGCCGTACTCCCCCAACACGACCGGCACCCCGGTGCGCTCAGAGAAGGCCGAGGCACGGTCGAACCCACGATGCAATGCGTCGATCTGGGCCTGGGTGCGTTCCCAGCGCGTTCCCAGCCAGCCATCGCTGAACGGAACCCAGGAAGCCCCCTGGTGCGTGAAGGGGAAGGGATCGTAGGTGTGGAAGGAGGCGACCACCCAGGGGTCGTCGGGTACCTCCAGCTCGGACAGGCGCGTCGAGTGCGCGTAGAGGCCCCCTTCGATCATCACCATCCGTGTGGGGTTCGTGGCCCGCACCACGGCCAGCGCCTCTGCTGCCAGCGGATTCCACACCTCGGGGTCGTTGAGCTTGCCGTGGGGTTCGTTCAACAGCTCGAACCACACCTCGGGCGCAGCATCGGCGTAGTGGGTGGCCAGCTGGTGCCACAACGCGAGGAAGCGGTCATGGTGGCCGACCGGGTCGGCATGGAGCTCGTCGTAGTGATGCAGGTCCACGATGATGGTCAGGTCACGCTCGAGGGCCGCTTCCACGATCGCGTCGACCTGGGCCAGGAACGCGGCGTCGATCGTGTACGGGGCTTCATCGAGCGCATGGGCGTTGAACCGCACCGGGAACCGGATCGTCTCGAACCCTCCCGCTCGAGCCGCCTCGACGAGCGCCTCGTCCACGTCCACCCCCCACGATCCTGGGACGGGAGCCTCGAAGCCGTTTCCGAGGTTCACTCCCGGGCCGAGCTGCTGCACGGCTTCCCATGCGCTGGGCCATTCGGCCTTCGAGACCACCTCTTCGGATCGCGGGAAGAGCCCTGCATCGGACCGGTCGGACTCCGCCAAGGTCACTCCCGACATCACAGCGGAAACCAGGAGGATCAGGCCGGCCGGACGAAGGCCCAGGATCACGACTCGAGCCAGGTCTGGGTGAGGCGCGACACCAGGCTGAAGCTGCCCGGCCCCCCCATGGGCAACGACGGTTCCCCACCAGGCAGGGTGTCTTGGAGCATGCCCCGCACCTCGGGAGCGGCCACCTTGACGGGCACCACGTAGTCGAGGAACACATAGGGCAGATCCTCGGCCAGTCTTGCCTGCACGTCGGCGTAGGCCGCTCGGCGGGCGTCGGGATCGTCGGTGGCCCGGGCCCGGGCCAGGGCGGCGTCGAGCTCGGGATCCTCGTTGCGGGGGAAGTTGAGGCTGAGATCACCCAGCGGAGCCGATGACGAGCTGAGCCACCACACGTGCTCGATGTCGGGATCGGGTGAACCGAACTGACCCCACACCGCGGCCTGGTAGTTCCCGGTGACGGCGTCGAGGATGTAGGTCGTTGCCTGGGTGGGCGCCACCTCGACCTCGATTCCCACCTCACCCCACATGGCCTGGAGGAACTCGCCGTTCTCGCGTGACGAGGCGCTGGCCAGGACGGCCAGGCGGACCGTCAGGGGCTCACCATGGGTGTCTTCGTACTCGGCCACCAGGCTCCGAGCCGCCTCGGGGTCGTAGCCCGGATACCCGACGTCGCCCGCATGCCAGGGGCTGGCGGGCCGGAAGATGCTGTCGGCAGGTGTCGTGAGCCCTTCGCCGATCACCTCCACCCAGGTATCCGGGTCGGTGGCCGCCACGACCGCCCTCCTGGCCACAGGATCCTCGAAGGGAGGTGCCGCCAGGTTCAACAGCACGAAGCTGACTTCTCCGAACTCGCGCTGCTGGACCATCTGGAGGTCACCGGCGGCTGCCATGTCCCGGAAGCGGCTGATGGATCCGACGTCGACGGTGTGGACCATGTGCACCTGGCCGGTCTCGATTCCCGCCACCCGCGACGACTCGTCGGGAAGGGGACGGAAGTCGATCCCATCCAGGTATGGAAGCTGGTTCCCTTCGGAGTCGGTCTGCCAGTAGTCGGGGTTGCGGTCCACCACCAGGGACGAATCGGGTTCCCAGGAGACGAACCGGAACGGGCCGGTGCCCACGGGGTTACGTGAGGCCTCGGCGTCGGTGAACATCACAGGGGCGGGGACCACCCCCGCCTGACCGGTGAGCATCACCGGGAACACCGCCCAGGGTTCTGACATCACCACCTCCAGGGTCAGGTCGCCTGTGACCCGGATGTCCTCGACCAGTGACAGGGCTGGGGCGGTCAGCGCCGACGTGCGGTGGGCGTCCAGGCTGGTGGCCACCGACTGGGCCGTGAGCGGTGTTCGGTCGTGGAACTCGACTCCGGGGCGCAAGGTGATGGTCCAGAGGGTGAAGTCGGCGTTCGGAACGAAGGACTCGGCCAGGTATGGAGCCCATCCGCCATCGGCGTCGAAGGCGGCCAGAGGGTCGAAGATGGCCATGGCCACCGTCGTTCCGTCCACAGCCCATCGTGAGGTGGTGGGCATCCACCCGTCGGTCTCGCTGCCCAGGCCGTAGACCAGCGTGCCACCAGACTGCGGCGGCCCGTCGGGCGGGAAGACCACGTCGGCAGGTCCCCCACCCGTGCCCCCGCCGCCCTGATCATCTTCGGTGTCGTCCCCGCCACCTCCAGCGCCTCCATCTCCACCGGAAGCCCCGGCGTCGGGACAGTCCGGGCCCGAGCAGTCGCTGTCAGACGAACCGCCGCCGCAAGCCGCGGCGACCAAGACCAGCAGCATGAGTGCCGCGACCAACCGATGTCGTGCTCCCGTGGCGTCCACGGTCACCCCCTCGTGTCCGGCCCCCTCCGCCGCAACGCCACAACCCTGCCACACGGGCGGGCGACACGACGGCCACCGAGGGCCACACAGGGGCCACCGAGGCTCACACGGGGCTCTGCCCGCGGTCCGACGTCAGGCGACGGGTGCCACCTCGCGGGCCGCGGCCCGGGCGGCACGGCCTTCGGCCCGCCGGGCGGCCAGGTCGGTGCCTCGGCTCACCTCGACCGGATCGAAGTCGGCCGGATCGGGGGGGATGACCGTGGGGTCGACCAGCGTGGTGCCCAGCACCGACTCGACGAGCAGCGGGCGACCCACGATGTCTCCGGCGCAGACAACTCCGCCGACCATGGCGCCGGCGATTCCGTGGCCGGTGAGGGTGCTGGCTCCGACGAGGTAGAGGCCGTCGATCTCGGTGCGGTGCGCGGGGCGATCCTTGTTGGCCTGACCGGGCTCGAAGCGCAGCCCGTAGGAGGTGCCTTCGGTGGAGCGGGTATAGCGCTCCTGGCTGAGGGGTGTGGCGGTCTCCAGGTGGACGATGTGGTCGCGGAAGGGGCCGAGCAGCTTCTCGCCGCCCTCGATCAGCTTCTCGGTGATCCACTCCTTGCGGTCGCGGTAGACCGGGTTGCGCCTGTACTTGACGCCATGGGTGGGGCCGTCTTCGACTCCCCAGAACGAGTAGCCCCGGGGCGCCAGGGTCATCAGCTGGAAGTTGGTGTGTCCGGGTGGGCACAGGTGGGGATTGCCCGGGTCCTTGGCCGATGCCATGGCCACGAACACGAACGGATCCTCGGGGAACTCGCCGGACTCGAGCGCCTGGTAGTAGGCCTCGAGATCCGAGGTGGGGAAGAGTCCCTCGTTGCACACCGTTCGTGACGAGGCCAGATCGATGTCGACCACCACGTAGGCCACGATGAGACCGACCGCCATGATCGACTCCCGGGCCCGGCGAACCGCCGCCTCGCTCCAGTGTTCGGGCCCCACCAACTCCAGCACGGTGCGCTTGTAGTCGGCGTTGGAGACAACCGTCGGAGCGCTGATCATTCCCTGGGCAGTGCGCACACCGGTGACGGCACCGTCGACCACGCAGATCTCATCGACGGGGGTGCAGGTGCGCACCTCGCCGCCCAGGGCCTCGATCACCTGGACAAGGCGGGCGGGGAACACCTGGCCGCCACCGACCGGGTAGTAGGCGCCTTCCATGTAGTGGTCGACGAGCATGGCGTGGATGGAGACCACCGTCTGGGAGGGCGCCGAGCCGTAGAGGCCGCCCCAGTGATAGAGGACGGCCTCGCAGAGGGGTGAGACATCGCTCCAGGCGAACAGCTCGGCCATGGTGCGGTTGCCCCATTCGTCAAAGACAGGAGTCTCGGTACCCGGCAGGAGGGTCAGGCGGAACTCCTGGGACACGGCCCGCAGCGTGGAGATGCAACGGTCGATGCCGGCCTCGTCGTCGGGGAAGGTCTCGACCAGGCGGTCGCGGTAGTTGTCCCACCCGGTGGGGACCCGGAAGCTCATCTCGGGTAGGCGGACGACATCGAAGCCGTCGGGATCCAGCTCGGCGTACTCGATGCGGTCGCCCACTCCCAGGGCACCGAAGATCGAGGGGAAGAGCCCCCGCTCGCCGCAGTCGCCCAGGTAGTGCAGTCCCACGTCGAACTCGTAGGTGGCACCCTCGTGGTGACGGCGGAACACCTGGGAGTTGCCACCGGCGATGTCGTGGGCTTCGAGCACCAGCACCCGTCGGCCGCAAGCTGCCAGGTAAGCGGCGCTGGTGAGGCCTCCGGGCCCCGAGCCCACCACGACCACGTCGTAGGACTCGTCGGGAACGCCGGCCTGGGGGGTCGTGACGTCGGGCATGGCCACCTCGCATCGTTTGGGGCCGCAACGGCCCCTGCTAGATTGACACTGTCAATCTAGCGACCAGGTTTCCAATGTCAAGCCCGCTGCCGTCATCCCCGACCGACGTGACCACCCCGACCACCCCGACCACCCCGACCACCCCGACCACCGAACGGGGCCGCAACCCCACCTACTTCGCCGGCGACCTCCACCGCGCACTGCTCGACGCCACCGCCGCGGCCATCGAGGAGTTGGGTCCCACTGCGGTGAGCTTGCGCGAGGTGGCCCGTCGCGTCGGTGTCTCCCACGCCGCGCCCGCGCACCACTTCGGCGACAAGGCCGGCCTGTTCACCGCTCTGGCCACCGAAGGCTTCTTGCTGTTGGGTTCGGCGATCCGGGAAGCGACTGGGGACGGGGATGCTGGGCCGGGTCCGGGGCCGGGGCGCCGAGGCCCTCTGGTGGCCGCCGGGGTGGCCTATGTGCGCTTCGCCACGAGTCACCAGGCCCACTTCGAGGTCATGTGGCGCTCCGACCTGCTGCGCCCGGGAGACGAAGCCCACCTGAGGGCGGCGGCCGACGCGTTCGATGCGCTGGTCACCGCGGTGCGTGACCACCAGGGTGATGGCTGGGCACCCGGTCGTGACCTGGAAGACCTCGTGCTGTCGGCGTGGAGCACCGTGCACGGACTGGCCGGCCTGGCCAACGCCGGGCTCTTGGCAGTGGTGAGCGACCGGCCCGTCGCCGAGGCCGTTGCTCGGGTGTTGGCCATGCACACCGAGGCCCTCGACCAACCGCCTCCCATGGTGCGCTGATCTGTCCCCATGCTCCCCGCTCCGCTCCCCCGCATTCGGTCGGCAGCTCCCCGCTCCCCCGCATTCGGTCGGCAGCTCCCCCGCGTTCTGTCGGCCACAGGTGCCCAAAAGGGACTACTGGAACCGACGGTTTGACCGACCCCCCTCCCCCGCGCATTCTGTCGGCCACAGGTGCCCAAAAGGGACTACTGGAACCGACGGTTTGCGGAGGATGGTGAAGTCATTAAGTTAGGGGGAGTAACATGACGGCATGATCTCCAGGTACCAGATCCGGACAACGTCGTGAGCACCAAGCGCCAGCGTCCCCGAGCCAAGCGTGGTGAGGGCGACAAGCTACGCGAGGAGATCCTCGAGGTGGCCGACCGCCTGCTGTTGGAGGCCGGCAGCGAGGCGGCTGTCTCCATCCAGGCGATCGCCGACGGGGTGGGATGCACGCCACCGGCCATCTACCTGCACTTCGACGACAAGGACGCCCTCATGTTGGAGGTGTGCGCCCGGCACTTCAACAGCTTCCTCGAGGCCCTCGTGTTCGCGGACTCCACCGCTGGCGCCGCCGACGACGCCGGCAGCGCCGACCCTCTCAAGCAGCTGATCGCCCAGGGCCGCGCCTACATCCAGTACGGCCTGGCCCACCCCGAGCCCTACCGCATCCTGTTCATGCAGAAGCCGGGTGCCTCCACCAGCCGGTCGATGGCCACCAGCCCAGCCCAGACCTTCGAGCTGATCACAGGAGCGGTCCAGTCCTGCATGGACCAGGGCATCTTCCCCGAGTCCGATCCCTTCACCGTGGCCTGTGCCCTCTGGGCCAGCATCCACGGCCTCACCTCGCTCATGATCTCCAACCCCGACTTCCCCTGGCCCTCCCTCGACGAGCTGCTGCGCTTCGGAGCCTGGGCCGCGGTGGGTCTGGCCCCCGAGATCCAGCGCTCCGGAACCGGCACCTGAAGCGGGACGACTTCCCTCCCCGCAGGCGGTCGCAGTCGGGGTGGTGGACAGATGTCCCCTGAGTTAGTAGACTTAGGTTACTGTCACTAACCTATGACCCCGAGGGGGACGTATGGAGCTCTGGTCCAAGGGACTGGGACGCCGGGTGCTGAGCATGGCCCTGGGTGAGCGCACGGCCACCGCCCGAAGCGCCGACACGGTCGTCGTCGACGGGGTCATGCATGCCCCCACCTACTGGGATTACAACGTGATGATCGACGGCGAGGACGTCGTCGACTTCCTCGGCGTTCTCGAGCATCCCGACTCCGTGCGTTTCGTCACCCGGGACCCCGCCTTCGGTCGCATCGTGCGCATCGCGGCCGCCAACGCCGGGCGGTTCCTGGTCAACACCGTGCGGGCCATCCCCTCCCGCGACCTCGACACCGACGTCACAGTTCCCAAGCAATGGGGCGGCCGGGGCTACGACCCCGAAGACGGCGAGGACGACGCCGCCCTGGTCTCCGCCGGAAGCGCCGCCGGGACCACGGCTCGCAGCACGGCTCGCAGCACAGCTCGCAGCACGGCGAACGGCGCCGCAGGCGGCCGCGCAAGGAGCGACGATGCCGGGGCCTGACGCCGAGTACGACGTGATCGTGGTCGGCGGAGGCATCAACGGCCTCACCGCCGCCACCTACCTGCAACGCTCGGGCCTGTCGGTGGCCTGCTTCGAACGAAAGCTCGAAGCCGGCGCCGGCGCCTGCACCGAAGAGGTCATGCACCCGGGCGTGAAGGTCAACCTGTGCGCCTCCAACATGGTCACCTTGTGGTCACCGGTCTACGGCGACCTCGAACTGGAGCGGTTCGGCCTGGAGATGCTCACCTCCGGTGAGTGGGGCATGTTCCACCCCTTCCGGGACCGCTCGGCGGTCATGTTCCACTCGTGGGACCCCCGCCGCCAGTACGAGCACTGGGCGTCGATCAACCAGCACGACGCCGACGTGTTCAAGGCCGCCTACAACCTGGTCGGTCCGATGATGGACATGACCCTGCACCAGATGCAGTTCACCCCGCCCACCCAGGGGCCCGACGACATCACCGCCGAGGGCGGGCTGGCCACGATGCTGCGGGCCATCATCCCCGAGATCCCCGAGAACGCCCACGAGCTGGATGCCATCGAATTCGCCGAGGCAATCTACGAGGACGAGCGGATCCGCACCGCCACCCTGGCCAACTGCGTCATGTCGGGGTCCCACCCCTGGGAGCGGGGCCTGACCACGGTCATGCCGCTGGTGTTCCCCATACTGCAGTGCGTCCAGAGCGTGACCTGGACCTGCCGGGGCGGAAGCCACGCCCTCACCCACGCCCTGTGCTCGGCGTTCGCGGCCGCCGGCGGGCGCCTGTTCACCGGCTGCCCCGTCGAGCAGTTCACGATGGAGGGCGACGAGGTGACCGGCGTGGTGCTCTCCCCCCACGCCGCCTTCCCCGAAGCCGAGGTGCGGGCCCGCCGGGCGGTCGTCTCGAACCTGTCGGCGCACCCCACCTTCCGCCAACTGGTGGGCGAGGACAAGCTCCCCGACTGGGTGCGCGAAGGTGTCGACGCCTACAAGAACGACGAGACGGTGCTGTTCTGCAACTACTGGGTGCTCGACCGTCCCCCCCGCTGGGAGGGCTACCCCGAAGGCCTCGACACGGGCTACGGGTTCAACTACGGCATCGACAGCGTCGAGGACATCCGCCGGCTGCGGCACTGCCTCGAGAACGACATCCTGCCCGACCCGCCCATCGTGTCGGGCCTGTCGGTTCAGGGCTACGCGCTGGCCGACCCCACCCAGGCCCCGCCCGGCCAGTACACGGTGATGTCGTGGGCCAATGTCCCCTACAAGCTTCCCGAACACGGCGGGCCCCGTGCCTGGGACGCCATCCGTGAGGACTACGGCGACAAGATCGACGCCCTGCTGGCCGAGTACAACCCGGAGATGATGGATTCGGTCGTCGCCCGCTACTGCAACTCGCCCCTCGACTACGAGCGCAAGAACCCGAGCCAGGTGATGGGCTCCACCACCTCGGGGGCGGTGGGTCTGAAGTGGTACGGCACCCACCGACCCTTCCCGGGCTGCGGGGCACCCCGCACACCGTTCCCCAACCTGTACCTGTCCAACTCCATCTGGCCCTTCGGCACCACCACCCTGGGTGCGGGCTACGTGGCCGCCACCGTCGTGGCCGAGGATCTGGGCGTCCGCGCCGACCAGGACTGGTGGAACCACCAGGCCCTCCAGTCCGGGCGCGAGGTGCTGGCCTCGCGTGGCATCGAGCCAGGAGGGCTGATCCCGTGACCGTTCCCGACGCCACCTACGACGTCATCATCATCGGCGGCGGACCCAACGGGCTGCTGGCCGCCTGCTACCTGGGCCGGGCCGGCGCCAAGGTGCTCATCGTGGACCGCCACCACGAACTGGGCGGCGGGTTGATCACCGAGGAGTGGTCGGGCTTCCGTTTCAACACCCACGCCAAGTTGATGTTGATGATGGACAAGGCCCCCGCCTACGAGGACCTGGCTCTGGAGAGCTGGGGCTGTCGCTACCGCCAACCCGAGGTGGCCGCCAGCATCGTGACCCGCGACGGGCGGGCCATGACCTTCTACGCGGACATCGAGCGCACCGCGGCCAGCATCGCCCGGTTCTCCACCGACGACGCCAACGCGTACGTCGAAGTGATGGAGGACTGGTACACGATCGTGGAGGAGGCGCTAATCCCCGCCACCTTCTCGCTGCCCATGCCCCTGTTGGACATGGCCGTCAGCTACGAGGACAGCGACGTGGGCCAGGTCGTCAACGAGATGGCCGAGGAGACCTTCATCGAGACGCTGGAGACCGCCGGGTTAGAGAACGAGCTTCTCAAGACGGCGATCATGGCCATCGGCACCATGTACGGCATGGATCCCGAGGCGGGCCTCGGGTTCCTCCTCCCGCTCTTCTACCAGCGCATCCTGCACGCCAGCGTGATCGCCAACGGCTCCCACCAGCTCGCCGGGGCCCTGGCCCGCTTCGCCAACAACAACGGGGTCAGCATCGAACGCGCCGTCGAGGTGGAGGCCATCCTCACCGACGGGGGCCGCGCAGTTGGGGTCCGCCTGGCCGGCGGCCAGGAGATCCAGAGCCTCACGGTGATCGCCACCACCGACCCCCAGACCACCTTCCTCCAGCTCTTGGGCGAGGACACCTGCCGCCAGGTCTCCCCCGCCCTGGTGGACCGCACCAAGGCCTGGGAGTGGGAGTCGACCAGCCTGCTCAACGTCCACTACGCGCTGGACCGCCGGCCCGAGCTGGCCGCGGCCGCCTTCGATCCCGACGCCGACCGGGCCCTGATCAAGATCATGGGCGTCGAGACCCTCGACGAGCTCCTCGAGCACATCGCCGGGGTCAAGCGGGGCGAGTTCCACCCGATCGGTTCGGCCATGACCCTCACCGACTTCGATCCCATGCAGGCCCCGATCGACGTCGAGCCCGGGGCGGTGGTGGGCTGCTGGGAGGGCCTGGCGCCCTTCGAACCCACCGACGGTCCCTGGGTCGGGCGCGAGGACGAGATCGCCCGCCAGGTGCTCGACACCTGGGGCGAGTACGCCCCCAACCTGGCCGACACCACCGTGATCCGCAGCTACGTGAACCACCCCGCCCACACCGCGGTGCGCCTGCCGTCCATGCAACGCGGGTCGATCAAGCACGGGGCTTACGTGGCCACCCAGATGCTGTCCAACCGGCCCAACCCCGACTGCTCGTCGTACCGCACCCCGATCGAGAACCTGTACGTGGCCGGGGCCAGCGTGTGGCCCGGGGGAATGGTGCTCTTGGCCGGGGGCTACAACGCCGCGGGCGTGGTGGCCGACGACCTGGGTCTGGAGCGCTGGTGGAACGAACCCGGCTTCGTCACCGAAGCACGAACGAAGGGACTGGTTGGCTGATGGAGTTCCGATCGAAAGGACTGGGCAAGCGGACCGTGGCGTTGCGCCTGGCCGACGGCACCACCGTCAAGAGCGGCGAGAACCTGTACATCAGCGGGACCATGACCGAGCCGATGACCTGGGACTACATCATCGTGCTCACCGGCGACGACATCGCCGAGTTCGTGGGCCTGCTGGGCGAGCGGTCCTTCGCCGAGTACCTGTGGCGCTCGCCGGACCGCTGGAAGATCTACCGATCGCTGCTCACCCAGGGCCTACACCTGGTCGCCCTGCTGGTGCGGGGTGCCATCGACGCCCGCCGTGGGGTGCCCCTCCCCGAGGAACCCACCATCCAGGTTCCCCCACCCCGCGACCGCTCCAAGCGCTCCGCGGTGTCTCGCCGCCGCCTGGGTGCCCGCCGCGACGCCCGCCTGGCCCGGGAGAGCGCCGCCGCGGACCAGGAGCCGACCAGCACCTCCATGGTGGCCGCCCCGGCCTGAAGCCCGGGCTCTGAGCCCCAACCGGTCATGCCCCGCCTGAGCCCTCGTCGAGGCAGCCGTGGACGGGTACGACCGGCACCGATGTTTGACGATCCGGGCGCCACCTGTAACCATCGACGCGGGCTCAGGCGGGGCACCACCACTCGACCCAATGCCCAACAGATGTTGGTGGCAATGGCGAGGGAGATGTGCCATGACAAAGCACTCTGGTGTAGGCGGCGGCGAGACGAGCGGGCGCAGCCGGCATAGAGGGCGCCTGCTCGTTGCCTTGGGGCTCGTGATGTCCGCATGCCTGGGAATCACCCCCACGACGGCGGAGGCAGGCACCGGAACGCTGCGAGACCTGGTCATTCCCGGACCGGGTGAAGCCGTGGCCATCACCGCCGGTTCGTCCCACACCTGCGCTCTGCTCACCACGGGCAGCGTCCGGTGTTGGGGATCCAACGACGCAGGACAGCTCGGCGACGGCACCACCACCGACTCTTCGGTCCCGGTCACGGTGCTGGGCATCAACGGTGCCACCGCCATCACAGCGGGCGTGGCCCACACCTGCGCCTTGCGTGGCAGTGACGGCACCATCCGCTGCTGGGGACGCAACGACGACGGCCAACTCGGTAACGGCACCACGACCTCGTCGCTCGGCCGCGTGGCGGTATCGGGTGTAGCAGGGGCCTCCGCCATCGCAGCCGGCGAGGAGCACACGTGTGCCCTCAAGGGCAGCGACGGCACCGTCCGCTGCTGGGGACTCAACGCACAGGGCCAACTCGGCAACGGCACCACCACCAACTCATCCACGCGCGTCATGGTCACCGGCGTCTCGGGTGCGACTGCCATCACCGCCGACGGTTACCACTCCTGTGCCCGCCACAGCTCGGCCACCCTCCGATGCTGGGGTTTCAATGGTGGCGGCCAGCTCGGGGACGGAACCACCACGAACTCACCCACCCGTGTGACCGTGACGGGCATGTCCGATGCCGGAGCGCCCGATGCCGGCGACTGGCACACCTGCGCGCCGGTGAGCACCGACGGCTCGGTGCGCTGCTGGGGTAGCGGCGGCTTCGGCAGGCTGGGCAACGGCACCACCGCCAACTCACCCACTCCGGTCACCGTCACCGGCCTGTCGGGAGCCACCGCCGTTTCGGCGGGCTACGGCCACACCTGTGCACTGCGGGGCAGTGACGGCACCGTCCGCTGCTGGGGATGGAACATCTACGGTCAGCTCGGCGACGGTGGCACCACCGACTCGTCGACCCGCGTCACCGTCACCGGCATCGCAGGGGCTTCACAGCTCGCAACCGGGGACGTCCACACCTGTGCCCTGCGAGGCAGCGACGGCAGCGTCCGCTGTTGGGGCAACAACTCCCGTGGGCAACTCGGAGACGGAACGATGACCGACTCCCCGACCAGGGTCCTCGTAGAAGACCTCTGACCGACATCTCAAACCGAGGTGTCATCGGCTCCCGTCCCGCGTCGCCACCGGTCCCGGTCAGGTTAGGCCCGTGGGCACGTACGTATACTACGTACGTGCCCAACAAGACCATCAGTGTGCCCGACGACGTGCTACCGATCATCGACAGCCTCGAGATCCCCTTCTCGCGGTGGGTGACCGAGCAGCTACGCCAGCATGCGGCCCAGTCGAGCGCGTCGTTCGCCCACCAGCTCCTGGCGGACGCCACGCTCGCGCGAGTGGCCGACGCTTGAGCAACAACGACGCCCTCGCCATCGGTAGGCGCATGGAGCGCAACGCGCCGTGGTAGCGCGGGGTGGGGTCTGGTGGGCAGAGCTCGACAAGCGTCGACCCTGCGTCGTGGTCTCCTCCGAAGACGTCCTCAGCGCCGAGGTGTGGCAGACCCACGTGGTACCGCTCACCTCGAACCTGGACCGGGCCGGCCTCGCAGGCAACGTGTTCCTCGACTCCTCCGTGACCGGACTGCCCAAGCACTCCGTGGCGGTGCCCCTCGGGTTGGAGCTGGTCGATCGATCGTGGCTGGTGGAGGGTGTGGGACGGCTCCCACCGGTGCTCGTCAGGGCAATCGATGACGGGCTCCGGGCAGTGCTGGGCCTCTGATCGCACCTCGGCTGAGATCGCTCGGAACCACAACGCGCTCATGTACCTCCCGCCGTTGCGGGACAGACTGCTGGCACTACTGTCAACGGGCATCGCACGCCACAGCGTCGAGAACGCGGTGCCGTCCCAAGCTGACGACGCTGCACTCACGATGTCGGTGGCATGGCCGCGCCTGGTCCTGGCTGGCGCGCTCGCGCTGGGCGCTGGGTTTGCCGCTGCCTGGCTCACCACCATCACATGCCTCGTCCTGCTGCCCTCTGGGGCAACGGAGCTCCCCACCTACGTCGGTCCGCTCTGGGCAGCAGTCGGGTTCGTCGGGGGCTTCGCTGTCTTCCTCGGCGTCTCCCGAAGCCTCCGCCAGGAGTTCCCCTACGGCACCGCTATCTGGAACCGTCCACCGGGTTTCGTCTTCGGACTGACCGTCTGGCTCGTGTGCATCTGGAGCGCGTACCTCCTCACTGACATCGACTCGTACGGAAACGTCTTCTTGTCTCTTGCGACACTGGTCGCGCTGTTCGTGATGAGCATCGTCTGGCTGGTCCGGCTTCTCGTCCTTCTCAATCGTCGACGCTTCGCGCTCACGAGCCGATCGGTGGCCCAGTGGCTTCTCGGTCCTGTCGCCCTCGTAACGCTGGCGGCCTTCAACTCCTGGGACGCCGCGAGTCACTCCCGGTTCCATCTCAGCAACTCAGCGATCACCGCCGACGCCCGGCAAGTCCTCGCCAGCGTCGACGAGGATCTGCTCGCCACCCGCGGCAGGCAGCACATCGACCACCGAAGAAGGGTCGGGATCCTGGATATCGACTGGGTGGACGTCCGCGCGGAATGCACAGCCGAAGGCCACTGCGATCCTGCCACTGCCGCTGTCGAGTACGAGATCCACAGTGAGGTGTTCACCTCGTTCACCTACGTCTACAGCCCTTCAGGCGAGCCCCACCCCTCGCCCTGGGGGATCGAGCACCTCGGCGGGAACTGGTGGTTGCGCGAACACCACCACTGACGGCTGGACCCGTCACCTCCGACCTGAGCTGGCCTGTTCGGCACTCCGACGCGGACGGGCCCGCCACGCTGACCAGGCACCCGTCGACCACAACGCCAAGGACACCAGGACAGGTTGGAACGCCAGGCGCAGCGCTCGGGCGCCGTCGGTGTCGAGCCCGAAGGCAGCGTCACCGTCGACGTACTGGGAGATGTTGCCCGGGAAGATGGCCACGAAGAATGCTGCGGTCACCCACCCAAGCGGCACGCCAAAGCGGGGCAGGCCCAGAAGCGACACGCCGAGGACTATCTCGACCAAGCCCGAGAGCACCACGACGAGGTCCGCGGGCAGGGGGACCCAGTCGGGCACCTGTGCCAGGAATTCCGATCGGGCCCAGGTGAGGTGGGCCAGACCGGCCAGGACGAGGGAGGCACCGAGGAGGGAGCGGCCCACGTGGTGGGCGGCGGTGAGCGGTCGAGGTTCCGTCACCGGCACTGTACCGGCGTCGACCGCCGTACCGAGCCGCGATCCTCATGGCGTGGTCGGCTCGGTGACCGGCGGGTACGCACCGATCACCCACCGGAGCTGGTCCGCCCAACAGGTGCCTGACTCGAAACGAGCCACCTCCACCCCCGCAGCGTTCCGCGCCACCAGCGGCGCTACGAGGCACCCGCGTTCCGACCGCTCAGGCTGGACCGTGGGCATGATCGACGTCAGGTGAATGGTCTCAGCAGCGATCTCCAACTCCCTGGGATGGCGGTCTGCTTCCTCCGCGTCACTCAACGATTCCCCATAGGTGATGAACAGCGCTTCGTCCGTACGGTTGTCGATGTCGATCTCAGCCTCGGTTCGCTCTACTCCACACGCGCAGGCCAACAACACCAGCCACATCACACAGGCGATGAGATGGCCCCGCCCCCCCCGAACCGACCGCCCTATCACTGCCCCTGCCTCGGCACATCTTCCACGGGTGGCTCACCGATGGCCCACCGGAAGCTCCTATTCCAGCAGGTGCCCGCCCAGAGCCGAGCCACCTCATTGCCCGCTGCATCTCTCGCAATGATCGTCTCGACCAAGCACTCACCGGCAGAGGTGCTACCCCAATCTGAACTGACATAAGGAAAGGTGCCTGCCAGCGTCTTGGGCAAGACTTCGGCCTCCTCAACAGGATCCTGGCCGGCTTTGTCCGAACCAAGCTCCTCCGAGCCACTTGTCAAGAACAGGGAATCCTCTGTCTGGTTGAAGACCACGAATGATGCTCTCTCGGGCTCCATCCCCGGGATGCAGCCCAGGAGCGTCAGACAGACGACGAGCACAGCAACCCGACGCGGCAGAGCGGGAACGGTCACCCGTACATCCAGTTCCTCCAGATGTCCCGCACTTCTCATGGCGTGGTCGCCTCGGTGACCGAAAAGGGCTCACCGACGGCCCACAGGAAGTCGTCTGCCCAGCATGTGCCGGTCTCGAGGCGATCCACCTCGACCCCCGCTTGGCTACGCGCCACCAGGGGCACACCGAGACACACCGACCCGTTGCCCTCCCCTACCGGGCTGAACGAGATCGGGTCGATGGCTCCTCTGGTGATCTCCAGCTCACGCGGGTGCCGGTCAGCCTTCGCCGCCTCGGCCGATGACTCCCCATACGTGATGAACAGCGACTCGTCGGTCTGGTTCGCGACATAGATGTCAGCCTCGCTGGACTTCCCACCCCAGACGCAGCCAGGCACGATCAGCCAAGTCGCCAAGGCGATGAGGCGCCGGTGCTTCCTCCGAATGGACGGTCGTCTCACTACTGCTCCTCCGCAGACTCAGAACCTGGGGATGGCTCGCCAATGACCCACAGAAAGCTGTCATTCCAGCAGGTACCCGCAGAGAGACGATCCACCTCCTCACCTGCCGGGTTTCTCGCGATGATCGGACGGCCGAGACAGATACCCGCTGTGCGATCGCCCCAAGGTCCGCCACCAGCCGATACGACAGCCTGGGAGCCTGGAGCGATCTCAGGCAAGTCAATGTGATCATGTCGGAGATCCCCAGGATCGCTTGCCTCCAGACCGACCACCAAAGGCTCTTCTGTATTGTTGACAACATCTAGCCCCGGTACCTTTGGCTCCATCCCCGGGATGCAGCCCAGGAGCGTCAGGCACATGACGAGCGTTACAACCCGACGGGGCAGAACGGGAACGGTCACCCGTACATCCAGTCCCACCAGATCTCGCTCAACTCGTCGCAGGCCGGGATGAAGTTCGCCCCGGCGTCCATCTCGCTGTCCGGACCACCAATGGTGGATCCCAGTTGCAGCTCGGATCCCTGCACGAACGAGCCGATGAAGAACCAGGCCGGCCCCACCAAGTCCACCGAAGGGTGGAGGTTGAGATCCCGCTCGAGCTCATCTGGCTCCATCTCCCGCACTTCTTCCAGCGCGGTGCGAGCCTCGGCGGCCTGCTCTGCGATGACATCGAGGAACTCCACCCACTCGTCCGCGGCAAAGGATGGTGTCTCCATCGCGTTGAGGGACTCGAGATACCCCGACATCGACGTGTCGATATCCTCGGCCAGGGACAGCCAGTCGCTCTCCCCGTCCAGTTCCTCCCAGTGCCTCAAGAAATCCGCAGATGACTCGCAGAAGGGAACCACCCACGACCGGAGGTCGGTCTCGACAGGCTGGTCAGCCGAGGTGTCCGGCCCTACGGCACTCGATGGCGAGGACTCCCCTACAGAACTCGATGGCGAGGACTCCCCCGCCTGGGTCGTCGGGCTGTCCGCCGGACCCGTCGTAGACGTCCCCGTGACCACATCCCCATCGCCGGTGCACGATACGACCACCGCTCCAACTACGAAGGCCGCTGTGAGGGCCCTGGTCACCCCATACCCTCGCATCAGTAGCCATCCACGTCTCGGCTGATGCGACCGATGAAGACCCCGGTGGAGCTCTTCCCCGCGACCACCAGCCGTTCTCCTTCGGTCCCGATCGCCTGGGGACCCGCCACCTGGATCCTGAGCCCCGAGTCGCCCGTATCAGCCTTGACTCCGCTCCAGCCGTCAGCCATGTCCGGAGGCACGTGCTGTAGCACCTCGGACCGGAGGACACCGTCGCTGGATGTTCGGAAGGTAACGGAGTAGGGGCGGCCAGAGGTGTCGGTCGTGAGGATCCCGTCCGGTGCCGGTATGGATGCGGTCTCGCAACCCCCGTTCCAGGACTCGTCGAGCACACCGGCGGCGGAGTACCGCGCTATGTAGCCCCACTCGAACACGCCGTCGAACACCAGCGTCCTACTCAGGTAGAACCCGTAGCCCGGAGCGGCCGCGATGTCGGTCGCGTCACCGCAGGGCGCATCAAGGAGGTGCGTGCCGGTCAGGGCACCCGTGGCAGAGTTGAGCACCCAGGCGGTGTTCGAGTAGTTGGACAACCCTGCCACCACGTAGGTGCCATCGACCTCGGCGAGCCCACGCAGTCTGGTGGAGCCCTCACCCGCCGAGACGGCGACGAGACCGCCCAGGCCGAAGGACGAGTCCAGTTCGTAGTCTCCTGGATCCCAACGCAGGACGACACCTGAGCTCCAGTCGACGGTGTTCGCGACGAACACCGGCCTACCCGAGGAATCGACCTGGAAGTCCTCGGCTCGCAGGCCGGTCGAGCCGGAGAAGTCGGCCGCGTCGAGCAGGGCGCCGGAGTCGTCAAAGGCAAGGACCTTGAGCACGGACCCGCCGGTGGCCATGTCGTCGCCGGTAGCCCCGACGACGATCTGTTCGTTGGCGCTCCCAGGGGGATCGCGGTACCCGAGGCCGAAGCCGAGAAGATCTGTGCCCTCGGAGTACCCGATGATCCCTTCGGTTCCGAAGCTCGTGTCCAGATCACCGTCGGCCTTGAATCTGGCTAGACCGATCTCTCCGTCCTCGTAGCGGTCGAGCAGCACCAAGACCTTGCCGTCGGGCTGGACGACCAGGTCCCTGACGCTGTCGTACCCGTCCAGCAGGGTGAAGCCGCCGTTCCCGAAATCGCCGTCGAGGTCGTCGCCTTCGAAGACCGAGGAGTCCTTGAGCTCGAGCGTGAAGTGCATGGGCACCTGATCCTCGTCCTCGACGCGAGGGTCGACGTGGGAGAGCATCAAGGTCGCCGTCGGGCACCGTTCGTCAAGAACGACCGGGGTGTCCCACTCCGCAAGGGCGTTGCCTTCGAAGTCCACGCCGTCCTCGAACTCCGAGGTGACGACTTCGGGTACCCCGTCCCTCTGGCAGACGTTGGGATAGCCGCGGGTGTCATAGATGATCCAGGTACCCCGGAGCCGTTCGGTGTCCCCCGATTCGAAGCCTTCAGGGTCAACCCAGACGTAGGGTTGGACACGGCCTTCGATGTAGTGCTGGAGGGAAACGTCGACGAATGCGCTGCCGCCGGGGTTCAGCTCCGCCGGGAGGGTGGAGGTCTCGGGGACGTCGGTGGTGAGCGTGATGCCGTCGTGGATCCGCCGGTATGGACGCTCGAGCGGGCTGAAGGCATCACCATCGACCTCGATGGCGCCGTCTTCTGCGACCGCGTACTTGAGCCCGTCCCTCCAGGCGTCCACATCAGGGTCCACGAAGTTGACGCCCGCTTCCGCAGGCGCGGTGCTCGACAGGACGTAGGCGGCCGCCCAATAGCCGGGCAGGACGGTGGCCCAACTGTCTCCCTCAGCGGCCAGCCGGTCGGTCAGCACCTCCATGGTGGAGTCAGCGCCAGGGTCGCGGAGGGCCTCGTAGACACCGAGCACGAAGCCGTCGGAGGCGCCGCTGTCGAAGCGCGCCTGGAGGTACTCGACGAAGACGAACGAGCCGTAGCTCCGTGCGTTGTCATCGGCCTCACCGGTGGGGATGCCCTCGGGGTACTTGAACGTCGTGAGGGCCGCGGAGGGATCACCGAATACCTTTTCCAGGCGGTGGTAGTACTTGAACTCGGGGATGCCCCCGGTGAGGCCTTCGAGTTCTGCAACCTGGTGGGCCGCCCACTCGGCGCTGGCTTCCAGGAACCACCATCCCGCGTTCGCGTAGGGCGATATCGGCCAGCGACACGTACTCGTACTGGTACACATGGAAGACCTCGTGGCGAGGCGTGTCGTCGGGGTCTTCTCTGGGGAGCGTGAGGGACATGGCATCGTTGAAGGGATTGGCGAAGCCGCGCTCGTCGGCCACGACGATCACCAGGTTCCGGCGCTCGGTCCCGTCACCCTCGTCATCGTTGAACTGTCCCGGGATCTCGAAACCGAAGTCGCGCGAGTACACCTCCAGCGACCGGAAGGCGTTGTCGGCTGCGTCGCGCACGTACTCCGGAACGAACTCGGCGTCGGTCCAGCCGCGCTCCAGGGAGCTGGACACCTGGATGTCGGCGACATCGCCATACTCATCGACGGTGCCGACCGTGTAGACGAACTCCAAGTCAGGGATGTCAGCTTCGGCGCCCCGGTACTCGTAGACCGTGTGACACCAGACCCCGTGAATCCCGTTCACCCTCCCCCACCGGAGCTTGTCCTCCGCACAGTCGTCGTACCTGGAGTCGTCCCCGGGTTCTTCGCGCAGGCTGTAGGCCCCGAGAGCTGTCGGGTTGATGGGCGCAGGCTCCAACCAGGGCGGGTCAGTGATGCTGAGCAGCGTGATGTCGGTGAGCAGCCCCTGGTGCCCAGCGACGAGGCGCCCGACCGGAACCGTTGCCTCCCCGTGGGCGCCGATGGGTGTGGTGTACCTGTCTCCGAATGCCCGGTGGGTGAGCTGGACGCCGATGGCGGTATTCACGTACTCGTCTAGGGTCAGCGCGCCCTGTGCGTGATCCACCGCTACCCGGTCGGGGCCCTCCAGGGAGTTGTCGACTGTCACCGGAGGCGCCGGCGTGGGGTAGTCGGCGGTCGAGGTGTGAACGGTGGCTGAGAGGGAGTGTGCGCCGTCGCCCACCGTGGTCGTGTCCCAGTCGATCGACCATCCGTCATCGGGGTTGGTGTCCGTCTCGATCAGCGCCCCGTCGACGTAGAAGCTGACCGAGTCGACCGAGTATCCCCCGACTGTTCCCACCGCGAGGGTCTCGACGTGGAACAGCACATCCCCGGGGAAGGATCGCTGAGCGCGGTAGATGACACCGTCATCGTCGTCGTGGCGTAGCTCACCGACCAGTTGTTGGCGGCGTCCATGGCATGGGCCCGGATCCGGTAGGTTCGGTCGTGGTCTGCGGGTTGGGTCGGCACATAGGTGGACGTTCCACCTGAAGCCACGGTGGAGCCGACGAACAACCCGAGAAGTTGGTTCGAGGCGTCGTCGTAGACCTCGAAGATCACCCGACCGTCGTCACCCTCCGGGTCGGCGAAGGTGGCCGCCAGAGGAGCGTTCGGGTCACCGATCACTCCTGTCGGTACCAGATCTGTCGGCGTGTGCGGTGACCCGCTGGCGCCAGGCTCGGACCAGATGACATGGAGATGTGGCTTCCAGGTGGCATCCGCCGAGCCGAACTTCTTCCAGAAGTCGGGGTTCAAGGCCTGCGCGGTGGGAGCCCGCAGTGAGATTCCGTTGTTCTCCCAGGTCCCGTCAGCCCAGTTCCGCACCAGATCCGACACCCCCCAGGTTGCCCACTGGGCGGCGGTGCACCCCGAGCCCGACAGCGTCGACTGCGCGGTGGTCGCTGTCGTCACCGGGGTCGGGGCGACAGTCGGCTGGCTCGTCCAGGTCAGGTTCAGACCCGACCAGGGTGAGGTGACTCGATACAGATCAACGTTGGTGGCCGAACAGGTACGACCGTCGGTCTGGAGAGCGTTGAAGTCCGCGAAGTGGATCACCTGGCCCGCGAAGGCGGAGGTGTCCAGATGCAGGTACGACCGGTTGAAGAACATCCCCAGCGACCCCGCGTAGAGGTACGGCAGCGTGGACCTGTCCGTGGTCACATAGGGGGTCACATAGGTGTCATCTCCAGAGCCGTCGATCTGGGTGAGCGTCGGATCCACCGTCACGGGCCATACCCGCACCGGGTCGTTCAGCCACGACTCGTCGAGTTCGACGACCAGCACAACGCCCTCGTCGGTCTCCTCCAACGTGTAGGCGACACCTTCCGAGTACGAGGATGCCTCATCCGGCCGCGTCCCGAACGCGGCGTCGGTCATCCAGCCGTGCGGCACCATGGCTATCGCTTCACCATCAGTCTCGCCCGATGGCCGCAGCAGTACATGACCGAGCTCAGGGTCGAGCTCGGCCGTCAGCCCCTCGAGGGTCAGCGGGAACCGCCACACCGACGGTGCCGCTGGGCTGTCCAGCACGAGGGTTTCCTTGACCCCCGTGCCGGTCGCCTCCAGCGTCAGGGCAGCATCGGGCACCAGGCCGTCGAACGTGACTGTCTCGCCGGCGACCGAGTCCAGAGCCGGCGCCGGGGCGCTGCCCTCCACACCGAAGGATGCGGACCTCCCCGCACCGAGGTCGACGGTCACCATCTCGCCGTCGTTGGCCTCCGCTGCGATCTCGATGGGGACCGGCACGGCGGTAGTCACCAGACCGCCGTCGCTGGTCGGCTCCAGGGTCGTGTCGATCTCGACCATCTGACCGGTGTCGGGGTCCTCGAAGTGCACCGGTTCGGCGTAGACGTCGGTGACCATCACGCCGGGCACATCGGTCTCGAAGGTCTTGGTGGTCTCGGTGCGCTCGGTGAGAACCTCAACTGTCGGCTCGGCCTCCTCGACCGGCGCCGAGTCAGGTGGAGAGGACGGGAGCGGCCCGCCCGCATCGCCTGCATCGGCTGCCAACGGAAGCCCCGCTAGGAAGAGAGGGAGAGAGAGAGAGAGAGAGAGAGAGACAGCAATGCCTCTTCTCCCCGATGACCGCACACAACGCGTCTTCACGACGACCCCCCGGATCGAGCGACGAGTGCGGCCACAATGGCGGCGGGACCGCCGCATGTCAAGTCACCCTCTTCGCGCCCCCATCTGCGCCCACCCGTTCCAGTCAGCAGATCGCGCCGGAACCGGCAGAACGGTCGTCAGCCCGGGATGTCGCCGGCTCCCGAGTCCGTGCCGCCGCCGGTACCGGCGGCGGCCCCTCCAGCCTCTTCGGCCCCTTCGGCCTCTTCGGCCTCTTCGAGCCAGGTGGTGATGGAGTCGGCCATCAACTTGTTGGCGTCGTAGGTGATCCACAACTCGGGTTCGACCTCGATGATCACCCGGCGCTCGGAGTCGAGCATCTTCACGAACTTGTCGGTGAGCTCACCGGTGCCCCCCAGCACCGCCTCGGCCAGGGCCGGGTAGAACCAGGCCTTGGTCTCGGCGTCGTCGTGGAGCCGGCACCGGCCCTTGGCGGTCACCGAGGTGGCCGCCCCCACCGGCGTCCCCAACCCCGACACGATCACCGTCACGCGCGGGTCACGCCGGATGGCAGAGATGCGCTTGCGGTTGGTGGTGGCGGTCAACCAGAACCGCCCGTCGCGCCACACGTAGCTCATCATCACGCCCACCGGCCAGTGGTCCTTGGTACCCCACGCGAACACGGCCTCGTTCTGGCTCTGGAGCAGCTCCTCCTGGCGGTCGGGATCCAGGGGGTAGGGGGTGACGTCCTCGTAGTTCTTGATGGCCATAACGGTCCTCCTCAGTCCTGGTCGGTCGCGGACCCGGCCGCTTCGTTTGCCGCTGCTTCGGCTTCGGCTTCGGCCTCCGCGGCCCAGGCGACGATGGAGTCGGCCATCATCTTTCCGGCGTCGAAGGTGATCCACATCTCGGGCTCGACCTCGATCACCACCCGGCGCTCCGAGTCGAGCATGGCGGCGAAGTTGTCGGTCAGGTCACCCGGTCCCCCCATGATCGCCTCGGCCAGGGCCGGATAGAACCAGGCCTTGGTCTCGGCGTCGTCGTGGAGCCGGCACCGACCCTTGGCGGTGACCGAGGTGGCCGCCCCCACCGGGGTGTTCAGCCCCGACACCACCACCGTCACCCGGGGGTCACGCCGGATGGCAGGGATGCGCTTGCGGTTGGTGGTGGCGGTCAACCAGAACCGCCCGTCGCGCCACACGTAGCTCATCATCACGCCCACCGGCCAGTGGTCCTTGGTACCCCACAGGAAGGCGGCCTCGTTCTGGGTCTGGAGCAGTTGCTCCTGACGTTCGGGGTCGAGCGAGTAGGAGGCGACGTCCTCGTAGTCCTCTATGGGCATGGGAGCTCCTTGGGATGGGGGTGCGCTCAGCGCACCGATGTCATGCCGCCGTCGATGGCCAGCCACTGCGCGGTGACATAGCCGGCGTCCTCGCTGCACAAGAAGGCCACCACCGAGGCGACGTCGGTGGGTTCGCCCACCCGGCCCATGGGCGTGATCGAGGCCATGTGGGCGCCGATGCCGAAGGCCTCTTCGAGCGGGTCGGTCATGGGACTGCGGGTGAAACCCGGGTTGACACAGTTGACCCGGATGCCCGACAGCGCACCTTCGGCGGCCAGGGACCGGCACAGGCCCAGCAGGCCCGTCTTCGCTGCCGCGTAGGCGGGCAACATGGCGTTGCCCACCAGTCCCTCCACGCTGGACAGGAACACCATCGAGCCGCCACCCGCGCGGCGCAGCGCGGGGATCGACGCCTTGGCGGTTCGGAACACGCCCATCAGGTTCACTTCGAGCACCCGGTCCCATTCGGACTCGTCGAGCATCTCCACGGGTCCGAAGCCCACGATTCCGGCGTTGGCCACGACGTGGTCCAACCGGCCCCAGGCATCCTCGGCGGCGGCCACCGCGGCGTCGCACTGGGACAGGTCGGTGACGTCACAGGCCACCGCTCGCGCCTCGCCACCGGCATCGCCGATCAGGGCCACGGTCGCCTCGGCACCTTCGGTGTTCACATCGCTCACCAGCACCCGGGCTCCGTCGCCGGCGAGCCGGGCTGCGATGGCGCGGCCCAAGCCTGAGCCCGAGCCGGTCACCCAGGCCACCTGGCCGTCCAGGCGGGCCGCGGCTGCTTCGGTGGTGCCCATCTCAGCCGAGCCCGAAGGTCGAGGTCATGCCGCCGTCCACGAACAGGGTGGAACCGGTGATGTAGCGCGACTCCTCGGAAGCCAGCAGTACCAGGGCCGCGCCCAGATCGTCGTCATCGCAGGCCCGGCCCACCGCCAGGCGCCCGCTCAGCAACTGCACGCCGATCTCGGTGAACGAGCCCACGAAGGTCTCGGTGGCCGCCACGCCGGGGGCCAGCGAGTTGACCGTGATGCCCATGGGGCCCAGCTCGATGGCCAGGTTGCGGGTCATGGAGGCGAGCGCCCCCTTGGAGGTGCCGTAGGCGCTGACCATGCCGAAACCAAGGATCGCCGAAGGCGACAGGATGTTGATGATGCGGCCGTAGCCCTTGGCGACCATGAGCTGGGCGCAGGCCTGGGAGAACCGGAAGGGCCCGTTCACGTTGGTGTCCATGATGTCGACCCACTGGTCTTCTTCCACCATGAGGAACGGCGAGGGCGGGTAGACGCCGGCGTTGTTGACCAGGATGTCCACCCCGTCCTGCCACCCGGCCACCTGCTGCACGCAGGCGTCGACCTCGGGGCGCGAGCGCACGTCACAGCTGACGGCCAGGCCCTGGCCGCCGGCGGCTTCGATCTGGGCGACGGTCTCGGCCAGCGGTTCGGGACGGCGCCCGGTGACGGCCACCGCCGCGCCCGAAGCGGCCAGGGCCAGCGCGAAGCCGCGGCCGAGGCCGGAGCCGCCGCCGGTGACGATGGCCGTGCGGCCTTGCAGGGACATCTCCATGGGTTCCTCCGTGGGTTCTTGATCTGTTGTGGGGATCAGGGTTGGGCGAGTGGTTGGGTGAGTGGATCAGCGTGGCAGGCGCGCACGAGAGGTGCTCACTGAAGCGATTCGATGGCCTCCGAGCACATCCAGGGGGCTTCTTCCATCGAGACCAGGCTGGCCTCCTGCTGGCAGAGGACCAGGATCTGGGCGACCCAGCGGGTTGGTGTCGAGCAGATCGCGTGCCCCGGTGCGCAGCACGTGGGCCCTCTGGCGGGGATCGTCCTCGGCGTCGGCTCGGGCCACAAGCTCCACGCACGGCGTCGGACGGCGAACCTCCGGCCGACGCCGGCGATCGCAGCCAGCCCGTCACGCAGGCGCTGGTTGGACCGCTCGACGGGATCGCCCCGCTCGATGCGGTCGGCCACATCGTCGAGGGCCTGGAGGGCGGCGCAGCACCTGGAGGCGGGCGAAGTCGTCGTCGAGCGCGGGCAGCACGTGGGTCTCGAGGGAGCGGCGCACCGCGGCCAGGGTCTGGACGCTGTCGAGGCGGATCATCTCAGGCCACCTCCAACGCCGAGATCTGCTGTTCGAGCATGCCGACGATCGGCACCGCCGAGCCGGCCAGGCCGGCCACCGACAGCAGGCGCAGGTCGTCGCCGCCCTCGACCAGGTCGCGGGCCGCGGCCAGCCCGATGATCGTGCTCTTGGTCATCTCGAGGGCCTGGTAGTAGGTGAGGCGATGCTCGTCGACGTCGAGGCCGGTGAGGGCTCACGTAGCGATCGAGCAGGTCACCGGTGACCGAGCAGATGCCCATGCCCACGGTCTGGGTGAAGGCGATGTCGCCCAGCGGGTCGCCGAGGCGGGCCAGCTCCCAGTCGAGGATCCCCACGATCTGGCCGTCGCGCCACTTGAGGTTGGGGAGGCGGAAGTCGCCGTGCAGCAGCACCACCCGTCTCACCGGAGGGAGCGCGGCGATCGAGCACGTCGAGGGCGTGGTCGAGCACCGGGTCGACCAGCACCTGGGTGCGCGGCCAGCCGGCGGCGGCACACGGCCACCTCGGCCCGAGCGGCGTCGGCGGCGTCGGCGAAAGGTGCCCGGCCGTGGTCGACCACGGCGTGCACCGCGGCGAGGGCCTCCACGAAGCGCTCCTGGAGGGTGGCGACCAGCGCCGGGTCGGTCTCGAAGCGAGGGTCGGCTGACGCGGTAGACCTCGCCATCCACGAAGGACATGAGCATGAAGCGGGTTCCGAAGGCTGCCGGGTCGGCCTCGAGGTGCAGCACCCGGGGCACGGGCAGGCCCTCGGCGGACACCCGGGCCGAGCAGGTCGTGCTCGGCCAGGATGTCGTAGGGAGGGATGACCCCGTGGGTCGGGCTCGGCCCGGATGACCATGGGTAAGGGGCCGTCGTCGGTGAGGGCGTCGACCCGACACGACAAGGACGACAGGCCTGCGGGGAAGCGGGTCACCGCCTGCACCGACCGCACTCCGAGAGCGGGGGCCGCGTCGCTGAGATAGCGCTCCAGGCGCTCTGGCGTCGAGCAGTCCCTCTTCCCCCACGCACGACCTCCCTTGGCAGACCCTTGACTGAATGCGTTAAGTTTAGGCCACTAAGTTAGTGGCATACAAGCGACCGGTACCCCGGCTGAGCACCCGGGGGCCCAGGGAGGCGGCCATGGCCGAACGCACCGAAGTCCACGTCCAGCACACCTTCGCGGTGCACGCGCCGACACCCTCTTCGCCGTCATCGGCGACTTCACCAACTTGTCCTGGGTTCCCGCGGTCTCCAAGACCGAGTTCGACGGCGAGGGTCCCGGCATGATCCGCCGCATGACCATCGACGAGAACTCCCCCCCACCGTCGAGGTCCTCGACACCCTCGATCCCGCCAACCGGACGATCTCCTACTCGATC
Source organism: uncultured Actinomycetes bacterium (assembly GCA_963719935.1). Taxonomy (GTDB): domain Bacteria; phylum Actinomycetota; class Acidimicrobiia; order Acidimicrobiales; family CAVRDY01; genus CAVRDY01. The sequence goes on along the minus strand of CAVRDY010000016.1, from coordinate 101,313 downwards.
CCCGAGAACAACCCCCTGCCCGTCGAGGACTACCGGGCCTCCATGTCGGTCACCGAGATCGACCCCGGCAGCTGCCGCCTCGACTGGCGCTGCTCGTTCCTGCGGGGCGACATGTCCGAGGACGAGGCCCAGGCCCTCATCCACGCCTTCTACGGCATGCTGCTGCCCGGCCTCGAGGAAGTGGTCTCGGCGTGAACGACGGCCACCGGTTCCCGCGCTTCGACGCCGCCTACCGGCAGCGCTGGATCGACGCGGGCTACTGGGGCGACGAGACCCTCCACGAGCTCTTCGACGAGACCGTGGCCGCCGGCCCCGACGCGGTGGCGGTCATCACGCGTCGAACGGCGCCTCACCTTCGCCGAGCTGAAGGCGGAGTCCGACGCCCTGGCCGCAGGACTGGTCGGCCTGGGTGTGGGACGCGGCGACATCGTGGCGGTGCAGCTCCCCAACTGGATCGAGTTCGCGCTGCCTCCAGCTCGCCCTGTCCCGCATCGGCGCGGTCATCCAACCCACCCACACCGTGTTCCGCGCCCGTGAGCTCGCGCTCGCTGTTCTCGTTCTGCGAGACCGACGTGGCCGTGGTGCCCGGCGACCACGAGGACCACGACTACCTCGAGGTGGTGCGCTCGGTCCGTGCCGACCTGCCCCGCCTGCGCCAGGTGATCGTGGCCCGGCCCCACCGGCGCCATCGGCGAAGGTGAAGCCAGCCTCGACGACGTGATGGCCGACGGGAGCGCCCACCCCGAGCGCCTCGAGGAGATCACCACACGACCCCGACGACGTCTTCTACCTCAACTTCACCTCGGGCACCGAGGGCAACCCCAAGGGCTTCCTGCACACCCACAACTCGCTCATCTCCACGTTCAAGACCATGTCGCGCCTGCTGGCCCAGATGGCTCCCGACGCGGTGAACCTCGCCTGCTCGCCCATGACCCACAGCTTCGGGCACTTCACCACCTACCAGTGCGCGCTGGCCGGCATCCCCATGGTGCTGGTCGACCGCTACCGGCCCACCGCCGTGCTCGAGCTGATCGAGCGCGAGCACGTCACCGCCATCTCGGGCACCCCCGCCCACCTCATCCCGCATCCTCCACCACCCCGACTTCGAGGACTACGACACCTCGAGCGTCACCTCGGTCAGCGTGGGCGGCGCCCGGTCCTCACCCGAGCTCATCGAAGAGCTGCGAGAGGGTGTGGGGCGTCAAGTCGGCCAACACCTACGGCATGGGCGAGACGATCATCCACACCCGCACCATGCCCTGGGACCCACCCGAGAAGCTGGCCGACTCGGTGGGCCAGCCCATCTTCGGCGTCCGAGCTGAAGATCACCGACCCCGAGGACGCCACCGCCGAGCGCTGGGCCCCGGCGAGGTGGGCGACATCTGGTTCCGGGGTCCCACGCTGTTCGTCGGCTACCACAACCAGCCCGAGCTGACCGCGTCCACCCGCGACGCCGAGGGCTGGTTCCGCACCGGTGACCGTGGCTACGTCGACGAGGACGGCTACCTGTTCTTCGCCGGGCGGGCCTCGGAGATGATCAACCGGGGTGGCTCCAAGATCTACCCCAAGGCCATCGAGGACCTGCTCGGCGAGCACCCCGACCATCGACGAGGTGGCCGTGGTCGGGCATCCCCGACGAGCGCCTCGGCGAGCGGGTGTGCGCCTTCGTGGTGACCGCCGGCGACACCGACGTGGCCGTCGAGGACCTGCGGGCCTTCGTGGCCGACCGCGGCGCCAGCCGCTACCTGGCCCCCGACGCCGTGGTCGTCGGTGGACGAGCTGCCCGATGACCCCCACCGGCAAGGTGGCCAAGGCGGCGCTGGTGGCCGACGCCGCCCGAGCGGTTCCCACAGCGGGCCCCGGCATGAGAGGCGACACCGTCGAGGAGGCGACACCCGTCGAGTGGAGGCGACGCCATGAGAGTCGGTCTGTCGCTGGACCCCTGGACCCCGCGCGACCCACCGGCACCGCCTGGACGCAACCTCGTCGCCGAGGCCACCACCGCGGACGCCGTGGGCCTCGACAGCGTGTGGGTGCACGAGTCCCGCCAGGGCCCCGGCGGATGCTCCTCCCCGTCGATCCTGCTCACCTTCCTGGCCCGCCGCACCGCCAACGTGGCGCTGGTGGGTCATCCGGCACGTCACCCACGCCAACCCGGCGCGCCTGGCCGAGGAGGTCGGCGTGCTCGACACCTTCGCCCGCGGTCGCGCCGGGCTGGCCTTCGCCGCGGCCGAGCACCCAGGGGGTGACCGCCGGCGAGCTGCACGAGTGGATCGACTTCGTGACCGCGGCCTGGGCGCTCGACGAGTTCCGCTACCGCGGCGAGCACATCCGCTTCCCGACCCACACCCCCGACGACGCCCCCGTGGGCATCTCCACACCGCCGCCCGGTCGAGGCCTACGTCCCCCAGTGGGAGCGGGGTCCGGCCATGCCCGACTTCCTGGCCATCACCCCCAAGCCCATGTCGCCCCGTCCGCCCACCTACGTGGAGATCACCGACGACGACACCCTGGCGTGGGCGGCCGACCAGGGCGATCTCACCCCTGGTGCCGGCAGCCACACCCACCGAGGAGGCGGTCGAGACGCCTCCAGCGCTACCGCCACCTGGCCGACGCCGCCGGGCGGCGACGCACCGAGGTGGAACCCGCCCTCGAACGCCACATCGTGGTGGGCGGCGGCGCGAGACGACGACACCACGGTGGGCGGCACCCCCGACGAGTTGATCGACCAGCTGCGCGCACCTGGGCACAGCCGGCGGGGTCACCCACCTGATCTGGAACCGGCGTAGCCCCGGGGACGGCGACCTGTTCAGCTTCGCCTCCCAGGTGCAGCTGATGTTGCAGGCCTGAGAGAGGACGGTCACCGATGGAGTTCTGGACCGGAGCCATGGGCATCACCAAGATGCGGCTCATGCCGTCGTCGCTGGCGGCGGGCTACGACGTGTTCGTGGAGGACGCCAAGGCCGCCGAAGCCCTCGGCTTCCACGCCTACGGCGCGCCCGAGCACCACTTCACCTACGACGCCTTCCTGCCCTTCCCGCTGCAGGCCCTCGCCGCGGCCGCCTCGGCCACCTCGAGCATCAAGCTGGTCACCGGGGCCATGCTCATGACCCTCTACGACCCGCTGGCCGCCGCCGAGCACGCCGCCACCCTCGACGTGCTGTCGGGAGGTCGGGTGATCCTCGGGTCTGGGCATGGGCTACCGGCCCATGGAGTTCGACGGCATCGGCACCGCCAAGCGCACCCGGGGGGCACGCCTGGTGGAAGCCATGGAGGTGGTGCGAGCCGCCACCGCCGACGGACACCTTCACCCACGAGGGACGCCACTACGACTACCACGACGTCACCTTGCAGCCGACCCCGGTGCAGCGGCCCGTGGCCATGTGGTTCTGCGGCGGCACCTCCGAGGCGGCCGCCCGCCGGGCCGGCCAGGCCGGGTCTGCCCTACTGGCTGGCCAACGCCCCCTACGAGCGCACCGAGGAGATCGTGCACACCTACCGGCGAATCGGCCGCGAGGCGGGCTGGCCCGAGGAGCAGCTGCGGGTGGCGGCCTTCAAGGACGTGTTCATCGGCAGCGACCGTGGCCGAGGCCGAGGGCCTGCGCCAGATGATGATCGACATGTTCTACGACGAGCACATCCTGGGCTACGGCTACCTGGTCGACGACGACGGGCAACCACGTCTACGACGCCAGCGAGGACCACCCGATGTACCGCCAGTTCGTCGACAGCCTCTTCTGCGGGACCGTCGACATGGTCATCGAGGAGCTGCGCCGCTACGAGGACCTCGGCGTCGAGGCCGTCTTCCTGCCCTCCCCCCAACGCGAGCTGCTGGCCCGCGAAGTCCTGCCCCACTTCGCCTGAGCCACGACGAACCGATGGACCTGCGCTTCAGCCCCGAGGACGAGGAGTACCGCCGGCGCCTGCGGGCCTGGCTGGACGAGCACCTGCCGTCGGGCCGCGGTGGCGCTGGTGGCGGCGGTGCCGGCATGGCCGACATCGGGCGGTTCATCCAGGTCGCCCGCGACTGGCAGCGGTCGCTGTGGGAGGCGGGCTACGTGGGCCTGAACTGGCCCCGCGCCTACGGAGGCCAGGACGCCACCCTCACCCAGCAGGTGATCGTCACCCAGGAGCTGGCCCGCGCGTCGGCCCCGCCGCTGATCAACACGATCGGGCTGACCATCCTGGGCCCCACGCTCATCGAGCACGGCACCGAGGACCAGCGCCAGCGCTTCCTGCCCCGCATCCTGGCCGCCGAGGACCTCTGGTGCCAGGGATTCAGCGAACCCGACGCCGGCTCGCGACCTGGCCAGCCTCACGACCCGAGCCGTGCTCGACGGCGACGACTTCGTGGTCACCGGCCAGAAGATGTGGACGTCGATGGCACCCATCGCCGACTGGTGCTTCCTGCTGGTCCGCACCGACCCCGACGCCCCCAAGCGCGAGGGCATCTCCTACCTGCTCTGCGACATGCGCACCCCGGGCATCAAGGTGGTGCCGCTGCGCAACGCCGGTGGCGGCATCCACTTCAGCGAGGTGTTCTTCGACGAGGTGCGCATCCCCGCCGACCAGCTCGTGGGCGAGCTGCACGGCGGCTGGGCCATCACCCGCACCACCCTCCAGCACGAGCGCAGCGGGCTGTCCGGGGTGCTGTCCCTGGAGCAGAGCCTCGACCGGCTGCGCACGCACGGCGGCGCGGTACCCCGCGGGCGAGGGCGCGGCCCTCGACGACCTCGGGTCTGCGCCGCGAGCTCGCCCAGCGCTGGATCGAGGTCGAGGGCCTGCGCTACCTGGGCTACCGCACCCTGTCGGCCCAGCTCGCCGGACGCGACCCGGGATCGTCGGCGTCGCTGGGCAAGCTGTTCGCCTCCGGAGTCCGCCAGCGCTCGCCCGCACCGCGCTCGAGGTCACCGGCCCCCTGGCCCAGGTGGCCAAGAGGCTCACCCCACACCGTCGACCGGGGCCGCTGGCAGGCCGTCTACTTCGACAGCATCGGCCACAGCATCGGCGGCGGCACCGCCGAGATGATGCGCAACGCCATCGCCGAGCGGATCCTGGGCCTCCCCCGCCAGGAGCAGGACTCGAGGGCGGAACGTGCATGGACTTCGAGCTGAGCGAAGAGCAGATGGCCCTGCGGGACGCGGCCCGCGACCTGATCGCCCAGCCGCTGGGACACCGCCCTCCTGCGCCGGGCCCTGGACCAGCGGCCCGGCCCGCCTGTCCGGCGAGGCTGTGGGCCGAGCTGGTCGCCCTCGGCTGGGTCGGCATCGCCGTCGGCCGACGACCTGGGCGGCAGCGGCGGCGACCTGCTCACCGCCGCGGTGCTGGCCGAGGAGGCCGGCCGAGGCCTGCTGCCCGGTCCCTTCCTGTCGGCGCTGGTCGCCGCCGTGCGTGGTGGACCGCCTGGGCGACGCCGCCGCGCGACGAGCTGGTCGCCCGACCTGCTGCGCCGGGACCCGGCGGGCGACCTGCGCCTGGGAGGAACCCGGCGGCGCCTGGGGTCCGGCCCGGCCGGGCACCACCGGTGACCACGATGGCACCGACACCAGGCGCCGCCAGCGGCGGCGGGCGACGGCCTGCGGGTCGTCGGGCACCAAGATCCTGGTCCCCGACGCCGAGGGTGCCGACCTGTTCGTGGTCGCGGCGCTCGCGGCGACGACCGACCGTGCTGGTGGCGGTCCCCGCGGGCGAGGGTGTCGAGATCGAGGCCATGCGCCGCGTCGACGGGCAGGACATGGCCGAGGTCCGCTTCGACGTCGACCGTGCCGGCCGCCGCGCGTGCTGGCCACCGGGGCCGAGGCCCTGTCCGCGCGCCTACGACCTCGGCACGCTGCTGGCCGCCGCCGACCTGCTGGGCGTGGCCGCCGCCGCGCTCGAGGCCACCGTCGACCTACGCCGGCCAGCGGGTGCAGTTCGGTCGAGCCCATCGGCTCGTTCCAGGCCATCGCCCACCAGCTGGCCGACGTGGCCGTCGAGGTCGAGATCGCCCGCAGCCTGGTCCTGGCCGCGGCCCTGGCCGCCGACGACCCGAGGCCCGCGACGAGGCGCCGGCGCTGATCTCGGCGGCCAAGGCCTGGGCGTCGCAGACCGCGGTGGCGGCATGCGAGACGGCGCTGCACGTGCACGGCGGGATCGGCTTCACCTGGGAGCTCGACGTGCACCTGTGGCTGCGCCGGGCCCGGGCCGGCGCGGTCAGCTTCGGCGACGCCACCCACCACCAGGACCGCATCGGCGACCGGGGTCCTGCGCATGAGCGGCTGCACCCCCGAGCACCGGCGCCGCTCCCGGGCACCGGCGGCTTCGACCGGCTGTTCTCCCCCTCCAGGTCGGGCCGATGCTGGTGCCCAACCGCATCTGCGAGACCACCAACACCATCGGCGCCGGCCGGCTGGTCGGCGCCCCCGACCCGCCCTTCGTCGAGCACCACCTGGCCAAGGCCCGCGGCGGCACCGGCTGGATCGGCAACGAGACCTGGCTGCTCGACGAGCCCCTGCCCGCCGCCGCCGCCGACGAGTTCTTCCCCGGGGTCGGCGCCATCCGCTTCCCCCTCTACCTGTTGCCCGGCTTCGTCGAGGCCGTGGCCGGCTTCGTGGAGGCCCTGCACGACGCCGGCGCGGTGGGGGTGTTCCAGCTCACCCACCTCAACTTCACGATCGCCGCGTCGGCGGTGCCGGTCGCCGAGCCCTACGACTGGGTGCCCCACGCCGCCGACGACGACGAGATCGACCGTCTGCTGGAGACCTACGTGGCCGCCGCCGGCCAGTTCCTCGACGCCGGCGCCGACGGCCTCGAGATCCACTGCGCGCACGAGACGCTCCCCCACACCTTCCTCTCCCCCGCGACCAACCACCGCACCGACCGCTGGGGCGGCGACCCGATCGCCCGCACCACCTTCGTGACCGAGCTGCTCGCCCGGGTGCGCGACCGCATCGGCGATGCCATGGCCCTGGGGATCCGCATCAACGGCGAGCGAGCACCGCCAGGGCGGCTACAGCCACCTGGAGATGCGCGAGATGATCACCCACATCGCCGCGACCGTCACGCCTCGACTTCGTCAACGTCGACGTCGGCCACTCCTGGGGCGCGCCGTCCTACGTGCAGCCCTCCTACCACGACCCCGCCCAGTACCGCGAGGTGGGTCGGGCCATCCGCGCCGACGTCGCCCCCGTGCCGGTGCTGTTCTCGGGCCGGGTGAACGACCCGGTGGTGGCCGAGGAGCTGCTCGCCCAGGGGGTGTGCGACCTGGTGGGCATGACCCGCGCCGGGATCGCCGACCCCGAGTTCGCCGACCAAGGCCCGCGAGGGCCGGCTCGCCGAGATCCGCCGCTGCATCGGCTGCAACCGCTGCATCGGCGCGTCCATCGACACCACCACCCCGGCGATGTTCCGCAAGCCCGTCTGCTCGGTGAACCCCCAGGTGGGCCGCGAGATCGAGTGGGCCGGCGCCGGCCGGCCCGCCGCCGTAGCCCGAGCGGGTGGTGGTCGTGGGTGGCGGTCCCGCCGGCCTGGAGGCGGCCCGGGTCGCTGCCGGCCGGGGCCACCAGGTGACCGTGCTCGAGCGGGGCCCGGCCCTGGGCGGTCAGCTCCGCCTCGCGGCCCGGGCCCCGGGCGCGACTCCTTCGACGACTTCGTCATCTACCAGGAGCACCAGCTGGACGCTGCCTCGGCGTCGACGTGCGCCTGGGGGCCGAGGCCACGCCGAAGCCGGTGCTGGCCCTCGACCCCGAGGTGGTCGTGTGCGCCACCGGGTCGGTTCCCCGGGTGCCGCCGGTGCCCGGAATCGACGCCGACCGACGTGGTCCAGGGCTGGGACGTGCTGGCCGGACGGGCCGAGGTGGGCGCCGCGGGTGGCGGTGGTCTCCGCAGGAGGACCACTTCGAGACCCCGAACGTGGCCGACTTCCTGGCCGAGGCGGGCCACGACGTCGACGATCTTCCACAAGTGGCTGTCGGTCGGATCCCAGATCGACCGCTACTCGGTCGGCTGCGATCATGGCCCGCCTGGCCCACCACGGCATCACCGTGCACACCGCCTGGCGCCTGGAGGCGGTGGAGGGCCGAGACCCTGGTGCTGCGCTCGGCGCTCACCGGCGACCAGCGCCTACGAGACGGCTTCGACACCGTGGTGCTCGTCTACGGGTCGGTGCCCGACACCGCCGCTGTACGACGAGCTGGTGGCCGAGGGCTCGGTGCCCACGCTGGTCCTGGCCGGGCTCGGCCTGGGTGCCCCGGCTGCTGGCCGAGGCCACCCAACACGGCGCCCAGGTGGGACTGGAGATCTGACCATGAGCGACGACACGACGGCGCACCCGCCCGACGGCGGCAGCCACGGTCGGTCCGGAGCACCTGACGGCGTACCCGGCCATCGACGTGATGAACCACCTGCTGGAGATCCGCCAGGACCTGGCCGGCAACCCCTTCGAGTACCGAGAGTTCCAGATCATGCTGGAGACCACCTTCAAGGCCATGGGCCAGCCCCGGCCCGAGGGTGGCCGCGGCCCCGGCCCAGCCGGCTCGAGCGCCAGGGACGCAAGCCCGGCGGGGCGCGGGGGATGCTCATCGGGCCACTCCAGCGTCGCCGGACTGCCTCGCCGACATGGACCGTCTCGGCTACACGCACGTCTCGGTGTGCGCCACCAAGATGTGGTCCTACTACCACCACCACGAGCTTCATCATGGACTACCCGGTCGAGCCCATCGCCGAGGCGGTGGCCGAGTCCGGCGGGTCGCATCATCGGCACCGTCGTCCTACAACCCGTTCCGCATCACCGAGAGCCTCGCCGAGGTCGAGCGCGCCGTGCGCGAGCTACGGCTTCACGCTACGTGTGGTTCCACCCGCTCTCCTACGGGCTGGCCCCCAACGACCGGCGCTTCTACCCGCTGTACGCCAAGTGCATGGAGCTGGGCATCCCCGTCGGCTTCCAGGTCGGGCCACTCCGCCGAGGTGCTGCCCTCGGACTGCGGGCCGGCCGATGCTGGCCGACGACGTGGCCATCGAGTTCCCCGAGCTGCGCATCAACCTGTCCCACACGGGCTGGCCGTGGGTGGACGAGTGGTGCTCGATGCTGTGGCGCCACCCCAACGTCTACGGCGACATCTCCGCCTACTACCCCCACAGCCTCGACGACCGCCTGCTCGACTTCATGGACTCGTCACGGGGTCGGCACAAGGTGTTGTTCGGCACCAACGGCCTGGGCCTGGAGCGCTGCAAGGCCGAGTTCGTCGACCTCGACATCGGCGAGGACACCAAGCACGCCGTCCTCCACGACAACGCCGTGCGCTTCTTCGGCCTGGACGGCTGAAGCCACGACCGCACTGCCGACAACGACCGACACTCCCGACACCGACCGACGACGACCGACGAGAGAACAGGACCAACCGATGCCACTGCACGAAGGTGAGATCTGGGGCGAGATAACCGAGGCCAGCCTTGAGCGCCTCCTGGAACGCAAGGGCGTCTCCCGCGAGGAGCGCGGCTCGCTGTTCCGCCTGAACCTGTCCGAGGGTGAGCAGGCGGCCGCCGAGGCCTGGAAGCCCGCCTACGCCAACTTCGCCGTGTCCCGGGAGACCGGCGGCCGCATCGCCCGCGGCATCTCGGACCTGAACCCCCTCTACGTCGACCCCAAGTACGCCAAGGAGTCGATCTGGGGCCGGCATCCTGGTGCCGCCCGGCGTCGCTGTGCTGGACCGAGCAGGTCAACGGCGCGACCGACGGGTTCCCCGGCTGCCACACGATCTGGCGCGAGGCCGCCTACGAGTGGGACCAGCCGCTGTTCGTGCGACGAGGGCATCGGGTCGCGCAGCTACCTGACCGACGCCCGGATCGTCGACAGCGAGTTCGCCGGCGGCGAGGCCGCGGTGCAGGACTACGAGACCGAGGCCTACACCCTCGACGGCACCTTCCTCGGTGCCTACCGCACCTCCTGGCACCGCTTCTCACGCAAGAAGGCCCGCAAGTCCGGCAAGTACGCCGGGCATCGAACGCCACCAGTGGACCGACGACGAACTGGCCGAGGTGTGGGCCGAGTACAAGGCCCAGAACATGGCCCACCGCCGCGGCGCCGAACCCCTCTACTACGAGGACGTGGTGGTGGGCACCGAGATCCCCCACATCATCAAGGGCCCCATCACCCTCACCTCCAAGATCGCCTTCGAGATGGCCTTCGGCGCGGGCGGCTGGTTCGTCGGTCACGAGCTGGCCATGCAGCTGTGGGAGGCGGTGCCCCGCCTGCCCATCAAGAACGAGGAGGGCGTGCCCGAACCTCCGGTGGCCATCCACTGGACCAACGAGCGCTGCCAGAGCTACCTGGGCATGCCCGGCGCCTACGAGGCGGGCTTCGAGCGCCTGAACTGGCTGACCCAGCTGCTGATGTCCTGGTTCGGCGACCACGGGATGCTGCGGGCCCTGTCGCTGCGCTTCAAGGGCTTCCACTGGCAGGGCGATGCCGTGCGCCTCCACGGCAAGGTCACCGGCACCCGCGTCGAGGGACCCCGCCACCTGGTCGACCTCGACGTGTGGACCGTGTCCCATCCCCGGGGCGAGACCACCTCGGAGGGCACCGCCACCGTCGAGCTGCCCTCGAAGGCCGCCGGCAACGTGGTCTGGACACCCCCGGCCAAGGAGGATGCGTGATGGGAGCCCTCGACGGACTGCGCGTCGTGGAAGTCGGCCACGACGTGGCCGGTCCCTTCTGCGCCCGGCTGCTGGCCGACTTCGGCGCCGAGGTCATCAAGGTCGAAGGACCCGGCGGTGACCCGACCCGGGCCCTCGGCCCCTTCCCCGGGGGCACCGCCGACCCCGAACAGAGTGGGATGTTCCACTACCTCAACGCCGGCAAGACCGGGGCCACCGCCGACCTGGACGACCCCGCCGACCTGGCCTGGCTGCACGAGACCCTGGCGTCGGCCGACTTCCTGGTGGAGAACACCGAACCCGACGAGCGCCGCCGCTGGGGCCTGGACTTCGACACGCTGGCCGAGCGCCACCCGCACCTGATCGCCGTGTCCCTGTCGCCTTACGGCCGGCAGCGGTCCCTGGGCGGACCGTCCCGGCACCGACCTGACCGCCCAGGCCGCCAGCTCGCTACCCCTGGGGCTCGGCTCGGCCGATCACAGCCCGCTGCGCATCCCCTTCGACCAGGCCGACCACCAGGCCGCCTTCCACGGCGCCACCGCGGCGCTGTGCGCGCTCGCGGAGCGGCGCCGGTCGGGTCTGGGTCAGGGCATCGACGTGGCCACCGCCCAGGTGATGGGCTACCTGGTGGGCGGCATGCACCTGGTGACCGCCAAGAACGGCGCCCGCTGGGAGCGCAAGGGCACCCTCATGGGTGGCGCCCCCTACCCGACCGGCTTCTTCAGCTGTGCCGACGGGTACGTGTGCATCGCCTCCCAGACACCCAAGCAGTGGGAGGCGTTCCTGTCGCTCATGGACAACCCCCGCTGGGCCAAGGAGGAGCACGCCAGCGACTCGATCTACCTGGGTCTGGTCGACGCCAAGCCCGCCCACAACCACTTCGTGGAGTGGCTGCAGTGCTACACCCGCGCCGAGCTGCTCGAGATGGCCGTCGCCGAGGGCATCGTCATGGGCGTCGCCCAGACCGTGGACGAGGTGCTGGCCTCCGAGCAGTTCGCCCACCGCGAGCTCTGGTCCGACCTGCCTCTCGGCGACGAGCAGGTGAGGGTCCCCAAGCCCGGCTACCGCCTGTCGGCCACGCCCACCGCGATCGACGGCGGGGGCCCGCCTCACGGATCCGCCGACGGTCGAGCCGTCGCCGCCGGGGCGGTGCGTGCCGCGACCGCCGCGGCCGGTGCCGGCTCGGGCAGCTCGGGCTCGGGCGGCGCGCTGGCGGGCATCCGGGTGCTCGACTTCGGCTGGAACTGGGCCGGTCCCATGGCCGGTCAGCTCCTGGCCGACATGGGCGCCGAGGTGATCCGCATCGAGACCGAGAAGCGCCAGGACCTGATGCGCTTCCTCGACTACACCTCGTTCTTCTTCTGCCACAACAACCGCTCCAAGATGTCGGCCACCTTCAACGTGGCCGACCCCGAGGGATCGCGCGCTGGTCCGCGAGCTGGCCCGCTCCGCCGACATCGTCCTGGACAACTTCGCTGCCGGGGTCATGACCAAGAACGGGCTCGGAGCCGACGACCTGCGGGCCGAGCAACCCAGGACTGATCGTGGTGTCGATGAGCATGGCCGGCCAGGACGGTCCGCTGCGCTCCATGCGGGGCTTCGCCTCCATCGCCACGGGCTACTCGGGCCTCGAGCTGATGGTCGGCTACCCCGAAGAGGGTGTTTCGACGGGCCTGCTCCCCTTCGGTCTGGGCGACACCACCATGGCCGTGCAGGCTGCTCTGGGCGCCCTGGCCGCACTGGAACACCGTGCCCGCACCGGTGAAGGGCAGTTCGTGGACGTCAGCCAGATCGACTCCTCGACGGCCACGCTGGGCCAGCCCCTCCTCGACCAGCAGCTCGCCGGGATCGTGGCCGGACCTCAGGGCAACTCCCATCCGGCCCTGTTCCCCCACGGGATCTACCGGGCCGGCGGCGACGAGGAACGCTGGGTGGCGGTGGCCGTGCGCCACCGAGCGCGACTGGCAGGCGCTGTGCGCCCTGGTGGATCAGCCCGGCTGGGCGGACGATCCGGCGCTGTCCGACGCGGCGGGCCGGCGGGCCAAGGCCGACCAGATCGAGGAGGTGCTGGGGGCCTGGATGCGCGGCGCGCGACCGCGACGAGGCCGCCGACGCCCTGGCGGGCGCCGGCATCCCCGCCGCCCCGCTCCTGGAGCTGGAGGAGCGCAACGCCCATCCCCACTGGGTGGCCCGGGGCTTCCAGATCGAACACGACGGCGACGGCTTCGACCCCTGCCGCATCTACGCCACCCCATGGCAACTGACCCGTACCCCGCCGGCCATGACCCGCACCACCCCCAAACTGGGCCAGCACAACGACTACGTGTACACCGAGCTTCTGGGGCTCTCCGCCGACGAGGTGGCCGCCCTGGCGGAGCGCGGCGTGCTGGTCTGATGCCCGACGATCAGGCGGCGACGCTTCCGGGGTTGTCGGGCGGCCAGCGTGGCCGCCCACGGCGACCGCCCGGCGCTGATCACCGTCGACGGGCACTGCTCCTACGCCGACCTGGACGCTCGGATCACCGCCCGGGCCCGGGCCCTGGTGGCCGCCGGGGCCGCCAAGGGCACCCGGGTGGGCCTGCTCATGGAGAACGACCCCGAGTGGATCGTCACCGCGCTGGCCACCACGGCCATCGGCGCGGTGCTGGTGCCGGTGAGCACCTTCGCCAAGGCCGACGACATCGCCCACCTGCTGCGCCTGGCCGACGTGGCCATCGTGCTGGCTTCGGCCCGGTTCCTCGGCCACGACTACCTGGCCGACCTGATCACCCTCGCCCCGGGCCTGGCCACCGCGCCGCCCGGTGCGCTGCACGAGGCCGACCTGCCGGCACTGCGCACCGTGGTGGTGCGCGGCGCCGCACCCGAGGAGCTGCCGGCGGGGGTGCTGGGCATGGGACGCCTTCGAGGCCGCCGGGGCCGTCGTGCCTCCAGGGCTCGTCGCAGCGCTGGCCGGCGAGGTCGACGCCGAGGACGACGCCTACATCCTCACCACCTCGGGCACCACCGCCCGGCCCAAGGGTGTGCTGTTGTCCCACGGGGCGCTGGCCCGCAACGGGTACCAGATCGGTGACTGGCAGGGGCTGGTACCCGAAGACGTGGTGTGGGCCTACTTCCCGCTGTTCTTCTCGGCCGGGTGCGTGAACGTGACCCTGGGGACCCTCTCGCACGGCGCTGCGCTCATCGTGCAGCCCAGCTTCGACCCGGGCGAGTCGCTCGAGTTGATCGAACGCGAGGGCGTCACCACCTGGCACCTGTGGCCCCACCAGCTGGCCCAACTCACCGAGCACCCCGACTGGCAGACCCGCGACCACAGCCGCCTCCACAAGGGCACCGGTCCCTACGACCTGTTCCTGGGCGCCCCCGCGGCCGATGGGATGGGCGGTGTGAACATGTACGGGATGACCGAGACGGCCACCGCCTTCTCGTGCACGTGGTCTCACGAGGATCCCGACATCCGCCTCGGGACCCAAGGGCATCTGCTGCCCGGCAACGAGATGAAGGTCGTCGACCCCGACACCGGCGAGCGGGTCACCGACGGCGAGAAGGGCGAGTTGTGCGTGAAGGGCCCGACCGTGATGCGCCGCTACGTGAAGGTCGACCCCTCCGAGACCTTCGACGACGAGGGCTTCTTCCACACCGGTGACCTGGGTTGGATCGACGCCGACGGGCGGGTCCGCTTCGAGCAGCGCCTCAAGGACGTGATCAAGACCGGGGGGATCAACGTCAGCCCCGCTGACGTCGAGGCCACCCTCCAGCAACTGCCCGGAGTCGAGCGCGGCCTACGCCTTCGCCCTGCCCGACCCGACCAAGGGAGAGGTCGTGGGGGCGGCCCTGGTCACCGACGGCGACCTGGAGGACGATGCCGTGGCCGAGCGTTGTCGCAACGACCTGGCCGGCTACAAGCGACCACGCGCGTTCCTGGTGCTGGGCCCCGACCAGGTGCCCATGACCGGCAGCGGCAAGATCCAGAAGTTCGTACTACGGGACCAGTTGGTGGCCGCCCTGGCCGCCGGCGCGGGACCGTTCGTTCGCGTAGACCCGAGGAGGAGATCATGACCAGGTTGGACGGCAAGGTGGCGGTGGTTACCGGCGCAGCCAGCGGGATCGGGCGAGCCATAGCCGAGCGCTTCGTGGCCGAGGGTGCCCGGGTGGTACTGGGCGACGTGGCCGACGACGCCGGCGCCGAGGCAGCCGGTGCGCTGGGCGACTCCGCGGTGTTCCGCCACTGCGACGTCACCGTCGAAGACGACGTGGCCGCCCTGGTGGCCGCGGCAGGCGAGGCGTTCGGGCGCCTGGACATCATGGTCAACAACGCCGGGGCCCTGGGGGCCACCGGGTCGATCCTGGACATGTCGATCGAAGCCTGGGACGGCACCATGGCCCTGTTGTTGCGCAGCGTGATGCTGGGCATGCGCGAGGCGGGACGGGTGATGGTCGACCAGGGCGACGGAGGGGTGATCCTCTCGACGGCCTCGATCGCCGCCCACAGCCCGGGCAGCGGGCCTCACACCTACGGGGTGGCCAAGGCCGGGGTGGTGCATCTCACCGCTCGGGTGGCCCTCGAGTTGGGCGAGCACCGCATCCGGGTGAACGCCATCTGTCCCGGGTCGATCGTGACGCCCCTGGTGCTGAACGCGGTGGGCGCCGGACCGGAGGCCGCCGCCGGCGTCGACGACATGCTGGTGGCCATGCGGGCCTTCCCCGAGCCGTGCTATCCCGCCGACATCGCCGCGGCCGCCACGTGGCTGGCCAGCGACGACGGCCGCATGGTCAACGGTCAGGCCATCACCGTGGACGGCGCCGAGAGCGTCGGGCCCAAGTGGTCCTTCCAGATGATCAAGTAGCGCAACAGCCGCCCCCGCCCCGCTCACCCCGCCGCGTCGGTCTGGTGCGCACGTCGGTTTGGTGCGCACGAAGCGACCGAAACGGTCGTCTGGTGCACATCAAACGCGAGTGCGGGCCCGAGGCCCGGCTTCAGGCGCACGAAGCGACCGAAACGGTCGCCTGGTGCACATCAAACGCCGGTTCGGCCGCCCAGCCTCGGCCGACACCAGGGGGCGTCAGGCCATCCAGAGGACCTGGAGCTCGTGGTGGTCGATGCGCCAGCCGTCAGGTGTGCGCACCAGGTGGTCGCGGTACACGCCTCCGACGGTCACGTTGGCCGGGCTGGTCACGTGGGTGGCCTGCACGTTGGCCCGCAGGTGTGCCTCGTCACCGTCCACGGTCACCTCGGGGGGACCGATCAGGTGTTGGGTGTGCTCGTAGACCGACAGGGCGTCGCGGCAGACGGACACGATCGTCGGCGCCCCCTCCAGCGTGGGTGGAGCACCCAGCACTGCCTGGGCATCGTCGGTGAAGCAGGTGGCGAGGCGGTCCCAGTCGCCTTCGTCCAGGCTCGACCCATACCGCAGGATCACATCGGCCACGGCCTGGCGGTCAACGTTGGGATCGGGGGCCACCGTCAGCCCACCTTCTCGATGGACACGTGGGTGTTGCGCATCACCGGGCAGGGCTGCCACTCGGTCCCCCAGTACTTGAGGTGCCCGTAACCCCCGGCCAGGTGCAACCACTTGACCATGCCGGGTTCGGCGTCGTTGGGTCCCGCCCAGTCGGGGAACTGGAAGTTGTCGAACCCGTTGTACATGATCACCTGACCCGGACGTGCCCCCGGCGAGATCTTGGCGGCTACCTTGAACTCGCCGCAGTCGTTGAACACGCGCACCTCATCGTGGTCGACGATACCCAGGCCCACCGCGTCCTCGTCGTTGATCACGATGTGGGGCTCGCCCCGGTGGGTCTCGAGCATGAGCGGGTTGGCCATGTTGAGCGAGTGGATGCTCCAGCGGTTGTGGCCACTGGACACCTGGAAGGGATGGTCCCCACCGATCTTGGGCGGGTTCTTGTGGATCGGCAGGTGCTCGTCGGCCTCGATGAACCACGGGTGGTCGATGAGGAACTGCGCGCGCCGGCTGTAGGTCGGGTAGGGCTCGCCGTCCTCGACGTGCTTGCGGAAGGGCACGAAGGTCTCGTCGGGCGCTGGGTCGGTGGCCTGGGCCACCCCCCGGGCGGTGATGCCCAGACCCTCCCAGCGGAAGAACCCTCGCTGGCGCACCTCGGCCAGACTGGCCGACTCGTCGATCGTGCCGATGATGGCCGTGTCGCGCAGGATCTCGTCGATGATGTCTTCTTCGTCCACCCACAAGCCGTCGGCGGTGAAGAAGTCGAGGCCGTCTTGGGATCGAAGCTGCGGCCTCGCAGGTCGGACTTGGCGTCCACCCCCCGCTCGATCGCCCTCCGCTGTACTGCGTCGGCCAGGCGGCGGAACCCTTCCCACTCGTTGACCGCCTCTCCGGCGGGCTCGACGGCCTTGTCGCCGAAGGTGAGGTTCATGACGTGGGTGCTGGGGATGCCGAAGCCCAGCTTCTCGTACTGCTGGGCCATGGGCAGCACGATGTCGGAATGCAGGGCGGTGGCGCTCATGCGCACGTCCATGGTCACGATCATCTTCAACTGGGGCCAGAGGTGCTCGAGCAGGCGCTTGGATCCGCCACGGGTGCGGCGCAACACGTTGCCGCCGCACTCGATCAGAACCCGCGGCGGCGTCTCTTCGCGGGGCACGTCGACCCCCGCCCACCAGCCCTTGTCGACCGCCTCTGTCATGTAGTCGTCGAAGGGCCGCGCCATCGACGGGTCGTGCCACTCGGAGCGGTTCCAGGCATCGGCGTAGCCGCAGAACCTGTACCAGAAGAACACGGGTGGTACGAACCCCATCGTGTCAGAGCCGCGGGCCTGCTCGACGGCCAGGATCTTGGGCGTCAACGACGGGTCGTTGGCCAGCATCGACGCCGACATGGCGTCGGCCATCTCCAACATGTTGGCCGTCTGCTCGGGCCCTCGCTGGGTCTTGAGGAAGAAGGCCAGCATCCCGTCGAGGAAGCCGGTGGTCCATGCCCGCATGCCGGTACCGTGCCGGCCCCAGTTGCCGGTCAGGGCGAGCAGCAGGAGTTGGGACCGCTCGATCAGGTCACCGTGGTAGTGCTTTGACGCGTTGTTCAGCGACCCCAGGATGTTGGTGCGCTTGGTGGCGATGGTGCGGGCCAGACGTCGGATGGTCTCGGCGTCGATGCCGCAGATGGCCTCGGCTGCCTCGGGTGTGTAACCGGCCAGGCGTTCACGCATCAGCGAGAAGACGGTGGTGACCGTGCGGGGCCCGTCGAGGGTGTCGACGGTGAAGGTGCCTTCGAGGGCGGGGGTGACGTCACCCCAGCGCAGCGTGGCCCGGGAAGCTTGCACCGCCTGGCCGGTGCTGGTGTCCCAGGCGTAGAGCTGCTCCTCGGATCCGCCTTCCTCCATGTCGGAGGCCCGCAGGTACCGCCGGGTCTCGGGGTCGACGAGGAGGGCCAGGTCGGTCTGTTCGGTCGCGAAGGTCTCGTCAATGAGGCCCTCCTCGACGACGACGTGGCACATCCCGAGGGCCAGCGCGGCGTCGGTGCCGGGCCGCACCGGCAGGTGCAGGTCGGCGTGGGTGGCCGAGGGCCCCACGTCGGGGGCGACGTTCACCACCTGGCAGCCCCGGTACCGGGCCTCGGAGATGAAGTGGTAGTGCGGGATCCGGTTGTACACGGGGTTGCCGAACCAGATCAGGAACACCTCAGAGTGGAACCAGTCGTCGATGCTGGACACCGGGTCGAAGGTGCCCCACGTGAGGTAGTTCCCGGCCGCGAAGTCGTTCATCTCGGCGTTGAGGTCGAATGTCAGGCCGCCCAGAACGCCCATGAACTTGGCCCGGCCGACGATGGCCAGGGTGCCCAGGTTGCAGCCCGAAGGGGCGATGATCGACTCGGGCCCGATCTCGGCATGGGCATCGAGGATGGCATCGGCTATCTCGGTGGTCGCCTCGTCCCAGCTGATGCGCTCCCAACGGCCTTCGCCCCGCTCACCCACGCGGCGCATCGGGTAGAGGACCCGCTGGTCCTCCTGGAGCTGGCGGGTCCAGGCCATGCCCTTCTGGCATCCCATGGGGTTCATGTCGGGCACACCGTCCATGACGGTGCCGAAGGCGGCCGCCTGCTCCTCGCGCACGACCTTGCCGTCCCGCAGGTACACCCGCAGCGGGCAGTTGCCCGGGTAGCAGTCGATGCAGTGCGATGCCCAGCGAACCTCGTCCCAATGCCACATGTCGTGGTAACGGGCATCGACGCCAGGATCGACGCCAGGATCGACGCCAGGATCGACGCCAGGATCTGCGGCTGCGGTTGCGACGCCGGGGTCGGCGGCTGGGGTTGCGGTGGTCTGCTGCTCAGGCGCCATGGCCGGCCTCCTGGTTCGAACGCCAGTCGATGTCGACAGGATCACGGGTGAAGTCGGGGAAGAGGTCACCCCAGTTGTATGCGATGAGCAGATCCATCAACTCGGAGGACTCACCGGCGCGGGTGCGGGCCATCTCGCCTCGCAGCGTGGCCACGGCGTCGTGGACCCCGGGACCGAACTGGGCCTCGAGGTGTTCGGTAGGGATGCGCTGGGCGTCGTGGACCACCCGACCCTCTTCGTCGATGGGGGCAGGGCCGATGGGGGGGATGTAGTACACGTTGGGCAGCGTCTCGTACTCGGGGTGCAGGGGCAGGGCCACGCCGAAGCGGTTCACCAGCGCGTGGATGGGACCCTCGGGGTCGTCCAGGTAGCCCACGAACACGAGCCGTCCCGGGCACATGCGCGCACATGCGGGAGCCACACCCTGCTCGAGGCGGGGCAGGCAGCCGATGCAGTGCTGGGAGACCTTGCGCTCGTAGTTGAAATAGATCTTCTTGTAGGGGCAGGCCTCGGCACAGAACCGGTACCCCCGGCACCGTTCCTCGTCACGCACGACGATGCCATCGGCACGCCGCTTGGCCATCGCCCCCCGGGGGCAGGCATCGACACAGGCCGGGTGGGTGCAGAAGTTGCACAGCCGGGGTAGGTAGTAGAAGTAGGCGTTGGGGTAGGTGCCCCCGCCCTGGTCCTCGTCCCAGTTGGGTCCCCAGGTGGGGGCCTCTCCCACGACCCGCAACGGGTTGTGGTCGGCGTTGCCGCCGTAGAAGACCTCATCGTGGTTGTAGGTCCAGCCGCCACCGAAGTCGCCACGCCCGGGGGCCACACCCGGGTTGGCCGTGCCGTCCCGGTAGCCGCCGCCCATCTGCTCGTAGCCCCGAGGACTGCCCTGGCCGGGCATGGTGTTGACCGTGCACCACCACTGGTAGTCGGTGCCCTCGTCCTGGGTCCACAGGGTCTTGCAGGCCACCGAACAGGTCTGGCAGCCGATGCACTTGTTGAGGTCCAGCACCATCGCGATCTGGCGCGACGGCACCGAACCTTGCACCGCAACGGAAGCGGGATCGGAAGCGGGATCGGGAGCGTTCACGCCGTTACCTCCTGTGGCTCGAGGGCCTGCCAGTCAGCTGATGCCGCCTTGAAGCCACCGCGCTCGCCGGCCGAACCCTCCCAGATTGCGAAGCCGACCCTGCCCGGGCCACCGCCCGCCTCCAGGTCGACCCGGTCCGCGATACCGACGGAAGCGGCCCGGCGGAACACGATCGTCCAGCGCCCGCCGTCGTGGATGGAGCGCGCCGACAGGTGCCGTCCCGCATCCGGGGTGGCCGGGTCGACGGTACCGAGGCCGCTGGCCACCAGTTCGTCGGCCTCGCCTTCCAGGTCGGGTCGCCAGAACCACAGGGCTACCGGCGCCTGGGGCGATCCCATGGTGGTGAGCACCGCGTCGGGGTGCAGGGGCCACATGATCGCGGCGGCATCGGGGAAGGTCTGGTCTCCGTGGGCCCGGTCGGAGGTGGCGTCGTCCCAGGAGAGGCGCACCAGCCAGTCTGCTCCGGCGGTGGCGGCAAGGACCTCGACAGCGGGCACCACACCCACCGATCCTCCGGCGTAGGCTCCCCGCACCCAGCCCGAGGGCTGGTCGTCTATCGGGACACCCTGCAGTTCGGACTGCTCGGCCGCCAACCCTGCCCAGGCGGCGGCATCGGGTGCAGCCAACTCGGCGGGGTCGACGTCCAGGTGATGGACCCTCATGGCGATCCTCCTGATCCCTGGTTTCTCTCGCGAACATATCGCGGGTTAGAGCGGGCCGCTGACCAGAAGCTGGCCGGACCCATCCCCCGCAGCCTGCCACGCCGTCTGGGAGCGACAGGGGTGGGGCCAGGGTGCTCCGGGTCAGCGCACGGCGATGGTGCCGCCGTCGATGGTGATCCCGGTTCCGGTGATGTAGGCGGCGTCGTCACTGCAGAGGAACACCACCGCTCCGGCCACGTCGTCGGGCGTTCCCGCCCTGCCCATCGGGGTCTTGTCGACCCAGTCCTGCTTGAACTGGGGCATCATCGCAGCCACGGGTTCGGTCATGGGCGTCTCGATGTAGCCGGGGTGCACGCAGGTGGCGCGGATCCCCGCCGGGCCCAACTCGGCTGCCAGGGAACGGCACAGACCGATCACGGCTGTCTTGGAGGTCGAGTAGGCGGGCAGCATGGCGTTGCCCACCAGTCCCTCGACGCTGGAGGTGATGACGATGGCTCCCGGTCCGGTGCGCCGCATCAGCGGGATGGCGGCCTTGGTGGTGCGGAACACGCCGTTGAGGTTGATGTCGAGGACCTGGGCGAAGTCCTCTTCGGTGCTGTGCTCCACGAAGCCGGCGCCGACCACACCCGCGTTGGCGAACACCGCGTCGAGACGGCCCCAACGCTCGTCGATGGCGGCGACGGCCGCTGTGCACGACTCCAGGTCGGTCACGTCGCAGCCGATGGCGGCAGCCTCACCACCGGAACCGGCGATGAGCGCGACGGTCTCGTCCGAGCCTTCGGCCGCGATGTCGCTGACGGCGACCCTCGCTCCCTCTGCCGCGAAGCGCAGGGCGGTGGCCCGCCCGATCCCTGAAGCGGCACCGGTGACCCAGGCCACGCGCCCGTCGAAACGTCCCATCGCTGTTCCTCTCCTCCTGGTGGTGGATCTTCAGCAGAGTCGGGTCAGACCAGCCATTGGGGCCAGGGCGGGTAGATGGAATACTCGGCCACGCCAGTGCCGACCTCACCGGTCTCTTCTACCTCGTAGTCCACGAACGCCTCGTAGCAGTCCATGCGGTTCTCGAGTTCGTTCTCGGCCCGGCTCCACAGCTTGATGGTGCCGTGGTGCTTGGTCGACCGGACGTGGATCACCTCGCCGTCGGGCGTGGTGATCTCGTAGCGGAAGGAGCTGGGCGATCTCAGGGCGGGACCCTCGGGCATGTCGGGCAACTCGGCCGCCGCGTTCAAGATGGCCCGGCTGCCCGTCGCGTCGGACTGGAAGCCGCCCAGTGAGGCCTCTTCGTTGGGTGCGCCCATCTTGGAGTCGAAGTAGAAGCCGAACACGTTGATGTGGCGCTCGGGCAACTGGATCGACGGCCAGAAGTGGGCGGCCACATCGCCGCCGCCCCACGTCCACTCGGGCTCGTCGGAGAAGCGGTCGGACCAGGTGTGGTCGCGATGGGACCAGCAGTCGATCTTGCGGGTCTCGCCCGCGGCGGGCCCGCCGCGGATCTCGAAGTTGCCCGTGCAGTGCATCGCCTGCTCGTAGTGGCCCGCGTGGAAGGGGAAGGCGACGGCGAGGGGATCGCCGCGCACCGAGTCGTGGTAGTCGAAGGCGGCGAAGCGGGCCCGGAAGTCGAACTCGAAGCCGTAGCGGGGCCCGTCCATGGTGATGCGGATGTGGGAGAAGGGCTCGACCACCTCGTAGGTGAGGGTGCCATCGCTCCACGGACCGCCCTCGGCATCTACGGGAACGGGCGCCCGCATGGCATAGGACTGCTGGACCCCGTCGATCAGGTAGTAGGTCTCGAAACGACCCCAACCCCGGTTCGACAGGTAGAAGTGGTTGACCCCGAAGATGTTCGCCTCCGGATCGACCACGCTCATCCACAGCGTGTCCCCGAAGAGACGACCCTCGGCACCTTCGGGTGTCGAGTGACGGCCTTCGTCTGCGACGGTGAGCCTGGGTGGTGGTACGTGCAGTTCTCCCACGGGACTTCCTCCTGGTCCACCCGCCTCCGCTGGTCAGGTGAGTGTCACTAGGTTAGCCGCGTTCAGTCAGCGGTGCGAGCCGGGCTCCGCCAGCGCCGCGAACTGCGGTCAGCCCAAGAGACGGATCGGCTCGCTGACCCCGTCCCAGTCTGCCGCAGCCTCGCGCACCGTCTCGGCCAGCCACCGGCTCATGTCGTTCAACGCCATGACCTCGGCGACGGTACCGGGAGTCACGCCTACGTCGAAGTAGCAGAAGCGGGTACCGGCCAGTTCACCGGCCTGGAGCACGCCCCAACCGCTGGCCGCGGCCTGGTCCATGACGGCGTCGACGTCGTCGGTCCACCACGCCAGGTGGTGCAGACCCCTGTGACCGTCGTCGAGGAACTCGCGCCAGCACGAGGGACCGTCACCGAGGGGTTGGATCAACTCGACCTGAAGGTCACCCGAGTTGGCCAGTGCCAGGCTCATCTCCACGGTGACGACCTGATCGCGGTAGATGGCGTCGGCGACAACCAGGTCTTGCAGCATGAACCAGGGCCCGATCCCGAGACGGCGCCACCAGCGGTCCACCTCGGCTTCGAGATCCTCGACGACATAGCCGTTCTGACGAACCACGCCCGGAAGGACGCCGGCCACGTGGGCTCCTCTCTGCGCCGCGATCTGGGGAGCGGTCGCCGGCACGCGTCGGTCTTGAAGGGCCAGACCCTAGTGGTGCGCGGTCCACCGGTAGCCTCCCCGCCGTGTCCCGCTTCGCCTCCCTGCGAACCTGGCCCGAGCGCCGGGCTGCCGCGGCGCTGCTGGCCGCCTTCACCGCCAGCCGGATGTTGTACGCCGCCGCTGGGCCTGCGCTTCGACATGGTGGGCATGGACTACACGTCCCAGCTCGTCGACCCCGACCTGCTCCAGGACCGCCTCCTGGAGAGCCTGTGGTACCTGCACAGCCAGCCACCCCTCTACAACCTGTTCGTCGGGGCCGTCCTGCGCTGGTCGCCCGTGCCCGACGCAGCCAGCTTCCAGGTCGTGTACCTGGCCCTGGGTCTGGCTCTGGTGGCGGGCCTCTACGACCTGGCACGCCAGGTCGGCACCAGCCGGCGCTGGGCTGTGGCCATCGCCGTGGCCGTGGGCTGCAATCCTGCCACGGTCATCTACGAGCACTGGCTGGCCTACGAGTACCCGGTCGCCGTGGCACTGGTCTGGGTGGTCGCCCTCACCGGCCGCTGGGTGCATCTCGGTCGACTCCGCCACCTGGCGGCGCTGGTCGGCCTGGCCGCAGTGACGGTGCTGACCCGGTCCCTCATGCATCCCGTCTGGTTCCTGGCAGTCGTGGTGCTGGCGCTGGCGGCACGACGACCGCCCCGCTGGACATGGCAGCCGGTGGCGGTCCTGGTCCTGCCGGCCGTCGCGGTGGCGGGCGTGCTGGTGAAGAACCAGGTTCTCTTCGACTCGCCCGCCATGAGCTCGTGGTTCGGTTTCAACCTCCACAAGGTGACCGTGGACTCCCTGCCCGTGCACGTGCGGGACCGTCTCTACGAGCAAGGTGTACTGGCTACCGGGGAGCCACCCGACTGCGAGCCCGATCATCCGGGCATCCCCGTGCTGGCCGAGAAGTACAAGCGGGGCTGGCGCGGCGAGGAGCAGATCCGCAACTGGAACTACGAGTGCCTCCTGCCCTTCTTCGACGAGCTGGGTTCGGAGGCCGTGGCGGCGGCCAGAGCCGAGCCCGGCTACGCGATCAAGGGTGTGATCGGCAGCTTCGAGATCTGGGCCGGCCCCTCCACCTTCTACCCGGGCGTGTTCGAGAACCGACGCCAACTCGACCGGCTCGAGACGCTGTGGCGACGCACCGCCATGGCGTCGTTCGCCTGGGAACCACCGGTTGCGGTGCCCGCCGCCTGGGGGATCGCCGTGTCCGCCCCCCAGCCGGGCCTGCACGTGAGTGTGACGATCGTGCTGGCGACGGCGGCGGTGGCCGCGGCGGGGGTCGTGATCACCTGGCAGTGGCGCCGGCGTGGCTTGAGTCCGGGCCGGGCCGTGGTGCTCATGGGAGCGGGCACCGTGGTGTTCGTGACACTGGCCGGAACCCTCTTCGAGCACGGCGAGAACAACCGGATCCGCTTCGTCGTCGAACCCCTCACCCTCGCCTTGGCCGCCTCCCTCGTCCTGGTCGTGACCGGACGGGTCCGTCGTCAGCGGAGCCTCGACGCCGGCCGGGTGCTGTTAGAGAACGGCAAGGAGTCGGCGGAGGACAACGGGCGCTGACGAGGGCGGCCAGGCGGCCAGGCGGCCAGGCGGCCAGGCGGCCAGGCGGCCAGGCGGCCAGGCGGCCAGGCGGCCAGGCGGCCAGGCGGCCAGGCGGCCAGGCGGCCAGGCGGAAAACGGGCGCCCCCCGAGCGGGGACGGGGCGAGGATCCGTCCGACCGACTCAAGGGGGCGACCGCCTCTCTCGCGTTGTCGTCCCGGCGACTCGCCGTCTTGAGCGAGAGGGGTACCGCGCGCGGACACAGATGAACCGTTCGACCTACCGCCGCCCCGCACCCTGGTGGCCTACCCGGCCTACCCGGCCTACCCGGCCTACCCGGCCTACCCGGCCTACCCGGCCTACCCGGCCTACCCGGCCTACCCGGCCTACCCGGCCTACCCGGCCTACCCGGCCTACCCGGCCTACCCGGCCTACCCGGCCTACCCGGCCTACCCGGCCTACCCGGCCTACCCGACCTACCCGGCCCTCCTCCCTCCCCATTCTTTGACCGATACTGAGCGATTATCGCTCAGTATCGGTCAAAGAACCCGAGGGGGAGGGGGAGGGGGAGGGGGAGGGGGAGGGGGAGGGGGAGAGGGAAAGGGAGGGGGAGGGCGCAGGTGGGAGGTGTCGTTGAACGACACCAGCACGGGACCCCCCGGCCCGGGCCTCACCCGAGTGATCGAGGCTTGCGCCACCCAGGACCGCCAGTTCACCTCGTCGCCCACACCGAGCACCCAGCCCAGGGCAGCCTTGATGGGCGACACATGGGTCACCACCACGACCGGCTCCTCGGCTGCCACCGCGCACCAGTGCTCGCAGGCCTCTTCCACACGGGTCCGAAGCGAACGCAGGCTCTCACCGCCGGGCGGGGCGAACTCGGCGTCGGCCCGCCAGCGGGCCCACACCTCGGCGGGGACCTCGGACGTGGGCCTACCGTCGTAGGTGCCGTAGTCCAGTTCCACCCAGCGCTCGTCCACCTCCAAGTTCGCCTGGATCCCGTCGGCCGAGGCGATGGCCTGGGCGGTCTCCCGGGCCCGGGCCAGGGGGCTGGCCACGACCCGCACCCGGGATGCCTGACCCGGACCCCCACCATCGGGGCCGACTCCCGCAGCGGCGCCCGCAGGCTCGTGCCCCAGGAAGGGACGCAGGGCCCGGGCCAAGGCCGTGGCCTGGTCACGGCCGGTGGCGTCGAGGGGAGGATCGGCGCGGCCCAAGAGAAGGCCTGCCGCGTTGGCCTCGGTCCGGCCGTGGCGAACGATCACCAGCACCGCACCCACCCCCGGGCCACCGTCAGCATCCGCGCACCGCACCTTCGCCGGTCAGATGGCGGTCCAGTTGCCCGTTGCGCAGGAAGCTCTCGCGCCGGTGCCGGATCGGCGAGGCCGAACCGACCCCAGGCCCACACCCCACAGGCCACTCCGACGGCTTCCAGCAGGATCATCACCGCCAATCCCCGGTCGAGGCCGGGAAGGCCACCCGAGCCCAGCGCGTCGCCACCGAGGGCAGGCCACCAGAACAACTCGGCCCGGGTGAAGGTGCCGTCCAGGCCCAGGTGCAACAGCAACCCGATGGGCAGGCCGATCAACCGCCTACGCAGCAGACGCCGGTGGCGTGTGGCCAACACCACCAAGGCGAGGGTGCCTGCCGCCCCGGCCAGAGTGTGAAGCACCCATGGGCCTCCCAGAGGACCCTCCACCAGTGGGAGCAGCGCTCCCAGCATCACCAGCCGGTAGTCGAGCGTGGGACTGCGGAACACGGCCCACACGACCACGAAGCTGACTCCGGCATACCACAACAACACGAGAGCAGCGTAGGGGCCGGCACTTCAGGTACGCACCAGCAGGCGCCCGCACTCCTCGCAATGGATCACCGCGTCCGCCGGTGATCCCTTGATGCGGTCTCGCTCGACAGCCGACAGCAGGAGCTGGCAGCCTCCGCAACGTCCTCCGACTTCAAGGCGGGCCGCGCCGATTCCTCCCAGGCTCGCGCGCAGGCGCCGGTACTCGTCCAGCAGGACGGCGGGCACAGCTTCAGCCAGCGCGTCGCGCTCGCTGGTCACCGCAGCGATGGCAACGTCCACCTCGGCCTCGGCGACGGTCAAGCGCTGGCGAGCCGTGTCGAGCGACTCTCCACGACGCGCCAGTTCGGCGTCGAGCGTGGCCTGCGCCTCCTGGGGCTCTTCCTGGCGCTCCATCAACTCGAGCACCTGGTCCTCCAGTTCGGACTGGCGGTGCCGAAGGGCGTCCAGCTCGGACTGCAGATCCTGGAGCTCGCGGGGGACGTAACCGTCCCCCCGTAGAGAGTGGCATTGACCCCCGACGCCTTGGCCTCGACGGCCGCTGCGTCATCCTCGAGCCTTCGCTGCTGACGGCCGAGATCGTCGAGCACGGCTGCGACCCCGGCCAACTCCGAGTTGAGGCCGGCGATCTCGTTCTCGAGCCGGGTGATCTCGCCACGTTCGGGCAGCTTGGCCCGCCGGTGCCGGAGCTGGTCGAGGTGGGTTTCGTGGTCCTGGACGTCGAGCAGCACCGCCAGGCCGGCTTCCGCGTGGGGATCGGGGACGTTCATCAACCCTCCGGAGGAGTTGAGGTGCTCGAGGAACTGGTCGGCGTGGAGGTGCTGGTCGAGCTGGTCGGGGTCGAAGTGGTGGAAGAAGTGGGGGGCGGTTCTGTGGTCGTCGGAGTCGGGGCCTCCGTCGTGGTGGTGGTGGTGGGCTCACCTCCACCTCCGCCGTCACCGGGTTCCTCCTCGGGTTCCTCCTCGGGTGGGGGCGCCTCGTTGCCCGGCGGCGTATCGCCGTCACCTTCGCCCTCTTCGCTTTCCTCGCCCTCTTCGTTCTCGTTGCCGAGCTTCACGAACTGGCCGGGGCGCGTGGGTTCGCACTCGGGGAAGGCGATGGGTTCGCGTTCGGCGTGGTAGGGCTCCATGAAGGCACGGAAGATCCGAGCAGGGTAGGTGCCGCCCATGACCCGGATACCACCGACGTTGCTCATGGGAACACGCTCGGCGGGTGCACCCATCCATACCGCGGTCACCAGATAGGGCGAGAAGCCCACGAACCACGCGTCCGAGAAGTCCTCGGTGGTGCCGGTCTTGCCGGCCACGGTCTGGTTGGCGATACGGGCCGCGGTTCCGGTGCCACCGGTGGTGTTGCCCTCGAGGATCTCGGTTGCCAGGCATGCCGTCTGGCGTGAGAAGGCCCGGGTGGTGTTGGGCTCGTTCTCCAGCACCAGGTTGCCCTGGCTGTCCTCGATTCGCTGGACGAAGTAGGGCTCCTGGCGGATCCCTCCATAGGCGATGGGAGCGTAGGCGGCGGCCATCTCGAAGGGTGGCACATCGAACACGCCGAGGGGCATGGAGATCACACCCGGGTCGAGTGGCACCGTTATCCCGGCCCGTCGGGCCGTGGCCACCACCCGGTCGAGGCCCACGATCTGGCCCAGGCGCACGTAGGCACCGTTGGAAGAGGCCAGGGTGATCGAGCGCAGGGTTCCCCCCGAGCCCGAGATCTCATATGGGTTGGGGGTGCCACCGGGGTTGGCGAACTCGCCTCCGCCGGCGATCCGGTCGTTGGGGACGTAGCCGTTCTCCAACGCGGTGAGAAGGACGAAGGTCTTGAACGACGAACCCGTCTGACGACCCGGGTAGTGGGTGGCCAGGTTGTACTTGTGGCTCTCGAATCCCGGCCCCCCCATCATCGCCCGAACCGCACCGCTGTAGGGTTCGATTGCCATGAGGGCGGCGGTGAAGGGGCGGTTGGGCGGGGAGCTGGGAGGCCACCGCATCCTCGGCCATGCGTTGAGCCCCAGGATCCAGGGTCGTGTAGATGCGTAGACCACCGCGGAACACGGCGTTCTCGCGTTCCTGGTAGCTCTCGCCCAGACGGCGGTCGCGGAAGAGGCGCTCCTTCACCTCTTCCACGAAGTAGTCCTCGGGGGCGGCAGCACCGGCTTGGTGCTGGTGGGGAGCGGCTCGGCGGCTAGCTGGAGGGCCTCTTCGGGCGTGATCTTGCCGGCTTGGACGAGCTCGTCGAACACCACCTGACGGCGGGCCATGGCCACATCGGGGAAGGCGATCGGGTCGTAGCCCACGGGGTTGCGGATCAGAGCGGCCAACAGGGCCGCCTCGGCCCATCCCAGCTGGCTCACGCCCTTCTGCCAGTAGATCTCCGCAGCTGCCTGCACCCCGTACGCACCGTGCCCGAAGTAGACGGTGTTCAGGTAGGTCTCGAGGATCTCGTCCTTGGACATCTGGTCTTCGAGTTGCACCGCCAGGATGATCTCTCTGGTCTTGCGCTCGGCGTCCTGTTCGGGTGTGAGGATCAGGTTCTTGACGAGTTGCTGGGTGATGGTGGAACCACCCTGTTCGATCTCGCCTGATGACACGTTCTCGAAGAGGGCCCGCGCCGTGGCCTGCAGGTTCACTCCCCCGTGGTCGTAGAACTCGGCGTCCTCGATCACCAGGACCGTGTCCTTGACCTCGGGTGGTACCAGCTCCAGGGGCACCTCGGCCCGGTTCTCCTCGGCGTGCAGGGTGGCCATCACCGATCCGTCGGCCGCGTAGACGATGGAACGCTCGGCCAACGGACGCAGCACCAGCTCGTCGCGGGTGGAGGAGGTGGCCGTCACCACGTCGCCCATCTGGGGAGCGACCAGAAGGGCCCCCCCGGACAGCACCAGGGCCGCCAAGACGATCACGACGACGAGACGGATGAGAAGCCGCACGGTTCCCTGACCCTACCGCGGCCCCTCCGTGTCGCGTTGACACCGGCACCCGGGCTGAGTCGATCGGATCGTTTTCCCGCGTGCCGTCCCGGGTTCCCCCTATCCGGGACGCGCCTGCCCTAGGGTTGCCCGTGGAGGGCACGAATCCGACACCTACAAGGGCGAAACCATGACCCAGGACAACCCCACCGCCGCACCCACCACCACCGAGGTGACCGAGCCTCCTGGTAGCGAGGTGATGCAACGGGTGGCCGACGCCCTGGAAGCCACCGACGCGGGGACCGTGCCCACCATCACCCGTGCCGCGGGCGCGGCACCACTGACACCCCGGCGTCGCTGACTCCCAGGGATCCACCACCACATCGGGCGCGCCGCCTACCCTGACGCACTCGGAGTTCCCGGGCGGAGGGAAAGGCACGGCGCGCCATGACCGACCCCCGCCCGTTCCCCACAGGCACCCTCGAGTTGGAGGGCATCGACCTGGTGGGTGAGCCGACCGTCCCGCTCGCCGAGCTGACCCGGTTCCAGCACCTGACCGAGACCGAACGCCGACGGATCATCATCCGGGTGCTCTGCGGGCTCGTCGCCATGGAGGAGATGGTCGCCGGTCCAGACGCCGGAGTCGAGGCCGCCGCCAGCGAGGTCGAGACGGCATCGTGGGAGAACGACGACGCCCTCGGTGATCCGCACCGGGCCTTCCGGCGCCGCCTCCCGTTCCTCGGGTTGGAGGTCGGAGGTGCCGCCAAGGTCCGCCAGCTCGCCCAGATCCGATCGGCTCCGCTGCTCCCTCAGGGAATGACACCCACCGGCACCCTCGGGTCTCCACTGGCAGCCACCCCTACCCTGCCCCCCGTCCGCACCCTGCCTCCCGTCAACACCCTGCCCCCGGTCCGCGAGGCTTCATGAACCCAGACGAGCAGCGAACCCTCGACGAACTGGAGCGGGTGTTGGCAACCCGCAGGTTCGCCACTGCCACAGACCTGATGCGCACCGGTGCCCTGAAAGAACTCGACGGGACCGAATGCACCGACGTCGGCGCCAGCTCGGGTGCTGACCCAGGAAGGGGATCGGCCCCACGAACGGCTGGCGAGCGACCGGGAAGGGGCGAGGCCGCTGAGGGTCAGCTGCCGACTCGGAGACGACGCCAGCGGGGGGCGGCTTGAGCCGCGCGCTCATTCGTACTTGGCAAGCAGTGACGCCACCCGTGACAGGATCTCGCGCGTCTCGGCGTTCGCGTCCTCACGGGTGAGCACCTCTTCGTACTGCAACGACGAGGCGGTCGAAGCAGCCAGGATCGCCTCGTCGCTGTCGACTTTGGCTACGTCGATCACGCCTGGGGCGGCGAGGATCTCTTCGACCTCTTCCTCGACCCTGGCGTGGATTACCTCGACCAGCTCTTCGTCTTCGTAGGACTCGAGCTCGCCCTCTTCTACGTACTCGTACTCGTACTCGCTGGCTTCTGCCTCGGCCGGACCTTCACCCTCGACCACCAGGTCGTATCGGGCCGCCTCCGCGAAGATGTCCTCCTCTGCCCCATGGGCGCTCGGAGCGGTGCGGTCGTCGTAAGCCTCTTCGTAAGCCTCTTCGTAGACCTCTTCGTATTCCTCCTCGTCGGCCTCTTCGTAGGCCTCCGAGGTCCGATCTTCGGCCGTGGCCGAACCCAGCCCGAGGCCCGCCAGGCGGTCCTCCACGTCGACGTAGTCGTCCTCGTCCTCGTCGCTGGAGAGCCCCCACTCGTCCCCGCCGCTCCACTCCTCGTCGACGGCGCCTCCTCGACCCCGAGTCCGGGACCAGGCGACGAGACCCACCAGTGCCAGCACCGCCAGCGCCAGCACTACGTACACCGCGGGAAAGACCCTCAACGCAAGCACGATCAGGGCCGCGCCCAGGATGGCGCCCCACATGAGGGCTCGCTGGTTCATCTTCATGCAGCTGTCCTCCGTCCGCCGCGTCGATGCGCCGGGCCGTGCTGGTCGGGTGTCCTATCGGCCGCCATGCACCCGGTCATGAGTGTTGTGATCCAATCGCCTGGCCCGCTCAAGAGGCCTTGGTCGAGGTACGGCGCGCCGGTAGCGGATCGCGCTTGACGAGCGCTTCGTCGTCGGGGGGTGGGACGGGCCACCGGGCCCGCGAGAGCGGCCAGCGCCGCTGCTCGGCCGACGAGGCCGGAGCCGAGGGCATGCTCGGCGATCGCGGCAGGTCCTCGCGTGCCACCAGGCCGCACAGGACCCGGATGATGACCTTGAGCTGGTCCTGGTTCTCCAAGCGGGCGAACTGGGCCATCTCACCGGGTCGGGAGGTGAGCTCGAGATCGGACTCGATGTCCAGCTCCTCGAGCTTGGCGGCGATCTCGGGGGGGAGGTCGGACCCGTCGCCGGCGTTGTAGGCCGCGTCGACCATGCGGAGCACCTCGGCCACCTGGCGGCGCTCGGGGGCATCGGCCAGCTCTACCACCATGGCCCGTACATCCGGGTCGGCCGCGTCCACCAGGCGGGCGACAACCTGGGCCACTTCGAGGTCGTCGTCGCCCACGAGCTGGGCCACCAGGCCCGGGTCCGAAGCGTCGATCAGCTTGGCCATCACCGCTGCCACCTCGGGATCGGCGGCATCGATGAGCTCGGCCACCACTTCTTCGAGGGGACGGTCCTCGTCGGCTGTGGGTTCGGGGCTGGGCACCGGCGTCAGGGACACGACGGCGGCAACCGGAGCCCTCGGGGCGTCGGTGTCGGGCTTGGCTTCGGTGTCGGCTTCGGCCTCGGTGACTGGGGCATCATCGGATGGATTCGAAGCTTGTGCGGCCGACACCTCGGGCGCCGGTGCAGATTCGGCCGCGGGTGCCGGGGCAGCCTCGACAGGTGTGGGCCGGTCGGGGACCTCCACCGCTCGAGGCGCCTCGGACTTGGTGGTCTCCTCGGCCTTGGTGGCTGCTGTGGGGGCGTCGTGAGTGACGGGCGCCTTCTTGACGACCTTCTTGACGACCTTGCGCGCATCCGACCCTGAGGCGGCGGACTCCTCGGGAGGCGCTATCCGGGCCTTCACCAGTGGCTCGGTCACAGGTGGGGACGATGCTCGTGGCGCAGACTTGGCCTGTGGTGCTGACTTGGCCTGTGGTGCTGACTTGTCCTGGGGGGCCGGCTTGGCCTGCGGTGATTCGTGGGAAGGAGCGCTGGCGGGCCGGGTCGATGAGGTATCGGCCCGGGCCTGCGGGCTTGTCTCCGCGGCACCCTTGCCTGTGGCACCCGATCCCTTGGAGCGAGACATTGCGACGGCGACGCCGATGCCCACAACCACCAGCACTGCCACGATGACGATAACGATCATGCCTGTACCCGTCGCCCTCTCCGATTTGACCTCGTCCGCTTGGATCCCGACCGGACCCCCACCGTGTCCTCGCACAGTATGACGCGCGCCACGCCCCCCATGCAGCACCCGCCGCGTGCACCCGCTGACCAGGGGTGACGTTGATGGGCTGCCATCACGACTAGGCGCCGAGGGCGAGGCGCAGGTGGTCGAGCAAAGCCGTCACGTAGACGTCCACCGCCGGCGTTCCCCCCTCGGTGAGGATCTGCTTGGCCTTCCACTCGGGGGCCTCGTAGTCCCGTGGCTTGTCGTCCACATCCACCTGGTCGCCGGCCACCGTGACCTGGATGGTCGCCCGACGCTGGCTGTCACGGTCCTCCATGGTCACCCGCAGCTCCAACGGGGTGCCGCCAGGTTGGTCGGAGATCACCGTGTAGGTCAGCCGTTCGTTCATTCAGGCTCCTGTCGGACAGGACCGGGGTCCGGTGAGGCCGCTGGCACGGGTCTCAGTGGTCCGCACCGTAGATCCCCCGGTTGAGACTCGCGAAGATGCCCTTGGTCTTGGCGTAGAACTTCTCGAAGGCGCCGAAGTGGCGGTCGTAGACCTCGCGGTTTGCCGGGTCGGGAGAGAAGGTGCCCTGGTAGCTGATCTTGGAGGGGACGTCGGACCAGTCCAGGTATCCCAGGGCCACCGCCCCCGCCAGGCCCGCGCCCCGGACGTTGGCCAGGCGGGGTTCGGTCACCGGGCGGATCTGGCGGTCCAGCACGTCGGCCAGGATCTGGGACCACAGCGGCGAGTTGGCGCCACCCCCGACGAAGTTGATCGTGTCGAAGCGCCGCTTGGCGAAGCGCTCGGTGTACTTGTGCATCCAGCGGGTGTTGAGCGCCACCCCCTCGAACACGGCGCGCACCAGGTGGGCGCGGGTCGTGGTCAGCGACATGTTCAGCCAGCCGCCCCGCAGGTAGTGGTCGTCCACCGGGGTCTTCTCCCCGTTGAGCCAGGGCAGGTAGATGACCCCGTCGCTGCCGGGGGGCACCGAGGCGGCCATCTCGTTGAGGGTGTCGAGCAGTTCGGCGGGGGCGTCGGTCACGTTGAGCGCGTCGTCGGGGTACAAGACGTTGTCGACCAGGTGGGTCAGGCAGGCTCCGGCCACGTCCTGTTCGGTGGCCAGCAGGTAGCGACCGGGGATGCCCGAGGGCAGGGAGGTCATGGTGTGCAGCGGGTCCACCCGCCGCCAGGGCAGGTGGCAGGACAGCCACGACGAGGTGCCGATGTAGAGGTGGGCTTCGAAGTCGGCCACCGCCCCCGAGCCGATGGCCGCCGACTCGGTGTCGGGCATCCCCATCACCACCTGCACGTCGGGTCGCAGGCCGAGATCGGTGGCCACCTCGGCAGTGATCGGGCCCAGCACCGACCCGGTGGGCAACAGGTCGGGCAGCTTGGCACGGTCGATGCCGGCCATCTCGATGAGCTCGGGGACGTAGTGGACCATCCGCAGGTCGCTGGTGTCGGTCAGCCAGTGCCCGGTGATCGTGTCGAAGGACGCGGCGCAGCGCCCGGTGAGGCGCAGGTTGAGGTAGTCCATCGGCTCGAGGAAGGTGCGGGTGGCCTCGTAGATCTCGGGGCGTTCGTGCTTGAGGAACAGGATGTGACCCAGGGAGTCCTTGCCGGTCTGGGAGGGGATGCCTTTGGTGTGGTGCAGCCAGGTGCGCAGCTTGCGGGGGTCGTAGCCCGCCACGTTGATGCGCCCCCGGGTGAGGGCACGCACGTGGCGGGCGCCCCGGCCGTCCATCCAGATGACCGCGTTGTGCAGGTGCCGGCCGTGCCCGTCCACGGGCACGGTGCCCATCCACTGGGTGGTCACGCTGATCCCCACGATGTCGGCGCGGGGTACGACCTCGCGATCGAGCAGGCGGTGGGCGGCGGCCATGATGGTCGACCACCAGTGGTCGGGGTCCTGCTCGGCCCCGCCACCGGGCAACAGGATCAGGTCGTTGGGCTCGAACTCCCAGGCGGCCACCGAGCCGTCGAGGGCCGAGACCAGCGCCACCTTGGGCCCCCCCGTTCCCAGGTCGACCGCCAGGATGTGCTCGCCCGTCCTCGCCATGGCCGGCAACGCTAGTCCCGCATCCCGCACGGCCGCGAGATCAGTCTCCCCCCCGTGCTACGAGCCCACGAGCGACGTGCGTCGACTACCGGGCGGGCCGGGTGACGACGCGGGTGCCGGGCGACGCCGATGCCAGACGGGCGATATCGTCGGGATCGGACGTGACGACGAGCCCGCCGCCGTAGGGGATGCACGCCGCGACGACGTGCGCGTCGACGAGGTCCTCGGTACCGGATCGAGTGGCGTCAAGGATGGCGCCGACCTGGCGGGCGAGCTCGAAGTCCGTATCGACCATGACGACCGGCGACCGGCGACCGGCGACCGGCCAGAGCGGAGCCCCGCCCGTGAGATCGCAGCCTCGACCGCTCGAGTGCGTTCGATGCCCCGGCACACCTCCGCGCACACCACAGCCGACACCAGCACCTCCCGGTCTTGTCGGTGCGCCTCATCGAGGATCAGCCGAAGCCGGTTCGGCGGACGATCCTCGGCGAGTGCGCTCAGTCCCTCCGCGTCGAGCACCAAGGGCGCCTTCACGCGGTGGCTCGCTGGTCCAGATCGCCATCGGCCTCCGCGAGTGATGCTCGGATGTCGGCCCGTTCACGCTCGTCGATCGGTCCGAGCAGCGAATCCCAGCGTTCGAGGAGGTCACCGAGCGCCGCGTGCCGGGCCAGCCGGTCGAGGTGTTCGGCAAGCGCTGCGTTCACCAACGTTGACACCGGGGCGCCGCTGTCGTTGGCGAGTTCGAGCAGCTCCTCATCGATGGTGCCAAACCACGGAGCCCCAGACATGCCCCTCGGAGAGCGAATCCGAGAACTACGAACCCAACTGAAGTGGTCCCAAGGCGCACTCGCATCGCGCATCAACGCCGACGCGGCCCAGATCAGCCGCTATGAGCACGCCAAGATGACGCCCTCGGCCGACATCCCCGTCCGCATCGCCGAAGCCCTCGACGTCTCCTGCGACTACCTCTTGGTCGACGACGCCCCCCGTCGGCCCTTCCGGGCCCGGGACCGTCACCTCGGCGATCGGCTCGCAACCGTCGACGAGCTGACCGATAAAGACCTAGCCCTGGTCCTCTCCTTCATCGACGCACTGGTCACCAAGACCAGGCTCAAACACATCGTCGGCGAAGTCGCCTGACCTCATCCTCCTGTCAGGCCAGCGCGGGTCCGCGAGGACGGTGAGAGCGGTCCGTCAGCTAGGCTGTCGGTCATCCAAAGCCGCTCGACCTCCGCAAGTACCTCCGAGGTGGGCCGATCGCCCGAAATGGGGGCGGTCGCTCCAACGTCTCGACGCTCACCTTCGGCGCCGTTGGCCATCATGCAGTCTGCAAAGGCACCGTCCGTCCGCCGGGATTCGATCCCCTAGCGTCGTCTCGCTACTTCGCGATTGTCGTCATGCACCAAACGATCGAGGCAACCACGAATAGTACCGGATTAAGCACCATTATGATCCGGTGCTGGACTGGTCCAAGATGGTGATACTTTCCTTCCAGAACGGTCGATCCCATGAGGAGTAGCAGGAGGAGTGCATAGCCGAACATCAAAGCATGCCCCTATGAACCTGCAATCCAGTCCATGAACGATTCAATGGAGACGCGGATACTCGCTGACCGGAATGCCAACATACACAGCGCAGCCGGCGGCGTAGGTCCCCGGCGCAACGGCAACGTTGAAGCCCGGCTCGTCATGACGTCCATTCTGACCATGGGCGCCACCTGAGAACGCGATGCCCCCGCCATAGGTACAGGAACTGCTGATCGCGCTCTCATCCGCCAGTCCCGAGGTTGAGAAGCCGTATCCCGGGGAAAAGCTGGTTGGAATCGAAATGATAGGCCCAGCGCCCAGATGTGGAACTACAGTTCCACCAAGCGATGCCTGGAGCGTGAGACACAGAATGAAACACGCATCCCATTCGAGGTAGAAGTGATCAAGGGCGCGTTGCCAACCAACCCAGCTGGACAAGGCACCCATGTCATGATCTGACAACCACCTACAGACTTGAGCACCACATTCTGTCTGCCCGAACTGAAGCTCAAATCGGCATGACTGGAGCGCCCCTGACCGCAAGGCATTGAGATGACCAGCCCCATCGTAGCCCACTTGGTGACCGAGTCGTCGACACATCTCGGACTCGATAATCCACGGCCCAAGAGATCCACACTCAACGCCTTGCCGTTCCCCAAAGGTGCACTCGGCCACTAGGCGGCCGTCAATAGTGTCACACCCGCCAGTGCCCATGATGCACCTGTCCATCGGCCGCAGCCCCAGCGGGTCGATGCGGTTCAGCGGATCATTCGACGCGTAGTGGTAGGGGTTGGCGACTGTCGGCTCGCCGTCGACTCCGTCGAGTGGGTCGGGGGAGAGGAACACTCCGGTGTCGGGCTCGTAGTTGCGGTTCCGGAGATGGATGATTCCACCGATTGTCAACTCGCCCCGATACCCGAAATAGACACCTGCGAGAGCCCCCTCGGACTCCCCCCACGGCGTGTAACCCGTCGGGTTGGTCGGATAGCCCGCCGAACTGACCGCCGAGTCCTGCCAGTCATACCCATACCAGACCCCGTAGCTGTTGAGCCGCTTGATCCCATAGTTCTGCCGGTGCTCAACCCCGTCGATGGTGATGTCGAGCACTTGGGGGACCGCCATCGTCGGATCCCACACGATCCGAGACGAGTCCCCACCACCGGCATAGACCGTCTCGAACGTGTTCATGTACCCATCACCAGACCACGAGAGCTCGACATCCACCCCAGAGATGTCATCATCGGCACCCACGATCCGCCCCGCCGGCCCGTAAAGGTAGGTGAGGGTCTCAGAACCGACAGTCGTGGCTTCCCGGGCACCATCCGCCGTGTAGGAGTGGGACACGTCAGGACCCGACGGCCGGTCCACCATCGTCAACTGATCGGCCACGTTGTGAACGTAGCCGACCGTCTCAGCACCCGTGGTCTCACTCACACGGTTCCCGTGCCCATCGAACACCCACGTCGTAGCACAACCATCAGCAGCACCCAGGCCACCATCCCAGGTACACGACGGCCCACCCGCACCGCTCAGCTCGACCCGCGTCGTCATACGCGTACCCGTCGACCACACCCGAACACGTACCCGACACCGACCCATCACTGCACTCGGTGGCCACCCGACCGTCAACACCCCAAGAGACCAACGTCTCACGCACGTCGATCCCGTCCATGTCCTGCACGTAGCGGACCACCTGGCCCGCCGCGTCACGCTCATAGGACCGATACGACAACTCGTCACCTGCCAACACCTCCAAGGTGACCTCACCATCAGCGTTGTACGTGTAGTCCGCCAACGGCACCCACGCATACATGTACAACACCGCGCTCTGCGTCAGCCGGTTCTGGTTGTCGTGAGTGAACCGGAACCGGGCCCCATCAGGATGAACCATCCGGAACGGGTTCCCCACGATCGACCACGCCCACTCCGTAACCGTCGGAGTCGTCGTATGCGCGTCCGACACCCGGATCAGATGGTTGCCCTCGTCGTAGTCGTAGGTGACCGGCCGAGCATCGTCGTAGTCGCCTGACATCGACGTCGCCCGCACATCAGTCATCGTCTCGCGCCGCCCCCGAACGTCGTAGGTGTAGCCGACCGTCTCTTCATCGACCAGCGTCGGAGTACCCGACACGTCCCACACCTCGTAGTCCACCGACTCCAACAACGAACCCGTGTAGTTCGAGACCGTCCGGCGTTCCCGATCGACACCGATCACCGCGCCAGCCTCAACCTGCCGGCCCGCCCAGTCATAGCCATAGGACCGGTCACCCACCCCCGGCCGTGACGACCCCACCAGACGGTCCGCAGTGTCGTACTCCCAAGACTCGGTGATACACGTCGCCGACGGGCCACCCCCACACGACGGCACTGCCCCCCGCACCTGAGTCGACACTCGACTCGTGCGGTTCCCCCGCAAGTCGTAGCCGAACAACACCGTGGTACCCACCGGATCGACCACCGAATCCAACGACCCGTTCGCCGAGTACGAATACTCGACCACCCCCGCGGATCCCGGATCATCCGACCAACCCGTCTGGGTCCACAACCGACCCTCCGGCGTGAACGTCGAAGCCCTCCTGGTCACCCCCGAACCGATCCCCGACGGTCGAGACACCTCGACCACCCGCCCCAACGCATCATAGGAACTCGCGGTCACATCACCCCCCGGTGACGTAGAGGTCAACACCCACCCGTGCGGGTCATAGGTCGTGGTCGTCGTCGCCGCCAAACCCCCCACGTCCTCTGTCACTGACGACACCCGCCCCGCCCCGTCGTACCCATACGCAGTCGTGACCTTGGCCCCCGTCGACCAGTTGAACGTCCGCGCGTCAGGGCTCGGAACACTCACCGTCAACAAGCGACCAGCGTCGTCGTAGGAACGTTCCTCGACCACATCGAAACGATACGTGTACATCGAGTACGCGGACTGGCCGAACACCCCGCTCTCACGTCTGGTCTGGAACAACCTGCCCGCAGCGTCGTACACGTACTCGGTCTTCGAAGAAGCGTCCTCTAGTTCCTGGGTGGTCGACCCCTCACCCGGATGCTCCTCCACCACCTTCGTCCGACCCGCCAAGTCATAGGTGTACTTCGCCGCGAACGTCGAACCCACCGCATCACAATCCAACTGGTTGTAGTCAACGCTCTCCACATCAGTGACGAACACCTTCGTGTCATCAGGATCCGCTTCACAGACAACCCGACCCGCAAGGTCAAAACCCGTACCCCACACCAGATCATCACCACCCGGGTTGTCCACGATCCGCTGGGTCTGCTGCCCGTTCTTGTCGTACACGAACCGGGTCACCATCTCCTCAGCAGTACCCGGCGCCACCGTCGTCGCCTCCAGTCGCCCCAACTCGCCATAGGCATGCTCGACCACCGCCGCGTCCGAGGTCCCATGAGCCCGGGTCTCACGAACCAACTGCCCGAACCCGTCGTACTCGAACAACGTCGTCTCGGTGACCGGCGTCGACCCGTCGTAACGGACCAGCGTCGTGACCGTCTCGACAGCACCCGCATCGTTGTAGGTGGTGACCGTGTCAGGCTCGCTCCCATCGGTACCACCCAGCGACCCAGGCCCATCCGTGTCGTCATTGCCCGGACCCGCCACCCACAACTGACGACCCGCCAAGTCATAGCCGTACCGGGTCGCGAAATGATCCACGTCATCGACCAGAGGATCCCGCACCTCGACCAGGTTCCCCCCGGGGTCATACTCGTACTCGGTGCGTGTCGCCCCCGGCGAACCACCACCAGCAACAGCCCCATACGCCTCGATCACCGCGGTGACCCGCCCGGCGTCGTCATACTCGTAGACCGTCTTGGACTCCTCGTCTTCGCCGGGAGCGGTGATCGCCTCGCACAACATCCGCAACGGGCAATCCGCTACTCCTGCGTCCGGGGCATCAGCACCGAAGTAGTAGTCGGTAACCACCACGGCGCTGCCGGTGCCGATCGGCGCACGTGTCTGGGTGACGAGCCCGTCGGTGACAGTGGACTCGACTCCCCGCGTCTCGCCGGTCGGTACGACCTCGAGAGGCACCGGGTTCGTGGTAGGCGTGCCCTCCCAGTACGAATAGGTGGTGGTCTCAAACACGTTGGCCGGCCCGCTCTTGGCAACCACCTGGCTTCGACTGGCGACCCGCGCATCGTCAACCGGACAGACTGCAGGTGCACCACATGTCACGTACTCGAACTCAGTGAAGATCCCGGACTGGGTGGCTTTGGGGTCGTCAAGTGTCACGGGCACATCACCGGTGTCCGGATCGGGAGTGAACACCCGCCACACCCGCCCCTGGCTGTCATAGGTGCTAACCGTGTCTGCCCCCCGCCGGTCGGTGCGCTCCGAGTTGCGGAACGTCTCGGCCGAGTCGTAGCTCTTGTCGGTCGCCGCGCCAGTCGGATCCACGATGCCCAAGAAACGCCCCATCGGATCGTGCAGGTAGTCCAACGTCTCGGTCTCCCCGTCAGATGAACGATAGACAGCCCGGGTCACGTCCTCGCCAGAGGGACCGACGATGTCGTAGTCGTATGTCGCGGTCGAGCCATCCTGGAACCTCTGAGCGATCACACGGTCGCCTTGGGGTGGGTTGCCCCCAAGGCTGTCCGCGTAGGTGTTCTCGACGATCAGCTCCCAGGTATCAGGCGCGACAAGACGCTCGACCCGGCCGACACGCCCGTTGTCGGGTGTGTACCTCAGCTGCTGCCCGCCAGGCCGGTTGACCGAGGTGAGGTTCGAGTCCTCGTCGTAGACGAACGACACCGCCCGCGACGGAGACTCGGCCACGTACGTCGAACCAGACAGTACCAGCGCCTCTACCGACGTGAGCCGGTACGGGTCGATCGCGTCATACCCAAAGCCCAGCGCACGACCGGCAGTGTCGTTCTCCATGCGCTGCAGCCGTCGACCCCCATCACGGACGAACTCGACGGTCTGGCCCGCCCCATCCGACATCGCGACCAGATCATCGAAGTCACCGTCGAACACCCACCGCTCACCAGAACCGTGCACGACCTCGAAATGGTCACCCCCAACCCATTCAAGGTCGATCGTGGTACCGGGAGGTCGCTCCCAAACACCGGGTGTGCCGAGATACTCGAACAGCAAGACCCACCAACCGCACCGGTCAAGGGTCCGTCGTCCGTGTGTCCGCCTCGCGCACCCGACGCCCCACGCGCGGGGGATCACTACACTCCCCCGCCGTGACAGCCGACCACGAGCAAGCGATCATCGACGACCTGCGTGCCTGGGGTGGATCCCACGTGAAGGTGGCGGTCACCGACGCCGACGGGATCCTGCGGGGCAAGTACCTCGAACGTGAGAAGTTCCTCCGGTCCGCCCAGAGCGGCTTCGGGTTCTGCGACGTGGTGTTCGGCTGGGACATGGTCGACGAGTGCTACGACAACACGGCCTACACGGGCTGGCACACCGGCTACCCCGACGCCGAGGTGCACGTCGACCTCGCCACCCGCCGGGTGGTGCCCTGGGAGGACGACCGCCCCTTCTTCCTGGGCGAGTTCGTCGACCACCAGGGCCAACCCCTGGGCGTGTGCCCCCGCCAGGTGCTCAAGCGGGTGGACGCCCGGGCCCGCCAGGCGGGCTACCGCGCCCAGTTCGGCCTGGAGTTCGAGTGGTTCAACTTCGCCGAGACCTCCATGTCCGCCCACGACAAGGGCTACGCCGGGCTGGCCCCCATCAGCCCGGGCATGTTCGGCTACTCGGTGGTGCGACAGAGCACCAACCAGGCCTTCTTCCGGGCCCTGCTCGACGACCTGGGCGCCTACGGCGTGCCCCTCGAAGGCCTGCACTGCGAGACCGGCCCCGGCGTGCTCGAGGTTGCCATCGTCTACAGCGACGCCGTCGAGGCGGCCGACCGGGCGGTGCTGTTCAAGACCGGCTGCAAGGAGATCGGGGCCCGCCTGGGGATCCTGCCCACCTTCATGGCCCGGTGGAACACCGACCTGCCCGGCTGCTCGGGCCACCACCATCAGAGCCTCGTCGACCTGGCCGAGGGCACCAACGCCTTCTTCGACCCCGCCGGTGAGCACGCCATGAGCCCCACCTTCCGCTCCTATGTGGCCGGCCAGCTGGCCTACCTGGGCGAGCTGCTGCCCATGGTCGCGCCCACGGTCAACAGCTACAAGCGCCTGGTCGAGGGCTACTGGGCGCCCACCCGGTCCACCTGGGGGGTCGACAACCGCACGGTGTCGCTGCGGGTGATCTCGGGCGGTGCCGGCAGCACGCGCCTGGAGACCCGGGTTCCCGGCAGCGACGTCAACCCCTACCTCGGGGTGGCGGCATGCCTGGGGGCGGGCCTGCGGGGCATCGAGGAGGGCCTCACCCTCGACACGCCCGCGGTGACCGGTTCGGGCTACCACACCGACGCCCCCCGCTACCCCGCCACCTTGCACGAGGCCACCGAAGCCTTCGCCGCCTCGGCGGTGGCACGCGACCTGTTCGGAGACGCCTTCGTGGACCACTTCGCCGCCAGCCGCGAGTGGGAGTGGCGCCAGTCCCTCCAGGCGGTCACAGACTGGGAGCTGCGCCGCTACTTCGAGGTGATCTGACCGGCCGGACCCCGGGTACCCTTCGGCCCGATGAGTGCGCCGCCCGTCACCACCTTCTCGTTCCCCACGACGATCCGCTTCGGTGCCGGCGCCCGGCACCTGGTGGGACCCAACCTGGCTGCCACCGGCGTGCGCCGTCCCCTGGTGGTCACCGACGAAGGCGTCGCGGCCCTGGCCATGCACGCCGAGCTGGTCGACTCGCTGACCGCCGCCGGCCTGGTGCCGGCCAGCTTCTCGGGGGTGGTGGGCAACCCCGACCTGGCCCAGGTCGCCCGGGGGGTCGTCGCCTTCGGAGACCACGGAGCCGACAGCATCGTCGGGCTCGGGGGCGGTGCCGCCCTGGACGTGGCCAAGGCCGTCGGCCTCATGGCCACCCACGACGGTGACCTGTTGGACTACGAGGACGAGGTACCCGGAGCCCGACCCATCGAAGATCGCATCCCCTGGTTCGTGGCCGTGCCCACCACCGCAGGCACCGGCAGCGAGGTGGGCCGCAGCGCGGTGATCGCGGATGCCGACCACGTCAAGCGCATCGTGTTCTCACCCCACCTGTTGGCCCGCGAGGTCTTCGCCGACCCCGAGCTGACCATGGGCCTTCCCCCCGGGCTGACCGCCGCCACCGGCTTCGACGCTCTCACCCACAACGTCGAGGCCTACCTGGCCCGGGGCTGGCACCCCATCTGTGACGGGATCGCCGTGGAAGGGGTGCGCCTGGTCGCCACCCACCTCTCGACCGCCGTGCACCACGGCACCGACCTGGA
This sequence comes from uncultured Actinomycetes bacterium, assembly GCA_963719935.1. Taxonomy (GTDB): domain Bacteria; phylum Actinomycetota; class Acidimicrobiia; order Acidimicrobiales; family CAVRDY01; genus CAVRDY01. The sequence continues at coordinate 57,418 of CAVRDY010000016.1, read as the reverse complement.
GGCGCGGGCCGGGATGCTGATGGCCTCGATGATGGGAGCCATCGCCTTCCAGAAAGGCCTGGGCCTCGTGCACTCGTGCGCCCACGCGCTGGGCACCGCGGCCGACGTCCACCACGGCCTGGCCAACGCCGTCATGATCGACCACGCCCTGGCCCGCAACGCCGGATGCGCACGCGAGCGCCTCAGCTACCTGGCGGCCGCCGTCGGTCTGGCCGAACCGTCCCCGGCGCGCTTGCTGGCGTGGCTGGCCGCGCTCAAGAACGACGTCGGAATCCCCGCCGGTCTCGCCGGCATCGGGGTGGACGACTCGCTGCTGGACCGCCTGGTGGCGTTGGCCACCGCCGACGCCTGCCACGCCAACAACCCCTGCCAGGTGGGGGCCGACGACTTCCGCACCGTGTTCGAGGCGGCCCTGGCGTGAGGACGAACCCATGAGCCGGCCCCGCATCGGGTTGTCGTCGTGTCGCATGGGCCCCGACCCCGAGCGGACGGTGTTCGCCCCCAAGACGCTCTGGTACGTCGAGCGCTCGATGATCGACTGGGTGGCCCGCTCGGGTGCGCTGGTGTACCCGGTGCCCCCCGCGCCCGATCCCGCCCCCGCCGCGGACGGCGACGGCGACCCGGACGACGACGACGGCGCCGTCTGGCCCCACGCCCAGGACTGGGTGGACGACCTGGACGGGTTGGTCCTCCACGGCGGCTCGGACGTGTCACCCACCAGCTACGGCCAGCAGCCCCGGCGACCCGCCTGGGCCGGCGACGCGGAGCGGGACCGCTACGAGATCGACCTGGTGCACCGCTTCCTGGACGTCGGCAAACCGGTGCTGGGCGTCTGCCGGGGCATCCAGGTGCTCAACGTGGCCCTGGGCGGCACGCTGTGGCAGGACCTGGTGGACGACGGCGCCACCGCCTCGACCCACCGCGACGCCACCGCCTACGACCGCCTCGACCACGACCTGGAGGTGCAGGCCGACTCGGTGCTGGCCCGCTTGGTGGGCGCCGGCCGGCACCGGGTGAACAGCATCCACCACCAGGGCCTGCGCGACCTGGCCCCCGGCCTGGTGGCAGAGGCCCGCTCGGCCGGCGACGGGATCGTCGAGGCAGTGCGCCTCGACGGCGGGGCCTCGTGGTGCATGGGCGTGCAGTGGCACCCCGAGTTCGTCGGTCCCGCCGACACCCACCTGCTCGACGACACCCCCATCCGCTCCGCGTTCGTGCAGGCCGCCCGGGAGGTCGCGTGCAGATCCTGAACCCCGCCACCGACCAGGTCGTCGCCGACATCTACGAGGACACCCCCGCCTCGGTGGACGACAAGCACGCCCGCGCGGTCGAAGCCCAACCCCGCTGGGCGGCCACACCGCTGGCCGACCGCCTGGCCGCCCTCGCCGCCTTCGCCGCCGAGGTCGCTCGCCGTGCCCCCGAGCTGGCCGCCACCCTCACCGCGGAGACCGGCAAGCCGATCACCCAGGCCCGCAACGAGCTGGCCGGGCTGGGGCCCCGCATCCAGTTCTTCCTGGAACGCACCGAAGCCACCCTGGCCCCCGAGGTCGTCCACGACGAGGACGGCATGCACGAAGAGATCGCCCACGAACCCCTCGGGGTGATCGCCAACATCTCGGCGTGGAACTACCCCTACTTCGTCGGTTCCAACGTGTTCGTCCCCGCCCTCCTGGCCGGCAACGCCGTGCTCTACAAGCCCTCCGAGCACGCCACCCTCACCGGCCTCGCCATCGCCGAGATGCTGCACGCCGCCGGGGTGCCCCAGTCGGTGTTCGTCCCGGTGGTGGGCGGGGCGGATGTCGGGTCGGCCCTGTTGCAGCACGACCTGGACGGGGTGTTCTTCACCGGCTCGTACCGCACCGGACGGCGCATCGCCGAGGAGGTGGCCTCACGGCTGTGCCGGGTGCAGTTGGAGCTGGGAGGCAAGGACCCGGTCTATGTGACCGACGACGCCGAGGTGGCCCCGACCGCTGCGGCCCTGGCCGACGGCGCCTTCTACAACGCGGGCCAGAGCTGCTGCTCGGTGGAGCGCATCTACGTGCACGACTCGGTGTGGGAGCCGTTCCTGGACGCCTTCGTCGAGGCAGTGGCCGCCTTCGTGGTCGGCGATCCGACCGACGAGGCCACCTACCTGGGACCCCTGGCCCGCGCCGCACAGCTCGACGTGCTCGAGGCCCAGGTGGCCGACGCTCTCGACAAGGGCGGCCGGCTCCTTCTGGGCGGCCACCGCCGGCCCCGGCCGGGGAACTGGTTCGAACCCACGGTGGTCGCCGACGCCACCGCCGACATGCACCTCATGCGCCAGGAGTCCTTCGGTCCGGTGATCGGCCTGGCCCGGGTCGTCGACGACACCGAGGCCGTGGCTGCCATGAACGACACCGACTTCGGCCTCACCGCAGGCGTGTACAGCACTGACGAGGCGCGGGCCCGGGCCATCCTCGGACAGGTCGACGCCGGATCGGTGTACTGGAACTGCTGCGACCGGGTCAGCCCGCGTCTGCCCTGGTCGGGGCGGGGGCACTCGGGAATGGGGGCCACGCTGTCGACCTACGGGATCCTGACCTTCGTGCAACCCAAGGCCTGGCACCTCCGCAGACCCTGACCCCGCGAGCTCACCCCGACCCGCGAGCTCACCCCAACCGGCGCGCTCAGGTCCCCGGTCAGGTCCCCGGTCAGGCACCGGAACCGGCGCCGAAGTCGGCCAGGACCTGATCGGCCCCCTCACCGAGCTCCAGCACCGCCGCCCCCCCACTGGTGAGGCGATCCACCACGGGAAGCTCCGCCGATGCGGGTACCAGGTCGCGCATCTTCCAACCCAGGCGCAGGGCATCCCAGTAGGACAGGGAGTCGTCGATGCGCAGGCCGCCGCCCATGGCGCCCGCCACCCGGGCCAGGGTGCGGGGGTCACGCACACCGCCCACCTCGGAGAGGAGTGAGGTCAAGAAGGCCCGCTGGCGTTCGGTGCGGCCCAGGTCGCCGGTGGGGTCGGTCGCCCAGGAGCCGTCCACCAACTCGGTGAAGGTCCGGGAACGCACGTATGCCAGGGCCTGGGCGCCGTCGAGGGTGACCCTGCCCGCTTCGGGGACGTCCAGGCCCGACATCTCGTCACGAGCCGGATGGTCGAAGTCGACCTGGATGCCACCCAGCGCATCGACCAGGGAACCGAAGCTGGGGAAGCCGATCTCCAGGTAGTGGTGGATCGGGATGCCCAGGCTCTGCTGGACCGTCTGCACCAGTGCCGCTGGACTGGTCTGGAAGGTCGAGTTGATCCGCCCGGGCTCGCCGGTGACGGCGTTGGTGACCCACAGGTCGCGGGGGATCGACAGCAGGCGGTTCCCTCCGTCACCGACGCGCAGGACCATGATCGTGTCGGTGCGGGATCCGATCACCTCTGTCCCTATGAAGGCATCCGCGTTGGGATCGTCTGGGTCGATGCCCTCACGGGAGTCGGCGCCCACGATGAGGTAGTTGGTCCCACCCCCGCCGCCGGTGGCGAGCACGTCGGCCACGTCCACGCGGTCGATGCGGTTGAACTGCCACCAGCCGAGGACCAGCAACGCCAGCGGGACAGCCACGAAGGGAACCAGGCCCGACAGCAGGATGACCCGGCGCAACCACCGTCGACGGGAACGGCGGGGACGCCCGGAACGACCCGAACGCCCGGAACGACCGTGTCGATCCCCGGCCGCAGCGACAGGCACGGACCTCGATCCGGAACCTCCCGCGACACCGGTGCCCGCGGCTCGCCGGGCCGTGCGGGAGCGAGGGACGGATGCTCCCCCACCCGAAGACCCGGCCGGGCGCGGTTGCACGCTGGTGCGGTCCCGGGCCCCTCTGGAGGGCGGGACCGCCCCAGGAGGGGCGACCACGCCCGAGGGCGAGGCACCGCCCGGGGCAGAGGCCGTGGCGGAGCCTCGGGGTCGGGGGCGGTGGGACGGGTCGCCACCGCCGGCGCCGGCGCCGGGTGCCGGCACGAAACGCTGCTGTTCGGGAGACCACACGACACGGGAGCCGGCCACGGGTCTATCTTGCGTCGGGGCCGGGGGCGCGCGGTGGCACCAACCAGGGAGAGGGCACAGTGCTCGACGTCGAGCGCATGGTGACAGAAGCAGCTGAGGAGGCCGACGGCGACGACTTCGGGCCTCCGACCTGGCGTGAAGGCCTGGAGATCTTGGTCACCTCCGCCGCCGAGGAGGCCGCCCTGGAGCCGAGCGGAGAAGCCCTCTTGAAGGCCCTCGTGCTGCGCAACCTGACCAACCGGGTGGGTGTGTTGGGTTGGCACCGTCGCCACCCCGAGATCCGCTCCCAGCCGGTGCAGCCCACGCTGTTCATCCTCGGCCTTCCCCACCCGGCTACGGCCTGGCTGGCCGACCTGCTCGATGGCGACCCGGCCAACCGGTCGTTGCTGCGAGCCGAGTCCGGCACCTCCACACCCCCACCGCACGCCGACGAGCTGCGCACCTCGGCCCGGGTCAGGGCCGCCCAGGAAGAGCTGGAGAAGGTCCACCGGTTCCAGCCCGAGCTCGGCGCCGTCCACCCAGAGGACGCAGCGGGACCCACCGAATGTGCGCGCGTCCTCAGCCAGGACTTCCGCAGCCTGCACTTCGAGACGCTCGCCCACGTGCCCAGCTACGGCCTCTGGGCCCAGGCCTGCAGGATGGACTCGGCCTACCGTTGGCACCGCGCAGTTCTCCAAGTGCTACAAGTGCGCGCCCCGGGAAGGTGGGTGCTACGCAGCCCCTCCCACAGCCTGGCCCTGGACGCGCTGGTGGCCGAGTACCCCGACGCCCGCTTCGTGGCTCTCCACCACGACCCCGCCGAAGCCGTGGCCGCGGCGTGTGAGGCGGTGCGCCTCCAAGCCGGAGCTGGAAGCCGTGCCTGCCGCGACACGTACATAGGTGCCCGATGGCTGGACGTGTGCGGCCGGATGGTGGACGGGATGCAGGCCGGCAGGGCTGTTCACGGTGAGAAGCGCTTCTTCGACTTGGACACCCAGGCGCTTGTCGCCGATCCCCTGGGGAACCTGGCCCGGCTCTACGACTGGTTGGGATGGCCGCTCACAGCCGGTGCCGAGGCCGGCTTCCGCCACCACCTGGACGGTCCCCGCCAGCTCCGACGGTACAAGGGAGACGGAGCCAGGCGCCCCAGGAGAGGCTGGAGCTCCCGGAGCCGTGAGGGGCACCAGGGCATCGACCTGGGTCGCTACGGCTTGAGCGCCGAGGAGGTGCGGGCCCGGATGCCCGACTACTGCGTGCGCTACGGCTACGTCTGACAGCTGCGTGGGCCATGTGCCGGGCTGGGTACGCTCGGCGGCCATGACCACCGACATCCGCTACGGCATCATCGGGTCCGGGATGATGGGCTGCGAGCACATCCGCAACATCGTGGCCCTCGACGGTGCGATCGTCGTGGCGGCCGCCGATCCCCACCCCGCCTCCCGTGACGCTGCCCGCCACGCCGCCGCGGACCCCGACCTCGCCGTGTACGCCGACCCGACCGACCTGTTGGCCCGCGACGATCTCGATGCCGTGGTCGTCGCCACCCCCAACCACGTTCACCGTGAATCGCTCGAGGCGTTGTGGGGTCGAGACCTCCACGTGATGATCGAGAAGCCCCTCTGCACCACAGTGGACGACGCCCTGGCCGTCACCGAGGCGGCCCGCCACCACCGCCGGAGTGGTGTGGATGGCCCTCGAGTACCGCTACATGCCCCCGGTCACCCGGTTCCTCGACGAGTTGCGGGCCGGCACCGCCGGGCAGGTGCGGATGCTGGCCATCCGCGAGCACCGCTACCCGTTCCTGACCAAGGTCGACAACTGGAACCGCTTCACCGACAACACCGGCGGCACGCTGGTCGAGAAGTGCTGCCACTTCTTCGATCTCATGAACCTGGCGCTTCCGGGTCGGCCCGTACGCGGTGCTGGCTTCGGGAGGTCAGGATGTCAACCACCTCGACGAGGTGTACGAGGGACGGCCCGCCGACGTGTTGGACAACGCCTTCGTCATCGTCGACTACGACGACGGGTGCCGGGCCCTGCTCGACCTGTGCATGTTCGCCGAGGGATCCCGCTGGGAGCAGGAGCTGGTGGCCACCGGGGACGCCGGCAAGGTCGAGGTGCACCTACCGGGCTTCATGGAGGTCGCCCGTGGGGCCGATCCCGAGATGGTGGTGGGGTCCCGAGGACCGGACTGGCCCGTGGAGGTGCTCCCGGTCTCCGACGACGAGCGGATCCGCTTCCACGGCGGCCACCACGGGGCCAGCTACCTGGAGCACCTCGACTTCTGTGCCGCCATCCGAGCCGGCGAGGCCCCCGCGGTGACCGTGGAGGAGGGGCTGTGGGCCGTGGCCATGGGTGTGGCCGCGCACCGCTCGATCGACGAGGGTCGCCCCGTCACCTTGGCCGAGGTGGGCATCGGGGCCTAGCGGGACCCAGCGGCGACGGGCAGACCGCCCGAGGGCACGGTCAGGCTGTCGGCACGGTCAGGACCGCCCGGGGCCGATCGGCACCGTGAAGGTGTTGCGCTCCTCGCTGAAGCGGTCGGTGCGGGTCACCACGGTGATCTCCCACTCCCCCGGCAGGGACAGCTCACGGCCACCGTAGGTGAAATGACCTTCGGTGACGATGAAGGTCTCGGCCTCGACAGGTCCGACACCGGCCTCGGGCTGTGCGAACTCCAGGGTCACCGAATCGGCCACGTCGACGAGCGCTCCGGTGGAGTCCACGTAGGTGATGTGGATCTCGTTGCTGCCGACCCGTCCCGGCAAGAGGTTGAAGTACACGGTGGCATCACCGAAGGGTTGGTCCCCGTCGAAGGTGCCACCGCTGGCCTGGCCATCTGCACCCGCCGAGTCGCCGGCGACCGCGTCGACGGGCGGAGTCAGGTCCACCAGGACCGCTGTCGCCACGACGACACCGACCACGAGCAGCCCCTCCAACAGCACGCTCCGGCGCAGACGCGCCCAGGAGCCATCCCCGGAGCCCGCGGAGGACTCCTCGGCTTCCTGACGGAAGGCAGGAACCAGCTTCCAGCGGTTCAACCCCGCCAGGGCCAGCACGACCCCGACGAGGACCACCTTTGCGGCCAGCGCCTTACCGAAGCCCGTGTCCACCAGGTCGGCCGGGCCGTCGACGAGAGTGGATGACAGAACCCCCCCGCTCACCACCACGGCGACCGCCGCGACCGCCGCCACCAGGGAGAAGCGTGCCACGGTCGTGGCGGCGGCACCGGGCGCGGCAGCACCGGGCCCGACCGCCCCGTCCCTGGCCCTTCGGCCCGGGGACAGAACCGCTGCCAGGGCAGCCAGACCGCCGACCCAGACCGCGGCTGCCGCCACGTGCAGCGCGTCGGCCCCCAGGGCGAGGCTCTCGGGTTCCGCACTGCGGTTGTGACCCCAGGCGCTCAGACCCGCGGCCGCCGCCACGACCGCCCCGACCGAGGCCACTCGCACAAATACGCCCTCCAGAGCCACCACCGCCTCGGCGGCCGCCACCACGACCAGTACCCCCACGACCTGGAGACCGAGCCCACCGTCGAGTGCCCGAACGCAGCATCTGTGGATCGGTCACAGCGCTCCACCCCTTGCCGGTGGCCAGCGCAGCCTGGGAGGCCACCAGCAGCGGGAGGCCGGCTACGGCGGCCACCTGGCCCGTAGCCACCAGCGAATGCACGGCGCGGCGAGGAAGGGTCGGGTCGAGGATCCAGGCCGCGAACACCGCTCCGCCGGCGGCCACCAGCACGCCGGCGTAGACCAGGAACCGGGCAAGGGTGGCGGCCAGCTCCCAGGCCGTGTCCACCCCGGCGACCGACACGTCTGTGTCGGGGTCGACTCCCACCCCGAAGGTGACCGTTCCCCCCACCGCGTGGCCGTCGGCCGAGACAGCCCTCCAGGACACGACGTAGGTACCCTCATCCAGGGGGGTGGGCACGGCCACGGTCAGGGTCGAGTCCGCCACGACCGGGTCTCCGACTGCCACAGAGGTCCCGTCGGCTCTGAACAGCTCGACGCCGCCCAGGTCGAGGGACACCGGCTCGCTCAGCTCCAGGGTGATGCGGGCCGGACTGGCCTCGACTCTCCCCCGTCGGGCGGGTCCGAGGAGATGAGCACGGCGTGGGCCCCCGCGGGCGTGGCCAGGGCTCCCACTCCGGCGAGCACCACGACCAGCACGGCGGCAAGCGCTGCGAGCAGGCGCCGGGGCTCGGCGAGTGCCGAAGTCCGGGGCTCGCGCCGGGCAAGTCGGGACGCAAGCCGGTCTGGCCGCCGTTCTGGCCGTCGTCCTGGCAGCCGGGCAGCCGCGGCTCGGGACGGCCTCACGCAGCGAGGCCGGGGTGGAAGCGCGATCCCCCATGATGGGCCAACGGGGGCTGCCCGTCCCGGACCTGGTGGGCCACCCTCCACAACAGGAGCAGACCCACCAACTCACCCGCGTGCTGGGGTTCGGCCAGCGTGGGAGCGCGACCCTGGGCCACGTCGACGACGGCGATGATCCCGAGAACGGCGGTGAATGCAGCCACCATGGGCAACAGGCCCGGAGCCCGCACCGGGCGCCAGGCCGCCACCACCAGGCCCACGGCCAGGGCGGCGTCGAAAGCGGCCAGTTCTCGGGTGATGTGGTGCTCCTCGCCTGTGGAAGCCTGCATCAGCACCGTGGGGATCGACAACCCCAGGAGAACCAGGCCCACCACCAGCAGGGCCAGGCGAGCGCCCCGGAGTCCGGCCAGGCGGTAAAGGGGCGCAACGGAGGCCACGATGGTTTCGCTCAGGTCGGGAACGGGTTCGGCCGCCCGGATGCGAACTCGCCGCCGCAGGGGGACCAGAGCCTGTTGATGTGCTCGGCAGGCATGGCAGGTGCGCAGGTGCTCTTCCAGTTGGGCGTCCTCGTCGGGCGTGCTCTCGCCGTCGAGTCCCGCCGAGATCAGCTCGTGGTAGTGCCGACAGTCCATGTAGTCATGGTCCCACGCGAGTGCCGGTTGGTTCCCGTCCAGGGGTAGCTTCTGTGGTGTGGACGAACTCACCGAGTCGGCCCGGCGGGCCAACCATGGCGACGAGCACGCCCTGGAAGACCTGGTGCGGCGAACCCAGGGCGAGGTGTGGCGCCTGTGCGCCCACCTGGGCAGCCGGTCCGACGCCGACGACCTGACCCAGGACACCTACCTGCGGATGGTGAAGGCCCTTCCCGGATTCCGGGGGAGGCTTCGTTCCGCACCTGGCTCCTGTCCATCGCCCGGCGCACGTGCGCGGACCACGTCCGTTCGGCCACCCGCCGGCGAGCTCTGGTCTCCCGGCTGGGGCACCGCCACGACACCACTTCCCCGAATCCGGCCGAGGCCGTTGCGGTCGAGGACGCCGTGGCCCACCTCGAGGCGGATCGCCGGGAGGCCTTCGTGCTGACCCAGGTGCTGGGGCTGCCCTACGCCGAGGCTGCCGAGGTGGTGGGCTGCCCGGTGGGCACCATCCGCTCACGGGTGGCCCGGGCCCGCGAAGACCTGGTGGCGGCACTGGGGCCACCGCCGGCCGGCACTGGGGCTGCCTCCGGCGACGGGACGGTGGGCTGATCCCGGTGAACCCAGGTGCCGCCCGCCGGGTGGCCCAGGTGGTCCTCGGAGCGATGCTGGTGCTGGCCGGTGTGGGCCTCTCCACTCCTGCCCACGCCCACAGTGCAGACGCCGACCGGGCCACCAACTACCAGACGAGGATCACCGCCACCCCTGACCTCGAGGGACTGTCGGTCCGCCTGGTCGACGCCGGATCCAGCATCGAGGTGCACAACGACTCCGGGGCCGAGGTGGTCGTGCAGGGATACGCCGGTGAGCCCTACCTGCGCCTCGGCGAGGACGGAGTGTGGGAGAACCGCCGGTCACCGGCAGTCTGGTTGAACCGGACCTTCGCTTCTCGACACCGAGGTGCCCGACGAGGCCGACCCCCACGCCGATCCGGAGTGGGTGCGCGTGGACGAGCTACCGGTGGCCAGCTGGCACGACCACCGCGCCCACTGGATGGGAGTCGTGGATCCCGAGGCGGTCCGGGCCGATCCCGGAGGGCACCACGTGGTGGTGCCCGGATGGGAGATCCCCCTGGAGGTCGACGGCGAACTGGTGGTCGTGCGCGGCGACGTGGTGTGGGTGCCGGGCCCTCCCCTGTGGCCATGGCTGGTCGCGGGGACGGTCGTGGCCGCCGGGATGGCGGTTGCGGGGGTGAGGCGGCGGTGGCGCACGGCCGCGGTGGCGGCGACCGTCGGGTGCGGGGTGGCGCTGGTGGCCCACGCCGGTGTGGCCATCGTGGCCTCACCGGTTCCAGCCCCTGCGTGGTGGGTGGCCGCCCTCGGGGCCACGGCGGGTGGGTTGGTGGTGGGAATGGTCCTCTTGGGACGCCGACCCCGAGTCGGAGTTGCCGTTCTGGGGGCAGCAGGGATGGCAGCGGCGGGGCTGGTCGGGATCGTGGATCGGGCCTGGCTGGTGCATTCACGCCTGCCGGTCGACCTCGACGCCCGGGCCGCCCGTTCGCTGGTGGCAGCCGCCACAGCTCTGGGCCTGGGGCTTGCCGGCCTGGCGCTCGTACGATGGTCCCAACCCCCCGACCACACCGGCGGGCCTTGCGAGCCTGGCGGATCCGACCACGACCCGCCAGGGCTTCGCCGGTAGGGTCGACCGCTCCGGACCGGTAGCTCAGATGGCTAGAGCACCGCCCTTACAAGGCGGGTGTCGGGGGTTCGAGTCCCTCCCGGTCCACTCGTGTTGTCGTTTCGACCACACCACCCCTGGTCGGGGGCTGTTCGCGTGTCGCATCCCTCGATCCTGAAGCCCCGAGAGCTGCCCGCTATTCGGCGTTCTGGGGCAGGAGCAGGGTGCCCCGGTCGTTTCGTGCGCAGGAATCGACCGTTTCGGTGCGGTGCCGCGCACCAAGCCGGCGTTCGGGAGAACGCCGTTACGGAACGGGCTTCTGTATCACAGGTGATACATTCGTCGCATGTCCAACGTCTCGATCCGGGATCTGAGGAACCACGGGGGTGAGGTCGTCGAGCGCGCCGAGCGGGGCGAGCGGTTGACGATCACTCGCGCCGGCAAGCCGGTTGCCCAGCTCGTCGCTCTCCCACGCTCCGCCGCTCCCCTCGATGAGCTCCGCCGGCGTTGGGCCAAGCTCCCCGACGTCGACCCCGCCGCCCTTCGCCGAGACATCGACGACATCCTCGACTCGGAGCTTTGAGATGGCTCAAGGTGTTCTCGACACGAGCACGCTGATCCTGCTGGGTCGGATAGAAGACACCGATTCGTTGCCGACCGAGCCGTTGATCACGACCATCACTCTCGCCGAGCTCTCCGTAGGTCCACTCGTTGCCAGGACGGACAAGGAACGTGCTGCCCGTCAAGCACACGTCCAACAAACAGAAGCCGACTTCGATCCATTGCCCTTCGACGCAGCCGCAGCGCGGAGCTTCGGTCGGGTGGCGGCATCGCTGCGACGGGCAGGTCGGAAGTCATCGGCCCGCGCGTACGACGCGATGATCGCTGCCGTCTGCGTGGCGAGCGAACTGCCGATCCACACCTGCAACCCGGACGACTTCTCGGGAATCGACGGCCTCGACGTTGTCGGTGTTCCTCATCCCGACCGCTGACCCGGCGGTCGGGGAAGATCCGCTCGTGGGGCAGCGTCCGTGCGTACCATCGCGCTATTGCCGTGAATCGCACCCGTAGGGCGAGGGCCGCTCGGAGATGCAAGGCCCCGCTCCTGCAATGCGAGCAAGTGCAACGAAGCGGTCACGGCGTGGATGCGCCGGAAGCGGCTCGACGAGCGTGCCTCCCTCCTGCGTCACGCCGAGATCCAGACCGTACTTGCGCAGCCCCTTTCCGCCCGACCGGATGCGGAAGTCGGTCCGCCCGACTGATCGCGTCTCGCAGGCAGGCGGTCGTGGGGTTGGCCCTCCGCTCCGGGATCTCGTCGATGAGGAACTGCTGGGTGGCGCACTGGCCGAGGTTGCCGGGGTCGTTGGAGGCCCAGAGGGTGAGGAACGGCTTCTCGAAGCTGCGAAGCCCGACCCAGGCTTCTTCGGTGGTTCCGGGCACCTCGTTGACCAGGAATGGGAAGGTCCGGGGTCCGGCCATGTAGATGCGGCTCGGGAACGGCGAGTCGTAGGCGACCTCGACGTCGCCGGGTAGGTCCAACCAGATCATCGCCTCGACGACCTCCGAGGCGTGGAAGCCCTCGGCGGTCATCGAGTACACCATCCACTGCCCGAAGTTCCCGGTCGATGCCAGCTGTGATTCGCATCCGTCGTAGAACGAAGGGCCAGGGTGGCGTGGGTGGCCCCACAATATGTTCCGCCCTTCCACGAGAAGCCTGAGGTGTCAATGCCTTCGTCGCCGGCCGTGTGTCGTCTCGGCCCGTCGGACTCCACGCGCCGGAGAGACCGACGGGTCGCGAACGACGTCGGACCTCGTCGGTGAGCGACCCACCGCCAGCCGTCACTGGCCGTGGGTCGGGTCAGTCGTGAGGGCCCGGGGGCTCGGCGACGGCCTCGATGCCGCCGAGGATGAACGTGACGACATCGTCGATCGTCCCGTCGCGGTCGAGCCCTCTTCTTGCCGCATCCACAGCGGCGGCCACGGAGGCGGCCGAGCCGACGCGAACCAGGAATGCTGCTCGCAAGGGTTCGATCGGGAAGTCGTCACGGAACGCCGTGACGAGGAACTCCCCGACGTCACGGGCGTCGGCCTGTTGCTGTTCGGCGAGGACGTGCTCCAGCTCCTCGCGTCCACCCAGCTCGGCGAGCACCGAGCCTGGGGCGCGGAAATCGAACTCCATCGTGACGAACGTACGCACGTAGTCCTCGAGTCCGTCGCCGTGAGCCAGCTCCTCGATGAGTAGGTCCCGGTAGCGCAGGTACTCCGCGGCGAGCACTGCGGCCAGGAGTTCGTTGCGGGTTTCGAAGTACTTGTAGACGAGCGGAGTCGACACGCCCGCGAACTCGGCCAGGGCGGGAATGGTGAATCCCTCCAGTCCACGTTCCTCGACGAGATCGCGGGCAGCCGAGATCAGATGCTCCCGCCGCTCCTCGGGCGCCATCCGTGTCCGCTTCACACTCACGAGGCCGAAGTTAGCCGCTGCCCCTTGACAGTCCGGGTCACTTAATATAAGAACCTATATTACGTGAGGGAGGGCCCCATGACCTATGCAGGAACCCGACGGATCATCGACGTAGACAGCCGCGTGATCGGCGTCGACGGCTCTCTGGAGGACGCTGCGGGGGCGGACTACCCCTACCCAGAGGGGGCCCCGACCCGATGAACGCGCTGCACTCGGAACGTTCCACGCAGAGGCCGACCGATCGTCGAGTCGGCCATCGGGGCCGGCGTCCGCTCGCGGCCGCCGTCGTGTTGCCCGCACTGATGGTGCTGTCGGCCTGCCACATCCGGACGCCGGTTTCACAGGACCCATCGGTCTACCTCACGCTCGACGCCGGCGGGCACGAATTCCACGACGCCACCATCTTCTTCCCGGCCGAGCAGGCTGGGCCCTACGCCGCGGTGGCCATCGCGCCGGGGCTCCTGGTCGGACAGGACTCATACCACGGGTGGGGGCCACTGCTCGCGTCCGAGGGCTACGTGACGATCATCATCGACACCAACACCACGTTGGACGACCACCTCGACCGCGGTGACCAGCTCCTCGCGGCACTCGACTACCTCACTACCGAGAGTTCGGTCGGCCACCTCGTCGATCGGGACCGGCTCGCAGTAATGGGCCACAGCATGGGCGGCGGCGGCGCGATGGTCGCCGCCGAAGGCCGACCGGACCTCGCCGCCGCCATCCCGATGGCCGCCCACCTCGAACCCATCCCTGACCAATCGGGGACCGCCGTGCCAACCCTCTACCTCGCCTGCGAGAACGACGTGATCACCCCGAACGCCTCGAACGGGTGGCCGGCGTTCGTCAGCATGCGCGACGCAGACCGGACCTCGACGGCCTACGTCGAGGTCTCCCAGGCTGGCCACGGGCGAATCGAAGGCCACAGCTGTCCCATGTGGCCGACCGGGATCGCGCCGGCGTCAGTCGTCCAAGAGCTGGTCATCGGCTGGCTCGACCACTTCGTCCAGGGCGACACCACCGTGCCCGCCTGTCCCCCGGTCGCCGTTGGTGGACCCATCAGCCGAGCCGAAGCCAACTGCCCATGAGCGGAACGTAATTCACGAACCACTCCCCGCGCCGTCCGATCCCGCCCGTCACTCCCGAAGGAAGACCCCTCACATGACCCGACGACTCCTTGATCATCGCCGTTCCCCGTGCACCGACCCGAACCGTGACCGACCGAGTCACGGACCTCGGGCGAAGCGGGCCACGTCGCCTCGCCCGGCCCGGCCGGCTCGCCTGGTCATCCTGACCGTGGCACTGTCAGTGCTCGCCAGCGCCTGCAACCTCCCACCGTGGTGGCCCCAACCGGATCCACCCACGAGCTACGTCGCCATGGGCGACTCCTTCGCCTCGGGACCGCTCGTGTCGCCCATGGTGTCGGTCCTCTGCGCTCGATCCGGTCGAAACTACGCGCACCAGATCGCCGATCGACTCGCCGTCGACGAACTACGCGACGTCAGCTGTGCGGGCGCGACCACCTCCGACGTCAGCGAGCCACAGACCGGGCTGATCGCACCCCAGTTGGAGGCCCTCGACGAGCACACCCATGTCGTCACCGTGTCGATGGGAGGCAACGACATCGGGTTCGGGGGCTACGTCATCGACTGCTTCCGCCCCCTCGGCGTCACTCCACCCTGTGTCGACACACTGACCGCCGGAGGTGTCGACCAGATCTCCGAGAGCATCCAGAGCGCCGATGCCGATCTCGACGCCATGTACGCCGCCATCCAGGCCGCGGCACCGAACGCCGCGATCTACGCGATCGGCTACCCGGCCCTCCTCCCTGCCGACGGCAGCCACTGCTGGCCGCTCGAGCCCATCCTTCCCGCCGACGCTCCCTACCTGAGGGACAAGCTCATCGAGCTGAACGGCAAGATCGAGGAACGAGCCGAGGTCGCCGGCATCGAGTACGTGGACCTCTACACCCCCAGCATCGGCCATGACCCCTGCCAACCCGCAGGCGTCGCCTGGGTCGAGGGTTACTACCCGGACTCGACCGCCTCGCCTGTCCACCCCAACGGGATCGGCTACGACAACTTCTCCGACATCATCGGTGACCGCATCGTCGCAGACGGCCACTGAAGAGCACTGTGGAGGCTGAGCGAAGGATCGCCCGGCCTCGCCTCGACAGAGCCGGCGCGCCCGGAAAGCGCTGGGCTCGACCACTGGCCGCAGAACGGCGGGTCCCTGCGTCCCCCTCGGTAGCCGATGGCCGCCCGACCGATGTCTTCACCGGGAGCCCCTGCTCCACCACGGTCTTGTCGCCCCACGCAGGAACCGGGTACGGCCCCCGGTGCACGAAGATCCCGGTAGACGACTTTCTCGAGGCCGGCTAGAGCGGTTGGCTGTCCACCTCACAAGGACCTGACCGGCCCTCTTGGTGCCGATTGGCGAAGTAGCAGGGAACAGCGGAGGTGCGACCGGAAGACATGAAGGCACCGAGTCCCGACGACGCAGTACGTCCGGCGAGGTCGTCATGCCGGGACTTCTAGACTCATGATCTAGAGCACTGTAGGGTTCGCGATCTCAGCCAATGCGTAGAGGTGCCCACGCCGACCATGCCCAGGAACCGACCAGGCCTCACGAGGGCCGAGAAGCGCACGGCGATCCTTCGAGCGGCGCAAATGCTGTTCCTCCAACGTGGCTACACGGGCACCACGATGACGGCGGTCGGGGCCGCCGCAGGGGTCCGATCCAACGTCGTTCACTGGTACTTCGACACGAAGGACCAGCTGTTCATCCAGGTGCTGGACGACCTGCAGTTGGCGTTTCTCCAGGACCTGTCGAGCTCGGCCCTCGCCGAGGGCGGCCGTCTCACTTCCGTCGAGATCGAGGAGTTGATGCTCGGGCTGGTGGCGGGCACGCGGCCCGCAGCACCCCTCATCTCGTCGCTGCACGAGCGGGCCGCCGAGAGCGCTGAGGTCGAGCAGTTCCACCGGCGGGCCCATGCCCGCTACGGGCAACTCCTTGAGCAGATGCTGCGCCGCACCCATGCATCGCCCGAGTCGATCCCGTTCGCCGTCGACGCCCTGACCCGACTGCTCGAGAGCTTGGCAATGCACGAAGGCGATCCGGCCGAGGACGAACAGCTCATACGATTCGTGGTTCCCCGATTCCTGGAGGGTTCCACCCGATGACATCTTCCGCCGATGAGTTCCCTGTAGGCGTCCACGACCTGCATCCGGATGCGAGTCTCGACTTCCAGCTCAACAGGCTGGTCGCCGTCGGTGGCGGCCGGCTCGTCGACGTCGAGGAAGTGGCTCCGCGCATCTCCGACCTCGGCGACTGGAAGGAGCAGTTCCTCGCGCTGGCTCGCGATGCAGTCGATCAAGAGCGGTTCACCAACGCCGCCGCCTATTACCGGGCGGCGGAATTCAACATGGATCCAAAGGATCCCGACAAGGCTGATGCCTACCGACGACAGGCCAAACTGCACCGTGTGGCCTACGCCGCGGACTACGAGTCCGGAGTCGCCACCACCGGCACGGTCTCGTTCGAAGGTGCCCGCCTGCCCTACTGGCGTTTCGCCGCGACTGAGGGCCACCGGCGCTCGGCGGGAACCATCGTGCTTCACGGAGGCTTCGACTCCTACGGCGAGGAGCTCTATCCGGTCGCTCGGGCCTTCGCCGAACTCGGACATGAGACCCTCATGTTCGAGGGGCCGGGCCAAGGTGCGGTGATTCGCGAGCAGGACCTGCCCTTCACCCGCGACTGGCATCGGCCGGTGGCTGCCGTGCTCGACCACTTCGACCTCGATGACGTCACCCTGATCGGCCTCTCTCTGGGCGGCTGCCTGGCCCCCCGTGCAGCTGCGCGCGAGGCCCGGATCAGCCGGGTCGTCGCCTGGGGAGTCATGTGGGACATGTTCAGCGTCATGGCGGCACAGATGCCGCTCGCCAAGCGACTTGCCTTCGAACAGATCGTTCGCATGCGCGCCGACCGAGTCCTCGATCGTGTCGTCCATCGAGAGATGAAGTCGAGCCTCATCGCTCGATGGGCGATCGAACATGGCACCTATGTACTCGGCGTGGGCCGCCCCTCCGAGTACATCCAGGGGACCCGCGGCCTGACCACCCGCGACATCTCCGCCTTCATCACCCAGGATGTCCTCCTGCTCGCCGGCGCCGCCGATCACTATGTCCCACTCGCCCACCTCCACGAACAGGCGGCCGCCCTGACCAGTGCCCGATCCGTGACCAGTCGGATCTTCACCGCCGCGGAACACGCCCACACCCACTGCCAGGTGGGCAACGCCGGCCTCGCGATCAGAACGATCGCCGGCTGGTTGGATGAACGGCAAACGCGCCGGTGAGCCTCAGCGAATCGGAGTTGGCAGCCGCGGACTCTGCGGCGGCAAGGCAACGGCTGAGTAGCTTCTCGCCGAAGCGGCCCGCCGCCATCTTCGGGGAGGTTTGCTGTTCCTACGAGCAGCAGACCTCCTGGAAAACCGTAGGCGAGAGCGGCACCCGGTGTGGCGGCGCCAGCCGGCCCCGCCCGTGCCCCTGCGTGGTCAACCGCGACGTTCGAAGGCGACCACCGGCGTTGCCGCCATGCGCGAGCCGGCGTAGGCGTCCAAACACTGGTCGATCTCTGCCCACCGACGCCACAGCCGCTCGCGCTCGGCGCCCTCCACCCTGCGGGCGCGCACCGGACGCTCGGGCTGGCCCTTGAGACGGACCACCGACTCGGGGTGCGCATCGAGGTTCAGCCACCAGGACGGAAGGCCCTCATCCCAGCCGTTCATGGCCAGCACGACCGGGACCGAGCCGTCCTCGATGTACCCGACGATCACGCTGCGGGGCAGGCCGGAGCGGCTGCCGGTGGTGACGAGGTGCATCGCGCCCCACCCACGCTTGCTCGCGGGAGTCCACAGGACCCGCTCGCCCAACAGCCGGTACGCGAACCGGTGGGCTCGCCAGAAGAGGTGCTTGAACCACGCCGGCGGCAACTTCGGCCGCTCGCCCGGCGGCTCGTCCAGCGGCTCGGTTACCTCGGCGCTCACGGGACCGTCCCTTCGACCTCGACCCTTGCCTCTCTCCGATCAGCGTGCGCCGCGACACGACGGATTGGTAGGGCCCAATGGCCAGGGTCTCGCTGACCGATCGATGGTGCCAGTCATGCCAGCTCTAGCCTGAGGCGATGGCACTCGACCCCCACCGGCTGGACGAGGCGGTGCTGGCCTTCCTGGCCGAACGCCACCTGGCGACGCTCACCACGCTCCGGCCCGACGGCAGCCCCCACGTGGTGGCAGTCGGATTCGCATTCGACATCGACGCCGCCCTGGTGCGGGTCATCACGTTCCCCGCCAGCCGCAAGGCCTGCAACTTGTTGGCCCGGCCGGGATCCCGGGCCGCGGTGTGCCAGGTCGACGGCGGGCGCTGGCTCACCCTCGAAGGACCGGCCACGGTGACCGACGACCCCGACCGTGTGGCCGAAGCGGTGAGCCGCTACGCCCAGCGCTACCGCCAGCCCGGCGAGCGGGCGGACCGGGTGGCCATCGAGATCGAGGTGGACCGGATCCTGGGTCGGGCCTGACCCCTTTGATGTGACTTCGGTCACCCCATGCCACCTCGGGAGGGGGTTCCCCGACTAGCGTCTCCTCCTTGTGACGCTCACCGACGAGCACCTCGAACCCCACGGCGGAAACCCAGCTGGGGACCCCGCACCAGAACCGCTCCCGGCGGCGCGCAGGCGCGCCCGTCCGCCCCGGGACAAGGTGACCGCCCCGCCGATCCCCCGGAAGCGCCGGTCTCTCAACCCGCAGCAGCGCTACCTGATCTTGGTGGGACTGGCGGTGCTGGCCGCATTCGGCGTCCGCCTGGTGCTGGCCCTCCACAACGACGTCATGACCAACGACGCCAGCGTCTACCTGAGCTCTGGGGAGAGCATCTGGGCCGGCGACGGGTTCGACCGCAACAGTCAGCCCGAACTGCACTTCCCGCCCTTCTACCCCTTCGTGCTCGGCGGGGTCGAGACCGTTGTCGGTGATCCGCACACCACCGTGGTCCTGGTCACCCTCCTGGCAGGGACGGCGCTGGTGCTACCCATCGCGTCGATCGCCCGCCTGGCGGGCGGCGACCGGGCCGGGATCGCCGCAGCCTGGATCGCCGCGCTGGCCACCGGCCTGTCCGACACGGTTGTCACCTCCGGGAGCGGAAACGAGGCCGTCTACCTGCTGCTCGTCCTGATGGGCTTTCGCCTTGTCCTGGCTCTTCACCGGTGGCGCATCCCGGCCCGCCTGGCAGGCGCGGCTGCGGTGGGGGTGCTCACCGGCTTGGCCTACCTGACCCGACCCGAAGGGGTCTTCTTCGCTGGGCCCTTCGCGCTGGTCGTGGTGGCCCCCTGGGTGAGAGCCCGCCTGGCCGCCCGCCGTCAGCGGACGGTACCGAACCCGCCGACGCTGGCCGCCACCTTGGCCACGCTGGCGGCCTTGGGTTTGGGGATCCTGGTCTGCGTCGCGCCCTACGCCAGCTTCCTGCACGACCACACAGGTCGCTGGGAGCTCACCGCCAAGACCCGCGACGCATCGATCGACACCTGGCGGGCCGTCGCCGAGCGCGACCGCGAGGCCCGGGACGCCGTGCTCTACCAGCTCGACGAGACCGGCCTCGCCTTCACCCCCGCCCGGGCCACCTTGGCCAGCCTGGCCCTGCACGACCCTGTCGGCTACCTGCAGATCGTGGGCGTCAACGTCGCCGAACTGGGAAAGCAGCTGGGTGACCCGGTCGACCGCGAGCACCCCAGCCTGGGATGGGAGTTGTTGCCCCTGCCCGTGACCGCCCTGGCCCTGTGGGGCACGTGGCGGCGCCGGCGCAACCCTGTGGTGCTCGCCACCGCCGCCTGCGCCCTCCTTCCGCTGGCCACGGCGTTGGCCTTCTTCGTCCAGAGCCGCTACCTGATCCCCCTCACCGGCTTCCTCGCCATCCTGGCCGGGGTCGGCTTCGCCGCCCTTCCCCGGCACTGGTCACGGCGGGCGACAGGGGCGATCGGGGTCCTGCTGGCCCTATCGCTGGTGGCGGCAAGTGACGGGGCCGAGGGATGGCTGGAGCGGCGCGAACCGACAGAGCACCGGATCGTCGGTGAGTGGCTGGCGACCAACACGCCTTCGGACGCACGGGTCATGACCCGCAGCCTCATCACCGTCTACTACGCCGAACGGCCCGCGGTGGCCATGCCCCACAGTGACGTGGACACGATGCTCGCCTACGCACAGGCCTGGGGCGTGGACTACCTCGTCTTCGACGAGTACAACATGCGCTCCCTGCGACCCGACTTCGCGGACCTCGCCGACGGCTTCCGCCACGAGGGGCTCCAACCGGTCCATGCCTTCACGCACACGGAGCGCGAGGTTTGGGTGTACGACTTGGACCCCCCAGCCACCGAGAACCCGCCCGGTTTCCCCACCCCGGGCTTCATGGGCGACCAGTAGGGCCCGCCTCAGGAGTTCGTGGTGCCCTGCCGGGAGGTCACCCGTGAGGCCACCCGTGCCGAGACCATGGTCCACGGGAATGGTCGCGCCACCTCGTCCACCTCCAGGTGACGGGCCACCAGCCGAGCGAAGGACCGGGACGACCAGTGATTGATGTGACCGGGCGTGTTGCCCAGGTCGCGCAGGTACCGGCCCTTGGCCATGTTGCCGATACGCCAGATCGGTTCTCGGGGCACTGACAGAACCACCCGATCGGTGCCCACACGCACGATCTCGCGAAGCGCTGCCTCGGGGTCGGGGACGTGCTCCAGGACCTCTATCCCCAAGACCAGGTCGAAGGTGTCATCTGGGAAGGGCAGGAAGGCGATGTCGGCGAAGGTCCCGATCAGGTCGCGCCGAACCCAGTCGTCGCGTACCTCGTCGTCGGGGAGATCGAGCACCACCAAACCCACGTCTGGGTATCGGGAGGCGACCCGTTGAGACACCACGCCCTCACCCGCACCCACTTCGAGCACGCGACGAGGTGGGTGGCCCGGTAGGGCCGCGTCGAGACGCCCGAAGAAGCCCTCGACCAGGCGCGCCTCGCCCGTGCGCTCAGAGGAGTACTTGTCGTAGGTGTTGCCGGCTGACACGGGCGCCTTCCCGGAGACAGGATGAAGCGGTCACCCTACCGCTAACGTCTCGGCCGTGGACACACTGCCACCTCAGCCAACCCCCGGCGAACCGGACGAATCCGAACTGCGGGCCCGCAAGCGCCGACTCAGCCTCGGGATCGGCATCCCCTCAGCGGCTGCGGCGCTGGTGGCAGGCTCCCTTGGCGTGCCCTGGTGGCTGGTGGTGGCAGCCGTGGCTGTGATCGTCGCCTGGATCTTCTTCGAGATCTGAAGCGCCTGGTCTGAACGAGCGGGCCACCCAGCCATTCTGGGGCCTGCAGCGTTGCGGATTCCGCAACGCTGCAGGCCCCAGTTCGGTTCGGTTCGGTTCGGTTCGGTTCGGCTCGGCTCAGAGCAGCGGACGGGCCTGGGGGCTTCGAGCCGAGCGGGCCAGGGCCACCAGGGCCTCGGTGGTCTCCACCTGTAGATCGGGTAGTTCGGTGGGTTCGAACCAGCCCACGGCTTCGATCTCTGGGGAGCAGACCGTTGGCTCCTGGCCCGAGCCGGCCCGGATGCGGGCCCGGTAGACCAGGTCCACGCGGCGCGGCTCGGGAGCGACCACCACCGCCGGGGCACCCACCAGGTCGATCTCCAGCCCGGTCTCCTCCCGCACCTCCCGAAGCGCCGCTTCCTCGGGCCGCTCCCCCTTCTCGAGCAACCCTCCCGGGATCCCCCAATGCCGACGGTAGGTCTGGCGCACCAGCAACACGGCACCGTCCTCGCGCTCGACCACACAGATCGCCCCGACGGTGTAGGAGGGTGACACCGTCCGGACCACCCGGCGCCTCCATCGCACCGGGAGGCGCCGGTAGGCGCTGAGTGCCATCCGCGTCAACGACCAGGGCATGTACACAACGCTAGGTGGCTGGAAGGAATGTGGAGGTCTCTGGCCGACGAGAGCCGGGCTCCCCCAGGAGGATCTACGGACCCGCTGCGTGGGTGCGATCTCACGAGCCGAGGCGGGCCCGGGCATCGAGAGCCTCGGCGAGCAGTGCCGGGGTCGCGGCGGCAACCGGAGTGCGTCGATCACCGTGCCCCAACACCACCAGTTCCCTTCCCCGGGCATCGACGGCGGGCGCACCGGCCTCCTGGCAGACCAGGAGCCCCCCCAGGTAGTCCCAAGGTCCGTGGGCGTCCGGAGAGCAGTCGAGGTAGGCGTCGACCACACCCGAGGCCACCAGGCACAGATCCAGAGCGGCCGCCCCGAGCGCCCGGTACTGGCGCCACCCCAGCCACTGCGCCGGCATTCCCGACAATGCCACCAACGCCTCGCCCATGGCCACGCACGACGAGGGGGCGATGGCCTGCCCGTCACACCGGGATCCCTGACCGCGCACCGCTGTCCAGGTCGTACCCCGGGCCTGGTCCCGCACCACCGCCACCCGAGGTCCGGCGCCGTCGACCGCGCACAGGCTGGTGGCATACCAGGGAATGCCATGGGCCGCGTTGGTTGAGCCGTCGAGGGGATCGACGACCACGACGATCTCCCGATCCGTGTGCTGTCGCCCCGACTCCTCCGAGAGGATACCCACGGGATACCGGTCCAGGACCGCGAGGGCCGCAGCGTCGGCCACCAGGTCGCTACGGTGCTGGCCGGGTACGGTGCCCGCCAGGCCCCAGTCGTCCACGCCCGCGAGGGCAGTGGTGACCGCGTCGGCCACCTCGGTGAGCAGGCGGAGCAGGTCGTCGTCGTGCACAGTGCCCCGCCGACGCTATCGTCACGACAACCCCAACAGGAGCATCTCCACGTGGCCATAATCGACGTCGCCGGCTTCATCGCCGATCTCAAGAACCATGCGGCCGATCACGGGTTCCACGTGCACGACGAGCGGCACTTCGTGGAGACCTACTCGATGCGCCAGGCGTTCGAGGTCGACCTGCACCCCGACGAGGCCTGCGGAGGACCCCTCGATTTCCACCTGAGCGCTCGAGATCGACCCCCGCACGCTGCTGGCGCTTCGAGGACATCATGATGCAGCTGCCCGAGGGAGAGGAGCCCGACCGACGGCTTCCAGCTCCCGCTGTCGTTCACCTGGTCGCTGCCACCGCTGCCCAACGGTCCCGACCTGCTCCTCGTGGCCACCGAGCTGGCCGGCATCGGCGGGCCCGAGCTGCCCGTCGAGGTATCGGCGGTGGACAGCTACGCCTCGGTCACCGACGCTCCCTCAGCGCACGCTCACCATCGTGCTCGCGCGTCGAGGTGGGGTGGCCAGATCTTCCTCGGCCAGGAGATGCTCTGCGACATCCTCGAACGCTGCCACGCGGTCTCGATGTTCCTGTTGGAGCACTCCCCGGCCTGGCTCGACGAGGCCTGACGCAACCAGGAACGCTCGAAGCCCCGTCAGGAGTAGAGCGCACGGGTGAGCCAGTCGGCCACCAGAGCGGGCTTGTCCTCGCCCTCGATCTCCACGGTCATGGTGCGGGTGGTCTGGATCCAGTCACCCTTCTGCTCCACCGCTGCCAGCACAGCCCGGGCCCTGACGCGACTGCCCACCTTGACAGGACTGACGAAGCGGATCTTGTCGAAGCCGTAGTTCACGCCCATGACCATCCCCTGGTAGCGGGCCAAGTCGCCCTTGGGAATGGATGTGTCGAGATGCACCAGAAGCGAGAGCGTCAGGAACCCGTGCGCGATGGTGGTGCCGAACGGTCCGTTCTTGGCAGCTTCGGGATCGACGTGGATGAACTGGTGATCCATGGTGACGTCGGCGAACTGGTTGATCCGGTCCTGGTCGACGGTGAACCACTCACCCACCCCCTCCTCCTGGCCTTCGGCGGCCTTGAAGAGGGTGAGTGCCTTGTCTGAGTTCTCGCTCATGGCGCGAACCCTACCTCCTGGCCATCGGCATCCGCCCCGGCCACCATCCGGCCCAGGGAACGGGCCAATCCCGGCCGGGCGAAGCAAGTCCGGCACCCGACGGCGCTCAAGCTCGAGAGAAGACCACGGAACGGATTGCGTGGGCCATGGCCGCCACGGCTTCGGGGCGGTCACAGCCCTGAACCACCGTCAGTTCCTCCCACGCGTACCAACTGGACACCGCTTCCAGAGCGTGGCGCGCCGCTTCGCTCCGAGTCGGCGGCAACACGCTCAACTCGGGGCCGAATACCTCTTCCATCTGGTCACGCAACACCACCCGGACCAGCTCCAATCTCTCGGCGATCACCGGACTGGAGCGACGCAGGCGTTCGGCTACCCGACGCACGAACCCCATCGCCTCGTACAGACATGCGCGGTGCTCGGCCAGCACCACCGCCCGCGCATCGAGATCGGAGGGCAGCGTCGGGAGATCCACCAGCGGAGCGAGGCGTTGGGAGTGGCGCTCGACCGCCGCCGCATACAGCGTCTCGACGTCGTCGAAGTGGCGGAACACCGAACGAACCGACACACCGGACCTCTCGGCGATCTGGCTGGCCGTCGGTCGCTCGATGCCCTCGTGGAGCAGATCCAGAATCGCGTCGATCACTCCCTCACGGCTGCGCTCACCCCGCAGGCGCCGACCGTCGAGCACGCGGGACAATCCGGTTTCGGGGACCTCGGGTTCGGGAACTTCGGGTTCGGGAACTTCGGGTTCGGCCCCCTGCTCGGGGGCTCCGGTGGCCACGCCGGGACGGTAGGTAGTTGCAGCTTTGCTGTCAATACGGTCGCCCTTGGCCTCGTGCCGGCCAACACGACCATGTCGATGCCCACGCGCCGGGCCGGGTGACCCCTAGGCTGGCACCATGGCCTCGACCTTTCGACACACCTCCAACCCGGCCTTCTCCGACGCCGCCATGTCCCGAGCGGCACAGGATCTGCAACCCGGCTGGGGCGCACCCCAGGGGACCACCGCCACAGCCGGTGCGCCACCAATGGTCACCGACCGCAGCGCGGCGATGTCCTTCGGAGGTGTGGTCAGCGCCACCGGAGTGCTTCTGGCCCTGCTCGCCGTGGCGTCAGCCTTCGGCTGGAACATGGTCGAGCAGACGTCCTTCATCGATCCCCGCACCGGCGAGGAGATCGTCACCACCAACTGGCCCGGCTGGCTCTTCCTGCCCATCCTCGGCGGCCTCGGTCTGGCCATCCTCACGGTGTTCAAGCCCAACCTCGCCCGCGTCACCTCTCCGCTGTACGCCGTCGTCCAAGGCCTGGCGGTAGGAGCCATCTCCGCGGTCTACGACGCCGCCTACAACGGCATCGTGCTCCAGGCGGTGCTGTGCACCATCGGTGTGTTCACGGTGATGCTGTTCCTCTACGCCACCCGCATCATCCGGGTCACCCAGAAGCTGGCCATCGGCATCGTGGCAGCCACCGGCGGCGTCTTCCTGGCCTACATGCTGTCATGGGTCTTCTCGATGTTCTCGGACTCCACCCCCGCCATCTGGGACTCGGGCGCGTTCGGCATCGGCTTCAGCGTCCTGGTGGTGGGCATCGCCGCCTTCAACCTCCTCCTCGACTTCGACTTCATCGAGCGCGGCGTCGAAGCCGGGCTCCCCAAGGGCATGGAGTGGTACGCAGGGTTCGGCCTGATCGTCACCTTGGTCTGGCTGTACCTGGAGATCCTCCGGCTTCTCGCCAAGCTCCAGCAGCGCTGATCCTCTCCAGGAGTAGGGCCCGGTCCGGTACGACCAGTCGCGTCGCTGGTGCTCGATGGTCCAAGATGACCTCGATGGTCCAAGATGGCACCGTGACCGATCGAGGCTTCCAGGCCGCCATCTTCGACACGGACGGTGTGGTGACCCGCACAGCGTCGGCTCATTTCGCCGCATGGAAGTCGCTCTTCGACGGCTACCTGGCCTCGCACGGCAGCGGTGACCAGGCGCGGCCTTTCACCGACGACGACTACCGCCGCCACGTCGACGGCGTTGCGCGCTACGACGGTGTCGCCCGCTTCCTCACGTCGCGGGGCATCGAACCGGCCTGGGGCGACCCTGCGGACGCGCCGGGGGACACAACGGTGTGCGCGCTGGGCAACGCCAAGGACGCCGCTTTCGTGGCCCGCGTGCGAGACCAGGGGGTCCGGGCCTTCACGACCACGGTCCGATTCGTGGAGGCGTTGCGGGAAGCGGGGGTGGCCACCGCGGTGATCTCGGCGAGCCGGAACTGCGAAGAGGTGCTGGCCGCAGCCGGTGTCGAACACCTCTTCGACGTCCGGGTCGACGGCATCGACGCCGACCGACTGGGCCTACCCGGCAAGCCCGACCCGGCGATCTTCGTCGAAGCCGCCCGCCGTCTGGGCGTCGCCGTGGCAGATGCCGTGGTGGTGGAGGACGCCGTGGCCGGCGTCGAGGCGGGACGCCGCGGGAGCTTCGGCCTGGTCGTGGGCGTCGATCGCACCGCCCATCCCGAGGCCCTGGCTCTTCACGCCGACATCGTGGTCCCCGACCTGGCAGACCTCGAGGTGGACGCCCGGACCGGTTCCCTGGCCCGGCGTGACCGGCCGGCCGCACGGATCACCGACCTGGTCGACGCCCTCGACGACCCCGATGTGGCCCGCCGCACAGAGGACCGACGTCCCGCGGTGTTCCTCGACTACGACGGCACCCTCACCCCCATCGTGGAGCGCCCCGACATGGCCGTCCTGGCCACCGAGACCCGCGCCGTCCTGGAGCGGCTGGCACGGCACTGCCCGGTGGGGATCATCAGCGGCCGCGATCTCGACGACGTCAGGGCGATGGTTGACGCCGAAGGCCTGTGGTATGCGGGAAGCCACGGCTTCGACATCTGGTCGCCCGCCGGAGAGCGCCACCAGGTGCCGGCCGGACGCGATGCCCTACCCGCCCTGCGAGCCGCCGAAGCCGAGTTGAGCCGCCGGGTGCAGGCGATCCCCAACGCCTGGGTGGAGGGCAAGCAGTTCGCGGTGGCCGTCCACGACCGCCAGACGCCCGACGAGCACCTGGGTGCCCTCGAGGCGATCGTGAGGGAGGTGGCGGCACTGCATCCCGACCTGAGATTGACCGGCGGGAAGCGCATCCACGAGTTGCGCCCCGCGGTCGACTGGGACAAGGGCCGGGCCCTCCTGGAGGTGCTCGAGACCGCCGGAGCGGGTGCCGCCCGGGCCGGGACCTCATCGGGGGTCGGGGCGGTCGATGATCTCGCCGGGACCCTGGCGGTCTATCTGGGGGACGACGAGACCGATGAGGACGCCTTCCTGGCCATCCGGTCCGATGGCCTCGGGGTGGTCGTGGCCGACGAGGACCGACCCACCGCGGCCCATGCGCGCCTGGCCGACCCTGCCGGGGTGCACCGGTTCCTCTGCTGGCTGCTGGAGCGGATCGAGAGCGAGGCAACGTGAGCGAGGCAACGTGAGCGAGGCAACGTGAGCGAGGCAACGTGAGCGAGGCAACGTGAGCGAGGCAACGTGAGCGAGGCAACGTGAGCGAGGCAACGTGAACGATTGGGTGTGGGAGTACGAGGGGTTCGACCCCGACGACGAGGGCCAGCGCGAGGCGTTGTGCACCCTCGCCAACGGCTACCTGGCCACCCGTGGGGCCCTTCCCGAGTGCGATGCCGGCGACGTGCACTACCCGGGCTGCTACCTGGCGGGGGTCTACAACCGGCTCCGGACCGAGGTGGCGGGAAGGACCGTCGAGAACGAGAGCCTGGTCAACGCCCCCAACTGGCTCTACCTGCGGGTACGACCGGTCGGCGGAGACTGGTTCGACCCGCAGCGATGCGAGGTCCTCGACCACCATCTCGAACTGGACACCCGGCGGGCTCTTCTCACACGTCGGAGCCGCTTCCGTGACCCCCAGGGGCGGATCCTGGCAATCACCCAGCGCCGTTTCGTGTCGTTGAGGGACCACCACCTGGCGGGCCTGCAGACCACCCTGGTGGCCGAGAACTTCTCGGACAAGGTCGAGATCGTGAGCGCCATCGACGGCCGGGTCACCAACAGCGGGGTTGGCCGCTACGCCCGCTTGGACTCGGACCATCTGATACCGGTGGTGTCGTGCGCGGCAGGCGCTGAGGTTGTCTGCCTGGAGGTGGAGACCAACGACTCCCATGTGAGGATCGCCCAGTCCGCCCGCACCCGCCTCTGGCGCCGAGGGGCGCTGCTCCGGACGGCCCGACGGGTGGTGAGCGAAGAGCGGTATGTGGCTCAACACGTCGAGGTGTCCATGGCCGAGGGTGTGGCCGTCACCGTCGAGAAGGTGGTGGCCACCTTCACCTCCCGCGACGATGGGATCTATGAGGCCCACGCCGAATCCGAGGAGTGGGCCACCAACGCCCGAGACTTCGACGAGCTCCTGGGTCGCAGCATCGTGTCCTGGTCGCATGCCTGGAACCGTGGCAGCATCGAAGTCGAGGGGGCGACAGGCCACACCGCCCGGGTGCTGAACCTGCACATCTTCCACCTGCTCCAGACGGTGTCGCGCACTGCGGCCGAGCTGGACGTGGGCGTGCCCGCCCGAGGTCTGCACGGCGAGGCCTACCGGGGACACGTGTTCTGGGACGAGGTGTTCATCTTCCCCTTCCTCAACTGGCGGGTCCCCGAGCTGACCCGGGCACTGCTGCGCTACCGGTCCCGCCGTCTCGACCAGGCCCGCTGGGCCGCGAAGGCAGCCGGCTACCAGGGTGCCATGTACCCCTGGCAGAGCGGCTCCAACGGTCGAGAGGAGACCCAGACCCTTCACCTCAACCCAGAATCGGGGCGCTGGCTCGCCGATGCCTCCCACCTCCAGCGTCACATCAACGGTGCCATCGCCTACAACGTCTGGTCCTACTGGCAGGTGACCGGCGACCTGGAGTTCATGCGCTTCTGGGGAGCGGAGATGATCCTCGAGATCGCCCGCTTCTGGTCCAGCGCCGCCAGCTACGACCATGCGCTCGACCGATACGAGATCCGCGGCGTGATGGGACCCGACGAGTACCACGAGGGCTACCCCGACAGTGACGGGCCGGGGCTCGACAACAACTCCTACACCAACCTGTTGGCAGTGTGGTGCCTGTGCCGCGCCTTCGACGTGTTGGAGGTGCTGCCGGGACTGCGAGGCCGGGAACTGCTGGAGAAGCTCGAGCTGGGAACCGACGAGCTGGATCGCTGGGGAGACATCAGCCGCAAGATGCGCCTGTGCTTCCACGACGAGGGCCAGATCCTGTCCCAGTTCGAAGGCTACGGCGACCTGGCGGAGCTGGACTGGGACGCCTACCGGGCCCGCTACGGCGACATCGGCCGGCTGGATCGGATCCTCGAGGCCGAAGGCGACAGCCCGAACCGCTACAAGCTGGCCAAGCAGGCCGACACCTTGATGCTCTTCTATCTGTTCTCCGCCGAGGAGGTCTCCGAGCTCATCGGCCGGCTCGGCTACCCCTACGACGACGACTTCATCCCTCGTCACATCGCCTACTACGAGCCCAGGACATCGCACGGATCGACCCTGAGCGAGATGGTGCACGCCTGGTTGCACACCCGCCTGGACCGCGAGCGGGGCTGGGAGCTGTTCTGGGATGCTCTCATGGCCGACGTCGCGGACGCCCAGGGCGGCACCACCCGGGAGGGCATCCACCTCGGGGCCATGGCGGGCACGGTCGACCTGGTGCAACGCTGCTTCACGGGGATCGAGACCCGCGGCGACGTACTGCACCTGAACCCGCGCCTGCCCGTCGAACTCGGCACCCTGCGCTTCCCGCTGCGCTACCGGGGTCACCTCCTCGACCTCACCTGCACACCCGATCGGATGGTCGTGGCCGTGTCCGAGAACGGTGCCGGCACCTTGGGATCCATCACTGTGAACATCCGGGGTGAAGTCCGCACCCTCGACCTGGGTGACACCTTCGAGGCGACGCTTGACTGACTGGGGTCAGCCCAGCCGCAACGTCTCCAACGGCTCCAGGCGGGCAGCCTTCATGGCCGGGTAGATCCCCGCCACCACCGAGACCACGATGGCCAGCAGGGCCGCCCCCACCAGCAGCGAGGGGTTCAGGGTGACGATCCAGCCGCGTTGGTTGGCCCCGACCGTCACCACCAGTGCTCCCGTCGCTGCCCCCACGATTCCGCCGAGGGTTCCCACCGTGAAGGCCTCCAGAATGAACTGCACCGCGATGGTGGAGCGACTGTGACCCAGAGCCCGGCGTATCCCGATCTCCGAGGAACGCTGGAGCACCGAGATGGACATCACGTTGGCGATCCCCACGCCTCCGACCACCAGAGCCAGCGCACCCATGGCTATGACCACGGCCTGGAGAGTGGCATCCACCTGGGCCTCGGCCTGGAGCAGCGAAGAGGGGACCTCGGTGGTCACCCCGCCGGACCCTCCCAAGCTGATGGCCATCGGCATGACCGCGGCGGTGCGGTCGGTCTCGCCTTCCACGGTGCGCAGGAACAGGCCGGTAGGGTTGCCGTCGTCCTCGAAGTCCGCTTCGGCCGCCGAGGGGGTGATGAACACCGAGTTGTTCATGGACGGTACGAGCTCGACCTCTTCGAGCACACCGATCACCGTGTAGGAGATCTCGTTCAACGTGACCGTGCGCAACTCAGGGCCAAGATAGGCGTAGTTGCGAGCCAGGTCGTGACCCAGCACCGCCGCCCGGCTGAGGTTCTGTTCGTCGAAGTCGTTCAGCCAGCGCCCGTGCAGTGTCTCCACCTCGAGCACGTCGGGGAGGCGTTCGTCGACCACCCGGACAGTGGCCGGCAGGGCCAGGAAGAAGTCGGCCCCCGACTCGGACGGGAGCACAGAGATCCCGCTCAGGTTGCCGTAGGGAGCGACAGACTCCACCGTGGGCACCCGGCCGGCGCGCTCGTCGGCGTCCTCGGGGAGCTTGGAGCTGCCGGTGCCCGAGAAGGCGTCCTGGGCCTCGACCACGACCAGGTTGGTGCCGAGCTCGCGCAGCGCCTGACGCAGGTCGCCCTTGGCGCTTTCGGACAGGCCCACGGCGGCCACGATCGCTCCGACGCCCAGCACTGGACCCAGCATGATCAGTGCCGTCCGGATCTTGCGGGCCGACAGGCCGGCCAGGGCCGTGCCCACCAGTTCACGGAAGCGGTTCACTGGACACCACCGGCCACTGGTGCCCCTACCCCGACCGAATGGTGGTCGAGCACCTCGTCGCTGACGATCTCGCCGTCACGCATCGAGATCTTCCGGCCTGCGTGGTCTGCCACGTGCAGGTCATGGGTGACCAGGACCACGGCCGTGTGGGGTGTGGCCAAGCCGTCGAACAGCTCGAGTACCAGGTCGGCGTTCTTGGTGTCGAGAGCGCCGGTGGGCTCGTCGGCCAGGACCATCTTCGGTTCGGTCACGATGGCCCGGGCCAGGGCCACGCGCTGCTGCTCGCCTCCCGAGAGCTGGACCGGTCGATGGTCGTAGCGATGACCCAACCCCACCCGTTCCAGGGCGGAGCGGGCCCGCGACCGGCGCTCACCCTTTCCGAGCCCGCGATAGAGAAGGGCCGTCTCGACGTTGCCCTGGGCGGTGAGGTGGGGGATGAGGTGGAACTGCTGGAACACGAAGCCGATGGTGTCGCCCCGGACCCGCGAGCGACGCTGATCGCTGAGCTTGGTCACGTCGATTCCGTTGACTCGCACCACACCCGAAGAGGGAAGATCCAGGCAGCCCAGCAGGCCGAGCAGCGTCGACTTCCCTGACCCCGAAGGCCCCACGATGGACAGGAAGTCACCGGCGAGGATGCGCAACGACACGTCACGCAGGGCGTACACGGGGACGCCTTCGCCGTACACCCGCGAGACGCCCTCGAGCTCGAGCACGACCTCGCCACCGGCCCCGTCCGCGCCGCCGACCGGCTCCACTGAGGCGTTCTGGGGCTCGCTGCGTTGCGGTTTCCGCAACGCAGCGAGCCCCAGAACGTCGGGGGTCGGGGTGGAGGAGCCCTGGGGCTGGGGGTCAGCCGCCTTCGTCACCAGTGTCCTCACCGCCGGAGTCGGCCTCTCCA
This sequence comes from uncultured Actinomycetes bacterium, assembly GCA_963719935.1. GTDB lineage: Bacteria > Actinomycetota > Acidimicrobiia > Acidimicrobiales > CAVRDY01 > CAVRDY01. The sequence continues at coordinate 25,340 of CAVRDY010000016.1, read as the reverse complement.
CCGCCGTCGCCTTCGGTGTCGTCGGCATCGGTCTCGTCTGCTTCGGTGTCGTCGCCCCCCGTAGTCGAGGATCCACCGCCGGAACCACCCGATCCACCGCCGGAGCCACCCTCACCCTCGAGTTGCACGCCCGAGTCGTCCTCCACGGCATCCTCGATCTGCACGATCACCCGCTCGTCGCCGGTCAGACCCTCGATTATCTCGACGTAGGAGCCCTCGGTCAGGCCCGTAACCACACTGATGCGCCGGATCGTCCCGTCGTCGGGATCCACCACCCTCACCTGCGGATTGCCCTGCCCGTCCATGAGCACGGCTGCCACCGGCACCACGATGGCGTCCACCGACTCGGCGAGGATGACATCCACGTTGACCTGTGCGCCGTCGATGGCGGTCAGGTCGCCTTCGGCGGCCACCTCACCCTCGTAAACCTCGGTGGTCTCCTTGACACTGGCCGATTCGTCGAGGCGGCTCAGGGATCCCGGAACGGTCTCGCCCGTGGCAGCCAGTTCGACGGTGGTGGGTAGCCCCTCGGAGAGCTCGGGGCGGTCAACGGCATTCACGGTGACGTTGATGGAGAAGTCGTCTTCGACGAACTCCATGATGGGCTCACCCTCCATCACCAACTGTCCCTCCTCCACCGTCACCTGGCCGACCCGCGCGGGCCATTCCGCCACAACCATGTCGCCCGGCTGGAAGATCGAGTCGTCGTCGATGATCGGGATCACGATCGAGGTGGTCGTAGCCCCGGCCGGCATGACCACGACACCGGTGGGGCTCTCGAAGTCCACTCCTGGCATCGCGGTGCCGTTGACCGAGTAGTTGATGGAGGTGGCCTCCGACATGGGCTCGTCGGCGATCACGGTGAACACGGCAGCGCCACCTTCCACCACGTCGCCGCCACCGGAGATCGACAGCTCGGGCAGGTCCTGGGACTCGATGGTGATGAACCCGCCCGTGGGAGCCTCGGTCACGTAGTCCTCACCCGGCTCCAGGAACACGCCCACGGTCTCGTCGGCTTCGACGATGCGGTCAGGCTCGGTCTGGATGGAAACGACCGTCTGGGTGGCGCCGGGGGGCAGCGTCACGTCGCCGTCGAGCTCCACGTAGTCATCCTTGGGGGTGGCTGACCCCCAAACCGTGTAGGTGATCTCGATGGGATCGTTGCTGGGCCGGTCGGCGGTGATGACGAACTGCGACGTCTGGCCCTCGTTCACGATCTTGGGGGTGGGCTCCATGGACAGGACCGGCAGCTCGGAGTCGGCGAGGATCGTCAGCTCGGCGCTGGTTTCGCTACCCAGCGAGTAGGCGCCATCACCGCCGAAGAGAGGCTGGAGCTGGACGTTGATCGTCTCGTCGGGTTCCAGCACATCATCGACCAGGGTGTAGATGGGCAGGTCGACCATGGCCGCGCCGGTCACGAACTTCACCGACGCCTCGATCTCCTCGTAGTCGTCTCCCTCGACAGCCGATCCGGTGACTATGAGGTCCACGGTGGTGTTCTCGATCACCGGCTGGCTGGCCGTGAAGCGGAAGAAGCCGGTCTGGCCCTCGCGTACCTCCTCCTCCACGACAGTCACGTCGATCTCGGGTCCGTCGGGGCTGGTGATAGTGGTGGTGGCCGAGGCCGGCGCTCCGACCAGGTAGCCGCTGCCACCCAGCAGGGTCACGGTGACGGTCTCGTCCAACTCGGCCAGATCGTCACCCAGGGTGGACAACGGAACCGAGATCTGCGACTGACCGGCCTCCATCTGCACGGCGCCGGGGAAGTAGACGTAGTCGCTACCCGCAGTTGCCGTACCCGACACGGCGAGGCCGATGCTGAGGTCGGAGGGAGCCGTGGTGGTGGCCGTGATCACGAAGCTGCCGGTGCCCCCCTCCCCGACGGTGTCCGGCACCGAGATGATGTTGAGCGTGGGCACCGGCTCCCGACCGGTGGCACCGGCGGAGGCCCGATCCAGGGCCGGTGCGTTGTACCCCAGGGAGGCGGGGGACGGTGGACCGATGAGCGCCGCCGGAGCGACCGCCGCCCGTCCCAGAGCAGTGCGGGCCGTCGGCGTCGCGTCGCCGCCCTCGTCGCCGCCGCCGCCCTCGTCGGCGCCCTCCCCTTCCGCCAGAAGCCGGTCACGATCCTCGGCATCCAAGGGCCGAGCAGAAGGGACGATCTTGGCACCGGCCGAGCTGAGCGGACCCACCTGGTAGCCCGACGGGTTGCCGGCGAGCGACACGTTGATGGACTCGACGGGCTCGGGGACGACATTGGGGAAGCCATGGTCGTGCTGCCACTCGCCCAGCGCCCGCTTGGACTGGGTCGTGAACAACAGGTCGGCCTCGCCCGGGTCATAGCCCTGCTCGACGAGGATGTTCTCGAGCTGCCACACGTCCAGTCCCACCGCTCCTTCGTCGATGGGACGAAAGAAGGGTGCGGGCGCGTTGACGGCGATCCCCGGCCGGCCGTTGAGGCTGTACACCTGCTCGCCCGGCGCCACCGAAGCCCCCTCCTCGACGCTGACCCGATCGACCATGCCCGATGTGCTCACGAACAGGTCCGACAGCTTCTCGCGACTGATCTCTCCCCTCACGGTGACGACGTCGCGCAAGGTCCGGGTCTCGACGGGAGCAAAGACGATCAACTCGCTCTCGTCCTTCTTGGTGCTCGAACCGCCGACGGTTCCGACGACCGCCACCACGCCGATCACGGCCACGACACCGACGGCGACCAGGGCCGGCGCGCCGACCCCACCTACTCGATCTGCTCGCTCATCATTCTCTCCTCGTCAGAATCCGAACTGGCTGGCGCCGCACTCGTCGAGATCGCGGCGGGCGTTGGGGTCGTCCAGGGTGTCGAGGGGGTTCTCGACGCCCGGGTAGCTGGGCAGCCCGTTGCCGAACACACCGTTCTCGTCGGGCTGGAGCTCTCCCCATTCCCATCCCCGGCGCAGCAGACACTCACGCAGCGCCACGATCCCGGTGTTGAACTCCTCGACCTCTTCTGGGGTCATGTTGGCCATCCGCTGCTGCTGTTCGTCGAACACCTCGAGGATCCGGCTCTCGTTGGCGCAGGTACCCATCGCCTCGGCATAGGCCGGATCACCGATGATCGGGTCGGCGCTGTCAGGGTCGGGAAAGCCCACGAAGTCCCACCCGAGACGCTCGTTGCAGGTGTTGAACTTCTCGAGGGCCGATCCGAGCGACGAACCGAACGAGCCCTCCTCCTCGGCAAGGGGGATGGTGCCGTCACTGCCTTCGCCGGGGAGCCGCCCCGTGTTGTCCAGGGCCCCGGCTGCGAGCTGCTCGGGCGTGGCCACCTGCACCTCGTCGATACCTCGGATGCTGACGGTACGGGACTCCTGATCGGAACAGGCCACAGCCGCCAGCGCGAAGGCCAGAGTCATCACGAGTCGGGGCCGTCGGCCCGACCGGCGTCTCTGAGCGCGATGAGGATGCATTGAGCCCTTCTCCGGCCGCCTGTGCCCGCCCCGCCCTCCACGCGAAGTGTCCAGGGTCACAGGAATACCCGAGCATCCATACGGTCGCCGTATGGGTCGGCGGCCTGCGGGAGGGGACGGCAGCTTCAGGAAAGGTGGCGCTGGACCATCCGCCGCCGGGTGGCCTTGGCCTCGCGTGCAGCCTTGCGTTCCACTCTCGAGCTCAACCGATAGACGAGGCTCGATGCGAGCCAGCCGGCGACCAGAACAGCGAGCGGTGCACACAAGGCGACTCCGATTCTGGATGCTCTCGTGGCATCGGCCTCGCAGTCCTCTCTGCCGGGCGCGGGACCACCCCACCACGTCGCGACCGCCGAACGCCCACATCGCGGTGCATCCTCGGCCTCGGAGCCCGGCGAAGCCAGCAGGAAGATGGTCCCCACGCCGAAGAGCGGAACCGCCAGCAGGACCAGCGCACCCAGCCGGGACCGAATCGCCGGCAGATTCCGGCGTCCGTGGCGAGCATCTCCAGAGGAATCCGGGAGCATCAAGTCCACGCTAGTTCCGCAAGCAGCTCAGAGGACGTCGACCACCTCGGCGATGCACCCTCGATGGCAGTGCGCCTCGTAACGATCGAAGCAGCGCAGCGCGACTCGCCTCGTCACGGTCACACGGGTGGGCCCGGAAGGGATCGAACCTTCGACCGAGCGATTATGAGTCGCCTGCTCTAACCACTGAGCTACGGGCCCCAGTGAACGACCAACCCTACTGGTACAGCAGCCACGCCCAGGCCAGTCAGAATGCACCCAGGCCGGGGGACGCGGTCGGGGAACGGTCTCCTCGGCCAGCTTCGACGCCCACCTACCTGGCACACACATGCGACGGGGACATTTCAGCCTTCACTCGATGCCAGCCTCCACCACGATGCGGGTCACGTCGAAGGAGACATCGTCGCCGTTCCCTCCGCCGCCACCAGGCCCATCAGACGCGTCCGCAGTCGTGCCGGCGCTGCCTCCCTGGGCGGCCAGGCGGCCCATCTCGGCGGCGAGGGCCTTGGCCGCGGCCGCCGCCCAGTCTGCGCTGGGTGCCGCCAGCTCCTCGTGCCGCTCCGGTTCGGACTGCGCGGCGAAGATCGACTTCACCTTGCGGGCATGCAGGGCCGACTCCCCACCACCCGCAGCGCCCGCCGCTGCATCCTCTGACCGTGGGCCACCCTCGGTAGCCGCCGACACCTGGGCCATCTCCTCCACGTGCGACTGCTCGGCCGCCTGGGTGAAGTACATCTTGGCGATGCGTTCGATCATCGGTGGATCCAGGACCGCAGGGCGACCCTCGAACGCGCAGATCGACTCGAGGATGTCCAGCACGGCTGCTGGCAGGTAGGGCCGCAGATCACCGTCACCCATGGTGCGACTCATCCACCGCAGGTGCGTCGGGGCGTCAGGGGTCAGCTGGACCGAGCGGGCCGTTGCCACACGCTCGAGCACCCGCTCGAACTGGCTGTCACCGACGGGTGGGATCAGGACCTTGCTCTGGATCCTGCGGAAGAAGGCTTCGTCGCCGAGTGACTCGGGCGCCAGGTTCGTGGAGAAGACGATCTTGGCGTCGAAGGGAACCGGGAACTTGGTGCCGTACTCAAGGGTCAGGTAGTCGACGTGGCGGTCGAGGGGGACGATCCAACGGTTGAGCAACGCCTCGGGCCGCAGCGTCTGGCGACCGAAGTCGTCGATGACCAGGATCCCGTTGTTGGCCTGCATCTGCAGGGGAGCCATGTAGGTGCCGCTGCTCACCTGGTACTTCAACTCGATCTGCTCCGCGGTCAACTCGCCGCCGACGGTGATGAAGGGCCGGTGACACACCAGCCATCGCCGATCGATGCCCTCGGGCTGCTCGTCCAACGGCTTGTGAACCACCGGGTCGAAGAGGGTGACGATCTGGCCGTCGACCTCGACCGCGAAAGGCAGGTAGACGACGTCGTCCCACACCCGGTGCAACCGCTCGGCGATGCTCGACTTGCCGGTTCCCGGCGGCCCATAGAGGAACATGGCGCCGCGGCCCATGGCCGCCGGCCCGATCTGTGCCAGCAGCCGCTCGGGGATCACCAGGTCAGAGAAGGCCTCTCGCAGCCGTTCCATGTCGTAGCTGGGTTCTCGGTGCTGCCGGGCGATCATCTCGGTGTAGTCGCCGAGGCTCACCGGGGTAGGTCCCACGTAGCGACAGAGCACCATGCGCTCCGACGCCTGACGACGCCCCTCATCGGTCAGTTGGAGAAGGTAATTGTGAGCCTCGATGCCCATGATCTCGAAGAGCTTGCGGTCACGCAGCTCCTCGATGATCTTGGTCATCAACACCGGACCGATGGCCAACGACTCGGACAGTTCCAGGGTCGACGTGCGGCCGTCGATCAGCGCCCGCCGCATCACCAGGTCCTGGACCATCCCCGCCGGGACGTCGAGCTCGGCGATGTCGCGGGGCACCACCAACTCGCTCCGGTCGACGATCTGGGGTACTCGTGCCGGACCGTCGCCGTCGTGGTCAACCACGCTGCCTCCTCGCTTGCGGCTGACCGTGACCTGGGGTCGGTCCGGTCAGCCGACTCCCATCGGCTCAGTCCGCCCGCGGTTGAGGCTGTTGGACTCCCGCCGACAAAGGGAGCAGACCCCTGAGCGAGGGCCAGCCGCCCTAGGTCGAACGAACCAACAGAAAGGGGCCAACGATCCACACCCCCCCGCATCGGGCCGGCGATTGCTCAGATGAAAGGCGGCTCCCCCACGAGAGGGCAGGACGATGGAACTGCGGAACGAGATGGTGTCACTTGGTCGATGGGTCCTGGCGGTGGTGGCACCGTGGGCCCTCATTGTGGGTTGGGCTTCCGCTGGCACCGAAGGTGTAGCCCTGGCTGCACTGGTGTGTGCATGTGCCTCTGTGGCGTTGGCCGGGCTGCGCTACCCGGTCACGACACGACCGGCCCCCAGCCTGGACTCCGTGCTTGCTCACCTGCCCGAATCCCAGCGGGTCGACCACGCCACGCAGGCCGTGACCCGGGCACCGACCAGCCTCTCCGAGGCTCTGGGGGTGCCAATGGACGACGACGACCTCGCCGCCCTCCTGGGTGTGGCCAGTCCTGCTGCCTGACTCCAATCACCCCGCGGCCAAACCTCCAGGCGGTCGAAGCCAGACCTTCAGGCGGTTAGGTCGCAGTCCTCCACCTCGTCGACGATGTCGGCCACCAGCCGGTTCCACGCGGCGCTGGTGTCGTCGGCCTCCTCCCCCACCGCTCCCAGCCCGTCGCGAAGCTCACCGGGCTCGAGGTCGAGCACCGATGACCTGAGCTCGTCGAACTCCTGACCCAGGACGTCTATCTGGTCACCGAACTGCTCACCGGCCGCATCCCGGAGCTCTTCCAGGTCGGATCCCACCGAGCGAGCCGAGGACTCGACCGCCTCGCGGCCCCCGTCGAAGGTTTCCTCCGAGAACAGCTCGTCCACTGAATCGCTCAGCTGGCGCGCGGCATCGCAGGTTGCCGACGGCTCCGAGCACCCCGCAGTGAGGCCGAAGAGCACGATGAGCGCGGCAACGCTCACGACGCGACACCGCATGGGGTGGGTTCCGGGGTGCCGTTCCATGCTCCGGGGGTGGGGCTCGAACCCACGACCATTGGCTTAACAGGCCACCGCTCTGCCAGCTGAGCTACCCCGGAAGGAGCGCATCGCAGGATAGCAGCGCCTTCACCAGGCCCATCACCTCGCGATGTGTGTGTGCACAGGAGTAGCGGACATGACAGCAACCGTGCACGTGCTTATTCGTCCGCCGACTCGGATCAGCGACTGCACGGTAGGGCCGAAGGAACTGGGCAACAGGAACGCCGGTCACCTTCGCCCAGTGCTGGGCTGCTGCGTCCAGGTCGAGGCCTTGGTGTAGGTACAGTCGGACCCGCAGTCGTGATTCGTCGACCTCGAAGAAGGCTCGGAGCCAACGACAGAAGAAGGCGATCATCCGTTCGTCGCTGTTGGCGAACGCCACCGTGCCATCCCTCTTGTCGCCCTCGCCTGCGTAGAGCGCGGCTCCGGCAGCCAGGAACGCCTGGCGGTCGATCACACCCAGCTGGCTTCGGCCCCAGGCGTCACTGCGGTCGATCTCGGCCTGCTTGCGCCGCTGAAGGGCGTTTGGGGGGCGCTGGCGGGGTACGCGTCGGCGGGGCTGGTTGCCCACCGACACCCCCCTCACCCACACCGACACCGAGCTCTTGGCCACACCCAGCTCGTCGGCGATGTCCTGCAGCGCCCAGCCCTCGCTGCGCAGCTGACACGCCTGCTGCTGCTCGTGCACCTTGCCGCGATATCCCATGGCGCTCCGTTCCGTGGGGATCTCCGGGGCCATCTTCTCCCGAGGGTGGGACAAGATCGCCAGGGCACGCCCGGAGGGATCCGGCAACGGTCACCCCGCGACCCGCCACCCGGCGCGACAATCGGGTCATGAGCTTCAAGATCGGACTCGGGATCGGCCTGGCGGTTGGGTACTACTACGGCGCCAAGGCCGGGCGGGAGCGCTTCGATGCCATCGACTCCTACCTGCAACCCGTGCGTGAGAGCGACGCCTGGCGCCAGCTGCAGGAACTGGCCCGGGGCCTGGCCGACGAGGTGGTGCTGACCACCCGGCAGGCCCTCAAGGACGCCACGGCACCCGACACCGCCGTCGTCGATCTACGCCCGCGCCCACCCCCCCAGCTGAGCCGCTGAGCCGCCGCGCCAGCTGAACCGCCTACTCGTTCTCCAGGTAGTCGCGCAGCTTCTCGGCTGCGGTGGGGGTGGCGCAGCTTGGCCAGGGTCTTGGACTCGATCTGGCGGATCCGCTCGCGGGTCACGCCGAACTCGCGGCCCACCTCCTCGAGGGTGCGAGGCCTGGCCGTCGTCGAGACCGAAGCGCAGCCGCACGACCTTCTTCTCGCGGTCGTTCAGCTCGTCGAGCGCCTCGAGCACGGCCTCGCCGAGCATGCCGCCGGGCGGCCACGTCGGCCGGGGCGTCGGCCTGCTGGTCCTCGATGAAGTCGCCGAGGTTGGAGTCGTCCTCCTCGCCGACCGGCGAGTCGAGCGACAGCGGATCCTGGGAGATGCGCAGGATCTCGCGCACCCGCGCCGGGGTCAGGTCGACCTTGCTCGGCCAGCTCCTCGACGGTGGGCTCGCGCTCGAGCTCCTGGACCATCTGGCGCTGCACGCGGTGCACCTTGTTGATCGACTCGACCATGTGCACCGGGATGCGGATGGTGCGGGCCTGGTCGGCGATGGCCCGGGTGATGGCCTGGCGGATCCACCACGTGGCGTAGGTGGAGAACTTGAAGCCCTTCGTGTAGTCGAACTTCTCGACCGCCCGCATCAGACCCAGGTTGCCCTCCTGGATGAGGTCGAGGAGCAGCATGCCCCGGCCGACGTAGCGCTTGGCGATGGACACCACCAGGCGCAGGTTGGCCTCGGTCAGCTGCTGCCTTGGCCTGCTCGCCGTCGCGCGGCCCGCCGCTCCAGACCGTCTTGCGTTCGACCAGGTCGATGCCCGGCCGAGCCGCTCGGAGCGGCCAGGTCGGCCAGGTGCGTCCTCGGCCTGCCTTGCCCGGCCTCGATGCGCTGGGCCAGGTCGACCTCCTCCGCGCCGGTGAGCAGCGGGACCCGGCCGATCTCCTTCAGGTACATCCGAACCGGGATCGGCGATCCCGAGGCTCGTCCGGCCTCGGCCACCCGGGCGGGCGACCGCGGGCCATGCGTGCCCGACGATCTTCCGAGCGCACCTCGGCCTCGATCTCGGCGTGCATCGCGGCGTGGATCTCCGCGTCGATATCGGCGTCGGCAGAGCAGCACCACCTCTGCCTCGAGGGTCACCTGGGAAGTGGCCACCACTCGCGAACCTGGCCTTCGAGCTCGAGGGTCAACTCGATTCCCGCTGGACGACGTCATCGAGGGTGAGCTGGCCCCGTTCCCGACCCCGTTCCAACAGCACCTCGCAGGATGTCCGCCGGGGCTTCGGGCCAGGGAAGAGCCGCTGCGGCGTCAGTGCCTTCAGTCATGCGTCTCCTCGACCGTGTCCTGAAGCCACCCTAGCAACTGGCCTGCCGCATCCCGCCGCGTGGCGGGCCTCGGCGCAGCGTTCCTTCGAGGTGCTTGAGCCTCGGCATCTCGGCCGCGAACCCCGGCGGATCGCTCGACGCGCCGGGCCCGCGATCTCGCACATTCTGACGGCACGGTCGTGGCCCTCGATCAGCCGGCAGACCACGCTCCTCGGCTTCGCCGTCCAGCTCCTCGGCGGCCAGCTGTGGCAGACAGCTCGGCCGCGTCGGGGGCAGCCCGTTCCAGGGCCTGGTGCAGAGTCGTCAGCTGCTGCCAGGGCCCGGAAGGCCTCCAGGGCGAGGGGTCGTCGAACAGCACCTCGTCGAGCAGTTCGGCCACGGGCCCGGGGTCGTGGATGGCCGCAGCCAGTGCCTGGCGCTCGACGCTCCCGAATCGGGGTCGTGGCGTCGGGGCCCACGCGACCCAGCGGAGCCCGACTCACCTCGCCCGCCCGACGGGGATGGCCGGGCCGATCCACCTCCCAGAGCACCGGCCTGACCCGCGGCCGGGCGGGGCGCAGGGAGGCGCGAGGCGGTCGACGTCGACGAGGCACCGGTCGGCCACCTCCATCACGTACTGGTCGCGGACCAGGTCGCTGGGGTGCTCGCGGATCACGGCGAGGGCCGCCTCGGCGGCGCGGGCCCGGCCCTCGGGTCGCGGTCAGGTCAGCCGGCGCCAGCGCCCGCTCGACGCGGAAGCCGAGGAACGGAGCCGCTCCGTGACCGCTTGGCCGAGGCCGATCCGGGTCGCTGCGGGCCAGGTCGCCGGGGTCGACCCCAGCCGGCAGGTCGGCCACGACCACCTCGAGCTCGTGGGCCTGCTCCCAGGCGTAGAAGCGCTCGGCGGCGGCCTGGCCGGCGGCGTCGGCGTCGAAGGCCAGCACCACCCGGCGGGCGAAGCGCTTGCAGGAGGCGGACGTGCTCCTCGGTGAGCGCCGTGCCGCAGGTGGCCACCGCCCGCGGCATGCCGGCCGGGGCCAAGCCGATGACGTCGGTGTAGCCCTCGCAGACGATGACCTCGTCGGCCTTCACGATGCCCGTCCTTGGCCCAGTTGAGCCCGTAGAGCACCTGGCTCTTGTCGTAGAGCGTGGTCTCGGCGGTGTTGTGGTACTTGGGTCCCTCGCCGCCCGGCATGATTCGCCCGCCGAAGCCGACCGGGTCGCCCTGGGGGTCGAAGATCGGGAACAGCACCCGGCCCCGGAAGAAGTCCTGCTGGCGCTGGCGCTGGTTGACGTAGGCCAGGCCGGTGTCGACCAGCACGCTTGTCGGGCAGCCGACAGGGCCCGGCCAGTTCGTCCCAGTCGTCCGGGGCCCACCCCAACTGGTACGTGCGCACGGTCTCGCCGTCGAAGCCCCGGTAGCGCAGGTAGGCGCGGGCCGCGGCGGCGTCGGGGGCCTGTGAGGAGACGGTCGTGGTACCAGTCGACGGCCGGCGGCCATGGCCTCGACCAGGCGGGCCTGCGCTTGCGTCCCTCGCCCTCACCGCTGGTCGGTGTAGTGGAGCGTGACCCCGGCCCGGTGGGCGAGGCGCTCCACCGCCCCGACGAAGTCGATGTGGTCCAGCTCGCGGACGAAGGTGATGGCGTCGCCCTTGGCCTGGCAGCCGAAGCAGTAGTAGAGACCCTACTCGGGGTTCACCGAGAAGGACGGGGTGCTTCTCGCCGTGGAAGGGGCACAGGCCGACGAAGCGCCGGCCGACCTTCTTCAGCGCGAGGTGCTCGCTTATGACCGCCACGATGTCGGTGGCGTCCCTCACCTTCGCCACGTCCTCGTCGACGATCCCCATCGACCGCCGACGTTACCCCCACCGAGCGTGGCCGCCGACCGGCTTCACCCGCCAGCCCCGCCAGCCCCGCCAGCCCCGCCAGCCCCGCCAGCCCCGCCAGGCGGCCTACTCGGCATTACTCGGCGCTACTCGGCGTTACTCGACGACTCGCAGCGTGGCGGGCACGTCCATGCGACGGAGGCGCCGGATGGTGAGAACGGGAGCCAGGGCCACCGCCAGGATCCCGAGCACCCCTGCGGTCAGATAGGTGGAGGGCTCCACCTGGATCATGACGCCCAGGTCGGGCACGCTCTGGGGCAGAAGGACGCGCACCAGCCACTGCAGGAGGATGCGGCCACTGATCAGGCCCAGGACGGTGCCCAGGACCCCGACGATCGCGCTCTCGGCCATGGCGGTCACCAGCACTGTGCGGACCGGCAGCCCGAAGGCGAACATGGTGGCGTGCTCACGTCGGCGCTCGTCTGCGCTGATGCTGGTCGAGTTGAAGGCGATCAGCACTGCCAGCACCAGCACGGCCACCTCCACCACGTTCAGGAAGCCCAGGAAGCTCGGCGATGGCCTCCCTGACGTTGTCGGCCACGTCGGCCACGGATTCCACCGCGGCCACCCCGGGGAGACCGAAGAACGCCACCTTTAGGTCGTCGCGACCGGTACCCGGAGCCGGCACGACCGACACGGTGTTGACGATCCCCTCCAGGGCGAAGAGGTCGGCGTCGTCCACGTCGACGTAGAGCATGAAGCGGTACGGGTTGGCGTGCACCGCCTTGACGGGCAGATCGGTCTCCACGAACGAGTAGCCCAGACCTTCACGCCGAGGATGGCGAAGCCGCACGGTGTCACCGGCACCGACCCCGAGATCCTCGGCGGCCTTGCGGCTGATCACCACCCCGGGCCCGTCGGCGGACAGCGAACCCTCCACCGCGGTGGGGCGCCACGCCGGGGATTGCAGGTCCAGCACCGAGATGAGCACGTCGATCTCGTCCTCTTCGGCCGACCCGGCCGGAATCAGAGCCCCACCAAGGCGAAGGCCAGGCTCGGCGGAGGCCACACCCTCCACCTCGGCAAGCCCCGCGACCCTCTCGTCGCCGACGGGATAGAAGAAGTCGAGTTGGACGTCGAGCCGATCGGGACTGTCACCCAGGATCTCGGTCTCGGCTGCGTCGATCGTCGCCAGGAACGAGTCCAACATGCCGATGACACCGATCAAGACCGAGATCACTGCTGCGATCCCTGCCGCGGTGAGCCAGGTCCGCCGCGGCGCCCGCAGCGTGTTGCGCAGCGGGAACTGCACGATGCTGTTCCCCGGAAGTCGGATCCGCCGCTGCTTGGCTCCCTCGCCGGTCGAGCGCAGTGGCCCGGTGCGGACAGCGTCGACAGGGTCGACGCGCACGGCCCGCCACACCGGCCAGGCCGCAGCTGCGAACGCCATGACCAGACCGAGGCCGGCACCCCTGGCGAAGACGAGAGCCTGGAAGTCGTCCTTCCAGATCGGAACCGGTACGAACGCCTGGTTGAGCTCGGAGAGCTGAACGCCCATGAACTGGCCGACTCCCACACCCAGCACCGCCCCCAGGAGGGCGATCTGGAAGCCGACCAGGAGCGGGCGGACGGCGATGCGTGCACGCTCGAGCCCGAGGGACATTCCGATGCCTATCTCGCGACGCTGTGCTTCGACGATGCGGCCCGTGAGGTTGAACGCCGCGAACGCGGCACCGGCCAGGATCAGCCCGGCGAAGATGTTGAACAGCTTCTGGTCGCCCTCGATGTCGTCGTAGAGGCGGCGGTACTGGCGGTCTCTCGGTGATCGGCTCGAACTCGAGGGCCGCGTCGGGAACAGCTGCGGTCAGCGCCTCCTCGACCTCGACCAGGGCCGCGACCGGATCGACACCAGGGGCCCAACGCAGGACCAACTGGTTGACCTCGCCGTCGGAACCAGCCAACCGCTGGGCCGTCTCGATCGGCGCGAAGGTGACGGCGAAGCCGGCTTCGGCCAGGAGCGAACCGGTGTCGGTCGAGATGACGAAGTACTCGGGGGTGTAGCCGGTGCCCGATGTACTCGACGCTCCCCGAGCGAGACGCTGAGTGTGCCGGTGGGGGCCAGGTCGTGGTGCTCGGCGAAGTGGCTGTCCAGGAGCACCCGGTCAGCACCGATCGTCATCGGCATCCAACCCACGCCCGTCCACCAGCTCGAGCCGGTCGATGTATGGCCGGTCACCGACGCCATGTCCACGCCGACGATTCGTCCCGGAACCAGGATGGTCCCGCTCCCCGCAGTCGACGCGTCGACCTGGGTCGTGACATCGAGACGCTCTTCGGCCGCTGCCACCCACTCGGGGTGGGACATGGCTGCCACCCCACCCAGGAGCGCACCCTCGTCGACCCTGGTGCCCGTTGTCGTGGCCACCAGCAGGTCGTGGATCGCCAGGACCTCGTAGGAGGCGTCATAGGACTGCCGGCGCCACTGGTTCTGGCTGCTCAGCCCCGTGTAGACACCCACCCCCAACGCCACGATCAAGGCGATCGCAGCCACCTGGATCCAGCGGGCACGCAGGTCGCGCCAGGACCAGCGCAACCACAGACCGATGCATCGCCAGGCCCGTTTCACCAGTGCAGGCTCGACTGCCGGCCGCCGGCCGCCTTCGGGTGGGCCGTCGTTGACGATCCGCCCGCCGCTCAACTCGACCACCCGGTCAGCGGCCTGGGAGATCTCGCGGTTGTGGGTGACCACCAGCACCGCCCGGCCTGCCTCGGCCTGCTCCATCAGCAGGTCCGAGGATCGCCACACCGGTGCGGAAGTCGAGCTCTCCGGTGGGCTCGTCGGCGAGCAGCACCGGGTTCCCGGTGGCCAGAGCCCGGGCGATGGCCACCCGCTGCTGCTCTCCGCCCGAGAGCATGGAGGGGAAGTGGTGGAGGCGGTCGCCGAGGCCCACCGAGTCGAGGGTGGCACGGGCCACCTCGACCGCGTCGGCGGCACCGGCCACGTCGGCGCCGAAGCGCACGTTCTCCAACGCGGTCAGCCCGGGAAAGAGGTTGAAGCTCTGGAAGACGAAGGAGATGGTCGCGCGCCGGTAGCGGAACAAGTCGGAGCGGGAGGCGCCGGTCAGATCGTTGCCGTCGACCACGGCACGCCCCGACGTCGGCGTGTCGAGCGCACCGATGATGTTCAGCAACGTGGTCTTGCCCGACCCCGAGGGACCCAGCACGACCACGAACTCGCCCGCCTCGATCGAGCAGGTCGACCTCTGCCAGGGCGTTCACCGTGCCGCCGCCGGTCTCGTAGGCACGCCCGACCCCGGACAGCTCGATCGTGGACATGGGGAGATTCTGGCAGGTGCCGTCTGTGGTGGAGGTCGGCTCCCGGCGCCGGTCAGGGCGCCCGTTGCAGCTGGGTGGCCCCTATCCAGCCTTGGCGGCCCGCACCGTCGTCCACCTGGAGCCAGCCGGCCTGCTCGTCGATGACCGTGTACCACTGGCCGGGATAGAGGGTGGTGACGGGAGTGCGGGACGCATCGCCGCTGAGGACCGGCGTCTCCACGAACACACTTCCCCACCACAGGACCTCGACCGGGGCCGGTGCTGGGGCCGGTGCCGGGATCGGTGCCGGTGCTGGGGCCGGGGCCGGGATCGGTGCCGGGGCGGGGATCGGGGCCGGGGAGGGGGCCGGTGCTGGGGCCGGTGCCGGGGCCGGGGAGGGGGCGACGGGGCCCACCTGTGACCACTGGTCGGCGAGGCGGGCCAGGGTGACCAGTTGCTTGGCCAGTTCTGCGATGGCGTCGTACACCGCCCAGCTGGCTGCGCCGGGCATGGTCCGCACGGCATGGAGAGCCCCCTCGCTCACCGACACCGTCCCCTCCACCGACGACACGAGCCCCGCGGGCAGGTACGTCGCGCCGGGAGCAGCGACCGCGGCGCGCAGGGTGACCCCGCCAGAGTCCTCGCCCACCTCGACAGTCACCGGCACGCCGCCGGTGACCGTGCGCACCGTCGGTGGGTCCCCCACCGGGGCCAGACCGAAGGCCGACAGGTCGTCGAGCACGCTCATCGCAGTTCCTCCGGTGCCACGAGGGTGCGACCGTCGGTCCACACCGGGATCCCGTCGTCACCCAACACCTGCGCCCAGCCGTTGGCTTCCTGAAGGACCTGGTACCACTGGCCGGCGCTGATCTGGCGGTCCGGTGGTTGCGCCGGGTCGGGCTGGAGCCAGGCGGGCTGGGGAGTCGGAGCCACCCGGTAGGAGGCCAGGTAGGCGGCCTCACCGGCGGACAGCTGCATCGGCTGGGGTGGCGCCACATCCAGAGTGGCCGATGCCGAGGTGGCCTCGGCCATGGCGCTGTGCCCCAGGGCGGCCGCCACCGCAACAGCGGCCAGCGCATCCACGGCCGCCTTGACGCGCTCCTCGTCGGGATCGGCCAGGCGGCGGGTGACGACGACTCCGGCCGCGTCGACGGCGAGGCGGGTGTCTCCAGCAGAGGCCAGTTCGAGGTCGGCCAGCACCGCGGCGGCCACGTTCGCGCTCACCGGGAGGGTGAATCGCGCCTCGATGCGGACCACACGACCCTCGTCAACCGCCACGAGAGCCACCGAGTGACCCGAGGCGGAGACGTCGGCCGGTACGAACTGCGCCCAACCGCCGCCGACGGGCCCCCCTCCCGAAGCTGAGGCGCTCACAGGGAGCTCCCGAACCACCACATGTCGCCGAGCTCTTCGGGAACCTGGAGGACGTGCAGGGTCACCGGCGGTGTCGTCGCCGACGAGAAGTCCGGCACCTTGGCGAATCCGCAGTTGCGGGCAGCGGCGTTCAAGCGGTCCACCTCACTCTGTATCTCCTGGCTGATGCGGTCGAGGTCCTGCTGGCGGTCGGTGCCCCACTGGGCGAAGGCCTGGTTGTAGGTCTTGGCGGCCTGGACATACTGCTGGAACACGGGCCGGACCATATCGACCAGGCCGGTCATGATCTCCTCGGCCAGCGGGTCCGCGGTGGGCTTGGGTCCTGGGACCTTGGCCGGAATCCGGTCCCAGATGATCTGGGTGCTCATGGTGACCAGGCCCGCACCAGCCGCCGCCCATCCCTCGCTGAGACCCGTGCCCGCCGCGGCCGCGGCCTGCGTCGATGCGACCGCGGCCGTTCCCGCTCCGATGCCTAGGCGCGCCAGGAGGGCAGCCCAGCCGGCCGAGAATGCTGCTCCGGCCGCCTTGAAAGCCGGACCGAGCGCACAGAACCACATGCCCAGGAAGGAGATGTTGAAGACGACCCCCGCCGCCCGAGCCTGGGCGATCTTCCAGTGGATCTCCTTCAGGTTCCGGAAGGCATCGGTGAGCACGCGTGCCCCCTGGGCCCTGACCTTCCACTCGGCGACGATCTCGGCCTCGAGCTTCCTGCGGGCCGCCAGCAGTTGGGCCACGCGCCGCCCGCGGATGGCCATCTCCTCACAGGGAGGCGTGCCCGAAGCCACGCTCGTACCCGCCTCGGTCGGTGGGGTCGGGACCGGGGGACGAGATGGGCGGATCCCGACGACGGCGATGGCAATGCCCGCACCACCCACGACGGTGCCGATCACCCGACCCCAGTTCGAGCCGGTCCGCAGGCAGTCCTGCATCTTGTACTCGTCAGCCAGGTCGCCGATGTTCTCGACCAGGGTGGTGCAGTCGTCCGCCGACGCCGGCCCCGCCCAGATGGCCGCGCCGATCCAGGCCGACACCAGCAGGGCCATCGTGCCCAGCACCCGGCGACGGAGGGAGGTTCTCACTCGGTGCGCTCCCCCATCAGCCCGAGAACCGCTCCGTAGGCGACGTGGCCCCCGATGCTCACCGAGAGGAACTCGCGACTGAGAGTCACGCCCAACCAGCGTGGATACAGCGCCACCATGAACAGCTCCAGGCCGAGTCCGTAGAGGACGGCCCACCACCACCGCCGCCCGGCCAGGACCATCATGTAGGCGATCCCGAACCCGATGCCGTTCACAAAGTGGAAGGCCCACCCGGTGGCGACCGAGGCGGCGTGGTCGGTGCCCAATCGGGTCAGACCGTCACCGAAGTGGGGCATGGCGGCGAAGCTGTTGGTCGGAGAGAGGTCGGTCACCTCGACCGCCCAACGGCTTACGTCATAGGCCAGCGTGGCCAGGAAGCCGGCGAGCGCTCCCTGCCGGAGCCGCACCAGGAAGAGCCGCTGCTGGTGGCGGCGGGCGATCGTGGTCAGTGCAACGAAGCACACGAAGGCGGGCACCAGGATGAAGGTGGCCGCCAGCCACAGCGGGCGCTCGGTGAGGATCGCCGCCACCAGAGCCGCCCCCGAGGCGGCCGCGCAAGCCCCCGCCACCCAGAGCACCGCCGGTGCGATCGGGGCCGAGCCCTCCTGCCAGAGCGGCTCCAGAGGGGGGAGGGTGTTGGCGCCTTCACCCATGCGGCAGTCCCCCTCCCGCCGGTGCACCACCACCGGCTCGCGCCGCTTGGGCGGCCTGATGTGCTTGGACGTCGGCCTTCCGGGGCCGGAGGAAGACGTGGGCCACCAACGTCGCCATCAGCAACGCCGATCGGGCCGTGGAGATCTCCTTGCCCGAAGCCGAGGGCCCGAACCGCCCGATGGCCAGCACCACCGGCAGTCCGATGCCGATGGCCATCCGCAACCAGGTGGGAAGAACGGTGGCCAACAACGCCCAGACAGGGGTGAGCCACGGGTCAGCCAGCTTCAACCCCACGAGCATGACCAGGAAGAGCATCGAGGTCGTGATCACCTCTTCGGTGTCGTGAGACGGGATCCACATCAGCCCGCCGGCGAGTGCGGCACCGATGAAGGGTCGGATCCCCCCGATGCGACGGAACCAGTCGGCGTTCCCGGCGGCGGTCTGGGGCGCGGCCATTGGATGATCCTATCGGGGCGAGTACTTCGCGCTGCGGGCCCCGACCGTCACGGCCCAGGACCGGCCGGCGCCGACACGGAGCTCAGAGTTCCAGGCGCTCGCGCAAGTAGAGCACCAGCTCGGCGATGGCGACGCGTACCTGGTCCATGCTGTCGCGCTCGCGCACGGTCACGGCGTGGTCCTCGAGGGTGTCGAAGTCGATGGTGACGCAATAGGGGGTGCCCAGCTCGTCCTGGCGCCGATAGCGGCGGCCGATGGCCTGGGTGACGTCGAAGTCGCACATGACGTGAGGCTGCACCGCGGCCAGCACCTCCTCGGCCACGGGCACCAGCTGGTCGTTCTTGGAAAGCGGCAGCACCGCCACCTGGTAGGGAGCGATCCGGTGGTGCAGGCGCAGGACCGTGCGGGTCTCGCCACGGACCTCTTCCTCGTCGTAGGCGGCCAGGAGGAAGGCCATGGCGGTGCGGGTGGCGCCGGCGGCCGGTTCGATCACGTGGGGGACATAGCGATCACCGCTGGCCTGGTCGAAGTACTCGAGGCGCTCCCCCGAATGGGTGGCGTGCTGGGTCAGGTCGTAGTCACCCCGGTTGGCGATGCCCTCCAGCTCGTCCCAACCCCACGGGAAGAGGAACTCCACGTCGCTGGTGCCCGACGAGTAGTGGGACAGCTCGTCGGCGTCGTGGGGCCGGAGGCGCAGGCGGTCCTCGGGGATGCCGTGGTCGAGGTACCACCGGTAGCGCTCTTGGCACCAGTACTCGTACCAGCGGGGGGCTTCGTCGGGGGGGACGAAGTACTCCATCTCCATCTGCTCGAACTCGCGGGTGCGGAAGACGAAGTTGCCCGGGGTGATCTCGTTGCGGAAGGACTTGCCGATCTGGGCGATCCCGAATGGGGGCTTCTTGCGGCTGGCGGTGAGCACGTTGGCGAAGTTGACGAACATGCCCTGGGCGGTCTCGGGACGTAGGAAGGCCACCGCCCCCTCGTCCTCCACCGGGCCGGCGTGGGTCTTGAACATGAGGTTGAACGACTTGGGTTCAGTGAACGATCCGCGGGTGCCACAGGTGGGGCACACCTCGGGGTCTTCGAGCTTGTCGAGGCGGTGACGGCTGTTGCAGTGGCGGCACTCGACCAGGGGGTCGGTGAAGTTGGCCAGGTGACCCGAAGCCTCCCAGATGGCAGGCGGGGACAGGACGGCGGCCTCCAAGCCCACCACGTCGGTACGGAGTTGCACCATGGACCGCCACCAGGCCTGGCGCACGTTGCGCAGCAAGAGAACCCCGACGGGCCCGTAGTCGTAGGTGGAGCGGAACCCGCCATATATCTCGGCGCTGGGGAAGACGAAACCCCGCCGCTTGGTGAGGTTCACCACCTTGTCCATGAGCGTCTGATCGTTGGGTGGCGCCATGAGGTCGGACACTACCGTTCCCGCAGGCACCTCCCGGCGCCGGTTACGCTGCGGACGCGCACAGCAGGACACCTAGAGGGGCAGCGCCATGACCGCATTTCAGGGGACAGCCGATCCCACCGACGTGGCAGGCAAGCGCCTGGTGGCGGCCCTGATCGACATGATCCTCTTCGCCATCCTGGTCGGCATCCTGTTCTCCGCCTTCGGCGAGCAGGGCGACACCTTCGGAGTCATCGGCTGCGAGGACATCGAAGGCAGCTTCAAGCAATGCCTGGTGCTCAACGACACCATCTACCTGGTCGAAGGCGGCGAGGCAGCGGTGGTGTCACTGATCGAACTGGCCTACCTGATCGGGATCTTCGTGGCGATGCGGGGCCTCACCGGCAAGACGCCGGGCACCATCGCCATGGGGCTGCGCTGCGTCGACGAAGCCGGTCAACCCATCGGGATCGGCAAGGGCTTCGTGCGGTCCATCGCCGGAATCGTCGACTACATCCCGTGCTGCTTCCCGCTGGTAGGCGTGATCACCATCTTCGCGGCCAAGGGGCACCGCCGCGTAGGTGACATGGCCGCCAAGACCTTCATGGTCGATCAGTCCGCCATGGGCCGGCCCGTCGTGGTACCCGGGCTCACCATGGCCACCGCGACCTTCGCTGCTCCCTACGGGGGGCCGGCGGCCGCTCCTGGACCGGCCGGCCCAGCCGCTCCCCCCGCAGCGCCAGGGGCAACTGCCCAGGGACCGCCGCCCGCCCCCGGCCAACCCCAGTGGGATCCGGCCCGAGCGGCCTACATCCAGTGGGACGCCGCCACCCAGCGGTGGCTACAGCACGACACAGCCACCGACCAGTGGCGCCCCATCGACACCTGAGCACCGAGGTAGGTCACCATGTACCAAGTAGCCACCGATCCCACCGCCGTCATGGGCCGTCGCATCGGCGCCTGGCTCATCGACATCATCATCGTCGGGGCCATCTCCCTGGCCATCTTTTCCGCCACCGTCGACACCGCCACGGTCGACTTCAACCCCTGCGACAGCGGCTCGGACGCCAGCTTCGAGATGTGCACGGTCGGCGACGACGTCATCGCGTGGTGGGACGGCAACGAGGCGACCGTGTTCGAGTTCGGTGACACGACCACCGTGAACCTGATCCAGTGGATCTACGGGATCGGCGTGTTCTGGGTATGGCAGGGCCTCGCCGGCATGACCCCCGGCAAGGCTCTGATGGGGATACGCACCGTCAACGCCCAGGGTCAGCCCCCCGGCGTGCTCCGGGCCTTCGGGCGATCCGTGCTGTGGATCGTCGACTTCTTCCCCTGGTGCCTTCCCCTGGTCGGGCCCATCGCGGCCTTCTCCAGCAAGGGGCATCGGAGGGTGGGCGACTCGGTGGCGGGCACCTTCGTAGTCAACAAGGACGCCATGGGCCAACCCCTGGCGATACCTGGCCTCACACCGACCGCCGTCGGCTACGGGGCCCCCGGTGGCTACGCCCCACCTCCCGGAGGCGCCGCAGCGACCGCCTATCCGCCCGCCAGCACACCTCCCGGCGCGGCTCCTCCTGCAGGCTCCTCCACCGCCGCCCAGTCGTCCTCCGCGCCCAGCACCGGCGAGGCACAGTGGGATCCAGCCCGCAACGCCTACATCCAGTGGGATGCCACGAACCAGCGGTGGCTCCAGTACGACGATCCCAGCGGCCAGTGGCGGCCCATCGACAGTGCCTGAGCCCGCCGCGAAGAGCACACGCCGCCGCACACCCGGGGGGCCGGCCGCGGGCCGCCACGCGGGCCGCCACCTGCTGCCTACGTGAGCATGTACCAGCCTCCCACCGATCCCACCGCCGTCATGGGCCGCCGTATCGGCGCCTGGATCATCGACTTCGTGATCGCATCGGCGCTCGCCTGGGTGGCTGCGGGGATCTTCCTCGAGGGCTACAACGAGATCCCCGGCAACCTGTGTGACGACGACGCGTCCGTTTGCTCGACGACCTTCCTGGGTGAGGAAGGCTGGGTGGCCTATGACGAAGCCAGCGACACCTCGCTCTTCATCCGCTGGGAGGGATCCTGGGTTCCGGTCACCCTGTTCGTGGGTTACGGCCTGGTGGCATTCGTGCTGGTGGAAGGCCTGGCGGGTGGTTCTCCCGGCAAGCTGCTGACAGGCATCCGGGTCGTGCGGCCCGACGGCGCGCTGGCCGGCCCCGCCAAGTCCGCCCTTCGCTTCCTGTTGTGGGTGGCCGACGGGGTTCCCTACTGCATCCCACTCGTGGGGATCATCACCGGTGCTTCCAGCAAGGGGCACCGCCGTGTCGGTGACATGGCCGCGGGTACCTTCGTGGTGTCCAAGACCGCGGTGGGCCAGCCCGTCTCGGTACCCGGGCTGGCGGGTCCGTCCTTCGCCCCCCCCGTGCCGACGTGGCAGGGGGCGTACCCGGGAACGCAGGCCCCCGGCCAGCCCTGGGCGCCCGGACACCCTGGCCAGCCCGGACACCCGGGCCAGCCCGGGCAACCGGGTATGCAGCCGGGCACCTGGGCACCAGGACAGCCCGTGGTGCAGCCGGGACCGTGGGGAGCAGAGCAACCGGGGATGCCCAGCCAGCTTCCTGGCCCGGGTGCCCAGCCTGGGGGCGGATGGCCCGAGGGTGCCCAGCCTGGGGGCGGATGGCCGAGTCCAAGTGGCGCCTCGGCGGATCCGAGCCCAGGTGCTTCCCCGGCGGAGCACGACCAGGTGGGGTCGCCACCAACCGAATCCGGACCAACCCCCGTGCCCTTCGACGTGGGACCGGCCGAGCCGCCCTCGTCCGCCCCCTGGGGGGACACGGTCACGACGTGGGGTGACCCGAGCGGCTACGGGCCCCAGTGGGACCCGGTGCGAGGTACCTACATCCAGTGGGAGCCCGAGAGCTCGACCTGGATGGCATGGGACGAGCCCCACAAGGAGTGGCGTCCCATCTGACCGTGCCCAACCGGCGGGCCCGCGGGCCAGTTGGGCAGCTGCTGCGACACAGGCCCCGCCGCCGGCCCTGGTGCGGCGCAAGATGAGCACCAGGCGACCGAAACGGTCGCTTCTTGCACCCGATAGCCCACGCGACCGCTGTGCCGGCCCCGCCGCCGGCCCCGCCGCCGGCCCTGGTGCGGCGCAAGATGAGCACCAGGCGACCGAAACGGTCACTTCTTGCACCCGATGCACCCGATGCACCCGATTCACCCGATGCACGGGATACGCGTGGCCGGCGCAGGCACACGCCGGAGGGCCGCGGGTCAGGCTCCCAGGGCGCTGACCGAGCGCAGGCGCCGTTCCAGGTGGTGTTCCACGGCGCCCGTGGCCAGAGCCGCGACCTCGAAGGTGGCCGGTGAGGACGGCCGGCTGAGCGCCTCACCCAGACGACCACCCAACACCAGACGCATGAGGGCCAGAGCCTCGGCGCTGAGGGCGACCCCCCGCCGACAGGACGGGCACAGCGCGCCGCCCGTCCAGGTCGTTGAACGCCACCAGGTCGACGTCGTCGGCACCACAGGAGGCGCAACGGTCGAGCACGGGCCGGAACCCCTCGAGGGTCAACAGCTTCAAGAAGAACGCCGGGACCACCAAGGGCCCTCCCGGGCCGGCCAGGGCCCGCAGGGCGCCCAGCAGCAGGTGGTACAGCTCGGGGTTGCGCTCGCCCTCCTGGGCCAGCTGGTCGACGGCCTCGAGCATGGCCGAAGCCCCCGCGAAGCCGATCGAGGTCGGCGCGGAAGGCGGCGAAGTGGTCGACCGACTCGGCCTGGGTGACGATGTCGAGCTCGCGGCCCTCGTAGAGCTGGAGAGCGACGTGGCCGGTCGGTTCGAGACGGGCGCCGAACTTGCTCTTGGTCTTGCGCACGCCCTTGGCCACCGCCCGGACCTTGCCGTGGCCCTTGGTCATCAGCACGACGATGCGATCGGCCTCGCCCAGCTTGTAGGTGCGCAGCACGATGCCCTGGTCGCGGTAGCAGGCTCACCGGGTGCCGATCGGAGCCCTCGGTCGAGGCCGCCGAAGCGGCGCTCGCGGCGCTGGTACTCGCGCACGGCCTCGAAGAGGTGCTCGCGGCGGAAGTCCGGCCACAGCACGTCGGTGAACACCAGCTCGCTGTAGGCCAGCTCCCACAGCAGGTAGTTGGAGATCCGGTACTCGCCCGAGGTGCGGACCATCAGATCGGGGTCGGGCATCTCGGGGTCGTAGAGGTAGCGGCGGATGCGTCTTCTCGTCGACCTTGTCGGCGGCGACGCCGTCCGCCACCATCGCCTGCACGGCATCGACGATCTCGGCCCGCCCGCCGTAGTTGAAGGCGATCGTGAAGGTCATCGCCGGTTGTCCTCGGGTGAGCTCGATCGCCTCGTCCATGCTGCCGGATCAGCCGCCGGGGCACCCGCCAGTCGCGACGGCCGATGAAGCGCATGCGCACGCCCCGCTCGTGCAGCTCGTCGCGCCGGCGCACCAGGATGCGACTCGTTGAACCCCATGAGGTAGCGGACCTCGTCGCTGGGGCCGCTTCCAGTTCTCGGTGGAGAAGGCGTAGACCGTGAGCCACTTGAGGCCGAGCTCGAGCGCGCCCTCGACCGTGTCGAACAGCGCTTCCTCGCCGGCCGGCATGGCCGTCGGTGCGCTTCAGCCCCCGGCGTTGGGCCCATCGGCCGTTGCCGTCCATCACCACGGCCACGTGCGCGGGGATGCGCGCGGATCGATGCCGGGAACCTCGATCCGGGGTCACGTCCACGCGGCACGCTACCGCCCCGCCACGACCCGGGTGAGCATCGGGCCTGCCGAGACCGTCGCCCGCCACGGGAGGCCGACCGCCGCCCTCGCCGCCCGAGCCGCCCTGGCCCGGCCGACCGGTGCCGCGCCGGTGAGCGACGCTCCGGGCCAGGACGCCATGGCCGCGGCGGTGGCCGAGACCGTCGGCGGCGGGACCCACCTCGTGGTGCAGGCCGGTACCGGCACCGGCAAGAGCCTCGCCTACCTGGTGCCGGCCGTCGTGGACGGCCGAGCGCACCGTGGTGGCCACCGCCACCAAGGCGCTCCAGGACCAGCTCGCCAACAAGGACCTGCCCCTCCTGGCCCGAGCACCTGGACCACCCCTTCGACTTCGCCGTGCTCAAGGGCCGCAGCAACTACCTCTGTCGCCAGCGCATCGTGGAGCTGAGCCGGGCCGGCCCCAACTCGACCTCGACGGACTGGCCGAGCGGGCGTCGGCCGGACGAGCTCGGCGCTCGCCGAGTGGGCGCCGCCACCGGCACCGGCGACCGGGCCGACCTCGGCCACGAGCCGGCCCCGGACAGCCTGGGCGGCGGTCAGCGTCGCCGCTCACTCGAGTGCCCGGGGGCGCCGCAGTGCCCGCAGGGCGACGACTGCTTCGCCGAGGACGCCCGCCAGGGGCGCCGCCGCCGCCGACGTGATCGTGGTGAACATCCACCTCTACGGGGCCCACCTGGCCACCGGGGGGCAGCGTGCTGCCCGAGCACGATCTGGTGGATCGTCGACGAGGCCCACCAGCTCGAGGACGTCATGTCGGACACCTGCGGCCTGGAGCTGGGCCCGGGCCGGCTGGTGGCCCTGGGTCGTAGCGCCGCGGGAGAGCTGGCCTGACCAGGGTCTGATGGACGGGCTCACCAGCGCCGGAACCCGTCGGCGGGAGGTGCTGGTGGCCGAGCGGGGGCGGCGCATCCGGCGCGTGCAGGGTGAGGAGCTGGCCGAGGTGCTGATACTGGTACGCATGGGCCGCGGGCGCGAGCTGGCCTTGATGCTGCCGGCCGGGCTGAT
>CAVRDY010000015.1:0-24788 GCA_963719935.1 uncultured Actinomycetes bacterium | reverse complement strand
CAACTTCGGCGACAACTCGAGACCACCGCGGCCGACCGGGAGTGCACCCAGGCAAGCCCCGAGTCGTACTGGAGGCCACGAAGCTCCTCCACGGTCATCGAGTCGGCGTCGATGCTCGCCAGGTAGGCGGTGATGCGGTCGTCGACCAGGATGTCGTCGTCTGACATGAGCGCTCCTCCAGGGTCAGGCGTCTGCGTGCGCAACGCTACTCAGCGCCACGCGGGTGATCGAGCAGGGGGTGCAACTCCTCGGCGTGGGTCGCGCTGCGGTCGGGTTCCTGTGCCAGCGTCCCAGAGGTGGATCAGGCGCACTTGCCGGTGAAGGTGAACTCCTCGCCGTTCAGCGCTCCGACCACGTTGAAGCCCTTCTCGCTCCCGACCGTCACTCGAACGATGGTGCCTTCACGGGTCTCCTGAGGGCCACGGTAGGTGACGACACCTAGATCGTTTCGAGCCTTGACCTCGAAGACGTCGCCGTCGTCGTCCTTCGCTGAGACGTTGATGCTCGACTCGCCGCCGGAGGAGCAAGACGTGATCTCCATCCTGGTGATCCCCGTGCTCATCGTCAGCACCGCCTTGCCTTCGGCCACTGGTTCGTCGGGCGGCGACGTGGCGGTCGTCGATGTCGACGAATCCGTGACCGTCGTCGTCGCGCCAGGCGCCGAGGTGGTGGTCTGCACCGTGGTGGTCGTCTCCGGCGCAGCTGTGCTGGACGTGGTGGCGAGGGTGTCATCTGTCTTGTCGTCACCGCAGCCGGTGATTGCAACCGCGAGGCTGAATGCGAGCGGCGGTGATGGTGGTGCTTCGCATGACCACCAGCCTACGGATCAGCCGTGCGAAGTGGTTTCGTTGCACCCCCGAAGTCAGCCATGGGGCTCATGGCGCTGGGAGCACGAGCTCGAAGGATGTCGAGGCCACGACCCGGCCGTTCACCTGGAGCTCGACGGGATGGGTGCCCGCCCGCGAGGTGCGCACCGTCGACCGCCTTGACGCGGTGCTGACGGATCAGCTCGGCGGTGTCGCCGGCTTCGAGGCTCGCCTTGGTCCACTTGAAGACCTTCCGTCCTGCTCTGCCATCGGCCCGCGGGAAGCCGACGGCGTAGTCCACGACGATCTCGTGGGCCTCTCGGTTCGCGGGAGTGCAGCGACGGCGTGCAGCCGGGCGTGTCCGCCGAGCGTCACCTCGCGTGGCTCCACGTCGAAGTCCACCACCTCGACGTCGACCTCGGGGTCGTGACCCAGCAGGTGCAGCGCGTCGGGGTCACCCTCCTTGACGAGGGAACGCAGGCCCTCGGCCGCACCACCCACCGGAGTCGCGACGATTCGTCGTGTCCGGCTCCGGAGGAGTCCGCGGCCACGCGCGCTCGTGCCATCGGCGGGCCACCGGAGGCCGAGATCCCGGTCGCAGCGGCACAGGTCGTTGAGGTGGTTCGACACCGACCGGCGTACGTACTCGGAGGGGTCGGCGGCGAGCTGGTCCAGCAACCCCACCGCGAAGCCTGGATCCGTCGCGGCCACCTTGAGCCGGGTCGCCCAGGGCAACCTCGGACGGGTGCCTTCGGAGACCAGCCGGCGTACGTGCTCGTCGTCGTTGCGCGCCCAGGGTCGGAGGGCCGCCAGCGTGCGGGCGGGGTCGTCGTCGATGAAGGGGCGCACGGCGAACTCGGCGCTGGACAACGACGTGATGCGAGCCAGCAGGTGGAGGGCCTGCTCCGGGTCGTTGCGACCAGCCAGTGCGACCCAGTCGTTCACCGGCCACAGCTCCCACGTGCCGAGGTCGGGGGAGTCGGTCGAGGCGGAACCGCTGCCACCGTCCGCATCCACCTGTTGCGTCGAAGCGCCATCGACGACCCGCTCGACGATTCCGGCTGCGGCGGAGAAGTCCTCGGGCAGGCAATCCTGCAGCGCAGCGGCCACCTGGGCCATGCGAGCCTTCAGCTCGAGCCCGTCGAGCCCCTTTCCGGCCAGGCGGAGGAAGCGCTGTCGAGGGAAGTCGGGATCGACCGCGGAGAAGGCAGCACCGAGGCGGGCAACCGCGAAACGGTCCATCTGGTGCTTGAAGGCAGAGCTCCCGGAGGACGATGACGGTGTGCGTGGCACGGGCGGTCAGCAGGTCGTGTTGGCGATCGGTTCCGCCGGCCGGCTGGGTTGGCCACGGTGAGCATCGGGATGTGGGTGCTCGGGATCGTGGTCGAGCTCCACCGGCCACGCCGGCAACACCATCGACGAGGCGTGCGCGCCGCCGCGACCGACCAGGTGGGCCGCTCCGGGAACCACCGGGTTGTCGAAGCACCAGAACGGGTGGTCCCGCCCGGGGGTCGATAGTGCCACCCGCAACCGTGAGCCTGCGCGGAACAGGTGGGCGAAGGGGTAGATCGGCACGCGGAACCGGATCCACACGCCGGGGACCAGGGACTCCCGGTCCTCGGGGGCGAAGGTGTAGTCGACGTGCAGCTCGTTGGAGCGCGCCGGATCCTCTCGGCGGTGGACGGGTCGGTGCCATCCCGACTGGACCCGCTGCTCCAAGCCATCGGATCGGATCTCGGTCAGCGTGACCTGCACCGCCGTGTCGACCGTGCCCGGGGCCATCCAGAGCTCGACGTGACCGAAGCCTGCCACCACCAACGGTTCCTCCAGCGGGTCGGTCTCGTATGCCACCCGGTGCTCGTCGGAGAAGCGGGTCCAGGTGATGGGCACCTGGGGGAACGTGAAGCGGTTGAGGTCGTCGAGGATCTCCGAGGAGTACGCGTGCTCGCCCGCCGACGGGATCGTCGAGGTACACGTCCGCGCCTTCGTCCTCCGGTGGCTCGTCGAGCAGAGGCCCGTCGGATGCGAACCACCACCGGCGGGCCTCCACCGCCGTCGGTGGGAAGGTGTCCAGCTCCACCTCGAAGCGGTGGGCCGCCGCGCCCGGCACCTCGTGGCCAGCGCCGTTCTCGAAGAGGATCCGTACTCGGGGCTCGGCTGCGGTACTCGGCGAAGGCCGCCTCGAAGTCCTCGCCGTGGTGGGCGAAGCGGTCGGGTTCCAGCTCGGGCTGGTAGCCGAAGCACCTCGGCGAACTGCAACGGCGCGAGTGCCCGGATCAGCTCGGGGATGCGGGGGACCTTGCCGGGCCACGTGGAAGCTGAGGAACTCGAACCAGCGGTTCACGACCATCGGGCTGTAGCCGTCGGGGTGATGGCCGTTGAAGAGGTTGAACCGGGTGTGCGGGCTGTTGTCGAACGACTCGATCATGAGCGCGAAGCGGCTGCCGGTCTGCTCGTCCTGCCAGGCACCGGTGAGGTAGACGGGCACCTCGATGTGGCCCACCATGTCGGACACCCTGCGGGCCGAGAGCGCCGGGCGGAAGTCGCCCATGGCGCGCCCGAAGGCTTCGAAGTCGAAGTTCTGGCTGCGGATGCGGTGGTTGGCCGCGGCGATCTCGTCGCCCTCGGCCACCCGCTTCGCGTCCCAGCTCTGACCCCCGGCTTTCGTCTGGAGGTCGCGAGCAGCCAGCCACGCCCGGGTGAACCCCGAGTTGTAGATGCCGCCCGGCCACTGCTGGCGCCACAGGTCGTCGATCACCGACAGCGGTGCGATGGCGGCCAGGCTCGGCGGTCGGCGGGCAGCCACGAAGAGCTGGCTGATGCCCGGGTAGCTGAGTCCGACCATGCCGGGGCGGCTGTTGAGCACCCAGGGCTGGCGGGCGACGATCTCGACCACGTCGTAGCCGTCGGCCGCCTGCGCCGCGCTCAGCACGTCGAACACGCCGCCGGAGCAGCCGCTGCCACGCATGTTCACTCCCACCACCGCGAAGCCCAACAGGTTGGCGAGCAGGGTGCTCGGCTGCGGCTCGTCGGGGTCGGAGGGGGAGTAGCCCGAGTACTCGATCGACAGTCGGCCACGGCGGCTGGCCGAACAGGTCGGAGTTGGGGAACCGCACCATCGTCGACAACGTGACCCCGTCGCGCACCCTCAGGTATCCGTAGCCCTCGGCGAGCTCCTGGTCGTAGAAGGAGGGATCAGGGATCTCGTCGGCGTCGAGCACGTGCACGGTGCCCAGCTGCGGTAGGTGGGTCGGTCGAGTCGTCGATCACCGTGTAGTCACCGGGTGCAAGCGTGTGGCCGGTGGAGAGCGCCTCGACGAACTCCCGCGGCTCTCGCAGCACGCAGTGCTCGGGTGGGACGAAGGCCAGGTGAGCGTTGCCGGCGTCGTCGACCACCATGGTCACCACGTCGGCGCCGAGGCTGTCGACGACCCGCAGGTGGTGCCCCGGATCGGCCCCCGTGACCGTGAGGGTCTCCACCCCGCCCTGTAGCTCGACCATCTCGGCCCCCTGATCTGGTCGGTGACCGCCGCGGTGCCTGGGACTCCTCGCGGACGGTGGACGGACAGCTGTCGAGCTGTCGTTCCTGACGGTACTCCCGGGACCGGGTCTGTGTGCGAGTGCCACATCGGGTCCGTCGGCGCGCTCGGGGCTTCAGCGGCTAGAACAGTGCCGGGCGACGACACGGTCGGCCTGCCGGGGGCAGTGACGACCAGGGGAACCGACATGGGCAACCTGCTGACGCCGCGTCCGTGGCGGGCGGATCCGTGAGCTGTTGGCGCCGGGCGAAGGGCCTCCGCTGCGGGAGGTGGTGCAGGACGCCGGGTGGTACCCGCTGGCGGTGATCACAGCGCTCAACGTCGTCGACGAGCTCGACCGGGCGGTGTTCGCCATCTTCGGCCCGAACATCAAGGCCTACTTCGGCCTGAGCGACGCCGGGCTTGGAGCGCTGGTCGGGCATCAGCGTGTTCGCCATCGTGATGTTCGCCGTGCCGATCGGCTACCTGGGCACCAAGCACGACCGTCCCCAGGATCCTGAAGGTCTCTGCGGTGGTGTGGAGCGCCTTCTCCTTCGCCACCGCCTTCGCCGTGAAGTTGCCGCTGCTTGTTGCTGGCGCGGATCGGGACCGGTTTCGGCAAGGCGTCGGTGGAGCCGGTGGGTCGTTCGCTGCTCACCGACTACTACCCGCCGACGGGGTGGAACCGTGTGCTGGCGATCCACAACGCCGCCAACCCGCTCGGTGCGCTGATCGGCCCGCTGATCGCGGCGGTCCTCTCGTTGTTCGTGCACGGCGACGGCATGTGGCGGCCGGCGTTCGTGGTGCTGACGATCCCGAGCGTGGTCGTGCTGCTGTGGAGCCTGAAGCTGCGCGAGCCCAAGAACCAGATGGTCGAGGTCATCACCGGGGAGATGATCACCGCGACGGGCGCACCCTCGGGGATGGGCTTCTGGGCAGGCGGTGCGCCGGCTCGTGGTCGCATCCGGACCTTCCGCTGGCAGCTGGTGGGGGTCGGGGTGCTCGGCTTCGGCCTCGTCGGCGTGGCCGTGTTCTTCAACATCTACCTCGACGAGGTCCACGGTGTGGAGGAGACGGGTCGCGGGCATGATCGGCGTGCTGCTGGCCACCGCGTCGCTGCTCGGCACCCTGATCGGGGGCAACGTGGGGGAGCGGGTGTTCGAGGCGGATCCGGCCCGGTCCATGTACCTGGTGGGCGGCAGCATCGCCGTGTTCTCCCTGGCGCTCGGCCTCGGCGTGTTCCTCCCGACGCTTGTGGCTGTTCCTGCCCTTCGCCTGGGTGGCGATCCTCTTCATCGCCCTCGGCGCCGCACCGCTGTTCGCCGCGCTGTCGGCCATCACCCCGCCCCGGCTGCGGCCGCTGATGTTCTCGCTGCTCGGGGTGTGCGTGGCGCTCTTCGGCGGGGTCGTTCGGTGGCGTGCTGGTGGGCGTGATCTCCGATGCCACCAGCATCACCTGCGGGCCTGGCTTCGCTGGCGCCGTCGGGTGTGGTCGGCGGCATCCTCATGGCGCGGGGCGGCACCACGATCGCCGCGGACATGGAGCGGGCCGCCGACGAGCTCGGCCGGTGACACCCCTGTCGGTCCGACCTGAGCCTCTGCCGTCCGGGCTGCCGGTCGTTCTGTTCCGGAGAAGGTGTCCGCTGAGACGACCTTTGCCAGAACAGAACGACGGGAGGACGCGTCGCGGATCGTCAGCCGGGGGAGCCCGGTGCCACCAGCGGCCAGGGCCGCTCCCGCTCGGCCACCCACGCGGCGTCCAGCAGGAGGGCGTCGCCGTGGTGGCGGGTGAGCACCTGCATGCCGACGGGCAGGCCGTCGTGGGTGCCGACGGGGATGGAGACCGCCGGGTTGCCGTAGAGGTTCGAGGGGATCGTGAGCTTGCCGTTGTTGGCGGGTGTGTCCTGCAGCGTGCCGAAGGTGTCGGGGCAGGGGACCCTCGGCGTCGAAGGCCACATCCGGGTTGGAGGAGGTGATCACCAGGTCGGTGTGCGTGAACAGCTCGGCCATCGCCTCGAAGAGGGCGGTGCGACGCTTCTCCAACTTGATGGTGGTCTCGAAGGACATCCCCTTGGACTCGGCCCACTCGCAGGCGAAGCGCATCTCGGGGGTGAGGTCCTCCGCACAGGCGGGCCAGGCGTCGCCGAGCGCCGCGAACATGCCCGACATGTTGGCCAGCGACCAGGCCGTGCCCACCCCGGGGATGCTCACCTCCGGGTTCGACCTGCACCAGCCCGAGGTCCTCCACCAGGGCCTCCGCGTGCTGTCGCACGAGCGCTGCGGTGTCGGGGTTGACCACCGCCCCGGCGAAGTCGTCGATGATCGCCACCCGTAGACCGCGCAGCTCCTCGAGGTGGGTGCCGAGGCCGGCCTCCCAGCCTTCGACCCGGGGCAGCGAGTGGGGGTCGTGGGGATCCGCGCCGTTGGCCACGTCCAGCCAGCGGGCGGTGTCGCGCACCGAGCGCGTGAGCCCGCCGATGGTGACGGTGAGGGCGCCGACTGCGAACTGCGGTCCGCGCGGGATGCGGCCGTAGGTGGTCTTCAGGCCGAGCAGCCCGCAGAAGCCGGCCGGGATGCGGATCGAACCGCCGCCGTCACCGCCGGTGGCGAGGGTGAGGATGCCCCCGGACACCGCCGCCGCGCTGCCCCCGGACGACCCTCCGGGCGTGCGTTCCATGTCCCAGGGGTTGTGGGTCACGCCGTTGAGCACCGTGCGGGTGAGGTTCACCCCTCCGAACTCCGACGCGGTCGTGAGTCCCACGGGCACGGTGCCGGCGGCCCGGAGCCGGTCGATGTGGGTGAGCGTGAAGGACGCGATCTCGTCCCTGAGGACCACGCATGCCTCGGTGTCGGGCCACCCCTCGACCTGATCGAGCTCCTTGACGCCGAGTGGAACCCCGCCGAAGGGCAGCTGCACGTCGGCTGTGCCGCTTCGGCCCGTGGCCCCATCGGGGTCGAGGTAGCTGAAGGCGTTCAGGTCGGAGGCCTCGATCGCCGCGAAGGTCGCCTCGAGCTCCTCGATGGGGGAGCGCTCGCCGGAGCGGAACGCGTCGACGAGGCTGCAGGCGTCGCCCTGCCACGGTGTTTCTGCCATGGGGAGAACGTAACCCTTCGGCCGTTGGTCTGGCCGACCTGGAGGAGTTGGTGGACCTCCGTCGAGGCCGAGACGCAGAGATGCGGCCGTCGGCTACCGCATCCTCCGGCGTACCCTACGGGCGCTGCGGCCGCCGGCACATGTGTCGAGCTGCCCGCCGGGACGCCCTGGACCACGCAGGGTTGGCCGGTACCGTGGGGCTCATGTCCGTCCAGGAACCAAGAGGCCCGGAGGCCGACCCGGTGCAACCCGCCGGTCCGGAGTGGTTTCGCCGGGCACTGGCCGTGCCCTCCACCGACGAGTGGGTGGAGGTCGGCGGCGTACCCATCCACTACCTGGCCTGGGGTGAGCCGGGGCGGCGGGGACTGGTCTTCGTCCACGGCGGCGGTGCCCACGCCCATTGGTGGACCCATGTGGCCGCGACCTTCGCCGGGGAGTTCAGGGTGCTCGCGCTCGACCTGTCCGGCCACGGCGACAGCGGGCATCGCGAGTCCTACTCCCTCGAGCAGTGGACCGAGGAGGTCGTCGCCGTCGCCCGGGCCGGGCGGATCGACCGCCTTCCGGTGGTGATCGGTCACAGCATGGGCGGGTTCGTCACCATCGGCACCGCTGCCATGCACGGTGACGAGCTCTCCGGCGCGATCCTGTGCGACTCGCCCGTCGAAGGAGCCCGACCCGGAGATCGGCTCGTACAAGCTCAAGGAGGCCTTCGGTCACCTCCGCACCTACCGCACCGTCGAGGACGCCCTGGCCCGGTTCCGCACCGTGCCGGCCCAGGAGAACTACCTCGACTACGTGATGGACCACGTCGGCCGTCGATCCATGAAGCAGGTCGAGGGCGGATGGCAATGGAAGTTCGATCGACACATCTTCGAGCAGTTCAGCACCGGCCTGCGGGGGATCGCGCTGCCGTACCTGTCGTCGGTGCAGTGTCGCCTCGCGCTGCTGCGCTCCGAGAACGGGCTCGTCACCGACGACATCTCCGAGTCCATGTACGAGGCGATGGGCCGGGTCACGCCGGTGGTGGAGATCCCGCTCGCCGGTCACCACGCGATGCTCGACGAGCCGCTGATCCTGCTCACCGCCATCCGGCGCTGCTGGCCGACTGGGATCACTCCGAGCCCTCTTTCATCCGTCGCTGAAGCCTGCCGCCGTAGCCGATGCGACGGTCGACCTTGGAGCCTCGATGGTCCAGTTCCCACCGATCGAGTCGGTCGCATGGGCCCGTCGCAATGAAACGGGGTGGATCCTGGCGGTGCGGGTCCAGCCGGGTGCACGCCGAAGTGAGGTGGTGGGAGCCCATGGTGACGAGCTCAAGGTCCGGGTGGCCGCTCCACCTGCCGATGGCAGAGCCAACGCGGAGCTGGTGCGAACGCTGGCGGGGTGGACCGGGCAGGCGGCCAGGCAGATCTCGGTGCTGCAGGGCCACAGCTCGCGCCAGCAAGGTGGTGGAGATCCTGCGTCGACTGATTCCCGATCAGTCGGCCCGGCCTCGCCCACCGCTTCCCGCGACTCCGCTCTCCCCCTCGCCGACGGTCGGCTCGCCGCGCGACCGGCATGCGGAGAGGGGCGTCGACCCGACCTCCGGGTGCGCGCTCAACCTCTGGTTGTGAAGTGCCGACCATCTCGGTGACGGGTCGGTTGCGGGCGGAGGTTCGCAGTTCGCAGAGGGGGCAGCGGTGGGACGCGAGCGTGGGCAACGGATGCCGTGGCGGGTTGCGGCGAGTGTGATGCTGGGCGTCACGGCGGTGTTGGGAGCGTGTGTGTCCAAGCCACCGCCACCGACGACCACGGTCGCGACCACGACCTCGCACCGACGATCACGGTCGCGCCGCCGACGACCACGGTCTCGCGCCCGCGCGGAAGCCTCGAGCTGGCTTCGGCGGTCAGTGGCTTCTCCAGCCCCTGGGAGATCGTGTTCCTGCCCGACGGTACGCCGCTGGTGACCGAGCGGTCCGGGAGGTTGGTGAGGATCGTCGGTGGAACCCGGTCGGTGGTCGCCGTCGTCCCCGATGTGCACGCCGCCGGTGAGGGCGGGCTCATGGGCATGGCGATCGATCCCGGCGTTCACCGCGAACCGCCGTATCTACCTGTGTCATGCCTCCACCGTCGACGGACCTCCTGATGTCCGCATCATGAGGTATCGCGTCGCCGATGACTTCTCGGGGTTGAGCGAGCAGACCCCGGTGCTCACCGGCATACCTGCCGGCGCGGGCAACCGTCACCTCGGCTGCCGGCTGGAGATCGGGCCCGACGGCAAGCTCTGGGCGACGACGGGCGACGCGGTGCTGCGACCGCACCCCAGGATCCGACAAGTCTCGCCGGCAAGGTCCTCCGCATGAACCTCGACGGCAGCCCCCCGGCGGGCAACCCCGGCGGGGCGTGGCATCCGCTGGTGTACTCGATCGGTCACCGCAACCCGCAGGGCCTGGCCGTTCCGGCCAGGCGACGGGGCCGTGTTCGTCGTCGAGCACGGTACCGGTTGCGACGACGAGGTGAACCTGATCACCGCCGGTGCCAACTACGGATGGAACCCCGACGGTGGTGGGTCCTATCTGGAGGACGCACCCATGACGTTCGCCGGGGCTGCTCCGGCCGTCTGGTCCAGCGGCTGTCCGACGATCGCTCCCTCGGGTGCCGACGTTCCTCTCCGGCGCCGGATGGGGCTCCTGGGACGGAAGCCTGGTGATGGCGGTGTTGAAGGGTCAGCGCCTGCGCTTCCTGCGGATCGTCGGTTCCAGCCCTCATCGCGGTGGACGACCGGGTCACCGACAAGGGCAGGCTTCGTGCCGTTCGCATGGGTCCCGACGGCGCACTGTGGGTCGCTCAGGACGGCGGCTCCACGTCGATCCTGAGGTACATCCCGAGATAGACACCGGCCCGGTCTCGGGGAATCCTTGCGAACCGGCGACCCATCGGGGCTCTCGGCCGGTAGCGTGTGCGCCATGAGCAGGAGAAGAGAACGCATGGCCAAAGCCGAAGAGGGCATCTCGCAGCTACAGGAGGTGCTCGAATCGGCCAACACCGCCCTCGGGGTTGCCGCGGATGTCGACGAGGCGGCCGTCACGGCTGTCCGGAAGGGCCGCAAGCTGATGAAGTGGCTGTTGATCCTCGGTGGGCTGGCCGTGGTGGTCGTGGTCGCCAAGAAGCTCCTGGCCGACCCCGGCGAACCCGGCGGCGACGAGATCGATCTCGGCAAAGACCGCTTCAACTCGGCCGCCTGAGCTCCGCACCGCCTGGGCTCCCAGCGAACCGCAGTCACGACGCCTCTCGCAGAACAGAACCGCGCCAGGCGCGGGGAATGGCGCGGCAGGGTGGGGTCAAGGAGCGGTGGAGAGGATCTCCGCGCCCGTGGAGCCAACCACCACGACGTCGCGATGGGGACCTTCGCTCACGCTGAGCGCCATGCCCTCCCGGAGCCGCTCGGCTTTGCCGAGCCCGGGCGTGAGCACCGGCGACTCCCATCCCATGCCGACCCCACGCACCAGCCAATCCTCTCCCGAGGCGTTCGCGGCCAGATCGGCGTGGGTCGCGCCGGGGATGCATGCGGCGCTCAGCGCCCCCGCGGGCTCTCTGGTCCCCTCGACGAACCGTCCGCCGACTCCGCCCTCGTAGCGGTGGGCGAGCACACCGACGTCGATCACCACCGACGGTTGCCCACGTCCCACCGCACCATCGTCGAAGGCGACCGCCGGCACCGACGATGGGATCGTGCAACCGTCGAAGGCCAGTGCCTGCCACGCGATGCCCTCCAGGGTGGTGGGGTCCTCGACGCCGTCGGCAACGGCACCCAGGACGGCTTCGATCCCCTTTCGGGCGACGCCGCATGCCGCCCGGATGAGCTCGACCTCATCTGCGAGCTTCGTGCTGCGCACCTCGGCCATGAGGTCGTCGGCGGGGACGACCTCGGCGTGGGGAGCGAAACGTGCGGCGGCCTTCACGAAGCTCGGGGAGCTGGCGTCGACCCCGAGCCTCCGGGCCTCGGCCAGGCCTTCGATCGCCGCGAGCGACTCCGCCCATGATGCGGCGGGTTCCAGGTGGCGGGGAACAGGTCCTCCCACGCCACCGACGGGGGATGCCCGCGTCCCAGCTGGACAGCAGGTGCACCCGACCGGTGGCGGCCACCACCACGCACCCAGCTCCGAATGGGCGGGTCCCGGCGACCCACAGGCGCTGCATGCCGCTGGCGTAGTCGGCGTCGTCCTGGCGGCCGAGCACGAGGACGTCGAGGCCACGTTCGGCCATGGCCTTCAGCACCCGTTCCCTGCCGCACCAGATCCGAGTCGTTGCCCATGGCTCAGTCCTCCCCGGCGACGTCGCCGGTCGTGGTTGCGCTGGCGGTCGTGGCTGCGTGCCACCTGGGTGGACCAGATCGTGGCCCACCCAGTGGTTCTCGGAGTCGGGCCGGTCCTCCCAACGTCGACCCGGCGGAGTGGAGAACGGCAGGTAGTGGTGGTCGGCTCCGAGCAGGCGGCACCCGTGCTCGGTCACTGCCACGATCTCCTCTGCCCTGTAGCCCCCGAAGCCGTCTCGCCAGGCGATGGGTTCCAGCACCAGCAACATGTTCGCCTCCAGCACGAAGCCGTCGTCGAAGTCCTGGCCCAGGTCGGTGCCGATCATCGGCATCTCGGCGCTCTCCACGCCGATTCCGTGGGCCAGGTAGAAGTGGGGCAGCCAGGGACGCTCACCTCCGGCAGAGGCGTCGGCAGCCACCGCGGCCCGCCCGACGTCTCCGAGAGTGGCACCGGGTCGTATGGCCCCGTAGGCGGCGTCCACGACCGCCATCCATCGCTCGTAGAGCTCGACCTCCTCGGGGATCGGGTCGCGGCCCACCACCCAGGTGCGCCCGAAGTCCGACACGTAGCCCTCGTAGCCGATCCCGGTGTCGACCCAGACGAGGTCGCCCTCCGTCGAGCGCCGGGTCGTCGACGCCGGTGGGGAAGGCGATGTGCCCCGTCGAGGTGCGGGGGCCGCCGTCGCGGGTCTTCGGTACCACCTCGAAGATCGGGTCGATCATGCAGATCGTGCAGCCCATCTCGTGGATCCGCCGCAGGAACACCCCGGTGACCTCGGATCGGGTCGCGCCCGGCACCGCCGCGGCCCGGGCGGACTCCATGGCCACCTCGTTGAGGCGCTGGGCGGCGTCGGTGCAGGCGATCTCGTCGTCGGTCTTGACGAGTCGGGCGGGGGCGAGCACCGTCCGGGCGTCGCTGAGCCCTGCCGAGGCGAGCACTCCGCTGCGAACCATGGCCCCGGTCATCTCGTCGACGGCCACGCGCCGGCCGGGCTCGTCGCCCATCGCGTCGGCCAGAGCACCGGCGAAGGCGACCATGCCGTCGTCGAGCTCGGGCCACAGCGGCTCGGCCAGGGTGACTCCTGTCCGGGCCACCGTGTCCGTGCGGCCTGGGGGTGGGTGCAGGCGCGCTCCATCGGCGGTCACGAAGGCCACCGCACGCTGGTTCACGGCGTGGGTGGCGTCGACCGACTGGGGTACCCACCCGGTGGCGTAGGAGACGTGCGGTCCGTGGAGCAGGACGAGAGCGTCGATGCCCCGGCTGTCCATCTCGGCTCGCAGCTTGGCCAGGCGGTCGAGGGTCATCCGATCCAGGTCCGCCAGGACGGGCGCGAGGTCGGAGAAGGTGGGCACGCTGACAGCATGCCGCGGATCTGACACGCGTGTCAGGAATATGAGGTAGAACGTCGGGATGGCCCGCAGCGACGGCGCGATCGACATCGACCACCACGATCCCGAGTTCCTAGCCGACCGACTGCAGCGATTCGGTCACCTCCGGCGTACCTGCCCTGTGGCATGGAACGAGCACTACGGCGGCTACTGGCTCGTCACAGACTACGAGTCCGTCGCCGCGGTCGCACGCGACAACGAGACCTTCGCCCACCGCTACAGCCCGGAACCCGAAGGCGGGATCATCTTCAACGGCATCGCCGGCGTGCCCCGGCCCCGCAGCGTCCCCCGCCAGGGGGTGGCCGAACAGGACGGCCCGGTGCACTTCGACCTTCGACGTGTGATGCACCCGTTCCTCAGCCCCCGGGAGGTGCAGCGCAAACAGCCGATGGTCGAGCAGGTGTGCACGGAGTCCATCGACCGGTTCATCGAATCGGGCCGCTGCGACCTGGTCGACGACTTCGCCACGCCGGTGCCGGCGGTGCTCACCCTCGACATGCTCGGCATGCCGACGGCCAACTGGAAGCACTGGGCCGACTTCTTCCACGCGGCCACCTCCTACCGGCCCGAGGAGCCGGAGTTCATCGCCGCCATGTCACGCTGGCAGGACATGCGCGACGAGCTGATGGCCTTCGTGCAGGTTCGCCGAAGCGAGCCGTCCGACGACCTCACAACCGCCATCCTCACCAACGAGATGGGCGGTGCGCCGCTCGACGACGTGGCTGCCTGCGACGTGCTGTGGAACCTGGTGGCCGGGGGCGTCGACACGACCACCTCCCTGGTGTCGTGGGGCCTGCACCACCTCGGGCACCCATCCGGATGACCGGGCATCATTGCTGGCCGACCGGGCCGGCCTGCCGATGGCCATCGAGGAGTTCCTGCGCCACTTCTGCCCCAACGAGGCCATGACCCGAACCGCCACTCGGGACGTCGAGCTGGGTGGTCGTCAAGTGCGCCGCGGAGACATCGTGATGATCTCGTGGCTGTCGGCCAACCACGACGAATCCCAGTTCGAAGACCCCGAGGCGGTCGACATCGGCCGGGAGGTCAACCGGCACCTGTCCTTCGGTCTCGGCGGCCATCGCTGCATCGGTTCCCACCTGGCCCGCTCGCTCAGCGAGGTCATGCTCGCCGAGGTGCTCGACCGGCTCCCCGACTACGAGATCGATGAGAGCCAGTTCCGGCCCAACCCGCCCCGACTGCTGATGAGCGGTGTGCGCTCGATGCCGGTGACCTTCACCCCAGGGGACCGCAGCGGCTGATCGTGCCCGGAAACGAGTCGGAACCGTGTCGCTGTGGGCTCAGGCCGGGGTCGTGAGCCGCTGGGCGAGCTCGATGGTTACGCCCTCGGGTCCCACGGTGTACACGAGGCGTCGATCATGGAACTGCATCACCTCGCTCCGTATCTCGACCCCGTGGGAGCGCAGCTTCTCCAACGTCGTGTCGAGATCCTCGACCCGGACGCAGACGTGGTTGAAGCCGGTGCGAGCGAGGAACCTCGTCTCGGGGTCGACCTTGACCTCGGGCACGCGGTAGTGGAGCAGCTGAACCTCCCGGTGCACCGGTGGTCGGGCGGATGGTAGTCCGATCTACAGTGCGCTCGAGGTGAACGAAGCCGAACCTCGGGGGGCGGACATGGACGGCGAGCTCTGTGGGTACCGACCAGGCACGTGGCCGGCGGAGGACGGCGGCCCGTCACGGCTGCAGGTGCCGGCGGGGCCGGCATCGGGTGTCGGGTTCACACCCGGCGTGCGACCGGAGGTCGTGCACCGCGAGGTCCCGATGGCCACGATGGTGCTCACCCGGGATCCGGGTGAGCTCTTCCTCTTGCGCCACACTTCGGGTCCGAAGCAGCGCTCAGCTGGGTCGAGCGAATCGACCCGGTGACCTTGGCCGAGCTGGACCGCTCGCCGGACCTGCCGGGCGGACCGATGTGGCCCGGTGGCCTGGCTGCCCATGCCGACGGCTCGTTGCACGTGGTGTTCGGCAACCACGCGCACCGTCTCTCGGCCGATCTGGACCTGCTGGCCTCGGCGGAGCTGCCACGGCTGCGCCCGTACAACAGCTTCGTCGTGCTGGCCGACGGGCACCTGGTGACCAAGGACTTCGGCGGCATGCTCCCTCCCGGCGCTGGCGGCGACCCGGTGGGACCCGATTGCGAGCTTCTGGTCCTCGACCCAGTGGATCTCTCAGTTGTCGCCAGGGCGCTCGTTCCCGAACCGTCGGTCGCCCGTCTGTCGGCCGACGGCTCGACGGTGTATGTGGTGGGGGTGGAGCACCTGTGGCGGCTGCACTGGGATGGGGCGGCGCTGGAGCTCGACGACGGGTTCTCCCCTCGCTATCGCACTCTGGCGGGTCAGACATTCGGCTGGGACTGCGTGATCACCGGGGGCGGCGGTCCGGGGTCTGCCGGCGAGGGTGCCGGTGGGCGCCTCAGCGGGCGCGCCGGTCGGGCCGCCTGGTTCCTCGACGACGGCGCGGGCAGTGAGCGCTACTCGGGCAGCTTCCGAGGGTTGGGGATCTCCGAAGCGCCTTTGCACCTGGTGCGGGTCGACCTGGCGACGGGCGCCGTGCAGTTGAGTGAGGTGTGCGGACTTGCCGGAGGGTTGGTCGCGAACCCGCCGCTGGTGGATGAGGGGCGCGGGATCGCGGTTGCCTTCGACAGCTCGAACGCGGTCGTGGTGGCCTTCGACCTCGACGAGGAAGGGGTGGTCGGCCCTCGCTGGCGCCGCGACCAGTGCCACGGCAGCCACATGGTGCTCCTGGCCGAGGCGGGCCAGGTCGTGACGGCGGACCACGACGCCGATCGCATGATGGAGCAGCTGGTGGTGCTCGACATCTCCTCGGGGGAGGAGGTGTGCCGGGTCGACACCGGAAGCCCGTTGCAGTCCGTGCTGTTCCCGACGGTGCTCGACGGAGGTGCTGCCGCTCCGGGCGGAGGGCAGGGCGGAGGTCCGGGAAGAACCGCGGCGCTCTACCTGGTTTCGTTCTCCACGATCAGCTGGGTCGCGATCGCCTGATCGGATCCGCTGGTGGTCGTCGGAGCCCTCCAGCGCCCCCGAGCCCTACATCGGTCTGGTCTCGGAGAACCGGTCCGACGGTCTCGAAGAACTCCTTGCCAACGTCGGCGTCGTCAGCTAGAGTCGAACATGTGTTCGATGTCAAGGCAGGGGCTCGGCAGTGCCGGCCCGAGGAAACGAGAGAAGAGTCACCGGGAAAGGCCGCGTCCGTCGGGCCGATTCCCACGGCTGACGCCCCTACGGACGGTGCTTCCCTTGTGCTGTCGGCTGGCTCGCAAGCTCTCGAGGCTCTTCGGCGGCGTTGGGCGCAGCTCGACAATGTTCGTGCGCCGGCGCCGGGCTCCGGATCGAGCGGGGCGGGGACTGGTGATTCGCTGCTCGACGTGGTCGGCGAGCTCCGGGAGCAACTCCGCTCGGTGGGCGCTGTCGGATGGGCGGAGTTGTCCACCGAGACCCAAGCGGCGGTGCTGGGCGAGCTCGAACGTGCGCGGCGGGTCGTCGATGCCGCGCTGGCCAGCGGCCTGGTGGCGGTGGAGCGGTCCACGGTGGATGGTCGACGCGGGCTGGACGCAGCTGCGTGGTTCGCGAACACCCGCGGCGTTTCCATGGGTGACGCGCGTGGCAACTGGTGGCGGTAGGTCGGATCCTCGAGCGCAGCAGTGCCTTCGCGGACGCCATCGTCGAAGGGCAGGTGGGGATAGACCACGTCCGTGAGTTGGCCGGCATCGATGATCCGCTGCTCCTCCGGCGGTTGACGGAAGTCGAGGGCGAGCTCGTCGAGTTGGCCGACACCCTGTCGTTCCAGCAGTGGCGTCGGCACCTGCGGCGTGTGGTCGACAGGTTCCGCGCCGAGGCACGCCGCGTCGACGAGGAGCCCCTGGGAGAACGGGGTTGCGAGAACGATTCAGATGGGAATCGTTCTGGCGGAGCCGAGCAGGGTTCTGACGCCGGACAGGCCCCGGGGGCTGACCCCGTGTCCGAGCCTGAGTCCAACCCCGAGCCAGGACCCGGCGTGGCGCCCCAACCTGAGCTCGGCTTCGGAGAGCGTGCCGGTGCGTCCAGCGAGCCGGGCGGTGGTCGGAGCGGAGATCTGCTGGCGGCCACCGAAAGTCGGTTGTGGTCGCGGACGACGGCCGAAGGTCACGAGGTTCTCCATGGTGAGTTCGCCGGAGCCGATGCCGAGTTGCTTCGACAGATCATCTGCGGCGAAACGGCGCGGCAGCGTCGGTCGGCTTGGCGGGAGCACGACCTGGCGGGCGCGCCGATCCCGCCGGCTCCGCAGCTGAGAGCCAGGGCGATGGTCGAGCTCCTCCGCTGCGCAGTCTCGGGTGAAGGGGATTCTGTCCGCCTGCCTCGCACGGAAGCGGTGGTGGTGATCCGCGTGGACGCCGAGGCCATCGACGCCTTCGCCGGTCTCGATGGCGAGCCGGTGACCGTGGAGGTCGCCGCCATGTTGACATGCGATGCACACCTCAAGGCGCTGGTGGTCGGCCAACGCGGCGAGCCGCTTTGGCTTGGACGTTCGGTTCGCCGGGCGACCCCCGCCCAACGCCGGGCGCTGGCGGTGCGCGATGGCGGGTGCGTGTTCCCAGGTTGCGAGGCTCCGGCGTCGTGGTGCGACGCTCATCACGAACCTGGTTGGCAACACGACGGTGCCACCGACCTCGATCATCTGGTGTTGCTTTGTCGGCGACACCACGGGTTGGCCCATTCCGGGCACTGGACACTTCGAGTTACCGGCGGCAACCGGCATGTTGAGCGAACAGGTCGCGTGGCTGGTCCGCCCGCGGCCTCCGGGTGTGGGCACCGGTCTCCGCCCGAAGGCGACGGGAGCCCTCAGCGCTTCGAATGGCATCACCGCCCGAGCGGCCGCACGCTCGCCGCCCAGCAGCGGGGGCTGCGATGTTGAGGGAGCGGCGTGCGACGCTCTCAGTTGTTGCTCGTTGCCCGGTCCGCTGCATCGCGATCCGATGCGAGGTGCGTTGCCATGGCCCCGAGGTCGGCCAGGGATCGGAAGACGTCGTTGAGATGGGTGCAGGTGCCGACACCGGTCAGCTCGGCGCGGACCCGGGCCCGGATCTCTTCGAGCGTCATGCCGGGGATCCGGTCGCTGCTGCCGACGGCTTGCGGGCACTCCTGCCACGGCAGCACGTGCGCTTCGGTGGCCACAGACTCGATGGTGCCCGTGGCGAGATCTACCCTGCCGGTCGACGGAGTACTCGTGCAGCACCGACTCCGTGAGCACCCCGTCGC
Organism: uncultured Actinomycetes bacterium; assembly: GCA_963719935.1. Classification (GTDB taxonomy): domain Bacteria; phylum Actinomycetota; class Acidimicrobiia; order Acidimicrobiales; family CAVRDY01; genus CAVRDY01. Next base: position 6,414 of record CAVRDY010000015.1, on the reverse strand, counting down.
GGATCTCGCTCACAGCTACCCGAGCACCCAGCGCACCGAACGGGCTGAAGTAGCTGTCGCGGAAGTGCAGGTCGAACCGGGCGAGCTCGTTGTGTTCCCCAGGTGTGTGCCCCTCAGGTCCCCCAGATCGGCCACGTCGACCTTGTTCGGTGTCCGTCCCGGCGAGGTGATCGCCCGCACCTGGAGAGATGAGATCGATTCGCCGCCGTCGGCGCATGCCGTGTGCCGGCAGCTGGGGAGCCATGTCGTGCCAGGCGAGCGGATCGTCGGGGCGTCGAGGTCGGGTGCGCTCGGGCCGATCGAGGTCGGCATCATGTTCTCCGCACGGACCCCCCGCAGGAGGCTGGCATCGTTGGCCCAGCCGGCACAGATGTCCACCATCGCAACCAGCCGCTGTTCTGTCAGCTCGAACTCGGTGCAGTGCTCGGCGTTGTCGCGCTGCAGCGCATAGCCCGAGACCAGGTTCGCACCAGGCAGATCGTCGAGCAGCAGGTGCAACAGCGAGCGGTTCTCCAGCTCATCCGGCAGGTGCTCGGCGATCCGTGCCCGGAATCCACCTCCGAGCCGCTCGCCTATGAGCCGGTCGACGCGAGGATCCGATGGGGTGACCCTCAGCTCCTCGAGGCAGTTGCTGTTGGCGTGGACGCGGCCGACCAGATGAACCGCTCCGGTCACCTCCGCTGCATCCGTGGTCGTAGCGAGCTCCCGAGCAGCCCCCGAGATGGTGGCGCCCCCGGTGGCGCCGTGGTCGCGGACGTGGTCCACGTGGAAGGTGCGGCGAACCGAACCCGACGCTCGCAACGGGGTGCCGCTGCGGGGCGAGCACGGTCCCTGTTGGTCGGTCTTGAATCCCATGGAGGTCTCGGTGTCCCGGTTCAGCGAACCCTGTACGCCCCGGGGTGCTGCGTGTGCAAGGTCTCCCGGCCCCGGCGGAGTTCTTTGGGATCCCTGGATGGCACCCTAGCGGTGGTTCTCAGCGGGGGCTGACGCGCTGACGCCCATGTCAGGTAACGTGCCTCACATGGCTGATCCTCCCGCCTCTGGTACGGATCCGGCTTCCTCCGATGCGCCGGATGCCGGAGCACTGACAGTCGAAGCGCTGGCGGACGTGCTGCGCATGCGACCCGACGGCGACCACCGCTTTCGAGCCGACAGCATCGATCTCACCGGCGGTCCCGTGGTGTTCGGCGGCCAACTGCTCGGCCAGTCGATCGTGGCGGCAGCATCGGGCGATCCTGACAAAGAGGTCACCTCGGCCCACATCGTGTTCGCCCGGGCGGCACGGATGGGCGAACCGCTCGAGGTGGTGGTGGAACCGATGGCGACCGGTCGCTCCTTCTCCAGCGCATCGGTCACCATCTTCCAACCCGACGTGCGTGCCAGCGGCGAGCGGCGCCTCTGCACGCGGGCCGTGGTGTTGTCGAGTGCACCCGCCGACGACCTGATCCGTCACCACGATCCGATCCCTACCGTCATCGCACCGAAGGCCGGTCACGGTGCCCATCGGGCCCCGTTCTGGGAGACCGACATCGTCGACGACGTGGACGTGGCCGACCCCGCACTGGTGGGGCCACCCGAGCTCGACGTGTGGACCCGCTTCGTCGACGCGCCCGATGACCCCCTGCTGTCCAGGGCGCTGCTCGGCTTCGCCTCCGACGGCTACCTCATCGGCGCCGCCATGCGGCCCCACGAGGGCATCGGCCAGTCCATGGCCCACAAGGAGCTGTCCACCAGCGTGATCGCCCACACGATCAGCTTCCACGAGCCGTTCAGGGCGTCGGAATGGCTGTTGCTGCACCAACACAGCCCATGGGCCGGCGCCGGTCGCAGCCGCGGCACGGGGCTCGTCTACACCGAGGACGGTCGCCTCGTCGCCGGCTTCATTCAGGAGAACATGATCAGAGCGATGCCGAACCACACAGGGGGATGAGATGGATGACGTGCTCGGGTACTTAGGCAGGCAGGTGGTGGTCACCGGCGCGGCGTCGGGCATGGGAGCGGCCGCGGCCCGTCTGCTGGGCGAGCTCGGCGCCGAGGTAACCGGTGTCGACCGCGCCGAGATCGCCGTGCCAGTCACACGGACCGTGCACGTCGACCTCTTGGAGCCGGCCTCGATCGCCGACGGCGTCGCGGAACTCGGCGACGGAATCGATGCCCTGTTCAACTGCGCCGGGCTTCCGGGGCCGCCCTTCACCGAGCTGGAGGTCATGTTGGTGAACTTCGCAGGTGGCCGTGAGCTCATCGAACGAACGCTGCCCCGGATGAACGAGGGTGGTTCGGTCACCTACGTCGCCTCTGCGGGCGGCGTCGGCTGGCAGTCCAACCTCGAAGCGCTCATGGGTCTGCTGCAGACCGACGGCTACGACAAGGCGAAGGCCTGGCTCGAAGAGCACGAGGACGTGTGGGGTTGGAGCGGATATGCCATGTCGAAGCAGGCCATCAACGCCTGGGTGGCCTGGCGTTCTGTGTGGGTGATGGAGCAGTACGGGGTGCGTCTCAACTGCACCAACCCGGGCCCCACCGACACGGACATGATGCCGTTCTTCCACGAGGCCGCCGGCAAGGAGCTCGTCGACATGGCCATGGGTCCGGTAGGGCGCTACTCCAGCGCCGAGGAGCAGGCGTGGGCCATGGTGCTGGTGGGCAGCCCGCGGGCCAGCTACGTGGTAGGTGAGTCGTTCTTCGCGGACGGGGGCTTCCACGCCGCCCTTCAAACCGGCCAGGTCGACTTCTCGGCCTTGATGGGCACGGACTGAGTTCGGCTCCGCCACGCACGGCCATGGACTGATCGGGGTAATGCATGCAGCTCCTTCCCTCAGAGGACCAGCAACAGCTGATCGACGCCTTCGCCGCTCTCTACGCAAAGGAGTCCTCGCCCGAGCGGGTGCGAGCGGCGGAGCCGTTGGGCTTCGACGAGAGGCTCTGGCAGCAGCTCTTCGACACGGGGGTCGTATCGATGGCCGTCGACGAGTCCCACGGTGGATGGGGCGCGACGATGGTCGACCTGACCCTCGTGGCCGAGCAGCACGGCCGTGCCCTCGGGGCCGCGCCGCTCGTCGAAGCGCAGGTCGCCGCTCGTATCTTGGCCCGCCTCGGTGCTGAGGACGTGTTGGCCGAGATGCTTGATGGTTCCCGGCTGGCGGCCGTTTCGTTGCGGCCTGCCCGCGAGGGCGTCGTCCCGCTCGTGCCCGCCGGAGCGGTAGCCACCGATGTGGTGGTCCGCGTCGGCGACGATCTGGTTCTCGCGCCCATAGGTGACCCCCGCGAGTCGGGAGGTCGCACCCTGCCCGAGAACATGGGCGCCATGGCACTTGCGGATCTCGTCCTGCCGCCCGTAGCTGGGCTGACCGTGCTCGCCTCAGGGGCGGAGGCGATCAGAGCGCTGGAGGCCGCCCGTGACGACTGGTTCGTGCTCACCGCTGCGACACTCGCCGGCATGGCCCGCCGCTGCGTAGAGATCGGGGTCGACTACACGAGGGAGCGCCACGCCTTCGGGCGGCCCATCGGATCGTTCCAAGCCATCTCTCACCGTCTCGCCGACTCGGCTGCGGCTGCCGAGGGATCGGAGCTGCTGGCTCGTGAAGCCGCGTGGGCTGCACTGGCCGACCCGAGCCGGTTCCCGCTCCTGGCCCCCATGGCGTTCGCCTTCGCAGCTGAGACCGCCCGCGATGCCAGCTACCGCACCCTGCACTTCCACGGCGGGTACGGCTTCATGTTGGAGTACGACATACAGCTCTACTGGCGGCGCAGCCGGGCATGGGCGAACGTCGTGATGTCGCCGGCACGGGCATACCGCCTGGCCGGCGAGCGGCGCCTGGCTGCCACCGTGGCGTGTGGCACAGCAGCCGCCGGCACAGCAGCCGCCGGCACAGGGGCGGAGAGCGGCCCGGCAAGGACGGTGATCGGACCTGCCGGCACGGCCCCTGGCGAGGATGCGTCATCTGAGGGGCTCGACTTCCGCCTCGGCGCGTCCACAGAGGAGTTCCGCGCCGAGATCCGGGACTTCCTCGAACGCCACATGACCCGCGACCTGGAGGAGAGCATCTACCGCTCCGGGGTGAACCACGATCCCGACTTCTCCGCCGCGCTGAACGAGCGGGGATGGATCGCACCGCAGTGGCCGGTGGAGTTCGGCGGCCAGGGCCGCGATCCGGTCGAGATGCTGGTGCTGCACGAGGAGCTCCGCCTCGCCGATGCCCCCACCTACGGCATCGGGACCACCAACATAGTCGCCACCGTCATCCGCTCTGCGGGCACCGAGGAGCAGCGGCGCGAGATCCTGCCGCGGGCATCGGCGGGGGAGCTGGTGATCGTGCTCGGGCTATCCGAGCCGGAGGCAGGGTCCGACGTGGCCGCGGCCGCCACCAGGGCAACACGCGAAGGCGACGAGTGGGTGATCGACGGCCAGAAGATGTTCACCACCAACGCCCAGCTCGGCGACTACGTGTTCCTGCTGGCCCGCACCAACCCCGACGTTCCCAAGCACAAGGGCCTCACCATGTTCCTCGTGCCCATGGACCAGACGGGGGTCGAGGTTCAGGCCGTGTACACGCTGTCGGGCGAGCGGACGAACATAACCTTCTACAACGACGTGCGCGTATCCGACCGGTGGCGGATCGGCGAGGTCGACGAGGGCTGGACCACCCTCACCGTGGCGCTGGCCGCCGAACACGGCGCCGGGTTCGGCTCGGGGATCGAGCGGCTGCTCACCGCGTTCGAGCGTTGGGCGGTCGGAGCGCTCGACGATGACGGCCGGGCCCGCAGCGACGACTCTGAGGTGCACGTGGCCCTCGGGCGGGCTGCCGCGGACCTGGAGGTGTCGCGCCTGCTGCAGCGCCGGGTGGCATGGCTCAGCGTGGAGGGCGTCGAGGTGCACGCGGCCGGACCGATGTCGAAGCTCTTCAGCTCCGAAGCACTGGAGGCCCGCGCCCAGGAGATCGTGGAGGTGATGGGCCCCGACGCCCTACGCAGCTACTTCGAGCCGACCGCGCCCGAACACGGGGTGATCGAGCACATGCTGCGGTTCTCTCTCGGCACCACGATCTACGGAGGGACCAGCGAGATCCACCGCAACATGATCGCCCAGCGGGGCCTCGGCCTGCCGCGCTGATGGTCCCCTGCGCCGCAGGCACGGTTCGGTGGCGGCGCCGACGTTGGAGCTCCAGATCGAGCCGTCCATCAGCTGCTCGCGGCGCCGACGGCGGCTAGGCACCAGGCCAGGAAGTCCTTGGCCTTCATCTCCTTGTCGCTGAGATCCACGCCCAGCACCCGCAGGTCGAGCAAGGTGACGAGCGTGGAGGAGAGCAGGCCGGCCATCACCTCGACGTCGATGTCGTCGCGGAACTCTCCGGTGGCAACACCCTCGGTGAGGATCTCGCCGATCAGCTCCCGCTGAGGGCGCAATGTGGCGGTGAACTCCTCGGTTCGCGTCGCTGCGAGGTGCCAGTGGAACAACACCATGGCTCTCGAAGCAGGGTCATCGGAGATCTGGGTGCGGAAGCTCTGGGTGAGCAGCGCCGCCAGCTTGCGACGGGCGTCGCGTTCCTTGTCGATGCGGGGCCGGATCCGGGCTATGTAGCGGGCGGTGGTCTCCTCCAGCAGCGCCAGCAGCAGGTCGTCCTTGGTCGCGAAGTGGTGGTAGAAGGATCTCAACGACATGCCGGCGCGATCCACCACCTCCTGGACGGTGAAGTCGGCCTTGCCGGTGGTGCGCAGCAGCTCGGTGGCGGCCTCGATGAGCTGGTCGCGCCTTCGAGATCGCTCGCTGGCGTGCGCTTTCAGGGACCGCTGCACCGTGCGCTGCTGCCAGGCGGGGAGCTCCTCGGCCGTCGTCGGTGCCGGTCGGTGCGGCGGTCGTGGTCGGCCATGGCGCCGAGAGTACTCGCTCTCACGGCCAGAGAACGTGGGTGCACTCCGACCGTCCATCTTGCGCCTGCCGGAAGTAGGGTCGCCGCCATGGGCATCACGACTGGGGGGTCTACCTGCCGACCTGGCGCCTGCAGCGCGCCGACGATCGGCCGCCGCGCTCGGTACGGGTGCCGCCAAGGGCACACGGTCGGTCGCCTCCTTCGACGAGGACACCACCACGATGGCGGTGGAGGCCGGTCGTCGCGCACTGGCCGCCCTGCGGGCTGCTGACCGGAGCGCACCGGTGAGGGCACGCCAGCGGCGGCAACCGTAGGGCGGCCAACCCTGCGGCCGCCACCGACGCCGCAGCGGACCGCGGATCCGAGCTGCTGAGCCCGAGCTCTCTGTGGTTCTCCACACCCTCGCCTGCCTACCTCGACAAGACCAACGCCGCGGTCGTCCACCTGGCGCTCGACCTGCCGCCTCTTCGCCGGGGCCTACGACCAGTGCGGTTCGGTGCGTTCGGCCGATGGAGCGTTGCGTTCTGCGGAGGCCAGCGATACGTCG
>CAVRDY010000014.1:0-145528 GCA_963719935.1 uncultured Actinomycetes bacterium | reverse complement strand
CCGGCGGGGTGCCGGCGCCGTGCGCAGGACGCGCTGACCCGGTCTTGCCGACAGCGGTGGCGACGACGGCGAAGGCGCCGTCGCCGGCGGTGGTGGCGAGGGCGTCGACGCGTTCGCCCATGCCGAGACGCACCGTCTGGGCCTGTCGGGGATCGGTGGGGAAAGCCGTCGGTGTGGGTCCCGATACGGCCCATCCGGCGCCTTCGTGCACCTCGGCTGGGCCGCGTCGAACAGCGCCTGCAGCGACTCGCCCCAGGCCGACAGGTCGCGGGAGAGCGTGAGCCAGGTCAGCCGCCCGTCGATCTGGTCGTACTGGTGGATGAGTAAGTTGCGGTTCGCCACGGCGAGGGCCCACTCGACTCCATCCGGTTCCAGCACCCCGAGCCGCGACAGCCTGTTCGCGGCCTCCCCCACCTTCATCATCAGGGAGTCACCGGCCTCCTGGAGCAGGACATCGGCGAGGTAGGCGTCCTTGCCGTGGTCGACGATCGCCACGACACGTCGAGCCAGCCCTGGATGTGCAGCAGCTCCTTCGCGGCCTTCCGGTCCATCACAGCAGCACCGCCTCACGACGGATGTCGTCATCCACCGCGGGCTTCAGCCCGCCGTACGACACCAGGTCCACCTGATGTCCCAGCACGTTCTCGATCAGTTGCCGGAACCGGAGGAAGTCGAACGTGGACGTCCCCTCGGGGGCCTGCACCAGCGGTCGATGTCGGAGTCGCGTGCGGCCTGGCCGCGGTCAGCGAGCCGAACACCGCAAGCCGGGAGTAGCCGCACTCGGCCGCCAGCTCCGTCAAGATCGGTGCGGCTGCCTCCACCAGCACCTCGGGGTCGACGTGTGTCGAGAGTCACGTGTAGATCCGAGCCGCCGGCTCACCGCCGGCTGGGTGACGCCCAGCGCGTCGGCGATCTGGCGCTGGCTCGTGCCCCTGGCCACCATCGCACGCAGCGCCAACAGACGCCGCACCCGCGCGATCCCCCATTCTGCCGAGCAGCGAGATAGCCAGCCAGCAGAGTCATAAGAGCATCTATCAAGCGCTTCTGCGCCGCGAGCCATGCCCGCTGTCCGGCCATCGACACACACACCCCGCGCCCAGCACGCGAAAGCATCACACCGGCGTCCAACCGCGGCGACGGTCGACCCCGGCCGGTGTCCATCGTACGTACGGGGGCCGAGCTGAGGAAGTCCGCCGCCAGACCGCCGCGATCAGCCAGGAGCGTGACGACCTGGTCGACCGGCGCAACGCGGACCGCTCGGACCGGACACGGCTACCCCGCGCCTCAGGCAGCGTCGTCGCCACGACAACGGGGCCGAGGCCGCATCGAGCCTATACCACCCGACGCCCCGCGGCGGGCCTCGGAAGAGATCGGTCTGACGGCTCCGCGACGTCGACACGCCCCACAGCGTCACCGAGGGTGTGCCGACCGTCCGAGCGGGGTCGCCGGCCTCGGTCATGTCTGTCGCGTGGTGGTTGTGTCGAAGTAGGTCGCGGTTGGGGGGTGATCACGATGGCAGGAATCCACGTCAGAGACGAGGAAGCGGTCCACCGCAGCACTGGCGTCGGTGCTGGTCGGGACGGTCGGTGTGGTGCTGGTAGCCCTCACGGCAACTCGACCTGGCCGTTACGAGGCGTCGTGGAACTGGTCGCGAATGAGCATCCCCCGGTCTCGAGCTACTTCGACTCCGGTGGGGTGTCCGGCTTCATGTTCGGAATCCCCGCGGTGCTGCCGTCGTCGGCGCTGTGTGGCTGGCACACACGCACCGGCCGACCGGCGGGGCACCGAGCAGGGCCATCACCGTGGTCGTCCTCGTGGCGAGTCTGGTCGCCGATGCAGATCGCGATGGCCGTGGCCGCGAACCTGGGGTCAGCGCCGGGGCGTCGTCGACGGGATCGAGCGGAGGCTGCCGCCTGTTCGGACGCGGATGTCGCGACACTGCAGGCCGTGTTCGCCAGCCTCACACCGATGCCGGAAGATGAACCGGCTAACCAGGTGTCGACCGGCGCCACGCCACGGGGAGCTGCGTGACCACCTGGGCTACGACGACCCGGCCTACACACGGTGACTCGATCGTCGACGTGATGACCGAGCAGGGATGGGACGCTGGTCGACTCCAGTCCCGATCGACGCAGTCCTCCAACGCGGCGACGACCAGCGGCCTGGCGCGTCATGTTCCACCGAGGTGTGGAGGACCGACACCGACATCGACAGCACGCAACCGAAGGCACGCCCGTGCGTCCATGATGGCAGGAGTCCAGAGAGATGTGACGCGATCCGCGCACAGTCGCCCGGGCCACAGTGGCTCATCGTCATCCAACTTGCGACCCGCCGGACTTCTCCATCATCCTGTGCCTATGCCTCGATCCACCGAGGAGCCCCGCCACACGTCCCCCCGTACCGGATCGGCGACCGTGGCAACCGCGTCGACCGGTCACCCGCACTCGAGCCCGCGGGGCTCGCCGAGTATGGCGGTCGCATGGCCACGGCCGGGCACGAGCCACGGTGATATGCCGTGGGCACGCACGCGCATCCGGGTCACAGCCGGTGCGCGCCGGCCATCGTCGGCCTGACGATGACCCGTACGTCGGTCGCGCTGGCGGTGTTCACCGACGAGCCCGCTTCCGATCCCGTTCGCTAGTGCCGGCCTACGTCTTGCGCGCCGCTGGCCAGCAAGCACCGCACTGACGCCGCGAGCCGCCGATGCTGAGGAGCGCCCGACCAGCGGCCGTCAGGGCGGCGCTCGTGCGGGCCCTCGCGGTCCCGAGGACGTGAAGCGTCTCCCTGTCGCTACCGGCCGGCTACCGGGCTTCGGTGTGTCGACGTGTACTGGGTGAGGGCGTGGACGGCTAGGCCGATGCCCCACGGGATGGCTGACCCAGTAGGCGAGCAGTCAGGCCATCACCGAGGGTGATGTCCTGGACCCACAGGCAACGAGTCACGGCCCGGAGATCGCCGGCCGCGGGCGCTGAGCACGTCACCCCGGACCCGCCGGTGCGGCTCGGCGACCCGCGACAGCGGGCACGTCCGGGGCGCGCAGCGCGCGCACAAGGGGCTGAACAGCAGGACCAGGACGCCACCGGTGAAGCAGGCCCAGCCCGATGTGGGGTCGATCTCGCTGACCTGCCAGGACGCCTGACCACCCAGGCCGACCGACCGCTCGTCGCCGCCGAGCAGATGAAAGCGCCCCAGGACGTCCGGCCATCGCGCCGAGGATGCCCTGCACCCAGCCGGTGACGGCGAACCGAGCCCGGTGCTGGGTGCCTCCCGCTCGAGCCGGCGGCGGGGGATGTAGGTGGGCTGTGCACAGCCATAGCGGACCTCCTTCATCGGGTGCCACCTTCACTGCACACCCCCAGTGGCCGCCGCCCACAGCCCATCGACCCCCCGACAGGCGCCACGATCCGGGGGCACACCAGCATCACGACCACGAGCAGGGCGGCCGGTGATCCAGCGGGCGACACGGGACTCGACAGAACCGGGGAACGACCGGCCGCCCCTGCGGGTTCAGGCGGGGGCGCCCGGCTGCTATTCGACCAGGCGCAGCGTTCCGGGGACGTCCATGTGGGCCAGCCGGCGTGTGGTGACGAGCGGGGCGAGCGCGGCGGCGGCGACGCCGAGGACGACCGCGATGAGCACCGTCGCGCTGCCACCTCGGCGGTCATGGCCACCTCGGGCAGGGTTTGGGGGAGCTGGCCGTAGACCATCAGCCGGGTCAGCGCCCACCCCAGAGCCAGCCCGAGGATCGTGCCGAGGAGCCCGATCAGCACCCCCTCGAGCATGCTCAGGCCGACCACCCGCCGGTGGGACAGCCCGTAGGCCAGCATGGTGGCGTGCTCGCGTCGGCGCTCCTCGGCCGAGATGCTCGCGGAGTTGATCGCGATGAGGATCGCCAGCAGCAGCGCCACGAGGGCGACGACGCCGAGGATGCCGGTGAACATGTCGAGCGTCCCCGACATCTGCTCGACCAGGTCGAGGGGTGAGGTCACGCTCGCGACGCCGGGCACCTGGGCCAGCGTGGTGCGCAGATTGTCGGGGTCGGCTCCCGGTTCGGGCTCGATGACGACGGCGCTTGCCAACCCGGAGGTGCCGAACGCTGAGGCGGTGGCGGGGTCAAGGTAGGCGAAGGGCCGCAGCGGGTACGGGTGGGTGCCGGCGACCTCGATCGTTGTCTCGCGGGGTTCCAGGCCGGTAGCGGTGACCGCCGGGTGGTCGAGCGTGAGGGTGTCACCGGGCTGGACCCCAATCTCGGCGGCAGCGATCTGGGTGAGCAGCAGGCCACCGGCGGCCTCGCCTGCGGTGACGGTCGGGTGCCAGGGCGCGCTGGCCCGGTCGAGCACCTCGACCATGCAGTTCGACCGAGCCGGTGGACGTCCGGGCGGTGGCGGGCAGCTCCACCGTCGCGGTGGCCGACGCGACGCCCGGCGCCGCGGAGACACCGGTCACGGTGTCATCGGTGACCGGGTGCAGCCCGTCCAGCGTCACCTCGAGGCGATCGGGGGCGGCGGTGGTCGACTCCGCCTCCGCCACGTCGAGCGTGGCCTGGAAGGAGTCGAGCAGCCCGCCGAGACCGACGAGCAGGCCGATGGCCGACGCTACGCCGAGCGCGGTGAGGGCCGTCCGGCGCGGAGTGCGCAGCACGTTGCGCACTGGGAGCTGCCCGAACGAGCGGCCGGGCAGGTGCCGTGCCAGGCCGGACCAGCCCGCTCCGGAGGCGGCCAGGTGTCCGACCCGGATCGCCTCGACCGGCTCGACGCGCAGCGCGCGGCGCACCGGGAAGGCCGTGGCCAGCAGGGGCACGAGGACGCCGATGGTCGCGGCGAGGAGGAAGGGCTGGACCACGAACGGTGTCTGCCATACCGGTAGTGGCAGCAGCGTGGAGTAGACGTCACGCAGCGGCCCGATCAGCAGCGCCCCCACGGCGAGGCCGAGCAGCACGCCAAGAACGGCGATCGCCAGGGCGAGCACGAACGGACGGATCGCTAGGCGGCGCCTCGGTGAGCCGAGCGCCATCCCGATGCCGATCTCGCGGCGCTGGCCCTCCATCACCCGGCCGATCAGGTTCACCGCGGCGAGGGTGGCGCCGGCGACCATCAGCAACGACACGACCGTCCAGAACCGGCTGTCACCCTCGATGTCGTCGTAGAGCACCTGGTAGGAGAGCTCATCGTCACGGGTGGTCACACCCGCGGCCAGCGGCGGGTCCGCACCCGCAAGGGCATCCTTCAGGTCGGCGACCACCTCCCCAGTGTCGGCCCCCGGCTCGAGAGTGAGCACGAGGTCGTTCACCACGCCGGGTGCCCCGGCGATGCGCTGGGCGCCCTCCAGCGTCGTGTAGGTCACGGCGAACCCGGAATCGGCAGCGAAGAACCCCACTCCACCGGTATCGACAACGAAGTCCTCCGGCCCCATCCCGACGCCGACATAGGGAACCTCGACGCGCCCGCACCGTCACAATGCCCTGGCTGGGCAGGTCATGAGCAGCAGCGAACTTCTGCTCGAGCACGAGCGTGGGCACCGGGTCGGCCGCCTCGACGGCCCGCCCGGAGTTGATGTGCACCGCGTCCACATCGGAGTCCAGAGGTGCTCCCAGCACCCGGCCGGGCACCAGCACCTCCTCGCCATCCGGAGTCGCCACCAGCACCTGGGTGGGTACCACGAGCCGTTCGGTCGAACTGGTCACGGTGTCCGCGCTGTCTGAGGACGCCAGAATCGCGGTGAGCGCTCCCTGCGGCAGTACCGCGCCGGGCGTCAGGGCCACCTCGACGTCGTGCAGTCCTAGCAGCGCGAAGGACGCGTCGTTGGACTGCGTGCGCCACTCGCCGGTGCTGGACAGGGCGGCGTAGGTCCCGGTGCCCAGCGCGAGGACGAGGGCGATGGCCGTGACCAGCAGCCAGCGATGGCGCAGGTCCTGGCCGATCCACCGCAGCCACAGCGCGGCCATGGAGGAGTGCCGGGGGTGCCGGTGCCGCGGCGGGCGAAGGACCTGCCGGTGGCCGGAGGTCGGGCGGGACAGGGTGGGGATGGCCATCGCGGCCTCACCAGTGCAGGTCGCCGACGGCCGCCCGGCCACCGGCCGGCGGTCCGTCCGAGCACGATGTGGCCGCTGGAGAGCTCGACCACCCGGTCGGCAACGCGGGAGATCTCCCGGTTGTGGGTCACGACGACCACCGTCTTGCCGGCCTCGGCCTGCTCTCGCAACAGCTCGAGGATCTGCACGCCGGTCCGGAAGTCGAGCTCGCCGGTGGGCTCGTCGGCCAGGATGATTGGGTTGCCCGTCGCCAGCGCGCGGGCGATGGCCACCCGCTGCTGCTCCCCGCCGGAGAGCTGGTGCGGGAAGTGGTCGGCCCGCTCGGCCAGCCCCACCCGATCCAGCACCCGGTGGGCGACGTCGGCCGAGTCGTCCCGCCCGGCGGCATCAGCGCCGAACTGCACGTTCTCGGCCGCGGTCAGCCCCGGGAAGATGTTGAAGCTCTGGAAGACGAAGCTGACCGTGCGCCGGCGTACCTGGCGGCGTGCCTCGCGGGAGGCGTGGGTGATATAGACACCGTTCACCCGCACCGACCCGGCGGTAGGGGTGTCGAGCGCCCCGAGCATGTTGAGCAGGGTGGTCTTGCCCGAGCCGGACGCGCCGAGCACCACGACGAAGGCGCTCTCGTCCACGTGCAGGTCCACGTCGTCGAGGGCGCGCACCTCGCTACCCCCGACGTGGTAGTAGCGGCACAGGTCGTCGCAGTCGATGCGGGTCCCCAGCGACCCGTCCTGGGCAGCCACCACTGCAGCGTTGGCTGTCACTTCTCCACGTTGCCGCACACCGGCGGTCCGTGGCAGAGCACGAGGTCCCGACCGCGGGGCGGCGCGGCGAGGACGTCAGGACGACCGGTCAGACCAGCCCACCACCCCCGGGCGGCGAGCGCGCTTCGACCAGAGACACCGAGCCAACGAGAGATCGGCGACAGATGCGGTTCGCAAGCGGTCTGTTGCCGTCGAAACCACTTCTACGGGGTAACCATCCCGTGAGGCATTGGCCTGGCCGCCCACGCCCTGACCCACTACCAGGCCACCCGCCGCAGCTGAGGCCCCCGACGGCGCAGGCGGTCACGACCCGGGCCTGCTGCTTTCTGCCCGTCGCCGGATGCCGGCCAGCATTGACAGTGTCATGGGGACGCGCCCGAGTTCCATGATCGAAGGGATGCCCACCCCGTCGCCCCTGCCCCTGACCCTGGGGTCACGAACCGGCCGGCACCGTCGTGGCCCTCGGCGGAGGATGTGACGGGCTGGTCGCTGGGTGACCGGGTGGCCATCAGCATCGGCTCGGGCTGCGGGGCGCTGCCGCACCTGGCGCGGCTGGCGCCCCCGAAGCCTGCCCAGCAGCCTCGCCCAGGCCTGGGTGCACCTCGACGGCGCCTTCGCCGACTACATCCGGGGTGCCCGCAGCCACCCTGGTGGCGGATCCCCGACGCGGTGACCCATGGCGGCTGCCGCCGTGTCCACCGACTGCGTGGCCAGCCCGCTACCACGTGCTGGGCCTGCCGGGCCCGGCTGCGCCCGGGCGAGCAGGTGGTGGTGATCGGCGTCGGTGGGCTCGGCTCGATGGGCGGTGGTCCTGGCCCGCCCTGCTGGGCGCGGGGCCGGGTGGTGGCCGTCGACACCTCCCCCTCCGGCGCCTGCTCGAACGGGCCCGGCAGGCCGGCGCCCGAGGCCACGGTGCTCGGCCCCGCCGGCGCCCCCGCCACCGACGTGGTCGCCGAGGTGCGCACCGCCACCGACCGGCGGGGCCCCGAGGTGGTGCTCGAGTGCGTGGGCCACCCCGACCGCAGCCACCCTGGGGTGCCTCAGCGCTGCTCCCGGCCGGTCGCCTGGTGCTGGTGGGCGTGGGACCCTGGCTCTCCCACCCATCCCCTACCCCCAGGCCCTGTTCGCCCTGGCCGGAGTACTCGGTCATAGGGCTCCTTCGCCTCCCACCAAGCACGACCATCGCCGCCGTGTTGGACCTGGCCGCCTCGGGCCGCCTCGACATCGACGCCGCCATCTCCCACCGGGTCACCCTCGAAGAGGTGCCCGAAAGGCTACGAGCGGCTGCTGTCGCGGTAAAGCGGTGACCCCCAACGCATCGTGATGGAGCTCCCCCGAACCCCCACAGGTCAAGCCCTCGGACCGCCCCGTGGACACCGAGGCGGTGCTTCGCCTCCTCGAGGTGGTCGAGTCCGCCGGGGTGGCCGGCTCGACCGTCGAGCTCGAAGAGGAGATCTACCGGCGCATGCTCCCGGTGCGCCACAACGCCCGCCGGGTCGCCGCCCGTTCCTGGGGAGCGCGCCGAGGTGGCCGAGCAGGAAGAGGTCGTGGTCACCCCGGCCCACGGCGACGAGCTGGTTCCCAACCTCGACGCGGTACGGACCACCTGAGCGCCAGTCTGCTGGCCGTCATGCGCAGCCGCCGTTCGGCCCGGGCCTTCGCCGACCGGGCCATCCCCGACGACCACCTGGACCTGATCCTCGAGGCGGGTCGCTGGGCGCCCTCGGCGGCAACGCCCAGCCCTGGGAGCTGCTGGTGGTTGCGCACCCCGGAGAGCAAGCGGTCCGTCGTCTGACGCCCTTGCGCCCACCGTGGAGCTGGTCGCGCTCCCTCGACCCCACCTTCCCAGGGGGTCGCCAACCCCCGATCGCTGCTGGCCGCCGGCGCGCTGGTGTGCCTGGTGGTACGGCGACGTGCGGGCCATGGCCGGCCTACCCCTACCCCCTGCCCCGCCCTGCCCGCCCTGGGCGCCTGTTCGCAGCCCCTGGCCATGTGCGTGCAGAACATGTGGCTCATGGCCACCCGGTTGGGCCTCGCCGCCACCAACTACACCAACGGGATACCGCGTCGATCAGCGCCTGCGCGAGGTCTTCGGCGTGCCCGACCACTTCGCGCTGCCCACGATGCCGGCGCTGGGCTACCCCCGTCACCACCCGCCGCCGCGTCCCCGGCGGCCCCTCGACCAACTTGTCCACCGCGAGCGCTTCGACGCCGCCCGGGTCCGCTCCGACGATCAGCTCATCGACGACTGCTACGCAACCGGCGTGCGCGGCCGGGGCTTCCGCTGACGCGGCTCGGCGGGGGCTGAGCAACCGGTCGGCGGTAACTTATAAGTATCCACCGACCGCTGGCTATGCTCACGGACATGGCCCGCACTACCAAGGCCGACCTCACGTCGCAGGGATGCTCAGCGTTCGCGCGCAGGCCTGACGCTCACTCGACATGACGTCACCGAGAACCGCACGGACCATGTCGCGGACCTCGTCGTCACCGTCGACGGCATCGGGGTGCCAATCGCGATCACGGCGGCGTCCGTGGTCAACCCTGGCACCGTCTCGCGGATCGTCGCCTCGACGCCGAAGCGCGGGACGTCGGTCACCAACGTCGTCGTCGGCGACCTGATCACGGCACCTGCCCGGGAAGCGCTGCGCGACGCCGGGTGGGGGTGGCTGGACCGTGGGTCACGTCGTGCTGCGGGCGAAGGGCGTGCACATCGACGCCGACGTCCCCCCCGCCGAGCGAACGACTGCGGGCGCGCCACCGAAGCCGATCTCCGGCTCCGCCGGGATCTCCTGGGCAGCCGCACTCCTGATGGCCCCGGACGATCCACCCTCGATGCGTGAGGTGGCTCGGCGGGTGTCGCTGTCGCACTCGGCGATCGTCGCGGCGGCGAAGCGACTCAGGGACGCGTCGCTGTCCGTGCTGACGGCCGGCCGCGTCCTGGAGCTGTTCCTGGGCGCTCGCCGACGAGTTCCCTGCCCGACCCGGGCTCGCCGAGCTGCCACCGACGGGCGACGCCGCAAGCTACGACGTGCTCGGTGTCAACCTCGACGGGCCCGGACCTGGGTGGGCGGTCGTGGGCGTGGGCGCGGCGGCCTGGGGTGCGCCCATGGCGATCGGGAGCGCGTACCCGCCCGACTTCTACGTTCCGTCGGCGGCGGAGCTGCGCCAGGCCACGCTCCGACTCGGCGAGGCGACACTGTTCGAGGAGCGGGCCTGCACGGTGGCGGTCGCGCCGACGCCGCTGGTGTGCGCCGAGCGAGTCGACCGGCCGAGCGACGAGTGGGGCCACTGGCGCTTCGCACACGGGCTCTTCGCCGCGCTCGACCTCGCGCAAGACCGTGCCCGAGGCTCCGAGATCCTCGCCGACTGGCAACCGAAGGACTCGCCCGTGTCTGGTGAGCGCATCGTCCTCGCCGGCGACGTGGACGGCACCGCGGCACGACTCGTCCACGCCACCGCGAGACTCGCCAGCGCAGACCTCGGCGCCTACGCGCTCGTCGGCGGCCTCGCCGTCATGTGCCGGCTGGCAGCGGTGCACCGGGCGACCCAGGACGTCGACACCGTCACCGAGACCACGGTGCCCACGGCCGTCGAGGTGATCACGTCGAGCATCGGCACGCCCGATCCGTCGAACCCGAACCGAGTGCTCGTCGACGGCGTCAAGGTCGACGTGATCGACACCGAGTCCTTCCGGTACGGGACCTCGACGGTGTCGACCTCGACGACCGGCTGTTCGTCGTGAGCCACCGCTGGGCACTCGACACGGCCACCGAGACCGAGATCGTCGCCGGAACGCAGCACGCGTCGATCCGTGTGGCGACACCTTCGGCCCTCGTCGCCATGAAGGCCGGCGCCGGTGCTCGGCGGCCGACCCCGCGAGCCACGCAAGCGAGCCTCGGACCTCTACGACCTCTACCGGCTCGTCCTCGAGTACGACCGCGCCGGCGGGATCGGCGACGCGCTCGGTCGACTGCGCCGTTCGGCCTCGGACACCTCGTCGCCGACGCTCTGCGCCCGCGTCATCGACGAACCCGAGCGTGCGGTCCGGTGGCTGCTCGACGGCGGACCCGACATGAGCGCCGTCACCGCCGACGACCTGCGCGACGTGCTCGGCCCGCTCATCGGCCGCCTCACCTGCTGATCGCCCACCGATCCGTAAGGAATCGGAGCGGATCGGCCGATTCCCGCTGGCCTCACCGGCGAACGGGCCGGAAACCGAGTGACTCTGATTCGATTCAGAATCCGGCGTCGGCATCGGCCATGAGCGCACCGATCATGTCCAGCGCCCCCGCGGCCACCAGCGGGCCCATGTCCTGGGCGAAGCGCGTGTGGGAGCGGGTGTCCATCCACCCCACGTAGGTTGCGGCCCGCAACGCCAGGAACAGCGGCAGCATCGCCACCTGCTCGTCGGGCAGGGCGCGGACCGACCGGTACCCGGCCACGAACCCGTCGCACACCTGGGCGTAGGAGTCGTCGCTCGAGGGCACGAAAAGCGCGGTGGCGATGTCGAAGAGGTACCAGCCCAACCCGGAGTCGTCGAAGTCGATCAGCCGACGTCCCCCTCGGTCCCACCAGCAGGTTCTCGGGCAGGAAGTCGCCGTGGACCAGCCCGAAGTGTTCGGGACCGGTGCCCAGGTCCCGGAGCACCTCCCGGGCATGCGCGGAAGCGGCCGAGGAGGGCCCGGCCGTCGGCATCCACCAACCCCGCGTCCCAGAACCGGCCCCAGGTCGGGTCCTCGCCCAGGAGGCCGTCGGCATCCCAGGCCAGCACGTCGAAGCCCTCGGGACGCTCCCAGGTGCCGCCATGGCGGTGCAGGCGGGCCATCAGCTCGCCGACCCGCCGGTAGATGGCGGCCTCGGCTTCGGCTTCGGCTTCGGCTTCGGCTTCGGCTTCGGCTTCGGCTTCGGCTTCGGCTTCGGCTTCGGCTTCGGCTTCGGCTTCGGAGAGCACCGTGCCCTCCACCCAGCCCAGCACCGTGACCTGGCGCTCCTCGGGAACCGAGGGGTGGGCCACGTGGGTCACGACCGCACCGTCGGTGGTGGTCACCACCGGGGCGGTGGCCACCACCCCCTCGGCGTGCAGGGCCCGGTCGAGGTGGCATGGGATCCCAGCTCCGCGGTCGTGTGGTAGCCCGCCCGGTGCACTCGCACGGCGTAGGTGCCGGTGGATCTGGGCCCGGAACACGGCGTTCTCGCGTTCGGTCACGACCTCCAGGTCGGCGTCGGTGGCCAGACCGAATGCGGGCAAGGCGGCGTGGTCACCTCGGCCAGGGCGGCCACCTGGGCTTCGGGGTCCTGGGCGTAAGTCGTGCCGGCTGACGCTCATGCCAACCCTCGCTCTGCCTCCACGCCGGTGATGGCACGTTCGAAGCGCGCCAGGGCCTCGTCGACGAAGTCGTCGTTGACCAGCAGGCCCGGCTTCCACTGCAACACCGACGTGTCGAAGCCGGCGAACACGGCCCACACGCCGGCCTCGCTCGTAGAGGGCGTGGGCCATGGCGATGGCGCCCAGGCGGTCGTCGAAGCGCAGGCCCATGATCACCCCGCAGCGGCGCACCTCGACCAGGAACGGGTGCGCTGCGGCGATCCGGGCGAAGCCCTCGGCGAAGCGCTCCCCGGTGCGGGCCACCCGCTCCAGGGTCGAGGGCGCCAGGCTCAAGGCCAGGACGGTGCGGGCCACCTCACAGCCCAGATCGGACCCGCCGAAGGTCGACACGTACCCCCAACCGTCGTCGCACAGCCAGGCGCCGCTGGCCGCCGACAACAGGACCGTGGAGATCGGGTACATGCCCCCCGACAGGCCCTTTCCGGTGACCAGGATGTCGGGCTCGGCGCCGAAGCCTTCGATGGCCCATGCCCGGCCGCTGCGTCCCAGCCCGGTCTGCACCTCGTCGGCCACCAGCAAGGTGCCGGCCCGGTCGCAGCGCTCGCGCACCGTGGGGTAATAGCCCTCGGGGGGCGGCAGGAACCCGGCGGTGGCGGGGATCACCTCGGCCAACACCGCGGCCACGTCGCCGGCGGCGAGAGCCTCGTCGAGGGCGTCGAGGTCGCCGTAGGGGACGGTGCGCAGGTCGGCGGGCTGGTCGGAGAGGAACGACGCGGCCGTTTTCTGGGATCACCGGTTGCGCCCGAAAGGCCACTGCGACCGTGGAAGGCGCAGTCCCAGGCCACGATGGCCCGCCGGCCCGTGGCCCGCCGGGCGGCCCGGATGGCCAGGTCCATGGCCTCGCCGCCCGAGGGGGTGAACACGACCCGTTCCAGGCGGTCCCCCGGGGTGACCGCCAGCAGCTCGGCAGCCAGGGCAACCTTGGGTTCGGAGGGGAAGTGGTGGTTGCCGATGTCGTAGCGCTCGGTCGCCGCCACCAGGGCCGCCACCACCTCGGGATGGCGGTGGCCCAGGTTGAACACACCCCCGTTGAGGTGCAGGTCCAACAGCTTGTGGCCGTCGAGATCCCAGAACCGGTATCCCTCGCGGCGGTCGATGACCAGGGGGACGCCGATGGCGGTGAAGGTGTCGACCCGGTTCGCGGCCATGAGCCGGTGGGCGGCGCCCAGCACCGCTGCCTTGGTCTCGGAGGTGCCCGGAGGAGCCTGGTAGGTCATGGCCCCATCCTGTCAGCTCACCCGTAGCCGGGGGGCAGCGCCGCGCCGACGTGGTCCTCGGGACGGGTGGGTAGATCCAGGAACGGCTCCCGCTCACCCACCTCCAGGTACAGCGGCGGGAACTCCGAGAAGGCGGCCGGGGTGAGGTTGCGCCAGAACAGGACCTCGGCCGCCCGCGTTCTGGGGTGTCGGCCGCCCGTGCCGCGGCCCGTACCGCCGGGGTCGCGGCAGGCCTCGATCGACGCCTCGACCCCGTCGGCATCCCAGCGGCTGCCCTCGAAGTCGGCGGGCGGGGGTGAGGGTGAAACGGGTCGGGGATCGTTGTGCTCGCGCCACAGCGACACCTCGCCAGGCGCGGCGTAGGGGTCCGTGGTTCCCCGTCGAACCAGACGTTGAGGTGCAGGTGGGGCGCAACCCAGGGGAAGAAGAGGAGGAACTCGACCCCCGAAGCACCCGAGAGACCCACGACCTGGCCCCTGGCCCACGACGTCGCCTTCGGCCACCAGGGCCCGGGACAGGTGACCCGAGGTGGTGAACCAGCCCCGACCGTGGTCGATGCACACCTTGAGACCGCCGTGGTCGAACTCGCGCGCCACGCGGACCACCCGACCGGGTGCGGTGGTCGTGATCGGGGTGCCCACCAGCGTGAGTCGGTACCGACGTGGCTGTCATAGGTCCACTGCCCGCCGTTCCAGTCACGGCAGCGGTCGACCCTCACCGAGTAGGGCGCGTCCTTGGGTGGGCGGTTGCGGTTCACGAAGTTGTAGATGGGTGTGAGCCCGTCGTCGCGGCGCCGACCCCACCACGTGGGCAGGCCGATGCGCGGGCTCTAAGATCCGCACCGACGACAGCCCCCACTGCGTCCCGGGCGTGCCCTCGGTGCCGACCACCGCCTTGCGGACCTCGTCCCAGACACCCTGCCGCGGAGTGAGACCCAAGCGTTCCGCCCATCGGACCCCGCTGGCCTCCCGGCCGCCGTCACGCGTCATCGAGTGTCGTCTCCCTCCGTCGCATCCGGTCCCGCCCCCCGGGCGAGCGTGGCTAGGGTGTCTGAACCCTAGGACCAGGAGGCAGGCGGCATGCACCCCGGCGGAACGAACCCGACCAGCACCGATCCCGAAACGGGTACCAGAGCCCACACGGCCTTCCCCCGCCAGGGCACGGCCCCAGATGAGGTCCTCGCCGAGTTGGCGTCGATGAAGTCGGGGACGTCACCTGGGACGACGGCAAGATGCTGACCAGCATCTTCCTGGCCACCCAGGAGGGGCGGGAGGTGGCCGAGGCTGCCTACACCATGTACCTGTGGGAGAACGGCCTGGATCCCACCGCCTTCGCCAGCCTGCCCCGCCTCGAGCGTGAGGTGGTGGCCATGGCACGAGACCACCTGCGGGGAGGCCCCGAGGTCGTCGGCTCGTTCACCAGCGGAGGGACCGAGAGCTGCATGCTGGCGGTCAAGGCCGCCCGGGACTGGTCCCGGGCCCACCGGCCGGTCGAGGGAAGGGCCAGATCGTCCTGCCGGTGTCGGCCCATCCCGCCTTCCACAAGGCCTGCGAGTACCTCGACCTCGAGGCGGTGGTGGCCCCGGTCGACGCCCGGACCGGTCGGGCCGACGTGGACGCCCTGGCCGCCGCTGTCACCGACCGCACCGTGTTGGTGGTGGCCTCGGCCTGCTCGTTCCCCCACGGCTGCGTGGACCCGATCGCCGAGATCGGCCAGCTCGCCCTGGACAGAGGCCTCTTGTTCCACGTGGACGGCTGCATCGGCGGGTTTCTGCTGCCGCTGGCGCGAGCCTGCGGCGCCGAGGTGCCCGAGTTCGACCTCACCGTCGCCGGGGTGACCTCCATCTCGATGGACTTCCACAAGTACGTGCTGTGCGCCAAGGGTTCGTCGATCGTGTTGTACCGCGACGCGGCCCTGCGCAGGCACCAGTTCTTCGCCTACGGCGACTGGCCGGGCTATGTGGTTGGCGAACGCCACCATCCAGAGCTCCAAGTCCGGGGGCCTCTGGCTTCGACGTGGGCCACGTTGCGTCACTTCGGCCGTGACGGCTACCTGGCCATCGCCGAGGAGCTGCGGGCCGCCACGGCACGGGCGGTCGAACTGGTCGAAGGCATCGATGGCCTCCGCATCGTCGGAGCGCCCGAGATCTGCCTCCTGGCCGTGGGGGCAGACAGCGACCCGGACGGCGGGGGTGGCAACGGGGGCGACGGCTTGCCGGTCGACGTGTTCGCGGTGGCCGACGTGATGGAGGCCAAGGGGTGGCACATGTACCCCCAGCTGGGCCACGGCGCCTTCGGACCGAGCCTGCACGTCACGATGCTGCCGTGGAGCACCGCCCGCATCGACGAGTGGGGCCGCGAACCTGGCCGAAGCCGTCGCCCAGGTGCGGGCCCGACCCGCCACCACCGGCGGTGGCCTGGCCGACCTGGTGGCCGACGTCGACCTGGGAACCCTGAGCGACGAGGACATCGAGGGCCTCATGGCCATGGCCGGCATCGGGGCGGAATCGCTTGGGGGTGAGATGGCCGAGGTGAACCACCTCCTCGACGCCCTTCCCCCCGAGGTCACGTCCCGACTGCTGCGGGTGTTCCTGGATCAGCTCACGCGTCCCGACCCCAACGACTGATCTCGCCGCATCGACCCCGGCGGGTCGGGCAGGCGAATGGTGGCGGCCGCCGGCATGGCAGATCGACGGTGAGATGACGGCGGTAGCCTGAGCGACCATGACCCCTGACGAGCTCGTCGACGCCGTTTGCACACCCATCCACGACATCGCCTGGGCGTTCTTCTTCGCCCCTGAGACCGCACCGATCGCCCAGCGCCACGACCTGGACCCGATCACCTTCTACTTCATAGGCCGGGGTGGGGTGCTGGGCGACGTCGAGGCCTCGGTGGTGGCCGCCGTGTTCGGGGTACTTCAACCCGACCCTGATCCAGGCCATGTGGGACGCGGGTCGAGCCAGGCGGCGCCCCGGGACGCCGGCCGGGCCTACTTCGAGGCGGCCGCCCAGTACGGGCGGCTCAAGCTGGCCGGCATCGATGGCCTCGACCGGTTCTGCGCAGCGGCCGACACCGTGATGGCGGCCGCCGATCCCACCGGCCTCGCCCTCTACGTGGCGGTGGCCGCCGAGCCCCTGGTGGACGACCCTGCGGGTCGGGCCCTCCAGCAGTTGCACGTGCTGAGAGAGCTTCGGGCAGCGCCCACCTGCTGGCCGTGCGGGCCGTCGGGCTCGACGTGCTACGGGCCCACGCCATCGCCCGGCCCGGCGATCTGGCCATGTTCGGCTGGTCCGACGAGGACACACCCACCAGCACCGACGCCGACGGTGACCTGATGGCCCGAGCCGAGGCGCTGACCGACGAGTTGGTGCAACCCGCCTACGCCGCCCTGGACGAGGGGGCCGCCGCCGATCTGGTCGCCGGCGTGGAGGCGTGCCGCCAGGCCCTCACCTGAGCCGGTCGGTCACCCGACAGGCCGTTCCCGTCACCGAGCGGGGACCCGCAGCCGAACCCATCACCGAGCGGAGATCCGGGCCCGTACCTCCTCGCATCCCTTCTTTGACCGAGAGAGACGGGCGTCACCCCCGCTCGGCGGGCACCACGTCGACACGGTGCATCCGGTCGAAGTGCACCGGCTGCCAGTGCATCGGCATGTAGCGCAGGTGGCCCCACCCGGTGGCCAGGTGCAGCCACTTGACCATGCCGGCCTCGACCTGGGTGCCGTCGTGCCAGCCCGGGAACATCGTGGGATCCCAGGCCGCGTACATCACGACCTGGCCGGGCCGTGCCGCCCGGTGAGCGACGCATCCTCACCCTGAACGAACCCACGTCGTTGCCCACCTCCACCCAGTCGTCGTCGTCGATGCCCAAGTCGGTCGGCATCGGCGGGGTGCATGCCGAGGGTCGGATGCCCCCGGGTGGTCTCCAACATGAGCGGGTTGGTGGCGTTGCGTGGCGTGCATGCTCCAGCGGGGATGACCGCCGGTGAGCACGAAGGGGTGGTCGCCGCCGATGGCCGGCGGCGCCTTGTGCACCGGCAGCTCCTCGCCGGCCTCGAGGAACCACGGGTGGTCGACGTAGAACGTGGCCCGGCCCGTCGTCGTGGCGTACGGCATGCCGCCTTCGACGTGCCAGCGCAGCGCGCAGAAGGTCTCGTCGGTGGTGATCGGGCTGCCGAGCCAGCGGCCGATGGGCAGGCAGCCGTTGCCCTGCACCCGGGCCCAACCGGTCTCGCGCAGCGTCGCCAGTGACGTGTTCTCGTCGATCACCCCGGTGAGCGCGGTGTCGCGGATCAGCTCGTCGATCACCGCCTCCTCCTCGCGGAGGTTGCCGTCGCCGTCGAAGGCGGCGCCCAGCTCGCGCCAGCGGGCGCTGGGCTCCCCATCCGACCGGCAGGTCGCCGATGCCCCGCTCCGCGGCCCGAGCAGCGATGGCATCGGCCAGCGCGGCGTGGATCCACCAGTCGCTGCGGGCCTCACCCGCCGGCTCGACGGCCTGGTCGGAGAACACGATCTCGAGGGAGTGCGAGATCGGGTACTGCAGGTTGACCCGCTCGGCCTCCTGGGCGGCGGGCAGCACGATGTCGGCGTGCAGCGCCGACCGAGCTCATGCGCTGCTCGATCACCGCCACCATCGACAGCTTCGGCCACAGGTGCTCGAGCAGCATGTGGGCGCCGCCCCGCGTGCGGCGCAGTGCGTTGGTGGCGCCCTCGAGGAACACCCGGGGTTCGATGTCGGGACCGGGCCGGTGCATCGGCCGCCCACCCGTCGGCCGACTCCTCCACGTACTCGGCGAATGGGCCGGGGCGAGTCGCCCCAGTCGGCCCGCTCGAACACCTCGCGGTAGCCCGCGTGGTCCAACCACAGGAAGAACGGGGGGGTGGTGGAGCCCCCAGCCGCCGCCATGCGCCATGAAGTCCCAGATCGTCGGACGGGCAGGGGGAGCGGGGGCGGCGGGATCGGGGCCGTCCGGGCCCTCGGCCCTCGCCGAAGGTGGCCTCGCAGCATCTGCACGACCGCCTCGGCGGCCTCGATGCCCGGGCCGGGCTTGAGGCTCTGCAGGTAGGAACCGTCGAAGGGGTGGGTGAGGTAGGTGTCGTGACCGGTGCCCTTGCGGCCCCAGTTGCCGGTGAGGGCGAGCAGCAGGTTCATGGCCCGCTCCATCAGGTCGCCGTGGTAGTGCTTCGAGGTGTCGAAGCCCTCGTAGAGCTTGGTGCGGCCCCCGGCCACCATCGCGGGCCAGGTCGACGATCACCGACGGGTTCACCCCGCAGACCTTCGCCACCGGCTTCGGGCGGAGTAGTCCTGCAGCCGCTCGGCCAACCGCTCGAAGGCCGGGGCGACCTCCACGACCGACCCGTCGGCCAGGGCTCACCTCGAAGGTGCCGCGCAGCACCGCCGGATGCTCGCAGGAACAGCGTGTCGTCGGGGGTGGGGGTGAGCCCGCCCTGGCTCGCACCACACGAAGAAGCCCGTACTCCGAACCACCCTCGACCACGTCCGCGGCCCGCAGCAGCGTGCCGGTGTCGGTGCGCACCAGCAGGGCGCAGGTCGGTCTGGGTGCGCACGAAGTCCTCGTCCATCGAGGCCCTCGTCGACCACCACGCGGCACATCCCGAGTGCCAGCGCGGCGTCGGTGCCGCCCTCGACGGGCACGAAGATGTCGGCGTGGATCGCCGAGGGGCTGATGTCGGGGGCGATGAGCACGATCGTGGCGCCCCTGGTAGCGGGCCTCGGTGAGGTAGTGGAAGTACGGGATGCGGGTGTAGGCGGGGTTGGCGTGCCAGATCAGCACCACGTCGGCGTGGAAGGTGTCCTCCGCAGCGGAGCCGCCGATGATGCTGCCGAAGGTGACGTGGTGGCCCACCGGGATGTCGTTGACGCTGGCGATGGCGTCGAGGGACACGGCTCCCAGGCGAGTTGGCGAAGCGCGACTGGGCGCCCGACGGTGAGCATCCCGCCCTCGGAGCTCTCGTCCACCAGCACCGCCTGGGGCCCGATCTCCTCCACGGCGTCGCACACGGCGTCGGCCACCGCGTCGAGGGCCTCGTCCCAGCTGATGCGCTCCCACTGCCCGAGCCCCGCTCGCCCACCCGGCGCATCGGGTGCAGGAGGCGGTCGTCCGCGGTGAGCTGGCGGTGCCAGGCCCCACCCTTCTGGCACCCCATCGGGTTGGGGTCGGGCACGCCCGCCTCGCCGGCGGGGTACGCCCCGGACTGCTCCTCGAAGCGCACCTCCCCCTCCGCTGGCGTACACGCGGTACGAGCAGGTGGAGATGCAGTTGGCGCAGTGGGTCGCCCAGGTGACCTGCTCCCAGGTGAAGCGTCGCCGGTAGGCGTCTTCGCCGGCGACGGCACCGGCGGCCAGCCGGGGGGTTCCGGCTGCGGCTGTACCGGCGGTGGCTGTACCGGTGGTGGTGTCAGTGCCGGCGGCAGCAGGGGCTGGTGGTGTCATGGCGGTCACGCTCCCGGGAGAAGTCGGCGTCGGCAGGACCGACACCCGTATTGATAGATATTCTTGCGCGAATATCCCGGGATTGGCGAGCGGTCACGCCACCCGGCCGTCGCCTCCGTCGAGGACCACACGACCGCGGCCGACCGATACGAAGGACAACCGAGCCAGGGATATCCGTGACGGCTGACAACGAGCGAAGGCCGGGAAGCCTGTGGGACGATCGGCCCGTGGCCGACCCGACCCTCGTATTCGTCTACAACGTCGACGCAAGTCCGGTGGCGATGCTGCGGGACCTCTACACCGGCCTGCGGACCGGCACGACCGACTGCCACCTCTGCGACCTCACGTTCGGTCGCTTGATGAGGGACCGGTCGTGGAAGCGGTTCGTCGACGACCTGCCCGTCGGCGTGGACTTCCAACTGCGGTCGACGTTTCGCCACGACCACCCCGACGTCGACGTCGACCGGTTCCCGGCTGCGTTCCTCGTCGTGGGCGGCCACGCCCCCCGTCAGGTGCTGTCGGCCGACGAGATCGACCGAGCCGACGACCTCGACGCCCTGCGGACGTTGGTGGGCGACTTGGTGTCGCGGCTCCCGCTGGCCAGCAGCCAGCCGGTCAGACCGGCAGGTCGCCGGTGGCCGCCTTGGTCGTGCCGTGGTCGCGGTAGGCGGCGATGGTGCGCTGGGCGATGCGCATCTGGTGGACCTCGTCGGCGCCGTCGGCGAAGCGGGCCCAGCGGGCGTGCTGGTACATGTGGGCCAGCGGGGTGTCGGTGGAGTAGCCGAGCGCGCCGTGCACCTGGATCGAGCGGTCGATGATGCGGTTGAGCGCGTTGGCCACGAAGTGCTTGGCCATCGACACCTCGGACTTGAAGTCGAGGCCGTGGTCGATCTTGTAGGCGGCGTGCAGCACCATCAGCTTGCCTGGTACAGCTCCATGGTCGAGTCGGCGATCATCCACTGGATCCCCTGCTTCTCGGCCAGCAGCGACCCGTGCGAGTAGCGGTTCGAGCGACCGGTCGACCATCATGTCGAGGGCGGTCTCGGCCTGGGCGATCCAGCGCATGCAGTGCGCCAGCCGGGCCGGGCCCAGGCGGTACTGGCCGAGCAGGTGGCCCTGGCCCCGGCCGCCGAGCATGCTGGTCGCCGGCACCCGCAGGTCCTCGATCACGATCTCGGAGTGGCCGGTGGAGCCGTGCATGGTCTCGACCTCACGCACGTCGTCCCAGCCGTCGGTCGGGCAGGTCGACCAGGAACGCGGTGTTGGCCGCCTGGGGCAGGTCGGGGTCGTCCTCGGTGCGGGCGATCAGGATGGCGAAGCTCGACCCGTCGGGCGCTGGAGATGAACCACTTGTGCCCGTTGATGACCCACTCGTCGCCGTCCTGCGATGGCGCGGGTCTGGATCAGGGTCGGGTCCGAGCCGGCGACCTCGGGCTCGGTCATGGCGAAGCAGCTCATCATCCGCCCCTCGCACAGGGGGCGTAGGTACTTCTCCTTCTGCTCGTCGGTGCCCCAGTGCAGCAGCG
The DNA here is from genome assembly GCA_963719935.1 of uncultured Actinomycetes bacterium. GTDB lineage: Bacteria > Actinomycetota > Acidimicrobiia > Acidimicrobiales > CAVRDY01 > CAVRDY01. The sequence goes on along the minus strand of CAVRDY010000014.1, from coordinate 124,148 downwards.
TGTGCATGTTGCCCTCGTCGGGGGCCTGGCAGTTCATCACCCAGGGCCCGTAGTAGGACTTGGCCGCCTCGGCCTGCACCATGGCCATCTCGGCGTGGCTGAGGCCCATGCCGCCCCACTCGGGAGGCATGTGCGGAAGCCACAGCCCGGCCTCCTTGGCCTGCTCGCGCATCTCGAGCAGCACCTGGATGTACTTGCCGCGGTCGACCTCGTCGGGGTTGCCGATGCGCGACTCGCCGAGCTTGACGACTCTCTCGATGAACTCGCGCACCCGCAGCCGCAGCTCGTCCAGCTCGGGATCGAGCGTGAAGTCGATGGGCATGACCGGGCCTCCTCGGGGACTTCTCGGGACCTGTCGGGGCTAAGACACACGCCTTAGCAGTTCAGGCACCTAGACGGTAGGTGTGGGAGACTGCCCACGCAAGCCCCACCAGGCCCGCCAGCCCCACCAGGCCCACCAGGCCCGCGCCGGCACAAGGCCCGCCACACGCCCATGCCTCCCACACCGACCAGCGGCACCGCGGCCACCAGTGACACCGCGGCCAAGGCCGCGACCAGTGACACCGCGGCCAAGGCCGCGACCAGTGACACCGCGGCCAGCACCGGCCAGGGCGAGGACACCCGCGCCGCTCTGGTGGCCGCCGCCGAGGAGCTCTTCGCCGCCCGCGGAGTCGAGGGGGTGTCGCTGCGCGAGATCAACCGGGCAGCGGGCCAGCGCAACTCCAGTGCCCTCCAGTACCACTTCGGCGACCGCGCCGGCCTGGTGCGCGCCGTGGTGGCCAAGCACCACCGGGGCGTGGACGCCGGGCGCCACCTGCTCCTCGACGCCTACCAGGCCGAAGGCAACGCCGAGCTACGCCCCCTGGCCGCGGCCCTGGTCATGCCCCTGGCCACCAAGCTGGCCGACCGCGACGGCGGCCGTTCCTACCTGCAGATCGTGGCCGAGCTGGTCAACCGGCCCGAACCCGTGCTCGACCCCGCCGCCATGGCCGACCCCCGCGACAGCATCTACCGCTGGCGAACCCTGGTCGAGCCGCTGCTGCCCGAGGGCACCAGCCGCACCTTCCACGCCCGCTTCGTGGCCATCCGCTTCACCCACGTCGAGTTGGCCCGCCGCGCCGCCGACCGGCCCCGCCGTGACGACCGCCTGTTCGTGAGCCGCCTCGTCGACCTGGTGGTTGCGATCCTGGCCACCCCGCTGTCCGATCCCACCCGGCGGCTGTGGGAGGAGCGGCGACGCTGAGCGACCCCGCCGTACCAGCAGACCCGCCCGGTGCTGAAAGACTCCCGCCATGGACCAAGCCGCCGTCCCCTTGCTCGTGGCCAAGGACCACGACGAACCCTCGGTGTTCCGGCCCGAGAACCTGCTGCGCGAAGGACGCCGCCAACTGCGCCGCACCGACGACCCCGTACCCCCCGTCTGCCTCCTCGACCCCGACGGCGACATCGTGAGACACCTGCTCGCCCACGACCAGGCAACCCGACATCCCGGCTGGGCCTGCTACCACACCGACCTTTGGACCTTCGAGCTGGAGGGGCGCACCGTGGGCGTGGTGGGCACCGCAGTGGGTTCGTCCTTCGCGGTGCTGGTGGCCGAACAACTGGCCGCGTCGGGGTGTGAGCTGTTGGTCAGTGTCACCTCCTCGGGGCTGATCACCCCGGTGGCCGACCCTCCCTACTTCGTGGTCATCGACCGGGCCCGGCGGGACGAGGGCACCAGCCTGCACTACATGCCCCCCGCCGAGTGGAGTCCCGGCCCGGCCCACCTGCTGGCCGGGTTGGCCGATGCCTTCGAAGACCTGGACTTCCCTGTGGTGGTCGGCGCCACCTGGACCACCGACGCCCCCTACCGCGAGACCGCGACGGCCATCGACCACGCGGCGGGGCTGGGCATTCTGGCCGTGGAGATGGAGGCCGCCGCCCTCTACGCCTACGCCGCGGCCCGCAATCGCGACGTGGTGTGCCTCGCGCATGTCACCAACACCATGGCCACCGAAGGCGACGACTTCGAGAAGGGTGTGGCCAACGGAGTCCACGACGCCCTGGCCGTGGTGGCCGCCGTGCTGGACGCCATCGGCCCTCCCCCACCGGGTTCCCTGCTGCTAGGTTGAACGGCGTTCACCCAGGAGAGGGGCCGCCATGAGCGCACCCAGCCCGGCATCCACAGTGCTGGACCCACCCGCCACCACCCCGTCACCCTCCGAAGCCAGTCCCGGGCCCGGTACTCCCACCGAGCCGGCCGGCACGACGGCTACCGGAACCGGCGCGACGGGGACCACCACGACAGGCACAGCCCGACCCGTTGTGATGCGCCCCACCGGCGGGCTTTCCTACCACTGGGGCCTCCAGGCCTGGATCGACATGGTCATGTCGCGCAAGATGATCGCCGACCGGGGTCTGCTCACCGTGTCGCACACGTTCCTGCCCATGCTGCGCATGGCCTCGGACGACCCCGCAGCGGTGGACCGCGACTACGCCACCATCCGGGCCCGCCGCGAACCGGTCCGCCTGTGGGACTCGCCCCGCGAACGCTGGCGCAAGTACTACGGCAACTTCGTACGCGAGATGGAGTGGGTGCTTCTCGGCCTGCGGTCCCACTTCCCCCGAGAGCAGTACGAAGAGCTGGTGATCGGCACCCTGGCCTCGCTGTCCCGCCTCGACTCCCAGCGTGAGATCGACGCCCTCAACCGCAACGTCACCAAGATGCGCAAGGTGCGGGCCGAGCGGGCCGCCCAGCGGGCGGCGGGCACCGAGCCCACCGACCCCGCGGAGCAGAGCGGTTGGCGGGCCCTGGCCGCCAAGCTGGCCGACCCCACGCGGTTCTCGGCCTTCCTGGTCGGCGAGGCCGAGGTCACCGAGATGGACATCGACGAGGGCACCGCAGTGATGGAGGTGCCCAACTGCGCCTGGCACACCTGCCCCGATCCCGACTCGCTCCCCCGCCCGGGCGTGCTACCCGAAGAAGGCTGCCTGCTGGTGTGCAAGGGGCTCTTCGAGCGGGTCTTCGACGGGGTCGAGGGCCTCGAGATGCGCTTCGACCCGCACCTGCCCGAGACCTCCTGCACCATCCGGATGCGAACCTGAGCATCGTGTCCCGGCTGCGTGCGCTCATCGGAGAACACCGCGAGCACAACATCGAACGCCGCTCTGTCGAGGCCCTCGAAGCCGAGATCGAACGCCTCCGGAACCAGAACGAGCGGCTCCGGGCGGCCATGCGGCGATGCACCACCTGCGAGTACCGCGCCGAAGCCCTCGCCCGCGGCCCCGATGTCGACACCGAGCGGCATTGAGCAGGTCACCGACCTGACACCAACTGAGCGCCGACCTGAGCGCCGACCCAGCGCACAGAGGATGCCGGTCACGAACCCGGCCGCGCCGCCCGCGAGCGTCCTGCTCGGTGCAGCCGCGAGGATGGTGACGTGATTCCTGCCTTCGACCGCTGGCGCGATCAGTTCCGGCCCACCCGGGTGCAGGTCGTGGCCCTGGTGCTGCTCACCGTGTTCTCACTCGGCCCCCTCGCCGCCTCCTGGCTGGTGCTGGGTTCGGTCTCCGACCCCAGCGACAGGATCCTGGCGCCCGCCACCACCGGACCCGACGGGGTGACCGTCGACGGCACGGTGCTGGGCGTGAGCGCTGTCGCCGGCGAGCTCGTCGTGCGGCTCGTCCCCCGACCCGGCGCCGATCTGGTGGACGACGGTCGCCTGACCGACCCGCTCGTGCTCCAGGTCAACGACGTGCGCGGCCGCACAACCTGGGACTACCCCGCCGGCACGACCCCCGGACCGGTAGAGGTTGCGTTGGCCCTCGCCGACGGCAGCATCGCCGAGTATCCCTTCGACACCTACCTGTCCGACCTGGTCGTCCTCGTCACCACCGGCACCGGCGACGAAGCCACCACCGTTCCCGTCGCCGTGGGGCTCACCTCCAACGTCATCGACTTCACCATCGCCACGCGCACCACGACTGCGACGGCAAGCGCGGATGATCCGGGCGCCCTGGGCCTGGCGCGGCTGGAGGTGGAGCGCAGCGGGACGACGGTCTTCTACGCCGTCTCGATGATGGTCTTGATGTGGGGCCTGGCCATCACCGGCGTGCTCCTGGCCTGGACCGTGGTGATCACTGGAGTCGACGTACCCCTGTGGGCCTACGGCTACTTCGTGGGCATCCTCTTCGCCCTGCCTCCCCTGCGCGACTCGATGCCCGGTCGACCACCGCCGGGTGTGCTGCTCGACTTCGTCGCCTTCTACTGGTCTGTCGGCATCGTCGGCGTGACCCTGCTGCTGCTGGTGGGTGTGTGGATCCTGCGGGTGCGCCGCCACGGCGGCACGGTCCCCGAGCCCCGTCCACCGGTCGACACCGAACAGCGCACCTGATCCCGATCCCGGCCCTTCCCGGGGCCTGACCGGGCCCCTTCCCGGTCGGACGCGAACGTGCCGGGCCCGAAGGCCCGGCACTGTTCGGGGACTCCGCCGCTCAGCGCTTGGCGGGAGCTTTGCGGGCCGCAGCCTTCTTGGCTGGGGCCTTCTTGGCCGGTGCCTTCTTGGCCGGTGCCTTCTTGGCCGGCGCCTTCTTGCGGGCCGGCTTACCGGCCAGGACCGTGTCCTTGAAGGCCTTCAGTGGGGTCACCCGCACCTTCTTGCGGGCCGGGATCTTGATGGGGGCACCCGTCTGGGGGTTACGCCCCATACGAGCCTTGGTCTCCACCCGGGCGAACTTGGCGAAACCGGAGATCGTGACCGGATCCCCGGACGAGACGGTCTCGGTGACCACCTCGGTGAAAGCGGACATCATGGCTTCGGCAGTCTTGCGGTCGACCTCTGCCTTCTCGGCGATGGCCAACACCAACTCTCGACGGTTCAACGCAACTCCTCTTGGTCAGGTACCCGGCACGACCGCCGCAACCTAGCCCAACCCGGGTCATGAGCGAGGGAATCCCCCCACGCCGTCACGCCGGGCAGCCTCTCGCCCCGCTGCTCGGCACGGGGTAGGTTGCCCTCCGATGAGCCAAGCCGGTGACCGTCCCCAGCCCGGCCCGCCGCCCAGCCTCGCCGAACGGGCCGCCAGGTCCGAGTGGGTGGCGGGCTCGCCGGGTCTCGGTGACCAGGTCGCCCTCTGGGAGGACGCGCTGGGCGCAGCCCGGGCCAGCCTCTCCGACGCTGCCACCGACGCCACACGACCCGGACCTGTCTCCCTGGCGCGGATGATGCGCCACGCCACGGCTGCGGGAGTGTCACGCCGCGCTGCGCATCCCCACCCGCCTGCCCGGTGAGCTTCTCAACCTGACACCACTGCGCCAGACCGAGCAGTGGGTTCGGACCACAGGAGCCGAGGCCTTCGCCGACCAGTTGGCCCTGGGCGGCCCGGCGACCGCGGAGGTGGCCCGCCTGATCCTCACCGCCCGACGTCTCTTCCCCGCCGACGTGGGAGACGAGTTGGCCCGCCGGTCCATCGGCCCCGCCCCCCTGACCCACGCCGAGGTCGAGCTGATGGCCCAACGCACCTTCGGCGAGGTGGCGGCCCTGCACGAACGACCCATGGCCAGCCTTCCCATCACCCAGCTCCACGGTGGGCGCCTACGCGACGGGCGGGAGGTGCTGATCCGGGTGCGCCGGCCCGGAGTGGCCCGCCAGTTGCGCGAGGACGCCCGCCTGTCGGGATCCATGATGACCCCGCTCCAGCAACTGCTCCCCCAGATGGGCGGGCTGCACCCGCTCGGGTTCGTGCAGCTCACCACCCGCCAGAGCCTCGAGACCGCCGACCTGCGCTTCGAGGCTCTCAACCTCGTCGAGCTGGGCATGGTGGCCGAAGAGGCCGGCATCGAGGGGCTGGGAGTGGCACGACCGGTCACAGGGTTGGCCGACGCCCGGGTGGTGGTGGTCGAGTGGCTCTCGGGCCGTCCACTCTCAGGGTCACTGCGGCCCGATCCTGACCTGGCCATGCGAGCCCTGGTGGGACTCACCCTCGAGCCCGCCCTGGTACACGGCGTGTTCTGGGCCGACCCCGTGGCCGACCATCTCGTCGTCACAGCCGACGGCGGACTGGGTCTGGTGGGGGTCGGTGCCGCCGGGCACCTGTCGCCCACGCTGCGCCAGGCCGGCATCCTGTTCCTCACAGCAGTGCTCAGTGGCGACCACGAAGGCCAGGTCGAGGCCATGCGCCTCGCCGGCGCCGTCCCCGAGGGCACCGACCTGGCCGGCCTCCTCGACGACCTGAGGTCCGCCGAGAACCTCAAGGTGTCGGCCATCCTCGGCGGCGGCGAAGGCGGGCTGTTGGCCGGCCTGCCGCGACGCTACGCGGATCCTGCTGGCGCATCACCTGCGGCCACCCCTCGACGTGATCATGCTGTTGCGCACCGTCTTCGCCCTCGGTCACCTCACCGAGGTCGTCGCCCCCGACCGGGGGGGCCTGGTGCCCGCTCTGTTCCCGCTTCTCCAGCGCCTCCCCGACCTGATCGCGGCCGCCCAGCCGACAGGTCCCAACGGTCCCGGAGAGTCCGAGACCACGGGTCCCGCGGACACGACCGAGAACTCCGGCAACGAGAACTCCGGCAACGCGGACAGCTGACGCCACCGGCAGGTGCCGGCAGGTGGATCGGGTCTGCCAAGCTGGGCACCATGACCAGCCCCCTCGACGGGCCCCCCGTCGAACAGGCCCTCCTGGACGAAGCCGTCGAGTTGGCACGCGCCGCGGGACGGCTCACCTTGCAGTGGTTCCGACGTCCCGACCTCGAGGTGCACGCGAAGGGGGACGGAACGCCGGTCACCGCAGCCGACCGGGCCGCCGAGCGCTTCGTCCGCGAGCAACTGGCGGCACAGCATCCAGCCGACGGGATCCTGGGCGAGGAAGAGGCGCCCACACCTGGAACGTCGGGACGCCGCTGGATCCTCGATCCCATCGACGGCACCAAGGCCTTCACCCACGGGGTCCCCCTCTACACCAACCTGTTGGCCCTCGAGGACGAGCACGGCCCCGCCCTCGGGGTCATCAACGTCCCCGCCCTCGACGAGTGCGTTTACGCCGGACGCGGGCTGGGCTGCTTCTGCAACGGCGAGCTCGCCCGCGTCAGTCAGCGGTCCGAACTGGCGGGGGCCTACCTGAGCACGTCCAGCTTCGGCCCCTGGAGCGACGAGGCGCTGGCCCGGGCCCGGGGATTGGAGGTGACGTTGCGCACCTGGGGTGACGGCTACGGATACGTGCTGGCCGCCACCGGTCGCATCGATGCCATGGTGGATCCCGTGGTCGAGTACTACGACGTGGCCCCCATGCCGGTGATCCTGACCGAGGCCGGCGGCCACTTCACCGACTTCACCGGAGCGGTGACCGCAGGAGGCGGAACGGGCATAGCCACCAACGGTGCCCTCCACGAACAGGTGCGGGCGCTGTTCGGCTGATCCGCGTCCACGCGATCCGAACCAGGGCTCAGGCGGAACCCCGGGGACATCTGGCGCACCACCACACCGAAACGGTCACTTCTTGCACACGAAACCCGCGACGGCGCGGGTCAGGGGTCCAGGCCACCGGTGCACGTCGCGCCCGGCTCGGGGGCTTCTCCTGCCCGCAGATACTCGGCCAGGAACTCATCCAGGCGGGGGTCGTCCAGGTCGTCGATCTCGAGTTGACGGCCCCAGGCCGTGATGACGAAGGGGCTCCGCAGCTCCGGATAGGGGCTCACCAGGACGTGGCCGTCGGTGGCGGCCAGGTCCTGGAGGCGGGACTGTACGGCGGTGCCCGGGTCCGGGCGGTAGGTGACCCATACGGCGCCGTGCTCCAGTGAGTGCACGGCCGACTCGTCGGGGATCGGCTGGTCGTAGAAGCCACAGTTGACCCACACCGGGAAGTGGTCGCCTCCCAGGGGCGGCGCGCTCGGGTAGTCGACGGGACCCTCGGTGTGCTCGTTGGTGAGACCGTCGACGGCGATCACCCCTTCGATTCCTTCGGGGGCAGCGTCTCCTGCGGGAGGCTCGGGCGAGGCACTCGACGGGGGCGCCGGCGGCTCGGCCTGCTCCTCTCCTGTGCACGCCCCGGCCAGAACGGCAGCGGCGGCGACGCCAGCGAACAGGGCGCCGCTGAGACGCCGTCCGCGTCGCAGGGCCCCAGGGGTGGTGCTGTGGACCCCGAGCGCTGAAGGCTGCATCAGCCCGAGGCTAACGGGCCGCTTTGTCGGGGAGTGGCCGGGACTCTCAGGAAATGCCAGGGCGCTCAGGAAATGCCAGGGCGCTCAGGAAATGCCAGGGCGCTCAGGAAATGCCAGGGCGCTCAGGAAATGCCAGGGCGCTCAGGAAATGCCAGGGCGCTCAGGAAATGCCAGGGCGCTCAGGAAATGCCAGGGCGCTCAGGAAATGCCAGGGCGCTCAGGAAGCGGCAGAAGCACCCGAGGAACTACCGAGGCCCTCAGGAGGTGGCCAGAGCGCTCAGGCGGTCCTGCCAGGGGCTGGCCTCGCCGATGGCCGCCGCAAAGGACGCCTTCCGGCGAGCCACCCGACCCGTGGCCGGCTCGGCTGGGGTCGTCCGGTACTGGGCCTCGATCCCCTCTCGGAGCATGGCCAGGGCTTCTGAACGCAGTTGGGAGATGCGCGACTCGGTCACACCCAGGAAGCGGGCCAGATCCTGGGATGTGCGTCCCTCCAGGAAGTAGCCCACGATCACGAGGCGGTGGCGTTCGGGCAGCAGGCCCACGGCGTCACGCAGGTACGCGTGGAGCTCACGGCTCTCTAGCTCTTCCAGAGGTTCGACACAGGAACGGTCCGAGATGACGTCGACGAGGGTCAGATCCTCTTCGGTGGCATCCAGCACCTCGTGCTCGAGGGCCAGCACGACCGAGCGGAACAGGCGGGCCTGGAGATGGTCAAGCTCGTCACGGCTCATGCCCAACTCTTCGGCCATCTCTGCGGCTGTCGGGATCCGCCCGAGCTGTGAGGCCATGCGCTGCTCGACGGTCTCGAGACGCCGAGCCAGGTTCCGCACCGACCGGGGAGCCCAGTCGGCGGCCCGGACGGCGTCGAGGATGGCGCCCCGGATCCGTTGTGCCGCGAAACGCTCGAAGGGAACTCCCCGGCTCTCGTCGAAACGCCGGGCGGCCTCGACCAGGCCCAGGGCCCCGGCCCGGGCCAGCTCCTCGCGCTCGACGTGGCGGGGGAAGTGCACAGCCACCTGGAAGACGATGTGCTTCACCAACGGGAGGTGATGCTCGATCAGCCGCGTCTGCTCCATGGTGATCTCTCGACTCTCGCCCATTGGTCGTTCCCTCGCACCCTCGCTCGTGAGACGCCGTAGGGGTGTTTCGTCAAGATCATCGGCGCACTTGAGGGAATCTCGCTGCAACCCCGCTCGGCGGGGCCGGCCCTCAGGGGCTGCCGGCGCCCTCGAACGCCGCGGCACGCACTCCGCGGGTGCGTAGGTCCTGGAGGAAGCCCAGCGGTTCCACGGTGGTGGCCAGGCCCCCCGCACCCCGGCGCAGCACGTCACCGGAGACGACACGTTGGACGGCAAGAGCGGCCACCGCGCCGGCGGCGACGGCTGGATGATCCATGGCGCCCAGCACTCTGGTGTCGGTGGCTCTCCCGCTGCGGCCCCGGACTTCGACCCGCAGTGCGCCGGGGCCGCCTTCGGGATGCGGCTGACGCAGCATGGGAAGCCGGCTCGTGAGCCGATCCCGTCGGTTGGCCGCCAGACGCGCGGTCACGCGGGCCACGCCCGGGAAGGCGGGGACCAGCAGCAAGGAATCGGGCAGGGCGGCCCGGTAGCAGTCGCGACCCCCGATGGGGTCGGGGAACCAGCACAGCTCACGGCCCGAGCCCGCCGGGCGGCGCACCCAGCCCCCGTCCCGCCAGTCGAGGGAGGATCCGGACAGGGCTGTGTGGTGCTGGCGGGCGCAGGCCGGGCCGCCGGTGCCGAAACGGGCAACGTGTACCTCGTCCACGGCGTCGAGGGCACCGGCCGCGTGACGGGCCAGCACACAGGAGAGGCCCGGAGAGAATCCCGCGCCGACCACGACCGAGCAGTCTCGCTCCGCCGCTTCGTGATCGAGGTCGAGAAGAGCCTGGACATCTTCGACCGCGTCGCATACCACGACGGCGTGGCGCCCGGCACGCACGGCGGACGCGGCCACGGGTGCGCCTTGACCGGCGGGGACCGCCACGACCACGGCCGCCAGATCGTCGCCTTCGGCGGGGACCGGTTCGGTGCCCGACCGAGCCCGTTCACCCAGGGAGGCCACCACCGCGTCGCGGCGGGCCGCTTCGGGGTCGTGGACGACGACCTCGTCGACCTCGTCCATCCCCAGCAGTTGGCGGGCGGCCCGGGCCCCGACAGCCCCCGCACCCACGACAGCGACCCGCATGGTCAAGAGAGCTCGGGGCCGGAGAGCTCGCGCCAGCCTCCGTCCTGGGGTGGCACGCCGCCGCTGCCCCGGGCTCGCAGCACGGCGGCGACGAAGGCGGTGACACCGATGGCCACCAGCGCTTGTCTGAGAAGCTTCACGTGGGCCTAGCTGGAATCGAACCAGCGACCTCACCCTTATCAGGGGTGCGCTCTAACCAACTGAGCTATAGGCCCCCAGCGTGCCGGGGACGCTATCAGCCCTCCCTGCGAGTGCGGCAAGCGTCTTGGACCCCGGCCCCGGGCCGCGCTCCCGCAGATGTCGTGGACCCTGCGGCTGTCGCTCTGGCCAGGCGTCGGCCGTGATCACGCCTGTCCGGGCCTCGCCTCAGGGATCGGAAGAAGCCCTGCGACCCCCGGCGCGGCGGCGACGGCCACCCCGGGTGGGCGGTGCCTTGGCAGGATCGCGCACGTTCTCGAGCTCGACGACCGAGAGCTGGATCCCGCCCGTCAGGTCGCTGATGAGGTTGAACAGGACCGACAGCAGCACGCTGAAGGCGGTGCCGGCCAGCACCATGATCAGCCCGCCCACTGCGATGCCACGGAAGAGCTGCTCGCCTTCGAAGGCGAAGGTCTTGAGGCCGAACAGCTCGGTGACGAACTCCTCCACGTTGTCTATGGCGCCACTGCCGGTCGCCGCACTCCAGAGGATCGCGCCGGCCAGCAGCACCACCACCCACAGGCTGAGCAGGAAGAAGAACGAGACCTTCAACACCGACCAGGGATCGATGCGGCGCAGGATGCGGTCGACGCGCCGGGCCCGGAGCCGGCGACGGCGGGCCTTGCGACCCGTGGGGGCCTCCGTCTTCGGCGCCTCGCCGGACGAGTCCTTCCGGGATCGGCCCCCGCGACGGGCCTCGGAGTCAGAGGGGACGTCCCTGTCGCCCCGGTCCGCGGGGCCAGGCGGCCGGCGGGCGGCCGGTGGTTCCTGCGCGCCTGTACCGGTGGTGGCTTCCGGCGTGGCGGTGTCTGAGCTCATGGGCGCGCTCGATCGGGCACAGCCCGCGAGTCTACGGGATGCCGACGGCGGTGCCGTGGTCCACCGTGGCGGCGGCTGTGGCGGTGACCAAACCCACCCGCACCCTGACCACCGTGGTTCCCCGGCGTACGGTCACCTCCTCGAGGGTGGCGCCGTTGCGCCCGGCCAGGTCCTCGGCCCCCGCGGGGCCCTCGGCCGCGCCGGCCAGGGCTGCGGCGTCGGCAGCGGTACGCGCCCGCGCCCTGTCGTCGAGAACCCGGCCCACCTGTCCCAGAGCCACCACCGCGCCCAGGGCGACCACCATCACCAAGGCGACCACAGGTAACAGTTGACCGCCGTCGCCGCCGATCGCCGGTCGCGCCGGGCCCGCCTTCGGGGTCATCGGCTCTCAGTCGTCACTGTCGGACTGCAGCACCGGGGCGACCGCGGCGACGGACTGTCCCTCGGTCAGGCTCATGACTCTGCACGCCGGTGGCGTCGCGACCCTGGGACGAGATGTCGCGGGCCGCGGATACGGATCACCACCCCACCGGTTGCGACGATGAGCAACTCGTCGTCGAGGCCGACCATGAAGGCGGCCACGACCGCTCCCTTGCGTTCGGTGATCTTCACGGCCCGCACACCCTGGCCGCCACGGCCCTGCCGATTGAAGCGGTCTATCTGAGTGCGCTTGCCATAACCCAGGTCGGTGACCAGCAGCAGCGCGGCATCGGGCCGAGCCTTGGCCATCGCCACCACCTCGTCGCCCGCACGCAGCTTCATGCCCCGCACCCCGGCAGCCGAGCGACCCATGGAGCGCACGTCCTCTTCGCTGAAGCGAATGCCCTGGCCGGCTCGGCTGATCAGGAAGATGTCGTCGGAGCCGTTGGTGGGCTGGACGTCGACGAGCTCGTCGCCGTCACGCAGGTTGATGGCGATCAGCCCGGTGCGCAACGAAGAGTCGTACTCGGTGAAGCTTGGTCTTCTTCACCTGACCCTTCTGGGTCGTGAAGAACAGGTAGCTTGAACGACTCGTAGTCGCGGGTGTCGATGATCGCCTGGATCCGCTCGTCGGGCTGCAGGGCCAACAGGTTCGGGATGGCCGTGCCCCGGGCCGTTCGCTCCTTCATGGGGATCTCGTGCGCCTTGAGCCGATAGACCTTGCCGCGATTGGAGAAGAACAGCAGGTAGGCGTGTGCGGTGGTGTGCAGCACGTGGGTGACGTAGTCCTCGTCGCGCAGCTTGGTGCCGGCGACACCCCGCCCACCCCGGCCCTGTGTCCGGAATGACGCCGGCGGCCACCGTCTTGATGTAGCCCTTGGCCGACATCGTGACCACGAGCTCCTCGTCGTCGATGAGGTCCTCGATGTTCATCTCACCCGGGTCGTAGGTGAGCTTCGTGCGGCGCTCGGTGGCGTAGCGTTGCACGGATCTCCTGGCATCTCCTCCTTGATGACCGTCCGCAGCTTGGTCTCGCTGGCCAGGATCGACTCGAGCTCGGCGATCGTCTCGCGCAGCCGCTCCAGCTCCTCGGCCAGTTCGGTGCGGGCCAGGCGGGTGAGCCGGCTCAGTGTCATGTCGAGGATGTACTCCGCCTGCACCTCGGTGAACTCGAAGCCTTCGGCCATCAGCCCCGCCTTGGCCGCGGCCCGGTCGTCGCTGCCGCTGATCAGCTTGATGATCTTGTCGATCATGTCCAGGGCTTTGAGGAGACCCTCGACGATGTGCGCCCGGTCGCGGGCCTTGCGGAGCCGCTCTTCGGACCGGCGCCGGATCACCTCGCGCTGGTGTTCGACGTAGTGGTGCACGGCGTCGCGCAAGGTGAGGGTGCGGGGGACGCCGTCGACCAGGGCCACCATGTTGATGGCGAAGTTCGTCTGTAGCGGCGTGTGCTTGTAGAGGTTGTTGAGGATGACGAGCGCCGGCGCATCCTTCTTGAGCTCGAACACGAGGCGCGTCTCGCCCTTGGCCGATTCGTTGCGGATCTCGCGGATGCCGGCGATCGTCTTGTCGTCGACGGCGTCGGCCGCTTCTGTCTCGATGGTCTCGACGCTCGTCTGGTAGGGGATCGCCGACACGACGATGCGTGATCCCCGGAGGTCTCCTCGATCTCGGCCACACCACGGATCTTCACCGAACCCCTACCCGTGGAGTAGGCGTCGTGGATCCCGGCCTTGCCGAGGATCAGCCCCCCCGTCGGGAAGTCGGGCCCCTGCACGAAGTTCATGAGGGCGACGTTGTCGGCGTCGGGATCGTCGATTAGGTGAACGGTGGCGTCGATGATCTCGCCCAGGTTGTGCGGCGGGATGTTCGTCGCCATGCCCACGGCGATGCCCTGGTTGCCGTTGACCAGCAGGTTCGGGAAGCGGGCGGGCAGAACCGTGGGTTCCTGCTCGTGTCCGTCGAAGTTGTCGACGAAGTCGATCGTGTCCTCGTCGATGCCGTCAACCAACCGCATGGCCAAGGTTGTCAACCGGCACTCGGTGTACCGCATGGCGGCTGGCTTCGTCGCTTGGCGACCCGAAGTTGCCGTGGGGGTCGACGAGCGGGTGCCGCAGCGAGAAGTTCTGGCCGAGGCGCACGAGGGCGTCGTAGATCGCGCTATCGCCGTGGGGGTGGTACTTGCCCATCACGTCGCCGACCACCCGGGCGCACTTGACGTGGGAGCGGTCGGGGCGGACGCCCTGGTCGTACATGCCCCAGATGATCCGGCGGTGCACCGGCTTCATGCCGTCGCGCACGTCGGGCAACGCCCGGGACACGATGACCGACATCGCGTAGTCGAGGAAGGCCTGCTCGACCTCCTCCTGGATCTCGATCTGCTCGACTCCCGGCCGCCGCCTGAATCGCGGGGATCGTCGGAGGGGGTGGGGGTGTCTTCAGCCATGGAGTCGACTCCGAAGGGAGCGGGTGGGCATCGCGGCGGTCAGCCGCAGTCGGATCGGCGGTCAGGCCGCAGTCGGGCATCGGCGGTCAGGCGCTGTCGGGAGACGGTTGCGCGAGGGGAGGGATCATCGGCTCAGATGTCGAGGAAGCGCACGTCGTTGGCGTTCTGCTGGATGAAGGCCTTGCGGCTCTCGACGTCGTCGCCCATCAGCACCGAGAAGACCTCGTCGGCGATGGCGGCCTGTTCGACGGTGACCTGCAGCAGCGTGCGTTGGGTCGGGTCCATCGTCGTGTCCCACAGCTCACTGGCGTCCATCTCGCCCAGGCCCTTGAGCCGCTGGAAATCGGCCTTGTGGCCGGAGTGCTCGACCAGGAAGGCAGCCTTGGCGTGGTCGTCCTTCAGGTACACCTTCCGCTTGGCCACCTCGGTCGAGTAGAGCGGGGGCTGGGCGATGTAGACGTTTCCGGCCTCCACCAGATCCTTCATCTGGCGGAAGAAGAAGGTGAGCAGCAAGGTACGGATGTGGCTGCCGTCCACGTCGGCGTCGCACAGCAGGATCACCTTGTGGTAGCGGACACGGTCGAGGTCGAACTCCTCACCGAGCCCTCCGCCGATGGCCGCGACCAAGGCCTGGATCTCTGTGTTCTTCAGCATCTTGTCGATGCGGGCACGTTCGACGTTGAGGATCTTGCCCCGGATGGGGAGGATGGCCATGGTTCGCGGGTCGCGGGCCTCCTTGGCCGACCCACCCGCCGAGTTGCCCTCCACGATGTACAGCTCGCTGTCACGTGGATCCTTGGACGTGCAGTCGGCCAGCTTGCCGGGCAGGCCCGCTCCGTCGAGGGCGGACTTGCGGCGGGTGGCGTCGCGGGCCTGGCGAGCCGCGATCCGGGCCCGGGCTGCCTGGATCGACTTGCGCACCACCGCGTTGGCCTCGGTGGGGTGCTCTTCGAACCAGTAGCCCAGCTTCTCGTTGGTGGCCCGCTCGACCAGCGAGCGCACGGGGACGTTGCCCAACTTGGCCTTGGTCTGGCCTTCGAACTGAGGCTCACGCAGGCGCACCGAGATGATCGCGGTGAGACCCTCGCGGATGTCCTCGCCCAGCAGGTTCGGGTCTTTGTCCTTCAGTAGGCCTTTGGCCTTGGCGTGGCGATTGACGACGTTGGTGAGGGCCTTCTTGAAGCCCTCCTCGTGCATGCCGCCCTCGACGGTGTTGATGCCATTGGCGAACGAGTGGATGCCGTCGCTGTTGAAGCCGGTGTTCCACTGGAAGGCGATCTCGACCTCCTGGTCGTCCTCCTTCTGGTCGAAATAGCCGACACGCTTGAACAGGGCCTCCTTGGCCGCGTTGACGTGGCGGACGAAGTCGGACAGGCCGTGCGCGTAGCGGAAGACAACCGGTTCGGGCTCGTGACCGGGCCGCTGGTCGGTGAAGCGGATCTCGAGGTCCTGGTTCAAGAAAGCCATCATCTGGAGCCGGTCCAGAAGGGCCTGGGCCCGGAAGTCGGTGGTCTCGAAGACCGTCGGGTCTGGCCAGAACCGGATCGTGGTGCCTGTGCGGGCCCGGGGAGCCTTGCCGGTCACCTGGAGCTTCTGGTCGAGGCGGCCGCCGTCACGGAAGGACAGCAGGTAACGCTTCCCGTCGCGGTCGATCTGGGCCTCGAGGCGCGCCGAGAGCGCGTTGACAACCGAGACGCCGACGCCGTGGAGCCCACCGGAGACCTTGTAGCCCTGACCACCGAACTTCCCGCCGGCGTTCAGCATGGACAGCGCCACCTGCGCTGCCGGCATCTTCTTGAGCTTGGGATCGGGATGGGGATCGACGGGAATTCCTCGGCCGTTGTCGACCACCTCGCAACCGCCGTCGGCCATCAGGTTGACGTCTATCCGGGTGCAGAAGCCCGCCATGGCCTCGTCCACGGCGTTGTCGACCACCTCGAACACCAGGTGGTGGAGGCCCCCCTGACCGGTGGAGCCGATGTACATCCCGGGACGCTTCCGCACGTGCTCGAGGCCTTCGAGCACGGTGATGTCCTTGGCTGAGTAGGACGGGGTGGTGGTGTCGCTGCGCTGCGGCACGCGGCATGCTCTCCTGGTTTCTCGCCTGCTTGGTAGCGACGGACTGTCGACGCACCCTGCATGCCGGTCTTCAAGCCAAAAATGGCTGGTCAGGGGCGATGCTTGCGGGTGTTGGGGGTGGTGGCAGTCTACCAGCCACCGATAGGGGGGCGGTTCACCCCGAAGGTGCGTCGCGGTGATCCTCGGCGCCGATCCGAACCTCGATTCCCACGATGGAATCGTCGTTCAAGACGGTCCTCGCTCGGGCGGCGAGGTCTTCTCCCAACCATCGCACCTGGGTGGCCCAGGCGGGGTCGTCCACCGCGATGATCAGTGTTCCGTCGCGCACCCGTACCGGACGGGTGTGCTCGGCCAGCGCGTCTCCCACCATCTCCCGCCAACGGCCCGCCATGCCCGACACGGTGCGCCTGGTGGGTCCGCCCCAGCGACCGAGCAACCGGTCGAGGTTCTCGCCCACGGTCACCGGCCCGCCCTCGGGGGCGCCGTCCGTGGTGGGCAGGGGAAGGTAGGGCACGCCCTGAGCATGCCACGGCAGCCCGGTGATGCAAACCCCTCATCGTGGGGGTGGGCCCAAGGTGATCACAGCCTCGGGCAGGGCACCTTCGGGAAGACCGCCCGCCGTGGTCAGGATGGCCTGCCCGGGCGGAAGGTGGGCCAAGAGCGCCGCCGACCGGCCCGGGTCGAGCTCGCTGAAGAGGTCGTCGAGCAGCAGCACGGGGACCACACCGACGGTCTCGGCCACCAATCGGTGCGCACCGAGACGCAGGGCCAACGCCAGGGTGCGCTGCTCTCCCTGGGAGGCGTGGCTGCGGGCCGGCAGGGAGGCCACCTCGAGAAGGACATCGTCGCGTTGGGGACCCACGAGACAGGTGCCGCGCCGAAGCTCGTCTACACGAGCTTCCTCCAGCGCCAACGCCAGCCCGTCGCTCCGCCACGGGGCCACATAGCCCAACGCCACCGCCGCACTCTCAGCGTCACCGGCAACCCTCGCGTAGGACTCGGCCACCATCGGTGCGAGCCGTGCCAGGCACCGTTCACGGGCAAGTCCCAGGCGTTCACCGGCGGTGCTCAGGTGCTGGTTCCACACTGCCAGGGTGGCCTCGGCGCTCTGGTCGGGTCGACCCCGGACCTGGCGCAACAGCGCGCCCTTCTGGCGCAGGACGCGCTCGACGTCGGCACGAACCCCCGCCATGGTCGGGGCGCAGGCCACCACCACGTCGTCCAACCAGTCCCGCCGTCCCGCAGGTGACCCCTTCACGAGCGCCAGGTCGTCGGGTGTGAACACCGACACCAGCAACGCCTCGTGGAGGTCACGGGCCCGCGTCGATCCGCTGGCTGTTGCGTTGCAGCCGGGTACGACCACCGGGCCGCAGCTCCGCCTCGACCTGGAAGCGTCTCCCCGCCCTCGTGCCCGCACCGCGCACGACAGCGGTCTGCGCACCGAGGCGAACCATCGATTCGGGAACAGCCCCACGGAACGAACGACCGGTGGCCAGGAAGCCGATGGCCTCCAGAACGGCGGTCTTTCCTTGCCCGTTGGCACCGGTGATCACCGTCAGTCCCGAGGGCAGGTCGGCGGTGAACTCGGCGTGATTGCGTAGATCTGTCAACCACAGGTGCTCGAGGTGGAGGAGGTCTCCCGAGGTCGTGACCGGGGTCGTCACCGCCTGGATCAGGAAACCCGCACAGGCATCAGCAGGTAGATGAAGTCGCTGTCGTCCACCGGACGGACCAGTGCGGGCTTGAGGGCGTCGACGCTCTCGATGACCACCCGGTCGCCGGCGATCACCTCGATGCCATCGAGCAGGTAGCCGGGATTGAACGCCACCGTCAGCTCTTCGCCCTCGTAGGTGGCATCGATCTCTTCGGTGGCCTGACCCAGGTCCTGGCTCACGGCCACCAACTCGAGGGAGTCGGGGTGCTGAACCAGGCGCACCGGTGTGGCGTCCTTGGCCATGATCCGCACGCGACGCACGGCCTCGTACAGCTCGGACCGGTCGACCTCCAACCGGTTGGGGTGTCCGCTGGGAATCAGGCTGCGATAGTCGGGGAACTCGCCTCCCAACAGGCGCGTGGTGAGCTCGACACCCGCGATGGTGAACGACGCGTCGTGCTCGCCGAGGCGGACCTCGACCTCGCCTCCGCTGTCGAGCACGGCCCTCAGCTCGCCCAGTGCCCGCGACGGAACCAGGACCCGCTGGCCCGCGCCCAAGAGGCCGGCGCGCTCGGGCAGATCACGCACGGACAGCCGGTACGAGTCGGTTGCCACGAGTCGCAGGGCGCTCGCTTCGGCGGCCATCAGGACCCCGGTCAGCACCGGCCGCGCGTCGTCGGTGCTGGCCGCGGGTACGACCTGTCGCAAGGCTTCGGCGAGCTCGTCGGCCGGCAGCACCATGGCTTCACCGCTGGCCGAGGCCAGCTTGGGGAAGTCGTCAGCCGGGATGAGACGCACCGAGAACTGGGAACGACCGGCCTCGATGTGGGCCTCGGTGTCGTCGGTGTGGAGCGCGACTGCGCCGGCGGGAAGCGATCGGGCGATCTCGACGGCCAGCCGGGCAGGCAACACCACCACGCCGTCCTCGCTGCCACTCACCTCCGTGGTGGTCGTGATCGTCAGGTCGAGGTCCGAACCGGTGCAAGTGCAACGGTTGCCATCCAGTTCGAGACGAACCCCCGAGAGGACAGGCAGCGAGCCACCCCTCGACGAGGTGGCTTTGGACGCCGTCGTGAGGGCATCGAGCAGGAGATCTCGTTCACACCTGAGTTTCACGGGTGCGCCCTTCTTTCTCTTCTCTTCTGTTCTTCTAGGTAATGAGCAGTGACAGTAGTAAGTGCTGTGGATTGGGGACGAACACGCGAAGGCGCTGGTCGGAGCACAGATCTGTTTCCCCATGATGATCCCCCGTACCCACAGGTTGGTCGGGTTCGGGGTCTGCGACGGGCAGATCGGGGACAGTCGCTCGACTGTCCCCTGCTCCTGCACAACCCGGTGCACAGCCCAGTGCACAGGCGCCATGTACGACGTCGAGGTATGCCGGGGTGTTCGATGCCGCCAAGAGGATCATCGGCTCGAGCCGCTCGGCCGGTTCAGCGACGTGCCACTGATCGAAGGGAGGGGGGCGTTCGAGGTCACGGTTGAGGGGCGCAAGCTAGCGGGCGCTGTTGCGGATGGCCTCGCGTAGCTCTGTGACCTGGTCGTAGATCTGGCGGCGTTCCTTCATCAGGCCACCGATCTTCTCGACGGCATGGATCACGGTGGTGTGGTCACGGTTGCCGAACTCTCGGGCGATGGCGGGATAGGAGAGCTCGGTCAGCTCCCGGAACACGTACATCCCGACCTGGCGGGCGGTGACCAGTGGTCGGCGACGGCTCTTGCCGGTGATCTCGTCGATCGGGAAGCCGAACTGCTCGGAGGTCTTGTCGCAGGATGAGCTCCGGGGTGATCGGCCGGGGCTGACCTGTCGGAGAGGATGTCGGCGAGGACTCGTTCGGCCAGCTCGACGCTGAGGTCTTCGCCGGTGAGGCTGGCGAAGGCGGATACCCGGATCATGGCGCCTTCCAGCTCACGGATGTTGTCGGTGATGTGGGTGGCGATGAACTCGAGGACCTCGGGAGGCACCGGGGCTGGGTTCTCCCTCGGCCTTCTTGCGGAGGATCGCGAGGCGGGTCTCGAGCTCGGGGGGCTGGATGTCGGTGATCAGTCCCGACTTGAAACGACTCCGCAGCCGGTCTTCGAGCGTCGAGATGGCGTCGGGAGGCCGGTCCGAGGAGAGCACGATCTGGCGGTTGGCCTGGTGGAGGGTGTTGAAGGTGTGGAAGAACTCCTCCTGGAGGCTCTCCTTGCCCTCCATGAACTGGATGTCGTCGACGAGGAGGACGATCCACCTCGCGGTAGCGCTTCTTGAACTCGGCTGGCCGACCACTGCGGATGGCGTCGACGAACTGGTTCATGAAGGTCTCGGTGGAGACGTAGCGGATCGAGTACGAGGGGTAGTTCTCGTTGACGTAGTGGGCGATGGCCTGGAGGAGGTGGGTCTTGCCGAGGCCTGCGTCGCCGTAGATGAAGAGCGGGTTGTAGGACTTGCCCGGGGTCTCGGCGACCGACAGGGCGGCCGCGTGGGCGAAACGGTTCGAACCTCCGGTCACGAAGGCCTCGAAGGTGTAGCGGGGGTTGACGGTGTCGATTGCCGATGGTCGACGCTCCGTGTGGGCTGAGCCATCACCCGAGGATGCCCCGGACCCACGACGGTACTCAGGTGTTCGCAGGTCGTCGTCATGGACGGGCACCAGCACGGCGTCGACCAGTTCACCTGTCTCGTCGTGGCGCACATCTATCACGACGCGTAGCTCTGGCCGGCCGGCGTCTTCGAGGGCGGCGTGGAGGAGGCCCAGGTAGCGGCTCTCAATCCGGTCACGGGCCAGGGAACTGGGGACGGCCAGGACGAAGCGGTCTCCGTCAAGGTCGATGGCGTTGGCCGTCTGGAAGGAGGCGTGCCAAACGGCATCGGAGACCTGGGTTCGTAGCAGCGTCGAACAGGTCTCCCAGAGTCGCTCTGCATCGTTCACGTCGGTACCTCGCCTCCCATGCGCCCAACGGCGTCCACAACAACGTCCACATCTGTGGAAAACCTCGGCGGGCCCGGGTCGGGCCCGGATCAACCCCCACCATCCGGTCCCGACGGACCGATCCTGTCGCCAGGCCCGGTTCGTCCCGATCGGGGTGTGGGCAGGGGAACCTAGCACTGGTCCCAGCACGTGTGAAACGGATCGTGACAGGCAGACAAAGGTCCACGTCAGGAGCGGTTTTGCCGTGTGCTGTCAAGGGGAACGGCCTCGTCACAGACCCCCCGGTGACAACGGGACGACAGGCAGGTGACGGGGAGGTGACGGTCTCGTGGAGCTGCCGTCTCCCTCGGCTACAGGCTGTGGA
Organism: uncultured Actinomycetes bacterium; assembly: GCA_963719935.1. Classification (GTDB taxonomy): domain Bacteria; phylum Actinomycetota; class Acidimicrobiia; order Acidimicrobiales; family CAVRDY01; genus CAVRDY01. The sequence continues at coordinate 102,917 of CAVRDY010000014.1, read as the reverse complement.
AAGGTCGACGTGGGGAGGGTGCCTGCTACGGGTGGGGTGAAGGACGGCTTGGTTGGCCCCCCGACGAGCATCTAGCCTGTCGCCGAGAGTCTGCCCAAGCGGGCGCTCTGAGTCGCGAGCAGTCGCGAAGGCAACCAGCCGCCAGCTCAGCCCGGGCCGGCCAAGAAGGAAGGCGAGTCGGCCGGCAGCCGCAAGGGCGACAGAGAATCCCGCAGGAAGGCCATCGACAGGGGCTGGAAAAGGCTATGGATGATCGGGAGTCTACGAGGAGATACGAGTGAAACGCACCTTTCAGCCGAATACTCGGAAGAGATCAAAAAAGCATGGATTTCGCCAGAGAATGCGGACACGGGCCGGTCGGGCCGTGGTGCAGTCACGCCGCCGAAAGGGACGCCAGCGTCTCGCCGCCTGATCCAGCCGGTCCGAGGTCGCTCGGCCTTCGCAGCCTTGCGAGGCCCGGGGGTACGCCGGGTCCGTCAGGGGCCGCTGTCGGTCGTTCACCTCAACGACCGGGGCCTGGTGCCACCCGCTGTGGCCTTCGCCATCGGGCGGCGGGTGGGTTCGGCTGTCATCCGCAACCGACTGAGGCGCCGGCTCCGGGTGATCCTGGGTGATGCCGCCGAGAGAGGCGACCTCGAAGCCGGTAGCTATCTGGTCAATGTTGCACCTGGAGCAACCACCATGTCCTTCAAACAACTGGAGCATGATGTGCATCTGATCCTTGCCCGGCTCCGGGAACCGGAGTCAAGGTCGTGACGGCTGCCGTCGAGGCCAGCGCCGAGCACCGCGCCGGTGCGGTCGCTCGGGCGATGCAGAACTGCGTTCGTGCCTACCAACATCTGCGAAGCGGGCGGCCCTCACCCTGCCGGTACCACCCGACCTGCTCGACTTATGCCCTCGAATCACTCGGGTTGCACGGAGCCTGGCGTGGCACCTGGTTGGCGTTGCGTCGACTCTCCCGTTGCCATCCATGGGGTGGGTTCGGTGCCGATCCGGTCCCGGAGGTTCATCGATGAGCGCCCTCTTCGATGCCATCGCGGCCGTTCTTGCCTTCTTCTACGAGATCTGGCCCAGCTTCGGTGGCGCCATCATCATGTTGACCCTCGCGGTCATGGTTCTGATGACACCGCTGACCCTCAAGGGCACGAAGTCGATGATGGCCATGCAGCGTCTCCAGCCGGAGATGAAGAAGATCCAGGAGCGTCACAAGGACGACCGGGAGAAGCTCAACGAGGAGTTGCTCGCCTTCTACAAGGAGAACAACATCAATCCACTGGGTGGGTGCCTTCCGCTGGTGCTCCAGGCCCCGGTGTTCATCGTCCTCTACCGCATCATCTCGGGCCTTGCTCTGGCGGCATCCCGGATCGGCCTGCAGGGCGGCTGGACGAGTGGTCAACTCCTGGCTGGCGGGGCCCTGACGGTGGTTCCCGAAGGCGTGGCCGAGCAGCCCTTCGAGCCCACCTACCTCGACCACACCAGCCAGCTCTACCGCGACCTGGCTGGCGCCACGACCATGCCGTTCCTGGGCCTCGACCTCGCCCAGAGTGCGAGCAAGGCAATGAGCGAGAGCCTGGTCAGCGCGGTTCCCTACTTCACGATGATCGCCATCGTCGGTCTGTCAGGCTGGTACCAGCAGCACCAGACCCAGGCCCGGACCACCACCGAACCAAATCCCCAGCAGAAGACCATCGCCCGGGTGATGCTGATCTTCCTGCCGCTCATCTCCTTCGGTCTCCCCGCAGGTGTGGTGCTCTACTTCGTCGTGTCCAACCTGTACCGGGTCGGCATGCAGGCCTACATCACCAAGACGATGTTCTCCGACGATGACGAGGTCCCAGCGGGGGCTGCGTCCAAAGGCGGAGGGAGAGGCGGAGGGACCGGCGGAGGCGGTGCCAAAGGGGCGAGCGGTGCCAAGCCCAAGCCGGCACCCAAGAAGCCAGGTGGTGGCCGCGGCCGCACCTACACCTCTGATCCCAGCAAGAAGCGCAAGGCCGGGGCGGCCCCACCTCAGGCGGCAGAGCCCCGTGCTCGCAAGAAGAAGAGGAAGTCCTGACCGTGGAGTGGATAGTGACCACCGGCCGGACCGTCGACGAAGCCAAAGAGGCTGCGCTCGACCAACTCGGCGTGGCCGAGGAGGACGTCGAGTACGAGGTGGAGCAGCAGGCCCAGACGGGTCTCTTCGGTCGCCTGCGCAGCGAGGCCCGGGTGCGGGCCAGGGTCCGACCGATGCAGCCGCGACCGAAGATCGATCGAAGGCCCGAACGCCGGCGTGGCAAGGGAAAAGAAGGTGGAGGCCGCTCCGGCGGCCAGCGAGGGAAGGGTAGATCTGAGCCCGACAGCAAGGGCAGCAGGTCCGGTTCGCCGCCCTCGTCAAGTGGGACTCGCAAGAGCGGAGGCGCGCCCGAGAAGGCCAAGAGCACCGAGAGCACCGATGATGACGCGCACAAGACACCCAGACCGGAGAAGAACGCCGCATCGACGGCGACGAAAGGAGGCCCTGTGGAGGGCACGACCATTCCTCTAGACGGCCATGCCGAACTCATGCGGGTTTGGGTGGAGGGACTAGTCGAGGCGTTCGACCTCGACGATGCCGAAGTGGGTATCCGCGTGGACGATGACGAGCACGCCGAGGTGGTCGTGGACGGGTCAGACATCGGCCTGTTGATCGGCAACAAAGGAGCGACCCTCCAGGCGGTGCAGACCTTGGCCCGCTCCGTGGCCCAACGCCAGGCCGATGGTTCCCTCGAAGGCAGGGTGGGCGTTGACATCGGCGGATACCGGCAGAGGCGACGCGAAGCCCTGGAGCGCTTCGCGCGAGAGGTGGCTTCGACTGTGGTGGAGGCCGGGGAGAGCCAACGCCTCGAGCCCATGGGATCGGCAGACCGCAAGGTCGTCCATGATGCACTGACCGATACCGAAGGCGTGCAGACGCGCTCGGTTGGCGAGGAACCCAACCGATGCGTGGTGATCGAGCCAGCTGACGGCTGACCCCGGAGGCGTCCTACCCCTGGATCCACTGACCCCAGGCCCGGCAGCCAGTCCAGCTCTGCAGGAGGTCCTGACCAGGGCCCGCACAGCGGGGTTCTTCGGCCCTGGACCTATAGAGCCCGCCGTGGAGCAGGCCGTGGCCTTGGCCGGCCTCGTTCCTGGCGGTGCGTACGTGGCTGATCTCGGGAGTGGTGGTGGTCTCCCTGGATTGGTGATAGCGGAACAACACCAGGACCAGCGCATCGTCCTGGTAGAGGCCTCCCAGAGTCGTGCCGATCACCTCCGTTGGGCTGTCCACCGGCTTGGGTGGACTGGTCGGGTTGGCGTCGAAGGAAGAACTGTCGAGGAGATGGGGCGCGACCCTCGCTTCAGAGGGGCGTTCGACGTCGTTGTTGCGCGCGGGTCTGGGTCCACCAGCCACCACAGCGGAGCTGGCAGCTCCCCTCCTGACGGTGGGCGGATTCCTGCTGGTTACCGAGCCACCGTCCCCTGAACCGGCTCGGTGGGCTGCACTGCACCAGCCCGACGGGAAGTGCGTGGAACTACTTCCACTGTCGTTCCAGCACGTGGCGTTGACCAGCCATGGGCAGGTGGCCCGCCTCCGGATGGGATCTCCGTGCCCAGACCGGTTCCCCCGGTCGGTCGGAGCAGCCGCCAGGCGTCCGCTCTGGTGACCGAAAGCGGTCAGGTTGTTTCACGTGAAACACCGGGCCACAGCCGGTAGCTGGACTCGAGGGCTTTCCGATCAGCCGCGCGATAGGGGAAAACTGCCCGCTGAGCAGCATGTTTGACCTGCGCTATGGGGGCAGGAAAGATGCCGGCGTGTCGGGCGAGAGCAGCGGAGGGATTAGTCCAGGTGCGGTGCTCCGCCGTTTGCTGCCGGGCCTAGGCTCGGCAGATGAAGCAGCGGGGGACGGCGAAGGAGTGCCCGGCCCGATCGAGGTGGTCGCGGACGTGCAGGCCGAGTCCCCAGATGCGGCCCTCCCCCCGGTCGCTGGCCAGCCAGCCCAACCGGAGCCAGCCCTCGCCGGCTCTCCTGCCCCTCTGGATGGTACTGCTCGGTCGTTGCCAAGGACGATGGCCATCGCAAACCAGAAGGGTGGGGTGGGAAAGACGACAACGGCGGTCAACCTGGGCGCGGCCCTTGCTGAGATGGGGCACCGGGTCCTGGTCGTCGACCTGGATCCCCAGGGAAACGCCAGCACCGGGCTCGGCGTCGACCCCCATGGCGTGGACCAGACCGTGTACGAGGTGCTTCTCGACGAAGCCCCACTCGAGGACTGCGTCGTTCCCACAGCGGTCCCCAACCTCTCGGTGGTGGCCGCAAGCCTGGACCTGGCGGGTGCCGAGATCGAACTGGTACCCGTGTTCAGCCGTGAGTTGCGTCTGCGGCGGGCACTGGACCCGGTTCGCGACAGCTACGACTTCGTTTTCATCGATTGCCCCCCGTCACTGGGCTTGCTGACGGTCAACGCGCTTGCTGCGGCCTCAGAGGTAGTGGTCCCCGTCCAGTGTGAGTACTACGCGCTCGAGGGCCTGGGCCAGCTGCTGAGAAACGTGGAGCTGGTGCGCAAGAACGTGAACCCCGAACTCGAGCTGAGCACGATCGTGTTGGTGATGTACGACGCCCGAACGAACCTGGCCGACCAGGTCGCCCAGGAGGTGCGGGAGCACTTCCCCCGTCAGGTATGCCGAACCGTGATTCCCCGTCAGGTTCGCCTGTCCGAGGCGCCTTCCTACGGGCAGCCCATCACGATCTTCGATCCGACCTCCCGGGGAGCTGTTGCGTACCGGGAGCTGGCCAAGGAGGTGAGCGATGGCTCGACGGCCCGGACTGGGTAGAGGACTGGATGCCATCCTGGCGTCGGAGGCGGTCACAGAAGACCGCCCGGTGACCGACGCTGTTGGTGGGGTACAGGCTCCTGCAACGCACGAGGGAGCTGCTCGCGAGGGCGGCATGCGCGAGGGCGGCGTGCGCGAGCTGGCGGTGGCCTCTATCCGGCCGAACCCCTTCCAGCCACGTCAACACTTCGACGACGCTGAACTGCTCGAGCTGGCCGCTTCCATCAGCACCGTGGGGCTCTTGCAGCCGGTCCTGGTACGTCCCGTGGAGGGCGGGTACGAGCTCGTGGCCGGGGAGCGCAGGTGGCGGGCCTCTCAGATGGCAGGCCTCGAGGCTATCCCTGCGCTGATCAGGATCACCGACGATCAGGGCGCTCTGGCGCATGCGGTTGTGGAGAACGTCCAACGCTCGCAGCTCAGTGCCATCGAGGAGGCGGCCGCCTACCAGCAGCTGATCACCGATTTCTCCCTGACCCAGGATCAGGTGGCCGAGCACGTGGGGAGGAGCCGGTCGTCGGTGGCCAACACGTTGCGCCTGCTTCAGCTAAGCCCCTCGATCCAGCGCATGGTGCTCGACGGCGCCCTTTCTGCCGGTCACGCCAGGGCACTGCTGGGCACCGAGGACGTCTCGTTCAGGCAGGATCTGGCTGAACGGATCGTGGCCCGTGCACTCTCCGTCCGCCAGGTGGAGCAGGCAGTGCGTCGCCACAGCGCCGCGGCTTCTACGGGCGAAGCCGAGCCTGGTTCTCCAGGAACCACCCGTCCGGCGGCCCTGTTGGAGCTCGAGCAACTCCTGGCCGACCGGTTGGCCACGAGGGTCAAGGTGGACCTGGGGAAAAAGCGGGGTCGCATCGAGATCGAGTTCGCGGACCTGCAGGATCTGGAACGAATATTCAGACTCATATCCTGATCTTGTGATGTATTCAAGTAAAGTCCAACCTGTGTCAGGAGCGACACCGGTCACAGTCTCTACGTCAGGTCTATCCTCCACATCCTGTGGTCAAGGCTGTGGGTTGTAGACGGTGAGAAGGCCCCGGCCACCGGCTGGAACGATCAGTGGCCGGCTGGAACGGTGGCCCAGGCCACCAGTGCCGCTTCGATGGCAGCGGCGACCTCCTCCAGACAACGCACCACCGAGGCCGGCGGTCCCAGCACGCCGCGCACTGCAGGCATGCGGGTCTCCCGAAGAACAGGCAGGCGCATGCCGGTCGGCGGGGTGGTGACCAGTTCTGTGCCCGACAGCTCCCGGGCCATCCCTTCGGCCAGCAGCGAGCCGCCGACCGAGGTGAAGGTGGTGGTCGCGAAGTAGGCCAGGGAGACGTGCTCGGCCTCGGCCATCTCGAGATCGAGGTAGGCCAGCGCACCGTGCTGGTTGGCGGCCGTGGCCCGGTCACTGGCATCGGCCTGGTGGAGCACCGCCACGACGGCGCCCGAGTCGCGGCAATCTGCGCGCCAGTGTCTCGAGCAGGGCGTCCAGCCCACCGGGGGAGCCGATGGCCAGGTGCTGGCCCTCCAGGGTGGGCGAGGCCCGGGCCAGAAGCTGGACGCGTTCACGAACCTCGGCCGCACTGGCGTTGCCAGCGGTGCGGTCACCCAGGCGTGCCAATGCCGCCAGCGTGTCGGGCCCGCACACGCCGTCGGTGGTCAAGCCGGCGTTGCGCTGGAAATCCTTGAGTGCCCGTTCGGTATCAGGGCCGAAGATCCCGTCGACGTGGCCGGTGTCGAAGCCGAGCGCGTCCAATCGGTGCTGGAGTTGTTCGATGTCGTCACCGCGCAGCATCGGCGTCCGCCGGTAGAGAAGACGATCCCCCAACACATAGCCGGCCTCCACCAGGGCGGCCCACGTCTGGGGACCGCAGACACCGTCGGGGACGATGCCCCGATGTTGCTGGAACGAGCGGATGGCCGCACTCGTCTGCGGTCCGAGGGCCTCCTCGGGCGGACCGCAAGGAAAGCCGGCGGCAGCCAGTCGGTGTTGGAGGTCGCGGAGGACCGACCCTTCACACCCCTCGGGGAGTGGTAGCGCTGGATCGGTGTTGGGACCGGCCGTGGTCACATGTAGGGCGCCAGAGCTTCGAGGATCTGTCCCTTGCCACGAGCCCCCACGAGGCGATCAGCCTCTTCCCCCTTGGCGAAGATGATCATCGTGGGGATGCTCATCACTCCGAAACGGCGAGCCAGGTCGGGGTGTTCGTCCACGTTGAGCTTGGCCACCCGTACCTTTCCTGCCTGCTCGGAGGCGATCTCGTCGAGGATGGGAGCGACCTGCTTGCACGGTCCGCACCACTCTGCCCAGAAGTCGACGAGCACCGGCTCCGTCGCTGCTACCACCTCCTCGTCGAAGGAGGCCTCTGTAAGAGCCATTATGGATGCGGACATTAACACACCTCTATTCGTGGTTATGGACCAACCTGCATATACCAACAGGTCACATTTGGATCAGAAGTGGGAACCGCGCCAATTCGGGCAGCTATTCCCTGCCGGCATCCTGCCAGACATGTCGGATAGTGGTACTGGCCGGTCATTGTGCCACTTCACCGGCTTCCCGCTGGACCGGCCTGCACACCTGGTCGCGCTCGCTCCTATGATGCCGCCGTGGCTGTCGACGTGCCCCAACCTTCGCCTGCCCTGAGACAGACCGCACCGCAGCCCCCGGTATCACGGGCTGAGGGCTCAGATCCCGCTGAGTCCGACCCCGGGGACTGGCCCGCGCAGGCTGCCGACAGCATCGTCGAGCTGGTCGACACGGTTCGGTCCAAGACCACCGACAGGGTGGTCCTGGGCGCACGCTGGGTGGTCTTCGGTTTCCTCATCTTCACCCTGGTCCTGACGGCCCTGATATCGCTGGTGGTCGGGCTGTTGCGCTTCGTCCAGGTGACGTTGGTGAACCTGGCCGACTCCGCTGGCTGGGAGCTGAGTCACGCCCGGGCGGTGTGGATCAGCTACCTGTTCGTGGGAATGGTGTTCGTCGGAGTGGGTTCCCTCATCTGGCACCAGGCCAACCGCCAGGCAGCAAGAACCGTCACTGATGAGGGAGCGTCCTCGTGACCATCCAAGACGTCGCCATCATCGGCTCGGGCCCAGCCGGGCTCACCGCCGCCATCTACTGCGCTCGCGCCAACCTGGCTCCTCTCGTGATCGAGGGCGAGCCCTCCTCGACCAGTGACCAGCCCGGTGGCCAGCTCATGCTCACCACCGAGGTGGAGAACTTCCCCGGCTTTCCCGAAGGGATCATGGGCCCGGAGCTGATGAGCCGCTTTCGAGAGCAGGCTGAACGCTTCGGGGCACGGTTCGTGACCGAGAAGGTCTCCCGCGTCGACCTGTCGGGATCACCGTTCGGGATGTGGATCGGGGATCCCCAGGCCGAGAAGCCCACGTATCGCAGCCGGGCGCTGATCGTGTCCACTGGTGCCCGCAGCCTGATGTTGGGTCTGGAAGCCGAGCAGCGGCTGCTCGGCCATGGGCTCTCCACCTGTGCCACCTGCGACGGCTTCTTCTTCCGTGACCAGGACATCGCCGTGGTGGGCGGTGGCGACTCGGCTCTCGAGGAGGCGCTCTTCCTCACCAAGTTCGCCCGCTCGGTCACCATCGTGCACCGCCGCGACGAGCTACGTGCCTCCAAGATCATGCAGGACCGGGCACGGGCCAACGACAAGGTCGTCTTCCGCTGGAACTCGGTGGTGGAAGACGTGGTGGGGGACACAAGCGTGGAAGCGGTCCGTCTTCGGGACGTCACCACCGACGAGGTGAGCACCCTCGAGGTGACCGGGTTGTTCGTGGCCATCGGGCACCAGCCGAACACCGACCTTTTCAGTGGCCAACTCGACATGGAGGACTCGGGCTACCTGATCACCCACGACGGTTCGCACACCAACGTCGACGGGGTCTTCGCCTGCGGTGACGTGCAGGATCACGTCTACCGCCAAGCCATCACGGCCGCAGGCTCGGGGTGCATGGCCGCCATCGACGCCGAACGCTGGCTGGAAGCCCACCACGACACTTGATCATCGCCGCCGGGCCCCCGCCTTGCCGGGGTCGTCTCAGGCGGGGCTGAACGTCTGGGTCGAGAGCACCGAACAGCCCTGGTCGGTCACCTCTACGAGCCGGTGCGTGCCGTTGACCGCGGCCGCCGGGTTCAGTTCGAAGACGAGCACCAGGCCCGCAGATCCCGCCAGGTCGAAGCGAGCCGCCCACACGAGGGCGGCCACCTCCCCGTCGTCAGCCCGGAGCGTCTCGACACAGAGCCCGTCGGGGCCCGCCAGTGTGTAGGCCCGACGGGCCTCCCCCTCGGCGGTGTCACCGAACGCGGCGTCCACTCCCGCCTGCACGGCGACGGCCAACTCGGACCGGGCACCGAACGCGCCCAGCTCGACGACTTCCAGCTCGTCATCCCAGCTGTCGAACGCCGTGTCCGGTCCGGCGGCGTCGACAGTGTCGACGCGGGTCCCTGAGGTGAACCGTCACCGGCATCGGTCGCTTCGACACCGTCCTCGACGGCAGGCGCGTCGAACTGTTCCAACCCGGCACCCAGATCGGCGGCCCCGCCTCCCGCGCCAGCTTCTGCGGCTTCGGTCAGGTAGCTCTCGTCCCCGTTGCCGGCGTCGTCTGAGATCTCGAGGGCAGTCTGCTGGTATTCCTGGCTCGTGTCGGTGCCGTCCAGCAGGACCGCTCCTGCACCGGCCAGGGCCACGAGGCCGGCCACGGCCGCGGCGACCCCCAGCAGTTGGTGCCGACGTGACCGGCGCGGGATCTGGCTGACCGAGGCCCCGGTGCTGGTCGACCCGTCGCCTCCGCCCGGCGCGTCGGTCTGGTTCTCGGAGTTGTCCTCGGCGTCGCCCTCGGAGCTGTCCCCGGAGCCGTCCCCACCCCAGGCGTCGAGGGCCGCATCGAGCATCCGGCGCCGGTTGAACGTGTCCAGGGCCACCGGCGCTCCGACTGCGCTGGCCACAGCGGCCAACTGCCCGGTGCGGGCCACCAGAACGGGATCGGCCTCGACGCGGGCCACCTCCTCAGGGGTGGCCTCACCGTCCAGGTAGGCCGAGACGAGCTCGTCGGTGGTGGGGTCGGGTTCAGTCATGGTCGGCGGTTGGACGTCGGGAACCCGGTCCCGGGTTCCCGGTCAGATGGCGGGCCAGGGCGGCGCGGCCACGTGCGTATCCGGGAACGGACGGTACCGGGGGGGATGCCCAGTACCTCCGCTATCTCGGCGTAGTCGAGGCCGGCCACGTCCCGGAGCACCACCGGGGCGCGGAACTCCTCGGCCAGGTTGCCGAGTGCTTCGTCCAGGTCGAGGCGGTCGCTGACTGTGTCGGCCACACCGGGAGCGGCGCCGGGAACCTCGTGCTCGACCTCGGGCAAGCCCGGGTCGGGCCGGCGCTTGCGGCGGCGCAACTCGTCCAGGCAGGCGTTGGTGGCGACCCGGTAGGACCAGGTCCCGAAGCTGGAACGGCCGTCGAAGCGGTCCAGGCCCCGGACGATGGCGATGAGTGCTTCCTGGCAGGCGTCGAGGGCATCGGCCTCGTTGCCGGCGAGGCGCCGGCACACGGCGTAGAGGCGTTCGTGGTGGCGGCGGAGCAGCTGGTCCATGGCTCGGCGGTCACCCGCCCGGGCCAGGGCCACCAGCGCGTCGTCGCTCACCGAGGCGGTGGCCACGCCACCTCCGGGCGGATCACGATGTGCTCACCTCGACGCCGCTGACGGCCACGTGGTGATCGCGGCCCGACCCTCCCAGGCCGGTGATCCACAGGAGGATCACTCGGCCGTTCGCGCCGTCGAGCGAGAACGTGACATCGCCCAGGATGCCGGTGCGCGTGTCCAGGGGGGCGGCGGTGGGACCCTGCTCGAAGTCCGCCGCCCCCGATGCCACGTGCACCTCGGCCGACCAGCCCGTGGTCGGTGATCGGATGACCACCTCGTCCACCGAGGCCTCTTCGACCAGCTCGATCAACAGGCCGACCCCGGGCTTGACCCCACCGAGGAAGGGCGACGAGTAGTTCTCGGTCGTCCAGGCGGTGGTCGGATCACCGTCCAGCACGAGACCCAGCTCGGCGGGGTGCTCCACCCCGTCACCCAGCGGATCGAGGTCGTTCACTCCGGCCACCACGGCCCCGCCCGTCCCGACCACCTCGGTCGTGTCCGGAATGACGGCACTGGTCCCCGGGTCGGTGGCGCCGTTGCTCTCCAGCAGCTCCTGGCCCAGTTCAGTGCGGGCGAAGAGCACACCGGTGACACCCAACGCCGTGGCCACCAGCACCACGAGGAGGCTGGGTACGAACCATCTCCGGACGGCGGGGGTCCGGGCCGGAACGGGGGCCGGAGCCGGCCGTTGGGGTGCGGGCCGGGGCGGCGGCTGGGGAGCTGGCCGGGGTGCGATGCCTGTGGCCTGGCCGGCCGCCCCGTCCTCGACGGGGGCGGTCAGCAACGCGGCGCGCAACTCGGTGGCCGACGCGTAGCGGTGCCCGGGGTCGCGGGCCATGGCCCGCAGCACCACCTCTTCCAGGGCCGGAGGGATGTCGGCGCGCAGCTGGCGGGGCCGGGTCGGCGCCTCGCGGCAGTCGGGCCAGGGCGGTGGCTGCATCGGTGGGACCCTGGAAGGGGACACGGCCGGTCAGGGTCTCGTAGGCCACGACGCCCAGGGAGTACACGTCGGTGCGGGGATCCACCGGGCCCCCTTCGACCTGCTCGGGAGCCAGGTAGCGAACCGAGCCGATCATCATCCCGGCCTGGGTGAAGTCGGTGGCCTGGGAGTGGGCCTTGGCGATACCGAAGTCGGTGACCAGGATCTGGCCGTCGTCGCGGATCAAGATGTTGGCCGGCTTCACGTCGCGGTGCACAAGGCCGGCCCGGTGGGCGGCCGCCAGACCCTCGGCGGCCTCGGCCACGATGTGGACGGCCTCGGCGGGGTGCAGAGGCCCGTGTTCGTCCAGGTAGGTGCGCAGGTTCCGGCCCCGGACGAGTTCCATCACGATGGCCTCGCACGCGTCGTCCGAGCAGGTGTCGAAGATGGCCACCACGTTGGCGTGGCGCAGTCGGGCCACGGCCACCGCCTCGGCCCGGAAACGGGCCACGAAGGTGGCGTCCCCGGCCAGGTGGGGGTGCAGCACCTTCACGGCCACCTCGCGCTGGAGCACGGTGTCGGTGGCCTGCCACACCGAGGCCATCCCCCCCTGGGCCAGCATCCGTGAGAGGTGGTAGCGGCCCCCCAGGAGGTCGCCGACGGCGGCGCTGCGGGAGGCGGTCGGGTCGGTCACGGCACCGCCACGCTACCGGTCGCAGGTGTGCCCGGCAGGGCTCCTCAGACCGGCTCCAACCACGTCAGCCCCACGGTGCCCCGGCCACCGTGGGTGCCGATCACCGCACCGATCAACCCCGTGCGGACCGGTTGGTCGGGGAACCGGCGGCGGATCTCGGCCAGGAAGTCGTCGATGTCGGTGGCGTCGGCGTGCATCACGGCGAGGTCCTCGACGGCGCCGGAAGCCTCCACCCGGTCGCGCAGCCAGGCCAGGGCCTTCTTGCGGGTGCGCTGCTTGGCGGCTTCCTCGACCACTCCGGTCGAGATGTCGATGATCGGCTTGATGGAGAGCATCGAACCGATGAAGGCCTGTGCTCCGCCGATGCGACCGCCCTTCTTCAGGTTCTCGAGGGTGTCGAGGGCTCCGAAGACCCGGGTGCGGGGTGCGAGTGCCTCGACCAGGGACACGATCTCTTCGGCCGACGCTCCCTCGCGGGCCACCCGAGCGGCGCGTACCACCATGGAACCCAGGCCGGTGGTGATCGAGTGCGAGTCGACCACCCGCACATCCACTTCGCCCTCCAGGCTGCGGGCCGCCTGCTGGGCGGCTTCCATGGTGGCCGACAGCGCCCGCGAGATGTTGATGCACACCACCTGGTCGGCACCCTCGGCCGCCAGGGCCCGGAAGCTCTCGGTGAAGGCGCCCGGGGACGGGGCGGCGGTCTCGGGCAGTTCCGGCGATGCGGCCATCTGCGCGTAGAAGTCCTCGGTCGACAACTCGTCCCGGTCGACGTACTCGCGATCCCCGAAGCGGATGGAGAGAGGCACTACTGCGATGCCCAGCTCGTCGCACTCGGCGGCGGTCAGGTCACAGGAGCTGTCGGTAACGATGCGCACGGCCATGGTCGTCTCCCTCGGTGCCAGGTGCCAGGTGCCAGGTGCCAGGTGCCAGGTGGCGGGAGCGTACAGCGCCCATCGGTCCGGTCGCCGGTCACCGGTCACACGTCACCGGTCGCCGGTCACCGGTCGCCGGTCGCCGGTCGCCGGTCACACGTCGGTGATGCTCTGGAGGACGCGGTCCTGGATCTCGGAGTCGGGTGAGGGGACGAGGCGCCGGTCCCTCCGGGCGTCACGCCAGTGCCGGGCCCACCAGGCGGCAAGGATCGCGGCGGCGAGCAGAGAGAGGGCCACTCCGATCCCGGGCACGGCGGTCGAGCGGAGCGTGAAGCGGGTGGTGGCCAACTCCAGCTCCCCATCAGGGGACGTGACACGTACGAGCACGGGGAAGGCGCCACTGGCGCGAGCACTGACCCGCACCTCCAGGCGGTTCTCTCCCGGGGCAAGGACGGTGTCGACCGACTCGCCGTCGGGGAAGTCGAGCTTGTCGCTGTCCAGTTGGATCGCCACATGGACGTCGCGACCGGTGGAGTTGGAGAGCGTGAGGGGGATCAAGCCTTCCCGGGCCGTCAGGGTCACCGCAGGCTGGTCGGGAGCTGTTATCCCCCCGGCGACGGTCGTGGCCGGGATCTCGGTCGAGGCCTGCAGGTAGGGCGCCCAGGCGTCGGGCTGGAGCGACTCGTCACCGCTCACCCGCAGGAGATGCACGGCGGCGGCCAACTCGTCGCCATCACCGAGGATGGTCCGGTAGGGGTCCAGGTCGGCGTCGGCCCGGCGTCGCCGTGCGGGGTAGTCCCCCAGCCCCTCGGGAGCCCGTGTGAGCAGAGGCCGGACCAGGGCAGCTCCACCCGGAGCGGTGGCCGGGACAGCGCCGGTCAACAGCTCGTCGACGGGGGAGGCCGCCACCATCCGGGCCTCTTCCAGTCCCCCGAGCAGGGTGTCCAGGAACTCGCGTGTGGCCTCGGGTGCTCCCAATCCGTTGGCCGGGAGGGAGACGGCGAGGCCTCGCCGTACCCCGGGCCGCTGGCCGTAGAGGACCGTCAGGTCGGCCAGTAGAAGGTGGGCCTCGAGGACCGGGTCGTCGCTACCACCGATGTGGGCTCGCAGGCCCGAATCGTCCACCAGGGCCGGGAGCACCGTTTCTGGAGCGGCGGAGGCCTGGAAGGGCTGGTCCAGCGCCAACGGGAAGGCATCCTGGTCCAGGGGGGGCAGGAGTTCTTCGGGCACGACGAGGTTCTCCACCCCCGAGGCGGCCAGCCTGGTCAGGGTCGGGCCGTCGGTGGTGGGCCCGACCAGCCAGGTGCGGGTGTCTGCTCCGGCGGCCAGCCGGTCGGCCACAGCGGTCTTCCCGGAGCTGCGGAGGTCTTCGAGCTCGTCGTCCAGGCCGGCATTCCACCAGGCACCGGTGTCGACCGGCACGTACGGGCGGCCCAGGACCGGGCGGCCTTCGACGGCTGCCCTCAGGGCGGCCAGGGTCGGTTCGTCGCTGGCAGCAAGGGCGTCGAGGGTCTCGGGGCGGGGGACGATCACCACGGGGACCTCAGGGTGCGCGGCCAGGGCTTCGGTGAGCGCCCGCAGGTGAGCCAGGTCGGTGGAGGCCAGTTCGATGGTGCCGTCGCTTCGGTGAGCGAGGCCGGCGCCCACGGGCACGATCACCGACACCCCCAGAGGGGCGGACTCGTCGGCGGGGTCGGGCAGGCGGCGCAGGTGGGTGACCAGCTCGTCCAGGATCTCTCCGGACCCGTCACGCAGTACCACCCGTACCGGGTACACCCCGTCGGCGCGCAGCAGAGTCCGGTCGCCGGGCCCACTGGGATCGGAACGCAGAGCCAGGGCGATGGTCAGGGCGCCGTCGGTATCGGGCTGGGCTGTGTCGATGTCCAGGCGGCAGGGGTCGAGCACCAGGATGGCCTCGACTCCCAGGGCGGCGCAGCGCGGTGCCAGGTCCGGTCCGGGCAGTGCACCGGTGAGACCCTCGCTGAACTGGATGCGGCCCGTGAGGCGATCGTGAAGAGCCAACTCGAGGGTGGCGCCCGGAGGGGCCCCCGGTGCCCTCAGCCTCAACTGCCAGTTGCCGTCAGGGTCCACCCAGTGCGTCTGCTCGACGAGCACCAGACCCGCTGCTGTTGCCACACCCCCCGCCTCCGCCGGCTCCGGGGGTGCCGGGGTGCCGGGCGCCGCCGGGGAGGTGGGTGCGAGGCCGGTGGCCATCAGCACCAGAACCAGCACGATCAGCACCCGCGAGGTGAACCGCATTCCCGGCACGGCCCGTCTGCGGTTCGGGCGACCCGCCCGACGGCGGTCCGGTGCCGGGCTCACGGTCCGGCTCCGGGCGTCGGCGTGGAGCCGGGGATGGGCCGGTGCAGCACGGCCAGAACGTCGTGGCTGAGGGAGAAGCCGACCCGCAGGTACAGGGCCAGGGCCGCCTGGTTCCCCCGTGGGGTGTTGACCAGCACCGAGCGCACACCCCGCCTCCGCATCGACCAGAGCGCGTCCTCGGTGAGGCAGCGCCCCAGTCCCTGGCCCTGAACCAGGGGATCGACGGCCAGGCGTTGGAGGAAGCCCTGGTCGCCGGACCGCCCGCTGACCGCGTAGGCCCATACCTGGGAGCCGCGATTCACCCGGAACCGGCTGGCCGGGGTGGCCGTGCGGGCCTCCCGCAGCCCGGCCCGGTCCAGTTGCCAGAAGGGGGGGAACGCGTCGTTGTCGACCTCGAGGACCCGGGGGACATCCCGGCGGGTGCCCCGCCGGAGCCCACCTGGGGGACCTTCCCCCACGTCGCCCAGGTCGTGAGACAGCAGGGCGAGCTCCTCGTGGATCTCGAATCCGCAGGCCAGGAAGGGGATCTGCTCGAAAGGGGGCAGGGCCGCGGTGACCACCGAGGTGTAACCACCGGCGGCCAGGTGGTCGAGGCTGCGGCGGACCGCCGCAGGCCCGGGCAGCGGACCGCCGGCCAGCGGGGCCAGGTAGGCCTGAGCCTGGTCGCCGCGCCAGGGACCGGCGCGCAGGCGCTGGCCGTCGAACTCGATCACCCGCAGGGCACTCACGGTTGCCGAGCCTATGGCCGGGACCCGGGCGCCGACCCTGCGGATGGGCCGTAGGCTCCCTGGGTATGGCCGTGCTGTTCGTTGCCGACGAGCGCTACCACCACCACGAGACCGGTCCCGGGCATCCCGAACGCCCCGGCCGGCTCGATGCCGTGGAGGCGGGTGTGCACGACGCCGACCTCGAAGAGGCTCTGGTGCGTGTGGCGCCTCGGTCTGCCAGCGACCGTGAGTTGGGGCTCGTGCACACAGCCGCACACATCGAACGTGTGGAGGAGGTCGCCGCCCGGGGGGGAGGCCACCTGGACCCCGACACCGTGGTCTCGGCCGGATCGGCCCGAGCCGCCCGGCTGGCGGCGGGGGCGGGGCTGGTGGCCATCGAGCACCTCGACCGGGGCGAGGCCGACGCAGCCTTCGCCGCCGTGCGACCCCCCGGCCACCACGCCACCCCCACCCGCCCGATGGGGTTCTGCCTCTACAACAACGTGGCGGTGGCCGCCGCCCACCTGGCCGACCGGGGCGAGCGCGTGCTCATAGTGGACGTGGACGCGCATCACGGCAACGGCACCCAGGACGCGTTCTACGCGGACCCGAGGGTGGTCTACGTGTCGTTGCACCAGTACCCCTTCTACCCCGGCACGGGCCGGCTGGACGAGGTGGGTGAGGGTGGGGCGTCGGGAGCAACGCTCAACGTGCCCTTGCCCGCCGGCTCGGCGGGGGACGCCTACCGCGAAGCACTCGACCGGCTGTTGGCCCCGCTGGCCGAGGCGTTCGCCCCCACCTGGCTGCTGGTCTCGGCCGGCTTCGACGCCCACCGCCGCGATCCCCTCACCGACCTGATGCTGACATCGGCGGACTACGCGGACATCACCGCCCGCCTGATCGGCATGGTGCCCGCCGGTCGCCGGTTGTTCTTCCTCGAGGGTGGTTACGATCTGGATGGTGTGGCCCGGTCAACGGGGGCCACCCTGGCCGAGTTGGCCGGCACCCACTGGCGTCCCGAGCCGGCGTCGGAAGGAGACGCGGGCCGTGAGGTGCTGGAAGTGGTGGAAGGCGTGCGCCGCCGCCTGCTCGAGGCTCAGAAGCTGAGCGGGTAGGCGCAGCCTCGGTGGTTGGGGCGGGGGCCCCGACCGTCGTATGGCGATGAGCCCTGCGGGGCGGAGAGCCAGCCTTTCGCGAACCCGCTCCTCGGTGGAGCCCGGCTTGAACTAGCGTCGCCTCCTCGTGGTCCCCGAGCGCCTGCAGCCCGTCCTCGACGCCGTTGCTCCCCTGGCCGAGCGCTTCGAGACCGCCGGTCGCCGCATCTACCTGGTCGGGGGGATCCTCAGGGACCTGCTCTCCGGGCGTGATCTCGGGGGCGCCGACATCGATCTGACCACCGATGCCCTGCCGGCCGAGACGGTCGAGATCGTCGGTGAGTGGGCTGATGCCCTGTGGCGTCAGGGCGAGCGCTTCGGCACCATCGGCCTGCGCAGGGACGGCACCACCTTCGAGGTGACCACACACCGCGCCGAGGCCTACGTGGCCGACTCCCGCAAGCCCTCCGTGTCGTTCAGCACCGACGTGGCGACCGACCTCTCACGCCGTGACTTCACCGTCAACGCCATGGCGCTGTCGTTGCCCGACCACCAGCTCGTCGACCCATTCGGAGGTGTCGAGGACCTGGCGGCCGGCCGGTTGCGCACTCCCCTGGCCCCCGAGGTGTCCTTCGACGACGACCCGTTGCGCATGCTGCGTGCGGCCCGCTTCCTGGCCGGCTACGGGCTGCGTCCGGAGCCGGCCCTGGTGGAAGCGGTCGAGTCGTTGCGGGGCCGGCTCGAGATCGTCTCGGCGGAGCGCATTCGCGACGAGCTCGACAAGCTGGTCGTCGTGGCGGATCCCTCTCCGGGTCTGTGGTTCGTGCACGACACGGGGCTGGCCGAGCAGTTCCTGCCCGAGCTTGGAGGTCTACGCCTGGAACAGGACCCCATCCACCGGCACAAGGACGTTCTCACCCACACCATCGCCGTGGTGGCCAACGTCTCGCCCGCCCGCCTGGACGAGCGGGGGTTCCGGCTCGCCCGGCTGGCCGCGTTGCTCCACGACGTGGGCAAGCCGGCCACTCGCAGCTTCGGGGAGCGCGGCGTCGCCTTCCACCACCACGAGGTCGTGGGCGCCCGCATGACCAGGGCCCGGATGAAGGCCCTGCGCTACCCCAACGCCGACATCGATGACGTGACCCGGCTGGTGTTCCTGCACCTGCGGTTCCACACCTACCGCATGGGTTGGACCGACAGCGCCGTGCGCCGCTTCGTCCGTGACGCCGGGGACCTGCTGGACGAGCTGATCGTTCTCACCCGCAGTGACTGCACGACCCGCAACCAGCGGCGCGCCCAGACCCTGGCCCGCCGCATGGACGAGCTCGAGGCCCGCATCGCGGAGCTGCGCGCTTCCGAGGAGCTGGCCGCCATCCGGCCCGACCTGGACGGCCGCCAGGTCATGGACCATCTGGGCGTCGATCCGGGACCGGTGGTGGGCGAGGCGATGAGGTTCCTGCTGGAGCTGCGCCTCGAGGAGGGCCCCCTGCCCCGGGACGAGGTGCTGGGTCGCCTGGACGCCTGGTGGGCGTCCCGGGGGTAGCCGGGCCCGCCGGCGCCGTGCGCCCCTCTGCTCAGATGCCCTGCTTGCGGGCCCGGACCACCAGGGTGGCGGGCATCCAGCGCATGATCTCGGTGTGGTACTCGCTGTGGCGACCCTCGCGGACCGGTTCGGGCTCGAGCAGGGTGTCAACGCGGAAGTTGGCCCTCTGAAGCTGGGTGAACACGCTCGAGACCGTGTGAGGGTGATCGGCCCCCCGGCGGTCGTCGATCTCCCACTCGCGGGGCGTGATGTCCCAGTAGGCGCGACGGATGCGCATCGGGTCGTTGCTGGCCGGGTCGATCATGGCGAAGGCCGGGTGGGGCAGCGAGAAGACCAGGGCCATCTCGGAGCGCAGCACCCGGTGGGCCTGGCGGAACACCCGGCTCAGGTCGGCCACGGTGGCCAGCGTGTAGGCGCTGTAGACGAGATCGACCGAGTCGGCGCGCACGAAGGGGAGGTCGGCCAGGTCGCTGTGATGGCTCTCGAGGCGCAGTTCGTGGGACTCGGCGGCGTCCCGGAGCCGCTGGAGGCTGGAACCCTCGGGGTCGACGGCGATGACGTGGGCGCCCTGGGCGGCCATCGCCACCGCGGTGTGACCCCCACCGCAGCCCAACACCAGGACCCTGCGGTCGGTGAGATCGCCCAGCAGCCGGTACTCGGCCTCGGTGCCGATGTCGGGCCCGTAGCAGACGTCGTCGAAGGGCAGCGTTGCCTCAACGGGGTAGGTGGCCGAGAACGGGCCCTTCTCGGCCGGCCCCGGTGGCTTGTTGGGCTGTTGGCGGGGAACGTGGGCCGAAGGGTGGCCCCCGGGGGTGTCGGACATGGCGCCAGTGTGGCCGACGGCGGCCCGTCATGGGGGGACGACCCCCGTCGACGGCGTCCTTCGCGCGACACCGGCTGCCAAGGAGGCGGCTGGCAGCCGGTGTCGTGGGAACCCCTCCGGGAGGTGCCGAGGGGGGTTCGGTGTTGGTGCGGATCGCACAAAGTAGTCACCGTGGGTCACCGGGAGGTGGATGGCCCCCAGGTGGTTACCGAGGCCCCGGGCGTGCTTGCCGGCCGGGTTGCGCGGGGCCCTCCGGCACTCGGGGGAAGCGGGTCAGGCGTCGCCGGCGAAGGGCGCGTACATCATCAGGATCTGAGCATCGGCGTGGACCCGGCCCGTTCCCGAGGTACGGGTTCCGACGACGTCGACGGTCGTGGACGTGTCGGCGTCCATCTCCAGTGGCACCATCATCACGATCTGGTCCCGGTCCCAGAGGTCGACCTTCCAGACGTAGTCGGTCCAGTCCGACCCGTTACGGCGCGAGGTCATCTCCACCTCACAGGGGCAACTGCCGGGTTCGGTAGCCAGGAGGTCGACGATGATCAAGGCCACGCCCTGGCCTGCGCCCGAACCCGTGGCACCGGAATGCAGGGTGTCGGATGCGACCACCTTCGTGCCGGATCCAGGTAGGTCCTCGGAACCGTAGGTGGTGCGGAGCCGGCCCAGTCCCCGGGTCATGAAGGCTGCCATCGCCTGGCGGGTCACGGGCTCGGTGGGTCGGAACGTCCCGTCCGGGAAGCCGGTGGTGATCCCGGCGTCGGCGATCGCCGAGATCTCGTCGTGGAAGGGGTGGGCGTTGCTGACATCGGAGAAGTTGTGGGAGGCGACCGCACCGGTGGCACTGACCACCAGCGCCACGGTGGCGATCAGGGCTCCGACCAGGATCGGGCGCTGGGTGCGCCGGGGTCGCCGAGTGTGGGTCGTGGTCATGTCGTGGTCCTCCTGGGTGCCCTGTGGCACCGGATGATGGGGTTGTGGGGCGCTCAGGACGCTACTTGCCTGGCTCTTCGCCCGAGGGGCTCATCGCTGTGCGGTCGGGGCCCCTGCCCCAACCGCGGAGGCTGCGCCTCGGCTGCCTGGCTCTTCGCCCGAGGGGCTCATCGCTGTGCGGTCGGGGCCCCTGCCCCAACCGTCAACCTTGCGGATCCTGGGTGGGGCGGAGCAGGTAGGCCCGCACCAGGTGGTTCCACGCGCACCCCGGGCACACCTCGACCACGTAGGCGGTGTGGGATCCCTTCCGCTGGCGCAGGCGGGCGATCTCGCCGGGGCTGGTCACGCAGCGCCCGAAGGGCGGAAGGCGCGGCCCGAACACGTAGGTCACCTCCACCACCTCTCGCTCGTCGCACACCGGGCAACGCCGCCGAGTGGGGGTGCCCACCTCAGCACCTGCGCGGCGCAGCTCGGGATGGGCGTCGCAGATGTCGGTGCGGGCCACCTCGCCATTGCGGAAGGCGGTGAGCACCTGCCGGCGAGTCAACCGGTAGTCGATCTCGCCGGGTCCATCGGGCACAGGTGCCAGGGCGTCGGGCTGGAAGGCCACGTCAGGGGAGGATAGCCACACGACTCGTCCAAAGGCGTCGAGGGGTGTGCTCTCGCGCGGGGCCGGTGACCGGACGTCGCGGGAGCATGACAGCAGCGTGCCGGCCGCATTCCGGCCGCATTCCGGCCGCATGGTGGCCGGACCGACATGCCGGTAGCCTGTTCCCGCCGTTGCCGGGGCCTCTCGGCCCCCTCCGGCCGGGCGTCCAGGGTCCCTCCCTGGCCGGCCACGGTCGGCGGACTGCTTCCATGGCCACTCGTCGATCTCCCGCTGTCCGCAGTGCCGTGGCCCCGGCCCGGCAGACGTCGTGGCCGTGGAGATGGCGCCGGCCCCTGTTCGTGGCGGTGCTGATGGTCATCGCCGCGCTCTCGGGAGTCGGCTACGCCCTCTCGCAGATCCCCCTTCCCGAAGCCGACCCCCTGCTCCAGACCACCTTCATCTGCGCGGCCGACGTCACCTCGGGCTGTGATCGCCAGAGCTCCCTCGCCCAGCTCTCGGGTGGCGAAGACCGGGTCTCGGTGCCCTACGAGGCCATCCCCCCGGTTCTGGTCCAGGCGGTGCTGGCCGCAGAAGACCGCGACTACTACGAGCACAACGGCATCGACCCGGCCGGCATCCTGAGGGCGGCCTGGACGAACCTGCGCGAGCAGGACGTGGTGCAGGGCGGCTCCTCGATCACCCAGCAGTACGTGAAGACGGCGTTCCTGTCCGACGAGCGCACCTTCGAGCGCAAGATCCGGGAAGCGGTGCTGGCCATCAAGCTCGAGAGGGAGCTGTCCAAGCAGGAGATCCTGCTGCGCTACCTGAACACCATCTACCTCGGTCGGGGCGCCTACGGAGTCCAGGCCGCGGCCCGGGTCTGGTTCGGTAGGGACGTGAGGGAGCTGGGTCTCGCCGAGTCCGCCTACCTGGCCGCGTTGATCCGGGCGCCCGAGTCCGCCGACGCGCTCCGGGGCACCACTGACGCGCGGGCCCGCCAGGAGCGCGAGCTGGCCCGCCAGCGCCGACGGTCGGTACTCGACGCGATGGTTGCCGAGGGCTACATCACCCAGTCCGAGGCCGATGTGGCCGACGCGGTGCCTTTCGAAGAGCCTCACCTGCTGCCCCGAGCCGAGGGCTCCAACTTCGGTGTGGTCCGGGGTGCGGAGTACGGCACCGAGTACTTCGTCGAGTACGTGCACCGCTTCCTGCGCGAGGAGGCCGGCTTCAGCGAGGCAGAGATCTTCGGGGGAGGCCTGCGGGTCTACACCTCCCTCGACTACGACCTGCAACGGACCGCTTTCGACGCGGTCACCACGACCTTGAGCGGCGAGGACGACCCTGCCAGCGCGCTCGTGAGCATCGACCGCGACGGGTTGGTGAGGGCCATGGTGGGGGGAACCGACTGGTCGCGCTCGCAGGTGAACCTGGCGGTGGGGGCAGACGGCGGCGGCACCGGTCGCCAGCCCGGGTCGGCGTTCAAGCCTTTCGTCCTGGCCACGGCGCTGGGTCAGGGCATCTCGGCCCGTTCGATGTTCCCCTCTCCGGCCGAGATCGTCATCCCCGAGGCCAACGCCGGGGCGCCCTGGGAGGTGGCCAACTACGAGAACCAGTCCCAGGGAGACATCGATCTGATCGAGGCCACCCAGGTCTCGTCGAACACCGTCTACGCCCAACTCATCGACGAGGTCGGGCCGGGAGCGGTGGCCGACCTGGCCACAGAGCTGGGGATCTCGGCCCCCCTCGATCCGGTCCATTCTCTGGTGCTGGGGTCAGCGGAGGTCTCGGTGCTCGACATGGCCAACGCCTACGCCACCCTGGCCCGGGGTGGCGAACGGGTGGACCCGATCCTGGTCACCCGGGTCGAGGACGCGGCGGGCAACGTTCTGCGCACCTACGGCCCCCGGCGCGAGCGCGTGCTGGACGAGCTGAGCGCCGCCACCGTCAGCTGGGTGCTGCGCCAGGTGATCGAGGGGGGAACGGGCCGCTCGGCGGCCATCAGCGTCCCGGCCGCGGGCAAGACCGGCACGACCGAGGAGTACCGCGATGCCTGGTTCGTCGGTTACACCTGTTCGCTGTCCACCGCGGTCTGGGTGGGCTACGACGAGTCTCTGCCCGATGGCTCTCCCCGGTTGATGACCAGCGTCCACGGCGGTCCGGTGACAGGCGGGTCGATCCCCGCCGACATCTGGCGGGGCTTCATGCAGGTGGCCGCTCCACGTTTCGACACCTGCGAGATCATCCAGCCCTACACGTTCGCGGGGACGGTGCTGAACCCCGATCTGGCCACGACCACCACGACCGAGACGACCACCACGACCGCTACGACCACGACCACCGAGGTGCCCGAGACCACGACGACCACCGCGGTGCCCGAGACCACGACCACCGCCGCGCCCACGACGACGACGACTCCGGCCACGACCACCCCCACATCGACCGTTCCCTCCACGACGGCTCCGCCCACCACGGCGGGGGCGCGGCCACCGGGTCGGGATGAGGGAGCGGGTCAGGACCCGGTCGTTCCGCCGCCGTCTTCGGCCGCCTCTGGGTGGGGGTCGCTGTGGGGGTAGTGGGTGCGGCACACGTCGCACCACCACTCCAGATCGCCCGGTTCCACCCTGCCCGCCTGATCCCAGGTCTCAGGCGTGATGTACAGGCGCCGCAGAAGGGTCAGCTCGACCCCCTCGTCGCCACAGCTCTCGCAGTGCTTGCCGTCCCCGCCGGGCCCGTCGTGCCCGTCGTCGGGAGGTGCTGATCCCACGACCGCACCCTAGAGCGCTGGGGTGCGGGGCCCGGGTTTTCCGGGAGGTTTGCTGCTCATGGGAACAACAAACCTCCTGGAAAAGCGGCGAGCCACGATTGAAGAGCAGGGCGGGGTTCGGATTGACACCGGAACGCAACCGCTCGAGGGTTCCCCCCGGATGGGATGGTGCGGTATCCTGACAGAACCGCCGGCAGCCATCGGGGCGCTGGACGGGAAGGAGGCTCAGCCATGGGCACGAAGCTGACCGCGCCTGCCGTGCGCGCCCGCAAGGTCCGCACCGGCAGCGAACCCCTCGTCATGGTCACCGCCTACGACGCACCGGGCGCCCGGATGGCCGACGAGGCAGGCATCGACCTGATCCTCGTGGGTGACTCGGTGGCCATGGTGGTCCTCGGTTACGAGGACACCCTCTCTGTAACCGTCGATGACATCGCCCATCACACCGCAGCGGTGGCCCGGGCCCGCCCGTCGTGTCTCGTGGTGGGCGACCTGCCCTGGATGAGCTACCACGTGTCCGTCGAGGACACGGTGCGCAACGCGGCCACCCTGGTGAGAGCAGGGGCCGAGGCCGTCAAGTTGGAGGGCGGTCGCAAGCGGGTGCCCATGGTCGAGGCCATCGTGGCCGCCGAGATCCCTGTCATGGGTCACATCGGCCTCACCCCCCAGTCGGTGCATGCCATGGGCGGGTTCAAGGTGCAGGGACGCGACGTGGACGCCGCCCTGGAGCTGGTCGAGGACGCCAAGGCCCTCGAGGCCGCCGGCTGCTTCGCCATCGTGCTCGAGGGTGTGCCCGACGCGGTTGCCGCCATGGTGACCGACGCGGTCAGCGTTCCCACCATCGGCATCGGTGCGGGCCGGGCCTGTGACGGCCAGGTGCTGGTGTTCCACGACGTGCTGGGCATCGAGGACCGCATCACCCCCAAGTTCGTGCGTCGCTACGCCGCCCTGAAGGCCGATGCCGTGGACGCCCTGCGGCACTTCGCCACCGACGTGCGCAGCGGGTCGTTCCCCGACGACGACGAGAGCTACCACCTCACCGGCGAGGCCGCCGCCACCCTCGGCCTCTACGGCTCCCTCAGCGCTTAGCGCCTGACCCCTCCGCCCTCTCGCGAACCGTCGGTTCCAGTGTGCCCTTTTGGGCACTCTCAGCCGACAGAACGCGGAGTCGGTCGACTGGGCGGTCTTCGCCGCCTACCCTGCGGGCAGGGATGCTGGCCGGGCAGTGATCGCGAGCGTCACCTCACCGGTCGCCACCAGTGGCCGCACACATGGCACAGATGGTACAGGTGGCACGGTTGGCACAGATGGCAGCCCAGATCCGGACGGCGACAGGAGGCGGAGCGATGAAGCGACGGTGGAGGGCCGCGGCCCTGGTGGTCACGGTGGCCCTGGTGGTCACGCTGACCCAGAGCCTGGTTCCGGGGATGGCGCCCGCGGGTGCCGAGCTGCCGGTGGGAACGTCGCTGCTGGCCTGGGTGGAAGAGGGCGAGGTGTGGGTCGCCGAGTCTGACGGGACCGCAAAGCGTTCGCTCAGTGGCGACCTCGATACCCCGGTGGTCAACGAGGGGGCACCCATGTGGACCCCCGATGGCCAGGCGGTGGTGGTGGGGGCCCAAGATGGCGAAGGGGCGGCCCGCGTCGCGGGTGCGGGTTGGTACGTGCTGGGCCTCGACGGAACCACCACGGCGCTGCCCGGTACCGGCAGCTGGTACTCGCCGGAGAAGTTCGGAGTCTCCCCGGACGGCACCGTGCTGGGACTGGTATCGGGCTCGACCCTCGCCACGGTGCCCCTCGACGGCTCAGCACCCCCCACCCCGATCGACACCGACGGCATCCCGGCCGGAAGCCCAGCGTGGTCCCCGGAGGGGAACAGGGTGGCGTTCCAGACCCCCTGCTGCAGCCCGATCGACACCAACGTCTACGTCGTGGATCTCACCTCCGAGGACCCCCCGGTGCTGATCTCCGACGGCGACGACTTCCAGGCTCAGAACCCCGTGTTCTCCCCCGACGGCTCCCGGGTGGCCTTCGAAGCCATCTTCCCCAACAGCGTTCCGGCGGAGCGGGTCAACAACATCGTGGTGGGCAACGCCGACGGCAGCGGGTCGCTGGTGGGTATCGCGCCGCGTAGCACCTCCACCGACAACCGGGGTGGCGGCTCCTGGTCACCGGACAGCAGCACCATCGCCTTCCAGGGATCCACCGACCTGGGTGGCTCCTACGACGTGTTCGTCGCTCCCTCCGATGCCAGTGCTGCGCCCACCCTGGTGAGCACCGTCGGTGGGACGTGGATCGGGATCCACCGGCACCCGTGGTCTCCTGACGGCAGCCGGCTGTTCTACCGAGGGTCCGACGACGAGCTGTTCGTCGTGGGGATCGTACCGGCCAGTGCCCCGTTGCAGCTGTTGTCCACGGGGGGCAAGGGGAGCAACCCTGCGTGGCATCCCGACGGCACCCGGATCGCCGTCCGCGTGGAGGCCGAAGGTAGTGGAGCACCCGCCCCCGCGGCCCGGGCGGTGGCCGTCAACGGCCTGTATGTGACCTCGGCGGACGGGTCCGGCTCGCCGACCCTGATCACCGAAGGGGTCGACACATACGCCTCGTGGTCGCCGCTCCGACCACCCGAGCAGGAGTTCACCGACGTTCCGACCGATCATCCCTTCTTCGCCGAGATCTCCTGGTTGGTGGCCGAGGGCATCACCACGGGCTACCCGGACGGAACCTTCAAGCCCGACCGGCGCGTCAACCGCCAGGCGATGGCGGCGTTCTTGTACCGCCTGGCCGGTGAGCCGGCGTTCACCCCGCCGGGAGCACCGTCGTTCTCCGACGTGGGGGCTTCGCATCCGTTCTTCACCGAGATCGAATGGTTGGCGTCGACGGGGATCACCGGTGGGTTCCCCGACGGCACCTTCCGGCCCGGCGGAGAGGTGTCCCGCCAGGCGATGGCGGCCTTCCTCTACCGCTTCGCCGGTGAGCCGGCGTTCACCCCGCCGGGAACCCCGACGTTCCCCGACGTGGCGGCTTCGCACCCGTTCTTCACCGAGATCGAGTGGCTGGCGTCGACGGCGATCACCGGCGGGTTCCCTGACGGAGGTTTCAAGCCTTCACGGGGCGTGACCCGCCAGGCCATGGCGGCGTTCCTCTACCGCTACGTGGACGCCGGCCTGCCCACCTAGATCCACCGATCAGCCGGGGGCCTCCACGAGGCGGACCCGGAACATGGCGGGCCACAGCTTCCCCGTCAGCCAGAAGGTGTCGTCACCGGGATCGTGGGCGATGCCGTTGAGCACGTCGGCGGTCGCAGCCCGTTCGGGGTCGAGCAACCCCGCAGCGTCGATCACTCCGATCACCTCGCCCTCGACCGTGTCGATCTCGACGATCCGGTCGGTGTTCCACACGTTGGCGTAGACCCGCTCTCCCACGCACTCCAACTCGTTCAGCTCGTCCACTCCCTGCCCGTCGAGGGTGACGGTGACCGAACCGGTCTCCTCGAAGGTGTCGGGATCACGGAAGGTGAGGGTCGGGCTCCCGTCGCTCATCACGAGCCGCTCGCCGTCGAAGCACAGACCCCAGCCCTCGCCGTCGTAGGTGAACGTGGCGGTCTGCTCGAAGGTCTCGGCGTCGTAGACGAAGGCCTCGCCCTCCTGCCAGGTGATCTGGATCAGACGGTCGCCGACCTGGGCCAGGCCCTCGGCGAAGTACTCGGCGGGCACGGTCTGGGTGCGCAGGACCGTGCCGTCGTCCACCGCCACCTCACGGAGGCTGGAGCCACCGCGGATGCCGGTGCTCTCGAAGAAGCGGTCACCGTCGAGGACCAGGCCCTGGGTGAAGGCTCCCGCGTCGTGGGGGATCTCCTCCAGCACCTCGAGGTTGTAGATGGGAACGGGAATGCTGCCGGGCTCCAGGGAGGTGGCCGTGAGGCTAGGGGGGATGGAGTCCTCCGCGTCGCTGCACCCCAACAGCGCGGTGACGGCTAGCACCAGGGCTCCACCGGCGGCCAGGACGCGAGAAGTCGAGAGCCTCTGAGGTGGTGACGGCACGGCCACAGTCTGGTCCACCCGACGGCGACCCGAGGTAACCCGGGGGCCAGTTCGACTGTCATCCCACGGCCCACGGTCATCTCCGTCGTTTGTGTCCCACCCTCTGGCCACAATGGCGCCATGACACCGTATTGCGGTCCAAGGGCCGGGGATCTAGCCTGCACCGGTCCACAATCGACCCCTGCCCCGACCGCCGGGGCCCCGGCCACCCCGGGTCCACAGGGAGGTGAGTGCTCGCCATGCGAGCCTATGAACTGATGGTCATCTTCGCCGGCGACCTCGACGAGAGCGCCTACGAGAAGAGCGTCGTGCGGATCGCAGACGCGGTCACCGCCGAGGGAGGCGCAGTGGCCTCCACCGATCGGTGGGGCCGCCGCCGCTTCGCCTACGAGATCAACCACAAGCACGAGGGTTGGTACGTGGTGTACCAGGTGACCCGCGACGGTCCCGGCTTCCCCGAGCTCGAGCGCATGCTCCGCCTTGCGGACGAGGTTGTCCGCCACAAGCTGTTCCGCCTCCCCGACCGAGAGGCCACGCGCCGTGGCCTGCTGGGCGAGGCCACCCCGGCCTGAGCCGGGTCCACCATCGGAGGACGACATGACCAACACCGTGACCCTCGTGGGCAACGCGACCCGAGAGCCCGAACTGCGCTTCACCAACAGCGGCCAGGCCGTCGCCAGCTTCGGACTCGCCTTCAACAAGCGCCGCCGCAACGATCGCGGCGAATGGGAAGACGGCGACCCTTCCTTCTTCGACATCACCTGCTGGGGCCAACTGGCCGAGAACGTGGCCGAGTCGGTGGGCAAAGGCACCCGGGTCATCGTCACCGGCCGGCTCGACCAGCGTTCCTGGGAGACCCAGGACGGCGACAAGCGCTCCAAGGTCGAGGTCGTGGCCGACGAGGTCGCCCCCAGTCTGCGGTGGGCCACCGCGCAGGTGGTACGCAACGAGCGCCGTGACGGTGGCGCCAGCCGCGGAAGCGACCCCGGTCCCTCCGCCCCTCCCGCCGACTACCAGCCAGATGAGGAGCCCTTCTGATGGCTCGCAAGCGCATCAAGAACCGCGACAACGCCCGCCGGTCCAAGAAGAAGGTCAGTGTCCTCAACCAGGAGCACATCGACTACGTCGACTGGAAGGACGTCGACCTGCTCCGCCGCTTCGTGAGCGACCGGGCAAAGATCCGCGCCCGGCGCGTCTCGGGCAACGACTCCCAGCAGCAGCGTGACGTCGCCCTGGCCATCAAGAACGCCCGGGAGATGGCCCTGTTGCCCTACGCCAGCCGGGTCACCCAGCACCGTGGCCGCAGGGGAGACGGCGATCGCGGCGACCGCGGAGATCGCGGGGATCGCGGCGACCGCGGGGATCGCGGTGACCGTGGGGATCGCGGTGACCGTGGGGATCGCGGTGACCGTCCTCCGAGAGACCGGGCCGAGGCTCCGGTCGGCTCGGCCGGCGCCGCCGCGCCGCCGGGTACTGGTGACGGGCAGGCAGGCAGTGAGTCGGCCGGAGGTGAGACATGAGGGTCCTGCTGCGGGCCGACGTCGAGGGGCTGGGCAAGAAGGGCGACCTCATAGAGGTGGCCGACGGCTACGGCCGCAACTACCTGGTCCCCAAGGGCCTGGGGCTCCCGGCAACCCCGGGCATAGAGACCCAGGCCCAGAGCATGCGTCGCGCCCGTGACCAGCGCGACACCCGCGACCGCCAGGCGGCCACCGACGTGGCCACCTCGGTGGTGGGCAACACCGTGACCATCCCCCATCGTGCCTCCGAGGGCGGCAAGCTGTTCGGATCGGTCACCACCACCGAGATCGCAGCGGCTGTCGAAGCCCAGCTCGGAGTGGTGATCGATCGTCGCCAGCTGGCCCTCGACGAGCCGATCCGCACCTTGGGTAGCCACCTGGTGATGGCCAAGCTGCACACCGAGGTGCAGTTCCCGGTCTCGGTCGAGGTCGTCGCCGAAGGCTGAAGAGCCTCACCCCGCTCGGCGGTTGGGGCAGGGGCCCCGACCGCATAGCGATGAGCCCCTCGGGGCGAAGAGCCAGCCGGTGAGGATGAGCCCCTCGGGGCGAAGAGCCAGCCGGTGAGGATGAGCCCCTCGGGGCGAAGAGCCAGCCGGTGAGGATGAGCCCTCCGCGTTGTTGTCCCACCCTCGTGGGAACCTGCATGCGTGATGTTCCCGCGCGCTGTCCGGACGCCCTCGCCGATCATGGCGCAGAAATTCTCGTCCACATTTCCACCGGCGCACCCAGGTATCCCCCCTGGCAGAGTGGTCTCTGCGTCGGCTTGTGGGCACTTCTCCACCGGGTATCCCCAGATGCCCCGTGATGGTCCCCAATCGGTGGGCCTTGTCCCCAGCGCGCCGGTCGCGTCCACAACTTGTCCCAGGTGGATAGCCCCAGGACGGGCCGAGCAAGGTGAACAGGTCCGCCGCGCCGGTCACCCCGGGCAGCGCCAGAGCACGGCTCTGGCGCCCAGCACTCCGGCGCCCAGCACTCCGGCTACCACGACAGCAGCCCCCCGCCCTTCCCCCACCATCGAGGTCCTTCGTGAGTGTCGCCCACATCGATGACGCCCGGCCTTCCACCCCCGGCCGGGTCCCCCCCAACAACGCGTCCGCCGAGGAGTCCCTGCTCGGTGCCATGTTGCTCAGCCGCGACGCCATCGCGGCTGCGGTCGAGGTGGTCAGCGCTGACGACTTCTACCGCCCCGCCCACGGGCACATCTTCGACGCCGTCTGCTCCCTCTACTCCGCGGGCGAACCCGCGGACCCGGTCACCGTGGCCGAAGAGCTCAGCCGGGCCGGCCTGCTCGACGCCATCGGCGGCCCGGCCACCCTCATCTCCCTCCAGGCCCACACCCCGGCCACCTCCTCGGCCTCCAAGTACGCCCGCATCGTCGAAGAGCTGGCCCTGCTGCGCCGTCTCATCGGGGTGGCCAACGAGGTGGCCGAGCTGGCCTACGACGTCCCCGAAGACGTCACCACCGCCGTCGACCGGGCCGAGGCCATGGTCTACGAGGTGGCCCAGCGCCGGGTCACCGACACGATGGCGCCCCTGCGTGAGCTGTTGTCCGCCAACCTCGATCGGCTCGAGCAGCTCTACGAGCGCGGTGAGGCCATCACCGGCATCCCGTCGGGGTTCCACGATGTCGACGAGATCCTCTCGGGCCTCCAGCCCAGCGCCCTGCTCATCGTCGGGGCCCGCCCGTCGATGGGCAAGACGGCCTTCGGGTTGGGCATGGCGGCCCACGCGGCCATCGAGGCTCAGCGCCCGGTCCTGTACTTCTCGCTCGAGATGAGCCAGCTCGAGTTGACCCAGCGCATCCTGTGCTCCGAAGCCCGCGTCGACTCCGCGTCGGGTGCGCAACGGCCGCCTGGCCGAAGCCGACTGGCAGAAGATCAGCCACGCTGTGGGTCGCCTCGCCGAGGCCCCGCTGTACATCGACGACAACCCCCACCTCACCGTCATGGAGATCCGGGCCAAGGCCCGGCGCCTCAAGAGCCGCTTGGGTGATCTGGGCCTGGTGGTCGTCGACTACCTCCAGCTCATGACCGGCCGTACGCGGGCCGAGAGCCGCCAGGTGGAGGTGTCCGAGATCAGCCGCGGCCTCAAGATCCTGGCTCGTGAGCTCGAGGCACCCGTGGTGGCCCTCTCCCAGCTGTCGCGCCAGCTCGAGATGCGCCAGGACAAGCGGCCCATTCTGGCCGACCTGCGCGAGTCGGGGTGCCTCACCGCCGACACCAGGATCGTGCGGGCCGACACCGGCCGCTCGGTCACTTTGGGCGAGTTGCTGCGCCGGGAGGCCAGCGACATCCCCGTGTGGACCCTCGACGAGCACTACCGGCTGGTCCCGGGCACCATGAGCCACGTCTTCCCCAGCGGCACCAAGACCGTCCACCGCCTGGGTCTGGCCAGCGGCCGCTCGGTCAAGGCCAGTGCCAACCACCCCTTCCTGGCTCTCGAGGGCTGGTATCCCCTGGAGCGCTTCGATGTCGGCGACCGCATCGCGGTCCCCCGGGCGGGGGCCTGGCCCCCGGCGGTGGGTGACGCCCCTCGACCGGGTCCCCCCGGCGCCGACACGGTGCCCCGCGACGTGTGGGCCTACATCCGCAAGATCCTCCCCAACTGGGGGCTCTCGTTGTCCGACCTGGCGGCCCGCCTGGACGAGGACGACTTCGTCGAGTCGATCTACGCCAACGACCTGAACCGCCCCACCCTGGCTCGCATCGCGGCCATCCTGCCCGACCGGTTCCTGTCCGACCTGGCGGCCTCGGACGTGATTTGGGACACGATCGTGAGCATCGAAGAGCTGGGGCCTCAACCCGTCTACGACGCCACGGTGTACGGAACCCACAACTTCGTGGCCGACGGGATCGTCGTGCACAACTCGATCGAACAGGACGCCGACGTGGTCATGTTCATCTACCGCGACGAGGTCTACAACGCCGAGTCCCCCGACCGGGGGACGGCGGAGATCCTCGTCTCCAAGCACCGCAACGGCCCCACCGGCATGGTCCGCCTGGCCTTCCTCGATCACTACACCCGTTTCGCCAACATGGCCCGAGGGGTGTGAGCCTGCAACAGGCGGTCTTAGCAGGCGGATCCGGTACGGCTCAGGGTCCGCCCGGGGGGTGCCACAGGCGCCACACGGTGGGTGTGGCGGGAAGGGTGATGCATTCCAGCTCGTCGAAGCCGGCCCGGTGGTAGAAGGCCAGGTTGGCGGGGTTAGTGGTCTCCAAGTAGCAGCCCATGCCCTGGTGGTCAGCCCGTTCCACGCCCGCAGCGACCAGTGCCTGGCCAATCCCCTGTCCCCGGGCCCGGGCGGACACCGCTAGGTGGCCGAGGTACCAGTGCGGCTCTTCGGGATGCGAGGCCAGGACGCGGCGGCCCAGCCTGGCCGCGAGGACGGGATGGTGAACGGCCACGCTGGTGAATGCCGGGGCCACCCGCAGGGCGGACCACCAGCCAACCGACCAGGCTTCGGGCGGTTGCCAGAAGGCGATCCCGTTGTCGCCGGCGCGGTGCACGATGCTGCGACCGTCGAGGCGGTGGGCGATGTCGAGAGAGAACCACTGCCGCAGACGCCGTTCGCGCCGGGAGGCATGGGGGAACAGCCACACCTGCATCGGGTCGTCGTAGAAGGCCCCAGCCAGCAGCGCCACAGCCCTCTGGCGGGAACCGTCGTCCAGCGACTCGACGGTGGTGATCGGCTCGGGCACGGGGGACACCGGGGTCGCCTGGCCCTAGCCGTCCGGGTGCTGCACCGCGGCGAGCAGCGCGTCGTAGAGTGCCAGGGCGGCGCTGTCGAAGCACACGAAGCGCACGACCTGCACCGCGGTGGGGGCCCAAGCCACCGTCTCGACGGCGACAGCGGCCGCGGCCTCGGCGGGGTAGCCATAGGCACCGGTGGAGATGGCCGGGAAGGCAACGCTGGTCGCGCCGACTTCGTCGGCGCAGGTCAGACAGGACCGGTAGCAGGAGGCCAGGCGGTCGGCTTCGCCCCGGTGGCCTCCGTGCCACACCGGACCCACGGTGTGGATCACCCAGCGGGCCGACGAGCGCGAAGCCGGGAGTGATCCGGGCCTCACCCGTGGGACATCCTCCGAGCTGTCGGCAGTGGTCCAAGAGTCCGGGTCCGGCCGCCCGGTGGATGGCGCCGTCCACCCCACCGCCCCCCAACAGCGACGAGTTGGCGGCGTTGACGATGGCGTCGGTGGACTCCGCGGTGATGTCACCCCGGACCGCCGAGAGCCGCAAGCCAGGCCCGGATAGCGGGCCCGAAGCCGGGTCGGCCCGGGCCGCCGGCAGTGGGGGCACCATCGGCTCGGTCACGTTCGCACTGTGGCACAGCGGGGCACGCCCGCTCAGCCCCCTGTCCCGTGGTCGGGGTCGGGGTCGTCCGGAGCGAAGGCGAAGATGCCGTTCAGGGGCGTGGTCAGGTAGATGGACCCGTCATCGCCGACGGCAGTCCCCATCGAAGCTCCGAGGCCACTCTCCGTCGATACCAGGTCAACGGTCTCTCCCGTGATGCGGTCCAGCACGGCCAGGTGCACGACGGCTCCGACGACAACGGCGGCGTAGACGAGTTCCGGTCGGTCGGGACCCACCGCCTGCACGGCCAGCCCCCGGTGCACCAGGTCGGGGCGTTCCCACAGCACGCGGGCCCGGTCGCCTTCGTCCCGAAGGGCCAGCACGTGGCCCACCCGCCCACCGGCGGGAACGATCACCCCGTCGGGTGCCACCGAGGGGCTGCCCCCGGCGCTGTAGCCGATGTCGTGGCGCCAGGCCAGGGTTCCGGTGTCGGCCTCGACGGCGATCACGTGGCCGGCCCGGTCCGTGGTGTAGACCCGCTGACCGTCGGCGGAGAGGGTGGGTGACCCGGCGCTGCCACCCTCGAGAACCGGTGACTCCCACTGCGTGGCCAGCGTGGCAGCTTCTCCGTCGCGCGCATCCAGGGCCACGAGCGCTCCGTCGGCCATCCCCGGCCGGTTCAGGGTCAGGTACACCCGACCGGTGGCAGGGTCGATAGCCGGGGTGTTGGCGCTCGGGCACCCGCCATCGGTGTCTCCGCCGAAGCAGCCCAGCAACGATCCCGGCTCCGGGCCTTCGCCGGCGCCGGGGAGCAACTCGCGATCGGCGAGTACGTGGCCTCCGGCACGGTCGAGGATCATGACCCGGCCCCGGTGGGTGACCAGGAGCAGGTGTCCCTCACCCGTGAGCTGGGAGCTGAGCGGCAGGCCCGCAAGGGGGGCGCGCCAGCGCACCTCGCCCGTTGGGTCGAGGGACACCATGGCCGTGTCGTCACCCACGTAGAGGTTGCCGTCGTCGTCGATCAGCGCCGTCGAGCCGATGGCGGTACCGCCCACTGCGTCGCTGCATCCGAGGCGCTCTCCGGTCGGGGCATCCAGGGTCACCAGGTGGCAGCCTTGCCCGTCGGCGCTCGCCAGCAGGTGGAGGCGGTCGGCGGAGGTGCTGGGGATGGCGAAGGTGCGCCACCCGTCCAGGGCCTGGTACGCGAGGCGGTAGGACCGCGAAGAGGGTGCGGAAGTGGTGTCGGAGTTGGCCCGGTCGTGATGGATCGAGGGCCAGCCCGCAACCTCGGGGACCAGCCCGGCTTCTGTGGCCGCGGGGGTGGTCGCGCCGGTTGTGGGTGCGCCGCTCGTGGTCACGACGTCGGTGAGCGCCGTTGGAGCCGTGGCACGGTCCGAGGACGTAGAGCAGGAGGCCGAGGAGGACACCAGCAGCACCACAGTGAGGTACGCCGCCGAGCGGGCGGCCGTCGTCACCCGCGGCCACCGCATCGTCAGCCCAGCAGTTCTTCCTCGATGGCGGTGCGCAACTCGTCCTCGGACACCTCGCCCAACTCGATGCTGGTCAGCCGGCCGTCGGCGCCGACGAAGATGGTGGTCGGCATGCCGTTGATGCCGAAGGCGACCAGGGCTTCCCCATCCGGGTCGCGCACGGTGTCATATGTCACACCAGTGCTCTCCACGATCTCGGTGTGGCGGCTGTCGGACTGGTCGTTGCCGATGCCGACGAAAGCCACCTCGTCACCCAGTTCCCGGTGGACCTCTTCGAATCGGGGCATCTCCGCGACGCAGGGCCCGCACCAGGAGGCGAAGAAGTTGAGCACCACCGGCCGTCCCACCAGGTCGGCGAAGTCCAGTTCGGTGCCGTCGGCTCGGGAAAAGGCCAACTCGGGCATGGGGTCGCCCTCCCTGACCATCAACCCGTAGGGGACAGAGCGGACCGACGCCGGCGAGGCGTCGGCTGGCGAGGTGCCTTCGGTGGGCTCGTCGCTCGTGCCCCTCCACGCGACCAGCGCCACGACGCCGAGGACCGCCGCAGCCACGACCGAAACCAGGCGGCGCGTGATTGGCGAAGCAACTGCGGGCACCCTAACCTCCTTGAGGCTTCCGGACTTGGACAGCCCCACGGTACCGGTAGCGAAGGCCCCGGCGAGCCGGTGCGACGGCCCGCAGGCGCGGGACCTTGGTCCCTACCCTCGCCAGGCAAGGCATGCGACGATGGAAAAGGTCCCTGCTATCTCCTTTTGTGATAGCTGGGAGAGATGGATGCCGCCACCCGGTGGTGTTCCGAGCAGGAGGAGAGTCTGTATGGACGCAGAGGTGGTCGGTTCCCGACCCGGTTCGGTTCCCCGAGGAAAGAAGAAAGGCCGGGGCTTGCTGGCATTCCTGGTGGCCCTGGCCATGGTCGGAGCCACCGTCGTGTCGTGCAGCAGCGATGACGACGACAACGGTGGCGGCAACGGCGGTG
Source organism: uncultured Actinomycetes bacterium (assembly GCA_963719935.1). Taxonomy (GTDB): domain Bacteria; phylum Actinomycetota; class Acidimicrobiia; order Acidimicrobiales; family CAVRDY01; genus CAVRDY01. Next base: position 66,874 of record CAVRDY010000014.1, on the reverse strand, counting down.
GTGGTGGCGGCGGTACCGGTGGTGCCAGCGACGTCATCGACGCACGCGGTCTGACCGACGACGACGTGCGCGCCGCCCTCATGACCTACCAGCCCAGTGGCGCGATGGACGACTACATCATGTTCGCCAGCGGCGGCCACTCCGGCCAGGTGTTCGTGATCGGCCTCCCGTCGATGCGGATCCTCCGCGAGATCGCCGTGTTCACCCCTGAGCCCTGGCAGGGCTACGGGTTCGGCGCCAGCATGGACGTGCTCGAAGGCGGCGACCGGGGCGAGACCGACCTGCGCTGGGGTGACACCCACCACCCGGCGCTGTCCGAGACCGCCGGCGACTACGACGGCGAGTTCCTCTTCATCAACGACAAGGCCAACGCCCGCCTGGCGGTCATCGACCTGCGCGACTTCGAAACCAAGCAGATCGTGGCCAACCCCCTCGTGGTCAACGACCACGGCGGTACCTTCGTCACCCCGGGCACCGAGTACATCGTCGAGGGCGGCCAGTACGCCCAGCCCCTGGGTGGCGAGTACGCCGGTATCGACGACTACGACGACAGCTACCGGGGCATGATCACCTTCTGGAAGTTCGATCGTGAGGCCGGCCGGGTCGACGAGTCCCAGTCCTTCGCCGTAGAGCTCCCGCCCTACTGGCAGGATCTCTGCGACGCCGGCAAGGGCCCCTCCGAGGGTTGGGTGTTCTGCAACTCGATCAACTCCGAGCGTGCACCGGTGGTGTCGAAGAGGGTCTCGACCCCTTCGAGAAGGGCACGGCTGCCAACGAGACCGACTTCATGCACGTGTTCAACATCGAGGCGCTCGAGGCCGCCGTCGACGCCGGCAAGACCGAGGACATCAACGGCTTCCCCGTGATCCCCCTAGAGGTGTCCGCCGAGGACAAGCTGGTGCACCTGATCCCCGAGCCCAAGAGCCCCCACGGCGCCGACGTCACTCCTGGTGGTGACTTCGTCGTGGTGTCCGGCAAGCTCGACCCGCACGTGAGCGTCTACTCGACCGAGAAGATCTTCACGGCCATCGACGAGGGCACCTACGAGGCCGAGGCCACCGATCCTTACGGGCTTCCCATCCTGAGCTTCGACGCCACCCTCGAGACCCAGGTCGAGCTCGGTCTCGGCCCACTCCACACGGTCTATGACGACCAGGGCTACGCCTACACGAGCCTCTTCCTGGATTCGGCGGTGGCCCGTTGGAGCCTGGGCGGTGACTACCGCGAGGACGGCTGGAAGCTCGAGGGCACCCTGCCGGTGCACTACAACATCGGCCACATAGCGGCCGCCGAGGGCGACACGGTCGAACCCGACGGCAAGTACGTGGTGGCCCTCAACAAGTGGGCGTTGGACCGGTTCAACCCGGTGGGCCCGCTGCTCCCGCAGAACTTCCAGCTGGTGGACATCTCCCAACCCGGTGACCAGATGCAGCTCCTCTACGACCTGCCCATCGGCATGGGAGAGCCCCACTACGCCCAGATCATCAAGGCCGACAAGCTGGCTCCCTTCGACTTCTACCCCGAGATCGGTTGGGACCCCGAGACCATGGCGGTCGACCCAGAAGCCGTGACGACCGAGGAGGAAGCCCGGATCGAACGTGACGGCAACCAGGTGGAGATATGGATGACCCTCATCCGCAGCCACATGACACCCGAGCGCATCGAACTGCAGGAGGGTGACGAGGTCACCTGGCACCTCACCAACCTCGAGCAGACGCTCGACGCCACCCACGGCTTCGCCCTCCCCGGCTACAACATCACGTTGAGCCTGGAACCGGGCGAGACCCAGACCATCACCTTCACAGCAGACAAGAGCGGTGTGTTCAGCTACTACTGCACCGAGTTCTGTTCAGCTCTGCATCTGGAGATGATGGGTTACATGCAGGTCGAGCCCTCGTAGGCTGAGTGGTGGAGGGCCCCGGTCGCTCCGGCCGGGGCCCTTTGCCCCTTTCGGACACGTATCGATCAGTCACCCAACCCCAGCGAGCCCATCATGTCCCTCACCGACCGCATACTCGGCCCCAAGATCCCCCCCGAAGACCTCGAGGCCCACCCGGGCCGCTACCGGGTTCCGGCGGTCTTGTTCGGTCTGGCCTCGGTGGTGCTGGTGGTCTCGATCTTCTTCCCCTACTGGCATCTCAACCTCGAGGCGCCGCAGTTCCCCGACGGCCTCGTCGTACAGGCCTACGTGAACCGGCTCACCGGCGACACCGACGAGCTGGAGGGGCTCAACCACTACATCGGCATGGCCTCCTTCGAGTCCGGGGCCGTCTTCGAGCGCACGATCGCGGTGTTCGCCATCGCCGCCATGTCAGGGCTGATCCTGGCGGGGATGTTCATCCGCAGCCGGTGGGTCCTGGTGTTCACCCTGCCGGCACTGCTGTTCCCCGTGGTCTTCGCGGTGGACCTCCAATACTGGTTGTGGCGCTACGGTCACGAACTGGACCCGACGGCCGCGTTCTCGGCCTCCATCAAGGGCTTCACACCCCGGGTGTTCGGACCGGGCAAGATCGCCCAGTTCGAGACGATGGCCCGACCCGACGTCGGCCTCTTGATGGCCCTGGTTGCTTCTGGTCTCATCGCCGTGGGCCTGGTGCTGCACCGCAAGGCCTACAAGCCGCTCGTGGAGGCGCTCGAGGCCGACCAGGAGACGGCTGGGGTCGGGCAGGCGACGGTCGGGGCCGGCGAGGAGGCTGCCGGCACGACACCCGGCGGGCCGACCGGCGACAGGGTCGAGGATCCGGCCGGGGCCGCGACGTGATCCAGGCCGTCCATCGCCGGGCGGCTCAGAGAACGGGGCTTCGGGCCCTGGCCGGTGGGCGCAGCCCCCGAGGTGGGTGGCGGGTCGGGGTACGGCTTCTCGGAGTCTCGGCCGTGATCATGGTGATGGCCATGGCCGGGCTGTGGCCCGCGGGGGCCGACACCCCCGACACTCCCCACACATCGGACACAGCCGACCTCCAGGCACTGGTGGATGCAGCAGAACCGGGTGAGGTGGTGGAAGTGCCCCCTGGCGTCTATCAGGGACCGGTGGTCATCGACCGATCTCTCCGGCTCGTCGGGCGGGAGTGGCCGGTGGTCGACGGTGGGGGCACGGGACATGTGCTCGAGATCACCGCTCCTGACGTGCGGGTGGAAGGCCTCGTGCTGCGCAACAGCGGCATCGCATTCAACACCGAGGACGCCGGGGTGATGGTCCGGGAGGCGCCCGGCGCCCAGATCGTGGGCAACCGCCTCGAGGACGTGCTCTTCGGCGTGTACGTGCACAACTCCAAAGGCGTTCTGGTGGAGGGCAACACCATCGGTTCCAAGGACCTGGACATCGCCCGGCGCGGCGACGGGATCCGCCTGTATGGCAGCGGCGAGAGCACGGTGAGGGCCAATCGTGTCGTCGATGGCCGGGACATGATCGTGTGGTTCTCCGACGACGTCGTGGTGGAGCAGAACGAGGTACGCAACAGCCGGTACGGCGCCCATCTCATGTACTCGGACCGTGGCGTGGTGCGACAGAACCGCTTCGAGTCCAACACGGTCGGCCTGTGGTTGATGTTCAGCCACGATGCCGAGATCGTCGAGAACGTGATCGCTGACAGCAAGGGCTCCACGGGCATGGGCCTGGGGCTCAAGGACTGCGACACGACCACCATCGTCGGGAACCGCATCGTGGGCAACGAGATCGGCTTGTACAACGACACCTCGCCCTTCAGCCCGGGAGCGGAGATCCTCTACCGGGCCAACCTGTGGGCCGGCAATGACGTCGCCGTCGAGTTCCTGCCGTCGGTTCACAACAACGTCTTCACCGAGAACGCCTTCGTGGGCAACCGCCAGCAGGTCGCCAGCACCGGCTCGGGCCCACTGGAAGGGAACAGCTGGAGCCTGGACGGCAGGGGCAACCACTGGGGCGACTACGCAGGCTACGACTCGGACGGCGACGGCATCGGTGAGGTCCCCTACCAGGCCGTGGACCTGTTCGGGGATCTGAGCGACCGCCATCCCGAGCTGGAGCTGTTCGCCGACACGCCTGCGGCCCGGGCCGTGGATCTGGCTGCCCGCACCTTCCCGGTTCTCCGCCCCGAGCCACGAGCCGTTGACGACGCCCCCCTGGTCGCCATGCCTGCCATCCCCGCCGTGACAAGCGTCGGCGGGGGCGATTCCCAATGGCCCCTTCTGGCGGCGTCGACGCTACTGATGGGAATCGCTTCCTGCTTCGTCGTGGGAATCGCCGGCCTGGGCCGGCGCGATGATACGGCCGGCCTGGGCCGGCGCGGGGGTTCGGCCGGCTTGGGCCGGCGCGGGGGTTCGGCCGGCTTGGGCCGGCGCGGGGGTTCGGCCGGCTTGGCGCCGGCGCGGGGGGCATGGCCCTGTGATCCACATCGAGGACCTCTCCAAGGTCTATGACGGCGTTCCCGCCGTCGATCGCCTCTCGCTGGATGTGGCGCGGGGCGAGGCGGTGGCCCTCTGGGGGCCCAACGGTGCGGGAAAGAGCACGGTGGTGCGCTGCCTGCTCGGCCTGGCCACCTTCGAGGGCACCGTCGAGGTGGGCGGCCTGGACGTGCGGCGGCATCCCAAGGCCACCCGTGCTCTGATCGGCCACGTTCCCCAGGCCCCGGCCTTCTTCGACGATCTCACGGTGCTCGAGACCGCCGAGTTGTCGGCGGCTCTGCGTCGGCTCCCGAGCGAGCGGGTCACCGATACCCTCGAACTGATGGGCCTGGCTGACGAGCACCACAAGGCCGTGGGGGCGCTGTCGGGAGGGATGCGCCAACGCCTGGCCATGGCTGTTGCACTCCAGCACGACCCCCCGGTGTTGCTGCTGGACGAGCCGACCTCCAACCTGGACGTGGCCGGGCGCGAGGCTGTGGTCGAGCTGTTGGAGCGTCTGCGCCCCACGCGATCCCTGCTGCTCACCTCGCATCATCTGGAAGAGGTGGCCATGCTGGTCGACAGGGTGCTGGCCCTCGAGGAGGGCCAGGTGAAGATGACCTGCGAGCCCGGCCAGTTGGCCACCCGGTTGGGCCTGCGTTCCTGGCTGCACGTCGTGGTGGCCGACGGCCAGGGTGAGCAGGCCCGTGAGGTGCTGGCGGGGCAGGGGTTCGTGGCCCGCACCGACCGCATGGGGGTTCTGGTGGAGGTCGGGGCCCAGCAGAAGGGTGCCGCGTTGGAGGCTCTGCACCAGGGCGGGATCCAGGTCGTCGACATCGAGGTGTGGCGGTGAACGCCCTCACCACCGACGCTGAGGAGGCCGGAGCCCCGCCACCCCCGGTCGCTGCCGGGACGCCCGGAGCAGAGGGATCTGCCGAGGTCCTCGAGTCACCGGCGCGTGAGCGGCTCGATCTGGGCACGGTGTGGGTGCTGGCCACCAAGGAGCTGCGCGACGCCGTTCGGGACCGGTGGTTCTGGTTGTACGTGGCCGGGTTCGTGATCGTGGCCATACCCCTCACTTCTCTCAGCGTCACCGACCAGGCGGCGTCGGGCTCGTCCAGCTTCGGGCGTTCTGCAGCATCGCTGGTGGCTCTCGTCGAGTTGCTGGTTCCCCTCATGGGCCTCACCCTCGGGGCCCGCAGCATCGTGGGGCCCCGAGAGGCCGGAACCATGGCCTTCGTGCTCTCTCACCCCGTGAGCCGGGCCGAGTTCTTCGGTGGCCTGTTCCTGGGCAACGCCGCTGCCATGGTGGCCGCGGTGACCGGAGGCTTCGGTGTGGTGGGGTTCGCGACCGCCATCCGCTCCTCGGGCGCGGATCCCACCCGGTTCCTGGTGGTGTGCGGCCTGGCCTGGTTGCTCTCGGTGGCCATGGTGGCCACCGGCATGCTCATCAGCGTTCTGGCGAGGAGGTCCACCACCGCCATCGGCACCGCCCTGTTCGTCTGGCTGCTCGTGGCCCTCATCGGCGATCTGGGCCTGATGGGCAGCGCCGTGGCCACCCAGCTGCCCGTGAACGTGCTGTTCGCGGTGGCGGTGGTGAACCCGGCCGAGGCCTTCCGGCTAACGGCCATCTACGGCCTGGAGGGCTCTCTCGACGGACTGGGTCCGGTGGGTGCCTACACCGTCGACACCTTCGGGTCGGCCCTCCCCTGGATCACCGGGGGTGCCCTGGTGGCGTGGACCTTGATGGCGTCGGTCGCCGCTCTGGTCGTCTTTCGGCGTGGTGGTGACCTGTGAGGCACCTCAAGGAAGCGCAGAGGCCGATGGCGGTGCCGATTGCACCGCGTCACCGGGTCCCCTTCCCGGCCGTGGTGGCCTTGGTCCTGGTCGCGATGTTGGCTGCCTGCGGGGGTGACGATCCCGACCAACCTCCCGAGATCTCCTATGGGCGCGACGTGTGTGACTCGTGCCGGATGATCATCAGTGAGCCCCGGTTCGCGGCCGCCTACCGGGCGTCTGACGGGACGGTGAGGCGCTTCGACGACCTCGGGGACATGGTCACCTACGGTCTGGACACCGCCGAGTTGGATGGGGCCCGAGCCTGGGTCCACGATTATGAGACCGAGGAGTGGATCGAGGCACCCGAGGCGATCTACGTTCTTGCCGCCGGTCTGGAGACCCCGATGAGCCGGGGTGTGGTCGGCTTCGCCGAGAGTTCCCGGGCCGAGGCCTACGGAGCCGAGGTCGAAGGTAGGGTGCTCGATTGGGAGGAGTTGGTCCAGGTGGCTCGGGAGGGTGGCCTGGAACCGCAGGGGCCGGTCCAGGAGGACCGGCCAGAAGAGAACTGACGAACAACGGGCTCGAAGGCGACAGCTGGACGGGCCACAGACCGACAAGTGGCAGATCGAACAAGCAACTCACAGGAGGAGACAACACGATGAGGTTGAAGTGGATCCCAGCCGCCCTGATCGCGGCCAGCCTGGTCTTCGGTGCCTACGCGGCGGACAGCGAGGATGAGGCGAACGGCGGCGGCAACGGCGGTGGCGAAGAGAACGGCGGTGGCGAAGAGAACGGCGGCGGTGGTGACGCCGGAGATGGCCAGGAGAAGTTCAACGCCACCTGCGCCAGCTGCCACGGCACCGACGGCAAGGACCCGAGCGTGGGCAAGGACGTGATCGCCAGCGAGTGGATCGCCGGCGCCACAGACGACGAGCTGATCGCGGTGATCACAGGCGGTCGCGGGACCTCTGACCCCGAGAACACCACCGGCGTCGACATGCCCGCCAAGGGCGGCAACCCGTCTCTCTCCGAGGACGACATCGCCAACATCGCGGCCTACATCCGATCCATCAACGAAGGCTGACGACTCGGGGCTTGCCCCACGACAGATGACTGCGCACCGGCCGGGCCTCGAGCCCGGCCGGACCGCGCCCGAGGGGATCTCGGCTGTCTCTGTGGAGGGTCTCCGGCTTCCCTACCTACTGGTCGGTAGGGAATGGTAGGGTGCGTGCATGGCTGGCACCGATCTCGACAGCGCTCCCGTCGACGGCACCGATCTCGACGTTACGGTTCCTGGGACTGAACGACCTTGGGTCTTCGACGCCGATCCCGACCGTCCCCGCATGCGTGGCGTCGTGCACCGCTGGGCCGCACCGGTCATGGCCGGGGTGTTCGTGGCCCTGGCGGTCACCGCGGCCGACGCTGCGGCCCGGGCCTGGGTCGGCGTCTACGGGGTCTGCGTGACCCTCATGCTGGCGGTGAGTGCCGTCTATCACAGCGGGCGGATCAGCCCCCGGGTCCACCGGGTGCTCAAGCGGGTCGACCACGCCACGATCCTGCTGGCCATCGCCGGCAGCTACACGGGCATCGCCGGCTTCGCCCTGGACGGGCCCACCCGCACCCGGTTGCTGGTGGTGGTGTGGGTGCTGGCCGCCATCGGGGTGGCGGTGCGCATGCTGTGGCTGGACGCCCCCTACCCGGTGGTGGCCGCCGTCTACGCGGCCGTGGGCTGGGTGGCCGTGTTCCAGGCCGGCGCCTTCCTCGACGCCCTCGACGGGGCCCAGCTGGCCCTGGTGGTGGCCGGCGGCCTGCTGTACTCGGTGGGGGCCGTCGTCTACGCCCTGCACCGCCCCAACCCCTGGCCCGCCACCTTCGGCTACCACGAGATCTTCCACACCCTGGTGGTCGTGGCCGCAGTACTCCACGTGGTGGCCGTGGGGACGATGGTCCCGCTCGCCTGACGGCGAGGTGGTCCCGCTCGCCTGACGGCGAGGTGGTCCCGCTCGCCTGACGGCGAGGTGGTCCCGCACGCCTGACGGCGAGGTGGTCCCGCACGCGTCAGGCTGCGGCCCCGAACTCGAGGCCGGCGTCGTCGGTGCGCAGCCGGAGCCGGTCGCCGTCGATCTCCCAGTGAGGCTCGGAGGTCAGGAGCTCGGTGACCATCTCCTCCAGGGCCATCACCTCCACGTCGCTACACAGGGCGGCCTCGACGCCCAACTCGACGACCCGCAGCACGTCGCCGTCGAGCTCATAGCTTCCCCCGCCCGAGTTGCAGCCCAGTTCGGCCTCGAAGGTGCCGTCCTCGGCGAAGCGCAGCGAAACCTCGGCTCCTGCGGGCACGCTCGAGGCAGCTGCCTCTGGGCCGGTGCCGCTGATCACGGTGATGAGCTCCCAGTCGGTGTCTACGAGGGGCCGGTCAGGTATCGCCACCTCTTCATCCACGAACACGATCACCGTCTCGGTGCCCGAGCCGGTGGCTGTGATTGTCAGCTCGTCACCCGATACCGACCACTGCGGTTCCGTGTTCAACAGGCCGGTGATCCACTCGTCCTGGGTGTGGCGGTCGGGATCACAACCCATCTCGGTCATGGACATTTCCTCCACCACCAGGCGGTCGCCGTCCAGGTGGTAGTCGCCCCCGAAGCTGTTGCAGCCTGCGCTGCCCCCGGCGGTTCCGTCGTCGAAGGTGAGGGTGAGCTGGGTGCCTGCCACCAGCGGGCGGGCCGCCCCGTCTTCGCTGATCCGGGTGGCGATCCAGGTTCGTGAGGCCAGCCGGTCGGCGCTGCCTACAGGGGACGTCGACTGTGGGGTCGTGGTGGTGGCACCGCTCACGTCCACGGCGGTGTCCCCGTCGCCGCAGGCGACGGCACCGAGGGCCAGCACGACGGCCACCAGCAGGGCTCCGGGTTGCACGGATCTCGGGTTCATGGACCGTACGACGCCCGCCAGCACCCGTTGGTTCCGGGCGGCCCTGGCCGCCCCTCTCTGGTCCCGCGCTCAGGCCAGGTTGTCCGGCCCTAGTTGGGCGATGTCGTTGACCCCGGTCAGGGCCAGGGCCACGTCCATGTCGGCCCGCATGACCTCGAGCAGGTGGGCCACACCGGCCTGTCCCCGGGCCGCCACCGCCCAGGCCCAGGCCCGACCCACCAAGGCCGCCCGGGCTCCCAGGGCCAGGAGCTTGACCACGTCCAGGCCCGAGCGAACACCGCCGTCGGCCAACACCTCGATCTGGTCTCCCACGGCTTCGACCACCGCGGGCAGTGCCTTGGGCGCTCGACGGGACGGCGTCGAGCTGGCGGCCGCCGTGGTTGGACACCACCACGGCGTCGGCGCCGGTGTCGACCGCCCGGCGGGCATCGTCAGGGTCGAGGATGCCCTTCAGCACCAGCTTGCCGTTCCAGTGCCGGCGGACCCAGGCGATGTCGTCCCAGGTGACGGTGGGATCGAACTGGTCGTCGACCCACTCCTTGAAGTCGTCTGGGGTTCGGGCCTCGGGTACCGCCTCCTCCAGGTTGCCGAAGGTGTGGGGTCGTCCCGCCGAGGCCGACGTCACGCAGCCAGCCCGGGTGGCCCACCAGGTCGAGTCCGCGCCGGGCCAGCTTCGTCGCAGGTAGCCGCCCCGACATGCCGTTGCGGGTATCGCGGTGGCGGGCTCCGACAACGGCCAGGTCGACAGTCAGCACCAGCACCGGGCAGCCGGCGTCGGTGGCCCTCGCCATGAGGTCCTCGGCGAAGCTGCGGTCGCGCATGACGTAGAGCTGGAACCAGAACGGTGACCCGCTGGCGGCCCGCACCTCCTCGATGCCACAGATCGAGACCGTCGATTCGCAGAACGCGATCCCGGCAGCCTCCGCGGCCCGGGCGGCCTGCACCTCGGCCCGGGCGGCGAACATGCCGGCCAGACCCACGGGGGCCAGCACGACCGGCATCGACAGCTCGCTGCCCGCCACGGTCGTCGCCAGCCGTCGCTCGCGCCACGTCGCGCAGCACCCGCTGGCGTAGGTGCAGGGCGGCCAGGTCACCCACGTTGGCCGCTCATCGTCGGCCTCGTCGTAGGCCCCGCCGTCGATGTAGTCGAAGAGCTGGCGCGGGAGGCGCCGGCGGGCCAACTCGCGGTAGTCCGAGGCAGAGGCCGGGGCTAGGTCCAGGGGTCGATCGGCGGCGAAGCGCATGGGGGGAACCTACCAGCGGCAAAGCGACCCACCCCGGTGCGGAACCGACCAGAGACATCGGACAGATTCCCGCTCGGTGTGGTCCCGCCGGCTCCCGTCGTCGTGCCAGGATTCGGGCGTGGAAGTCTCGGCGGCCAGCCAGTTGGCGCTCATCATCGTCGTCGGGCTGGGGGTGCAGTGGGTGGCCACCCTGGCCCGGCTGCCCGCCATCTTGTTCCTGCTGGCTGCAGGCGTCGTGCTGGGTCCGGTGACCGGCGCGGTCGACCCCGACGAGCTCTTCGGAGAACTGCTCTTCCCTGCCGTGGCGCTCGGGGTGGGCCTCTTGCTCTTCGAGGGTGGGCTGGGTCTACGCCTCGATCGCTTCCAGGACGGGCGCTCCGTACTTGTTCGGTTGGTCACCGTGGGTGTGCTAATCACATGGCTCCTGGCGGCCGGGATCGTGCACTTCGCGGTGAACTTGAGCTGGTCCGAGTCGCTGCTGATCGGCTCGATCCTCACGGTTTCGGGTCCCACGGTGGTGCTGCCCCTGGTGCGGCTGGCCCGTCCGCGTGAGCCGGTCGCCTCGATCCTGCGCTGGGAGGGGATCCTGATAGATCCCATCGGAGCCACGCTGGCCATCGTGGTTCTCAACGCCGTGGTCGATGACACCTCCTCGGGTAGGGCGGCCCTGCGTGTGGCCGAGACCGCCGGGGCCGGGACGGCAGCCGGGCTGGCCATGGCGATCGTGCTGGTCGTCGCTCTCGACAGGCACTGGGTGCCCGACCACCTGCACAACCCGGTCACACTGCTGGTCCTGGTGGGGGCCTTCGCCCTCGCCAACACCTTCCGACCCGAGGCCGGGCTCTTCGCCACCACCGTGTTGGGCGTGGCCCTGGCCAACCAGCGGCGGGTCCCCGTGCGCCACATCCGCAGCTTCCAGGAGGACATCGGCGCGCTGATCCTCGCCTCCTTGTTCGTCATCCTGGGCGCCCTGGTCGATCTGGAGGCTCTCGACGAGTTCCTGATCCCTGCCCTGGCGGTCGTGGTGGTGTTGGTGCTTGTGGTCCGTCCGCTGGTCGTGGCGATCTCGACTGTCGGCGCGGGGCTGGTGCGTGCCGAGCGGATCTACCTGGCCTGCATGGCGCCCCGCGGGATCGTGGCGGCGGCGGTGGCCACGGTGTTCGCCCTCGAGTTGGAAGAGGTGGGTCAACACTCCGAGGCTCTGATCCCGGTGGTGTTCCTGGTGATCTTCGCCACGGTCACCCTGTACGGGCTCGCCGCCGCGCCGGCGGCCCGGATGCTGCGCATGGCCCGGCCCGAGCCCCGTGGGGTGGCCCTCATCGGTGGGCGGGGATGGGTGCTCGAGTTGGCCGACGCACTGGCGGCGGACGACGTGCCGGTGCTCGTGGTCGCCAACTCGCAGCGGTTGGCGCGCCAGGCCGCAGAGCGTGGCCTGCTGGCCTACGCCGGCCGGCTGGACTCGGCGGCCCTGTTCGAGGCGGTAGAAGGAACTGGGGTGCGGGTGGCGGTGGCGGCCTCGCCGACCGAGGAGCTGAACGCATTCGGCATCCGCCGGCTGGCTGAGGTTCTGGGACGCGCCAACCTCTACCACGTCCCCGTCGATGACGACCCGCCAGAGCACGACACCGGTGAGCGCGAGGTGAAGGGCCGCCGGGCCTTCGGTGCCTCGGTCACCCAACCCCACCTGGAGAAGGAACTGCGGGAAGGTGGGCGCTTCGCGGTGATGGCTGACGCCTCGGGCCTACCCGAGGGCGCCCTTCACCTGTTCTCCCTGGACGCCGAGGGTCTGCCGAGCGTCTGCTCGGAGGGGTCGGGGCCTCCCGATCCCACCAGCCGCCTGGTGGTGCTGGTGCCCGGGAGCGGATCCGGGGACTGACCTGGTGGGGCACCGCCTCGGGACAGCGCGGACAGGCGGTCACATCACTAGCTGCGCAGGAGCCGCTCCACGGCTCGCATGGCTTCGTCGATCTTGGCCGACCCCTCACTTTCGTCGGTGGCTGCCGCCTGCACGACGCAGTGGTGCAGGTGCTCGTCGAGCAGGCCCAGCCCCACGCTTTGCAGGGCCTTGGTGACCGAGGAGACCTGGGTCAGGATGTCGATGCAGTAGGTGTCCGACTCGATCATCCGTTGCAGGCCCCGCACCTGGCCCTCGATGCGGCGCAGGCGGGTCAGGTAGTCGTCCTTGCTGAGTGTGTAGCCGCGCACCGCACCTCCCGCTTGTGGCCGCCGCCCACGGGGCGCCTCGGCCTGTTGCCTTTATAGGGTTGGGGGGTATACTACCACAATGGTCGACGAACCAGTGGCCGACGAACCAGTGGCCGACGAACCAGTGGCCGACGAACCAGTGGCCGAGATGACGACCGAACGGGTGGACCTGCCCATCGCCGGCATGACCTGTGCTGCGTGCGCCACGCGCATCGGCCGGGGGTTGAGCCACCTGGAGGGCGTCGTGCGGGCCGACGTGAACCTGGCCGCCAACCGGGCCACAGTGGTCTTCGACCCGGAGCGGGTGGGAACAGAGCACCTGCGGGGAACCGTCGAGGCTCTCGGCTACTCGGTTCCCGAACCCGAGGTCGACGTTGCCGCCGAGCACCTGCGCACCCTGACCCGCAGACTGAGGGTGGCCGCGGTCTGCACCGTCCCCCTGGTGGTGGTGTCGATGGTGCCGCTCGCCCAGTTCGACGGTTGGCCGTGGCTGGCCGCGGCTCTGGCCACGCCCGTGGTGCTCTGGAGCGGCGCGGGGTTCCACCGGTCGGCCTGGGTGAACCTGCGGCACCGCACCTCCACCATGGACACGCTGGTCAGCCTGGGCACCCTGGCTGCCTTCAGCTGGTCCTGGGTTGCCCTTCTGTTCCTGGACGCCGCCGACACCTCAGGAATGCCTGGCATGGGGGACACGGCGGGGGCCCACGTGTACTTCGAGACCGCTGGGGTCATCATCACGCTGATCCTGTTGGGCAAGTGGTTCGAGGCCAGGGCCCGTCGCCGCTCGGGCGACGCTCTCCGTGCCCTAGCGGCCCTGGGCGCTCGTGCCGCCCGCCTCGAGGACGGCACCGAGATACCGGTGGAGACCCTCGGGGTGGGTGACCGGTTCGTGGTGCGACCGGGCGAGAAGGTCGCCACCGACGGGGTGATCGTCTCGGGCCACGCGGCCGTCGACCTGTCGTTGGTCACCGGTGAGCCGGTGCCCGTCGAGGTCGGTCCCGGCGACGAGGTGATCGGGGCCACCATCAACACCAACGGGTCGTTGATCGTGGAGGCCTCCCGGGTGGGTTCCGACACGGTGCTCTCCCAGATCATGCGGCTGGTCGACGAGGCCCAGGGGTCACGGGCCCCCGTGCAGCGCCTGGCCGACCGGGTGGCCGGTGTGTTCGTACCTACCGTCCTGATGGTGGCCGCCGCAACTCTGGTGGGCTGGTTGCTCACCGGCCATCCCACCGCCGACGCCTTCACTGCAGCGGTGGCCGTGTTGATCATCGCCTGCCCCTGCGCTCTGGGTCTGGCGACGCCCACCGCAATCATGGTCGGGACGGGCCGAGGGGCTCAGCTCGGGATAATCATCAAGGGCGGCGAGGTGCTGGAGTCGACCCGTCGGGTCACCACCGCGGTGTTGGACAAGACCGGTACGATCACCGAGGCCCGCATGGAGGTGACAGCAGTCTTGCCTGCCTCGGGCATCGACGCCGGTGAGCTGGTGGCATACGCGGCAGCACTCGAAGCCCGCTCGGAGCACCCGGTGGCCCAGGCCATAGTGCGCGCCGGCGAGGAACGCCCGGAGGACGAGACCCCTTCTCCCCGTTCCAGCCCCAGCCAGGACCCGGTGCCCGTGGAGGATTTCGAGAGCCTGGCCGGCCACGGTGTCCGGGGTCGGGTCGGTGCCTTCGAGGTGGCCGCGGGCCGACCAGCGCTGTTCGACCGCGTGCCCGAGGAGGTCGCCGCAGCCGTCGATCGGGTGGCCTCCGCCGGGAGTACCGCCGTACTGGTCGGCTGGGACGGCACCGCCCGGGGGGTCCTGGCCGTGGCCGACCGCGTCCGGCCAACCAGCGCAGAGGCGGTCAGCCGGCTCCACGAACTGGGCCTGTCGGTGACGATCCTGACCGGTGACAACGCCGCCACTGCCCGGGCCGTGGCGGCCGAGGTCGGCGCGGACCGGGTCCTGGCTGAGGTCCTGCCCGCCGACAAGGTCGCCGAGGTCCGCCGCCTCCAGCAGTCCGGTGAGGTGGTGGCCATGGTCGGTGACGGGATCAACGACGGCCCGGCCCTGGCCCAGGCCGACCTGGGCATCGCCGTGGGGACGGGAACCGACGTGGCCATCGAAGCCTCTGACCTCACCATCGTCAGGGCCGACCTGCGGGCGGTGGCCGACGCCATCGCCCTGTCCCGGCGCACCCTGGTCACCATCAAGGCCAACCTGTTCTGGGCCTTCGCCTACAACGTGGCGGCCATACCCCTGGCCGTGGCCGGCGTACTCGACCCGATGGTGGCCGCTGCGGCCATGGGAGCCTCGTCGGTCTTTGTGGTAACCAACTCACTCCGCCTGCGCCGCTTCCGCAGCCCAACCCCAACCCCAGAACGGCTCGTACCGGCCCGAAAGGACCAACCAGCGATGAGCGACCTGACCTACGAAGTGCCAAGCATCTCCTGCGGGCACTGCAAGCAGACCATCGAAGGTGCCGTCGGCCGACTCGACGGCGTCGAGTCGGTGAGCGTGGACGTGGAGGCGCGCTCGGTGAATGTGCAGGGCAGCGCCACCGACGCCGACGTGCGGGCGGCCATCGAAGCAGCCGGCTACGAGGTGGCGGGCACGCCGGCCTGAGCCCTCGCGGCCGGCGGGGTAGGCGCGGCACCGGCCCTGACCGGTACCATCGCCCGCGCACTGGAGGCCGAGAGGCAGCATGGACGACCAACCCCAGCAGACCGCCCGGCGGAGGGCGGTGAACCTCGAAGACGGCACTCCTTACCGCGAGGAGGTGTCCTCCTTCGTCGACGCCCTGGCTCAACTGCTCGAAGAGCGTGACATCGACTCGATCGGGCCCTCGGACATCGCCCACCAGGCCAACCGCACTGTTGCCCTGTTCTTCCAGTGCTTCAAGGACGAGCGGGGACCTCTGTCGCTCCTGACCAGCCGCCTCATCGCCGACCGCCTCGAGACCTCGGCCGCCAGCTTCTCTCCAGAGCGGTGGCAGACGGCCTCCCTGCACGAGATCATCCGCAGTGGCCTCGACTACCTGGTCACCCTGGTGGATCCCGACGACCCGGTGGCCCAGGCTGCTGCCGACGCCAGCCTGGACGATCGCGAGCTGATGGATCTACGCCGCTCGGCCCTCACCTACGACGCTGAACTGTTCCGTCGCCTGCTGGCGAACCGCACCGAAGAGCTCGCTGATCCCGAAGCGACCCGCGCCGTGAGCCTGGCGGCCCGGACGGTGCTGGTAGCGCTCGACCGTGAGCTGCTGCTCGGCCACGGTGACGACCTGGCCATCGACGAGCTGTCCGATCAGCTGGTCGAGGTGGTCGAGCGCATCCTGGGGTTGAGGAGCCCTGCAGTACGGCTCGCCGAGCCCGTCGCAACGGAGGGCCCGGACGAAGCAGAGGCAGAACGCATCCCGCTGGTGGTCATCGGCAGCCCGCAGACGGCCACTTTGCTCGAACAGGCCATCAGCGAAGGCCACCTCGGGTTGCGGGTGGTGGCGGTGACCGGGGCCGACCAGGCCATCGACGTCGTCACCCACGACGAAGCCCCAGCGGTGTTCTGCTCCTGGCTGGAAAAGGAGGGCGCGACCCGTGAGTTGTTGCACCGTGTGCAGGGTTCTGCCTGGCTGAGCTCGCTGGTCACGGTGGTGCTCACCTCAGGTTCGGCCAACGAGCTCTCCATGGCTTACGCGCTGGGGGCCCGAATCGCGGTTACCACACCAGAGGACCCGCGCGGTTTCGTGCAGTTGCTGGCCCAACTCGATCGGATGCTGGGTCAGAGCTGACCCCCGTCCCCGTAACTGAGAGGAAGCTATGGCCGATCAGGCATCCATTCCCGGCGATGACGAGAACAGGCCCGGCGAACCCGGTGAGGGCGATCCTGGTGAGAGTGGTGCCGGTAGCCGCAGCACCGGAGCGGGCGACGCCGGTAACGAGCAGGACGTGGAGGTGGTCACGAGCGACATCGACGGCGACGGACGGGTGGATGCCATCACCATGACCGGGTCCATGGAAGTGGACGTCGACGGCGACGGGATACCCGACGGCGTCGAGCACGTCGAGGCCACACTCGTCGACGTGGACGGTGACGGTGTCCCCGATGTGGCGGAGACGGTCTCCACCACATCGATCGACCTCGACGGTGACGGTGTCCCCGACGTATTGGTGGTGACCGAGACGGTGGCCATCGACCTCGACGGCGACGGTGAGGCCGACGTCATCGAACAGGTCCAGACCACCGCCGTCGACCTGAACGGTGACGGCAACGTCGATCTTGTGACCACCACCGAGACGGTCTCGTTGGATATGGATGGTGACGGTGTCCTCGACGTGGCAGCGGTCGAGGACGCTGTCCTCTACGACGGTACAGCCGAGGCCGACGCGAGCGGGGAAACGCCTGATCAGGGTGGGGATCAGGCCGGTGGTGCAGGCGAATCCGGCGGGGCTTCGTCCACCTGACGGGCCAGGACCATGCCAGCGGCCGCGCTGGCACCGGCCAGGGCCATCACCGCCACTGCCCGACCCGGGGCCATGGCCCGCCGCCGGGCCGCCCATGCCACAATCGCCAGGTCGAGCACGTCGATCATGGCGGCGGCCTCGTACCAGCCTCGGGCCCGTCCGTGCCGACGACCGAGCACCATGCCCAAGCCGGCGACCAGGTCTCGGGCGCCGATGTGGCGGGCGGCGAGGCGCGCCTGGGGACCGGCGCCGATCCCGAAGCCCCGGCCGAGAGGGCCGGGCGCCACCAAGGCCGTGACGCCGAGCGCCACGCGTCCGTAGGCGTAGGCATCAGCCAGCCCGACCGCTGCTGCCGGGGTGGTCGGCAGAGCCGAGGGAGGGCTGGGCCGGGAGTCGGATGGGCTGGTGGCGTTGGCCTCGGACTTGGTGGTCATGTGCGAAGGGTACCGGCGTGGGTCGCGGGTACCCCCGGCCAGCAGGGTACCGGCGTGGGTCGCGGGTACCCCCGGCCAGCAGGGTCATAGGCTGGGAACGATGTCTGCTCGCGCGTGGTGGTTGGGGTCGACGGTGGTCGGCGTCGCGGTGGGCCTCGCCGTCGCGGCGCTGGTGGTGGCCGGATGGGACGGCGGAGACGACCGGGTCAGCGGGCGAGAAGCCACTGCCGCCTTCCTCGACGCCTGGGAGCGATCCAGGACATCCACCTATTACGTGGCTTCGGAGTTCCGGCGCACCACACCGGCCGGCGAACTGGAGGGGCTGCACGAGATCGCCCAGCAACCCCCTGACCTGGTCCGTCGCCAGTTCGGAGCGGTGACGGGCCAGCTCGGTGGTCACCCGATCAGGTGCAATCTGGATCCCGACGAGCAGGTGGCCTGCACCCAGGGAGCCACAGAGGTGCGCCCCTGGGAGGACAAGGTGGCCACCGAGATGGAGCGGTGGGACGACTACTTCGCCGGCTCGTCCCCTCTGTACCGTGTCGAGGCCGATGGTCAGGGTTGCTTCGACCTGCACCTCACCCGTGTGTTCCCTGCACCGCCTTACGGGCGCCGGGCCCGCTTCTGTTTCGACGAGTCGACGGGTGCGCCGACCTACACCGAGATCCGCCGGGACGAGGGGACCGACGTGCTCGAGGCGGTGGAGGTCAGGGCCGTGCCGACAGGCGCCGACTTCGCTCTTCCCCGCTGATCCCACCTGCTGATCCCGGTTGCCCAGCCGTGCTGGTCGGTTGCGGGTCTGAACAGAGCCCGGACGCGTGACCGGCGCCGCTGAGCGGCGCCGGCGGGTGGGGTGGGCGGAGGCCATCGAAGGCGCCAGCACCCGAGAGCGCTGGTGGCGATGCGTTGGAGGGAGTTTCTCTGACCTCCGCCCGAACACCCCGGCCGGTAGGGGCGATAACTACCGACGTCCTGGGTATCGGCGGTGGGCTCGTCGCCCTTGAGAAGAAATCCTGTGCGGTGTACACCGGCTCCCAACCGCCGAGACTGCGCCCGCCCCGAGGGGCTCATCGCTGCTGGTTGGCTCTTCGCCCCGAGGGGCTCATCGCTAACCTCTTCCCGTGGACTACCTGGGTGACGACCTGCTGGCCTGGATGGTCGCGGCGCTGGGCGGTGCCCTGGCCATCGGGACCCTGCTGGCCCTCGCCCGCCCTCCGACCGAGTCCCAGGAGGGCGATCTCGAGCGGCCTCCGCTGGCCCGCAGCCTGGTGATGATCGCAGTGGGTGGCACAGCAGCGTTGTGGGCCATCCTCAGCCTGGTCGCAGGATGAGGATCCCTCGGTGCTGGGACCGACCTGGGGAAGGGGTCTAGCTTGTCCGAGGTGAACGACGTTCACGAGCTCCTGCTGGAGACCCACGGACTCTCGGTCAGCTTCGGTGCGGTGAGTGCCGTCAACGAGTTGGACCTTCAGGTCTCCGCCGGCGTCCTGGCAGGTCTCATCGGGCCGAACGGGGCGGGCAAGACCACGACCATCGACGCCCTCACCGGGTTCGTGCCCGCCCGGGGCCGGGTGCTTTTCGACGGTGACGAGCTGAGCGGATGGTCACCCGATCGGAGGGCCCGGCGGGGTCTGGTACGCACCTGGCAGTCCTTGGAGCTCTTCGACGACCTCACGGTGGAGGAGAACTGCCGGGTGGCGGCCGACCCCCCCAGCCTTCGGGGGGCCCTGGCCGACCTGTGGCGTCCCAACCGGGCCCGGGTTTCGGATGGCGCCCGAGAGGCCCTGGAGCGCCTGGGCATTGCCCATCTCGCCGACCGCCGACCCCAGGAGCTCTCGCTGGGCCAGCGCAAGCTGGTCGGCGTCGCCCGGGCCCTGGCTCCCGGTCCCCGGCTGGTGCTGCTCGACGAACCCGCCGCGGGCCTCGACAGCGACGAGTCTGCCGTTCTGGGCGGTCACCTGCGCCGCCTGGTGGACGGCGGTCTCACGATCCTGCTGGTCGACCACGACATGGGCCTGGTGCTGTCGGTGTGCGACCACCTCACTGTGCTCGACTTCGGGCGTGTCATCGCTTCGGGTCCCCCTACCGAGGTTCGCCGCGACGAGCGGGTCATCGCCGCCTACCTGGGGTCGGGCACGAGCAAGGGGGAGCCATGAACCAGGGGGCGAGCGAACAGAGGTTGCTGACCCTGGAGGGTGTGCACGCCGGCTACGACGGTGTGGCCGTCGTGCGCGACCTGGATCTCCACGTCGACGCCGGCGAGGTGGTGGCCCTGCTGGGACCCAACGGTGCGGGTAAGTCCACCACGCTGTTGACCATCTCGGGGCTCCTGGCGCCGATCGTCGGCACCCTGGACGTGCTCGGCGGCGCCCCCTCGGTGCGGTCCCCCCAGACCGTGGCCCGCCGTGGCGTGGCGCACGTTCCAGAGGAGCGGGCCATCTTCTTCGGGCTCACCGTGCGCGAGAACCTGCGCGTCGCCCAGCGTGGCGCAGGCGCGGAACTGGGCCGGGTGTTGGAGTACTTCCCTGCCCTCGAGGGCCTCATGGATCGAAAAGCCGGGCTGCTCTCGGGAGGTGAGCAGCAGATGCTGGCCCTGGGCCGGGCGCTCGTGCTCGAGCCCCGCCTGCTACTTGTCGACGAGCTCAGCCTGGGCCTCGCTCCTGTGATCGTGGAGAGCCTGCTGCCGGCCCTGCGCCGCATCGCCGACGACACCGGCGCCGGCGTCCTGCTGGTAGAACAGCACGTACCCCAGGCCCTGGGTATCGCCGATCGGGGCTATGTGCTCAGCCACGGCGAGCTCGTCCTCTCCGGAGAGGCCGGAGAGCTGGCTACCCGTCGGGAGTTGATCGAGTCGGGCTACCTGGGTTCCACCGCACTCTGAGCCGGCGCCCACACCGCACCGACGGTGCCCGGGCCCGAGTGGACCGCCACCGAAGGCCCCACCTCGTAGCGGACCAGCTCGGCCACTCCCGGTGCACCGTGGAGGGCTTCGGCCAGCCGGTCGCCGAGCTCGGGCCGGCCCGCGTCACCCACCCCCACCACCAGCTCAGCCCCGCCGGCGGCCGCGGCCCGCACGTGGTCGGCCATGCGGGCCAGCGCGTCGCTGAGGTGTTCGGCGGTGCCGTGTTCGGCCAGGCCGGTGGGTCCCAGGGTGAGGATCGTGGTCGGTCGGGGCACCGAGAGATCACCGAGCCGCCCGCTGCGGAGGGCGAGCTCAGGCACCCCGATCACGAAGATGGAGTCCACCACCGAGGCGGCGGCTCGGGCGGCGGTCGCGGACGCGACCGGGTCGTCCTGATCGGAAGCTCGTACTGCCGCCGCCACGCACAGCGCCACTGGGAAGGACACCGTGCCGGTGTCGACCAGCTCGACCGGGATCCCCGACTCGGCGGTGAACAAGCGGGCCGCCACCCGGGCCGCCTCCAACACGGCGGAGTAGTCCGAGCCGGTGTGGACCGACACAACGCCGCGGAGCTCTTCAGCGCTCGCGCCGGCCGCATCGAGGACAGCCCGGTAGGCGTCCAGCAGCTCGCCAGGTGCGGGGGCCGCGGTGGACATCGGCGTGCCGGCGTCGAGCGCGGCGTAGCACTGCGCAGCCGACAGGTCCACACCGTCGTGATGGGCGACACCGTCGACCACCACGGTCATGGGTACAACGGCGACGCCGTGATTCTCCTGCCACGTCGGGGGCAGCATGGAGGCCGAGTCGGTCACGACGGCGATCATCGTTGATACGCCTGGTGCCGGGCCGCGCGCGCCGCGCCGGTCGCTCGGGTCGCCCGGAAACGGGCCAGGATCATGGCTGAGGAGGCCGCCGCAAAGGCGGGGAGGCCGGCGGAGGGGCGCGGGCCCCAGGCGTTGGGCAGCCCGCGGCGCCACCAGAGCACCGCCGCGGCTGTCCAAGCCGCGCAGGACACCTGGATGGCCCGCTCGGCCCGCTGGGAGGTCAGCGCTCCTCCGGCGGCCACCGCGGCGTCGATGGGGAAGTATGCCGGGAACACCGCCAGGCAGGCCCCGGCTGAGGTGGCGACCCCCTTGCCTCCCCGGAAGCCGTTCCACACCGGGGCGATGTGGCCGGCGACGGCGGCGGTGGCTCCCAGGTAGGCACCGGCGTCGCCGGCCAGGCGACGACCTAGGACGCCCGCCAGCGTGCCCTTGGCCATGTCGGCGCCCAGGACGGCCAGGCCCCAGGCCGGGCCGAGCACGGCCGCCGCGTTGAGCGCTCCCGGGTTGCCGCTGCCCTCGGTACGCAGGTCCGCCGGCGGTTCGCTCAGGTCACCGCCCGCAGGCCCGCTTCGGTGCGGGGCCCGGCGGGCGGCCAGGGCGCTGGCGAGGTCGGCGGAGGGGATCGTGCCGGCCAGGTAACCGGCGAGCGCCGCGGCCCCCACCGCCGGGATGCTCATCTGGCGCGCCCCCAGCCGCCGGGGATGGTGTCAGTGCGGAACTCGAGGGGGTGCCACATGGGACCTCCGGTGCCGGTGCGGGGCACATGTCCCCGTCCTCCGCCATGTTGCCACGCGTTGCGGGCCGGCATCGTCATCGAATACACGGTCCTGGAACCCGGGGGTACCGGTGGTGATTCCCGGCGTGCGGTGCCCGGACCGGTGCTCAGGTGCGGGCCCGGGTGCGGCGTAGGAGCGGATCGGCGACTCCCAGCAGCCGGTCGGCCAGCCACAGCACGCGCCCCGCCGCGCCGGAGGTGTCGTCGTCGATCAGGTTGCCCATCACCTGCAAGGTGATGTCGGCCACCGCCTGGGTTCCCACTGCCAACCGCAGGCCCGGACGCAGGATCCAGGGATGGCCGATCAGGAACGAGAAGCGCCGGCCCGTGCGTAGGAAGCGGTCGAAGCGGGCACCGATGGCGGCGTCGTAGGCCGCCGGGGCCCCTGTGGGATCGGCCAGGAACAGGTCGGCGGCCAGCATCCCCGATTCCAGGGCGTAGTCGATGCCCTCCCCGTTCATGGGGTTGACCAGGCCGGCGGCGTCCCCCACCGCGACCCACCCGGGGCCGTGGCGCCGGGTCACGCTCATGGGGAGTCGCCAGGCCCGGGGTCGCTCCAGATCTGCGCCCAGCTCCCAGGCGTCCTGCACCAGGTTGCGGTAGGAGCCGAGTAGTCGTGACAGGTTGAGGTTCCCGAAGCCCTTCATGGTCGAAAGGGCGCCCACCCCGATGTTGACGGTTCCGTCCCCGGCGGGGAACATCCAGCCGTAGCCGGGCACCGCGGTGCCGTGTTCGTCGCGGAGGGTCAGGCAGGCTTCCAGGTACCGGTCAGCGTGGCGGGGGCTCTGGGCGTAGGTGCGGATGGCCAGGCCGTAGGGCTCGTCGGGCACGCGCCCGGCTCCCACCCTGCGAGCCGCAGCGCCGGGGGCACCTGTTGCCAGGACGACCAGGCCGGCCTCCCAGTGGTCGGGCCCGGCCCGGACGCCGGTGACCCGGTCGCCGCCGAGTTCGGGCAGCGCCTCGGTCCCGGAGCGCACCTCCACCCCCTCCTTCTCGGCGATGTCCACCAGGTGGGCGTCCAGGCTGCGGCGGGGCCACACAGCCCCGTGGGCGGGGAAGCGTGCCCCGCAGGGCCAGTCGAGCTGGCGTACGGCGCGGTTGGCCACCATGCGCAGCCCGTCGGTGCGGTGGGAGTCGCCGAGGGGGATGTCGAGGTCGGCCAACGCGGCCACAGCCCGGGGGGTCAGTCCGTCACCGCACACCTTGTCGCGGCCGCGGGCGGCCTTGTCGAACAGCACGACCCGGGCCCCGCCCCGGGCGGCACGCATCGCCGCGGCCGCGCCGGCGGGACCGGCACCGATCACCACCATGTCGGCTCGTTGCACGCTCACCCCACCAGTCTGGGCCGGGTATGCCCCGGGGCGTCGACTCGGCTCCGTGGCCGTGGTCACGGGCGGGCACGGCTCAGCTGGCGGTCAGGTCGTTCTCCATGGCCAGCACGGCGGGGAACAAGACGTTGTTCTCCTTGTGGATGTGCAGGTGGATGTCGGCTTCGAACTCGGCCAGCCCGGCGTAGAGAAGGCCGTAGCTGGTGCACCCGTCTGCCGGGGGCTCGTAGCCGCCGGTGAGCTCGCGGAGGCGCGCCAGGTGCTCGCCGGCATCGTCGTGCTCCATGAGCATCACGCTGATCGGACCGTTGAGGGAGCCGCAGTGGAACTCGGGCGCCTCGCTGGCGTCGGCCATCTCCCGCACCATGGGGAAGAGCACCTGCTCCTCCTTCATCAGGTGGCCCTCCAGCTCGGCGTGCACCTCGTCGTAGATCCGGCGGATCTCGTGCAGTTCGGGGTGGCGGTCGCCGTGGACGCCTTCCACCTTGTTGGCGAGAGCCGCCAGGTGGGGCATCGCTTCCCACATGTAGCGGTGGTGGACCGCTTCGAGGTGGTCGACGAGCTGGGCCGGGGGCATGGACGCCCAGTCCGGCGCGGGGGCGCTGTCGAGGTCGTTGAGTTCGGCCAGCACTGCTTGGGCGTCGAGGCCCGCGGCGGTGCAGGCGTCACCGATGCTGCGTTGGCCGCCGCAACAGAAGTCGAGGCCGTGCCGTTCCAGGACACGGGCGGCTGCGGTGTTGTTGGTGACGATGTCACCGAGGACGGTCGTGGTGTCGATCATGGGAGGTTCCTTCCTGTGGACTGCGGTTGTGACTGCGGTTGTGGTCGGTGGCGTCCGGTGGGTGGGTCGGTTGTCATCAGATCCGGACCCCGACGGCGGTGACGAGCACGACGACGAAGCCAGCGGCGACCTGGCGGACACCGACGATGACCGCACGCGCCGGTGGTCGCCTCCCGGTGAGGCGCTGGGCGGCGACGAGCGCGGGGACGCTCAGCGTGCCGGCCAGCGTGTGCGGATCCACGATCGCGGCTGCGGCCGCCACGCCCAGGGCGGCGGCGTCGGCAGCCAGGGTCGTCCTCGGGGCCGGGGTCCGCTGGTGCAGGCGGGCCACCTGGTCGCGCACGAAGGGGACCGAGGTCAAAGCCCGGGCGGCCAGCACCAACCAGAGGCCGGTCGCCAGCCGGCCATCACCGCCCCCGGCCAACACGATCATGGCTACCACCGAGGCCACACCGATCGACCCGGCCAGCTCGGGAAGGAGTCGACGGCTCCGGGAGCGCATGTCGAAGGAAAGCTCGACGGCGACGAGGGGGACGGCGACGAGGGCGGGGAGCCACAGACGGGGGTCACCGGTGACAGCAGCCGCTGCCCCCAGCGCCGCCAGGAGGATGGTTTCGGCGGCCAGGATCCGGCGCGCCAAACTGGTACGGGCCAGGTCTCGGCTGCGGTGGTGATCGACCAGCACCACCCGCAGAGGGGTGCGGGCCACGAAAGCGGTGAGGGCTGCCATGCCCAGGAGCGCACCCGAGAGGCTGGGGGTGACGGCGAGGCCGAGGACGACGGGTTCGAGCGTGAGGCCCCAGCCCCCGTGCTCGGTCGGGACGGCCACCGAACGCCAGTCCGAGCGGGGTCCGGCGCCGGTGTCCGGCGCCGCCGGTTTGTTCGGTTTGTTCGGTTCGGTCGCGCCGGTCCGACCGGACTGGGGTGTGGTGACCGGCGTGTGGGGCAGGGCTCCCTGCCTGGTGGCCGTCATGAGGGTGGCTCCGTGCCGGCCACCGTTGCGGCGGCCACCGTCGCGGAGGCCACCGTCGCGGCGGGGCCATCGCGGCGGGAAGACAGGCTGGACAGGGGCGTCGCCGCCAGGTCGGTGAGGAGCCGGTCTCTGGCGGCGGACCATGGGCCGTGCAGCGCGGCAGGGGTCGTCGTCACCTCCGCAGGGACGGTCTTCCAGGACGCAGCGGCCGGTGTCGGTGGGTCCTTCCACGGCCTCGATCACGTCACGCAGACTCAAATGGTCGAGGGAGACCATGGCCCGGTAGCCGCCCGTGGGACCCGGTTCGGATCGGACCCACCCTTGCGCGACGAGGGGGGCGATGACCTGGCTCAGGAATCCGGGGGTGGTGCCCAGCCGGGCGGCCAGGTCGGCGGCCTTGGCACGGGAGTCCGCAGCGCCCAGCTCGAGCAGGGCGCGGGTGGCAAGGTCGGTCTTGCGCGTAACCTCAAGTCGCACACTTGAAGACTAGGTATTGGGCGGGCCTGTCGCAACCCCTGGTCCGGCCCGCCGTCGTGTGCGGGGCGCACGCTCTCGCGTGGCCGTCGTGGGAGGTACCGCGTTCTGTCGGCTGGAGGCGCCCAAAAGGGCACACTGGAACCGACGGTTTGCGGGAGGGGGTGGGTCAGCGCTTGGAGCGTTGGCCTTCGACCACCGACTCGAACAGCGACTCGGTGGCCACCCGACGCTGCACCGTGGCCGCCAGGGCCGGAACCAGCGATCCCACCGTCGCTCCCAGTCGCAGTTCGAGGGGGGCCACCACCACCTCGGCGCGGTCGCGCTCGATGGCCGACAGCACCCCGGAGGCCACGTCAGCGGGTGACACGGTTCGCACACCGAAGGGCAGGTTGCCGCCGGCCTCGGCGAACATCCCGGCGTCGCGGACGAAGCCCGGCTCGACGATCGACACACCCACGCCGGTACGCCACAGGTCCTGGCGGTAGGCCAGCGCGAAGCCCCGGAGGCCGAACTTGGTGGCGTTGTAGATCGAGCTGCGGGCCGACGAGGTGATGCCCGCCACCGAGCCCACCAGCACGATGTGACCACGGCCGCGCTCGACCATCGCGGGGCCCACGGCGTGGGCCATGAGGATGGGCACCGCCAGGTTCACCTGCAGCGCGCTGGCTGATCTGCTCGGCGGTGTAGTCGTGGAGGTGCCCCGACGCCGGCAAGGCGGCGTTGGCCACCAGCACGTCGAGATCCCCCGCGTCCGCGAGCAGGCGCGTGACCTCCTCTGGGCGCGACAGGTCGGCGGCGACGGCGGTGGCTCCCAGTTCGGCCGCCAGTGGTTCGAGGACGTCGGTCCGCCGGCCGGTGAGCACCAGCTCGGCCCCGCGGCCGGCCAGGGAGCGGGCGATGGCCTCACCCAGCCCGCCGGTGGCTCCGGTGAGCAGGACACGCGCCCCACGTAGGTCGAATCGGTTTGCCATTGGGTGCTCCCGGTGGTCGGTCAGGTCGTCTGGGGGGTGGGATGGCGGGGTGGGATGGCGGGGTGGGATGGCGGGGTGGGATGGCGGGGTGGGATGGCGGGGTGGGATGGCGGGACCGGTGCCGGTGGCCCGCGTCGAGCCGTCGAGGTTGTCGTAGTAGGGGATGGTGACCTTGGACCCGTCCGGGCCCTCGCCGCCCTCTCCGGCACCTCCGCCCTCGTCTCCGCCGGCGAGGCCGCCCAGCATCATCATCGTGACCGGCGAGATGATCTCGCGGTCGGTCATCACGTTCACACACGCCGGAAGCCCACTGGCGAAGGCACGTGCGATGGCCGGCCCGATGTCACCGACCTCGGTGACCAACTCGGCGTGGCACCCGAACCCGGCCGCGGCCTGGTCGTAGCGGGTGGCGTGCAGGTCGGTCACCACACGCCGGTCGCGGCCATAGAGGATGTCCTGGCCGTGGGCCGACATGCCCCACTGCTGGTCGTTGTTGATCACCACCACGATCGGGAGTTGGTGGTGGACCATGGTGTCGAACTCGGCGAAGTTGAGGCCCACCGAGCCATCACCGATGACGCACAGCACCTGGTGGTCGGGGTGGGCCACCTGGGCGGCGATGGCGAAGGGCATCCCGGTGCCCAGGCAGCCGAGGTAGCCATGGGTCATCCAGTGGCCCCCACCGGTGATGGCGGCAGCCATCTCCATCCAGGTGGCCGTCTCGCCCCCGTCGGCGGTCACGATGGCGTCGGCGGGGAGCGCCTGGGTGATCTCGGCCATGAGCCGGTACGGGTGGATGGGACCCTCGGTGGCGGCGAGCGCCTCGGCGAACAGCATCGAAGGGCCGTCGCGCAGCAGCTGGGCCGACGACTGCCAGGCCGAGCGGTCGGGCCAGGACATCTGAGCCGATGCTTCCAGGAACGCGGTGAGGGTGGCACGGCAGTCCGCGGCGATCCCCAGGTCGATGTGACGGTTCCGGCCGATCTCCTCGCCCGCGATGTCGACCTGGATGACGGTGGCGTCGTTGGGGATCACCGCACCGCTGCGCCCGGCGGTGAACAGGCCGATGCGGGCCCCCATGAGCAGAACGACATCGGGTGTGCCCGCACCCAGCAGCCCCACCATGGCCAGGTTTGTGAAGGCCCCGCCGTAGTGGGGGTCGTCGGCGGCAAGCATCCCCCGGGCCTTGGCGTTGGTGAACACCGGGATGCCGCTGGCGTGGGCGAACGCCTCGAGTTCGTGGTGGGCACCGCTGTACCAGGCACCTCCCCCGGCCAGGATCACCGGGCGCTCTGCCCGCTGCAGGTGTTCGAGGGCCGACACCACCGCTGCGGGATCAGGGGCGGGCGGCTGGGCCGGGATGACGGTGGCGGGGACATGGGCGGAGCGCTCGTCCACCGGGGCGAACAGGACATCGATGGGGATCTCGAGGAACACCGGCCCGGGCCTTCCCGAGCGGGCGGTGCGCAGGGCCTGGGTGACCAGGTCGCCGATGCGGTGGGTGTGGGTGATGCGATGGGCCCACTTGGTGATGGGGGCCACCATTGCGACCTGGTCGAGGCCGCCCTGGAGGGGCAGGGTCTCGGCGTCGCGCAGGGGTGCCGCTCCGGCGATGAACAGCACCGGCGAGCAGTCCAGGTGGGCGTTGGCGATGGCGGTGACGCAGTCGGTGAAGCCCGGACCGGCGGTCACCACCGCAACACCGGTGCGGCCCGTGGTGCGGGCCCAGCCGTCGGCGGCGTGTCCGGCGGCCTGTTCGTGGCGGGTGTCGATGAGGCGGAACTCGTCGGTTCAGCGCGGCCTGGAAGATGGCGTCCAGGTGCCCGCCGTGGAGGGTGAAGATGGTGTCGACCCCCCCCTGCTCGAGCGCCCGGACGAGAAGCTCACCACCGTCGATCGTCATGGGTTCAGTCTTGCCCGCCTCCGGACCCGGGGCAAAGGGTCGGTCGGTGGCCGCGCCAGGAGGCGGGTCGGGCGGCGGATCAGGAGGCGGTCAAGGCGCGGATCGGGAGGCGGATCGGGAGGCGGATCGGGAGGCGGATCGGGAGGCGGATCGGGAGGCGGATCGGGAGGCGGATCGGGAGGCGGTCAGGGCGCGGGTCGGGCGAAGCGGGGCAGCTCGAGACGGTGCTCGGCCAGCAGCGCCGCGTCGGCCAGGAGCTCGAGCGTGGGTCCGTCGGCCACCACGCGGCCCGCTGCCAGGATCACACTTCGGGGGCACAGCTCTGCCGCGTAGAGCAGGTCGTGGGTGACGATCAGGGCGGTGAGGTCCAGCCCGGTCACGATGTCGGCCAACTCGCGGCGGGCTGCGGGGTCGAGGTTGGCGGACGGCTCATCGAAGACCAGGACGGTGGGTTCCATGGCCAGCACGGTCGCCAACGCCACCCGGCGGCGCTGGCCGAGGCTCAGGTGGTGGGGGACGGTCCCCGGCGCCGGCCATGCCCACCGCCGCGAGCGCCTCGGCCACCCGTCCGTCCAGCTCGGCTCCCCCCAGGCCCAGGTTGGCTGGCCCGAAGGCGACGTCCTGGCGGACCGTGGGCATGAACAGCTGGTCGTCGGGGTCCTGGAAGACCAGACCGACCCGGCGGCGGACCTCGGCCAGGCGCCTCCGGTCGCCGTCCACGGGCATGCCGTCGATCTCGACCCGGCCCCGCTGTGGGCGCAGGATGCCGTTGAGGTGCAGCATCAAGGTCGTCTTGCCGGACCCGTTGGGACCGAGGACCGCCACCCGTTCCCCGGCTGTGACCTCGAGGTCCACCCCGGCCAGGGCGGGTGTGCCGTCGGGGTAGGAGTAGGTCAGGTCCCGCACCCGCACCGCGGGCGGCGTCGGTCGGTTCCGCCGATGTCATGGGGCCCAGGTCACCCACCAGGCCATCGCCGTGATCGCCCCGGCGGCGATCGGAGCGGCCAGGGTCGGAAACCAGCGAGCCTGCGGGTCGACGCCGGTGGTGGTGGGGAAGGAGCCGGTGAACCCTCGGGCCACCATGGCCTGCTGCACGCCTCTCCCCGTTCGTAGGTGCGGATGAACAGGGTGCCGGCCGTGGCGCCCAGCGCGTGGCCCTGGCCGAGCCAGCGTGGGTCGTCGGCCCGTGAGACCCGGGCGATCTGGAGGCGGCGCAGCTCGGCGGTGACCACCGCCAGGTAGCGGACCATGAACCCTCCGATGACCGTGAGCCGGCGGGGGAGGTGCAGGCGGTCGAGGCCCACCAGAAGGGCCTCGGGCGAGGTGGTCCAGGCCAACACGGCGGCCGCCGCCGTTCCCAGCAGCGCCTTGGTGGCGATCGACCACGCGCCCCACAGGCCAGGTTCGGACGCCGACAGGCCGCCCAGGGATGTCTGCGGGCCGGGTCCGGTGAAGGGAAGCAGGGCGGCGAAGGCCAGGAAGGGCACGGTGACCGCCAGGTTGCGGGCCAGGCGGCCCGGTGGCAGCCGGGTGAGAGTGGCCACGGTGGCGAGGATCGTCACGTGCGCGGCGACGGTCCAGGGGGTGCGGGCCGGCACCAGCACGACGGCGAGCAGGAAGCCCACCAGGCACACGAGGTGCACCGCGGCCTGGGCACCGTCGGTGACGGGGAAGTCGCGCGGTTCCATCACGGCCGGTTCAATGGGTCGGCTCGGGTCGGCTCGGGTCGGCTCGGGCCGGTCGGTGCCGGCGTCGGCTCGCGACGGCTGCGACGCCGGCGGCCGTGGCGAACACCGCGGCCACTCCCACCAGACCCGCCAGGCCCTTGCCCGTTCCCCCGTCGTCGACCCCGCTGCTGTCGAGTAGTCGGCGAAGGGACTTGCGTCGGGGGTGCGGGGCTCGACCTCGGTATCGAGGGCGTGGTCGGCGGCTACCCGTTCGAGGCCGTCGGGCTCCGGCGAGGCCCAGCGGCTCAGGCCGAAAGCAACGAGGACCGTCACCACCAACCCTGCTGCGACGAACCCGGCCACCTGGCGCCGGCCTGGGCGGGGTTCGGTATCGGTGCCGGTCACAGGGCCGGCTCCGCCCGGATGGGGGGAACCTGTGGTGCCAGATCACGCGCACCGTGCACCAGGTCGGGTCGGCTGGCCAGGATCGGCCCGAGGACTAGAACGGTGATTGCGGCTTCACCCAACCCGATGACGGTGTGGACTCCCACCATGGCGCCCGCAACGGTGGCGAGACTGGCGGCGCCGTTGCCCCCCAGCGCGTAGATGCCCGTCAGGGTCAGTGCGGAGAGCACAACCGACGCCCAGGCGGCACCGGCGGCGGCCACCAGCACGCCGGTGCGGTTGGCGGGGAGCAGGCGGCGACCGGCCCGGAACAGGACGGTTCCGGCCAGTGCGGGCACGAGCGCAAGGTCCACGATGTTGATGCCCAGGGCGCTGACCCCGCCGTCGGCGAACAGGAGCGCCTGGAGCCCCACCACCACGGTGAGGGCCAGGACCGCGGACCAGGGACCGAGAAGCACGGCGGCCAGCAGGCCCCCGATCAGGTGCCCGGAGGTTCCCCCCGCAACGGGGAAGTTGACCATCTGGGCGGCGAACACGAAGGCGGCCACCAGCCCGGTCAGGGGCGCCAGGCCATCGTCGCCGGGCGGGTCGTCACTGGGTGTGCGGCCGCTGGCTGTGCGGTCGCTGGCTGTGCGGTCGACCCCGTCGCCGTCGTCCCGTGCCGCTCGGCGCAGCGCCAGCGCAACGCCCGCGGTGGCCACCCCGGCTGCGGCCAGGGAGGTTGGGACGTCGATGAAGCCGTCGGGGACGTGCATGGGCCTCGCTCCTGCGAACTGTTCGCAGCAGAGTGTGCCACACCGGACAACCCGCCCGCCGGTCCGGCGCGGGCATACTCGGTGGGTGGCAGCTGGCCCGGTATCCGGCGACGAGCAGGTGATCGGCCTGGTGGACGAGCTGCGCTCGCTGGGCCAGCGGGTGACGGTGGCCCGCCGGGCCGTGCTGGAGGAGCTGGTGGCCGCCGGTGAGGACCACGTGACCGCCGAGGAACTGGCCGAGCGCATCGGGGCAAGGGTCCCCGCTGTGCACCTGTCCACCGTGTACCGCACCCTCGAGGCGCTGTGCGAGGCGGGGATGATCACCCCGGCGCGCCTGGCTGACCGGCCAGCCACCTACCACCTCACCTCCGACGTGCACCACCACGCGGTCTGCACCGGCTGTGGCAGCGTCCTTCGTGTGCCCGACGACCTGCTCGCGCCGGTGCACCGCCGGCTGTGGCGCGACCACGGCTTCGAGGCCGGGGCACGCCACCTGACCATCACCGGTCGGTGCGCGGCCTGCCTCGCCGCTCAGGACTGACCGAGCCGAACTGGGCCAACCGAGCCGAACTGGGGCCTGCAGCGTTGCGGAATCCGCAACGCTGCAGGCCCCAGAATGCCGGGGTGCGGGGTGCGGGGTGCGGGGTGCGGGGTGCGGTCGAGGCCTGGTCAGCTGCGGGTGTCGGCCGGGCGCGGCCTGCCTCGCACGGGATGGTCGGCCAGCTCGAGGGTGATGACCGTGGCCAACTCGTCCACGTCGGCTTCGGGCACCGACACGATGACCTCGCCGTCGGGGTCGTCCATGAAGTGGCCGAACACGTCGGTGCGGGTCTGCACCGCAAGCTCGGTGCCGGTTCCGAGGGCCGTGGCCCGAACCACCCGCCGCACCGGCAGGCCCCGGACGGTGACCGTCTCGTAGGGGCGCATCAGGCACAGCAGGTGGATGCGGTCACCGGCGCGCGTAGAGGGCCCGTAGAACTGCCAGGGTTCCAGGCCGGCGGACACGTCGTGGATCGCCGCCGCGTGGCGCCCCATCCAGCCGGCCAGGGCGTCGAGACGTTCGACCTGCTCGTCGGGAAGGGAACCGTCGCCCCGAGGGCTCACGTTGAGCAGCAGGTTCCCGCCCCGCCCCACCGTCTCGCACAGGGCGTGCACCAGGTCGCGGGCCGACTTGTAGGCGTGGTCGTCGGGGTTCCAGCCCCAGCTGTCGTTCATCGTGTAGCAGCTCTCCCACCGACCCGCGGGGGGCGTGGCCGGCACGAACTGCTCGGGGGTGGCGAAGTCGCCGTGGCCGGGCAGCCGGTCGTTGATCAGTATCCCCGGTTGGAGCTGCCGGCAGCGGGCCGCGATCTCGTCGACGCCGAACCACGCCGGGGGTCGCTCCCACTGCCCGTCGAACCACACGACGTCTATGGGCCCGTAGCCGGTCAACAACTCGTCGAGCTGGGTCAGCAGGTACGCCCGGAAGCGGGCGGCGGCCTCCTCGTCGGGCCGGGGTGGCGAGAAGCCGAACTGGTAGGGCCGGTGCTCGAGACGGAACGGCGGGTAGTCGGGGTGGTGCCAGTCCGACAGCGAGTAGTAGAGGCCGATGCGCAGCCCCTCGGCCCGGAAGGCGTCGACGACCTCGCGGACCAGATCGCGCCCGCAGGGGGAGCCGTCCACGTTGTGGTGACCGTGGGCGCTGGGCCACATGGCGTAGCCGCTGTGGTGGCGGGTCGTGAAGACCACGTAGCGCATGCCTGCTTCCCGGGCCCGGCGGGCCAGGGCGGTGGCGTCGAAGGCCACCGGATCGAACGTGTCGGCCAGGGAGTGGTAGTGCTCGGGGGTCACGTCCTGGCAGTGCGGGAGCACGCCCATGGCTCCCCCCACCAGGGGCCAGGACACCTCGAGGCCCTCCTGGCTGGCGTGGTCCCAGTGGACGAACATCCCCAGACCCGCCCCGTCGAACCAGCTCGCCTCGCTCATCGCCTCGCTCATCGCTTCGACCTCATCGCTTCGACCTCATCGCTTCGACCTCATCGCCTCGACCTCACGGACCGATCATGGCATGCCCGGGCCGCCTCCCCGAGCGGTGGCTGGGTGGGGTGACCCCGGCACCCGTAGCATCGGCGGACCATGGGCTGGTACGACGACACCGCAGTGCACAGAGTCGACGAGCACCGCTTCGAAGCCGCCATCGCCGCGGGATGGGACATCGGGGGCAACGCCAACGGCGGCTACCTGCTGGCCCTCGTCGCCCGGGCCTTGACCGAGGTCACGGGACGGCCCCATCCGGTGTCGATGACCGCCCACTACCTGGCGCCCGGTCGGGTCGGCCCGGTGACCATCACCGTCGACCTGCTCCGCTCCGGGGGTCGCCACGCCACCGCCACCGCCACCTTGCGCGACGACAGGGATCGGGCTCTGCTGGTGACCGTGGCCACGACCACCGACCTGGCCTTGGCGTCGGGTCCCGAACTGGTGGACGCCGCGCCCCCCGATCTCCCAGACCCAGAAGCGTGCCTGGGAAGACCTCCGGGCCTGGAGGTGGGTCCGAAGTCGTTCATGCACCAGGTGGACCTGCGCCTGCACCCCGACGACGTGGCGTTCGTTCAAGGCCAATCCGGCCAGGCCCGGGTGCGGGGATGGTTGCGGTTCCCGATCGGCTCCGAGGGCGGCGAGGGCAACGGCTCAGATGGGAGCGGTGCCGATCCGTTGGGGCTTCTGGTGGGCGTGGACTCGTTCCCTCCCACCGTGTTCAACACGTCCCTGCCGGTGGCCTGGGTGCCCACCGTCGAGCTGACAGCGCACCTGCGGGCGGTACCCGTCCCGGGTTGGCTGCGGTGTGCCTTCACCACCCGTTTCATCACCGGCGGCTACCTGGAGGAGGACGGCGAGGTGTGGGACACCGCCGGACGGCTCATCGCCCAGTCCCGCCAGCTGGCCCTCGTCCCCCGGGGGTGAGGGCCCGCGCCCCTGCTCGGGGTTTCGGGCGCAGGATGTGACCGTTTCGGTGCCGTTGTGCACCTGATGCGCCGCCGGGATCGCGGCGTTGGTCAGGGCTTCCACGCGCTCGCTCCCTTCGTCAGTGCTCGGGTGCGGCGGTGCTCACGGCAGGATACGGGTGTCAGGAGCGAACGCTCCCCATGCGAACCAGAAGGTGTCGACGTGCTCGACGGCGTCGAGTTGCGAGCCGGCCAGGGGTCCCTCCTGCGCCCGGCCGAGCACGTTCCACACCGAAGAGGTCTGGTCGTCCACGAAGCCCGCATCGGTACGGGTGAAGCTGAGCTCCTGGCCCTCGTGCATCGCCACGAAGACCCCGGTGGCACCCACGTCGCGGCCGCCTGCGACGTCGGAGGACTCCAGGGCCGAGACCGTTCCGGGCCGGGCCCAGGCCACCACGGGCTGCCCATCCAGTTCGAGGGCGAGCGTGCCCACTTCGAGCAGGTCGTCGGTCACGATGGCGGTGGGTGTGCTGTCCAGGCCGACGCCCACCACCCGGGTCTTGGCCGCCAGGGCGCCGTCCACCTCGCCGTCGAAGAGGAAGGGCGGGTTGTCGACGTCGTCGTAGCCCGGATACGGGTTGGTGCCGTAGTTGCGATCGAAGCCGGTGTCCTGGGAGAGCACCAGGCCGTCGGGATGGGCGGCGAGCCAGTCTCCCCAGGCCACCGTCGCCACGGGGAACTGGTCCAGGCCGGTACCGGTGAGGAAGCCGGCGATGGCCTGTCCGGTGAAGTGGCTCCAGAGCGACTCGGTCTGGCGGTCGTACATCACCAGGGCCGACTGGTAGAGGCTGCCCGACGTGCCGAAGCTGAGGACCCGGTCGCCCACCCGACGATCGAAGGCCACAGCGGTGTTGCACAGCGGGCAGTAGGTGACCGAGACGGGAACCCCTCCCACGGTGTCGTTGACGATCTCGTGCCAGATCATGATCGAGATGGGATAGGCCCGGGCCTCGCCTCCCAGCTCCAGGGCCAGGACGGGTTCACGGTCCCCGAGGTCGTCCACGGCGCCGGCCGGGAGGAAGACCGGCTTGTCGAGGGGCGGGATGCCGTCGGGAGGGGGCCCGCCCGAGATGATCTCGGCGGGGTCGACCAACGGTGGAGGGAGGCCTTCGCCGGCGGGATCGCTGAGCGCCGAGGGCACGTCCTCGTCGGGGCTGGCTTCGATCTGGGTGACCGGGACCGGGCTGGTGGTGGGGTCGCCTCCGTCGGTCCGGGCGCTGGCGTCGGTGGTACCGGTGTCGGTGGTGGAGGCACAGCCTGCGGCGAGCACGGCGGCGATGGCGACGGAGCGGGCCAGACGCATGCAGGGTGAACCCGAACCCCCCGGGCCCGCATTCCCGCGTTCAGCCCAGGCTCCCGCCGCTCGGCGCCCCCCGCCCGGTCCGCCGACACGGTCCCGGGTAGCCTGGCCGGCATGTGGAGGCGTGCCGCCACGGTGCCGCCCGCCGCGCTGGCCCTCGTTCTCACGGCTGCGCTAACCCTGACGGTCTTCGTCTCGGCGGCCGGTGCCAGCGGTGACCCGTGCTTCGTGTCGACGGCCGTTCCGGGCGCCCCTCCTGCCCCCCCCGAGGCCCAGGTGATCGGCCGTCTCGAGGCCGTCTGGACGGTCCTCCCGCCCGGTCCGGGCAACTTCGAACGGGAGATGTCCGGCGTGACGATGGCTCGCTTCCGGATCGACTCCGTCCGCTCGGCCGAGATGGACCTGCCCGCTGAGATCGACGTGGCGTGGGGGCGTTCGAGCACATCGCCGTGGTGGCGCTACGACATGCGGGTGTTCCAGGACGAACGCGGGGTGTGGCAGAGCAGCCCCTACCTGTGCGGCGCCGGTAGCGGG
The DNA here is from genome assembly GCA_963719935.1 of uncultured Actinomycetes bacterium. GTDB lineage: Bacteria > Actinomycetota > Acidimicrobiia > Acidimicrobiales > CAVRDY01 > CAVRDY01. The sequence goes on along the minus strand of CAVRDY010000014.1, from coordinate 30,897 downwards.
CTCGGCACCGCACCTGCGATCCCCACGTCGTGGTCCGCCGTGTGGCACCTGACGACACCCGACGACGTCGTGGTGCTCGGCCCGTTGCTCGCACTGGTGGTCGGGTTGCCGACGCTCGCGACCATCGCGCTCGTGCGACGCCGCCGCCGCCACCGGTTCCGCCGAGCACATGCCGACGACATCACCGAGCGCCTGCGCCCCCTTCGGCCCTACCTCGGGGACGACGCGCTCGCGGGGTCCCGGTAGCGACTGCCCTGAGCCGTCACGAGCGGCGATCACGAGCGGGCGTCGCGGGCGCGGTGGCCGTCCACGGCGAAGAAGAACTGCGATGCGGCCTGTTGCAGGGCGACCGACCAGCTCGGGTAGGGGTGGATCGTCTGGGCCAGGCGGCCCGTGAAGGCACGGGTGCGCATGGCCAGGGCCACCTCGCTGATCAGCTCTCCGGCCCGGGGGCACACCACGGTGGCGCCCAGCACCTGACCGCCCCCCAACCACCCCGTACCGCGCCGGGGGCCGGCCACGAGCTTCACGAACCCGTCGCTGCGCCCGTCGGTGCGGGCGCGGTCCACGGTGGCCAGGTTCACCTCGGCCACCCGGGCGCCCAGCGGGGCCGCTTCGGCCTCGGTCAGGCCGACCTGGGCGACCTCGGGGTCGGTGAAGATGACCCGGGGCACCGCCCGCCGCTCGGCCCGCAGGCCGGGCCTCCACGACCGACCGTGCCGGCCCCGCCAGGCGTTGGTGGCGGCCACGAACCCCATGTGGGCCGCCATGTGGGTGAGCCCGCCCCGGGTGGTCGCGTCGCCGACCGCCCACACGCCCGCCACGGTGGTGGCACAGGTGTCGTCGACCTCGATACGCCCGGCCCGGTCGCAGGCCACACCCAGCTCCTCCAGCCCGAGCCCGGCGGTGTCGGGTCGCCGACCGGCAGCCACCAGGAGCGTGTCACCCCGGATCCGGATCCGGCTCTCGCATGTCGGGTCGCCGGCCGGGGCACCGGTCGGGACGGTTCCGGTCGGGACGGTTCCCGGCGTCGCGTCGCGGTCGCGTGCTCCCGGAGACGCCAGGACCAGCGTGGGGTCGCCGCCGGCGGCGGTTGCCTCCTCGATGCGGGCGGCGGTGACCACCTCGACGCCCTCGGCACCCAGGGAGCGGGCCAGCAGCGCCGACACGGCGGGGTCCTCCGCGGGCACGAGGCGGGGCGCACCCTCCACCAGGGTGACGGCGGTCCCGAAGCGGGCGAAGGCCTGCGAGAGCTCACAACCGATGGCTCCCCCTCCCATGACGACCAGCCGGTCGGGGCGGTGGTCCAGTGCCCACACCGTGTCGCTGGTGAGGGCCCCGGCGGAGTCCAGGCCCGGAACGGGCGGGAGCGCGGCGACCGCACCTGTGGCCAGGATCACCGCCCGGGCCGAAAGCACGACCCCGTCGACCTCGACCCGGCGGGGTCCGGCAAGGGTGGCCCGGCCCTGCAGCACGGTGACCCCGTCGGCCCCCAGGGCACCCTCGTCTTCGGCGGCGGCCACGGCGGCCACGGCGGCTCGTACCGATTCCATCGCCTCGGTGAAGCCGGCGCCGGAGGCTGCCTGGGCCAGGAGCGTCTTGGATGGCACGCAACCCGTGTGGGTGCAGTCGCCTCCCAGCGGGCCGTCGGTCACCAGCACGACCGACGCTCCCAGCTGCGCGGCTCGGCGGGCGGCGGTGATCCCCCCGGCGCCCCCGCCGACCACGATGACGTCCGCGGCGCGGCCGGCGGGCACGGTCGTTCAGATTCCCGTGGGAGGCAGCTGCGGGTCGATCTCGCCGCGGGAGAGCCGCTCACCGAAGGAGCGGAGGCGGGCCACCCCCTCGGCGGGTACGCGCTGCCCGCGACGCCGCAGCGACGCCTTGAGCTCCTCGTAGGTCTCGGCCTCGAGGCCGCAGCGGCGGCAGTCGTCGAGGTGCGCGGCCACCTTGGCGGCGGTGGCGTCGTCCAGCTCGGCGTCCAGATAGGTCTGGAGGACCTCGCCCACCTGGTGGCACGACAGCGGCCGACGCCGCCAGAATGCCAGCCGGGAGCGCATCACTGCTCACCTCCTTGCGTCGGGGGGGATGGTTCCAGGGCTTCCCGGATGCGCCGCCGGCCCCGGTGGAGCCGGCTCATGACCGTCCCCTGGGGCACGTCGAGGACCGCGGCGGCCTCGCGGTAGGAGAGTCCGGCCAGGTCGACCAGGTCGATGACGTCCCGGAAGTCGGGCGGCAAGGCCCGGTACGCGGTCTCGACCGCCGCGTCGAAGCCCGCTTCGACCACGGCGTCTTCGGGACCGAGCCCATCGTCGGCCAGACCTGACGCCCGGTCGGCGGCCTCGTCGGGATCGGCCAGCAGCCCTGGACGGCGCCGACGCACCCGGTTGACCTGGGCGTTGCGCATGATCGTGAGCAACCAGGCCCGGGGGTGGCGCCCGTCGAAACGGTCGATGGCCCGGAAAGCCCGCAGGAGCGTGTCCTGGACCAGATCCTCGGCGTCGGCGCCGTGGCGGGTGATGGAACGCGCCACCCGGTACAGGACCTCGATCTCGGGCAGCACGTAGCGGTCGAAGGTCGCGTGTGGGTCTGCGTCGGTGTCAGCGGGTGCGGTCACGGTCGCGTCTTCCACTGCGCAGGGAACCCGTCACGTCGGTCACCGATTCCCGGCCCGAGCGGTGAGAAGCCAGGCTGCGCCGCCCAGTTCGACGCCGGAGGTGCCCTCGTGAGCCGCCAGGGCGCGGGCCACCCGGCGGAGTCCCTCGGCGACCAGATCCGCGTCGAGTTGGGCCAGCAGCGCACGACCCAGGCCCGTGGAGGCCAGGAAGTCGGCGCAGTCCGACGCCGAGGGTCCCAGCCACATGGGCGCCTGCACGGCGGTGGCGGCGGGCTCGTACCAGCCGGCATCGGCCAGCAAGCCCACCACCCGCTCGGCGTCGGCGAAGGCGAAGGGCCCGGGGGCGGTGGGATCCCGGCCCTCGGTGAGGGGCAGGACCTCGGCCAGGGCCAGGCCGGGCACGACCATCCACTCGTTGGCGGCCAGCGCCTGCCAGCACAGCGCCACCAGGCGCCCGCCGGGGACCACCAGCGACCGGAGGTGGGCCAGCGCCGCGGCGGGATCGTCGAAGAACATGATCCCGAAGCGGCTCACGACCACGTCGAAGCCAGCGTCCGGCTCGCCGGGTGCCTGGCCCGAGGTGGGAGGCCGGTACGAGGCGGCGTCGGCCTCTTCGAAGCGGACCTGGTCGAGCCCTCGGGCCCGGGCCCGTTCGGAGGCGACGGCCAGCATGGCCGGCGAAAGGTCGACTCCTATGACCTGGCCCGTGGGTCCCACGGCCTCGGCTGCGGCCAGGGACAGGTCTCCGCAGCCACAGCCCACGTCGAGGACCCGGGCCCCCCGGGGGAGGTCCGCGGCCTGCACGAGCGCCTCTCCGAACGCCCCGAGCATGCGGGTGTAGCGCGCCGCGTGGGCGGCCCAGTGGTCCCCCTCGTCACCAGCCCACTCGCTCACCACCGCTGGCGGGCCTCCTCGGCGAACCCCTGGAGGCCGTCGAAGGCCAGCTCCACCCCGTCGTCGGTGCGCAACCGGCCCGACCAGGTGCCGAACACCTGGTGGACTGCCGAGCCCTTGTCACCGAAGTCGACGTCGGTGACCTTGTCGTAGCGGGGCGTCAGCACGGCGTGCAGCTGGCCGCCGGGATCTTCGATCTCCCACGGGTCGAGAGGCCGGTCCCAGTCGTAGCGCCACGCCAGCTCCCTACCGATCTTGGAGAGCCGGCCGTCCACGATGAGGCCGTTCTCGGTGGCCCCGGTTCCCTCGGTCCACTTGGCGCCCACCTGGAGGCCGACCACGTGGTCACCCACCCGGCCCGCACCACCGCCCCAGTTCCAGGTGATCTCAGCCGGCCAGCGGCCCCGGCCCACATCCAGGACCCCCCACGCGTCGCCCGCCTCGCCGCCGATGGGATGGCACCGGTCGCCCACGACCAACTCGCCTGTAGCCGGCCGGGCCTGGTGTTTCGAGGTGAAGTTGAAGCGCTCGTCGCTCCAGGGGACGACCACGTTGAGCGACTCGTGCCCGGCGGGACGGTCCACCCGCACCGACAGCCGGGCGGGCCGGCCGTCGGGCTCGGTCCAGGAGGCCCGCAGCTCGGTCATGGCCGCCAGAGCCAGCGTCGGCTCACCGTGGTCGATGATGGACAGGCTGAGACCGCCCTGCTCCACGTGCAGCGGCTGGGTGCCGGGACGCTCGGGTAGGGCGATCCCCTCGGCGCCCAGGCTGACGATGCTCGCCCCGCCGGTATCTGCGGTGGCCAGATCGGCCCACCAAACGTCGGCCAGACCCAGGTCCTCGAGGTCGGCGATCACCGCGGACACGACGACGTCTCCCGCCAGGACCGCCCAGTAGTCCCAGGACTTGTTCACCCCGCAGGGCGGCCCCAGGTTGGCCCGGTGCCGGGGTTGACGGGACCAGCCCGCGGCCTGGGGCGCCAGGCGGGCGTGGTCGGGGGTGCACAGGTCGACCTCGCTGGTCACCTCGGGTTCGTGGGTGGTCATCGGTCGGATCCTAAGGAGCCTGTCCGGGGTGCGCTAGCTTCGTCGGGCCCGTCCCTGCGGGTGGATCCCCCACCCTCGACCGAGGAGAACCCCATGACAGCTCGCAGCCCCCGTCGCGTCACCGCCCTGGTGGCCACGGTACTCGCCCTGGGTGCCCCGCTGGCCGCCTGTTCCGACAGCGACGACGACGAGTCCGTGGACACGACCGAGGCGTCCGACTCCCCTGGGACGACCTTGGCAGACGACGAGACCGACATGACCGATGACACCGACATGTCTGATGACACCGACATGTCCGATGACACGACGACCACCACCGTCGCGAGCTCGGAGGTCGACACCACCACCCTGAGGGACTACCTGTTGGCCGAGGACGCAGCCATTGGCGCCCTCTTCGACTGGGACACCGGTGACGGCATCATCGCCATCGGATACCTCGGTGTGCAGGACATCGGTCTCTACGCAGCGGGTACCCTCGACGAGGCGACGGCCATGTCAGCTTGCGAGCTGGCCTCGACCCACGTCTTCGAGCGCGATGCCGAGGCGATGATCACCGTCTATGGGGGCGGCTACTCCGACGGAGTCGCGGTGGTCAGCCGCGAAGGCGAAGCCGGGAGCTGCGCGCCCGTCTGAGTCCGGGCCCGTTCCGGGCCCCGGAAGGTCCAAGTCTAGGTCTAGGTGGGTCTAGGTGATGAGACGACAGGACTTCGGCACCGACTTCGTGTGGGGCGCCGCCTCGGCATCGTTCCAGATCGAGGGTGCACCGACCGCGGACGGGAAGCGCACCGTCGATCTGGGACGATGCGGTGCGGCACGGTCGCGTCCGGGGGCCGGGGGCGACCTGGGCATCGACTTCTACAACCGCTGGAACGACGACCTCGAGCTGATCTCCTCCCTCGGGCTTCGGGGCCAACCGCATCTCGCTGTCGTGGCCCCGGCTCATGGGCGACCGGCCGTGATCCCTGGAACCCGGCTGGGGCGGCGTTCTACGACCGGGTCATCGACCGCGGCCTGGAGCTGGGCCTGGAGCCCTGGCTGACCGTGCACCACTGGGACCTCCCCCTGGCCCTGTGGCAGCAGGGCGGCTGGTCGCGGCGAGGGATCATCGAGGACTTCGCCGTCTTCGCCCAGCGCTGCGCCGAGCACTTCGGTGACCGGGTCCGCCGCTGGATGGTCTTCAACGAGCCGGCGTCGGTGGCGGGGTTCCTGCTCCTGGGCCTGCTCGACCGGCGGGGCCTGCACCTGGATCGCACGCTGCGCTCGGTGCACCACATGAACCTGGCCTGCGCCGAGGCGGCCCGGCGCATGCGTGACGTCCTGGGTCCCGACGCCGACCTGGGCACCACCAACGTCATGTCGGTGGCCCACCCCTACGAGCCCACCGACGAGCGCACGGCGCGGCGCAAGCGGGCCTTCGAGGCCCTCTCGGTGGGAATCTTCATGGATCCCGCCGGCGGGCGGGGCTACCCCTTCGAGGCCTCCCGGTTGTTGCGGCCCCTGCGCCGCCACATCCGAGACGGTGACCTGGAGGCAGCCACGTTCCCCTACGACTTCATGGGTGTGCAGTACTACGGCCCGCTGGTCTGCCTGCACCGCCTCCCGGTGGTGGGGGCCGTGCCCACGAGGCGGGTACCCGACGCGGAGGCCAACGTGCGCTCGGCGGTCGGCATCCCCCAGGACGCCGAGGGCCTGCTGTGGACGCTGCGGGCGTATTCCGAGCACCCGGCGGCGCGCCGGCTGGTCATCACCGAGGGCGGCTTCGGCGGCCGGGACCGCCTCGAGGCCGGAGGGGACAGGGTGCGTGACGACGTCCGCATCTGGAGCTACCGCCGCCACCTGGAACAGGTGCTGGCCGCCCGGGCCGAAGGCATCGCCGTCGACGGCTACTTCGCGTGGTCCTACGCCGACAACATCGAGTGGTTCCACGGCCGGGGCCCGCGGTTCGGCCTGGTCTACGTCGACTACGACGACGACTTCCGGCGTGTCCCCAAGGACTCGGCCCGTTGGTTCCAGCGTCTCCTCACCGAACCCGGCGGGGTGGACTGAACCGGCTCACCCGGCTCACCCGGCTCACCCGGCGGGGACGAGACCCCCGTCGGTGAGGTGGTACGCCTCGGAGACCTGGTAGCCGGTGGGGTCTGTCTCGGTTGCGGTAGCGCCGTCGGTCTGGCGGAAGAAGTTGACCAGCCGCACGGCTTCCTCGTCGATGCCCACGGGAACGAGGAGGAAGCCGTAGCGGCCGTCCACCCACGTTCCGCGAGGCTCACCGGGGTCGGTGCCGTCAGGGCGGAAGCCCGACACTGCTCCCCCCGCCTCGAGGCTGAAGATCTCCTCGGCGCCGGCCAGGCCCGCCAACCCGTCCGGGGCGAAGACGGTGGAGGCACGGCCCAACTCGATCTGGCTGCCCGCTCCAGGGATGCCACGCCCGTCGATGGGGGCGTCCAGGACCACGACGTAGAGGTCACCGTCGGGGGTGCGCAGCGCGCCGTAGGACTCGATGCCCGGTCCCGCAGCGGGTGTGCGGCCGTCACCCGAGCGCCACTCCGGGGCGCCGGCCATCACCTCCAGGCCCTCCCAGCTGTCGGGGACACCCGGGCCGAGCCCGAGCCCGTCCGCGCCCCGTTCGGCGACGTCTGGGGGCAGACCGGTGATCGGCCCTCCAGGGTCGTCGGTGGTATCGCCGGAGTCGTCGTCGGGAACGGTGGTCGTGGTCGTGGTAGTCGTGCTGGACGTCGTGCTGGACGTCGTGCTGGCGGGCGCGAGGGTCAGCTGATCGTTGCCTTCCTCCGGGTCGTCACCCGAACGCAGAAGCCAGTAGAGGAGGCCTGCCAGGGCGGCCACCGCCACGACGCCCAACGCCACCTTGAGAGGGTTCAGCCCGGGAGGCGGGCTCGGTGGAGGGGGTTCGGGCTCGCCGGGACGGGCAGCGGTCGTGAGGGGCTTGAAGTCCTCGGGCAGGTCGAAGCCGCGCCATTCGATCCAGCCCTCGCCGGGCCGCTGGAACCAGAGGCGGTCGTCCCCGCAGATGGCCACCGGGCCCCACGGTGTCTGGTAGCCCTGCACCTCGGGGCAGGCCGCCAGGATCTCGGGCGGCAGTTCGATGTCGGCGGGCACGATCTCGGCACCACCCATCGCCGCCAGCAATCGCATGGCGCCGATCAGGCTGCGGGCCCCTGAGCCTCCATCGCCTTGGCCACCCATGTGCACCTCCTGTAGCTGGACGGAGGAACGTTACCGGTGGCGGTCATCGCGTGCTGGGGCCGGGCCGGGTTCACCGAGTGACAGCCCGGGTCACCCCGTTCAGGTCATCCCAGCAGGGCCAGGCCCCGAACGAAGAAAGAAGTAGCAGCGGCCACAGGATCGGCCTGTGCCGAGACGGTCTCCGAGCCCACCACGGCCCCGAAGGGCGCGTTCCAGAAGTCGGGTTCTCCGGGCCGGTCGGAGGTCCAGGGGCCCACGTACAGGTAGGGGGTGGCGTGGAACCCGTCGCCGGGCGACGCCCCCAGGTTCACCCGGCCCGTGCCGGTGGCAACGTCGACGGCCAGGTCGAAGTGCTCGGGCCACAACTGCACCACCGCGGGGCTCTGGGCCTGCACCAGCACGGCGTCGAGAGCCCGGGAGCCCAGTTCGAACCAGTCGAGCAGGGTGGCGGCGGCAGCCGGGTCCATCACGATGGGGGTCTCGGGGTCGCCCACCGGCGGTGTGTCGTGGCCAAGGGTCAGTGGCTGGTCGAGGTCCGCTCCGGCGAAGTCGGCCAGCTCGGCCAGGCTCCGGCCCGGGATCGACATCGAGCGGCTCCGGGCTTCGCCGCCGGCCCGTGACTCCACGATCAACCAGGTCCCGGCCAGACGCAGGACCTCGTCGTCGGGGCCGAAGGCGGGCGTGGCCATGCCCCCGGGCACGACCCGCAACCCGAAGCGGCCCACGGCGGCGTGACGGCGCCGGGCCAGGATGTGGCCGGCAACCCGCTGCATCGAGTCCCGGGTGCCGGTGAGGTCGTCGGTGGTCGCCATGCCACGGTGAAACCCGACCCGGATCGGCCCCATTCCGCCCCCCCGGACGTACGAGGCTCAGCCTGGTAGGCCAGGTTGGTGCCCGCGGTACCGCCGGCCACACTGCCCTCACGGGCTACCCCCAGCTGGGACAGCAGTGCTGTGTCACGCTGGGGGACGGATTCGGAGCCCTGGCGCGACGCCATCGCCGGACCACGCCCCGAAGCACCGCCCACCACGCGCCCCAGGCACCGGAGGACCGCCATGAACCACGACCCGATCCCCACCCGTTTCCGGCGGGTGCCCAGCCCCCTGGGTGTGCTCACCCTGGCCGGCACCGGTGAGCTGCTCACCCACCTGGCCCTTCCCGGGGACGACCCGGCCTCCAGGCACACCGGTTGGCGGCAGGACCGGGATGCCTTCGCCCCGGTGGTGGACCAGCTCGATGCCTACTTCGCCGGTGACCGGTCCGGCTTCGACGTCGCCCTGGCTCTGGACGGCACCGAGTTCCAACGCCAGGTCTGGGCCGCGCTGGTGGAGATCCCCTACGGCCAGACCCGGTCCTACGGCGACATCGCCCGGCGGATCGGACGCCCGGGTGCATCGCGGGCGGTGGGGTCGGCCAACAACGCCAACCCGGTGGCCATCATCGTGCCCTGCCACCGGGTGATCGGCGCCGACGGGTCACTGGTCGGCTACGGCGGCGGACTCGACCGCAAGCAGCACCTGCTGGACCTCGAAGCCGGTCAGATGGCCGCGATGGCGCCGAGGTCCTCCAGGCTGGGAGCGAAGTAGTAGGCGCCCGACACGGGGCGGGTGTAGTCGAGCAGGCGGTCCCGAAGCCGGCGGTCACCGGTGCCGAACAGCTGGGCCAACATCTCGTCGAAGCGGTCGCGCTCGGCGCTGAAGGCCAGGAACCACAGCCCCTGCTCGCCCGCCGTCCCCCAGGGTGTGCTGCGTCGGAAGACGGGACGTTCCTCGCCGGTCTCGTCGTGGATCTCGGCCAGGGTGATGTGGGCGTCGGGGGGTCGCTGGTCGTCGGGTAGCTCGGCGCTGTCCAGCTTGGTCCGCCCGATCACCCGCTCCTGGTCGGCCACCTCCAGGGCGCCGAACGCCTCGAGGTCGTGGACCCACCTTTGGGTCAGCACGTGGCTGCCGCCCGCACCGGGCCGCCCCTCGGGTACGCACGCGACGCTCTGGGCTTCGGCGGGCGCCGGGTTGGCGGTCCCGTCCACGAAGCCGGTCAGGTCACGGCTGTCGCGGTAGGTGAAGCAGGCCAGCTCGTGGGCCAGCACGGTCACCGGGGCCAGCGAGGCCATGGCCCCGGTGGTGGCGTCGTGCACGTCGTCGGCGGTGCTGCCGTGGATCCAGACCCACAGGTCGTGCTGGGTGGCCGGGGCGCGCATGCCGTCGCGCCCCTCGATCGCACCGAAGGGCCCCAGGCCCTCGGGCGGCTCGCGGTCGTGGAGGAGGCGGGACCAGAGGGAGGCGCCCAGGCCGACCACCAGGTTGGCGCCGCCGCCGGTCACCTCGGGATCAGCCAGGGCGCCCAGGGCGTCGGCGAGGGCGGAGGGTCCGGCAGCCGGGGCGACGTCCAGTTCGAGGTGGCGGTGGCTGCGGGTGCCGAGGGCGAAGATGCCGGGCTGGGGTGTGGGCATGGGATCCTCCGGTCGGGAGCGGTTCAGCCCCGGTGGGGCAGGTCGTACTCGGCCAGGTAGTAGGGATGGTCGGGATCGAAGTGGGTCAGGGGTTGCGGGTCGTCGATGCGCCCTATGGGTCGGACTTCCGCACCCGGCGTTCCGGTGGCCTCGTCGCCCAGGTCGTGGCGCCAGCGTTCCAGTTCAGCGGTCAGCGCGGCCACCACCTCGGGGTGCAGGGCGGCCACGTCGTCGCGCTCACCCACGTCGCGTTCCAGGTCGAACAGGGCCCGCAGCTCTCGGTGCTGCTTGCGGACGTGCAGCTTCCAGCGGCCTCGCCGGACCGCCTCCAGGTGAGCCGTCCTGGATGTAGACAGAAGCGGCGGTCGGGATCGGGCGGTGACCCGAGCCGGCCACGCCCAGGAGCGCACGCCAGGTCGTCGCCGTCGATGATGCGGTCGTCGGGTGGAGCCGCCCCGCAGGCCGAGGCGAGGGTGGGGACAGGTCCATGGCGGTGGCCATCGTCGGGAACCTCGAGTCCCTCGGCGATGACGCCCGGGCCAGCGCACGATGCACGGCACGCGCTGGCCGCCCTCCCAGGTGGTGCCCTTGGTGCCGCGCAGCGGCGCGTTGCTGCCGCCCCGCGGTCCGGAGCGAGCGCGCCGTTGTCGGTGGTGAAGATGACGATCGTGTCTGTCGTCGAGACCCAGGCGCCGCAGCTCGGCGAGGAGCACGCCGGTGGCCCAGTCGATGCAGGCCACCGCCGCGCCGTAGGGGCCGTTGCGCGACTGCGCGAGGAACCGCTCGCGGCACGTAGATGCGGCAGGTGCACGTACATGTGGGCCAGGTAGAGGAAGAACGGCCGGTCGGCGTTGGCGCGCATGAAGCGGACGGCACCGCTCCACGTAGCGCTCGGTCGAGCGAGGCCTGGTCCGGCTGCTGCCTCGATCACCTCGTCGCCGTCCAGCAGCGGCAGCGGGGGGCGCAGCCAGGGCCGGTCGATCCCCGACTCGGCCAGCACGTCGCCGATCTCCGGTCGGTCTGCCCGTCGGCGGCGATCGCCTGGCGGCCCATGTCGTTGCTGTAGGGCATGCCGTAGTACTCGTCGAAGCCGTGGCGGGTGGGCAGGAACTCCGGCTGGTCGCCGCAGTGCCACTTGCCGACGGCGTGCGGTGGCGTAGCCCGCGTCGACAGCAGCCGGGCGATGGTGATCTCGTCGGGGTGCAGGCCCACGCCCTGCCCGGGAAGAGCACGCCGCCGCAGCCTCGGTCGAAGCCCGCCGAAGCCGATCCGCAGCGGGTAGCAGCCGGTCAGCATCGCCGCCCGCGACGGCGAGCAGACCGGCGACGCCATGTAGAAGTCGGTGAACCGCACGCCCTCGGCGGCCATGCGGTCCAGGTCGCCGGGGTGTCGTTGCAGGTCGGAGCCGTAGCAGCCGAGGTCGCCGTAGCCCAGGTCGTCGCAGTTGATGAGGACGATGTTGGGCCGCCGGGCCGGATCTCCGGGTGCCTCCCGGGCCGGGGTCGCGCCCACGGGTGTTGCGTCGGCGTTCACCAGCCCAGGTCGGCGCGGGTGAACAGGGCGGTCACGGACAGGTCCGCCTCGTCGAGCAGGGGATGGTCGCCGTCGCTGCGGTCCAGGACGCATAGGACGTCGCTGATGTCCGCTCCCAGGTCGCGCAGCTGGCGGGTGGACAGGGCCACCTGACCGCCGGTGGTGATGACGTCCTCGACCACCAGCACCCGTCGACCTTCCACCCCGGCCCCTTCGGCCAGCTTGGCCGTCCCGTAGGTCTTGGCCTCCTTGCGGACGAAGGCGGCGGGCAGCCCGGTGGCCAGTGACAGCGCGGTGGCCACCGGCACGCCGCCCAGCTCCAGGCCGGCCAGCACCTCGGTGCCGGCTGGGATCAGGGGGACCAGCCGTTGGATGACCGCCTCCAGGAGGTCGGGTTGGGCCTCGAAGAGGTACTTGTCGAAGTAGGAGTCGGCCACCTGTCCCGAACGCAGCTGGAACTCGCCGCGCAGCAGGCAACGTTCGACGAGGAGTGCGGCCAGGGGATCCACGGGTGTGCCCATCGGCGGCACACTACCCACTGCTCCGGGGCCGGCGAGGCCCGCGGATCAGCCTGGGCGCGTGCTTCCGGCCAGTTCGGCGTCGCTGAAGGGCCGGTCGCCGGGGCGGGGATCCACCAGAGGGCAGCGGGCACCGCTGTAGATGGTCGGCATGCACCGGTTGCAGTGGATGCACCCCGAGTCTGTCCGGGTGCCGTCCTGCCATTGGTGGACCAGGTCGGGGTCGTTGAGCAGGGTCCGGCCCATGGCCACGAAGGCGAAGCCCTCGGCGATACCGGCCTCCGCCGTGTCGCGCCGGCTGATCCCTCCCAACAGGATCAGGGGAAGTGACAGCTCCTGGAGGAACCGGCGGGCCTTCTCGAGGAAGTAGGCCTCCTCGTAGGGGTAGGCGCGCAGGAACCGGCTTCCGACGAGGCGGAACCCTCCCCGCAGGTACCAGGGCAGCACCGCCCGGAACTCGGGCAGGGGGGCGCCGCCTCGGAACAGGTACATGGGGTTGGCCAGCGAACTGCCCCCGGTCAGCTCCAGGGCGTCGAGGTGACCGTCGGCTTCGAGCCAGCGGGCCACCTCCAGGCTGGCTTCGACGTCGAGGCCTCCGGGAACACCGTCGGTCATGTTGAGCTTGGCGGTGACGGCCACCTCGCGGCCCACCGCGTCGCGGACCGCGCCCACGACCTGGCGGGCGAAGCGCGCCCGGTCCCTCGGCGTCGCCACCCCAGTCGTCGTGGCGCCGGTTGAGGCGGGGGCTGAGGAAGGCGCTGAAAAGGTAGTTGTGGCCGAGGTGGATCTCGATCGAGTCGAATCCGGCCTCGACGCAGAGCCGGGCACCGCGCTGGTAGTCGGCGGTGATGCGGGCGATGTCGTACTCGGTGGCCGCCCGGGTGAACCGCAGGCCGAGGGCGTTGAACATCCTGCCGGGGGCGACCCCGGGCACTCCGTTGGACGTGGGGTTGGCCACCGGTCCGGCGTGGCCGATCTGGGCGGCGGCCAGGGCCCCCTCGGCGTGCACGGCGTCGGTGAGGCGTCTCAGGCCCGTAACTGCGCTGGGGACGAGCAGCACGCACCCCGAGTCGGTGCGTCCTTCCGGGGCCACCGACAGGTAGGCGACGGTGGTGAGCGCGGTGCCACCGGCGGCCACCCGCCGGTGGAACTCCACCAGGTCGTCGGTGACCACCCCTTGGGGTGAGCGTCCCTCGAAGGTCGCCGCCTTGATGATGCGGTTGCGCAGGGTGAGGGGTCCCAGGGGGGCGGGCTGGAACAGCTTCGTCTCGACGGGCGGGTCGGCGGGCGGGTCGGCGGGCGGGTCGGCGCGCGGTTCGGTGGCGGACGGTCCGGTCATCTCGGCTCAGGTTCCCCCTTCGTGGATGCGCAACACCTTGTCCCGTGATCGCAGCCCGGCGACGATCTCGACCGCGCCGGGCGGGAAGGCCCAGGTGGTCGGCCACCAGGTGGCGAACGGCCTCGTTGGCCTTGCCGTCGAGTGGGGCGGCGGTGGTGCGCACCACCAGGCGGCCGTTGCGTTCACCGCCCACCTCGTCGCGCCACGCCCGGGGGATGACCCGCACGGCCAGATCCCGGGTGCCCGCAGTGGGTGCCATGGACGAGCGAGCGTAGGCCGTTGTGCCTGAGGGGACCACCGCTCAGGGGCGATGGGCCGAGCGTGATGAGGCGAGGCCGGTCAGCCGGGATCATCAGATGGCCACGTGGGCGGTCGCCACACGTCGAGCAGCGTGGCCACGATGTGCTCGGACATCGAGTACTCGGCCACCAGCGACTCGCCGGTCTCCTCGGTGGTCAGCGGCTGCTCTTCGATCCCGTCCGCCGAGCGGACGAAGCGGCTGCCGCCGCCGAGGGTGCGTACCGTCCCGGCGTGGTTGTGGCGGGCGGAGACGTGACCGTTGAACGGGCTGGCGGTCCGGGCGACCTCGTGACGCTCGCTGAAGTACCGATGGTCGACGGCGCCGGGGCTCATGGTGCGGCACGGATCGTCGAGGGAGCGAAAGGAAGGGAGAACGAGAAGAGCCAGCCTTCGGCGACCGGTTCTGCGGTGGTGCCGAACACCGGATCGTCGATCGTCGTGGTGCTGCTCGTCGAGAGGGGCAGCGGGCTGTCGGTCAGCATCGAGGAGTCCACGAGGTGGTCGGTTCCCTCGACGGTCACCACGGTGGTGCCGTGGGTTGGCTCGCCGGTCGCCCACATCGAGGCGGCGACCCGGCGGGACGTGAACCCGAGGGAGGTGACCAGGGCGTGCAGGGCGTTGGCGCTGGGCCAGCAGGTGCCACCGGTGCCGTGGTCCAACCAGGCCGCGAAGAAGTCCTCTGCCGTGTCGCCGGGGAGCGGGCCGGGGTCCTCGCGGGTCAGGGCGATGAGCTTGCGGACGTTGTCGAAGGGCACCCGGGCACACCAGGCGCGGTAGAGGGCCTCGAGGCCGGCCAGGTCTGGGTCGGGGCGCTTGGCGAAGCCCAGGGCTTCCAGCACCCGCTCGGTGGTTGCCGGGGAGATGGCGTCGGTTTCCGGGGTGGTCACGGGCCGTGAGAGTACTCGGCGCAGCAGCCCCGGAGCAGGGCTCGGGAGCTGGGATCGGGGGCCGGGCTCGGGGGCAGGCGCCTGTCTCAGGGCTCGGGCCTGGCCTGGTCCCAGGTCAGGAAGGGGGTGATGGCGTCCACCACGACACCCACCGCCTCGAGGTCGTCCACGTCGACGGCCCGGACACCGGGCACCGACGCCCGCACCAGGCGGTGGGCGCTGCGCTCGACGTCGTCGACGTAGACGGAGCGCAACTGGGCGCGTGTGGTGTCCAGCATCGGCGCAGGGGCGCGGGCGAGGTCCTCGGCGATGACTCCCGGTCCCCACGCCCGCACCAGCCGCCACGTGTCGTAGATGTCGGCGGCCGCCTTGTCGGGGTCGCGGTCGGGCGCCACCATGGCGTGGGCCTTGAGGGCGACCAGAGCCCCGGCGCTGGCCACCGGCAGGACCACTCCGGCAACGACCCCGGCGCCACCGGTGGCCGCGTGGCCGACCCCTGCGGCCGCCGCTCCGCTCCCATTGCCGGGAGCGGTGGGGTCGATGACCAGGATGTCGGTGTCGACGGCCGTGTCCAGCGCGTAGCGGCAGGCGGCGGCAAGCTGCCAACCGCGCTGTTCGTCGTCGCTCTCGATGCTGGGCCACAGGTCGGCGAGGTCGGGTAGCGAGGCGGTCGCGTCGAGCAGGTCCAGGCGGACCCCTTCGTCGGGGATCTCGACGCCGTTGGAGGTACGTCGGGCGCCCCGTGCCACCAGCAGGGCGATGGCCTGGTCGGGCCCGGCGCTGGCGTGGTCGAAGTCGGTGGTCACCCGGTGTGCCTCCGAGAGGCGGACCATCACCGCCAGGCCGCCCACCGGCGCGTAGGACGGAAGCTCGGCGGGCAGCGCGGCCAGCGACCGCACCGAGCGGGCAACGACGCCGTCTGGCCCGCTGGCCAGGGCCACGGTGCGCTCGGGACGCCCGGAGTGCAAACCGCGGGGCCCGTCGGGGTGGCTGCCCGGCCCAGGGGGAAGAGGCTCACCAGACACGGGTGATGCCCACCTCGGCAGAGGGCTGCCACAGCTCGACGATCTCGCGTCCCCGACCCCGGTCGGTGGCGAGGTCGAGGGCGGCTACGACGGGATGCACGAGAGGCCACGGGCTGGCATCGACCCGCAGGCGCGGGTCGCACACCAGCGAGCAGGGGGCCACTGCCACCGAGGCCACCCGCTGGGACCATTCGGGGGCCTGCACGCTGCGGCTCAACAGCCACGACAGGGTGCGTTCGTCGGGCAGGTACAGGTCGGCGGGTGTGTCGGGAGCGACGGCCACGGGTGCCCCGTGGCCGAGCGCGGCCACGGTGTCGCCCACCACCCACTGGTTGGCCCGCAGCTCCGGGGCGGCGGCCAACTCGGCAGGTGAGGGCATCGAGGCGAGGGGATGACGGCGGGGCCACCAGTGCTCGACCAGTGCCCAGAACAGCTCGGGTACGAGGGGTCGCCGGTCGCGGCGCAGGAGCGATTCGGCTTCGAGGGCCTGGAGGAGGTTCGACACCTGGCTGGCCGAGATGTCCAGTTCGCGATGCAGCTTGCGGGGTGAGGCGTGGTCGTCGGGATGGGTGAGCAGCCACAGCACCAGGTTCATGCCCGCCGGGGTGAACGGGTTGGCCGGCCGGGGGCGGTCGGCAGCATGGAGGGTGGGGGTGACCCGGGTGTCGATGCGCAACCCGGGTACCCAGACCCGCAGGTGGCCCCGGCGCCGGTCGAGCCATCCCCAGCCGTGGTCCTGGAGCGTGAGCCGTGAGCGTTCGGCGATCCGGTCCGCCACGACCACTCCGGTGTGGCCCGCGATGCGGTCCGCCATGGTGTCGAGCAGCTCGTCGGCGTGGATGGGTCGCAGGTCGGCCCGGGAGGTGACGACGAGCTCGGTGGTGCGGCCGTCGGCGTGGAGGCGCACCAGGCCGCAGCGGTTGTCGAGGATTCCGTCGACTTCGACGGTTGCCTCCAGCCCGGCGGCGTGCAGGGAGGCGGCGAGCTCCCCGGCCAGTTCGTTCAGTGTTCGATGATCCATGGACGCCGCCGTTCTATTACGAATAGATGAAGGCAGGATGGATACAGCCTAGAAGAAAGGTGTTCGATGTCCACTACCCGTCGAACATCGTACGCTGCTATCGGAGGATCAGCAACCAGGTGCCTGAGGCTGCGCCGGCGGTCGGGCGTCTCTGCGACCGGTCGCCAGCGGTGCCCGGGGGGGTCAGGCGAGTGGTCAGGGCACGACTTGCAGATAGGTGTCCCTACGTCCGTTCAGATCATCGGAGGTATGGGCTTGGAGGCTGTCGAACGCGAAGACCTGCCCGTCCGAGGACAACCAGCCGTTGATTCCGACGGGTTCGGCTGCGGCCATGCCCAGGGGGGTGGTCGTTGCGTCGGAACGGTCGCGGACCCATTCGCGGTTGCCCCAGACGGACTCGTCGGACAGCGACGTGAACGCGATGAGCTGCCCATCGGCGCTCATTCCCGCCATGTCGTTGGAGACCGGGAGGGCAGAACCATCGGGAGCGACGCTCACGACCTGGACAGATCCGGTGACCCGGTCGCGCAGGAAGACGGCGGAGCCGGGCGTGAGCGACGAGTAGGCCGGGTCCGAGGCCAGGTAGGCCACGTACCGCCCGTCGGCTGACATCATCTGACCCCACGCGTCGGTGGGTTGGCCCAACGGCCCGCGGGAGACGATGGTGACGTTCAAAGTCGAGAGGTCCATCACGGCCGCTCCGACATCGGAGCTGCTGGCCCCGAGGATCTCCTGGCCTGTGTCGGTGACCAGGTTCTCGAGACCTCGGCCGTTCATCCCTTGCTGGTAGACACCGAAACCGAAGTCGTACTCGTACCCGATCAGAACGCTGGTACCCGTCGACGCGTCGTACCGCATGAGACTCCTCGGGAGTTCGGATCCGTGGTCGGGATCCCAGACCGACGAGTATCCACCCCCGATCTCGTAGACGATGTAGCGCTCGTTGTGGCTCTTGGCCCAGTACCAGGCCGAGCACACGCCTTCGGGAACGCTCTTACAGCCGGGTCGGGTGTCGACATCGGACACAGGGGTCACCGCTGCGGTGTCCGGGTTCCACAAGATGAGCTCCTCGTCGCCGTCAGCCTCCTGTCTCAGGGCCAGTACCCGATCACCGAACATCGCCGGAAAGGTGTAGCTGGCAGGTACGGCGGTCGTGGTCCCCGCCGCCACATCACGTACGAGGTACCGGTCGGTGGCAGCCATGTACAGCATCACGTGCATCCCGTCCGAACTCTGGCTGGCCAGGTACACGGTGTCGGAGAGGTCAGTACCTCCGGTGGACACCGAGAGGCGCTGCACCCCACCCACCAGTGGGCTGTCGGCAGCCAGGGTTCTGCTCACCACAGTGGCCCGGCCGAGCTCGTACTCCACCTCGCCGAGGAACCAGAGATCGAGCATCAGGCCCAGCCCGCCGTCGACTCCCGCCTCGACGGACCACCTCGTGGTGGCCAACGGATCCGCAGTCACCTCGAGGAAGGGCCCTGCCTCGACGTAGAGGCCCAGGACCCCCCCTACCAACGCCGACAATCGTGGCCCCGCGAACAGGCGGAGCTGACCGGCGGGTCCGGCCGCGTTCATCTCGGCGGATCCCGAGAGAGCGGCTTCGGTTATCGGCGTCACCGTACCGTTGCGGTACTCCGCGCCGATCGTGGCCGAGGCGGTGGCAGATGCCGTGAAGTCGACGGTTGCGGTCACCTCCGCTGAGGCCGACCCGCCCCAGGAGATCTCAGGGATCACCGGCGGCAACGGTCCGGGGAGCGGGATCGGTGGGAGGCTCACGGTCGGGATGATCGACGGCAGCTCCAGGTCGCGTTCGCAGACGGAGCCGGCGGTGGCCTGTGCAGAGGCGCTCGCGCCGACTGTCGTCGTCAACTCGGCCCGCAGAACGGTGTCCTCGAACAGCCCCCAGCTCGCCGTCACGTCGAGGTCGAGGTCGAGCGTGGGTGAGAACGAACCACTGAGCGCCCCGCCGGTGCAGGGGGAGGCGAGGGGAATCGGTGCGCCTGTGCTTGCACTTCTCGGAGCGATGGGCTCCGCTCCCGGTTCGCCGGAAGCGCTGGTGGATACTGCATAGCTGGCTCTCGGAATGACCTCGTTCAGTGCCACAGGTCCCAGAGCGACGATCGTCGTCCCCCCGGTGCCCGGCCCCACCGACGTCACGCGGCCGATGACGCCCTCGGGGACGGCGTCGGTGGTATCCATGACGACAGGGTCACCAACTGCGGGCACGACTTCGGCGCCGGGCCTGAGTGTGATCGTCGCCGTCGAGCCGGCGCGGGACTGGGAAGCCACCTCGTCCCCGTCGAGGATGGTCGTGACCGCAGGATCGGCCCGGTTTGTCCCCGGATCGTCGATCGAGGGACTTCCGGCCAGACGATGGAGGAAGGCCGCCATCGCCTGACGTGTGACGCCGCTGGCCGGACGGAACGTGCCATCGGAGAAGCCTCCCGTGATCCCGGCATCGACCATCCAGGTGATCTCTGCACAGAAGGGGTGAGAGACGCCCACATCGGGGAAGGCGGCCGAGCTACACGTCGGACTGAGTCCGTCGGGCCGGCCGGCCTGCCGGTAGAGGAAGGCCGCCATCGCGCCCCGGGTGATCACCGCCGCAGGTCGGAACGTGCCGTCGGAGTACCCGCCGGTGATCCCCGCATCGGCCATCCACCAGATCTCGTCGGCGAACGGATGGGTAGGTGAGACGTCCGAGAAGCCCGCGTCCGGCCCAGCGGTGGTGGCCTGATCGAAACGGTGGAGGAAGGCCGCCATTCCCTGCCTGGTGATGTTGCTCGTGGGTCGGAACGTTCCATCGGCGTAGCCGCCTGTCACCCCCGAGTTTGCCAACCACTCGATCGCGTCGAGAAAGGGAGAGCTTGCGGGTACGTCGGGAAACGTCCCCTCCGCCGCTCTCGCTGCCGCTCCCGTCCACTGCATCGAGGCGCCAACAAGGGCAACCACGAGCACAGCGCATCGAATCATCCGGGTACCTTCTCTCCTGGGCGTCCCTCCTTGGGTGGAGAGGGGTGCTGGTCGGGGGCGGAGTTTCTCAGGTTGCAGCCTTTCGGTGCCATCGGATCGCTCCGACCCAGAACTGGGCTGACACCTCTGGCTCACCTGGCCTTGGGGCCTCTCATCGGCACCTTTGGAGAACTTTGTGAGGCCGTGCTCCGGCGAGGGCTTGCTCCTGACCTGATCGAGTACCGCCCAGTACCCGCCGGTCACCCCCATTGCCGTTCCGTAAGGTCACGCCAGGGTCACGCTCCCAGTCCGGGGAGTTGTGGTTGGACGAGGTCGTACGGGTCGTCGGTCAGTCGGCGCTGCCGGCCCTCGCGGATGGCGCGCCAGACCTGGGTCAGCTCGACGCTGGGCTGGTAGTACCGGCCCCGCTTCTCGCCGACCGGGTCGAGTAGTCCCGCCTTGGCCATCGCGCTCAGGTCGCGGCGTGGCGGTGGCGTCGGTGATGTCCTCGCCGGCCGAGGACTTGACCGTCTTGATGTAGAGGGACCGACGCAGCCGCCATCCCCGGGCGGCGTCGCAGAGCGCGCCGACCGACCGGTCCGGCAGTCGGTGGCGTCGGGCCAGCTGGTCGCACCGGTCCCACAACGCCTCGGTCTCTTCGATGCGACGCAGGAGCGTCTGCGCCTGCCGGTAGTGGGCCGACAGGCAGAAGTGGAGCCACGGCCGCGCATCACGGGTCGGATTCCATGATCCATGGGCCACCTGGGTGAGCACCTCGTAGTAGGCGGTGGTGTTGCGACCGAGGTACTCCTCGATGCTGAGGAACTCTGGTGACAGCAGCCCGTCACCAGCGAGCACGTAGGACTGCACGCATCGAGCCATCCGTCCGTTGCCGTCGCTGAAGGGGTGGACAAGCGCCAGGTTCAGGTGCGCCATCGCGGCTCGGACCAGGGGATCGCCGGCACCCTCGTTCACAGTCGCGAGGACCTCCGACACGAGGCCCTCGAGCTCGTCTCGTGGGGGCGCATCGTAGACGACCTCCCCGTCTTGGTTCTCGACCCACACCGCGTCGGGCCTCCACTGGCCAGGGTTCTTGGTGAGGTCGTACTTGAGCATCATGAAGTGGAGTGACTTCACGAGCGACTCGTCGAGCATCGGCATCGGTGGTGAGCAACCGAGTTGGAGCACGTAGGTCATCGCATCGCGGTATCCCTCGATCGTGTGACGGGTCTCCTCGTCCGCGTCGAGCGGCTCCTCACCCTCGACGATGGCGACGACGTCTTCGACGCTGGCGTGGTAGCCCTCGATCGAGTTCGAGCCCTGAAGGGCGCGCGCCAGGGTCGCCCGCCGGAGGCTGCCGTACCAACGGCGAGGCTCGCGCAGGTAGAACCGCAGCTTGGAGCGGAGCTCCTCGATGCGGCCGAGCACGACCCGGTCGGCGTCGGTGACGGCGGGTGTGGCGTAGATCACGATCCGAATCTACCAACAAACAGATGCTGTATGTCGATAAGTATGACTCATCACCGCAGGGTTAGTTCGTTGGAAATGGTCCAGTCCGACGCCGGCGCCACGATCGGCGACCTGCGCGTTCAGCGAACTCATCGGGAAGAGGTAACTGGATGGCTCGATGCACGCGGTGAGTCGAACCGGTTCTCTCCTCTGCTGCAGTTCGAGGGTTGAAGCCGGTGGCTCATCTCGGACGGATCCTGCGGCTGGGGCGTTGAAGGGGTAGCGACTACTGACCGGGCGTGACCGGAGGACCGGCGGTGGCGGGGGCAAGCAGATGAAGACCTCGGTCCTCGGCGTCGTTAGCGTCAACGAAAGCGTTGGTTTGGTTCAAGAGCGGGCGAGCGGTCACCAGCGTGGACCAATCCATCTGGGCGGTCCACCGCCGGGCTCGATCGAGGACGGTCACCAACAGGTCGGGCCGGTCCTGCCGGCTGAGTCTCCGTAGGGACCGTAGGTAGTCGTTGCGCGTGACCGTTGGGATCACGGCCCGCTGCTCGTCGCCGGCGACGTACTCGGCGTTCATCACGGCGCGGGCGAGTCGGCCGTTGCCGTCGTCGAAGGGGTGGACCTCGGCGACGAGGAACATCACGAAGGTTCCCCGTTGGGTAGGCGTCGTGAGCGAGTCGAGGATGGCGTAGCCACGTCGCAGTGTTCCCTCGACGAGGTCGGGGGCGACGAACACGGTGTTGCCGGCCTGGTTTGGGTAGAGCTTGAATTCCCCGGGCCGCTTGTCAGGGCGACCGCCGAGGATGAGCCGGTGCCAGTCCTTGAGGAGATCGATGAACTCGTCGGGGGACGCTGTGCGTCGACGCATCTCTGCTTCGTTGGAGACGAGCTGGTAGGTGCCGAGCACGTCGTGGGCATCTTCTGGTCTGGCGGCGGGGACCTCGCCCTCGAACACGATGCGTTCGGCTTCATCGGGCGTGAACTCGGTGCCCTCGATGAAGTTCGAGAAGTAGGCCTCCCAGAACGGCAGCGTGGCCCGCCTGTCGGCGTCCTCTGCAAGAGCGGGGTGGGTGGCAACGACATCTTGGAGGTGGTGCGCCAGGAGTTCGAAGCCTCGTCACGCGGCTCTGGTCGAACGGGATGCCAGAGGCGCGTGCCTTCATCGCCGTCGACCCTGAGGTCGAGTCGCGTGTTCCGAGCGCGGCCCCGACGATCTCGTTCAGGATCTCGACCCGGCGATCGGATGCGTCGAGGGCGTCGGCCAGGTCCTCGGCCTGATCCCGGAAGGCGCTCACCTGTTCTGGTCCGTCGACGGCGCAGAGGTGGTCGATCCAGTCAGCGAGCTCAGCGCGCGACGAGCGTGGCGGCGGGCCGCTCTCCTCGCTGGCGGGTCGAGCGCGTGTTGTCGATTAGGGCCCGCGGGCGTGACGCGAGGTGGACTCCGGCCCCCATGGCTATGTCGCCTTCGATGGGCCCGGGGCCCTTGCGCGAGACGATCGTGACGCCGGGTAGCTCGAGGGTGGCGGCTCGAGTCGATGCGATGAACAGGTAGCCGTCGTGGGGCTGGGCCCATACCGCCGAGCGGTCTGTCACGACGGTGTCGGGGAAGCGCCGGCCGACGATCTCTCGCCACGATCGGCGCACGACGTCGGTAGGGTCGGCGTCGACTTCGGTTGTGTAGATGCCCCGGACGAGTCGAACCAGCTCACCGCGAACCGTGCGGTCGTGGATCGTCGAATCGGGTAGATCCTCGGCGAAGATGATCGTGCTATCCATCGGTTCCTCCGGGCCTATCCGAAGAAACTACTAGATAAGAGGCCAGTTCCGAAGAAAATATTCAATAACGCAGACATGACGACTAAGGGTCCGCTGGCCTGCGGGTTCGCGTGAATGGGCTGGTCAGGCCGTACTTCGAGTACCGCCCAGTACCCGCCAGTCACCCCCAGTGCCGTTCCGTAAGGTCACGCTAGGGTCACGCCGCCTCGTGGCCGGGTACTCAGCTTGACGGTCGCGCTCAACCCTCTGCCCGTGGTCCGGTGGGTGGCGGTACGGTTGAGCGCAATGGATCTCACCACGCTCATCGAGACCCGCCCGGGTGTGCGCACCGGCAAGCCGTGCTTCATCGGCACGCGCATCGCGGTCTACGACGTCCTCGACTACCTGGCGTCGGGCATGACCACCGAGGAGATCGTCACCGACTTCCCGGAGCTCACGCCTGAACTCGTCCGCGCCGCCATCGAGTTTGCGGCCCTTCGGGGACGACGGCTCGCCACGGCGTGAAGCTGCTGTTCGACCAGAACCTGTCGCGACACCTCGTCGGGCAGCTGCGCGATGTGTTCCCCGAGAGCGAGCACGTCACGTCGCTGGACCTCGACGCGGCGACAGACCAAGAGATCTGGAGCTATGCCGGCGAGCACGGCCACGTGATCGTCTCGAAGGACTCGGACTTCCGGCAGCTTGCGTTCCTCCACGGTCCACCGCCGAAGGCGATCTGGCTAAGAGTCGGCAACGCTTCGACGGCGACGCTCCTCCAGGTGATCCTCGGCCGTGATCCTCATTGCCGGGACGCGCCGGACTGCGCCGGGGTGTGGCGGCGGTGAACTTGTTCCTCGGGTGGGTGATCCTGGTGATGGTGGTCTGCATCCCGATCACGATCTGGCAGGTTGTCGTGGCTGGACGACTTGATGGGCCTGACGCGCGTTCCGTCTTCGGACGGGGCGTCGTGCTTGACTCGCGCCCGCTGGCCACGACCCGGCTTCTGGCCAGCGAGTCCGGCCCGATGCTGTTTGGCTGGGATCGAATCACGATGGATGTTCACGTCGACGCGATCGTGCTTGGGTTCAGTCCCACCCCATTGGTGGTCCCTCTCGATCAAGTCAGCGGGCTTGAACACCACCGCGGGCTCGGGGGGTCCTCGTGGATCTTCCTTGGACCGTCCGGAGAGCGCACCTCCCTCCACCTACTGGCCAGCCGAGGCAACCTGCGACGCACCCTCTCAGCTGGTGGTGCGCTAGACCTCGTGAAGGCGTAGGGACCCGCCTGAGTCGGCCGGGTGGGCGGATTGACCGTCACGTTGCGTTGGGTCTGGTCAGGGCTACTGGGGTCACCGGCGCTCCTCGGCTGCGCCTTCGCCTCCCTGACGACAACACCACCGCGGCCGAGCGATGAGAAGGACGAATCCAGCTCCTTCAGGGTCGACGACCCGGCCGCGCACGGCGGACGCGGCACACTTGGCCGATCCGTAGGGTCACGCCAAGGTCACGCCGGCCGTTTCGGGCGCTCGAACGACGAAGGCCCAGGCGCCCGAAACTGGGGCTACCTGGGCATTCACAGTGGAGCGGGTGACGGGAATCGAACCCGCGTTCTCAGCGCTTGGGAAGGTGAGAACTGGGGGTTCCGTGACCTGCTGCTTCGCGCGAATCCGCTGGTCAGGCCGTACTTCGAGTACCGCCCAGTACCCGCCAGTCACCCCCATTGCCGTTCCGTAAGGTCACGCTAGGGTCACGCCGTCCGGCGGCCAGGTACCCAGCTTGCGGGCTGCGGGACTCCCTCACGTGGGGTCGAGCGAGCGGACGAAGGTGTCCATGAGGCTGGCGACGTGTTCGGCGTCGATCAGCGGCGTGTTCACGGGAGTCATGAGTGCGGCCGCTTTGCCCGGCCGGGTGAGGAATGTCGCGCGGATCACGCTGGCGATGACGGGTGCGATCCGTCCGGGTGCTGTGTGGAGCGCCGCGGCGATCTCGTCAGGCCCGTGGACGTCGACGAGGCGGTAGACGTCGAAGAGGTCCGAGCCATGCTTGGTTGAGCGGCGTTGTGATCGCGCGAAGCCCACAGCGTGCGACTTCGCGGCGACGAGCCCGGCGGGGGTCGCGACCCGGATCGTGTGGGCAACATCGAGTGATGCGGTGGTGGCCACGCTGACGGTGGTCGCTGTGTCGAGCGCCCACCGGTGGCTGGCGACGAAGAGGCGGGGCCCGTCGTCGATGCTCTCGAGGTCTTGGTCGGTGACGGCCTCCGTCGCGATGACGTCCACCTTGATGTTGTCGATGACGACACGCTCGGTGCTGTCTTGGGGTCGGGTGAGGAGCTCGACGAGGGTCGGTGTGTCGTCGCCGGTGACGAGGTCGACGTCGCCGGTGGTGCGGTAGGAGGTGTCGTGCGCGGCGACACGGATGGTGACGGCGAGTCCGCCGATCAGCGCGGCGTCGGGCAGGTCGGTGCGGGTGAGCACCTTGCCGGCTACGTCGAGCAGCGGGCCGGCGGCGGCGTTGATGAGGATCATGGCCGTTCCGACTCCCGGGTCCAGGGGTAGGGCATCGGCTCGGGTGGCCTCCAGCCGTCGAGGATCTCGCGTCCGCGTCCCGGGTCGCGGGCGAGGTCGAGCGCGAGGTACAGCGGGTGCGGTGTCGGCCAGTCGATCGTGTCCAAGGGCGCCCGGCGGCGACCCATGCACACCAGCGGCGTCGGTGGCACGGCGATGATCCCGGCGGCTTTGTCCCAGTCAGCCGACCCGAGCTGGCGCTCGGCCCGGCGGGCGGTGCGAAGGTCAGGCACCCAGATCCACGGTCGGTCGCCCGAGAGGAACATTGGTGCGCTCCAGGCCAGCGCCGCTTCGTCGCTGCCCTGAGCCCAGCCGATCGCGTCGAGGTCGTCGAGGTTCGGCTCGAGCTGTTCGAGTTCGTTGGGGACCGGACGGGTGGCGACGGGTTGGACGTGCACCGGGCGCCACACCGCAACCAGCGCGTCGAACAGGTCGGGGACCTCGGGTTCGCCGTTCGGGAGGACGTAGCCGCCGGCTCGGAGATGCGCGGCCGCTTCGCTGACCGTCGATGGAGCCATGCCGATCTGGCGGGCGACCGAACGGATCGACGGTGGCTGCTCGTCGCCGCCCAGGAGCAACGCTGCCGCGTAGCTGATCCCGGCCCGGCCTCGGATCGGGCCGTCGCTCGCGGGCGCCGCGAGCGCCATGCGAAGCCGTGGCTCCGGGTGGAGGCCACCGGGTGGGAGTCGGATCTCCATGGTCGTGTCGTTGTGGCGCAGTCGCATCTCGCTGCGACGGTCCAGCCAGCTCCAGCCGGCGGCGACCAAGTGCTCCTTGGCCTCGGCGGCGATCTGGTCCGCGACCACGATGTGCGCGCGTTCGTCGGCCTCGGATGCGATGAGCGCCTGCGTTTCGCGAGGGGAGAGCGACGAGCGCGGATGGACGACCGCCGGCCACGGTTCGGCGTCGCCCATGTGGACGGCCACCTGGTCATCGCGGCTGGCAGGGGAGATCGAGAGCCCGGCGGTCAGGCCGGAGACCTCGACGAGATCCTCGATGGCGAGTGCGAGCTGATCGCTCTGGCTGGTTCGGAGCGCTGGCATGCGGTTCGTCCGTGTTCGGTGTGCGGTAGCTACCGAACAGGGTAGCCCGTTCGGTGCGCGGTAGCGACCGAACACCTAGGAGTGAAGGCGTCGAATGGCCCCCACCACCAGTGGCACCCACACCCCGGATGACCATCCGACCCGCCACCCAACCACCAGCCGGCGTGGCTCACCGCCGCCTGATGACCCCGACACCGACCCGGTGTCGGGGCACCGGCGCGCTCCGACGGCTGCCTCCTCCCGCGGTCGGTGGGCGGCAGCGGCCGCTACGCTTGGCCGATGCCCTCCGTGCTCGATGGCTCCGTGGCGGATGATGCTCCGCGAGCGGATCCACCCGGGGCCAAGCGCCCCTGGCAGGTGCGGGCCGACGAGTTCGACAGGGCCCATCGCCGTGGCCGCCGTCGCCTGTGGGGCGCGTGCGTTGCGTGCGTCGCCGCGCTCACCCTGGCGGTACCACTGGTCATCGCGCCGATGTTCGCCGACGAGCAATACCCCGAAGTGTGTGACGCACTGTTCGCACCGGTCCAGGGCCTCGACATCGAGCTACGCCACGCCAACGGCTTCACCCGGGGTGGGTTCAGCACCGACTGGGCGGGGGTGTTCACCGACGTGCTGTGGGTCGCCGACGACCAGCGCCCGGCGATCGCCGCCGCAGTCACGGCCGACGAGGCCGGCTACCAACGCATCCTCGCGGGCGTCTCCAACGACCTCAGGCCGGCAATCGAACACCTGCACGCCACGGTGAGCAATCCCGAGTTGGCGTCGGCGACCACCTCGTGGAACGAGGGCACGCAGGTCATCGAGTCGCCCGAGACGCTCGCCGCCCTCCAGGCCGTGAACCAGTTTGGGTTCGAGGGCTGCGGCCGCAAGATGATCTGAGCTGCCTGGCGGCTCCCTATAGCGTCACCGCTTCACAGGGGCCATGCCGCTGCGGTCCATGGGGCCGGCGTCGAGCAGCGAGTCGAAGCGCCAGTTCATGCCCCGCTTTGAACGCGATCACGCTGGCGACGCAGTACGACCAGGGTCGCCTCCGATGCCCTACGTCATCTCGACTGTAGGCGTGGGCCGCGCCATCAGGCTGGCACGGGAGCGTTCGCTAGCCCTGTCGCTCTCTCTCGGTGGGCACGCCGGGCCAATCGGAGCGCGACCACGATCCCGACCGCGACGTACATGCCGAAGCTGACCACCCACACCGGCCAGAACGTCGCCGACTCGGCGCAGCTGATGGTGGTCTCGCAGCCCTGGATGATCCCGTCGGGGTCCGGGCGACTCCACCCGGTCATCGAGGCAGTCAGCAGGCTGGCGACCACGAACGAGACCGGCAGGGCCCCGAGCACGAGGGCCATCCAGCAGACGCAACGCGCCACCGTCCCGACGCAGAACCGGACGACCTCCACGCCGAGCATTGTCCCGTCTCCGAACTCTGAACTACCGCCGACCGAACATCTCGAAGAGATCTCGCGAGATTCCCCACCCCTCAGAGGCCTAGTAGGTCATGGGGTCACAGACGGGTGCATTGGCCGATCCGGGACGTCATCCGGGAACTGATCCGGGAAGTGCCCGATGATGCGGGTGACGACGTTGAAGGCGTCGGCGGATCGGGTGGGGAGGTTGCTCGACTACTACGTGGGGTTGGCCGAGGATCAGGCTCGACCCGATCGTCGGGCGAAGGGTCCGGTCGACTACTACCTCGATCCCGAGGAGCCTGCGGGTCGGTGGTGGGGCGCGGGGAGGTCGGCGCTCGGCGTCGACGGAGAGGTGGCCGGCGCGGAGCTGCGGGCGCTGCTCGAGGCCCGCCACCCGACGACCGACGAGAAGTTGGGGCGGGGGTTCGGCGACAAGTCGGCCCGGGGGTTCGACGCCACGTTCTCGGCGCCGAAGTCGGTGTCGGTGCTGTGGGCGCTCACGCCTGATCCGTGGGTTCGCGCCGAGGTGCTCGCCGCCCACGACACCGCCGTCGACGCCGCGCTCGGCTGGTTCGAGGGCCATGGGGCGGTCACCCGTCGGGGCACCGACGGCATCCATCAGGTCGCCACCCAGGGAGTGACCGCCGCGCTGTTCCGCCAGCACACGTCGCGGGCGATGGACCCCCAGCTCCACTGCGATGATGTCGGTGGGGCGTGCGGCCCGGGTCTGACTCGCAGCTTCACCAGGCCGTTGTGTCTTGTGGGTGATCCGTCGGCTCGGGCTGCAGGCTCCTGCACGGACATGCCAACCGAGCGTTCGTGACCTAATAGGAGCCCGGCTGAGGCCCCATCGCAGTGCTGTCCATCGCGCCCGGCTGGCATGTCGTTCATCACCCACAACGAGAGCAGATGACGATGACCACGATCGCACACCAAGACGTCCGCGTCACCGTCGGGGTGGACACCCACCTCGACGTGCATGTCGCGGCGGCCAAGGACCAGCTCGGCCGGAACCTGGCGACGCTTCAGGCCCCGGCTTCGCCGGCGGGCTACTCGCAGATGTTGGGGTGGGCCCAGGGGCTGGGCGAGGTCGAGCAGTTCGGGATCGAGGGAACCGGTTCCTACGGGGCGGGACTCGCCCGGTTCCTCACCGGCGAGGGCCAGGTCGTGGTCGAGGTCACCAGACCGGATCGGGCCGGGCGTCGACGTAACGGCAAGAGCGACCCCGCCGACGCTGAAGCGGCTGCCCGTTCGGTCCAGTCCGGCGACGCGACCGGTGTGCCCAAGGCCGGCAATGACCAGGTGGAGATGATCCGGGTGTTGCGGGTGGCGCGTTCTACAGCGATGAAGGCCCGCACAGCGTCGGCGAACGCGCTCAAGGCGCTGGTGGTCACCGCCCCCGCCGCGCTGCGCGAAGAGCTCCGGGCCCTGTCGGTGGTCCGACTGGTGCGCACCACCGCTCGCTTCCGCGTCGCAGGCGACGTCGCCGACCCGACCGCGGCGAACAAGGTCGCGTTGCGGGCGCTGGCTCGCCGCTACGAAGGCCTCGAGGAAGAGATCAAGGCCCTCGACGTGCAGCTGGCTCTTCTCGTCGAGGCCGCCAACCCCGAGTTGCTCGCAACCTACGGCGTCGGGCCCGAGGTTGCGGGGATCTTGTTGGTCACCGCCGGCGACAACCCCGAGCGGATGCGATCCGAGGCCGGGTTCGCGAGCCTCTGCGGCGTGTCGCCCATCGAAGCGTCGTCAGGCAAGACGACCCGTCACCGCCTCAACCGCGGCGGAGACCGTCAAGCGAACTCCGCCCTCTACCGGATCGTGTTGGTGCGGCTCCGCTTCGACAAGGCCACCCAGGACTACATGGCCAGACGCACCACCGAGGGCAAGTCCAAGTCCGAGATCATCCGCTGCCTCAAGCGCTACGTCGCCCGCGAGCTCTACCCGATCATCCTCCAAGGAACCCGACCGGCGAACCCCGAGATCGCCCCTTGACATCTATAGGAGCATCACCCACGCGATCGTCTCGGCCAAGGTCCAGGACCCCACCGGGAAGTGGCTGTACCTGCACGCGTCGACCGCCGGCTACCTCTACGAAGCCCACCTCCGCCGTGAGCTCACCGTGCGCCTGGGCATCGAGTGGGGGCCGATCAAGGAAGGCATCGCCGATGTCGTGGGGATCGGCGACGACGTGCGGGACCACTTCTCGGACCGCCGTAGGGAGATCGAGGAACACCTCGACGAGGTCGGGTTCCGTACCGCCCGCGCCGCCCAGCTCGCCACCCTCGCCACTCGGAAGGCGAAGAAGGCGACCCTCGACGAAGGGTCGATGCGCGACGTGTGGGAGGCCAAGGCCGCCGAGATCGGATGGGATCCCGTCGGGATCGCCGTGGCGCTCGATCGGGTCCCGCGGGCCGCCGTCAACACCGACGTCGAAGCGCTCGCCGACGACCTGATGAACGGCGACGGCCTCACCAAGCAGGCATCATCCTTCGACCGTCGAGACGTCCTTCGAGGCATCTGCAACCGACTCCCCGCAGGCGCGACCGTGGCCGAGATCGAGGCCATGGCCGACCAGGCTCTTGATCGGACCGAGGTCGTCCGACTCGTCGAGACCGACGGGCCCGGTCTGCTGTCGTCGAACGTGATCCGCCGAACCGACGGCACGATCGTCGCCGCTTCGGGCGTCGGTGACACCCGTCGGTCGACGGCCGAGCTGATCGGGATCGAGCGGCACGTCGTCGGTCGAGCCACTGCGCGGGCCGACGAAGGTACGGCGATCGTGCTCGACGAGGTACTCGCCGAAGTGATGGATCGACGCCCGACGCTGGCCGGCGAGCAGGTCGAGATGGTCACCCGCCTGTGCACGAGCGGCAACGGGATCGACGTCGTG
>CAVRDY010000013.1:0-612416 GCA_963719935.1 uncultured Actinomycetes bacterium | reverse complement strand
CCCCGAGAGGACCCAGATGAGAAAGCACATCGTCGCTGCCTTCGCGGTGGCTGGATCGCTCGTGTTCGGGCTGTCCGGGTGCAGTGACAGCGAGAGCTTCAACCGGGACGAAGCGATCGACAAGCTCGTCGAAGAGGCAGGCATGACCCAGGAGCAGGCCGAGTGCGTGGTGGACGCGGTCGAGGAGGAGTTCGGGATCGAGAAATTGGAGAGCGACGACGATCTCAGCGAAGAGGACGCGATGAAGCTCGGAGAGATGACCCTGGAGTGCATGGGCGGGCTCGACGAACTGATGGACAGCGATCTGATGGACGAACTCCCCGAGGACATGCCCGAGGAGTGACGCGAGTCGGGAGCCTCTGACACGGGCCCACCCCAGATCAGCCCGGCGTGGCCCGTATCAGGTGAGATCAGGCCAGGCGCGGCGTGTGCCGCGCCTGGCTCGCGTCCGGGTTCCGGTCGCCCACGCACGGCGCCAGGTCGGGGCATCGGGCCCGGTCAGCGCCGGTGTTGTCCCGGCGTGGGCCCGTCGGCGCGCCTGCCACCAGTCGGTGGTCAGCCTCGTCGGCGAGGGTGGCGACGGACTCCTCGATCCGTGCTCCCAGGCGCCTGGAGTCCTCTCCCGGCTCGGGGTGCATGGGGTGGCCGAAGGTGATGCGCGTGGCCGCGGGCTTCGGGACGGTGCTTCCCTTGCGCAGGATGGGTCCCGTCCCGTCCACGTGGACCGGGACGACCGGCACGCTGCAGCGTGAGGCAAGGTAGGCGGCACCACCGCGGAACGGCTGGCCCCAGCCGTCGGGGCTGCGGCCTCCCTCGGGGAAGATGAGCATGCTCCAGCCGTCGTCGAGGAGCTCGGTCGCCAGCGTCGGCGGAGCGACGGGTCACCTTCGTGCGCTCGATCGGGATGGCGCCGATGGCGAGCGCCGAGAGCGCCGAGGTGACGCGGGTTCGGAAGAAGTAGTCGGCGGCCGCTCCGACGAACAGACGGTGGCGCCACGGCTCGGGGATCGAGGACAGCAGCAGCGGGGTGTCGAGGTGGCTGTGGTGGTTCGCCGCGAAGATCGGCTGCCCCGTCGAGGCCGTCGAGGTGGTCGACGCCGGCTGGATCTCCGGTGATCGGCGAGGACCTGCATCGCCGGGCGCATGAGCCCCTCGACGATCGCCACCCGGGCGAAGCCGGGCCGGGTGCCGCGGGCCCAGGCGGTGTCGTATGCGGCCCCGACTCCGGGGCTCGTCGGGCGGGCGGCTCGACCCCTCGCGGCATGGTGGGCGCGGCGGTACGGGAAGGGCAGCGTGCGCACGGCCGGCGATGACCCGTGCGGATCCGTCGAGCTCGTGGGTGCCTCCTGCGCTCAGGTCACGTCCGCCATCAGGATCGGCGGGTTGTGGATGTGGGTGATGGTGGCGTCCCGGCCGACGACGTCGCTGGCCATCTCGAGCGCGTCCTGGCAGGGTGGAGGCGGGCCGGAAGCCGAGGCGGCGCACGGCCCGGGGGTCGCCTCCGACGACGATCACCCTGCCGAGGTGCTTCAGGGCGTGGGCTCCCCAGTACCACATGTAGAAGGGATGCACACCGTGGTAGGCGTAGCTCGTGCGGTACAGGTGGCGGTACCACTCGTCCTCGGCGAAGCTCCGTTCGTAGGTCCGCTCGATCTCGTGGGGATCGGTGGTCTCGGCGAGCACCTGCTCGAAGAAGTCGATGTAGCTGGGGTGGTGGACCGGATGGAACTCCCACGGCGTGGGGTGGCTCATGATCAGCACGCCACCCTCGCGGACCAGGGGCTTGCCGCGGTAGAGGTTGAAGAAGTACCCGAGACCGAGGCACATCACGAGGATCGGGGTTCATGATCGAGTTCACGTTGTACGGGCAGATGTAGGGCAGCCCCATGGTGAGGATGTCGGTCTGGCCCTCGACCGGCACGAGGTGCTGGCGGTAGACGTTCTCGAGGGTGCGCTCGTGGACCGCCTCCACCTCGCCGGCCTGCACGGTGGTCATCTGGTGCGGTGCCCTCCAGCTCTGGAAGGCGGCTCGGCGGGCCCGCGCCGGGAGTCAGGTCCAGACCCTTCTTCAGGCCGAGGAAGGTCACCCGGTCGCGTGCGCGTCCACTCCCACTCGCGCTTCTGCAGCACCGACAGGGGCCCTCGGTGCCGAAGACGTCGTTGTTCAGCGTCGTCTCGATCTGGAAGATCTGCACGCCGGCGTCGCGGATCACCTTGCCCATGCGCCAGTTCTTGTCGTGCAGCTCGGAGCGGTGCCGATCCATCAGCGAGCGGCTGTGTTCGCAGGTGTCCACGTTGTGGTGGTGGCGGAGGCTGCGATAGCTGGCGAGCCCGGTGGCGGTGCTCTTCCAGCCGCCGTCCATCGAGCCACGAGGTTGATGTTGACGTAGACGACCAGGTCGCTCTCGGCGGCTCTGCGGCTGATCTCGACCTCCTCGCCCTGGTCGGTGCTCCCGAGGAAGGCCAGGCCGTCGGGATCCTCGGCGTCGAAGTTGTACAGCTGTCCGGTGCCGAGCGAACGCGTCGATAGACCCGGTCGCCGAGGGCGTGGCGCAACTCGGCCTCGGTCATGCGGCGATGCAGGGCCAGCGCGGCGATGAGGTGCACGTCGTCGACGCCGGCAGCGGCGGCCAGATCGAGGACGGCTTCGATCGATGCGCTGGCGGACGTCGGGGCGGCGCATCGGCGGCAGCGGAAGGGAGATGTCGTCGAACGCGATGGTGAGCTTCATGCCCGCGAGCAGGAGCGACCGGCAGAGGGGTCGCTGTCGATGGGGTCGAGCGAGGGCGTCGCGGATCGCGCCGTCGGGGTCCTCGCAGTGCCTCGATGGGTTCGGCCGGGTACACGATCCGCGAGCGATCGGGCGGGAGCTTCTCGAGCCGGAACCCCTCCCCGTGGTGGAACAGCGATCGGTGGGGTAGAGCGGTCGACGGTGAGGACGAAGCCGGGACGGGGCATCAGAGTCGGTTCCTCTCTGCGTTCCTGTCGCGCAGGTCGAAGGCGATCTTGACCGCACCGCGGGGACCGGCGGTCGCGGCGTGGGCGATGGCGTCTCCTGGTAGCGGTCGAGGGGGTAGGTGCGCCGAGACAGCCGCTCGAGCTGTCTCGGCTCGACCAGCTCGAAGGCGAGGTCGAAGGTGCGCCGGCGCGACCCGTCGGGCAGCGGTCTCGGTGCCGTAGGTGTAGGCCCCGACCAGCTCGACCTCGCGCAGCCACAGGGGTGTGAGGTCGAGCGTCGTGACGCCGGGCATGCCGGCCGAGCGACGACACGGCCCCGTGGCCGGACGATCGCCAGGGCTTCGGTGAGACTGGCCGGGCTGCCGACGCAGTCGAAGACGACGTCGGCTCCTCCCGTGAGCCGCAGGCTGGCGCCTTCGCCCAGCGCCAAGCTGGTGGTGAGGCGGCGGGCCAGCCGGCGCAGTTCGGAGGGCTCCACCACCGTGATGGCGGTGGGGTGTGGTGACCGTGCGCTGTCGGTGGGTGCGGCTCCGTCGGGCTGTGCCGCTCCGCCGCGATGTGCAGCTCCGCCGGATCCGCAGCATCGAGTGCCCTGGCGCCGAGTTCCGCGCCCATTGCCTTTGGATCGGGTAGCTGGCGGTCACCACGAGGTGCGCCGGAGGCCGGTGGTGGGCCAGGGCGGCCACGGTGAGCAGTCCCAGGGCGCCCGGCACCCAGCACCACCACCGTGTCCTCGGGGCCCGCTGCGCCGGCCAGTGCGGTGTGGACCGCGCACGCCGCGGGCTCCACCAGGACGGCGGCTTCGTCGCTCATGGTGTCGGGCACCGGATGGAGCTGGGTCTCGTGGGCCACCATGGCGACGGACCACCCGCCACCGGTGTCGCAGCAGAACCCGGTCTGCAGTCCCGGCTCGAGCTCGCCGAAGGCGACCCGCTCGCAGTTGCCCGAGATCTCCGCGGGCGCAGGCCTCGCAGGGCGGGTCGATGCCCCGGGTGGCGCACCCGAGGACGGGCTCGATGACCACGCGGGTCCCGTCGTCGAGCTCGCCGACGACCTCGTGGCCGGGCACGAACGGGAACGACACGATCGGTTCGAACCAGCGGGAGGAGGCGCCGTCCACGGTGGCCAGGTCGGATCCGCAGATGCCGGCCAGGCGAGGTCGTACCCGCACCCAGCCGGGTCCGGGCAGCTCGGGGGGGTCGACGTCTCGCAGGCGCAGCGGACCGACGCGAGCGCCCCGCCCGCCGCCCAGGCTGCCGGCCAGAGCGGCCGCGCGCGAAGCGTGCCAGGTTGCGCTCGACCCGCAGGGCCTTCACCGCTTGGCCTCCCGGCTCTGGGTTCCCCGCACCTCGGCCACACGGCGCCGGGCCCGGTCGGTCCAGACGGCGAAGGTGGAGCGGTGGCGGGCACCCTCGGCGAAGCGGTCGCCGATCGGCACGCTGCGGTGGGGTGCTCCCGGGGAGCGGCTCCAGTGCTCGACCAGCCAGCCCCGCTTGCGTGCCACCGCGGCCAGACGCGTCTCGGGGTTGACGGCGACGGGGAAGCCCACGGCTTCGAGCATGGGCAGGTCGCTCGGTGGAGTCGGCGTAGGCCACGGACTCGGACAACGAGAGGCCTTCGGCGTCGGCGTAGTCGGCCAGCACCTGAGCACGGGTCTCACCGGTTGGGGGCACGTCGAGGAGCTCGCCCGTGTAGGTGCCCGCCTCGGGACGCAGCCTGGCGCACACGATGTCGTCGAAGAGGGGGCGCAAGGGTTCGATCACGAAGTCGAGCGCGCCGGTGATGAGCACGGTGCGGTGACCGGCGCTGCGGTGGGCCCGGACCCGGCGGATCGCCGCAGGGAAGGACTTGGCCAGGATCAGGTCCGAGAACATCTCCCAGGTGTCCTCGTCGATCTGGTCCACGGGGGCGCCGTCGTAGCGCCTGTAGAAGTGACGGAGGAAGTCGCTCCGGTCGCGGCGGTCGAGCCGTAGCAGGGCGGGCGCCTCGGCGAGAGTGCGCACGGTGAAGCGCAGCCGCTCGTCTGAGGGGAGCCGTCTGGTGGCCAGCCAGGCGTAGGAGGCCACCACGTTCGAGGCGATGAGGGTGTTCTCGAGGTCGAAGGCGGCGAGGTGACGCTCGGGAGCGAGG
Source organism: uncultured Actinomycetes bacterium (assembly GCA_963719935.1). GTDB lineage: Bacteria > Actinomycetota > Acidimicrobiia > Acidimicrobiales > CAVRDY01 > CAVRDY01. Next base: position 607,328 of record CAVRDY010000013.1, on the reverse strand, counting down.
ACCTGGCCTCGAAGGCGTTCTTCGCGGCGCGTCGCCGACCGCCCGCTGGGTGCGGTCTTGACACGGGCGTGCTCCACCACCGAGGGCAGGTGCACCTCGTTGATGTAGTGGTCCCAGTCGATGGACGCGCGGGTCGAAGTGCGAACGCCTGCTGATCGGAGATGTCGAGCGCCGTCCCAGAGGTCGAGGAGCCGCTCCACCCCGTAGACGGCCTCGCACTCCGCGTAGGCGCCGTAGAGCTCGACGTAGCTAAGGGCTCGCTGCGCCTCCTCGCGCTTCTCCTCGATGGTGGCGTTCCACTCGGCCTGTCTGCCCCGCAGGGGCAGCGACGACAGCACCCGCTCGGCCCGCTCCAGGGTCCGGGTGGCGCGCCGCAGCTCGTCGACCACCCCGCCGCGTCCCCCGTAGGTCCAGTCGGCCACGGCGATGGGCTGGTCGTGCTGGTCGTAGAGGGGCCGTTCACGGAACCAGGCGCTCACGGTGTCGACCAGGCGCCGGTAGCGCAGAGGGTTCGACCGACCCAGACGCCACCTGGACGACGGTGGGTTCGGGCGGGGGGCCCGCTGCCGCGGTGGCGACGATGGCCCCGACCACGAGGTCGACGGGGATCACGTCCACGATGCCCTCGGGCACGCCGGGGAACTCCTTCAGGAGTCCACGGGCGAAGGAGATGATGACCGGTTCGGCCATCCGGAAGCCGCGGATCCACCCCGGAACCGGTTCGGCGTAGGCGGACTCGATGATGGAGGGTCGCACGATGCTCACCGGTACGTCGCCTCGCGAGGCCAACAGGGCGCGTTCACCCAGGGCCTTGGTGTAGGCGTACACGTCGGGCCAGCCCAGCGAGCGCGCTCGGGCCCGGCCGGCTTCGACGAGTTGGTCCGCCACCCAGCGCGATCGCAGCTGTTCGGTCTTTTCGGCCAGCAGCGGGGTGCCCGCCGCACCCGACTCGGCGTGGGCCTGGGCCCTGAACGTCATCCAGGCGGTCAGGACTTCGGCTGGCGGCATCCGACGTCGGCCCGGGCCCGGCGCGCGCGCGGCGACCTCGGCGCGCCAGTCCACGTCGAGGAAGAAGTCGCTGTCGGCCACGTGATCTTCCGGTGCGCGGCCCCGGCGGCTTCCGGCCACGTAGCAGGTGGACACGGCCACGAGGTGAGCCGGGTTTCCCACCGCGGTGAGCGTCTGGGTGATGCGGCTGGCGCCGAGCAGGTTCACCTCGACGGCGGCGTCGAGGGGCGAATCGAAGGAGACCGTGGCTGCCGAGTGGATAACGAGGTCGCAGCGGGCCAGGGCGTCCAGTCCCTGGGGGTCGAGGCCGAGGCCGTCGGTGGAGACGTCACCGGCCACCGCCGACACCCGGCGGGCGACCATGTCGGCGAAACCGTCGTTCCCAGCTCGGCTCGCAAGCGGTCGAAGGCGTTGTTCTTCAGCACCTCGCGCTCGAGGCGTCGCTTGACGGTGGATCGCCGTCCGGGGCGGATGAGCAGGACCAACTCGCAGTCCGGGACGCTGCGCAGCAGCCGTTCGACCAGGGCAGTGCCCAGGAAGCCGGTGGCTCCGGTGACCAGGATGCGCTTGCCGGCGAGGGAGTCGGCGATCACACACCATTCTCTACCACTTGGTAAGGGGTCGCGTCTACCATCTGGTAGATGAGCAGCGCGGCCGCGGGCTCCGGTCGGGAAGCCACTGGCACCGTTGGCACCCGCCCGGGCTCAACTGATCGCGGTCGACCCGCCCGCGACCGCGTCCTGTCAGTGGCCCTCGCCAGCTTCGGGGGGCGGGGCTACGACTCGACTTCCCTGGACGCTCTGGCCACCGAGCTGGGCGTCACCAAGCAGACGATCCTCTACTACTTCCCGTCCAAGGAGGAGCTGCTGGACGCGGTCATCGACCAGGGCGCGGCCGAGCTCACCGCAGTCCTGGAACAGGCAGTGGCCGGTGCGGGTCCGGGCTGGGACCGCGTCGAGGCACTGGTGCGGGCGGTGTTCCGCTTGGCGTTGCGCCGCCCCGAACTGCTCGGCATCCTGCGCGAGCTCACCCGCCTGGGACCCCCTCACGCCACGCGCCTGCTGGATGCCCTGGCCTGGCTGGTCGACCCGGCGGTGGCCTGGCTGGAGGCCGAGATCGAAGCCGGCCGGCTAAGGCAGGCTGATCCGCGCCTGTTGCTGGTGTCGGTGTACTCGACGCTCATCGGGGCGGCAACCGAAGTGGAGGTGCTGCGGGGGGTGGGGATCCCCGCCGGTCGGCGTTCCTTGGTCCTCCGCCGCCGCGAGCTGCTGCGATTCCTGCATGCAGCGCTCGTACCCGATCCGCCACAGGGCCCCAGCGCCTGACGCGCTGGCGACCTGCTCGGAAGGGTGAGTCGGGAGGCTCCGCCGGCCTCAGGGTGCGCGGTGCAGTGAAGGGCGGCGGGAGGCCGAGCGGCGGGCCCGGTTGCGTTGGTGACGGTCGATGGCCAGAGCCACGAGCCGGTCGATCAGTTCGGGGTAGGCCACGCCGGTCGCCTCCCACAGGCGCGGGTACATCGAGATCGGTGTGAACCCGGGCATGGTATTGACCTCGTTTACCAGGAACCCGCGCCCGCTCTCCTCGAAGAAGAAGTCGACCCGGGCCAGGCCCGCACCCCGAAGCGCGGCGAACGCCCGCAGCGCCAGGCTCCGGACAGCGTCGGTCTGGGCGTCGTCGAGGGGCGCGGGTATCAACAACTCGGCGCGGCCGTCCAGGTACTTGTCCTCGTAGTCGTAGAAGGCCGACGCGGAGCGCACCTCGCCGGGAACAGAAGCCCGAGGATCGAGATCACCCAGGATCCCGACCTCGATCTCGCGGCCCGAGATGGCCTCCTCGATCAACACCCACTCGTCGTAGGCGCCGGCCAGGGCGAGGGCTTCGGCCATTCCCCCGGGCCCCTCGACGCGTGACACGCCGATGGACGAGCCCATGTTGGCCGGCTTCACGAACACGGGGTAGCCACCCACCCGTTCCACCGGGTCCACCGGGTCCGAGGTCGGGGGAGTCCCGCCTGCCACGTGGCGCACCACGGCGAAGCGCCCCTGGGGGATCCCGGCCTGGGCCAGGACCTCCTTGGCCTTGGCCTTGTCCATGGCCAGAGCCGCGGCCAGCACACCACAGCCGACGTAGGGCACGCCGGCCAGCTCGGCCAGGCCCTGCACGGTGCCGTCCTCGCCTCGCGGTCCGTGCAGAAGCGGGAACACCACCACCTGCTCGCCGGGGCCGGAGGCCAACACCGCCGAGCGCTCGACCGCAGTCCCCTCGGGCTCCAGTGCCGGGGGATGGCGGCGGCCCCCGCACCCAGTGCGGCCCGGGCCGCCTCCGCCCTGACCCAGGTGCCGTCGCGGGTGATGCCCACCGGATCGATGTGGTAGCGGTCCGGGTCGACGGCTCCCAGGACGTGAGCGGCGGTCACGCAGGACACCTCGTGTTCGGCGGACTCGCCGCCGAAGAGGACCACCAGGCGCAGGCCTTCGGGGCCAGGCCCGGACGTGGGTGCCGTCGGCTCCGAGCCGACGGGCGGCGGTGTCAGGTCGGGGCCCACCACCGGCACGCTAGTGGTGTGTCGGGCGCTCCGGTCGGACTCCCTCCGAAGGAGTGCCCAGCCGGTAGGGTGCGCGCCGTGCCGCCAGCCAATCCGAACGCAGGGCCGACCGCGGTGGTGACCGGGGTAGCCGGCTTCATCGGGAGCCACCTGGCGGCGCGCCTGCTGGACGACGGCGTGACGGTGAGGGGAGTCGACTGCCTCACCGACTACTACGACGTGTTCCAGAAGCGGTCCAACCTGAAGCCCCTCACCAGCCGCGCGGGTTTCGAACTGCTCGAAGCCGACCTCCTGGAGATCGGACGAGACGAACTGGCCGCGCTCGTGGACGGTGCCTCGACCCTCTACCACCAGGCCGGCCAACCCGGTGTGCGCCTGTCGTGGAACGAGGGGTTTGCGATCTACCAGCAGCGCAACATCGCGGTGACCCAGCGACTCCTCGAAGCCGCCCGGGGATCACATCTCGACCGATTCGTGTACGCCTCCAGCTCCTCGGTGTACGGCAACGCCACCAGCTATCCGACGCCGCGAGAGCGACCTCCCGAGGCCCCACAGCCCCTACGGGGTGACAAAGCTGGCCGCCGAGCACCTGTGTGGTCTCTACGCCGAGGTGTACGGGGTCCCCACCGTTTCGCTGCGCTACTTCACCGTGTACGGGCCTTCCCAACGCCCGGACATGTTGATGCACGCCCTGCTGGAAGCCGCTCTCGCCGGCCGACCGGTGGCCGTCTTCGGCGACGGGCGGCAGGTGCGGGAGTTCACCTATGTCGCCGACGTGGTGGCCGCCAACCTGGCGGCCGCGGACGCCGACGTCCCAGGAGGCACGGTGGTCAACATCGCCGGGGGTTCTGAGACGACGGTCGCCGAGGTTCTCGACCTGGCCGGAGAACTGGTGGGAACCCCCGTCGCCGTCGACCACCAGCCGGCCAAGCCGGGCGACGTCGCCCGCACCGGTGGCTCGATCGAGCGGGCCCAGGCCCTGCTCGGCTGGCAACCCGTCGTGGATCTGCGCCAGGGGCTGACCGCCCAGCTCGAATGGCACCGGGCCCGCAGCCGCCACGGTGTCCCGGCCGGAGGCTGAGTGCAGCAGCAGGCGGCCTCCGTCGCCGCCGTCGTCGGCGGGCGGCTTGTCGGTCCCGACGTGGGCATCGACGGGACCTCCATCGACAGCCGTACCCTGCACCCGGGCCAGCTGTTCGTGCCGATCGTGGCCGAGCGCGACGGACACGACTTCGTCGACGCCGCCCTGGCCGCAGGCGCCGCGGCTTACCTGACCGCCCGCGAGCCCCACGGTGGCACGGCCATCGTGGTGGACGACACGGTCGAAGCCCTGGGTCTCCTGGGGGCAGCGGCGCGCGACCGGTTGGGCGAGCGGGTGGTGGGAATCACCGGATCGGTGGGCAAGACCACCGTCAAGGACCTGCTGGCCGCCGTGTTGCGCACCACCTGGGTGGTGGCAGCCAGCGAGCGCTCGCTCAACAACGAGTTGGGTGTTCCTCTGACGCTTCTGAACGCAGCTGAAGGTACCGAGGCGGTGGTTGTGGAGATGGGGGCCCGTGGTCGTGGCCACATCGCGACGCTGTGCGACCTGGCCCGGCCCACCGTCGGGGTCGTGTCAACAGTGGGGCTGGCCCACGCCGAGCAGTTCGGCGGCCTCGAAGCGATCGCCGCCACGAAGGCCGAGCTGATCGAGGCACTTCCCTCCGCAGAGGTGGGAGGCGTGGCCGTACTCAACGCAGACGTCGCAGAGGTGGCCGCCATGGCCCGGCGCACCGCCGCCCGGATCGTCACCTTTGGCGATCGCGGGGACGTGGGCGCCGAGGAGGCGGTCCTCGACGAGCACCTGTGCGCCCACTTCGTGCTGCGCTCGCCGTGGGGGTCCGTACCCGTTCGCCTCCCGGTGCGGGGCTTCCACCAGGTGGCCAACGCCCTGGCCGCGGCGGCTGCCGCCCTGACCCTCGGGGTGCCGGTGGAGACCGTGGCCGCCGGGCTGGGCAAGGCCGAGTTGTCGCCCTGGCGGATGGACCTGCAGACGGCGCCGGGCGGAGCCCGGATTCTCAACGACGCCTACAACGCCAACCCGGTGTCGGTGGTCGCTGCCCTCCGGGCCCTGGCTCACCTCGAAGCGCGCCGGCGGGTGGCCGTACTGGGTGCCATGGCCGAGCTGGGTGCGCACAGCCCGGGGGCTCACCAGGAAGTTGCAGCCGAAGCCGAGGAGCTGGACATCGAGGTGATCGCGGTGGACGCACCCGACTACGGCCGTGGCGCCCACCACGTGGCCGACCTGGAGGCGGCGATCGAGGCTCTGGGCCGGTTGGGCGAGGGCGATGTCGTGCTCGTCAAGGCCAGCCGCGTGGCCGGTCTGGAACGCCTGGCCGGTCGCCTGCTGGCGCCACCCTGATCGGGACGGTCCGGCCGGGAAGGCCCCGACCGGCTACGCCGCGTCGCTCAGGCGATGACGCCGGGGTTGCAGATCCCGGCGGGGTCGAAGGCGGCCTTGGCGGCTGCCAACGCGGCGCCCACCACTGGTGGGCGCTGGCGCCGGTACCAGGTGTCATGGGTCCGGCCGACCGCGTGATGGTGGGTGATGGTACCGCCTGCGGCCAGCAGCGCCTCGGTGGCGGCGGCCTTGATCTCGTCCCACTGGTCGACCTCGGATCCGGTTCGGCTCGGGGCGATGACGGTGAAGTAGGGCGCCGGACCGTCGGGATAGACGTGGGTGAACCGACAGGTGACGAAGCCCGCCACCACAGACCTCCTCCAGCGCTCGGCCGACCGCCGCCCGGACCTCGGCGTCGAGGTCGGCGAACGCGTCCCAGGTGCACGCCGTCTCGAAGGTCTCGACGATCATCGCCATCCGTGCCAGGCCGTCCCGCAGGTACGGCGCCCGCAGGAAGGTCGTTGCGCCACGCCCCGACGGCACCCTCGTGGCCCGCACCCCGGCTGCTTCTGTTCGGGAACCTGGCGTGCTGGTCACCGACACACCGTCGGGGATCTCACCGCCGTGGTCACGGGCGATGGTCGCTGCCCGCTCGATCCAGGCGTCGACGGGGTGGTCGGCAGACTCGAAGCCCAGCACCAGCAGGTGGCTGCCGTCGCTCATCCCGGCGGAGAGGGAGGCTTCGCGCGGCGTCGAGCAGGCGGCAGTTGGTGGGGAACAGCCCGGACTGGGCGACGGCCCGCGTGGCGTCGACCGCCTGGTCGTAGGCCGAGAAACGCACGCCGGCCGAAGCCTTGTGCACGGGTCGGTCCTGGAGGCGCATCCAGGCCTCGGTGATGACGCCGAAGGTCCCCTCGCTGCCCGAGCATGCAGGCGGTCGGGGGAGGGCCCGGCTCCCGATCCGGGAAGGCGGCGCGACTCGCTGATGCCGGCCGGCGTGACCACCCGCATGGACTCGACCAGGTCGTCGATGTGCGTGTACACGGTGGCGTAGTGCCCGCCGGCAGCGGGTGGCCAGCCACCCGCCCAGCGTGGAGAACTCGAAGGACTGGGGGAAGTGGCGCAGGGTGAGCCGTGGGGACGGAGCTGGTCTTCGAGCGCGGGCCGAGCGCGCCGGCCTGGATGCGGGCGGCGCGTGACACCGGATCGACTCGAGCACTCGGTCGAGTCGGGTCAGGTCGATGGTGACGACTCCCGCGTAGTCGTCGTCGACCTCAGGTATCGACTCCGCCCACCACCGAGGAGCCACCGCCGTAGGGGATCGCCGCGATCAGCCGGCGGAGCTGCACCAGTCGAGCAGGTCGACCACGTCGACCTCGTTGCGGGGCCAGGCCACCAGGTCGGTGGGATGGTCGATGCGCCCGTCGAGGGCACGGACCACGTCGCGAAAGGCCCGGCCGTAGCTGTGGGCGGCGCGGCTGTGGGGGTCGGCGGTGACCAACTCGGCCAGGGACAGCGGGCGGGCGGATCCGCGGCTGGCCCAGGTCGAGCTCATCGACGGGGGGAGGATCGCGGGGTGGCTCCAAGGGCTGTCGCATCTGCTCGGCCATCACGGCGGCCACCAGCGCCAGCTCGCCGGAGTCGAGCGCGGCGTCTTCGGTTCCCCATCCCCACCAGGACCGTACGCTCACAGCGCGACCGCCCCGGCGGCGCCGTTCGCATCGTCCGCCCCGGTGTTGGTTGCGGGGCGTCGGGCTCGTAGCGGGAGTGCCTGCACGGCGAGGGGAACCATCACCAGGGCGGTGGCGACGGTGCGCTGGCGCACCAGGATCCCGAAGTTGCCGATCACAGCGAAGGCGAAGACGAACACGGCGACGAAGGCCACGGCGTAGATCAGGTAGGGGACGCGGGAAGCCTGCCCGGGCACACGTGCCAGACGCCGGGAGCTAAGAACCACCAGGGTCGCCAGGACCAGACCCTCCAGGGACGACACGAGACCTTCAGGGCCGGGTGCTTCGCCCGGGAAGGGCCTGAACAGAACCGTGGCGACCGCCCAGGGGTACTGGAGGGGGTTGTCGACCCGGGCGGGAGTGAACGCCGAGCCACCTTGGCTGGTCATGGCCTGGGTGCTGCCCAGCGCGCTGCTGATCTCGGTGGCACCGAGGTTCTCCAGATCCAGGAACTCGGCGGTCGCGGAGGCCAGCACGGCGCCGCCGACCAGCAGCACGAGCACGGCCGCCACCTTGGCTGCCAGGCGGGCCACAGGATCGCCCTGGCTGCGCCTCAAGAGCGTGGCGGCCACGACCGCGACCAGGGAGATGAGGGCCACGTGGGGGCGGACCATGGCGGTTGCAGCCAGGCCCAGGCCCAGCATCGAGAGACCGCCCGGTTCGTGGGTGAGGAGTCGGGCCGCACCCCAGGACGCCAGCCCGACCGTGAACACCAGGAGGGCCTCCTTGCCCAGCGAGGACGGCCAGAACAGCAGCGAGGGCCAGAGGAAGACCAGCAGGGCGTAGCGGTGCCGGTCGCCGTCGGGGACCCCAGTGCGGAAGGCCCGCCAGAAGAACGAGAGCCCGAGCCACGACAGGAAGGTGAAGAAGAGGAAGGTGGCGACGAAAGTGGAACCTGTGACCACGTGGACCAGCCCGGTCACGTAGCGCACGGTGCCCGTCCCTGGCACCTCGCGCCCGGTGTCCACGAAGAAGTCGAGCTGGCGGAAGCTGTCCGCCAGGCGGGCTCCTTCCCGGTTGTACTCGAGCGCGTCGACGGCGCCTGCGAGACGGAAGTAGGCACCGACGAACTTCAGGCCCAGGCAGGTGAGCATGATGCCGGCCAGGTCGAAATCGGGTTCGAGGGAACGGGCCCGGGCCAGCACGGGGCTGGCGAGGATGACGAGCACAGGGATGGCCACAACCGCGGGGAGCAGGTTCCGTTCGGTGGTGATCTCCCCGTAGACGAACACGGCGATGGCCGCGAGGATCGTCGCGGTTCCCAACAGCCCCCAGGTGGTGTCCCGGCGCAGAGGGGCCCGGGGTCCCCCGGTGGGGGCCGCCCCGTCGGGTGTTCGATCAAGGGCGGGTGCGTCCCAGCTGAGGGGTGGTCGAAGGGGTCCACGGCGGGGCGCGCGCTGAGGTCCGGTAGGCGAGGGTTGGGGTCGGGTTGGCGTCACCGGACCCCCAGTGCGCGCCAGCCGCGCGCAAGACGGTCGGTGGTGGAGCGATGGGCCCGCCGGGGTAGCGCCACCGCCCGGGTGTAGCGGAGCCGGTCCTCAAGACCGTGGATCTCGCGCAGAGCTCCGAGGGTCATGGTGGCGCCCCTCCGGGTATGCCCCAGATAGGGCCGCAGGCGCTGCAGATCGCGTGTTCGAGGTCGGAAGTCCCGGGACCAGCAGGCCAGCGGGGAGATGTCGGCGGCGAGGTCGAGCTCTGTGCAGGCGGTACCGACCGCGTAGGCGATCACCGCTTCAGCTTCCCACTCGGCGGCCAGCGCCAACAGCCTCTCGGTGTCGAGGCCGGTGTGAAAGGCCAGCATGGCCACGTCGCGCAGCTGGTTGGCGCGGGGCACGGGCTGGCCCAGCACGGCGTGGAGGCACAGGTGGGCTCCGGTGGCCTCCAGGGAAGGGAACCGGATGACGTGACCGCCGATGTCGACGGTGACAGCGCCGTCGAACAGCAGCCAGGGGTCCACCAGGACCCCGAAGGGTCCCTGGGCCAGCGTGCGGTGCAGGTCGATCTCGGAGCCGTCACCGAAGACCATGGCCGCGCCCTTGGAGAACCGGGCGTCGAAGCCGGGGACGGGCTCGGGGAAGCGACGTGTGGTGCCGGCCGCCTCGAGCGCCTCGATGGCCTCGGGGAGGGTCGACGGGGGGACGAGGAGATCGACGTCGCGGCTGGACCGTCGGCCCGGGTCGCCATAGAGATGGTGGGCGATCGCGCGCCCCTTGAGGACGAGCGGGACGATGTCGCGTTCGGCCAGGGCGCCGACGCAGGCCAGGAGGTGCCGTTCGAGCAGCACGTCGCGGGTGACCAGAGCCTCGTGGCGCCGGGTGAGGTCTCGTGCCTGCTTCGGGGACGCAGGCCACCTCCCGGCTCCGATCGCTTCGGCGAGAGGGGCGAGCAGGCACAGGTCTGACAGCAGCGGGACCAGGCGGTTCCACGAATCGGTGTCGAGGGGCCGGGAAGGAGTGCGCAGGCCGCTGGGAAGGCCGAGGGATGCGACGGTGCGGACGAGCGTGGCGAGGCCCACCGGCCGCAGCCGATCAGCGTCGCCGCTCGCCGGGCCGCGTGGTCAGGCTGATGGGTGAGGTGCTGGCACCGCCACTGGCGCTGTTGCCCGCACTGCCATCCTCGCTGCCACCGGCACCGTCGGAGCTGTGGGTGCCTTTGCCCTTGGGTTCGCTGGTCGTGCCGTTCCCGCCGGTGGGAACAGCTTCGCGGGCCGGAATCCCGCCCCGGGCACCTTCCGAACGCTGGTCGCCGTAGTAGTAGTAGTACCGGGCGGACGGGCTGTCGGTGGCGCCCACGAGCACGCAGCCGGCCATGGGCGCGTGGTGGCGGCGAAGCACCTCTGCGGTGCGCTGGGCTGTCTCCCGGGTGGTGCGCCCGGCGCGGCAGGCGACCACGACCAGGTCGACTTCGGGCAGCAGGTCAACCGCGTCGTTGGTGGTGAGTAGGGGAGCGGTGTCGAGCACGATGATGTCGAACCGTGAACGGGCCTGCTGCACCAGGTGCCGTTGGGCGGCGACGATCTCAGCAGGGTTTGCCCGGCTGGAGTCAGCCACCACGTCGGTGACCATGCGCACCCCGGGGGCGGCTGTTTCCAGAACTCGGCGGGGTATCTCCTGGGCACGAAGGAACAGGTGCAGGCGCGGCTTGCGGAAGTCGCAGTTGACGGCGAGCACCGAGTAGCCGGCCTCGGCCAGGACCACTGCGAGGTTGGCTGAACTGGTCGTCTTGCCCTCGGAAGGTCCCGGCGAGGTGACCATCACCACCCTGGCCGGTCGCTCCGCCTTGCCCTCTGGCGCGGCGCTCTCGTGCCCGTCGGTGCCGAAGTGGGCCCCGCCTCCTGGTGATCCCGCGGGCGGGTTGCGTGGTGTGTTCTCGCTGTCCGCGAACACCAACGAGGATCGCAGCGCCCGGTAGGCCTCGGCGGTCGGGGAGCGGGGTGCCTCGAGGGTCAGCAGGCCCGCCCGCTGCTGCTCGCGGCGAGGCAGGTTGGGCATCTCGGCCACGACCGGCAGGCCGAAGGCCTCTTCGACGTCTTCTTTGGTGCGCAGGCGCGGGTCGAAGCGTTGGATCAGCAGGACCAGGCCGATTCCGGCCATGAAGCCAAGGATCCCGCCGATTCCGGCGCGGGCCGCCGGATGGTCGGCGGCCCCGCCCGCAGGGGTCTGGTTGGTGGTGCGGGTGGGGTTGAGGATGCCGGGAAGCACCCCGCTGGATTGCTGGTCTCGGTTGCCACCCCGGCGGGGGTTGGGGTCGGCCAGAAGGTTGGCCAGCTCCGAGCGCTCGACGGGTTGGGCAGACGCTCCCTGGAGTGTCGTGAGCTGCTCGCTGGCCAGCGGCGCAGCCTCGAGGCGGTCGATCTCCTGTTCGATCTCGGTGATCTCGGCTGCCACCGCCCGTTGCTGGGCCTGGTTCAGCTCCTGCTCGTCCTCGGGCAGGCCGGCGGAGGTCTCGCTGAGGGCCACGAACTCGGCTTGGAGTCGGTCCACCTGCTCTTGGCGGTTGGCAACCAGCGTGTCGCGTTCGGCCTGGTCCCTCTCGATCAGGTAGGTGGCCAGCTCGGCTGCGAATGTGTTGGCGATGGACTCGGCCAAAGCCGCGTCGTCGGTCACCGCCGACAGTTGCAGCGTTCTGACCGTCGGGTTGGAGGCCACGTGGACGCTGTCGACCAGGGTGAGCGGGTCGCTCGCCAGCTGGTCAGCGACCCGTTGGGGTACCTCACCGCTGGTGGCCACCATCTGGGCCAGGCCGAGGTTCACCGGGGCGTCACCGGTGCTCTCGTCGATCAGGATGTGGGTGGCCAGGTAGAGCTGGCGCTGGGGGGCCTTGGCCTCATCGGCGCCCAGCGTGCTGGCCACCCCCAGCAGGGCGCCAAGCACCGTGAGCGCCAGGATCAGGCGCAGGCGGCGGCGCAGGATGCGAAGGTACTGGACGGGTTCCATGCGGAGGCGCGGACCGCGGCGGGCGCTGCGGGTTCGGAATCGCCAGCGTAGTGCAGTGCCGGGCCTTCGACCGTGTCAGGTCGCCGGGCCTGCCGTGCCGCGAGTCGCTTGCGGACCCGTATCCAGGATCTCGTCGGCCAGGATCTCGTCCGCCAGGGCGTTGACCGTGGCGGCGAAACCGGACCGATCGAACTTCCGCACGCGGCGGATCGCGGCCTCTGCCAGGTCGGATCGCCGGCCCGGGTCGCGAATCAGGTCGACCACGGCGTCGGCGAAGGCTTCGAGGTCGTCGGCGGGGATCAGCACACCGGTGTCGCCGAGCTGTTCGGCCATGCCCCCCGCGTCGAACGCGACCACCGGGAGGCCCAGGGCCATCGCTTCCAGCACCGCCAGCGGGAAGGTGTCGTGGCGCGAGGGCAGGGTGAACACGGTGGCCCCGGCCAGATGGGGGAGCGGGTCCTCGACCTCGTCCAGCAGTTCGACCACCCTGTTCAGATCCCGGGCTTCGACCTGGGGCAGCATCCGGGGAGAGTCGCGGCCCACCCACCGAAACCTGACCGTTGGGTCCGCGTCGTGCACCCGGGCCGCGATCTCGATCCAGCGGTCGATTCCCTTTCGGTGGGTTGCTGCGCCGCACGCAACCACCAGGGAAGGTCCCGGTGAGTCGGTCAGCACCTGTGGCTGCCGAGCCCTGTGGGCCACGGCGTCCACGTCGATCGGGGAGGGGATGACCGCCAAGCGCTCGCCGGGAGGCAGATGTGGCCGGGTCGCATCGGCTGCGGCTTGGGAGGCTGCCACCACGGTCACGCCAGCAGGGAGCAGGCCGGGCCCGTACCGCCGGAGCGTGCCGGGAATCAGGCGGCCCAGCTCGTGGACGTGAAGTACGGCGGGGATGCCCCGGGCCCGGGCCGGCTCCAGGTAGCAGGCGGACAGGACCGTGTTGGCCCACACCAGATCGGGCCGGCTGCGGTCCAGGACCCTCCCGGCCGCCCACCGCTCGAGGCGGGTCGCAGCATCCCTGGTGCGACGGTTCCGGCGCAACAGGACCCGCAGGTGCCGGAGAGGTTCGGTGCGCACCATGCCACCCGCCCGACCGGAGTCGGGGCTGCCACCCGCCCGACCGGAGTCGGGGCTGCCACCCGCCCGACCGGAGTCGGGGCTGCCACCCGCCCGACCGGAGTCGGGGCTGCCACCCGCCCGAGCGAAGTCGGGGGCCAAGGGTCCCGGCCAGCGCAGTACGACCTCGACCCGGGCTCGGGGAGCGAGGGCGCCTACGACCTCGACGGCGACGGCGGGAGCACCCGTACGGGTGGCCTCGTGGGACACGACGAGGACTCGCGGGCGGTCGAGGCCGTAGGCGACCCGGAGCGCTTCGACCACCGGTCCGGGTGCCCAGGCCCGGGCCCGTATCCGGCCCTGGGCGCCCAACTCGGCGCGCCGGCGGGGATCGGCGGCCAGCGAGGCCAGGGCTTCGACGGTGGCTGTCACATCCTCGGGAGGGACCAGTACCCCCGCCGGCCCCACCACCTGGCGAAGGGCGGGCAGGTCCGAGGCGACCACGGCGCGCCCGCTGGCCATGGCTTCGGCCGCCACCCGACCGAAGGACTCCTGCCGCGACGGGCAGACGACGATGTCGGCGCTCGCGTAGGCGTGGGCCACCTCTGCGGTCTTGTCCTCCAGCTGCACCTCCGGCCCTGCCTCGTGGGCCAGGCTCTCCAGCCGGGCCCAGGTGGTGGGGTCCTGAGAGCGGGGGCCTGACCAGATCCGCCAGCGGACCGGCACCCGATGGTGGGCCACTCCATCGATGAGATCGGGCAGGAGGTCGAAGCCCTTGTAGGTCGCCGGTGCCCCCAGGTAGGCGATCTCGACCTCGTCCACCTCCTCGCCAGGGCTGGTTGCGGGCTCGGCCTCGGGTGAGGCGGCCATCTCGGCGGGGTCGATCGGATTGGGGATCACCGCCACCTTCTTGCTGCCGGGCACTCCGCTGGCCACAAGGGCCTCGCGAGCGGTGTCGCTCACCGTGGCCCAGCGCAGCGTGACCCCTCGGCGCATCAGGGGCGCCAGCACCCGCGCAGCGGGCGACACGTCCCACTCGTGGGCCCAGACCACCATGGGCGCGGCCGCGCCCAGAGCGAGGGGCCAGGCCAGCATGGCCTCGGCCAGCCCGTTGGCGTGGACGGCGCTCACCTGGTGGCGGTGGGCGAGACCCCAGCGGGCCAGGCGGATTCCGTCGGCCACTCGCCGTGCTCGCCTTGTGACACCGCGGCCGCCGCCGCCGCTGCCGGCACGCAGGTCCACGACCTCCTCGGCCAGACGGCGGGTGCTCACCAAACCGGCGAAGCGAGTGCCGGGCCGGCAGGCCACCACGCGGTGCACGTCGGATCCCAGGTGGGCCAACACGGTGGCGAGGCTGCGCGCCGAACCCCCAGCCCGGCGGGCAGGGACACGAACACCACCACCCGCACGCGAGCGACGCCCGAAGTGGTTCACGTCAGGTACCGGTCCACGATCTCGCACCAGCGTGGGGCCACGGCCTCCATGGTGAAGGACCCGAGGCACCGGGCTCGTGCGGCGGACCCCAGGGCATCGCGGTCGGCCAGCACCTCACGGAGGGTGTCGGCCAGGTCACCGGGCGACGGTGAGGCCACCACCCGGCCGGTCACACCGTCGGCCACGACCTCGCGGACCCCGCCCACGTCGGTGGCCACCGTGGGCACCGCGGACAGCCCGGCCTCGATGGCCACGCCGGGGAAGCCCTCGGTGCGGCTGGGCAGCACGAGTGCGTCAGCTGCCAGGTAAGCGGGTCGGGTGTCGGACAGCGCACCGGTCAGGTGCACCCGGCCCGGTGCCACCGAGCGGGCGTAGGCCTCGACCGTGGATTGCATGGGTCCCGATCCGACCATCAGCAGGTGCACGTCGGCCAACTGGGCCGCGGCTGCCACCGCCAGTACCGGGTCCTTCTCGTTCGACAGCGAACCCACGAAGGCCACGACGGGACCCTCGACCCCGGGCAGCAGGCTCTGGCGTGCCGCTGAGCGCTGGTCGGGGTCGGGCTCGGGGAAGCGGACCGAGGGTCGGGCGTTGGGGATGACCTCCACCTTTCCGGGGGCGAGGCCGTAGTCGGCCACCAGGGTCGCGGCTGCACCCGGATAGGTGGCGACCACCACCGCTGTCCGGCGCAACTGGGCGGCCACCCGGTGCCGGCGGGTGCGACGATGGGACCACCAGCGGGGGTCGCCGATTGAGCGGTACGCGACGGGAGTTCCGGTGGAGGCGCTGGCGATGGTGCTGGCCAGCAGGGTGGCTCCGCCGTGGGCCAGCACCCCTCGACTGGCCCGAACCCGGCGGCGCAGGGGGACGAGGGCGAGGTGGCGGTTGGAGGCCAGTGCCTCGACGTCGAGCCCACCAACCCCGTCACCTGGTGTGAGGGCGACCAACTCCATGGGGTATCCGGTTCTGACGAGGGCGTCGCGCAGGTCCACGGCGTAGACCTCGGCTCCCCGCCGGTGGGTTGCAGTGATCACCTGGAGGACGGGGTCGTGCACGGTGGCGTAGGGCCTGGGTCGGTGATGGGCGGGTCGGTGGTGGGCGGGTCGGTGGTGGGCGGGTCGGTGGTGGGCGGGTCGGTGGTGGGCGGGTCGGTGGTGGGCGGGTCGGTGGTGGGCGGGTCGGTGGTGGGCGGGTCGGCGCGGTGGGCGCCGGCGGCTTCGGGTACATTGCCACGCCTGATGGGTGACAGCACCCCCCCGCCGACCTGGACGGTGGTCATCCCCACCTACCAGCGGGTGGAGACGCTGGGGCGAGCCCTGTCCTCGGTCCTGGCCCAGACCGGTCCCAGCTTCGAGGTGGTGGTGGTGGATGACGGTTCCGTGGACGGGACCGCGGCGCTCCTGAGCGCGATAGAGGACCCGCGGGTGCAGGTGCTCCGCCAGGACAACCAGGGACGGTCCGCGGCCCGCAACGTGGGCGCAGCCCGGGCCCGGGGTGAGTGGGTGACGTTCCTGGACAGCGACGACGAAGCCCTTCCCGGTTGGTTGGCCTCCTTCGACCGGCTGGCCACTCCCGAACGGGGACTGTTGCGGTCCGCGGCGGTGGTCACCGACGGCGAGGGCCGGCTGAGCTGGCTGGTTCCCGGCGAGGGGGGCACCAGCCACCGCCCCTACCCGCGAGGTACCTGCCTTCCGGGAACCTTTGCGGTGCGCCGAGCGGTGTGGGCTCGCGGAGGTGGCTACGACCCGGACCTCGACTTCGCGGAGAACACCGAGGTGATCCTGAGACTGGCTCTCGACGCCCGCGCCCACGGTTGGCAGGTGGGTCGTTCGACGGGCGCGGGGGTGCGGATCCACCGTGAGCCGATGCCGGCTCGAACCGCCCGCTATGGCGGCTCTCCCCGGAAGGCAGCCGAGACGCTCCTGGCACGCTACCCGGAGGTGCTGGCCGGTGAGCCGGACATCCGTCAGGACTACTGGGCGATCGTGGGCACCGGCGCTCTGCGTCAGGGCCACCGTCGCGCCGCCCTGGCGGCCTTCGTGCGGTCATGGTGGGCGCGGCCTCTCACCCTTCGGGCCGGGGCGCGGATCGCCAGCGTGGCGCTGCCCGAGCGGGTGAGGTCAGCGGTCAGCGGGCGGCGGTCCAGAACAGGTCCGCCATCCGTCTCGCCATGACCTCGGTGGTGAACTCGGCCATGAAGCGGTCCCGGGCACGGCGGGCCAGATCGGCGGCGTGGTCGGGGTCGTCGAGCACCCCGGACACGGCCTCTGCCAAGGCGGCCGGGTCGTCCACCGGGACGAGGTGAGCGGTCGGAGGCTCACCGACCGCGGCGCGTACGGTGGCGATGTCGGAGGCGACCAGGGGGACACCGACGGCCATTGCCTCGAGGGCTGCGCCGGGGAATCCCTCGCGCCGGCTGGGCAGTACCGCCACGTCGGCGGCGGCCAGGAGGTCAGCCACGTCGGGGCGTGCTCCCAGCAGGTGAACCGTGCCGGGTCCCAGTGCCACGGCGCGCGTCTGGAGAGCGTTGGTGGCTCTCCCGGGGCTTCCTGCCACGACTATCCAGACGCCGGGATGGGATTGGCGCAGCAGGGCCGTTGCGTCCAGCAGGACGTCGAGGCCCTTCTGGTGTTCGTGGCGGGCCACGGCCAGAAGCACTGGGCCCTCGGGCCACCCGAGCACGCCCCTGAGCCGACGTCGGCGGTCAGGGTCGGTCGGGGGGAGCCGGAGTGGATCCCGGCCGCGGGGGACCACCACCACGTGGGCGCCGGGGATGCGCAGGGCATCGGTCATCCGGGTTGCCACCGGTGCTGACACCGCGTGGAACCGGGACACGCAGCGGGCGCTGGTGCGATCCAGTGCTCGCGCCAGGCGGAGTCGGCGGGAGGAGAGACCGGGTTCGGCGAACTGCTCGGGCGTGTAGCGCTCGTTGGCCAGGGTGCACACCACGGGGGTGCGGGTCAGGAAGCCGGCGGCCCGGCCGAGGAGGTCGGCCTCGTAGAGGGTGGTGTGGACGAGGTCGGCCCGGCGGGCCAGGGCGGCGAGGCGGGCGACCGCGGCGGGCCCGGTACCCACCACCGTCACGGGGATCCCCCGGTCTGCCAACTCGTTCGCGTAGCCGGGCCGGTCGTGGAGAGTGCAGACGTGGGGGTCGATGCCGTGGCGGGCCAGGCGGGGTACCAGCTCCACCAGAGAGCGTTCCGCTCCCCCGGGAGCGAGGCTGTCGATCACCGACACCAGCCGCATCAGCGCCGTTCCTCTGTGGCGTCGATGGCGTCGATGGCGTCGATGGCGTCGACAAGCTCGGCTGCGACCCGGGCCCAGAGCGTGCGGGCACTGCCCCGGGCCACCACGGAGAGGCGGGCGGCAGAGCCGATCCGCTCGGCTGTCTCCGGGTCGGCGAGGGTCGTCGCCAGCGCGCCGGCCAGCGCTTCTGGATCGTGGGGCGGAACGCACACCGCGTCGACACCGGCGCGGACGTAGTCGCCGATCGCGGGCGTGTTCGTGACCACGCATGGTCGCGCGCATGCCATGGCCTCGAGCAGGACGCTCTGGCCGGTGGGGTAGCCCAGGACATGGGTCGTGACGGCGACGATGCTGGCCGCCTGGAGCTCGGCCCGGTATCGGTCGCGGTCGACGTGGCCCACGACCTCGACCCAGTCGGGCACGTCGATCCCGACGAGATCGGCCGGTCGGCACAGGACCCGGCAGCGTGGCCTACCGGTGGGCGGCAGCGACGCCAGTGCGCGGAACAGGGTCGACCAGTCCCGGCCACGGTCGCGTCCGGCGGCCACCAACAGGGGTCGTCGCTGCGCTGAGTCGTCGCCAACCCGGCTGGTTGCCCCGGAGGCCACGTCCTGCCCCGGTGGAACGAAGGTGTCGGTGTCCACGCCGAAGGGGACCATGGCCACCCGTGACTCGGGGAGGTCGAGCATCTCGGCCAGGGGTCCGACCTGGTTGGTCGAGAAGCACAGGAGGCGGTCCACCCCCCGGTAGGCCTTCCGGTACCAGCCGAGCCGCCGGGGTGACGCCCGGGCCAGCACCTCGGGCAGCCAGCACGACAGCACCACCATCGGGGGCTTGGCCATCGGACCACCGAAGGTCCGGGCCAGGGCGAGGGGGTGGGCGCTGCTCTCGAAGAGGGCGAGGACGGCGTCGGCCCGGGCGATGGCCGGGGCCAGCGCGAAGGTCTGGGTGAGGTGGGGAGGTAGGTGGAGAGCCAGGCGGTGCGCGCGCGGGTGCCAGGGCATCTCGGTCGTGATCGGGTCTATGCCGTGCTCACGGAGGTAATCCATCCGGTAGGGGAGACCAGGGCCGCGCCACGTGTTGAAGGGCAGGTTCTTCAGGACCGCCACCCGCAGCCGTTCGCAGCCATGTGACCAACCGGGTTCGCCTTCTCGGCGTGGGGGGCTGGTCATGTCCGATCGACGAGGAGGGGAGGGTGCACCGGGCACTCGTTGAGTGCGAGGGTGCCGGGCCGGCAGCGTGCGGCCAGCCGAGGCCCCCGAGCCCGCATCGACTGCAGCAGCGTCGTGCCGCTGTGACCGAGGCCGGCGATGAAGACCACGCCGGGAGCGTCACCGAGCGCGGCACCGGTCCGAACAGTGCCGGGGGGTCCAGGGGATCTCGTGGTGCCGGCCATCACAGGTCCCCGAACGAGGGCCACCAGCCCGGATCCACGTCGGGGAAGTCCTCGGCGAGCGCCCGGACGTCGTCGGCGAGCCACTCGGCGATACTTCGCCGGGCGTGGTCGGTCAGGGTCAGGGGTGTGGCGGCTCGGGCGTTGACGGGTCGGTTGCGGACGGGTTGTGTGGCGGGTCCGAGGCCGAGGAAGGCGAACGTGCGCTCGAGCTCTGCCTCCGGTTGACGGCGGCAGCGTTCGAACTGGAGGACCAGGATCGGCTGGTCGGTGGTGGCCGCCCAGTGGCGCAGGTGTCGGTGGTAGCTGGCCTCGCCGAGGTGCCGGGTGACCATCAGTGGGTTGGCGGGTGCACCGTGGTGGACGTGGGAGTAGTTGACAGAGGAGACCAGCTGTTCGACGGGGTCACGTAGGAGAACCACCAGGCGGGCATCGGGGGCCGCCTGGTGTAGCAGACCTGGCACCCAGGGCTGGTAGAGGTAGCCCGGGGTCCACTCGCCGGGCTGCTCGTCGGCGTGGCGTGGGAAGTACCGCCGGTAGGCGGATTCGTCGGCGGGACCGAAGGGCCGGTTCCAGTAGTGGTCGAAGAAGTGGAGTTCTTTGGCACCCCGGGGGATCTGGGGGTGGGAGGCCATCTGGCGTGCCCACCAGGTCGTGCCGCAGCGGGGGGCACCGATTCCCACCCAGGCCGGTGGTCCTGGCACCCGGTCCTCGCCGAGCTCTGGGGGTTCGGGTGGGGGCAGGGCCGGCGGCCAGGCCGCCCTCCAACGCAGGGTGGCCCGTCCGGCCCGGGTGCGCAGGCGGTCGAGGCGGCTCCGGGTCACAGCGACCACCGGGGAGGGTGCGGGTCGGTTGGCGCCACCGTCAGAACAGCTCCACATCGCCCATCGTGAGGGCCAGGTCGGTGAGATCGGGAACCCGGTGGTCGGCCAGGGGTCGCCAGGTGAGAACCGGTCCCTGACCGGGGAGGGGAATGCCGGTGGCTCGGGGGAGCCAACCCGAGACGCCAGCGCTGCGGGTGGCCAGGAGGTAGTCGGCTCCGCTGTCGCGCAGGACCGAGCCCAGGAGACGGCGGGGCCGCACCGGAGAGCGGGCGGGGACCAGGACCTGGCACACCACGGCCTCGACCGCCGCGCCACGGGCACGGAGGCGGAACACGACCACGCCGTCTTCGATGCGGTCACCCGCGAGTAGGCAGCGGTAGTGCAGGGGAGCGAATCCGTAGCGCCAGGTGAGCACGCCGGGATCGAGGTCTGTGGACCAGCCCCTGGGCACTGGCCTCGCGGCGAGGAGTTCGCGCCAGCGCCTCGGCGTCTGCGAAGGCCTCGGGGGCCGGCACCCCCGCAGAGCAGGGCTGGGACCACTTGGTGGCCGGGCGGCGAGCCCTCAGCATGGATAGCGCAGCGGCCGCGCCCGCGGGCCGGGCGGTGATGGGTATCCGGCCCAGGGACGCCCAGCCCATCTTCAGGTAGCCGGGCCGACTCTGGTCGTTGGGGGTGTTGAAGACGCCGGACACGCCCTGGGTGGTCAGCTCCTCGATGGCGGTGAGCGTGAGCCGGGTGAAGACGCCCTGACCTCGGGTGGCGGGGTCGGTGGCGGTGTCCACGGCGCGCACCATCGTGGCCGTTCGACCATCGGAGTTCCGCAGGCGCCATCGCATGAAGGTGCGCACGCCGACGAGGCGTCCGCCCTGCCGGGCCACCCAGGTGGGGGAGGCGCCGAAGGGGTTCTCCTCGTGCTTCCAGGCGAACAACTCGGAGTGAGGTCCTGTGGCGTCCCAACCCAGGGCACGACCGGCGAGCTCGACGATGGCCTCCCGGTCGCCGGGAACGGCCCGTTCCACCACGAAGGGCTGGCCATGGGTCGCTCCGGTGGTCGACGAGTGGGCCGCTCTGCCGGGAGGCACGGCGGCAGTGTCGTTCACGGTGCCGTCGCCCTGGGGCGGGGGTGTCGCCGGTAGCCCAACGCACCGGCGAGCGGTTCGACGGAGCGGGCCAGTCCCGGGGCGGGTACCCGGTCGCTGAGGGCGCCGCGGCGCCGGCTGGCCCCCACCCGCACGTCGAGCGCCGCGGCGGGTACCTCGACACCGAGGTGATGGCTGAGAGCGGGAAGCGCCTCTCCGCTGACCAGGTCTTGGTACGAGACGAGGAGCGCGTCCACGAGGTGTGCCCGTGAGACGGCGTCGTGCACCAGTTGGGACCAGACCTGACCGAATCGGCGGGCCGTCCAGACCCTCTGGCCGTTGCGGAAGTGGTTCCCGCGGTGGTTCTGGCGGAACGAGGCCCAGGCGTCGTATGGGTTGCGGTGCAAGAACACGATCCTGGCCCTCGGGAAGAGGAGGCGCAGGTAGAGCGCGTCGTCCACGCCGAAGCGGACCTCCTTGAAGCCCCAGCGCGGGTAGCCGACGCGCGAGCCGGTTCGGCGTAGAGCCGGCGGAGGAGCGCCCGGTGGGCTTCGAGCAGGTGGGTCGGGTGGGGGCACAGGTTGGCGATCCAGCGACCGGACAGCTCTTCGGGGGTGGCAGCGCCGTCGAGCGGGAGGATCTCGTCGTCGCGGGGGAGGGTGGCCGACAGTCGCAGCGGCACCGGCCAGCCGTCCCACGAGGTCTGCCTGGCGGTAGGGCTCGCCCCAGACCAGGACCTCACCGGAGGAGACGACGAGACGCTGGAGCAGGGTGGACCCGCTGCGCCACCCGCAGGACAGCACGAACACCGGATCGTCCTCGGCGTCGGGAAGCTCGAAGCGGCTTCGGAGCGCTTCGATTCCCTCGGCCACGCTGGGTTCGGGCCGACGGGCGTCGCGCCAGCGCGCCGCGAGGCGGCGGCGGCCGCGCACGTAGGCGGCGATCTCGGCGCGACGCTCACCCATGGGAGGTCGAGTCTCCCACACCGGTCTGCATCCCCGGGGTCTCGCAGCGTGCCAGGATGACCCGATGGCGCGCTCCTCCTCGCTGCGCAGAGCGCTCAAGTGGTCCTCGGTCGGCTGGGACGTGGTGCGCCGCCCGCTCTCCGGTGTGGTGATCCTGGCCTACCACCGCGTGGGAGCCCGCTCGGACCTCGAGGTCGACCTCCCCGTCGAACTCTTCGACGAGCAGTTGGCCTGGCTGGTGGCCCACCATCGTGTGGTGCCTCTCGGCGATGCCCTGGGGTTGCTGGCTGGGGACCTCGAGCCTGAC
Organism: uncultured Actinomycetes bacterium; assembly: GCA_963719935.1. Classification (GTDB taxonomy): domain Bacteria; phylum Actinomycetota; class Acidimicrobiia; order Acidimicrobiales; family CAVRDY01; genus CAVRDY01. Next base: position 584,925 of record CAVRDY010000013.1, on the reverse strand, counting down.
CGAGTCCACGGGACGGTGGCGGTCACCTTCGACGACGGCACCATGGACTTCGCAACCGACGCGCTGCCCGTGCTGGTGCGTCACCGGGTCCCGGTCACCCTCTACCTGGCCACCGACTTCGTCGAGGCCGGCCGGTCCTTTCCCAACGGTGGAACGCCGCTTTCGTGGTCTGCTCTCGCCGAGGCCCACAGCACCGGCCTGGTGGAGGTGGGCAGCCACACCCACACCCACCTGCTGCTGGACCGGGTCGGTGCCCCAGAGGCGGCCGAGGAACTGGACCGCTCCTGTGATCTGATCGGTGATCACCTCGGCCAGGCACCCCTGGACTTCGCCTATCCCAAGGCGGTCGCTCCCAACACGGTGGCCGAACGGGAGGTGGCGGCCCGTTTCCGGTCGGCTGCTCTGGCAGGAACCCGGGCGAACCCGGTGGGGGCCACCGATCCGCTCCGCCTGGCCCGCAGCCCGGTGCAACGCAGCGACGGCATGGGCTTCTTCGCCCGCAAGGTGGCTGGGGGCATGGGCGGCGAGGATCGGCTGCGAGAGCTGGTCAACCGCCGCCGCTACGCCGCGGTGAGCACCTGAGGCGGTGATGGCCCGACCCCGCTTGGTGCACGTCACCACGACCGACATGAGCCTGGACTGGTTGTTGGGCCCCCAGCTGGCGGCCTTCGCCGCCGCCGGCTTCGAGGTGATCGGGGTGTCGGCGCCTGGACCCCACGTGGCGGCCCTCGAAGCCATGGGTGTCGGTCACGTGGCCCTGACCCATGCCACCCGTGCCGTCGCACCCGGCGAGGACCTGCTGGCTCTCGCCGAGTTGGCCAGGGTCCTCGTGGCGCTGGGACCCGACATCGTCCACACCCACAACCCCAAGCCGGGCATCTACGGGCGGCTCGCCGCCCGGGCCGTCGGGGTCGCAGCCGTGGTCAACACCGTCCACGGGCTCTACGCCCTGCCCGAGGACCCATGGCCTCGCCGGGCGGTGGTCTATGCCGCCGAGCGCCTGGCCGCGGCCTGCTCGGACCGCGAGCTCGTCCAGAACCCCGAGGATTTGGCCGTCCTCGCTCGCCTGGGAGTCCCGGCTTCTCGGTTGAGGTTGCTCGGCAACGGAGTGGACCTGGGCCGATTCGCTCCCGCCTCGGTGCCCGGGGAGGTCCGCGAGCGGGTGCGGGCCGAGCTGGGCGCCGGACCCGGTGACGTGCTGGTGGGGGCGGTCGGTCGGCTCGTCCGCGAGAAGGGCCTCGGTGAGCTGATCGACGCGGCGGCCTCCCTGGCTGTCACGAACCCCACGGCCCGGGTGGTGGTGGTCGGGCCCGACGATCCCTCCAAGGGTGACGCTCTGGGATCCGAAGAGCGCAAGGCGGCGGAGCAGGCGGGCGTCCGGTTCGCCGGACGGCGTGAGGACATGGCCGAGGTGTACGCCGCGCTGGACATCTATGTGTTGGCTTCCCACCGTGAGGGCTATCCCCGGTCGGCCATGGAGGCGGCCGCCATGGGAAGGCCCGTGGTGGCCACCGACATCCGGGGCTGCCGCCAGGTGGTGGCCCACGGACGCACCGGCCTGTTGGTGCCGGTTCGCGACCCAGTGGCGCTGGCCGACGCGCTGGCCTCCCTCGTGGTCGACGAGGGCATGCGCCGGGCCATGGGGAGCGCGGCCCGACAGCGGGCGCTCCTCCACTTCGACCAGGCCAGGGTGATCGAGACCACCCTGGGCGTGTACGACGAGCTGCTGGCCCGACCGCCTCGTCCCGGTAGGCTCATCGCCCGACGTTGGCCACAGCGCCACCCACAGCGCCACCCACAGCGTGGCGCCGGAGGCGACCGAGGGAGGACAGGATGACCAGGGAGGTGGAGTCGTTGCGGGTGGCGGTCACGGGTGGGGCGGGCTTCATCGGCGCCAACCTGTGTCGGGTGCTGGCCGGATCGGGAGACGTGACCGAGGTGCGGGTCATCGACGACCTGTCGACAGGCGAGGCGTCGAACCTGGAGGGGGTGGCCTGCGAGTTGATCGAGGCTTCGATCCTGGACCCAGCGGCTCTTGACGAGTGTTTCTCGGGGGTCGACGCGGTGGTGCACCTGGCGGCCCGGCCTTCGGTCCCCCGCTCGATCGCTGACCCGGTGACCAGCCATCGGGTGAACGTGACGGGCACCCTGGAGGTGCTCGAGGCCGTACGCCGGGCGGGGTCCCCTCACCTGGTGGCGGCTTCCTCCTCGTCTGTGTACGGCGCCACCCCGACCCTGCCCAAGCACGAAGAGCTGGCCACCCGGCCCCTCAGTCCCTACGCGGCCACCAAGCTCGCCACCGAGGCCTACACCCTGGCCTGGGCGGCCTCCTATGGGCTCGAGGTCCTCGCCTTCCGCTTCTTCAACGTCTTCGGGCCCCTTCAACCCGCCGACCACGCGTACGCAGCGGTGGTGCCTGCCTTCGTGGCCGCCGCGTTGGCCGGAGAGCCCCTGCCGGTGTTCGGTGACGGTCACCAGAGCCGTGACTTCACCTTCGTGGACACCGTGGCGGCGGTCATCGTCGACGCCCTGCGTCGTCGCGTGAGCCATCCCGACGCGGTGAACCTCGCCTTTGGAACCCGAACCGACCTGCTCTCCGTGATCGCCGAGCTGGAGGTCGTCATGGGCCGGTCGCTGGCTGTCACCCACCTCGACCCCCGACCGGGCGACGTGCGCCACTCCCAGGCCGACTCGTCACGCCTGGCGGGGCTGTTCCCCGGTGTCGAACCGGTCGACCTGTCCGAAGGTCTGACCCGAACAGTGGCCTGGTTCCGTTCCACACAGGCACCACCGCCATGAACGGGGCCGGGCCTGGTGGGCCGCTTGTCTTGGTGGGTGCCGGTGGCCACGGACGCGAACTGCTCGACATCGTGGAGGCCATCAACGCCTCCGTGGCGCGGTGGCAGATTCTCGGGTTCGTCTCGGACCACGCGGTCGACGATGCTGCCATCGGCCGCCGGGGCCTGGCAGTGCTGGGGCCGGTCTCGCTGCTGGACGAGCTGGAGGCCAGCTACGTGTTGGCCATCGGTGACGGGCGGGTGCGACGATCGGTCGAGGCCTGTATCGACGGCGCAACCCATCGGCCGGTCACTCTCGTGCATCCGGCAGGCACCGTGGCACCCAGCGCGGATCCCGGAGAGGGCCTGGTTGTCGCGGCCGGCGCCTCGGTGGGAGCCGATGCCCGACTGGGGCGCCACGTCCATCTGAATGCGAACGCCACCGTTGCCGCCGGAGCCGAGGTAGGCGACTACGTGACCGTGTCCCCGGGTGCTCTGGTGTCCGGGGACGCCACGGTGGGGAAGGGCGCGTTCATCGGGATCGGCGCGTCGGTGCTCGAAGGGGCGGTGGTGGCACCCGAAGCGATGGTCGGCGCCGGTGCGGTGGTGCAAGGCCCGATGCCCCCGTCACGACCGCTGGTCGGGAACCCGGCGCACCCCACGCGCTGACCCCGCCGCAACCGGGTGGGGCAGGTGGTCAGCTGCTCTCTGAGCGGCCCGTGGTCCCGGCCCCGGTGAGGTGGGCCAGCTCGGCCACCAGGCCGGAGTCGTCCCAGCGGTTATCGGCCAGAGCGGCCACGTCGGCGGTCTCGAGGGACGGGACCTGCACGTGGGAGATGAGGGGGTGTGCCGGGCGCTGGTCGATCTCGTCGGCGCCGATCAGAACCTCGTGCAGCTTCTCGCCGGGTCGTAGGCCCGTGTAGACCACCTCGATGGGTCGGTCGGCCTGGGCAGCGAAGCGGCGCGCCACCTCGTCGATGCGAACGGGCTGGCCCATGTCGAGCACCAGGGCCTCGCCCCGGCGCCCGACGGCACCGGCCTGGATGACGAGCTGCACGGCTTCTTCCACGGTCATGAAGTACCGGGTGACATCGCGGTCGGTGACGGTGATCGGGCCTCCGCTGTCGACCTGGGCCTGGAAGGCGGTGAGCACGCTGCCCCGGCTGCCCAGCACGTTTCCGAACCGGACGCTCAGGAAGGTGCCTGGCGCGTGGCGGGCGAACCCCGCCGTGAGCTGTTCGGCCAGGCGCTTGGTGTAGCCCAGCACGCTGGTGGGATCGGCTGCCTTGTCGGTGGAGATGTTCACGAAGCGCTCGACACGGTGGTCCATGCCGAGCTGCAAGAGGTTCAGGGTGCCGAAGACGTTGGTCTTCACCGCTTCGCGGGGATGCATCTCCAGTAGTGGCAGGTGCTTGAGGGCCGCGGTGTGGAAGACGACCTGGGGGCGGTGCTCGTCGAACACCTCGGCCAGGCGCTCGGCGTCGCGGATGTCACCGACGACCAGCTCGCGTGAATCGAGCATGGCCCGTCCCTCCAGACGCAGCTGGACGGCGTGCAGGGCGGACTCGTCGCGGTCGAGCATGACCAGGGAGCCGGGAGCGAAGCGCGAGAGCTGATAGCACAACTCAGAGCCGATGGAGCCCCCTGCTCCGGTCACCAGGACGCGTTGGCCGGTGATGTAGTGGGAGATGGCCTCCAGGTCGGTCTGGATCTCGTGGCGGCCGAGCAGGTCGGCGGCGGTGATGGGCCGCAGGTCGGCCACTCCCACCAGACCGCCCAGCATCTCCGAGATGGCCGGCAGGACCCGCACGTCGAGATCGGCGTCGAGGGCGGCATGGGAGAGCTCACGGATGAGAGTGGAGTCAGCGGAGGGGATGGCGATCACCAGGGTGGTTGCCTCGGTGAGGGAAGCCACCTCGACCAGGCGGTCGCGGCCACCGATAACGGGGATTCCCATGATCTCGAGGTTTCCCTTGACCGGGCTGTCGTCGAGGAGTCCGACCGGGACATAGGGGCTGGCCGGGTTGCGCAGCATGGCGGTGACGAGCTGGATGCCGCCCTCACCTGCGCCGAACACCAGGACCTTCTCGGCGTGTTCGGTGTCGGGCCGCAGGCTTCGTTCGAGTTGGAGCCGGAACACGTAGCGGGTGGCGGCCATGATGAGCAGAGCCAGGGCTCCCCCCACCACCGCCACGCTCTGGGGGACCATCTGGTTCGGAACGACGCGGTTGACCAGGCTCAACCAGATCGTGGTCAGGAAAGCCGTGCCCACCAGGTGGGCGACCTCGTCGAAGGAGCCGTACCGCCACCGTCCCCGGTAGAGGCCACCGGCGGCCCCGAGGACGATCTGCGCGCCGACGGCCAGGGCGATTGCCAGTGCCAGGTGCCCGATCGTGAAGGGTCCCCACCGGTCAGGGCCGCGGAACTCGTATCGCAGCACCATGGCCGCGGGCAGAGCCAGCCCCCAGGCGGCGGCATCGATTGCCACCTGGACGGGCCCGCGCTGCTCGGCCAGAGCTTGACGCCATCGCGGCCAGCCATGGCGGGCACGCGAGTCACGGGACCCGTTTCGGGCCCGGTGACCGTTCGGGGGGTTGTGGGCCTCGCGCTCCAACTGCGCCGTCCTCCTGGGCGTTCCGCCGTAACATCGAGGGACGAGACTGGCTTCTGACCGTCCTGGGTCCTCTCCGGGCCGGAAATCCTAGCTGCGGCTGCGCTCCCGTGCCCGGATTTCGGGGACAGCGGTGCAATTGTGGCCGCCGCCCGTTCTCCTCCCGACGACCCATCTTCCTCACCGACCGATCCTGCCACCGACCGGCTCCCTTCAACGACTGATCCTCGACCAACGTGCAGACAGACGACAGCATCCTCTTCGCCCCCGAGCCGGCACCCACCCGGCGCCGGCCTTCGCGCCGGCCCGCCACCGCCACCTCGGCGCGGGTCGCCATCGTCGGCGTCGCGGTCGCGGGCGCGCTCGGGGCGGCGATGTCGGGAGCAGCTCCGTCGGCTCAGCGCCTGGCTGATCCGGCGATCTCGGCGGCCGGGGCGGCCGTGGTCATCCTGGCCGGCTCGCGGGCACGGCGTTCGACCTGGGTGTGGATGGCTGGGGTGGCGACCATCGCCGCGCCCGATCTGGTGTGGGCCGGGGTTGGGGCCCTGGCTCTGGTGCTGGCCGTTGTCTCACAGGTCTGGGACCGGCGGACGCGGGTGCTGGGCGCGGTGGTGTCGGCTGTGGCAGTGCAGGTTCTGTTCCGCCTGGGTGACGCCGGACCCTTCGCCCTGACCCTCGGAGTCGGATTGCTGGCGGTGGCCCCGCTGCTGGTGTCCGCCTACCGGGTGGCACCCCGGAGGGTGCGCCGGAAGGCGCACCTGGTCGCCTTGGTGATGCTCGGCGGGCTGCTGGTCGCCACCGCGGGGTTCGCCGTCGCCACGTGGGCGGCGGCCGATCCTGTGGCCGAGGGGATGCGCGAGGCCCGGGCCGGTCTGGCCGCGGCCCGGCGCGGTGACGACCAGGGGGCGGCCGAAGCGCTGGCCGACAGCGCCCGACACCTCGCAGAGGGCCGGCGGGCGCTCGAGGGGTGGTGGGCGCTGCCCGCCCGGGGGGTTCCGGTGCTCGGCCAGCAGTTGCGGGCGGCCCGGGTGGCCACCGCCGAGGGGGCACGCCTGACCCGGGTGAGCTCGGCCGCAGCCCGGCAGGTAGGGGTGGGGGAGCTGACCTTCGAGGACGGGCACCTCGACCTCGAGCTCGTGGCCACGGCCCGCGATCCCCTGATCGACACGCGCGATGCGCTACGGCGGGCGCAGTGGCGTCTGGCCGGAGTTGACGTGGGCTGGGTGGTGAGTCCGCTGGCGGGACGCTTGGACGAGCTGCGCGCCGAGGTCGACTCGGCGCGCCCGGATGCAGAGCTGGCCGTGGAGGCCGCCACGGTGGTACCGGGCATGCTCGGAGCGGATGGACCCCGCCGCTATTTCGTGATGTTCACGACACCGGCCGAGACCCGGGGACTGGGGGGGTTCGTGGGGAACTGGGGCGAGATCACCGCGGTGGATGGCCAGCTCCGCCTGGCACGCTCGGGTCGTACCCAGGAGTTGCGTGATGCGAGTTCTCCTTCGGAGCGGAAGGTGTCGGTGACCGTCGACGGTGAGGTCGACCAGCGCCTGGTCGACTACCTGGATCGCTACGAGGTCAACCAACCCTGGGATGCGCTCCAGGATGTGACGGTGAGTCCGGATCTACCCACCGTCGCCGAGGTGATGCGCCAGCTGTACCCCCAGGCAGGTGGTAGCGCGGTGGACGGTGTGGCGGTGGTCGACCCCCGTGCCCTGGCTGCGCTGATGCGCTTCACGGGCCCCGTCCGCCTCGAGGGGGTGTCCCGGCCGATCCAGGCCCGCAACGCCGAGCAGTTCCTCTTGGTCGACCAGTACGAGGTCGCCAGCACCGACGAACGGGTCGACCTCTTGGACGAGGCCAGCCGCAAGGTCTTCGAGGAGCTGACCACCGGCGATCTCCCCAACCCCCGGGCCGTGGCGGACCGTCTCCACCCCGTTGTCGAGCAGGGCCGCCTCGGCCTGGTCAGCTTCCACCCCGACGAGCAGGAGTTCCTCGCCTCGATCGGTCTCGACGCGGCCCTTCCCGCCCCGGGGATGGACGGCTTCTCGCTGGTCACCGCCAACGGTGCCCAGAACAAGATCGACGTGTATCTCGAGCGGAGGGTGCGCTACGAGGTAGACGCCGACCCGGTCTCGGGCCGGCTGGGGGCGAGGGCGTCAGTGACCCTCACCAACGCTGTGCCCTCCCTCGACCTGCCCGACGCCGTGGTGGGCAGCAACGATCAGGGGCTGGCGACGGGCACCAACGAGGTGTTGGTGGCCTTCTACAGCCCGCACCGCCTGGTGGTGGGCACCCTGGACGGCAACCCGATCGGCTTCGGGGTGGACCGCGAGCTGGGATGGTGGGTGTACTCGGCCACCGTCACCTTGGGTCCGGGGGAGTCGGCCACCCTGGAGATCGAGCTCGAGGGCGCGGTGGCCCCCTTCGAGAGATACGAGTTGGTCTACGCCGGGCAGCCCGTGGTCGTCGACGACGAGGTCGATGTGTCCGTCAACCTTCCCAGCGACTGGGAGTGGCGCCGTTCTCGGGGCCTGGAGGTCGACGAGGAGGAACCGACGGCGGCCGCCAGCTGGACAGGACCGGTGGACAGGGTGCTGACCGCCGTACCTGTGGCCCCCTGAGCCCGGCCTCTGTGTCACATCTCGGGCGGTGCCGGAACCTGGTGGGTGACAGATGATGGTGTGCGTCAGGGGCTGGTGACAGGGTGCGGTCGACTGAGGGCAGGTTCGGGTGTCGTCATGGCAAATAGTGGACTTCTGCACGCGCGTCGGGCAGACTGTCGGGGTCCGCACCCGACCACCGAACCCGGCGGAGGCTTGATCAAGTGATGCGAAGACTAGGGCTGGTGGCACTCCTGTTCATCGGGGTCCTCACGGTCGGTCATCCCGCAGCGGCAGGCACCTACGAGTTCAGCTGCGGGTTCGTGTTCGATCCCCCGGTTATCCAGCCAGGCGACGAGATCCACATCCTGGGCGCGGGTTTCAAGCCGGGCTCCCTGGTCGAGTTCTTCATCAACGGCCAGCCTCTCGGGTCGGCCACCGCCAGCACCGACTCCGACGGTCCGATCGACGCCACCTTCCCCCTTCCAGCCGAGTTCGACACCGACGGCGAGTACACGATCACCACCGAGTGCCCCGACGGCAACGTGGCCTCCAACGTGCTGATCGTGGGTGTGGGCGTTCCCACCACCCTGCCACCGCCCACCACCATCCCCCCGACCCTGCCGGTCACCGGCTCGGATTCCAGCGGAGACCTCGTGCGCCTCGGTGCAGGACTCCTCGGGGTAGGGGCCCTGGTTGCCGGGCTGTCGCGCTGGCGGGCCACACGTGAGCGCTCGGCGGTCCCGGCGGCCTGAGTCTCCGATCCGGGTCGTCGCTCGTGGATGACCCGCAAGTGCTGGGCCCGGTTGGCCCTTGGCTTCGCTAGCCTGCCTGTCGAGGCGGCTGCGCGCTGAGGAGGTCGAGTCACGGCCGATCCCTACGACGTCTTGGGCATCGCTCCGGGTGCCTCTCACGACGAGGTGCGACGCGCCTATACGCAGCGGGCCCTGCTCGTGCATCCCGACCGCCTGGTCGATGCCGATTCAGACCACCGGGAGGCGGCCCAGCTCAAGATGGCCGAGCTGAACGCCGCCTGGGAGGTGCTGCGCGACCCGGCACGTCGGGCCGAATACGACCGTCGTGGGGCAGGACGGGGCCCGAGGCCGGAGACTGTCGGGTGGCCAGGGACGGGAAGCCCGGTCTCGGGCTCCGCTGTCCGTGGCTCTCCCCTGATCGAACCCGAACTCGAAGAAGTCGTGCCGGCTGTGGCGCGGCGCCCGGGTTGGCAGGCCCATCCCGTCCAGGTGATCGTTGTGGTACTGGTCCTGTTGGGCTTCGTGGTCGCGCTGGCGGCCACTGGCGGGCGCCAGGAGCCAGAAGGGGTCGACACCACCGAGCGCTTCGCACCCGGCTCCTGCGTGCAGGTCACCACCACTCCGGGACTGGTCGAGGTGGCCTGCGAGGAACCCGGGGCGCTGGCGGTCTTGGGGAGCGAACCCTTCCCCCGTCCGTGCCCGTCGGGCTCTCAGGCCGTGGTACTTCTCGAGGAGCAGCGCTCGGTGTGTGTCCGAGCGCAGAGACCCTGAAAGAGGTTCGCTCAGGGCTTCTCGGCTGCGGGGCGTCCCCGCGAGAGGTCCACGCGAGAGCGTTCCCCGGGCCAGGTGTCCGCCGCCGGTACTGTGGAGGGTTCCTGGCCAGGCGGCCGGCCCCGCTGCGGTGGCCGGTGCGGTCCGGCGGCCGGCGCTCCCACGATGCCCCTCGTCCCCCAGAAGTTGCGCACCATCCGGGCCTGGGCCCGGCGCCTCTCCCGGCTGCTGGGCCTGCCGCCCCGCCGGTTCGCGGGCGTCGGCATGCTGGCCATGGCCAACGGCCTGGTCGAATCGGCCACCTTGTTGCTGCTCGTGCAGATCGCCGCAGCGATCGCTGCGGGCGACGACGCGGTGATGATCCACATCTCACCCATCCCCGAGTTCCAGGCGAGCGTCCCCGAGCTGTTGGTGGCGGCCGGCGTGCTCGCCGCGATGCGTTCGGGAGTCCAGTTCCTGACCGGGCGGGCCATAGCCACCCTGGGAGCCGACAGCCTGGGCAACCTACGGCGACGGGCCATGCACGCATGGTTCGCGGCCTCCTGGGAGGTTCAGTCGGCCCAGCGCCAGTCAGAGCTGGTCGAGTTGGTGTCGGCCCAGAGCATGCAGGTGGCCACATCGGTGACGGTCCTGTTGACCGGGCTCACCCAGAGCCTGCGCCTGTCGGTGATGGTGCTGGCTGCCTTGGTGATCGCACCGTTCGGGGCGGTGACGATCATCTTGGGGGCCGGGCTGATCTTCGTGGTGATCCGGCCACTGACCCGACGCCTCAAGGCCCATGCGCGGGCCCGCCTGGAGGCTTCGCTGCGCTTCTCGCGCACCTTGCACGAGACCTCGTCCATCATCGCCGAGGTGAGGGTCTTCGGGGTGGTCGACCCGGTACGTGACCGCCTCGACGCCAGCATCGATGAGGTGTCGGCGAATTGGCGCACAGCCGAGCTCTACCACCGGCTGCTGCCCGCCTTCTACCAGCTGCTGGCCATCGTGTTGCTGCTGGGAACTCTGGCGGTCCTGTACCAGCTCGACTCGGGAGCGACCGCAGTGGGGGCGGTGGTGCTGATCATGGTGCGGGCCCTTGCGGGTTCCCAGGGCCTGCAGGGGACCTTCAACAAGCTCTACGAGCTGACACCATTCGTGGACGAGGTGACGCGGCGCTTGAGGCGCTACCGGGGCTCGGTGCAGGAGCGAGGTGGCGAGGCCCTGGTCCGCTTCGAGACGTTGGCTTTCGCCGGACGTGAGCTTCGCCTACCGCCCCGGGATGTGGGCTTTGCGCAACGTGTCCTTCGATGTGGTAGCCGGGGAGGCGGTGGGGGTCGTGGGGCCATCGGGGGCAGGGAAGTCGACTCTGGTGCAGCTGCTGTTGGGGTTGCGCCAGCCGAGCGAGGGCGCCTATGTGGTCAATGGGCGCGAAGCTGTCGATTACCGGGCCGATGACTGGTTCTCGGATCTGGCCCTGGTGCCCCAGGAACCTCACCTCATCGAGGGGACGGTTGCCGACAACATCCGCTTCTTTCGGCCCGGTCTGTCCGATGCGCAGGTGGAGGGTGCAGCCCGCAAGGCCAACGTGCACGACGACATCAAATCGTGGCCCGAGGGATACCAGACCCCGGTGGGGGAGCGGGGCGGGACCCTCTCGGGAGGCCAGCGCCAGCGGGTGGCTCTGGCCCGGGCACTGGTCGCAGAACCGTCGCTGTTGGTCTTGGACGAGCCCACCTCGGCACTGGACATGCGCTCGGAGGCGCTGGTACGAGAGGCCCTGGAGGCCCTCAAGGGTGACGTGACGGTGGTGATCGTGGCGCACCGGCTCTCGACGCTGGCGGTGTGCGATCGCATCATGGTCTTCGCCGATGGACACTTGGAGAGCTTCGGGCCGGCCCCCGAACTGGTCGAGTCCAACGACTTCTACCGGGAGGCGGTGGCCCTGTCGCGGCTGCCCTGACACCTCGAGCCGCGCCGGTGCGGAGGAGTTCATCCGGTCGTGCCTAGGGTGGGGCGGTGCGAATCGTGGGCTTGGACCATCTGGTGTTGAACGTGGCCGACACCGAGCGGTCCCTGGCCTGGTATCGCGACCGGCTGGGTCTGCGCCCCGAGCGGGTGGAGGAGTGGCGGCGAGGCGAGGTGCCCTTCGCGTCGTTGCGGGTGGACGAGTGCACGATCATCGACCTGTTCGAGACCGAACGCAGCGGGGTGAACGTCGACCACGTGTGCGTGGTGGTGGAAGGAATCGACCTGGACGAGGCGGCCGAGTCGGGGGACTGGGAAGTGCATGGTGGTCCGGCCGAGGTGTGGGGGGCTCGGGGGATGGGCCGCAGCCTCTACGTACGTGACCCCGATGCCAACGTGGTGGAGCTTCGGGTCTACCCCCGCTGAGCACCAGCCGGGGTGCGGTGGTCAGGCGGCCTGCCGTTGACGCGAACGCTTGTCGGGTCGCCGCAGGGGTGCGCTAACCTCGCCCCTTCGCGGGCGATTAGCTCAGATGGCTAGAGCGCTGCCTTCACACGGCAGAGGTCGTGGGTTCGAGTCCCTCATCGCCCACTGAGGAAGCCCCTGTTCAGCGGGGGTTTTCTTCGTTTTGGGCGGGGAGTGCAAGATGAGTGGTTTGGTGTGCACGGCAGCGTTCATGCGAAACACCCAGTGTTTTCAGGACCGTATGGAGCGAAAATGGAGTGGGTTGCGCCGCGATCACTCCATCGACAGGAGTTCGAGTGGGGCTCTCCGCGTTTCAGTGGGGAGAGTGGCGTGAGCGGATCCGTGGGGGTCGGGGTCGGTCGGGCCAGGTGATGCCGCCGGTGTGGAGCAGGACGCGGAGCCGGTAGTGATCGAAGGACCGGAACCCGTGACCGCAGCGTTTGACCTTCTTGACGCACAGGTTGAGCCCTTCGGTCGGTCCGTTCGACGCGCCGGTGTGATGGTAGGCGAGGATCTCGTTGCGCCACTGGGCGAGTGTCTGACCGAGGGAGCGGATCTCTTCGACCTCATCGTCTGCACATCCGGCGATAACCTTGTCCAAGAGCACCTCAGCTTCGTCGGGGTCGTCGGTGAGGTACACGTCGCGAACGGATTCCTTCGCGAGCCATGCGCCGAGCACCTCGTCGTTGGGATCGCCGACACGCAGGCCCAACAGCATCCGGTCATAGCCGGCCTCGTCGAGTCGTTCGAAGCCCGAGAGCAGGATCTTGCGGATCCGATACAACGGGTCTTCCTTGCGGCCCCGGTGTCCGAGCGTCTCGTTCTGCACCCGTCGTCGTACCTTGTCCAAGCATCGGTTGGCGACGCGCACGACATGAAACGGATCTGCGACGCGGGTCACGTCGGTGAGGTGAGGCGACAGCCCAGCCCGGTAGGAGTCGGTGAGGTCGGTGGCGACCACCTCGATGCCACCCAACCACCCAGGGTCGGCCTTGGCCGTCCATTTGCGCAGGTCAGCGGCCCGGTTGCCACGGACCATGTCGATCATCGTGTGGCCCTCGACGTCGACAAGGCCGGTGACGTAGACGGTGTGGTGGTCACGGTTGGCGGCCAGGAACGAGGTCTCGTCGACGCCGAGGTGGGCCACGGCCCCCACCCGAGCCGGGTCATCGACGAGGCGAGTACCGTGCTCGATCACCGCGTTCATCACCGTCCACCAACACACACCGAACTCGGCGGCGACCTGCGACACCGGCCGGGGTCCCTCACCGACCTGGCGGCACACCTCCACCTCGGCCCGCCACGTCATCAGATGCCGGGGCAACACCGCCTCGTCGACTTCGGTCCACGTCTTGATGTCGCACAGCGCTTCTCGGCACCGCCACCGTCGCTTCTTCCACACCAACCGCACCGGCCGCCCGAAACACGACAGATCCCGGATCGCGAGCAGTATCCGATCCTGCGCCTCGGCTTGCACACCACAGGATGGACAACCAACCACCGACGCTGTTGTCTCGACCGTGACCACCAGCTCCTCGGGATCCTCGACCACGTCGAGCACCGCGAACCCCTCCAGTCCCAACATCGCCTCAGCCAGACCAGTACCGTCACTCATCGCAGGGGTCACCTCCGTCGTTGCTGTCCTCAGATAGCCGCAACGATGGCGGGACCCCTGCCCCACATGGTGGACCCCCCACAATCTCACTCCCCACTCAGACGCGAAGAGCCTCGAGTGGTCCTGGGGGAGGATGGCCAGCCCGGCGAGCAGCGCGCGGTCGGGATCGGTGAGCGCGGGGCGTGCAACGTTGCGGTGCAGCACCGCGACCTTGTGGCGCAGCGCGATGACTTCGGTTTCGAGTGCGCGGCGGGGCTTCGCACGCACCACGAGGAGCTCGACGATGGTGACGAACAGCCGATAGAAGATCGGGTCGAGGTGCACGGCGGTCCGGTGGCGGGAGGTGGTGGAAGACACCGACGAACCGTATCGGTGGGTCGCCTGTCGCAGCCCGCCAGAGCCGTCCACCGCCTACGCTGGCGTTTGTGAACGCCCAGGTCACGGCACACGATCGGGTTCCCGGCACCTACAAGCAGGTGAGCCAACGGTGACGGCCGGCAGCGCCGGGTGGTACTGCCCGGCGGGGGTGTCAGCCGGTGGTCCAGAGGGCGGAGATTGGCACGGCGGAGATTCGGTCGCCGACTACCCAGGTGCGTTCGCCGGTGTGGAAGACGATCCCGTGCACGAAATCGTCGCCGATCTTGTCGCGGAGCCATGCGAGCCAGCGGGCGTCTGAGGGTCTGACGGTCGTGGAGGACTTGACCTCTACCGCGAGGATGCGGCCGTCGGCTGCCTCGATGACGAGGTCGATCTCGGCGCCGTCACGGTCGCGCAGGTGGTGGAGGCGGACATCTTCGTCGAGCCAGCTTGCCTGCCTGAGGAGTTCGTTCACGACGAACGTCTCGAACAAGGGACCACGCGCTGGATCGTTGGGACGGGCCAGCGCGTCGGGGTTCTTTCCGAGGATGTGAGCGGCGAGCCCGGTGTCGACCAAGTGGATCTTGGGGTGTCGCGTGATCTTTCGCGTGAGGTTTCGTGACCACGCGGGCAGGAGATGGACGAGGTACGCCATCTGCAGGTAGCCGATGTAGTCCTCGGTGGTGGCCCGGCTGCCCAGGCCGGCATCATCGTGAATGTGGGAGACGACGAGCTCACCTGCGGTCCGGGCCGTGAGCAACGACAGCACCCGGGGCAGCTGTCGAGCTCTTCGAGCGCCGGTGAGTTCGGTGATGTCGCGCTCGGTGACGGTTCGCACGTAGTTCCGGAACCACGTCCGGCGGGCAGTTCGCGGCAGGTTCGAGACTTCGGGGAATCCTCCGGTGACGAGCCGCTCCAAGTAGTCGGCGGTATCGAGCTTCGCGGGCTCGGCATCGCGGAGGCTGTCTGGGTCGCGAAGCGCACGTCGGAGGAAGCCATCCGGAGTTCGATCGAGCTCACCTTGCGTGAACGGCCAAAGCTCGAGGAACGCGGCACGCCCGGCGAGCGATTCGGAGATCGTGGGCACGGTGAGGAAGTCGGCCGAGCCGTTGAGAAGGTACTGGCCGGGTCGACGGTCGTCATCGACCGCTGCTTTGATCGCCCGGATGAGCGGATCGCCAGCTCGCTGGATCTCATCGAAGGCACGGGGCGTCGAGCCGAACGACGCGAAGCCCGCTGGATCGGCCAGCGCCGCTTGAAGCGTGGCTTCCTCATCGAGACGAGCGAAGGTCCCTTCCTCGTTGAGGGTTCGACGAACCAGGGTCGTCTTGCCGGCCTGGCGTGGCCCGGTCACGACGACAACTCGGAACGCGGACATGGCGTCGTCCACGATCGGCTCGAGTCGCCTCGGGTACTCCTCCATTCGTCATGCTCCCTTCGGTACCGAGAAGACTGTCGGGACTCTACCGAAAGAAATGTCGACCAGCTAACGGAAGAAATGTCGATCCGTATGCCAGTAGCCCGCCATTGCGGTGGATGGCGCGGCGATGGCGCGAAAATGGCGCGAGAATCTGCCGGGATCTGCCGCGAAACGGTCACCGACCGACGTCGCCGCCAGGTTCGAAAGTAGCCTTTGACCTGCCCGTTCATGGCCGTTAAGCGCCGACGTTGACCCTATCGATGCAAATCTTCCCGACCCGGACGTCACTTCACACGGCAGAGGCCACAGGTTCGAGTCCTGTATCGCCCACTCCGAACGGGCTGGTCAGAGCGCTGCGCAGGCGGTGGTTCCGACCGGTCCGATTCGCGTGGCCGCGTCCGGGACTGTCCGATTCCTTGTGTAACTGGGCGCGATGGTCATCAAGTGTCGTCGGCGATCGGGTCCGCGTCCGTGTGCGGTCAGGGCCAATGGGATCCCGTGTAGGGCTCCGGGTTCTCTTCGGCCCAATGGTGCAGGTGCTTGGCTAGGTGTGTTGGAAGTGCGCCTCGGGAAGGGAAGGAGGTCTTGCGTACGAACACGACCGGGACGCACGGTTTCTCGGCTCGCTGGCGGTCCTCGAGCAGAGCGGCGAAGTCGGCGAAGTTCTCCGTCACCACGATCCGTTGCTCTGACACGGCGAACTCGAACACGGCCTGATCATCGGCTCCGGCGAGTTCCACGTCGACCACAGCAACGGCGTCGTGTCCCAGCCTCTCGAGCTCGGAAACGGCGGACCTCGGGAGCATCTCGTCGAGCAGCCACCTCACGAGGACAGCAACTGCTCGCGCCGGGTGATCTCGTCGCGGATGCGTTGAGCGGCTCGCTCGTCGGCCTCGATCCGCTCGTCGATCTCGTCGGGGAACGCGGCGTAGAACTCGACCGCGAGTCGCGCCCGGCCGAGCGGCAAGTCATGTGCCTTCGCTACGGCTCGCAGCCGAGCCTCTCCTCGGCCCTTGACGTGCGCGACAGCGCGGACGATCTCCCACACATCGGGTCCGCCCACGATCCCGGCGCGTCGACCTGTCGGCCCGTCCCGATAGACGATGCCGGGGAAGCGGTGTGTCTTCATCCCCTCATCAAGGAGCGAGGTGACCAGTGCGGTCACCGACGTGCCGCTCGCGGCCGCTTCCTCGTCGAGGCGCTCGAGAAGATCGTCGGGGAGTCGGAACGATGTCGGACGTGCCATGGGTGCCCTATCGGTAGTCGGATGTATGACAGCGTAGCGCGCCGTTGCTCAGCGTCGATCGGCCATTCGGCCTGCGTGACAAGGGCAGCATCGGAGACGGCCACTGAGAGTGGCCGAATGGCGCGGGGCGATGGCGCCGAAAATGGCGCGAGAACCTGCCGGGATCTTCCGCGATTGGGTCGTCGTGGATCATCGAAGGGTGGCCGGCGAACGGCCGTTGAGCAGCGGATTCGCAGCCCAGGGGCGACCCTTGATGACCCTTCTGCGGAAACGGTGACCGGCGGCGGTCTTCACTTCACACGGCAGAGGTCGAGGGTTCGAGTCCCCCATCGCCCACCCAGAGATGCCCCTGCTCGGCGGGGGTGTCTTCGCGTCGGGGGTCGCGAGCATGGGAGTCTTCCGGGCTCCGATCGCGCGCGAGATCCGCGCGAGTTCTCGGACGAGCGTCGCGTGGGCGCGCTGGACAACTGCCTGCGCCTTGCTCGAGGATCAGCACATGGGCGATGAACGGGTCTCGGCGCTTCGGGGCGCGACCTACCGGCGTGATGGCCGTGCAGTGGTGGAGCTCCTGTCCGACCGGCCGCTCGATTCGGACCTGTTGCAGCTCGGCGGCGATGGGATCCGCGCTGCCCTGACTGTGGGTGAACCGGGCGCCGACCAGCTCGCTTCGGACTGTGCCGGAGCGCTACGCGAGCGGCGGTGGCCGGGCGACGAGCTGCTGGCAGACCATCTCGACTCGCTCGCCGGCACTGGACCGGCGGCGTTGCTGCGGCCTCTTGCCGTCAGCCTCGACGAGCTGAGCGAGATCCTCGAAGGCGACCCGCTTCACGGCGGAGGCCGCATCGACCGGCACACCGGCGAGGTCTGGCACCGCGCCCAGATCGACTACGCGGTCGAGGTGGGGGAGGAGGACCCGGAGGACGAGGATCCCGATCGCTGGCTGTCGGTGGAGTGCGTGGGATCGCACGATGGCTACCGCGACATGGAGAACTTCATCGCCGAGTTGACCGATCCGCACCGGGCCGAGCTGCTCGCCGTGGCCATCGAGGGCCGGGGCGCGTTCCGGCGATTCAGGGACGTGCTGCACCAGTGGCCCGAGCTGGTGGACCGCTGGTACGCGTTCAGCGACGACCGGCGGATCGGTCGGGCACGGGAGTGGCTGGCCGACGCCGGCTACCGGCCCGCTGACTCCCGCTGACCCGCTGTCATCCGCGGGTTCAACCGGCCGCTACGGTGCGTCTCATGGCTCGTCTCGACCCCACCGCCCGTGTGCGGAACCAAATCGAGGAGATCCTCGCCGAGGGCCCGATCTCGTTCAACGATCTCCTGGACGCGCTTGTCTCGCGTGGCTTGGAGCTGGGCCCGGAGCCCGATGAGCGCCTCGACGACGTGCTCGGGACCATGGAGCGGATCGACCTCCTGCACCTGGACGACTCCGACGAGGCCGATGACCACGTCGACCTGTGCTACGACCGGCGGGCCCTCGTCGATGGCACCACGTGGACGGTGCCGATCACCGAGCTCGACCTTGCGTCAGACACGGTGCCCACCGACTCGCTCGGGCTGCTGTTCATGCCCCTCATCAACGAGTGGTGCACGCTCGACGGCGGCGACAACATCGACATCGACGCGCAGGACCGCCGCCGCCAAGCCGCCGACGCTCTCGGTGTCGAGTCAGGTGCCGGCATCGCCTTCCCCGAAGGCTGGCTCGCTGACCACGGCGCCAAGGCCGGCGGTTTCCTTCTCCTGCAACTCGACGGCGACGTCGTGAAGGGCCACGGGGCCGACGTGGCACCCACCGCTTCGGCCGCGCTCGTCGACGCGCTGGTGGGGACGCTGGGGCCGGAGTCCTCCTCCGCCGCCTGCCGCCACGCCGTGCAGATGTTGACCGAGGTCTTCGTCCTCCATCCCGAGCTGCGCGGCACCCAGATCCCGTCCCTCTCCGACCAGATCGAAGCGGCGGGGCTGGCCCGCGACGGGAGCTACCTCGCCAGGGCCGGGTTCGACTTCGAGCACGAGCGGGTGCGCCGACGCGTCCAGGACGTGGCCAACAGGTTCGAGTTCCGCGAAGCCGAGGTGCAGGCGTACGCCACGCTGGCGATCGCGTGGCACGGGTGGACGACGAAGCGGGACGAGGTCGAGCACGAGCTGCTCACCGCCGCGGCCCACGCGCTCGATCTCATCCCGGTCGCCACCGCCTTCGTCGACGACGAATGCGACCCCGAGGAGTCTGAGAGGCTCGACGAGATGGTGTGGTTCGGCGAGGCGCTCATCGAAGCCGTCAGCGGACGGCACCAGGCCGGCCCGGCCTGGCTGGTCGCGCAGGCACTCGGTGTGGCGGGCCGCACCGACCGGTTCGAGGAGTGGATCGACACAGCGCTCATGTTCGACGGCGATCACGTGCTCGCGCTGTACGACAAGGCGTGGTTCGAGTTCGACCGCGGCGAAGCGCGCGAGGGCCAGGGCACTGCTCACCCGCATCGCCGCGCGTGCCTTCGCGCACGACGTCGCGATCCTCGACGCGGTGCTCGCCCCGGCCCGGCCGGCGGCCCGGCGCAACGATCCGTGCCCGTGCGGCAGCGGACGCAAGTACAAGCACTGTCACCTCGGTGTCACCGAGGTACCCCTCGATTCCCGACTGACCTGGCTGTACCGCAAGGTCAACTGGTGGTTGGAGCGTCGGCATCGCCCCGAGGTCGACTCGATGGCGTGGCTGCGGGCCCGCAACAGCGCCATGTCGCCCAGCCAACTGCTCGAAGTCGACCCGCTCATCGCCGACTCCGTCCTCACCGAAGGGGGCCGGTTCCACGAGTGGCTGGCCGAGCGTGGCGCGCTGCTGCCTTCCGACGAGGCCATGCTCGCGGCGCAGTGGGCGCTGGTCGACCGGTCGGTGTTCGAAGTCACCGAGGTGCGCCTCGACGAAGGCATGACCGTGCGCGACGTGCGCACCGGTGACAGTCGTCGACGTGCAGGAGCGGCTCGGCACCCACGACCTCAAGGTCGGCTGGTACCTCCTCGCCCGACCGCTGCCCACCGGCACCGGAGCGAACCAGTTCTTCGGCGGCATCACGATCGTCCCCGATTCGATGCTCGATCGGTTCATCGAGCTGCTCGATGACGAGCCGACGCCGGCGCGGCTTCTGCTCCTCGTGGCCGAGGCCGAGGCACCGCCGACGTTGTCCAACCGCGACGGCCACGCCACCGTGTTCTGCGAGACCACCTGGACGGTCCCCGACATCGAGATGGCGGCCGAGGCGCTCGACACCGAGTTCGAACCCGGCGATGACAGCGGCCGATGGACGTGGCTCCAAGACGGCGAGCACGACTCGGCGATCACGGTCCCCGGCGGCCGTACCGTGCTCGGTACCCTCGCACTCGAAGGGGATCGCTTGACCGCGAGCACCAACAGCGTCGAGCGGGCCGAGGCCGTCACCCAACTCATCGAGTCGCTGCTGCCCGGGGCCGAGTTGGTCGAGGAGCTGCGCTCGGACTTCGAGGAGATGCGCAACGACCAGGCCTACGAGCGCAACGTGTTCGGCGAGGACGACGAGCCACCCGCGGGCCTGATCGACCCCACGCAGTCACCCCCCGAGCTGCAGGCGATGCTCCGCCAGCAGATGGATCGCTACGAGGAGCAGTGGGTCGACGAGTCGATCCCGGCCCTCGGTGGCGCCACCCCACGGCAGGCACTCGACGACCCGACACGGCGTGACGACCTGTTCCGTCTGCTCGACCGCATGGACGAGATGGACGCGCACCAGTCGCCCGAACAGCGGGCGCTGGGCATGCGGACCAGCCGTCTCCGAGAGCTGCTCGGGCTCCCGCCCGACGGCGGATTGCGCCTGCCAGGGCGGTAGCGGCCGCTGGCCCGCAGCCTTGGCAGGTATTCTGAACTAGTTCAGATATGCTGTGCCGATGCGTGTGATCGAGCACCCGTTCTCCGACCTGCTGCGCGAGCCGAAGGCGGTCGTGCGTGACCTGGATGAGGGCGATGTGCTGCTGCGGAGGCGTGGCGCCCCGGCCCTGCGCCTCACCCGCGCCGACCGCGACGACCAGCGAGCCGACGCCTACGCCCTGGTCGGTCGGGCGCTGCGCAACCTGGCCGCACACTCGCCCGGAGCACTCGCCGATGCGCTCCTCGACGAATGCCCGTGGACGTTGTTCCTGCCGAAGCCTGATCAGACGGCGTTCGTCGACGAGTTCACCCGCACCGTGCTCGCTGCCGCGGAGCTCGACAACTTCGCCCCCCTCGCCCAGCTCGTCGACGAGTGGCGCGCCACCGCAGAGATCCACGCCGATCCGAAGCTCGCCCGCCGATTGCGGCGACCGATCAACACGGTCGGCGGCGCGGTGAAGCGGCCGGCCAGCTGACCCTCTGATGGCCAGGCGCAAGGAGCGCGTCGCCCCGCCGCCCGCGCCCAGCGGGTGGGACTTCCGGTTCGCGACCAACGACGCAGCGAAGGGGTGGGACCAGGTGTGCGCGTCCGCGCCGGCCAACGCGCGGCGGGCGTGGGACCGGATCACCGCCGAGCCGCGGGACCGCGACGACCGCCAGCATCCCCTGAAGGGCTCGCTCGGCACCCGGAACGTGAACGGCCGCGACCTGGAGCAGTGGCAGCACGAGGTGACCAGCGGCGGCCGGATCTGGTACTGCATCGACGACGAGAAGCGCACCGTGTGGATGACGGATTGCTCCGTCGGGCACCCGAAAGCCACCGAGTAGCGCCCTGTCGAAGTCGGATCAGGGTACTGTCGGCGGTCCTGGTTCAGCGGGTCCTCGGCAGACGAGTGCCTTGGCATGGCGCGCGACGCCGACCGGGCCCGACGATGAGGGGGGACGTGTGGCGGGCTACGAAGGCCGTCTCGAGCTCACGTGGACGAACAAGAGCCTCCGGTTGCTCGCGCACGAGGACGGGACCCACGAGTGGGTGTCGCCTACGGATTGCCGCGTCGCCGAGGTTGGCCTCCTCCATGACGTCACAACCGTAGGGAGTGTCGACCGCCAGCCGATAGGACCGCCGACAACCTGTTGATCCGGGGCGACGCGCTCCACGGGCTCACGCGGCTGCTTCCTCGTCGAGGCGCTCGAGAGGGTCGTCGGGGAGTCGGAACGATGTCGGACGGCGTTCGTCGACGAGTTCACGCGCACCGTGCTCGCTGCTGCGGAGCGCGACATCTCTGCGCCACTCGCCCAGCCCGTCGACGAGTGGCGCGCGACAGTCCGCACCGAGGTGCTTCGCTCTACCGACTGCCAGGGGTGGTCGACGTGTGTCACAACTAGGCGCGACCATCCTCATGTAGGGGAGGACCGGTCTCTCTCGAGACAGACCGAGAGGCAGAGAAGGAAGCCATTGCGCGAGACGGTATGCGGTCGACAGCTCATCCAGGAACCAGCCCGGGCTGCGAAGGCTCGGTCCACCGTGCTAGCCACCGGGTCGGGGTGCACGACCGGCCATGCTCGGCGAGACTGGGGCGGTGACGCGGGGAACCGACGGACGGGGAGGGGCTTGATGGAGCCGGATGCCCCACCTCCCGGTGACTTCAGCGGCCACCCGTCGTGGTTGCCGGTACTCGAGTGGCTCGACAGCAGCGCGGCCGGTGGGCAGGCGCGGCAACACCTCTGCAGCTACGGGCTGCGCGGGTTCTACGAGCCGGACGACCTCCTCTCCATCACCCGCGCCAACCTGCTCCGGAGTCTGCGTTGCGGGCCGCTCCCGCCCGGGCGGAACCCCGTTGCCTATGCCCGCAGAGCCCTGCGGAACGCGGCGAAGGACCTCGTGAGCAACGCACGGAGCCACCGCTTGTGGGATGAGGTTCCGATGGATGGCGAACAACGCGAGCTGGCCCCGCCCACGCCACAGGCTGGTCCCGAGACGATCTCCTTGTGGAACGAGTTGCTCGACTGCCTCCTCAGGTGGCTGGAATCCTGTGGTGAGGACGCGCGCTACCGGAGTGCAGCGACGCAGTACCTCTCGTTCGTCGTCGACCCGGGTCGGACGTGTCCTGCGGGCTTCCCGACCGAGACGCCGAGAGGTCGTGAAGCCATGTGGTACGCGCTTTGGAACGCGGGGCTCCGACGCTGCATCCCTACTTCACCAACCGGCGACAGCCCTACGGTTCGGCAGTCTCGGAGCCGGGCCATCGCGAGGGTAGACGGGCTGGTGTATGGCGCCTATGACGCTTGCACCGGCGGGGGTTCTCCGACGAACGAAGGAGACGGGTCGTGACCCTGATCGAGACGTCCCAGCCCGGTGACGCCGCCTTCGGTCCGGCAGGGACAGCGGTCGCGCGACTGGGCGCTTCCCTCGAACTCGAGATCGACTTCGCCGAGCCAGGCCGGGTCATCAGTCTCGAGGCCGCCGGCCTGGCGGTCGTCGACGCCGCGGAGCTCCGTCTCGACGACCAGATCGCTCTGCGGGCTCTCCGCGCTGCCAGGCAACCGTCCCGGGCCTCTCCGATCGTCAGCGCCGAGCTCGGATCGCTCGCCGTGCTGGCCACGACCATCGACACCATCAGCGACCGGTCCCTCCGCGCGCTTGCCCAGCTGGAGTGGGCTGGACGGGCCGCCATGGCCGAACCCGCCCTCGGATTCGCCGTGCGCGCCAGAGCTGCGTGCCGCTCCGCGCTGGCGGATCTCGAGGACCATCCCGACGCGATCGAACGCTGGGGAGACCGCCAGCTGGGAGAGATCCTGCTTCGTGCCGCCGGGGTCGCTCCCGCCACCGAGGAACGAGCCACCCTGATCGAACTCGCGGCCCAAGCCGAGCGACGAGGCGGAGCCAGGCCGAGTCGGCGTGCCGCCGAGAAGCTCAGCGCCGGCGAGCCACCTCGTCTCACAGATTCGGCGGCGGTGAAACTCAGTCCCTCGGTCCTTCCCGCCATTGAGCGGCGAGAGGCCGTCGGGGAGCTGCTACTCGTCGATGGCGATGATCACTCCGTCACGGTCTGGCTCCGTGACCACCGGGTCCCGCGCGGGCTCTGGCTGCGACTCCAGCCGGAAGTGGACGAGGTCTTGCCGATCTTCGCCCCCTTCGAGCAGGACGCCACCGGCGTGCCCACGGCATCCCTGGCTTGGCCACCCGGCGTCAGCGGACGTGGAAGCGTGGAGGTGACGGATAGCCCCTGGACGCCGACCGGCGACGCTCCAGCTCGCGCGTCTCCACCGGGCCATCGATCTCGGCCAACGAGCTGCCCGCGCCCAACGCCTCGGACACGACGAGCTGGCCCGCGCCTACTGGTTGTCCTGTGCCGCGCAGTGGCAGGAGGCCGGCGACCTCGTCCGCTCCGCCGCGGCTCGCTCGTTCGCCGAGGGGACCGCGTCGGTTGGGCCTCGGTTCCGTTCCAGGACCCCATGGACGGATTCGGTGTTGTCAGCTCCCACGCTCGCGCTCTGGGATCTGCCAGCGTCCATCGAGGTCACGGAGGCCGAGGCCGTGCTGGAAGCGGCGAGGCTAGGCCTCGAGAAGGAGGTGATGATGATCATCGGCGCTCTCAGCTCCCACCGACCGCGTCTGGTGCCTACGTTCACCAAAGCGGGCCTGCGGTGCCAAAGCGACACCGGCCTCGACCTCTTCAGCCTCTCGTGGTCCCGTCGGGGCTTGGAACTCCAGCCAGCGAGAGCGGTGATCCGCGCCGGCGTGCGTCAACCGAGCGAGCGTTGGGGCGAAGCGCTGCGAGGTGGCTACGCCGAAGGGCTGGGCGGCGCTGAGCAGCTGAGCGCTGGTGCAATTCGGGGCTGGATCGCCGAGGTCGCGTTGGCGGTGGACAAGGGGGATCTCGGTCGACGTACCCCGCTCGGCGGATCGTAGCCGTCCACGGCCCTGGATCACTTGGGCGTCAAGAGGCTACTCCGCTCCCGAGACTCGCTGCGCTCGCGCCGGGGCGGTAAGTCGGTTCCCCCACACCTCGCCGTTGCCTCCCGCTACGGGGAGTCGCATCGCTGCGGTCAACGATGGGTGGCGGCGGGCCGTCATCGGGACGCGGATGTCACAACGGCATCGTGACTTAGTAACACACGGGTGAGAGGAGACGCGACAGAGAAGGAGACGAAGCATGGGTGTGATCGGTAGACCGCAACGAGATGCGCCGCTGATCGTTCCGGCCCCGCCGGCCGAGCCGGTATTGCACGAGCCTTCACCGCGAAGCCCGGAGCCGGAGTTGGTACCGGCCCGGCGAACCGAGGACCTCGTCGAGCGGGAGGCCACCCATGGCTGACCCGATGAGCGACATCGAGATCCCCGACCTGGTCGGACCGATCGAAGCCTGGCGGGCCTTCGGCATCGACCACGCCACCAGGGTGGCCGGGGTGCCGTGCCTCACAGCACTTGCTAGACGCTCCTGTCGCTGGGTTCCCGGCGTGAACCGGGCGCGATGCCTCGGCTACCTCGAGACCGGCAGAGGGGTCTTCTGCTCGACGGTACCGTCCCCGCCGAGCATCGAACACGGCGGTCACGGCTGCGGCATCTACGGCGTTCGCTTTCCTGAACTGCTCCGGCACTTCGCCCTCGACCCCCGAGCCGTCATCGGCAGGGTCCGACTTTGGGGCCGGGTCTACCCCCACGAGCACGGCTACCGAGCCGAGTACGCGCAGATCGCAGCGCTCTACGCCACTCCCACCCCGCCCGGTGCGGCCCAGCCTGATCCGCGGACGGCTGCCGAAGAGGCCTCGGTGCTCGCCCGGATCGCGGAGGTGTACGGCGTTGCCGTGGCGACGTTCCCCGAGCCGACGGGCACCACCGACGAACGCGAAGCCATCGAGTACGTGCAGGAACGGGTGGCGGAACAGCGACGTCGCTTGCAGGAGCTCCGACAGCTCTCGGAAGGGGTCAGCTCGCAACTCGAAGGGCTCAAACGCCCGGTTGCCGACGTCGCCCGTCACGAGCGACCCGACGCCCTGGGCCGCTTGCAGCGATACCGACAAGAGCTCCTGGGCCACGGGCCTCGCGCCGAGCACCGACAGCAACCGCGAGGCGAAGCCGGATGAAGGACCCGACCACGACGTTCCATCGACCAGTGGCCGATCCCCTCATCGTCACCCGCGCCTTCAAGATCGATCAGCCGCTCGCCGAACGCTGCGATCGGTTGATCGGCCAGGGCGACTACCAGTGGACCCCCGGCCCCAACCGGGCCGAATGCCGCCGCCACCTCTTCTCCTTCTACGAGAGCATCGACGAAGAGCGCCTTCGATTCCGCCGCGCCGGCCCCTGCCTGTCGCCGCCCTCGGCCGACGGAACATGCCATCGGGCCGACGGATGTGGCATCTCGGCCTTCCACAGCCCTCTCTCCCTTCTCGCCGTCAGGAAGGACCAGCACCTGCTGGTGGTCGGTGAGATCCGCCTCTGGGGAACCATCCGTGGCGATGGCGTCAACTACCGGGCCGAATGGGGAGAGATCCACAGGCTCTGGTCGACCTTCGACAATCGACACCTCGGCGTCATCGCGCGCCGCTACGGCGTCCCGATCGTCGCTCACGAGCTCGACGCACCTCCCGGCCTCGACTGCGACTATGTGACGACGGCAGAGATCCCCGCCTACGCACGCCTCATCGAGCTGGGTGAACAGCTCCACCAGATCGCCCACCCCGACGACACCAAACACCAAGGACAGCGAGGTCGCCTGACATGACCGGACATGCCCCTTATCCACGACTCCTCTCCGGCAGATCCGTGCTGGGCTGGCACGCGGCACTCGACCGGATGGTCGCCGCGATCGACGTACGCTCTGCTACACCCTCGAAGCCGGATGTGGAGGGTCACGAGGTGTTCGCCTAGCCACGCGCCGCATGCACGACACGCTCGGGACGCTGCTCATCGACCTCCACCTGCTCCTCGATCTCGTCGAAGACCAGATCGCCGACCCTTCACAGCCTGTCGACACCTTCCTTGAGAGGCTCTACCACCGCTTCGGCGAGAGATGGGCCGTCGGCACCCCCGAGCCCCTGCCCCCGCCGCCGAACTGCCCCCACCCCGAGGATCTCCCCGCCTTTCTGCACCGACGTTCCCTCATCGCCTACCGTGGAGCCGTCCTCCGCGGGATCCGCACAGGACGAGACCACCAGGCGGCGGTCGAGGCCTTCCGCCGCCACCCCGTCACCGAGTTGTTCCCGGAGTTCCTCGACATAAGCTCCGGCATGCTCGACAGTCTGCGACGACGGCAATTGGCCCTCGAAGGCGTACTGGACTGCACCGCAGATGCTCTTGACCCTCGCCCGCGAGCAACATGATCCCCGACGACGTCTTCGGCGAACTGCGAGTGCCGGCGCCGGTGGTTGTAGTTGTCGATGAACGTGGCGATCTCGCGGCGGGCTTGGTCGTGGGTCTTTGACACCGTCCGGGACAGCAGCTCCCGCTCGAGGGTCGAGTTGAACGACCCGACCCATCGACCGTGTCACCCCGAGTGACTCGCACGCGGCGACGAAGATGTCGCCGTGGTACTCGCCACCCTTGTCGGAGTGGAACACGACTCCGTCGACGACACCGCCGCGGGTGGCGGCCGCCATCGCCGGAAGAACACCGCGATCACCCCCGCCCAGGACCGGAACCGGCGCAGCCAGCCCCGCACCGTCGACGGCGGCACCCCCAAACGCGAAGCGATCGGCCGGTGGCCCTCCCCACCCCCAGACGCAACCAGCGCAGCGCCGATCACCTCGGCCGCGTCACGACGCCGCGACAGACCCACATCCGCCAACAACACCTGGGTCTTCGCGCACTCGACGCAGCGAGCACGTCGCGGTCGCACACGACGCTCGCCGTCACCGAAACGCACCACCCGCCAACGCGCATGGGCCCACGGCGCCAGACGGCCACCGCAACACGGACAAGCAAACACACCAGCCGACAAGGCGACCTCGACCGCCTCCGGATCGTTCTCTACGATGAGCACCGATGCCTCCGGCATCGTCAGGAAGGACCCCTTCGGCACTCACCCAACTGAACTGCGAAGGGGTCCTTTCGCGTACAGGACCTGCCCACGCTGACGCCTACAACGACCCGGCACCAACCCCAGTCACCGCCCCGCCATGCCCACCCTCGACGACGCCCACACGCTCATCGAACGCGGCGTCCAACATTCGGGGGGATGCCCGGGGATGCCCAGGTCTACCATGCTGGCTCTCACAAGTGGGACCTCGTTCTCGACGGGCACCGGGTTGGTTGTCTTGAGGCGGTGCCCGTCGTGGTCGGTCGGGTAGTCCACTACAAATGGACCGACCGCACCTCTGACGGACGCCTCAGCTCCGCTTGCATGGACCAGAGTCAGGTGATGAGCGCTGCCCGATCGACGTTGAGTCCGAAATCCGTCCTGGCGGAACCCGTCCTGGCGGAACCCGTCCCGCATGTCGGATGGTTCACCCGCCTCGTCGGGCGATGGACTTAGCGGCTTGGAGCAGCTCGTCGATCCGGTTGAGGCGCTCCCACGGAAACTGCACTCTCCCGAAGTGCCCTCCTGCCGCGGTGTCGAGGTACGACCACCCGTCGGGCCGTCGGAGACCGAGCTCTTCGATGATCGCTGCGGGGCGGAAGTCGAACACGGTCTTCACTGCTCCCTCCGCGAGGTGTGGTGCTCCGCCTTCGACCTCGACCTCGACTGCTACGGGGTCGGGGACTCCGATGGCGTAGGCGAGCTTCACGAGGCATCTCGTCGCGAGTCCCGAGGCAACGACGTTCTTTGCTGCCCAGCGGGAGGCGTAGGCGGCTGAGCGGTCGACCTTGGAGGGGTCCTTGCCGGAGAACGCGCCGCCGCCGTGGGGGGCGGCGGCGCCGTAGGTGTCAACGATGATCTTGCGTCCGGTGAGGCCAGCGTCTCCGACGGGACCGCCGATGACGAACCGTCCGGTCGGGTTGATGTGGAGAGATGACTCTCTGAGGGTGACGGTGAGTGTGCCGTCGAGGTCGGCTGTGATGGCGTGGAGGGTGGGCTCGATCACCTCGGCCCACAGGTCTAGACGGATGGTCTCTTCGTAGCCGTCGTCGTGCTGTGCGGACATGACGATGTTGGTGACGGAGGGGGGGCTGCCGTCGTCACCGTGGGCGATGGTGACTTGGGCTTTACCGTCGGGGCGGAGGTAGGGGATGCGGCCCGACACGCGAGCGTCGGTGAGCGCCCTGGTGAGCCGGTGGGCGAGAGCGATGGGGAGCGGCAGGAACTCGGGGGTCTCGTCCGTTGCGTAGCCGAACATCATGCCTTGGTCGCCGGCGCCACCGATGTCGACTCCTTGGGCGATGTCAGACGACTGAGCGTTGAGGGCGACGAGCACACCGCAGGTATCGGCGTCGAAGCCGAGGCTGGTGCGGTCGTAGCCGATCTGGCGGATTGTGTTGCGAGCGATGCGGTCGACGTCGACGCAGCCGGCGGTTGTGACTTCGCCAGTGACGAGCACGACCCCCGTGGTGACGAGCGTCTCGCATGCGACTCGGCTGTGGGGGTCTTGTACGAGTAGTGCGTCGAGGACGGCGTCGCTGATCTGGTCTGCGATCTTGTCGGGGTGTCCGCCGGTCACGGATTCGCTGGTTGCTAGCAAGGGTGGCGCTCATGTCGGCTAGTGCCAACGGCATCCGATGCGCGTGGCCGCTTCGATGTCACGAACTGTAACAAGCGGAGCGACCGAGGCCATCGACGGCCGCGGTTCGCACCCTTGTTGCCCCGCGCCTGACTCCACGCCACAACGGGGAACGCCGGGTCATAGACGAGGTTGGCAAGGTCATCGAAGCGACGGGCAGGATCTCATTGGGCCTCCCAGTGCTGCTTGCCTTCCTCGCACTCGTCCCAGGGATCAGGCCGCCCTCAGCTTCATCCGGCTCGCTGCGTACATGCGTGGCACCCCGTAGTTGCCGTCGGCTTCGTCGGACCTCGGCCATCGGCCGGGACTTGTCGAGAAACATCGCTACTGCGTCTCTCCGGAACTCGGGCGGGAACTCCGAGGGCCGCCCTACCCTGGAATTCATACTGTTGGACACGGACATCCTCCGGTATGAGGTGTACGCCCAACGGGAGGATGCCCATGGTGGTCAGGTCGTGTTGAGGCGGTAGAGGAACGTGGCCATGGCTTGACGGGCCACAGCGCTGGTGGGGCGGTAGCTGCTGTCGAGGTAGCCCCGGTGATGCGGGCGGCGGCCATCCAGTCGAGCTCGCGGTAGAACGGATGGGTCTCGGGCACGTCGAGGTATCCGGCGTGGGGGAACGGACCGGTTGGCTCGCCGGCGATGCTTCGTGACGTCGGCCTTGAGGCTGATGTGAGCGACGAGAGCGGCAACGTCCTGAGGGCACTGTGAGTCGGCGCCCACCCTCCCATCCCACTTCTGACGCAGGAGGCGGCGGGGGAGAGGGATCGACCGCGAGCTCTCCGCGACGGGGAACCGGGACAGACGAATCCCCGTTCGTTGGCTTGGCTTCGATAGGGCCCAACAGGCGACCGTCCCTCGTGGACCCTTCTCACAACGAGGGACGCCGTGACGGTTCGCGTCTCCGTTTGCGCTCAAGGCCAATGGAAGCCCGTGTAGGGCTCCGGGTTCTCTTCGGACCAAAGGTGCAGGTGTTCGGCTAGGTGTGTTGGAGATGCTCCTCGGGAAGGGAAGGAGGTCTTGCGTACGAACACGACCGGGACGCACGGTTCCTCGGCTCGCTGGCGCTCTTCCAGGAGCGCGGCGAAGTCGGCGAAGTTCTCTGTGACCACGATCCGTTGCTCGGAGACGGCGAACTCGAACACGGCGTGATCGTCGGCACCGGCGAGTGCCACGTCAATCACAGCGACTGCGTTGTGCCCCAGCTTCACGAGCTCGGAAGCGGCGGACTTCGGGAGCATCTCGTCGAGGAGCCACCTCACGAGGACAGCAGCTGCTCGCGCCGGGTCATCTCCTCGCGGATGCGTTGCGCGGTTCGCTCGTCAGCCTCGATGCGCTCGTCGATCTCGCCGGGGAACGCGGCGTAGAACTCGACCGCCAGTCGCGCCCGGCCGAGCGGTAGGTCATGTGCCTTCGCTGCCGCTCGCAGTCGAGCCTCTCCTCGGCCCTTCGCATGGGCGACGGCACGGACGATCTCCCACACGTCGGGTCCGCTCACGAGCGCGGCGCGTCGACCTGTCGGCCCGTCGCGGTACACGATGCCGGGGAAGCGGCGGGTCTTCATCCCCTCGTCGAGTAGTGAGGTGACCAGTGCTGTCACCGAGGTGCCGCTCGCGGCTGCTTCCTCGTCGAGGCGCTCGAGAAGATCGTCGGGGAGTCGGAACGATGTCGGACGTGCCATGAGGGCCTAACGGTAGTCGGATGTATGACAGAGTAGCGCGCCGTGGCTCGGCGTCGATCGGTGAAGCGGCCTGCGCACCGGAGACTGCACACGGCGTGATCGGATAGCGCAAGACGATTGCGCGAGAACCTGCCACGATCCTCCTCGATTGAGTAGCCGTGGGTGATCAGTAGCGAGTCGGTGTCAACGGCCTTTGGCCTGCGGTCCGTAGCCCATGACGGCCCTTGTTGGCCCCGATGCGGCAACGGTGACTCGACTCGGGACGTCTACCTCCTCTGGGGCCGTGAACCGGGACATCCAAATGTTGGTGCTCTGTTGGTTACCCTGCAGTAGGAACTGGTTCTGGAGCGAGGAGGCTGGGTACCGATGGCGTTGACCATGAAGCCCGAGACCGACACCAACCGGTACGTCGTGTGCACGATCTGCGACATCGCATGTCAGCTCCGGGCCGAGACCCGAGACGGACGGTTGACGAAGATCCTTCCGCACGACAACCCCCTGTTGTCCCGGCACATCTGCTTCAAGGGCACCTCGGCGCCGAAGATCCACAATCACCCGGATCGGCTCCGAGTGCCCCTCAAGCGGGTCGGCGAGCGCGGCGAGGACAGGTGGGAGGAGATCTCCTACCAGCGGGCGATGGACGAGATCGCCGATCGGCTCGCCGCCGTCGTGGAACGCCACGGGCCCGAGGCACTGGCCGTGTCGACCTCGGGGTGGAACACGGCTGTCACCCACGGTGCCGACCGGCGGTTCATGAACCTGTTGGGCAGCCCCAACTGGATCAGCGGTGTCGCGATGTGCAACGGCAACACGGCGGCGGTCAACAAGTTGACCTACGGCTGGCACCCGTTCCCCGACTTCGTCAACACCAAGTGCATCGTCCTGTTCGGCCACAACCCCCGCAGGCACTCCTGGGCCCCGATCCACAACCTCATCGAGGTCGCCCAGGCGCAGGGCGCCAAGCTCATCGTGCTCGATCCCCGCGTCTCGGATCAGGCCGAGAAGTCCGACCTGCACCTCCGGCTCCGGTCGGGCACCGATGCCGCCATGTGCCTCGGGTGGGTCAAGGTGATCATCGACGAGGGGCTCTATGACCGCCAGTTCGTCGACGAGTGGTGCATCGGATTCGACAAGCTGGCAGTACGTGCTGGCGAGTACCCCCTCGATCGCGTCGAAGCCATCACCGGGGTCGACAGCGAGCTGATCGCCGAAGCTGCCCGCATGTACGCGACCGCGGACGGTGCCGTGATCCCGTGGACCCCGATCACCGATATGCAGATCAATTCCACGTCGGCCATCCGCCTGCACAGCATTCTCCGGGCGATCACCGGCAACCTCGACGTCGTCGGCGGGGAGTTGCTCGGCGGCTTCCACCCCGACTTCCTCTCGGAGTCGGAGCTCCAGCTGCACGAGGCGCTCTCCCAGGACCAGCGCGACAAGCAACTCGGGTCCGACAAGCACCCCGCGTACACCTACCGCGCCCAAGACAAGCTCGGCGACGCCATGGAACGTGTTCACGGCTACCGCTACACCGACGTCGTGATGGGTTCGTACATGGCCAACCCGTCCGCGACGTTCAGGGCCATGGCCACCGGCGACCCCTACCCGGTGAACGCGTTCATCACGCTCGGGAACAACAGCCTGCTGAGCTACCCCAACCAGCACCAGGTGCACAGGGCACTTCTCAACCAGGACCTGGTAGTCGCCCACGAGATCTTCATGACACCGACGGCGATGCTCGCCGACTACGTCCTTCCCGGCGACGTCTTCTCGGAACGCAACCACATCGCTGACACCTGGAACTGGACAACCCGGCTCTCGTTGTCCCAGAAGGTGGCCGAGCCGCCCGAGGAGAGCTCGTCGACCTACATGTTCTGGCACGACCTGGCCCACGGCATGGGCTTCGGTGAGCACTTCCCCTGGCACAGCCTCGAAGAGGTGCTCGACCACCGACTGTCACCGTCGGGGAAGTCCTTCGAGCAGTTCGCATCCGAGTCCTACATGTCGATGCTCATCCCGCAGTTCCGCTCCTACCGCGACAAGGGGTTCGCCACGCCGACCGGAAAGGTCGAGCTGTGGTGCAGCGTCCTGGACGACCTCGGCTTCGATGCCCTGCCCCACTACCGCGACGTGCTCCTGCCGACCGACGATTACCCCTACCGCGTCTTCACCGGCGTGCGGGAGGACCCCTTCTTCCAGAGTGGCCAACGCAACATCGAAGTGCTCCGCAAGCGGGTGCCCACCCCGCTGTTCTTCCTACATCCCGCCGACGCCGAGCATGAGGGGATCGAAGAGGGCGACTGGGCACGTCTCGAGACCGAGACCGGCCACGTCGTCGCCAAGGTGGCCATCCAGGAGTCGATGAAGGAGGGCCACCTCCGGGTGCCACACGGCTGGTGGTATCCCGAACTGAGAGGCGAGGCCGACCTCGCCGGTGCCTTCATCAGCTCCGACGCCGTCCTCTGCGACGACACCGACGAGTTCCTGGACGAAGAACAAGGAACCCCCCACTTCAAGGGCTTCCCCGGTCGCATCGTGAAGCTCGACGAGGATCCCGACCTCCCACGCTGGGTTCTCGACGGATGATGGGTCTGGTGTCGCGACGCGAACTGGCGTACCGGCGCAAGGAGGCACGCGCCAGGGCCATGATCCACGTGGCCAACCGCACCTGGCAGCAGAACCCCTCGAGGCTGAACGCCCTGGTCTCGCGAATCGTGGGCCGAGTCGCCACATCCCGGATGCCGGCCAGGGAAGACCCCGACGACCTGTATCTCGAATAGGCCCCGTCTTCGGGTCGAACCACCGCCGTGAGAGCCGTCGTCTACGACCGGTACGGACCTCCAGAGGTCTTGCGGACCGAGGAGGTGCCGACACCCTCGGTGTCGGCCGACCAGGTACTGGTCAGGATCGCTGCGACCTCGGTCAACCTGACCGATTGGGAGTGCCTGCGCGGCTCGCCGATGTATGCGCGCATGGGCGGTCTGCGTCATCCCGCGTGTCGGGTGCTGGGGTCAGACATCGCAGGATGGGTCGAGGCGGTTGGTTCCGAGGTCAGCCGGTTCGAACCGGGCGACGAGGTCTACGGAGACAACCTCACACAAAAGGGGGGGTTCGCCGAGTTCGCGGTGGCTCCCGAGTCGGCCCTGGCGCGCAAGCCCAAGGAGCTCAGCTTCGCCGAGGCATCCACCATCCCGCAGGCCGGCGCGATCGCACTCCAGGGAGTCCAGGGAGTGAAACCGGGCCAGCGCGTGTTGATCAATGGGGGTGGTGGCGGAACAGGGTTGTTCGCCCTCCAAGCTGGCCAAGCGTGCCGGTGCCCACGTCACCGCAGTCGACAACGCCAGCAAGCTCGCCTTCATGGCGTCCCTCGGTGCGGACGAAGTGATCGACTACCGCGTCGAGGACTACACCCGTCCGAAGCAGCCCTACGACCTCATCTTCGATCTGGTGGCCGGCGCTTCCGTTCTGGCGGTTCGGCGCGCACTCGCTCCCGGCGGTCGCTATCTCTACGTGGGCGGCCCCGTCTCTGTGTTGCTGAGGGTTGTGACGGTCGGATGGTTCGCGGGCAGGCTCACCGGCCGTCGCCTCGGCCTGCTGGCCGTGAAGCCGGGACCGGACCATTTCGGTCCCATCGCCGACCTGTGCGTCGCCGGCGACATCGAGATCCGGATAGACCGCAGTTTCGGCCTCGACGACGTACCCGAGGCCCTTTCCTACCTGGGAGAAGGTCACGTGCTCGGCAAGGTGGTCGTCGAACCCAGGTAGGTCGACTCGAGCACCAGGTCTCTCACGAGGCTCTGGTACTCGACGTGGGTGCGGTGTTCGACGGTCCGCCAGCGGCGACCCTGCTCTGAACGCATGAAGGCGCGGTAGCCGGGCGCCCCCGGAACGCGCACGTTGTCCGCCACGACGACCGACCCCGGATGCAGCCAACCCGCGTCGATCAGGCGCTCCAGGTCGGAGAGGTACGCGCTCTTGTTGTGGTCGAGGAACACGAAGTCGAGGGCATCGGAGGCGAAGCCGTGAATGTCGCGCAACACCGACATGGTGTCACCGTCGTCGCCGAGGGAGCCGACGACGGCGGTGATCCGGTCGGCCACACCGGCGTGGGTCCAGATGCGGCGGGCGACATCGGCGTTTGCCGGGTTGAACTCGATCGTCCACAGGTGCGCGTCGGTCGGCATGGCACGGGCAATGCGCATCGCGCTGTAGCCACAGTAGGTCCCCAACTCGAGCAGGCGGTGGGGTGCGCAGCCCTCGACCGCTCGATCCAGGATGGCGCCCTTCTCGTCACCCACGTTCATCATGGCGCTTCGCCGGTAGCAGAACTCATCCACGGCCCGGATGGCGTCGTCCAGGTCGCCCGGCCGCGCGTCGCGAACCACATGATCTGCCAGAGCCTCCTCCCGGCCGTCACCCACCTGGCCCTCTCGTAGGAGGCGCCGCCCACCAAGACCCATCCTGATCACCGACCAGCGCAGGAAGGGCAGGCGCCGGCCGGCCGTCTGACGCACTCTGTCAACGGCCTTCATGTGACCAGTCCTTTCGCTGGATGTCGAGGCGGGATCTCGGCGGTCGAGGGATTGGGGGCGCCGGGCACGCTGGGCTATCGGGAGAGGCGTCAGCGCGTCCGAGCACCGCATGCAGCATACGGACGACGGAGGTCCGGACAGGGTTGTTGCGGTGTCGGCCCTCTACCCTGAGGAGCCGATGCAGGACCACGACGTTGCCAAAGCCACCGACGCGCCCCAGTTGTTCCGCGACTACACCCCCGACGAGTTCTTCGACGAGGTCTTCACCGCGTCGGGGGCACCTCGCGACCACTACCGCCCGCTCGTGGACTGGCTCGCTTCGATCGACCCGGCAGAGCTCGACCGGCGCCAAGACCTGCGCGAGGGCATCTTCCGCAGCCTGGGCATCACCTTCTCGGTCTACGGCGACGGCGAGGGCACCGAACGCACCTTCCCACTGGATCTCGTGCCCCGAATCCAGACCTCCTGACATAGAGCGATCATCTCTGCGGAGTCATCGGTGTTCGTTGACCGAGTAGACGAGGGTGAGCTTGGTTCCGGGGTAGAGGGTCTTGGTGGCGGTGAGCTCGTTGCAGAGACCGGCGATGGCGCGTGTGCGCCGGGGTGCTGAGAGCGGGGAGAGCCGCACGTGGAGTTCGTCGCCGACCACCTTGAGGTCAGCGGGGGTTCGGAAGGCTTCGCGGAGCAGGCTGCGGGCTTCGTCGCCGGCTCGGGCGTAGTGGGGGGCGAGGAGGCGGGCGAGGGCGGACTCGGCGTTGTAGCTGGCCATGCGGATGGCGTCGTGGATGCGTTTGCGTTCGGGGGCGAGGCGTACCGCGTCGGGTCGCACTTCGCCGAGGGGGACCTTGGCGGGGATTGCTTTGGTCGTGTGAGCGAGGCCGTCGACTTCGGCGCGGGCTGCGGCGAAGGCGTTGAGGAGCTCAGGGCTGGGGCGGCGGCCGTTGATGGAGGCCTTGCCCTCGGCTGCCTCGCAGTCGCGGAGCTGTCGTCGTGCGTCGCGCAGTAGCCGGTCCGCGTCGCGTCGGGCCGGGTTCGGCACGAGCCGGTCGGGGTCGTCGTCGATGGTGGCGTAGGTGTCGAGGGCGTCGAGGGCGTAGTGGGTGCGCATGTAGCGGAAGAAGTTCTCCTGGCTCCAACGGTTGAACATGGCGTGGGCCACGGGGGCGGGGTCGGGGTCGGTGCGGGTGGTGAGGATCTGGGTTTGGTGGCCGCTGGCGGGGTCGAGGCGGGTGATCTGTCGGCAGGCGAAGCGCCGTCGGCCGCTGTCGTAGGCGATGCGCACGTTGCGGTCCGCGAGCAGGTAGCGGTGCTCGTGTCCGGTGTCGTCGAGGTAGACGTGCTCGGTGAACGCTCGGCGGGGTTCGTTGGTCTTGTCGCCCTTGCGGTAGGTGAGGATGTCAAAGCCCGCCAGGGTGAGTTCCGCGAACAGTTTCGGGGACCAGCCGCCACGATCAAAGCAGATCGTCGGGTGGGCGGTGGCGCCGACCAGGTCTCGGATCTTGGCCACGACTGTGCGTAGCTCACCGACCAGTGAAGCGCCCGGCGGGGTGGACCACACGAGCACGCCGTCGCCGTTTCGGTCGCAGACCCAGGTGTCGACCTCGGCGTGCATGGCGAGGCGGATACGTGCCACATGGGCTTTGGGGACCTCTGCGGCGCCGTGGTAGGCGCGTACGTGGCCGTCTACATAGAAGATCCCAGCGGTCTCGGCGTGGGTGTCGAGATGGTGTCGTGCCAGCGCGTCGATGAAACGGTCGGCGCGACCGAGCTGTGCGAGCTCATCCATGCGCCGACGCATGGTCTTGACCTCAGGTGCCCGGTCGAGGCCGAGCAGTCGCCCGACGTCGGTCGGGTCGACACGGGTGAGTCCTTCAGCGCGTGGTTCGCCCAGCAGGCACGCGAACACGACCGACAGGACCAGCGAGCGCAGCCCGTAGAACGCTGCTCGACCGGTGCTGTAGACCCGCTCCGAGCAGCCGAGCAGACCCGTCGCGACGACCGCCGGCAAGATGATGAGCGCACCCGCGAGCGGCAACGACGCGCCCTCACAGATCACCGGCGGCGCCTCGGTGAGCGCACCGGCACGAGCCGCCTGGCGTTCAGCGCTGCGATCAGCGGGACGAGCGAGAGGCTCGAGCTCGGATACACCCGAGGGCTCAGCGGCCTTCGGTGTCGGTGCCGACGCCGGTGGCCCGGTCAAGGCCCGGCGCACGGTGTCAGTCGACACTCCCGTGCGCTCAGCTACCGCTAGCAACGCAAGCCCCTGACCGCGCAACGCCTGGATCTCGGCCCGCTTGGCGTCGGTGAGCTTCGACGGTCCCTTCGGACCCAGCCGACGGCCGACCAGCCCTGCGGTGCCCTTCGCCTTGTACTCGCCGCGCCAGATGATCAACGTGTCCTCGTTCACGCCGAAAGCGGCAGCCACCTGGCGTTGCCTGGCCGCCTTGGACTCGACGAGCTGCACCGCCGCCAGCCTGCGGGCCACACGGTCACCCGCGCCCCAACTCCACGCCGCCATCCCCCACAAGAACACCGAGCCGTTGCCCTCGTCGTCCTCTAGAAACGCCACACCATCGGCTACTGGAACCGAGGCGCCCGGAGCCAGCGGAAGCGGCTGTATCGCGCCCTGTCTGCTCGCTGCCAACGCCATCCCCAGACCTCCCAGAATCTCCGATCACTCCGAAGACATTATCTCACCCCGACGACCCGAACTGGTGGATACCCGCTGGTCAGCGAAGTGCGCGCCTTCCTATGTCAGGAGGTCTGGAATCATCCCGGCGGCCGAATGGTCCTCGCTGGAGGCCGGGCTCATACAGCGGGTCAAGGCCCTGAACCTGTTTCTCGACGACCTCTATGTCGGCGACCAGGCCTGCGTCCGTGACGGCATCGTTCCCTCATGGCTCGTGCGCAGCTCGGACGGCTTCGTTCGCCAGGCATCAGGAATCCCCGTCGCGCACCAGGCCCGCTGTGTCGTGGCTGGCATCGACCTGGTGCGCGGTGACGACGGCGCCTACGTCGTCTTGGAGGACAACCTCCGGAATCCGAGCGGAGTCGCGTATGTCATCGAGAACCGGGCGGCGATGACACGTATCGCCCCCGGCCTGTTCGAGCGCTACCGGGTCCGGGCGGTCGACCACTACCCCCAGCTTCTCGGTGAGGCACTTCGGTCACTGGCACCGCCGGGCGCAGGCGAGAGCCCGTCGGTGGCGATCCTCACACCTGGGGTATTCAACTCCGCCTACTTCGAGCACGCCTTCCTCGCGCAGCAGATGGGTGTGCAACTGGTGGAAGGACGAGACCTGGTCGTGGACGACCACGTCCTGTACCTCCGTTCGACCCGTGGCCTGGATCGGGTCGACGTGCTCTACCGCCGAATCGACGACGCCTTCTTGGACCCCGTTGAAGGCAATGCCGATTCACTGCTGGGCGTGGCGGGCCTCATGACGGCGGTGCGGGCAGGCAATCTGACGGTTGCGAACGCGGTCGGGAACGGGGTCGCCGACGACAAGGCGGTCTATGCCTTCGTGCCTGACCTGGTCAGGTACTACCTGGGGGTGGATCCGATCCTCGCCAACTGCCAGACCTATCTGCTCTGGGATCCCGACCAGCGCGGGGCGGCCCTGGATCGCCTCGATCAGCTCGTCACCAAGCCGGTAGCCGAATCGGGCGGCTACGGGTTGGTGGTCGGCCCCGCGGCCAGCGATTCCGAGCTCTCCCAACTCCGATCGGCCATCGAGGCGGACCCCCGGAACTGGATCTCCCAGGAGGTCGTGGGCCTGTCCAGACATCCGACCAAGGTCGACGCCCGGCTCTCGCCCCGCCACGTCGACCTGCGACCTTTCGTCGTCACCGGAGATGCGCCGAGGGTGCTGGCAGGAGGTCTGACCCGTGTCGCGCTACGAGAAGGATCCCTGGTGGTCAACAGCTCACAAGGCGGCGGCTCCAAGGACACCTGGATCCTGGAAGGACCTGACGCCTGATGCTCGCCCGACTCGCCGAGAACCTCTTCTGGGCCGGCCGCTACCTGGAACGGGCCGGTGACACGGCACGGCTCCTCGACATCACCTACCACGGTCTCTTGGAGTCGCCGCTGGCCACACCCGGTGACGCCTGGCGTGCGCTCCTGGGCTCGCTCGGCCAACTTCGGGACTTCGAGGCCACAGGGCAAAGGCTCACCGACACTGCGGTCATGGCCTTCCTGATCACCGACGAGGCCAACCCCGGGTCGGTGGCTTCCTCGGCCCGGGCGGTTCGCGAGAACGTGCGCAGCCTGCGAGAACAGGTCTCGGTCGAGCTGTGGGAAGCAGTCAATGGCCTCCACCTCGAACTGGGCCGCCGGTTGAACACCGAGAGGGATCAACAGCGTTTCGTCCTGTTCAGCATGATCAAGCAGCGTTGCCAAGCCATCTCCGGTGTCGCCGACGAGACCATGGCTCGCGACGACGGCTACCGGTTCTTCCAACTCGGCCGGCAGCTCGAACGTTCGATCATGACCGCAAGGCTCCTCGATGTGTACTTCCAGGACCCTCCACAGGATCGAACGCTCGTCTTCCACCAGTGGCGGAACCTGCTGCGCGGTGCCGCCGCCTTCGAGGCGTACAACCGCACCCACCCAGGGCCCCCCGATCTGAACGCCGCGGTCGACTACCTGCTCCTAGCCGACCGTCACCCTCGTTCAGTTCTGTTCAGTCTGGCCGAGGCGGAGTCCGGGCTAGCCGAACTCGACTCGCCCGACGCGTCCCACCCGGCCCGCCGCGCCGTCGGGAGGGTACGGGCCCACGTCGAGTTCAGCGTCCGTGACGAGAGGCACGGCCCCAACAGGACGACCTTCCTGGCCAGCGTCATCTGGGGCGTGCAGGACACGATCGACGCCGTCGTCGCCGAGTACTTCGCCCCCGCACGGCCCTCCACCTCCCACACCTACATGCGAGCCTGACCGATGTACCTGTCGATCCGTCACCGAACCCGGTTCACCTACCCAGAACAGGCTCGCCAGTCCCACAACGAGGTGCGCGCCACTCCCACCACCGACGATCATCAACGCCTGTTGGCCTACCAACTCACCACGGTTCCCCCCGCCCGGTCGCACACCTATGTCGACTACTGGGGCAGCCTCGTCGATGCCTTCGGCATACGCGTCACCCACAGCAGCCTCGAGGTCACGATCGACGCGGTGGTCGAAACCCATGCGCCGGCCCCCACTGCCGAAGACGCCTCGCTCGAGTCCCTCCGAGAACCTGGCTTCCGGGACTCGGCCTGGGAGTACCTGCAGGCGACCCGGCACACCGAACCCACGGTCGAACTCGCCGCGACCGCGGCGGCCGAAGCCGCCCAGGCTGCCGGCTGTCTGGACCTCATCGGGCGCCTCTCGACCGCCGTGCACGGCCTCCTCGTCTACGAGGCGGGCGCCACCGCCGTCGGCGAGACGGTCGAGACCGTCCTCGCCAAGGGCCGTGGGGTGTGCCAGGACTACGCCCACGTCATGGTCGCCGCAGCCCGTTCGGTAGGGCTGCCCTGCCGCTACGTGTCGGGTTACCTCTACGCCGCCCACCACGACACCGGCGAGCCAGCCGACACCCACGAGAGCGTCAGCGTCCAGACGCATGCCTGGGTGGAAGCCCTCGTCCCCGGCCTCGGTTGGGTTCCCTGTGACCCGACGAACCAGCAGCCCGTCGGTGAAGCGCACGTGAAGATCGGATCAGGGCGCGACTACGACGACGTTCCGCCCCTCAAGGGCGTCTACACCGGAGGTGGCGAGGCCACCCTCGATGCCGAGGTGAACATGCGCCGTCTGGCCGAACCGCAAGGGCTTGCCCGCCACAGCCCCGCCACCCCCCAGATGCAGCAGTAGTCCGTTCCGCCTCGGCCTGCTGGATCCCGGTCGTCGGAGGTCTGCTACCAGTGCAGCTTCCTCGCCCGCTTGGCCATCATCTTGCCTCCGACATGTGGCGGGTAGGGTCGCGACGCGATCCAGCGGGGTGGCCCTGCGTAGTCGACGAAGGGCTTCCACAACAGGACCCGGGCTCCGGTGCGATCGTCCACCGCGAGCTTCACATCAGCACCCAGGTCTTCTACATGGCTGGCGGGTGCTGAGATCAGCGGAACGGCTGGTTCCCGTAGCGGTCGAGGTGCACGACCTCTCCGATGGGCCGACGGGTGGTGGGCCCGTAACGGCCTTCGGCCCAGCCGATGGGGATGATGCACACGGGGTTCACGCGGCGGGGGAGGCCCAGGATGCGCCGCGCTGCTGCCACATGCCAGATCGGTAGCGTCTGGATCGACGCGCCGAGACCCACCGCCCGGCACGCCAACAGCAGGTTCTGCACTGCCGGGAAGACCGAGCCGTAAAGGAGGCCACCGAGATCTGGGGCCGGCCCACCGGACGGTGCTTCAACCCGCGCCGGTAGCAGGGCACCACGAACACGGGCAGCTCGGCGAAGTGCTCTGCCTGCCACTGCCCGGGCCGCATCTGGCGCAGAGCCTTCTCGTCGCGGCGGGCCTGCCACTCCACCACCGGGTTGAACAGTCGGAAGAGCCGGCGGTACAGGCGGGCGAGCTGCTCCTTCTGATCGGGGTCTTCGACGACCACATAGCACCAGTCCTGGGTGTTGGAGCTCGTGGGGGCCTTGAGGGACAGCTCGAGGAGCGGTAGCAACACCTCGTGGGACACCGGTGCCAGGTGCAGTCGCCGCACGGCACGCTGGGTCCGCATCGCGTCGGCCAGGGGCATACCCAGTTGGGCCAGGGCCTCGGCCGGCTCGGGCACGAGGAAACCGTCGTCGCTGGCGGGGGGTGCCGGGGGAGTGGTCATGGCCGTCGACGGTACCGGCTTCAGGGACGGAATCTCCCGAGACGTAGAGCCAAGGTCGCTTTCGCGGATCGCGAACACGACGAAGAAGACCAGCACCGCCAGACCGGCGATCGTGGCTCCGCCGGCGGTGCCGTGGTGGTAGCTGATCGCCAGTCCCGCGGTGACGCAGGTCGCGCTGATCACCACAGAAACGGCCGTCGCCGCTGCGACCCGGTGCACCAGCAGCGTCGCCGTCGCCGGAGGACCGATCAGGAGGCCGAAGACGAGGAGGGTCCCGATGGACTGGAACGAGGCCACGATCGCAACCGCGAGCATCACCATCAGCGCCGCGTGGGTTGCCACAGGGTGCATCCTCAACGTGGCGGCCTTCTCCCGGTTGAAGGCCAGTGCGAGCAGGGGCCGGTAGAGCACGAAGCCAGCCACGCGACCGCGGTTGCGGCCACCGCCTGGTTGCGGAGGTCATCGGTGGTTACGCCGAGAACATCCCCGAAGAGCAGGCTGGTCACGCTCGTGGCGAACAACGTCGACTTCGACACGATGATCACCCCGAGGGCGAGCATCCCCACGAACAGCAACCCGATGCCGGTGTCCTCACGCAGGTTCGTCCGACTCGACACCAGCGTGACGGCGAGGGTCATGACCAGTGCCGCCCCCAGGGCACCGATGATGGGGTTGAACCCCCACAGCACCGCCAGCGCCAGACCTGGGATCACGCCATGGGCCAGGGCGTCGCCGAGGAACGCGAGCCCCCGCACAACGACCCAGGTGCCGACCACGGAGGTGGCCACCGAGGCGAGGAAGCCTGCCAGCAGCGCACGCTGCATGAACTCGGGTTCGAACGCCTCCGTCAGCCAGTGCATCAGCGGTCATCTTCTCCCGCGGGTGGGTGCCGAAAGGGCCTTCATCGCAGAGCCGCGGCGATCCGCTCCGCGTTCGTGGTCACCATCTCGACGTAGGTCTCTCCGCCGTCGGGACCGAGCGATTCGCTGAACAGCTCTACGACTTCCACCTCACCGACCTCAGCAGCGAGCGCGTCGGCGAGCTGGTTCGGTGAGGAGGTGTCGGCGAACACCGTGGGAACACCTTCGGACTCGACGATCTCGGCCAGGTCTGCCAGCTCGGCGGCGCTGGCCTCGGACTGGGTCGACAGCGCGGGGATGATCGCGCCGGCGACCTCGAACCCGTAGCGGTCTGCGAAGTAGCCGAACACCTCGTGGTTGGTGACCAAGACCCGGCGCTCCTCGGGTATCGCCTCGAGGGTCGCTTCCACCTCGGCGTCCAGTGCGTGGAGGGCAGCCACGTAGTCGCTCGCGGAGCGGCGCACCACCTCCGAGTCGAGCAGAGGCACCGCCTCGATGATGCAGTCGGTCAGCCCCTCGGCGGCCAGCGCCATCCTGGCCGGATCAGTGAAGAAGTGCGGGTCCACGCCGTCGCCGTCGCTGTCGCCCTCGACAGTGAGGTGAATCGTCTCGACGGAGTCGAGCGCGACGCAGACGCGGACACCGTCGCCTTCGGCGGACTCGATGGTGTCGGAGAGGCCCTCCTCGAAGCCGGCACCGTTGATGACCAGGGCACCGGCTCGGTACATCTCGTTGACCTGCTGAGCCGACGCCTGGAAGTCGTGAGGGTCCGCGCCCCTCGGCATGATCGATCGCGACGGCTGCCGCGTCGCCGAAGAGGTTCGAGACGACGTCTCCCAGGATGCTCGTCGTCACCACGATCCTCGGCTTGTCCGACGGAGAAGAACCTCCGCTGTCGGGGTCACCGCACGCCGCCACGGCGAGAGCGGTGGTTCCCAAGAAGGCCAGGAAGAGAGAGACTCGTCCAGTGGATCTAGACTCAGAATGAGAATCGCTCTTAGACACATGAGCATGATAGGCAGAGACCCGCGTCATTCCGCAACGAACGGTTCCGCGACAACCGACACCGCAACAGCCCGCACCGCACCGCCGATACCGTGGGCAGACCCATGGATGAACCAGCCGTCACCGCGCAGGGTATGACCGTCGTGTACGGGCCCGTGGTCGCCCTCGAGGCGATCACGGCCACCATCCCCGCGGGTACCACGACGGCGGTCATCGGACCCAACGGATCGGGCAAGTCGACGTTGTTGCGGGCGACGGCCGGGTTGCTGGCACCGGCGGCCGGTCGCATCGATGTCCCCGCCCGGCGAAGCAGCAGTGGCGTGGCCTTCGTGTTGCAGAACACCGAACTCGACGCGGGCCTCCCCATGAGCGTGAACGAAGCCGTACGGATGGCCCGGTACCCGCGCCTGGGCATGGCGGGGCGATTCCGTCGAGCGGACCGCCTGGCGGTCGAGTCGGCCATCGAGCGGCTCGAGCTGACCGCCCTGGTCTCACGCCAGCTGGCCGAGCTGTCCGGCGGTCAGCGTCAACGGGTGCTGGTCGCCCAGGGATTGGCCCAGGAAGCCG
This sequence comes from uncultured Actinomycetes bacterium, assembly GCA_963719935.1. GTDB lineage: Bacteria > Actinomycetota > Acidimicrobiia > Acidimicrobiales > CAVRDY01 > CAVRDY01. The sequence goes on along the minus strand of CAVRDY010000013.1, from coordinate 540,351 downwards.
ACCTCTTGTTGCTCGACGAGCCCCTGACTGGACTCGACATGGCGTCTCGGGATCGGATTCTGTCGATCATGGACGGAGAGCGAAACGCCGGACACACCGTGCTGGTGTCGACCCACGATCTGGGTGATCCGCGGAGGTGCGATCTCGTGATGCTGATCGCCACGAGGCTCGTGGCCTTCGGTCCCCCCGACGTGGCTCTCGACCCAGAGGTGTTGCGGGAAGCATATGGCGACCGGTTGATCCGCGTGGACGACGGCTCGGTCCTGCTCGACGACCCGCACCATCATCACTGACCGATGAGCAGGGCCCGGGTGATGCGTTCCTCCGCTCCGGCGGATGACCGATACGCTCGGCCCATGTTGGCGGAGGACCTGCACGACGTCGTCACGACGAGACTGGGGCGAGTCGGGCAGCGCTTCACCAAGAACCGCAGAGCACTAGTCGACGTGCTCGCCGCGTGCGACCAGCCCGTGACCATCCACCAGATCCTCGACGCGCGACCCCACCCTCCCCCAGAGTTCCGCGTACCGCAACATCGCCGTACTGGAACAGGCGGGAGCGGTGCATCGCATCGTCACCGCGGATGATTTCGCTCGCTTCGAGCTCGCTCAGGACCTGACCGGACACCACCACCATCTGATCTGTGTGGCCTGCGGGGACGTAGCGGACTTCACCGTGTCCGAGGCTTTCGAAGAAGACTTGGAGAAGCGACTGGACCGGGCGGCGCGTCTCCAGGGGTTCCTTCCCTCTGACCACCGCCTGGACGTGCTGGGCACCTGCAGGCGCTGTCGCGACTCGTGAGTACGGTCGATCGTCGGATCCGCTACGGTCAACTACCGCACACCTGACGCGGGGGTTCTGACACCCGGAGGCACAGAGGTGTGCCGGCAATGACCGAAAGCGGAAGGTGAGACCATGTCGACTGAGACGACCGCACTACTTGAGGCTGACTTCGTCCCCCCCGACGAGGATTCTCTCGAAGGTGGATCCGACCAGGAGGCGGACTTCCAGAAGCTGCTGACACGCCTGTGTGCCGCGTCGGTGGTCAGGCGCTACGAGGCCTACCGCGACATCGCCTGGGACGACCCCGAGATGGCGGTCGATCCGGACGACCCACGTTGGCAGCTGCCCGATGATCACCCCCTCGGGGCGACCGAGTGGTACCGGTCCCAGCCCCAGGAGAAGCGGTCGCGCATCGGCCTCAACATGACGGCCGGGTTCTGCTACACCGGGCGGCTCTTCGAGGGCGTCCTGAGCCGTGGGCTGCTCCGCTTCGCCGCGGCCCAGCCACACAACTCCCTCGAGTACCGGTTCGCCTACCACGAGGTGATCGAGGAGGCACACCACTCCCTCATGTTCCAGGAGTTCGTCAACAGGACGGGGCTACCGGTGCCGGTCGTGAACGCCGACTTCATCCAGGCGACCGCCACAGTGGCCGAGTACGGCACCACCTTTCCCGAGCTGCTGTTCATCTACGCCCTCGGCGGCGAGGACCCGATCGACTACGTGCAGCGCGAGGGCTACCGCAAGCGGTCCGATCGCCATCCCTTGATCCAGCGCATCTCCCAGATCCACATCGTCGAGGAAGCCCGGCACGTGGCGTTCGCCCGGTCCTACTTGCGCCTCAACGTGCCCAAGCTGAGCGAGGCCAAGCGAACCGAGATGAGCCTGGCCGTACCCGGAATACTCGGCGTCCTGTCGAGTCTGATGATGCAGCCACCGCAGCACATCATCGACACCTACGGCATCCCGCCCGAGGTGATCGACGAGGCGTTCACGAACAACCCCGCCCACCGTGACCTGGTGGTTGCGTCCCTGTCCAAGATCCGCTCTCTGTGCGAAGAGCTCGGACTGATGACCGCGGAGGCCACCCAGCTCTGGGAGCAGGCAGGTCTGCTTCCGGACTGATCTGGCGGGGTCTCAGGGCGTCGGCCGGGAGGCGAAGACGCCGGTGCTGAGGCCCGTCACGTAGACGCTCCCGTCTGGCCCCACGGTCGTACCGATCGTGATCGGTCCGCTCCCCCGCAGAGGAGTGGTGGACAGCGTCTCGCCGGAGCTGGCATCGAGGACGGCCAACATGGCGTTGCCAGGCCTGTCGGGGTCGATGACCGCGGCGTACACGAGGTGGTTGGAGGTCTGCGCCGGCACCCCGACATGGGGGAGGTCCCTTCGTTCCCAGACCAAGTCGGCATGGGGACCGGCATCTCGGTAGGCCACCACGAAACCACCGAGGGCCCCCGTGGGCACGATGAGTCCGTCGGAGGTGACCGACGGGCTGCCCTTGGAGGAGAAGCCCATCGGTTCGGCCCAGACCACCTCGCCGGTCTCTGTGTCGAGGGCAACGAGGTTGTCAGCGTGGTCGTTGGTGTACACACGCGATCCGTCGGCTGACACCGTGGGGCTTGCCGCGCTGCCACCCTCGAGGGCCTGGTTCTCCCAGAGGGACTCGACGCGGGGCTCACCCTCGGCTCGGTATCGCATCGCCACGACGCTGGCGGACGGCTGTTCCGGTCGGGCAAGGGTGAAGTAGAAGGCACCGGTGTCGGGATCGAGGGCCAAAGTGTTCGCCGAGTAGCACCTGCTGTCACTCGAACCGCCCAGGCAACCGCTGATATCGCCGGGCTCGGGCGTGACGCCGGGAAGTAGGGCCTCGTCGACCAGCAGCTCTCCGCCGATGCGGTCGAGAACGTAGACGTGTCCGACGTGGGTGATGAAGATCAGGTTCCCGTCAGGAGTGAACTGGCTGCTAAGGGGAAACCCCTCGATGGGGGTCTCCCACCGGAGTTCCCCGGCCCGGTCGAAGCTGTGCATGGCCTCGCTGTCGCCGACGTAGAGGTTGTCGTCGAGGTCGACCGTCACCGACGAAGCGACAGCGAGAGGGTTGACCTCGTTGGTGCACCAACGAATGGTGCCCGTGTCGGGGTCAAGCGCCACCAGGGAACACCGTTCGGCTGCACCGACCACCGCCGGTGTCGTGGCGTAGAGCTGACCGGTGGAGTCCGTGGTGGGTATGGCGCCGATGGTGGAACCCCCCAGCGCGGTCCATGCGGGTTCGAACTGGTCTGGGGCCTCGAGAGGCGTGGTGTCGCTGTTGCGGCTGTCGTGGTGGATGGCGGGCCAACCTCGGGGCGCGTGTACCACGTGTCGGCGTCTGCATCGAGGGTCGCCTCATCGGTGGTCTCGGGGGTTGGCTTCCCGGTCGTCTCCACGGAGCCGGTGTCCCCGGGAGTCGAAGGACTGCCCCGCGTGGAAGAGCCGTCCTCATCGCTGCAGCCAGCGCCTGCGGCCACGAGGGCAGCGAGGAAGACGAGACCGAGCTTGACACCTCTCATCGGTGCCCTCCCACCCGCTCCGCAACCGCGGAGTCCTGACCGATGCATCCCCCGCCAGTGTCGCGCGCTGTGTGGTCGACCTGTCACACGCCGGACCTGGCTGCGAGGAGATCGGGGTTCCTGTGGGCCCGTTGCCCGGACCGAGACGGTCCGGATGAGTGTCACAGGGGGTGGGGAGAATGGGGGTATGGACGAGCACGGGTTCGCCGAGCCGGAGTGGGCCGCCGACAGCCTCTGTGGCGGCAGTCTCTCTGGCGATGGCGTGTCCGGTCACGACGTGTCCGGTGATGGCGTGTCCGGTGACGACGTGGCGGGCGGTGAGGTCGACGGTGTCGGTGGGGTGGGTTGGGATGATCCTGTCGATTCGGATGACGGGTTGGCTGAGGCGTTGGTGGCGGTCGGGTGTTTGGAGTCGGCGGTGCGGTTGGGGTTGGTGCGTCTGGTGGCCCGGTTGGGTCGTCGTGGGGTGTGGCGGGCCGAGGGGCAGACGTGTATGGCTAACTGGGTGGCGTTGCAGTGTGGTGTGGCGTTGGGTACCGCCCGCCTCGGCCAGAGCCGGCAGGTCGTGGATGACCTCGGCGACCCGGGCGATCTGGCCCGCAAGCTGGTGTTGCGACCCGATGCTGGTGGGGGTCTGGGGCGTATCAGTGGGCTGTTACCCGTAGACGAGCTCGAAGCGGTCCGGGTGGCTCTCGACCGGATCCGTGAACAAGAGGGTCTGGGTGCTGTCGATCCTGACAGTGGGAGGCGTGCCACTGGTGTCCAACAGCGTGCTGATGCTCTGGTGTGTCTGGCTCGGCGGTGGTTGGGTGCCGACGCTGATGTCGAGCGGTCCACGGTGGTGTTGCACGCCGATGTCGGGTTGTTGACCGGTGAGGGGTTGTCGGGTCACGCGTCGTTGGCTGACGGTACGCCTCTGGCTGCGGAGACGTTGCGTCGTTGTTGTGATACTCGTGTCGAGTGGGGGATCGAGGGTGGCGGTGGGGTGGTCTTGGGTGTCGGGCGGGCGGCGCGGGTGTGGCCGGCGTGGTTGGCTCGCCTCATCCGTGGTCGTGACGGTGAGCGGTGTCACGCGGTCCACGAGGGCGGCTGGTCGGTGGCCGGCACCGGTGATGCAGAGGTCGTGTTCTGGGGTCCCACCGGCACCCGGTTGGTTTCGCGGCCCCGGCGTCTGGACCGGGCTGTGAAACGACGACTCGGGGGCTGTGCGCCCCACCTCTGGCCAACCGACCCCGACCCCACCGACACCCGCTGAGCACACGCGGCCGGGGTGGTTGGGTTCGGGGACGTCCAGGCGCTAGAGTGACGGCGTTGTCCCGGTCGAATCGGCGCGAAGCGGTGCGCTGACGGGCTGCTGACACAGGTGCCAGGCACCTGGTCATCGCACCCGCTGCGACCACGCGGATCCACCAGACCCATCCAGGGTTCGCGCCACCATCGACACCTGCACCCCGATCCCGGGACGCAGCCAACCGGGGCGCCACCCCCTGTGGCGCCCACAGCCACGCCTGGGCAGACGCTCGGGCAGTGGCCTCACAATCGCCCGACTCCGGGCACATGGAGCTTGTCTTGTCACGTACCAACACCACTGGACGGCGGCGCGCCGACCGGTCCGGAAACACCCACGCGAAGTCCGCGCCCTCGAAGCCTGCACGCTCGAAGCCTGCACGCTCGAAGCAGGCACCAGTGAAGGCATCGACGTCGGTCGGTTCTTCGCCGAGCTTCGCCGACCTCGGTGTACCCACTGCTCTGGCCGATGGCCTGGCTGCCAGGGCCATCACCATTCCCACCGCCATCCAGATATCCACCATCCCCGATGCCCTCGGCGGCCGTGACGTGTGTGGTCGGGCCCCCACCGGTTCGGGCAAGACGATCGCCTTCGGCCTGCCCCTGGTCCTCGGCGTCGGCCGCGCCGAGGCCAAGCGCCCCCGCGGCCTGGTGCTCGTGCCCACCCGAGAGCTGGCCGCGCAGGTCAGCCACGAGCTCCGCCAACTCGCGGGAAAGACCGGCCGCACAGTCGAGGCCGTGTATGGCGGTGTCGGCTTCGGTGGCCAGCTGAAGGCATTGCGCCGAGGCGTCGACATCATCGTTGCCTGCCCCGGTCGCCTTGCCGACCTGGTGTCCCAGGGGGCATGTGACCTCAGTCGCGTCGAATTGGTGGTCATCGACGAGGCCGACCGCCTTGCCGACATGGGGTTCCTCCCCGAGGTGCGGCGGCTGCTCGACCGGTGCACCCAGCGACGCCAGACGCTGCTGTTCTCGGCCACCCTCGACGGTGATGTCGACGTCCTGATCCGCCGCTACCAGCATGACCCTGCACGCCACGACTGCTCCGGACCCGAAGACCACGCCAGCACAGCCGAGCACCACTTCTGGTCCGTTGAGCGACCCCAACGGGTCACCACCACCGCTCGTGTGATCGCCAAGGCGGGACCCACCGTGGTGTTCTGCCGCACCAAGCGCGGCGCCGACCGGGTGGCACGCCAGTTGGCGGCGGCCGGAGTGCCTGCGGCCGCCATCCACGGCGACCGGTCCCAGGCCCAGCGCGAGCGGGCCCTGAGCTCGTTCCACCGGGGCCAGGTGGCTGCCCTCGTCGCCACCGACGTGGCCGCCCGGGGAATCCATGTCGACGGCGTGGCCTGCGTGATCCACTTCGACCCGCCGTCTGACCCCAAGGACTACGTGCACCGCTCCGGCCGCACCGCCCGCGCGGGTGCTTCCGGGATCGTCATCACGGTGGTGCCCACCGACCAGCGCGCCGAGGTACGCAAGCTCCAGGTTGCCCTGGGATTGCCTTCGGGGATCAGCCCAGTGGATCCGGCTCTGCTTGGCCCCACCCCCCAAGGACCGCGCCGGCCCGAATCGTCGCATCCGAAGGCCAAGTCTCCGAGATCAGCGAAGCCGGGGGCATCGAAGCCGGGGGCCAAGAGGTCCGCCTCGGGCCCCACCCCGAACGCTTCGAGGTCGGCGCGTGCGCCTTCCGGCTCGTCACGTTCACGGCGGACCGGGGCGGGGCGTCGCCGCCAAGAGGTCGGTGGTCGCTCGAGGTGACGAAGCTCGCGTAGGGCCGCAGGCGACCCAAGGGGGGATGCACCCCACAGCCAGGAACGGCTATTCGTGGAGCAGCGGTATCGTGAAGCTCTCAGTGTCCGCCGACCACGAAAGCCGAGCCAACGTGCCGAACCTGCGTTCCAGCGTCACCACCCAGGGCCGTACAGCCGCGGGTGCACGGGCCCTGTGGCGGGCCACCGGGATGAGCGAAGAGGATCTCTCCCGGCCGATCGTGGCAGTGGCCAACAGCTTCACCCAGTTCGTTCCCGGCCACGTCCACCTGCGCGACGTCGGCCGCATCGTGGCCCAGGCGGTGGCCGACGCCGGGGGAGTGGCCCGCGAGTTCAACACGATCGCCGTCGACGACGGCATCGCCATGGGCCACGGCGGAATGCTCTACTCACTGCCCAGCCGCGAGCTGATCGCGGACTCCGTCGAGTACATGGTGCAGGCCCACCAGGCCGACGCGCTCGTGTGCATCAGCAACTGCGACAAGATCACCCCGGGCATGCTCCTGGCTGCCCTGCGACTGAACATCCCCACCGTGTTCGTCAGCGGCGGCGGGATGGAGGCAGGCAAGATCGAGGTGGTCGAACCGAGCCCGGCCCAGTCGGTCACCATCTCGGCATCCGGTGGCCGAGATGGGTCCGGGGCCATGGCGGTGCGCTCTCTCGATCTGGTGGACGCCATCGTGGCCTCGGTGGACGACGCCGTGGGCGACGACGAACTCGATGCCATCGAGACCTCGGCATGCCCCACCTGTGGGTCGTGCTCGGGGATGTTCACCGCCAACTCGATGAACTGCCTCACCGAAGCCATGGGCCTGGCCCTTCCTGGCAACGGGACGACCCTGGCCACCTCCGCTGCACGTCGTTCCCTGTTCGTCGACGCGGGAACCACCGTCATGGAGCTGGCGCGCCGGTGGTACCGAGACGAAGATCCCGCCGCCCTGCCGCGCGGCATCGCCACATACGAGGCCTTCTCCAACGCCATGGCCGTCGACATCGCCATGGGTGGCTCCACCAACACGATCCTCCACCTCCTGGCTGCCGCCGTCGAAGCCGGAGTCGACTTCGGGTTGACCGACATCGACACGTTGAGCCGCCGGATCCCCTGCCTGTCCAAGGTGGCGCCCAGCTCCCAGTACCACCTCGAAGATGTACACCGGGCCGGTGGGATCCCCGCGATCATGGGCGAGTTGGACCGAGCCGGGCTCTTGTCGCGCCAAGTGGCCAGCGTGCACGCGCCCGACCTGGAAACCTGGCTGGCTGCCTGGGACGTGCGCCGTGACGACCCGGCCCCCGAGACCCTGGCGCTGTTCCGGTCGGCACCCGGCGGGGTTCGCACCACCGAACCCTTCTCCTCCACCGCCACCTGGGACCATCTCGACCTGGATGACAAGCAGGGCTGTATCCGTTCCGCGGATTCGGCCTACAGCGCCGAAGGCGGGCTGGCCGTGTTGCGGGGCAACCTCGCTCCCGACGGTTGTGTGGTCAAGACCGCCGGTGTCGACGATGACAACCTGACATTCCGCGGCCCGGCGATCGTGTGCGAGAGCCAGGAGGACGCCGTGGCCGCCATCCTCGACGAGCAGGTCGTAGCCGGCGATGTGGTAATCGTGCGCTACGAAGGGCCACGCGGTGGCCCCGGCATGCAGGAGATGCTCTACCCCACGAGCTACCTGAAGGGTCGGGGGCTGGGGCGGCCTGCGCCCTGATCACCGACGGTCGCTTCAGTGGAGGAACCAGCGGTCTTTCGATCGGCCACGTGTCCCCCGAAGCCGCTGCCGGTGGGGCCATCGGCCTGGTCGAGGACGGCGACCCCATCGTGATCGACATCCCGGCCCGCACGATCACCCTCGACGTGCCCGAGGACGTGCTGGCCGAGCGGCGGCGGCGGCGGGATGCGACCGGGTGGGCCCCAGCATCCCGCGAACGGGCCGTGTCCCCGGCGCTACGGGCCTATGCCGCACTGGCCCTGTCAGCCGACAGGGGTGCCGCCCGCCACGTCCCCTGAGGCCTGGCGTCAGTAGGGTGCGCTCGCGGACGTCGACAGATCCTCGGCATCGAGGGGGCCAGCGGACCGTCGTCGGCGCCTCCGGAGCAGGGCACCCAGGATGCTGAGGGCGGCGGTGAGCGCGACCAACAGCCCGGCGTGGAACCCCAGGAGCAACCCGAACGGGCGGCCCCAGCCCACGTCGGTGATGTCGCCTCGCGGCCCCATGCAATAGAGCGTGAAGGATGTGGACGTGTCGCCCGACGAGTCCGTGCTGGTGTCGGTGACCACGTACGCGTCGCCCTGGTCGTCGGGGCACAGCAGCGGCGCCACCAGTTTCGCTTCGCCGGGCCAGATGGCGAGGGTGGTCACGATGGTCACCATCGTGGCCACGAAGGCCAACCCAGCAAGGCCGATCAGGGTACGGAGCAGCCACGGCCTCCGCCCGCGCACCTTCAGGAAGGGAGCCACCTAGAGCATCTCCAGGCCCAGGAACCGACCCTGGCCGTCGAAGGTGGCCCGAGCACTGGAGCGGGGACTGGTCAGCGAGAAGGTCAGCAACGGGACATGATCGCCGCCGGTGCTCGAACGCCGGATGGAGACCCGCTCTACTGTCCGACCCTCGGCTCCGTACTCGGCCAACGCCTCGTCGGCCATCTCGTCCAGGCGGTCCATCCTCACCGCGAGAATCGAGAAGCTCCCCGCTTCGAGATCGTCGCTGACGGACAGGCGCACGGGCTCGCTACGGTCCATCTCGCCGTTGTAGTAGTAGTAGCGGTCGACGTTGCCGGGAGCTGAGGGGTCACGCAGCTCGACCATGGCGAAACGGTTGTTGGGGGTCAGGCTCAGGTCCATGACGGCGAAGTCGTCGGTGCCCAGGCGCCGCTCGAGATCTGCTGCCACCTCCTGCCACACCCGCTCGGGTGAGCCGCCACCCCTCGCAGCGATCTCGGCCTCGAAGCTGTCTCGGCCGGTGGTGCCGATACATCCGCTCAGCAACAGCGCGACTGCCACCGCCACGAGGGTCTTCCCGCGCCAGCCCGGGGTGGGCCTCGACGGGGGGAGGGTTGGCATCCCGAGATTGTGCCCCATCCCACTAGCCTGGCACCCCCGAGGCCAAGAGGGAGCAGGCATGCCGGAGGAGTCCGAAGCAGGAAGTGGTAGGGGAGTGGCCGGCACCGAAGGGACTGTGCTCGACGTGTCACGGTTGGCGGATCGCGCCGAATCGAAGCTCTGGCGGCCGCCTACGCATACGCCGTGGACGACCACGACTGGGTCCGTTGGGAGCAGTTGTTCGTTCCCGAGGCGGTGGTCGACTACACCTCGGCAGGTGGTATCGCGGGCACACCTGGCGAGGTGGTGCGTTGGTTGCCTGATGCCATGGCCCTGTTCACCTTCCACCTCCACACCGCCGCCACTCACGAGATCGGCTTCAGCGACTGCGATCACGCCGAGGGTCGACTGCAGGTGTTCAACCGCGGCGGCGTCGAATGGGAAGGTCAGCACGAGATTGTCGATGTGAGCGCCATCTACCACGACACCTACGTCAAGGTCGGCGAGACGTGGCTGTTCTCCAGCCGGGTCGAGCAGACCGTGGCCGTCGTGGGCGGCGCTTTCGCCGCCACCGTCCGCGAGGTTGCCACAGCCACTGCCGGCCGCTTCCCTCCGCCGGTGGGTTGACCGGCGGCAGGCGATCCGTGCCACGAGGACCAGCCATGGACGTAGACACAGACCCGGCCCCGGCAGTGCCGAGGGTTCTGGTGGGATCACCCGAGGTGATCGTCCCCTCGCCCAGGCTGCCGGTCACCAGTTCACCTCTGCGAGCCAACAACAACCTCGACGTCTACCGCACCGAAGGTGTGACCTTCCTGGCCTGGCGGACCGCACCCATCCACTTCGCCTCCCGTCGGGCTCGCCTGGAGGTCGTGGCCGAACAGCCCGACGGCACGTGGACTCACGAGACCAGCGTGGCCCTGAACCGCGACGTGCGCGAGCCCCGGCTGGTGTCATACCAGGGTCGGATGCTCTTGTACTTCTTCACCGCCGGAGTACGGGCCACCCGCTTCGAGCCCGACCGGATCCACGTAACCGAACGGCTCGGGCCCGGCGCATGGAGCAGTCCCCGGCCGGTGTCACCTCCCGATCACGTCGTGTGGCGGGTCCGGCCGGTCGGAGAAGACCTGGTCACGTCCTGCTACGGCGACGCCTCGGGTGCCTACACCACCGATCGCTCCCCGCGGGCCCAACTCTGGGTCAGTAGTGACGGCCTGGCATGGGAGACGTTGCTCGACAGCGAGGCCTTCGAGGAGGGCACCACCGAGACCGACTTCCTGGCCCGGCCCGACGGGAACTACCTGATCGTCTCCCGGCGGGAGAGCCGCGGCAGCGGGCTGGGCACGGTCCTCGCCATCCTCGACCCCCGCGGAAACGTCGTGGCACTGCGACAGGAGGGGCGCAAGTTCGACTCGCCCGCTCTGTTCGACTGGCAGGGGGCAACCTGGCTCGTGACCCGGCGCCAGCGCGCCTTCGGCGGACGGGTGGAGGTGATGTCCGCAGCGTTGCCCGAAGGGCTGCGCGACGTCGGCAACCAGCTCGCCTACTGGGTGACACCCAAGACCACCGTGTTGTACAGGATCGACGGTGAGACCCTCGAGGTGGAGCAGGTCACCGACCTACCGGGATGCGGTGACACCGCCTTCGCTGCGGTGGTCGGAGGCGACGACGACGGAGAGGTCACCGTCTACAACTACAGCTCACCGTTGTGGATGACCTGGGCGCCCTGGGTGGCCGGGCAGTTGCTGCCCACCGGGATCCACCGCGTCGAGCTGTCGGCTGCGCCTCCTGGGCAGGCGCGCTGACAACCCGAGCACTGCGGAATGCGGGGCTAACCCGCCGGCTCGGCCACGAGCTCGATCACCGTTGCGGTGAGAGGCCGGGTCAGTGGCCAGGCGATACCGGTGGTCATGGCTGCTCGTCCATCCACCCGAACCCCCTCCTCCTCGGAGGAAGTGCGCGCTGGCAGCGTCCGTAGTGAGCGCCAGGGTGGTCATCCGATAGGTGGCTGCGGGGTCCAGTCCGGCCAAGACGAGATCCACTTCGGTCGCCTCGGAGTCGTCCAGTTGGAACCCGAAGAGCACGGCCCGGTCACGCCCGTGAGCGACGTAGACCACCGCGGACCGGTGGCCCGTCAGCGGCGACTCGAGGCGGAACAGGTCTCCTTGTTGCACCAGGTCTCGGACCCGGTGATAGGCGGCCGTAGCCCGGGCCAGCACGGCGAGCTCTTCGTCGGTGCACGCGGTGAGGTCGAGGTCGAGGCCGAAACGGCCCGTCATCGCCACGGCGCAGGCGAAGGGCAGAGGTCGCTCACCCCACCGGGTCACGTGGGAGGCCAGCACGTTGGCTGGAAGGAACCATCCCGCGGCCCACTGCATGCGCAGGCGCTCGACGGGATCGGTGTTGTCCGAGGTCCAAGCCTCGTGGAACCAACGCAGGGAGCCGAGGTCGACCCGACCCCCTCCGGAGGCGCAGAGCATGAGCTCGACCTCGGGGTGGCGGTGGGCCACCTCGGCCATCACCGAATCCAACGCCGCGGCCGAGTCCAGCGGCCAGTGCGACTGGCGGTCGGTGGGCAGCGTAGCGGAGCCCGGCTCGCTCACCGCCCGGTTGGCGTCCCACTTCAGGTACGAGATCCCCGGGTTGGCGTCCAGCACGTCGTCGATGGTCGTCACCACGAACCGGCGTACCTCGGCTCGGCACAGATCCAGGACCAGCTGGTTGCGCTCCAGGCGGCGCTCGCGCCCTTCCTCGGCCACCACCCAGTCGGGGTGTTCGGTGAAGAGCCGGGAAGCGGGGTTGACCATCTCCGGCTCGACCCACAGGCCGAAGCGGATCCCGTGATCCAGAGCAGCCGCCGTGAGCGCGGCGAGCCCGCCGGGCAGCTTGCGGCGGTCGACCACCCAGTCCCCCAGACCGGCGTCATCCGCGTCGCGGGGATGGGCGTCACCGAACCAGCCGTCGTCGAGGAGGAACAGCTCTGCTCCCACCGTGGCTGCCTTGTCGATCAACGCCGCGAGCTTGGCCTCGTCGAAGTCGAAGAAGGTGGCCTCCCAGTTGTTAGCCACCGTGGCCCGTAGCCGGGTGCCGTCGCGCACGACCCGGGTGCGGACGTGGCGGTGCAACCTGCGGGACAAGGGACCCCGGCCGGCGTCGGACCACGCCCACAGCACCGGCGGGGTCACCAGCACCTCACCGGGATCCAGGGTGCGCTCGGCTCCTTCGGGGTTGGCCCCGGCCAACACCCTCACCGTGCCGTTGGGGGCCCGTTCACAGGCCAGCACCGTGTTGCCCACCCACTCGATGGCGCAGGCCAGGCTGACCCCGGCATCCTCGGTGGCAGCACCGGCCGGCTCGACCAGCGCGTAGGGCATGGCCTGCAGGTGCGGGCGCACCGAGCCCAGGGACTCGATCACCTTGGTGCCCAGGGTGATCGACTCGGTCACCGCACTCCACTCTGCAGCCCATCCACCGCCCAGGTGCGTGAGGTGGGGGTCGGGCCCGGCCACGGCCGGGCTGGAGGACATGTACGTGTGCACGGTGACTGGGGCAGGTTGGTGGTTGGTTATCTCCAGCCACTGCTCGAGGGCTTCGGCCTCATCGAGGACGCGTGCCACCAGCACCACCCGCAGGGGCGTGGCCGCGTCCACCAGGGTGATGCGGGTCGTGATGCCCGAGCCGTCGGGGTAGGCAGCGGAGGTGTGCGTCTGGTAGACGAGCCGGGTGGTGACAACTCCCGCGGCGTGGGTGACCCGCAGAGCCGAGCGCCGGTGGGGATCTTCCCCGTAGGTGGGGATGGCCAGTGGGTAGAACGCCGGGGGCACCGTGAGCTCGATGGCCCCCGCCCCTGGACCGAAGGCCACCTGGTGGAGGCGCCCGTCGTGGCCCACCACGAAGCGGAAGCCGCCACCGGTCGAGGTAAGGGCGTCGATGACCCTCGGCGACGGCGACGGCGACGGTGGCGCCGCCGGGTCCGACGGGGAGACAGGCTCGGGGCGGTCGGTGGTCACCGCCGCATCGTAAGGGCCACGCTCAGGTCAGGTCGGCCAGCACCATCTCGGCCACGTTCGCCCCCGAGTCGGCTGCCTGGTGGGTGCCACAGCCGTAGCCGCCGGCGTCACAGCCCACCAGGTACAGGCCTGCCAGGGGGGTGCGGGCCGACGGCTTGTGCCTACCGCACTGACCCACCACCTGACCCAACCCGATGCACTCCCCGCCCTGACCGGGAACCACTGCGTCGCGGCTGAGACGCGCCACCTGGGCGGTCCCGTAGCGGGTGCGGGCCACGACGTGGTCGCCCATGGCGGGCCAGAGCCGGGCAACCGACTCTTCGAGACGGTCCAGGAGTGGCTCGAGGTACCCGAGGTCGGGATCGGATCCCGCGAAGGTGCCCATCAGGGCCATCTGCCGGCCCGGAGGAGCCAGGGAGGGGTCGTAGACAGCGGGTACGACATTGAAGACCGAGACCTGTTCGGGGAGCCAACCCTCTTCGAGGGCGGCAAAGCGCTCCGCTGTCATGACGTTGTCGTCGGAGAAGGCGATGGTCATGCCGTGATCGAAGAATTCGGTGTCGAGCTCGTAGCGGATGCCCACGATCGCCCGCGAGGGGGCCAGGGCGCGAACCTCCTCGACGTAGCCGGGCATGAAGTTCTCGGCGCCGACGAGTCCCAGGACCGTCGGTTGTATCCCGGCGTTGGACACCACCGCCCGCGCCTCGAAGGTGCCAGCCGAGGTCACGATCCGTTGCGCAGCTCCGTCCGTCACGGTCACCGAGTCGACCCTCGCGCCCAGCAACACCCGACCTCCCCGGGCCTCGACCACGTCGCAGCAGACCTCGGCCACCCGCCCGTACCCGCCGGCGTGGTAGCGCCCGGCACCCCCCCGAACGAAGTCGGCGATGGTGCGCAGCGCCTCGGAAGCAGCCAGCTCGTCGATGGGGACGACGAACAAGATGTTGGCCTGCATCGCGAAGTAGGTGTGAACCGAGCGGGGGAGGTCGTAGCGGGCCAGCCAGTCCGCGAAGGTGATGTCGTCGAGCTCGTCCAGGGTGGCCGCGTCGGCACCGACGAGGTCGCTCTGCATGCGGACCAGCTCGGGAAGATCTGCGTCCTGTAGGTCGAGGAAGGCCACGAGGTCGACGGCACCTTGCGCGGTGGGGGTGGCCGAACCGACCATGGTCCGGGTCTCGTCCCCGCTGGTGTAGCGCAGACACATCACTTCGTCGGGGGTCAGGAGCTCGACCTGGTCGCTGACTCCCAACTCGCTGAGGATCGAGGCGAATCGCGACCCGAGGCTCGGGCCCCCGACCACCGGCCACAGCTCGTAGCTGTACGGGCCCGCATCGACGGTCATGGCTTTGCCGCCGGGCCTGGTGTTCTGGTCGACCACGAGCACTCGCAGGCCACGGTTCGCCAGCAGGGCCGCGCACGTGGCGCCACCGATGCCTGCTCCCACAACGGCGACGTCATAGCTCTCGTCCATGGATCTCGTTCTCCTCTGAGTGGTCAGGGCCGCAGCACGACCTTGATGGCGCCGGTCTCGTTGCGGCGCAGAGCGATGTCGACTGCTTCGCGAACTTCCCCGAGGGGCAGCTCGTGGGTGATGACCACCTCGTGGGGCAGCCCACCCGAGGCCAGGATCCCCAAGGCCACGTCGATGGAGTGCACCGTGTCCGAGGCGGTCAGGGGGCTGGCGTAGCGGGTGGCCTGTCCTGCCGCTGGGTCACAGGCGTGGCAGAACGACCCGGTGACGGTCACCTCCTTGAACCACAGCGCGGTGAGATCGACCTCGGTCACGCCGGTGGCACCGAGGAAGACCAGAGTGCCGCCCCCGCCACCGCGGCCAGGCACTCGGCGATCGAAGAGGGAGTGCCGACCGCTTCTACGACGTAGGGAAAGCCTCCGGCCAGCATCGACCCCACCAGCGTCGTGCCGGCCAGGGAGGCAAGCTCTCCACGGTGGGCGTCGTCGGCGGCCGGCACGACAACATGGCTGGCACCCAGAGCAAGGGCCGCCGCCTTCTGGTGGGCATGCCGGGCGACCACGGTCACCGGGCTGTCGGGGAACAGCGCACGCAGCGCGGCGGTCACGCACAGCCCGATCACCCCGGCACCCACGACCAACACCGCGTCTCCGGTGGCTGGGGGGCGTCGCAGCAGTCCGTGCACCGCGATGGACAGCGGCTCGTGGAGAACGGCGGCGGCGTCGGGAACCGCCTCGGGAACCGGGTGCAGCATCGTGGTGTGCGCCAGCACCTCGTCGCTCCACCCACCGCCGAGATCGTTGGTGTAGCCGAGCATGAACCCCGCGGCTGTGCGGTGCGAGCCGAGTTGGTGGCACGACGCGGTGGCGCCGGCCTCACATGGCGGACAGAGCGGCTCGATGCCCCTGGCAACACAGCCCAGGACGGGATCCACCGCCACGCGGGTCCCCACCGGGAGCGGGCAGTCCGGACCCGCCTCCTGCACCACTCCCGAGATCTCGTGCCCGAGCTCCATCGGGAGGGCCACGTAGGGCATGAGCAGGGGAGTGGGTCCGGTGGTCGGGTTGAACAGGTGAAGGTCGCTACCGCAGATCCCGCCACCGGTCACCGTGACGCGGGCCCAATCAGGCCCCGGGAGGGGGCGAGGGTCCTTGTCCACCAGCGAGACGGGGAAGCTGGTGTCGGCGAAGTCGAGCTGGGCGACGCGGCATGTCAGACCTCGCGGGAGCTGGGGGAGAGGGTCGTGCAGATGCGCAGGAGGCTAGGTCAGGACGGGGAAGGCGGTGGGATAGGTTGAGGCGATGGCAACCGAGCGCGGGGGTTCAGTCATCCGGTGGTTGGCGATCCTGGGCACGGCGGCGTGGATGCTGGCTCTGGGAGCATGTACCGGAGGAGATGACACCGGCGGAGGAGACGATACCGGCGGAAGTGATGAGGTGTCGCCGTCCTCGGCGGTAAGCGCCCCCGACGGCACCGGTGCTGTGGGAGCCGGAGCACCTCCCGAGTTGTCGGTGGCCGACTCCTGGCCGGTGGCCAACGGCGATCTGGGTTCTACCCGGTCGGTGCTCGACTCGGCCATCACCAGCGCCACCGTCGGCGACCTCGAGGTCGTCTGGGAGGCGGAGCTTCCCGGAGCCGCACAGATGGGTGTGGCTGCGGTGAACCCGGTGGTGGTGGGCGACACCGTCTACGTCGGTGACCTGACCACGAGCGTGCGCGCCTTCGATCTGGACACCGGTGAACTGCGCTGGGAGGTCGTCCACGAGGCTGCCATGTTCGGTCCGGGAGGAGTGGCCGTCGGCTGGGGAAGGGTGTTCACGCCCGCCACCGCAGAGGGCTCGGGGCGGGCAACCCACCTGGCGGCCCATGACTCGGCCGACGGGACCCTCTTGTGGACCACCGAGCTGGCGGGTGAGGGCGCTCAGATCAACATGGCTCCCGTGGCCCACGACGGTCGCGTCTACATCGGGACCGTCGGGTTCGCCCCGGGCAGCCACGGCACCCTGTACGCCCTGGATGCCGAAGACGGCGAGATCCTCTGGAGCTTCGACACCGTCGACAGCGCCGACGTGTGGGGTGACCCCGAGCGCAACCACGGCGCCGGAGCGTGGTTCCCGCCGACGGTCGACGAAGATCGCAACACGGTCTACTGGGGGATCGGCAACCCCTACCCGTTCCCCGGAGCGCCCGGTGCCCCGTTGGGAGCCAGCCGACCTGGTGACAACCTCTACACCGACTCGATCGTCGCCGTGGATGCCGAGACGGGGGCCCTGCGCTGGTACCACCAGGCGGTCTCCCACGACCTGTTCGACCGCGACAGCCAGCTCACCGCACTGGTTCCGCTACCCGACGGTGACCAGGTGGTCATCAACGCCGGCAAGCACGGACGAGTCCTGGGGTTCGACCCCGCCGAAGGCGAGTTGCGGTTCGACACCGAGGTGGGCATGCACCGCAACGACGACGTCACCGAGTGGGAGGGGCCCCTCGAGGTGTTGCCGGGCAGCGTCGGAGGGGTCGAGACGCCGGTGGCGGCGGCCGACGGCGTGCTGTTCGCGGCGGTGGTCAACGCTCCCGCGACCTACGAGCCCGACGTGCCCTCGGCCGGCTTCGAGGTGAAGTTGGGGACCTATGACTCCCAGCTGGTGGCCATCGACCTCGCGACCGGGTCGGTCCTGTGGGATGTTGCTCTCCCGGGTGACGCTTTCGGGGGAGCCACCGTGGTGTCCGACCTGGTGATCACCTCGGTCTTCTCGGGCCAGGTCCTGGCCTTCGATCGCGAGACCGGCGAAGAGGTCTGGCGCTTCGACGCCGGCGGTGGCGTCAACGGCTGGCCGGCGGTGGCCGGCGACACCCTCTTGCTGCCCGTGAGCATGCCCGCCGGCAGGCTCGTGGCGTTGCGCCTGGATTGAGCCAGAGGCCGGGCCGGTAGTATCCGGCGGTGATCCATCGCCCCCCTCTCGCCCCGACCCTGGTGAACCGCCTGCGCGGTCGGGCCGCGGGTGTGTTGGGTCGGGCGGTCCGGTGGGGTTGGCGGCAGGCACAGGTGTACGGAGCCATCGGACCGGGTTCGCGAGCCGCGAGCCGCTTCGGTTCCTTCGGCCAGGGCACGGTGATCGTCTTCCCCGCCAACGTCGTCAATCCCCAGGCCATCCATCTCGGGTGCGACACGGTGATCGCCGAAGGCGTCACGCTGTCGGCGGGATGGTCTCTGGACCAGCCGAACCTGGCGAAGAGGATCGTGACGATCGGCGACCGGTGCCTCATCGGCCGGGGCAGCACCATCACGGGGCACCGCGAGGTGACCTTCGGCGACGATGTGTGGACGGGCCACTACGTGACCATCACCGACATGAACCACGGCTACGAGGACCTCGACTACCCGATCTCACGCCAGTGGCAGGCCGAGGCACCGGTGACCATCGGTGACCGGTCCTGGTTGGGTCACGGCGTGGCGGTGCTGCCCGGGGTGCACATCGGCCGTCACGTGGTGGTCGGGGCGGGCAGCGTCGTCACCCACGACCTGCCGGATCACTGCGTGGCCGTCGGCGTTCCCGCCCAGGTGATCCGGCGCCATGTGCCCGGGCAGGGGTGGGTCGGGGTCACCGAGGGTGGCCAAGCCCCACAGGCTGGGAGCGACGCGGACGATACGTCCGTTGGTGCACGATCTCCCCATGCAGTGTGACTCAGGCCACTCTTGGCTGAGGTCCTTCGGGGTGGTGGTGGTGCTCTGCCTTCTCGGCGCGGCCTGCGCGGGTGGCAACGAGCAGAGCACGGATGACGTCGACACCACTGCCGACACTCCTGCCGATGGCACCGCCAGCGATGGCACCGGTGTGCTGGGAACGACCACCTCGCACCCGGGACCGAACCCTTCCAGCGACCCGCTCGAGGCCGTCCCTCCCGAGCCTCTGGGAGGTGATCCGGCGACCGACTGCCCGGCGGAGTACGCGACCACCCCACCGGCGGAGGGCCTGAACGCCGGGTTCAGCTCGGCCGACCAGGAGCGCTCCTTCCACCTGCTCAGGCCCACCGACGGCTCTGTTGGTCCCCGGCCGCTGTTCCTGGCGCTGACCGGAACCGTTCAGGAGGAGCGATCCTTCCTGGCCCAGTCGCAGCTGGACCAGTTGCCTGCCGAGGGGTGGATGGTCGTGGCCCCGGTCCGCAACAACAACGGGGTCCTGTGGCCCCCCTGGGACGCCATGCGAACCCCGCCCATCGCCGATGATCCGAATCCCGACCTCGACTTCTTCGTCGAGCTCATCGGCTGCCTGGCCGCCCACGAGGAGGTTGACGCCCACCGTGTCTACGTCGGGGGGATTTCCATCGGGGGGACCATGACCAACTACGTCCTCCAGCGCCGAAGCGACCTGTTCGCCGGGGGGATCGTGGGCTCGGGCAACTTCGTCACCACCCAACCGAACGACCCAGAGCCCCTGGAGGACATGGTTGTGGTGGTGGCCTGGGGTGGTGAAGGTGACGCGTGGTCGGGATGTTCCGACGGGGCGATGGGCGATGCTGCCGACGCTCAGGGGGCCTCGGGTGGTGACTGCGTGTCGGAGATCTCCTTCGTCGCGGACGCCGCCCTGGCCTCCCAGTACTACGACGGGGAATCCGAAGTAGCCCAGGTGGCCTGCACCATGCCCCTCGGGCACATCTGGCTCACGCCGGCCACCTCGTACATGGTGGCCGCACTGCTGGCCCATCCCAAGGGGATGCCCGGTGATTACGAGTTGCCCACAGACCCCACCCCACCGGAGGACCTGGACTGCTCGACCGAGCCCTTCGTGCAGCCCTGAGCTGGCCGGATCTCTCGACCGCGCCCGGTAGTCGGCGCACGGATGCACCGAAACGGTGCGGTGGTGCACACGAAAGCCGGGAGGCGGGCTTCGACCGCGCATACGCTGCGGCCATGCCTGAACGGAACCTCCACACCCTTCGGACCCTCGTCCTGTGCACGGCCCTCGCTGTCGCCCTCGCCGGATGTGGCGACGACGACGACGGCGGCAGCGGGGACACGTCGGCTCCGCCCGAATCCACCACGACTACAGAGCCCAGCGAGACACCCGAAGCTCCGACAACCAGCGAAGCGGCGCCAACCACCGGGGCCGACGGCAAGGGATCGGGCAAGGAAGAGCCCGTGGGGCCCGTCGACGAGTCCTCCACGGAACCGTGGGCTCGCACGGCCTTGCCCTTGCGCGGGATGGTGGGCGAGATCCTGGAACTGGATTGCCCGGCGGGAGGGTCACCCGGGTCGGTCTGGGGCACCAACGTCTACACCGACGATTCGTCGGTTTGCACCGCAGCCGTCCACGTCGGCCTCATCACCCTGGACGAGGGAGGCGCAGTACGGGCCGAGATCGAGGAAGGGGCGGACGAGTACAACGGTGCGGTCTCCAACGGGATCGAGTCCCGTGACTACGGCACATGGGGAGGCAGCTTCAGCTTCCCCGACGCCGAACAGGTCGAGGTGACCGGCATCGCCTGGGACAAGAGCGCGGCCAGCTACGGAGGTGATCCCGGCGACGAGTTCACCGTGACGTGCCGGCCCGAGGGCGAACCGGGCTCAGTCTGGGGAACCGACGTCTACACCGACGACTCCTCCATCTGCACCGCAGCGGTCCACGCGGGGTTGATCGACGTGACCGCCGGGGGTGAGGTCACCCTCCGCATCCTGGAGGGTCAGGAGAGCTACGAGGGCACCGACGCCAACGGTGTCACCTCCAACGACTACGGGTCGTGGGGCGGGAGCTTCGAGTTCGTGATCAGCGCCTGATCAGCGCCTGATCAGCGGGTGCCAAGGCGCGGTCACAGGATCCACACGTGGTAGCGGTGGAGGAACGCCGCCATCGCTTGGCGGGTGACGGCCGCTGAAGGTCGGAAGGTGCCGTCTTCGAACCCGCCGGTGATGGCGGTCCCGGCCAGCCACTCGACATAACCGCAGAGCGGGCTGGTCGCCGACACGTCTGGGAAGGGGTCGGTGGCGCAGGACGGAGCGGGATCGTCGGGTAGTCCGGCCAGGCGGTAGAGGAACGCTGCCATGGCCTGACGGGTGATGGTGGCATCGGGCCGGAAGGTGCCGTCTGCGAACCCACCGGTGACCCCCGAGGTAGCCAGCCAGGCGATCTCACCGCAGAAGGCCGCGCCGGCGGGCACATCGGGGAAGGGAGCCGTGGTGCAGGTGGGGGAGGCGCCGTCGGGCGAACCCGCGTACCGGTAGAGGAAGGCGGCCATGGCCTGGCGTGTGATGGCAGAGGTCGGCCGGAAGGTGCCGTTCTGCGAAGCCCCCGGTGATGTCCTCGTCGGACAGCCAGGTGATGTCGGTGCAGAAGTCGCCTCCTGCGTCGGTGAAGCGGTCGGCGTCACAGGCCGGTTCGACGTAGACCGTCTCGTTGTCCAGGGCCACGTAGTCGCGGCAGACCTGCCCGCGCAGTGAGTTGCACGGCGGCCGGTTCTCCTGACCAGAGAAGGCAGCGGGGATACGGCGGAAGGGGTTCGAGTAGGGAAGCACGGGCAGGTGCAGGGCCGAGGCCATCGCTCCCCCCAGAGCCACGTCATGGGTCGTGGCCCCGTGGCTGTCGTTCTCGAACTCCCACAGGGGGGTGTCGCCACCCGGCGTGTTGATGGACAAGCGGAGGCGAGACCCTGGGCGGAAGGGATGTGCCACCGGGTAGATCGGAACCTGCAGGTGGACGAACTCACCCTGTGCCAGTGGGTGGTAGTTCTCCTCGTAGAAGAGATGCTCCTTCAGCATGGCATCCGAGCGCGCCTCGTCCACGTCGGAGTAGGCGGCCCGGAGCAGGCCGTGCTGGACGATTGCTTCCTCAGGGGGAACGGCGTCAGCCGGTTCGGGATCGGCGTAGACCTCCGAAAGCACCACTTCGATGGCGGCGTCGGACCCGGTGGAGCGGAACCACAGGTCCACGTAGCCGTTGCCTGCGATGATCATCTCCTGGGCGAGGGGGTCGGTCAGGTACGAGAGCCCCCTGCCGTCGGCGGTCGCGGTCCAGTCGGCATCGATCTGGGGGAGGGTGAAGTCGTTGGCCGAGGTCGTCGAGTAAGACACCTCACCGATGTCTGGGTCGAAGGAGTAGCGGTCGATGGAGCGAGTTGCGGGCGGGGTGTCACTGAGCGTGCCGTCTGGCCCGAGATACCAGACGCGCTCGGCTCCGTCGGGAGGTGGCCAGGAGGGGAAGCCCCAGGTCCAGCGGGCGAAGGGGGCTCCGGGGTAGTCGGGGACGTTGGGGTTGGCCCCGACCTCGAAGGAGACCCGGATCGGGGTCTCAGCTTCGTACACGGGCAGGGTCGAGTCGAAGTCACCGTAGATGGGATCCCCTGTGCCGGACTCGAGGAAACGGTCGAAGTCGAAGTTCATGCCCGGTACGCCGAAGAAATCCTCGAACACATCGGGAGCTCCGATGCGGATGAGTCCGACCTCTGGGATCTCGCGATCTACGTAGAAGGAGAGGAACTCGAACCAGCGACTCAGGTTCTTCGGCACGTAGCCGTCGGGGTGACGCCCGTTGTAGAGGTGCGCCTTGAACTGCCCGGCTGGCACCGATGTGAAGTCGTCCATCATCGTCGCGAAGCGGGCTCCGGTCTGCTCGTCCTGCCAGGCGCCGGAGAGGTAGACGGGTATGTCGATGTCCCGAACCAGGTCGGTGAGGCGGCGAGCATCGGCCGAAGGGGGCCGGCGTTCGAGGGCGCGGGCGAACTCCTCGAAGGGGATGTTCTGGCTGCGGAGATCGAGGTTGTCTTCGCAGGTCGTGTCGCCCGAGTCGATGCGCTTCTGAACCCAACTCACCCCTCCCGGTGCCGACTGGGAGTCGCGCTGGGCCAGCCACTGCTGGGTGAACCCGGCGTTGTAGTTGCCTCCGGGCCACTGTTGGTACCAGGGGTCCTCGATGACCGATGCGGGTGTGATCGCAGCCAGACTCGGAGGGTTGGCGGATGCCACGTAGAGCTGCGTTATTCCCGAGTAGGAGAGGCCGACCATCCCGACGTGGTTGTGCTTGACCCACGGTTGGCGGGCGATGACCTCAACGGCGTCGTAGCCGTCGGCGGTCTGGGCCGCGTTGAAGGTGTCGAAGGTGCCCCCGGAGCAGCCGGTCCCTCGCAGGTTCACTCCGACCGCGGCGAAGCCCATGGTGTTGGCGATCATGCTTCCCGGTTCGGGGTTGGTGGGGTTGGAGGGTCCGTACCCCGAGTACTCGACGACCGTGGGATAGGGGCCGGGGCCGTAGAGGTCGGGATCGGGGAAGCGGACCATCACCGACAACTGTGTGCCGTCCCGGGTCTCGATGTAGCCGACACCGTCGGCGGGGTCGACGCCGGGTTGGAAGCCGCCGGTGGCGTTGGTGTGTACCCCGTCCAAGGTCTGGCCGTCGTAGAGGGCGGTGACCGGCGTGTCGTCTACTCCGAGAACCTCGAAGGGTGGTGACGCCTCCATCGGTTCGGGACCCTCATCGACGACGCGGTAGGTCCCCGGAGCGACCGTGGTCCCGTCGACGGTCGGCAGCATGCCTTCGACGTTGGGATCGAAAGCCAAGTACTCGGTGGGCAGGTAGGGGATGACAAGTTGTCCGGCCGGATCGGTCGTGACGGTCACCAGCGGAGTGTCGGTGGAGTCGACGAGCGTCAGGGGAGTGAGGGGGGGTGCACCTGTCACGGTGAGCAACTCCACCCCCGGGCGCACGGTGAACGAGGCCGGTACGGAGCCGGAAAGGTCGAGCGGTGGCCGGACCACCGCAGCGACAGGGTGGGTGGCCGGGGCGGCCGGGGCGGAAGGTGCCCCGGCGAGGGTGCCCATCACCAGGGCTAAGACCACTAGTAGCAGGCCGGCTCGGCGCATTGACGATTCCCCCTTGGACCAGACGACGTGAAGACCGTACTCCGCCGATCACCGGCAGTGGTAGGGCGGAGACCGAGGGTGATGGCGCCCACAGCGAAGTTCCTGGGAATGCGGTGCGACGTCACCGGGTTGCCAGATGCATGTGGAAGATCCTCGCGCCCCTACTGGTGACAGCCCTTCTGGCCGCGGCCTGCGGAGAAGGTGACGGGGCTGAGGGTGGTTCCGAGCCTGCAGAGGTCGAAGCAGGCGCTGGCCAGGAAGGCGACGGCGAGGTCCGCGGGACGGGCGATCAGGAAAGCTCGGGACCGGGGGCCGATTCGGATCCCGTCGGAGGGGCCGGAGGCGAGGGTCCGGTTCCCGGAGAGCTCGAGTTCCGAGCGGCCGTCCTGGCCGGCGGAGACCTGGACGGATCCAGCCTCGCCGGGCGCGACGTGGTCTTCTGGTTCTGGGCGCCGTGGTGCACCGTCTGCCGGGCCGAAGCCCCGACCGTGGCTGCCGCAGCAGAGACCTTCGCCGGTGAGGTCGAGTTGATCGGTATCGCGGGGCGGGGCGAGGTGTCCGAGATGGAGCGCTTCGTGGATGACACCGGGACTGACGGCTTCTCGCACCTGGTGGACGACACCGGTGACCTGTGGGCCCGCTTCGGCGTTGTCCAGCAACCGGCTTTCGCCTTCATCGACGACAGTGGCTCCGTCGAGGTGGTCGGTGGGCGGCTGTCCGAGGACGAGCTGGCCGAGCGCCTCCAGACTCTGAGCGCCACCTGAGAACGCACTCGCCGCACACAGGCCTGCTGGCCCGCGGCGGGCTCAGGAAGTGGCTTCGAGGGCTTCGAGGGCGGCCGAGAGGCGGGTGCGGGCCTCGTCTGCCAGCCGGGCGAACTCGTCGCCGGGCATGAGTTGAGAGGGATCGATGGCCGAGACGCGCACTCCGGCATCGACCTCCTCGATGACCACGTTGCAGGGAAGGAGCAGGCTCACGGTGGGGTCGAGCTCGAGAGCCTGGTGGGCCAGGTTCGGGTTGCACGCCCCCAGGATGCGAAGCGGGGACCGGTCGATGTCCAGCTTGGCCTTGAGGGTGGCGGCCACGTCGATCTCGGTGAGGACCCCGAAGCCCTGTGTGGCCAGTGCGGCGCGTATGGCGGCGTCGGCGTCGGCCATCGACATGTCAACGGTCCTGGTGATTGAGTCCATCGGACTTCCCTTCGCTCGGCAGGCCCTGTCGGTCGGTAGGACCCGGTAACCACAGTATACCCCGGGGGGTACCGATGACCACAGTTGGCCGATACGCCGACGACGATCAGGGCCGACAAGCCCGGGCGACTGAAACGGGCGTTAGGGTGCGCTGATGGACGCCCTCGCCTGGGACGAGCGCTACCGGGGAAGCGAACTGGTCTGGACTGCAGAGCCCAACCGCTTCGTGGTGGCCGAGGTCTCTCCGTTGCCGCCCGGGCGGGCTCTCGACCTGGCGTGTGGCGAAGGCCGCAACGCGGTCTGGCTGGCATCCCGGGGGTGGCAGGTCGAGGCCCTCGACTTCTCGCCGGTCGCGGTGGACAAGGCCCGCGTGCTGGCAGCGCACCACGGTGTCGCAGAGGCGCTCGAGCTACGGGTAGAGGACCTCACCGGTTGGGCTCCGACAGCCGGTTCGGTCGACCTGGTGGTCCTGTCCTACCTCCACCTGGGTGCCGAGGACCGCCGGAAGGTGCTGGTCGCGGCATGGTCCGCTCTGGCCCCGGGCGGGCACCTCGTCGTCATCGGTCACGACGCGACCAACATCGACGAGGGGTTCGGTGGTCCCCAGGATCCCAGCGTGCTGTTCACCGCGGAAGAGATCGTCCGAGACGTGACGTCAGGGGTCCAGGGAGACAACGTCGAGGTGTTGAGGGCCGAGCGGGTCACCCGGCCCGTTGGAGAAGGTCCGAACCGCGCGGTTGCCCTCGACTGCCTGGTCCACCTCGTTCGTGTGAACGGATCCTTCGCCGAGCGCTAACCTGAATCCGATTCAGCTTTATCGAGGAGACGCGTCATGAGCACCTATCCCTACGCCGACCGGTACCCCACCAACGGGACCCTCCCCGAGCACGGGCGCCCCGCAGACGAGGTGCTGGCCGAGCTGGCTGAGCTCGCGACCGAGGAGGACGCCTTCTGGGAGACAGGCAAGTGCTCGGGCACCATGTACTGCGGCGATCACGATCACTACGACGTGATGAACAGCGCCTTCTCGCTCTTCAGCCACGCCAACATCCTCCAACGTGACATGTTTCCCTCCGCCACCCGGTTCGAGGGCGAGATCATCGCCATGACCCTGGACATGCTCCACGCCGATGCCGTCGAGGGAGGTACCGCAGTCGGCATGGTCACCACCGGTGGGACCGGCTCGATCCTCCACGCCATGCTCGCCTACAGGGAACACGCGGCCGCGACCCGGGGGGTGCGCCAGCCCAACGTGGTGAAACCCGAGACGGCCCACCCTGCCTTCGACAAGGCCTGCCACCTGTTCGGCATGGAGGTGCGACGAGCCCCCATCGATCCTGATTCCACCCGGGTGGACGTGGCCGCAGCGGCCGCCCTGGTCGACGACCAGACGGTGGCCATCATCGGCTCAGCCTGCAACTACGGGTATGGCACCGTCGACCCCATCGCCGAGCTGTCAGAGGTGGCGCTCGACCGGGGCGTCGGGCTTCACGTCGACGGCTGCCTGGGCGGCTTCATCCTGCCCTGGGGCCAAGAGCTGGGCTACGACATCCCGGACTTCGACTTCCGGATCCCCGGGGTCACCTCGATCTCGGCTGACACCCACAAGTACGCCTATGGCCTCAAGGGCACCTCGGTGCTGGCTTTCCGGGAACCGGCCCTGCGCAACAGCCAATACTTCTTCCTGACCGACTGGACAGGTGGCAAGTACTGCTCACCGGGGATCGAAGGCTCACGCTCGGGTGGGCTGCTGGCAGCCACCTGGACGGGGATGGTCACCCTGGGACGTGAGGGATACCTGCGCTACGCCCGCCAGATCTTCGAGACCGCCGCCGCCATGCAAGAAGCGGTGCGCTCCCACCCTGAGCTGCGGATACTCGGCCATCCCACCTTCCTGTTCAGCTTCACCTCCGATGACTTCGACGTCTACCACGTGAACGACTTCATGCGCCTGCGGGGATGGCGTTTCAACGGTCAGCAGTACCCCAACGCCATCCACATGGCGGTCACCCGACCCCAGACCCAGCCCGGCGTGGCAGAGGCCTTCGCCTCCGATCTGGCCGAAGCCGTGTCCTACGCGCGCGACAACGCCGAGGAGACCCCCCGTAGCAGCGCCATCTACGGTGGGATCCCCGGGGGGATGACCCCCGAGGCCGACGATTTCATCCGTCAGGTGATGGCCCAGATGATGGACGAACAGCAGGCCCTCCCGCCCCGGTCGTGACCGTGACAGCGGGTCGAGGCGACTCCACGGTGCTTAGACGGACACCCCGGCAGCAGCGGAGCCGCGAGCGGGTGGACGCCATCCTCGACGCCGCGGCGGCAATCGTGGACCGGCACGGTCCCACTGGTCTGACCACCACTGCGGTTGCCCAGGTCGCGGGCATGCCGGTGGGCACGCTCTACCAGTACTTCGCCAACGCCACGGCACTGGTCGACGCGCTAGTCCGCCGGCACGACACGCGACTGCGATCGGTTCTGGAGGACACACTGGATCGGGGCGGTTACCAGGACCCCGACGAGGTAGGCCCCGCACTGGTTGCAGCCTACGTGTCGTACCTGCGCACCGAACCCGGTTTCAGGGCACTGTGGTTCAGTCCCCTCTTCGATGCATCGGACCGCGCCCTGGAGGACCCCTCGGCCAACGCCCTGGTGGCCACCACGGTGGCCTGGTTGCGTTCCTCGGGCCTGGTCGCACCCGGAGACGAGGACGACCTGGAGATCTCTGTGCTGGTGCGCTGGCGGGTGGCCGAGGCGCTCATCGACCTGGCCTTCCGGCTCGACCCGGACGGCGAGGAACGCGTTCTGGAGCGCCTCCACCGCCTGCTCACTCCGCCGGGCCTCTCGCTCTAGGCGGCGTGACCGCAGGGACCCAGGGGCTCCGCCCCCAAGAGATCCAGGGGCGCCGCCCTCAAGAGAATTACGGTGCCGGGGTTGTGACGCACGCGCTCGGGATAGACCTCGGTAGCACCAACGTGAAGGTGGCCCTCGTCGCCGAGGACGGCACGGTCGCGGCCGGTGCCCAGGAATCGTTGCACACCGAACGAGACGGTGACCGGGCCGAACAGGATGCCCAGGCCACCTGGGAGGCAGTCGTGGCCGCTGTCCGCCGGGCGGCCGGGGCGGCTCCGGAAGCCGCCGCAGATGTGGAGGCGGTGGGCTGTTGCAGCCAGTACTCGTCGCTGGTTCCCGTCGACCGACAGGGTCACCCCACCGGACCCATGGTGCTGTACTGGGACACCCGGGGAACGCAACCGAGCTGGGCCATCATGGAGCGCCATCCCGAGGCGACGTCCGTGTTCGTCGAACGCCACGGCATCCCGCCGGTGGGCAGCGGGCTGTCCCTCGGTCACCTGCTGTGCCTCCAGGCGGATCGGGAGCGCCATCAGGCCACCGCTGCCTACCTCGAACCCATGGACTACCTCACAGCCCGGCTCACGGGCCGGTTGTCGGCCACCCAGTGCACGGTGTTCGCCCTCCAGGTGTGCGACAACCGCCAGCTGGGCGCCACCACCTATGACGAGGAACTCGTGCGCCTCGCCGGCGTCGATGCCACACGCCTGCCCCCCTTGCTCCCGGTACGGGGAACAGTGGGTGCCATGCTCCCAACGGTTGCGACCGAGATGGGGATAGCCGAGGGTGCTGTCGTCCATGCTCCCATGAACGACAGCCAGGCGGGGGTGCTGGCCTCCGGCGCGCTCGAATCCGGAGTAGGGGGGCTGGCCATCGGAACCACGGCCGTCGTCGTGGACACGGTTCCGGACATGCGCGTCGACCTCGACTCGGAGCTGGTGACCATGCCGACACCCTTCGGGAACCGGTACCTGGTGTGGGCCGAGAACGGGATCGCCGGCAAGGCCGTGGAGCACGTGCTAGCCAGGATCCTGCTGACGACCGACGAGTTGGGTGACCATTCCTGTGCCGACCCCTTCGCAGACCTCGACGAGGTGCTGGCCAGCAGCGGGCCGGGACCCTCCCGCGAGTTGTTCCTACCCTGGCTGGTTGGTTCCCTGGCCCCGGCGGCGGATCGCCGGGCGAGAGGTGGGTTTCTCAACGTGTCACTCGACACCGACCGCAGGAGCCTCGTGAGATCACTCGTCGAGGGAACAGCCCACAACCTTGCCTGGCTCCTGCCCTCTGTGGAGGCCTTCTCAGGCCAGCGTATGGAAACTCTCCACTTCTACGGTGGCGCTGCCCGCTCGGCCAACTGGTGTCAGATCCTCTCTGACGTCACCGGCAGGGCGGTCCGGCCACTGTTGAACCCAGACAGCGCGCTGGCGCGGGCCGTGGCCCTCGACGCCCTCGAGCGCAGCGGGTACATCGCGTCCGGACAAGCCGCCGCTCTGTCGTCCAGCGGAGGCGCGACCCACGAGCCGGACCCGGCCCGCCACGCCCTGTACGCCGAGCATCAGGTGGTCTTCGAGGAGGCCCACCGGGTTCTGCGACCCCTCTACACCCGCCTCAACGGGTGAATATGCCCACCGGTCGAGGCCCAGAGGCTCAGCGCGGAGTCAGCAGCGCCGGTTCGCGTCGATCGATTCGCACGTTGGCTTCCTCGACCCGTGGGCCTTCGTCGATGCGGATACGGGAGAGGTCGAAGGTAGGGGTCTCGGCGTCGGAGCGGGCGATCGGCCTCCCGAAGAGACTCCCGGGGCGCTCGGGTGTTCTGGCCTTCACGGTGGCCGGCTCGGGTGTGGCCGCCGGGGCTGGTGCCGGCTTGCGGGCAGCAGCGGGTGCCGGAGCGGGTGCTGGTGCCGGCTTGCGGGCAGCAGCGGGTGCCGGAGCGGGTGCTGGTGCCGGTGCCTTGGTCCGGGGGCCGCGCAGGAATACCGTCACCTGTTCGGCGAAGGAAGCCACCACCTGGGTCGGCTCCAGATCGACGGGGTGCAACGGGCCCAAGGTGAGCTGCTGGTCGAGCACTGCCAGCAGCTGGTCCACGGCGACCGTCAGGGCGCGATCGGGGTCGTCGTGGACAACCTCCCCGCGGTGCGTCCCGAGATAGCGCAGCGCACTGTCCGAGAGCTGGCGGAGGTGCTGGTAGCGAAGGTCGCGCACCCGGTCGTCAACGCCGCCCCAGTCTGTTGCGATCAAGACGCTGGGAGGTGCCTGTCCCCAGAACGAGGCAAGGGTACGAACCACCATGGTGACGGCGCCGGCGAGGTTCTCGGAGGGGGCCGCCCGCTCGAAGCAGCCCTGCACCAGCATGCCCTGGGCGTCGAGATCACGGGCGATCAGCGCCCGCATCACGTTGCCCAACGGCCGCTCCGCCAGAGAAAGGGTACCGTCCGCGATACCGGCTGCCTGCTCGAGATCTCCGAGGGCGGCAGAGGTCAGGTCGCAGCTCTCCAATAGGTGGCCCAGAGCCGCGGTCATCGTGTCAGTGGGTCGACCCTCTGCCTGGGCCAGGAGCAGGTCGGGCACCGCACGACCGCCCGGCTGGTGGGCTGCAGCAACGGGGGCCTGTGGCACCTCG
Source organism: uncultured Actinomycetes bacterium (assembly GCA_963719935.1). GTDB lineage: Bacteria > Actinomycetota > Acidimicrobiia > Acidimicrobiales > CAVRDY01 > CAVRDY01. Next base: position 509,928 of record CAVRDY010000013.1, on the reverse strand, counting down.
GCCTGAATCGGCGCGGTCCCGGCGGGCGATCCCCGGAAGGTGCGCCTTGCGATCCCGTGGCGGACGGCCCGCAACATGATCGAGCGCGTCAGGTCGTCGCGGGTCAATTGCTCCTGGGCCCCGAGTGCCAGGAGGGTGGCTGCGGCCTGATCGGTCTCGGTGATCACGACCACCACCAGATCGGCCTGGGCCCGCAGGAGAGCGTTCACAGCCGTGGAGGGTGCGTCGTCCCCGGCGATGTCGATGACGGCGGCCTCGAAGGGCTGGCTGGCCAGGATGGCCGCCCCGACCTCGGCGGTCTCCACCACTGAGAGCGCGATGCCGGCGGCATCGCGCAGCAACACGGCCGCGGCGGGCGGGTGGCCCGGTGTCCCTCCGATGATGAGTGCTCGTACCGTCACGTCCGCAGCCCACAGGTTGTTGGCGACCGTCGACTGGGTCATCGGCACCAGAGACATGAGACTTAAGGCCTATATCACTCCGCGTGGCAGGCCCCCCGCCGTAGCGGAATCAGGCGTCGCGGGCCGCCCGGCGGGTACCGATCCTGCCGGCCTGGGCGTGGGTGTTGATGTCCACCAGGAAGCCGAACGCCACCAGGAACCAACCCAAGCCCTCGACCCCGGGCCCGGGGGAATAGGCGAGCGCGTAGAACACGGTCGTGTATGGCAGAACGAGGAAGCCGAGGAAGCCGACGACGAAGCTGTCGAAGGCCTGGGTGAGCTCGTCGGTGAAGAGCCACAGCACGAAGAGGGTGCCGCGGGGGAGCAGCAGGGCGACAACGGCCAGGAGACATCCCACCGGAACAGTTCATCACGAACCCGCCACCCGGGCGAGTACCGTGCGGGCATGGCAGCCCGACCACAGCCCGCCCGAGACGCCCGGCGACCTCCACCCCTACCGCGCGTGTGCTGACGAGCAGGCCGCACTTCATCGGCATCGGGCCGTCGCGTTCGGGGACATCATGGCTGTACCGGGTTCTGCGCCGGTCACCAGCGGTGTGGTTGCCGCCCATCAAGGAGCTCCACTACTGGGACTGGGTCGACGCGGGAAGTCGGTCGGGGGGGCACCGGTGGCGTCTACATCGGCGGTGGAGAGTTCGCGCCAATGCTCGGGCGGCCACACAATTGCTGAGGGGTCAGCGACCTCCGGCCAGCTTCTGTCCCGGCTTCGACATCCGCTACTTCACCGGGGCCCGGTCACCGGAGTGGTACCGGCGGGTGTTCTCTGCCGCTCCGGCCGACACCTTGTGCGGCGAGATCACCCCGGGGTACGCGCGCATCTCCGAGACGACGGCATCCCGGATGGCCTTCGAGCTACCGGGAGTGCAGGTCGTGGTGTTCCTTCGCCACCCCGTGGAGCGTCGCTGGTCGACGATGGTCAAGTCCCTGGCCCGGGATCGCGGCCGGCGGGTGGAGGACGTGACCGAAGCCGAATGGCTGGCCTCGGCGCATCTGGACGTGCATCTCGACGTGGTTCTCCGGACCTGGTGGGATCTGGTGGGTACCGAGCGGGTACACCTGGCCTGGTTCGACGAACTCGTCAGCGGACCCGATGAGCACCTGGGAGGAGTGCTCCGGTTCCTGGGAGTCGACGAACCACCCGGAGCGCTGACGGCGGGGATCTCTGGCCCTGTCAACGCGGCCAGCACCGGAGCTTCACCCCCTTCCGCCGCTGTCAGGGAGCGCCTGGCATCCCTCGCCGGCGACGACCTCGACCGACTGGCCGCCCTCCTCCCGGACTCGCCCTGGCCACGAATCTGGCAGAGCCGGCCGGCTGGGAGGTGGTGATGCCGATCCGAGCCCGGCTGCGGGTCCTGTGGCTCATCAAGGGGCTCGGACCGGGAGGTGCAGAGCGGCTACTCGTTCACCAGGCGGCCAACCGCGGCGACGTCGACTACCAGACCGTCTACCTGGTTCCGGCCAAGGATCAACTCGTCCCCGAACTGGAAGCGCTCGGAGTTCCCTGTACCTGTCTCGGCCATGGCGGCAACGCCGACCTCAGGTGGCTGGCCCGGCTCCGTTCGGTGGTGCGAGACCAAAGGATCGATCTGGTGCACGTACACTCGCCCTGGCCGGCGGGCCCGGCCCGACTGTCGATCCGGGCACTGGGCCCGAGACGCCCGAGGATCGTCTACACCGAGCACAACCGCTGGGCCCAGTACGCCACAGCCACCAGGTGGGCGAACCGGCTCACCTTCGGTACCAACGACCTCTCCGTGGCGGTCTCCGAGGGCGTGCGCGACTCGATGACCCCTCGCGCCGCCCGTCGCACACGGGTGCTGGTACACGGGATCGATCTGGATCGTGTCACCGGCCGGTCGACCGGGCGGGCCGCGGTACGGGCAGCGTGGGGCATCGACGACGACACGGTGGTCGTCGGCACCGTCGCCAACCTCCGGCGCGAGAAGGCCTATCCGGACCTTCTGGCTGCGGCCGCGCGGATCGCACCGACCAGCCCCGTGCGCTTCGTGGCGGTTGGCCAGGGCCCCGAACAGGCCTCCATCGAGGCACTGCACGACGAACTCGGACTGGGCGACCGCTTCGTCCTGCTGGGCTACCAACCCGACGCCGTCGGGCTGATGGCTGGCTTCGACATGTTCGTGCTGGCATCCCACCACGAGGGACTGCCCGTGGCACTCATGGAGGCCCAGGCGGTGGGCCTACCGGTGGTGGCCACGGCGGTGGGTGGCATCCCCGAGGCTGTCACAGATGGTGTACACGGCCGGCTGGTACCGCCGGGACAACCGGCACTGCTCGCCGAAGCCATCGAGGATCTGGCTGCAGACGCCTCCCTCAGGGCCCGCTACGGTGCCGCGGCCCGCACCCAGGTCTCGCGGTTCGACATGGGGGTCGCCACCGCCACCCTGGAGACCTGGTACAGGCAGCTGGTGATGGGGGAGGGCTGAACTGTGTGTGGTATCTGCGGCGTCGTCGACCTCGAGCGCGCCACCTCCGAAGCCGTCTTCGAGGCCCGCGTGTCGGCCATGGCAACAGCCATGGCTCACCGCGGCCCCGATGACGCAGGGCTGTGGGTCGACCCGGCGGCCGGAGTGGCCCTGGGTCACCGGCGCCTGTCGGTGATCGACCTCTCGCCGGCGGGACATCAGCCCATGGTCAGTGCCAGCGGTCGCTACGTGATCTCCTTCAACGGGGAGGTCTACGACCACCGGCGCCTGTCGGCGGAGCTGGCCGGGAAGGGGCACCGCTTCCGGGGCCACTCCGACACCGAGGTGCTCCTTGCTTCGGTGGAGGAGTGGGGATTGGCCGGTGCCCTCGAGCGGGCGAATGCCATGTTCGCTCTCGCCCTGTGGGATCGCCGGGAACGCACCCTGACCCTGGCCCGGGACCGCGTGGGTGAGAAGCCCCTCTTGTGGGCGCGCCGGGGCCCGCTGGTGCTGTTCGCCTCCGAGCTTGGGGCCCTGCGCACCTGGCCTGGCCTCCACCAGGGTCTGGATCCCGACGCTCTGACCCTCTACTTCCGGTACAAGGCGATCCCCGCCCCTCACACCGTCTACCGGGACGTCCACAAGCTCGAACCGGGCCACCTGCTCACCGTTGGACCTGAGGGACCCCGCCCCAGTAGCCGGTGGTGGCACCTCCCTGACCCACCGCGCGAAGCGGTGACCGGCAGGCAGGCGCAGGAAGAGGTGGTCGACCAGGCAGAAGAGCTGCTGGCCGATGCCGTGGGTCTACGCCTCGACGCGGACGTCCCGGTCGGGGCGTTCCTATCCGGAGGTCTCGACTCGACGACGGTCGTGGCTTTTGCCCAGGAACAGGCCCACCACGCCGTGCGCACCTACACCGTGGCCAACGAGGACCCCCGCTTCGACGAATCAGAGGGAGCGGCCGCGGTGGCCGCGGCTCTGGGCACCCGGCACACCACGCTGACCTTGAGCGACTCGGAGGTCCGCGCCGCGGTCCCGGATCTGGCCAGAGTGTGGGACGAGCCCTTCGGGGACTCGTCCCAGCTTCCGGCGCTGTTGGTGGCCCGCCTGGCCCGTTCAGAGGTGACCGTGGCTCTGACCGGCGACGGCGGCGACGAACTGTTCGGCGGATACAACCGCTACCGCTGGGTGCCGGCGGTATGGGGGCGGGCGCAGGGATGGCCCCTGCCACTGCGTCGGCGGGTCGGTGACGCCCTGGCTCGGGTACCGGATCGCTGGTGGGAGCGCGGCGCCCGGCTGGTGCCCGAGCGCCGTCGCCCCCGCTTGGTGGCCACCAAGGCCGCCAAGCTGGCAGCGGTGCTGGGGCAGCCAGATCCCGCCGGGATGTACCTTCGGCTGACCTCTCACTGGGAGAAGCCCGGCGAAGTGGTTAGCGGCGGCGTCGAACCGGCCACCCTGGCCTCCACACCGCAGAACTGGCCAACGGCGCCCACGCTGGCTCAGCAGCTGATGGCCGTGGACCTGTTGACCTACCTACCCGACGACATCCTCACCAAGGTGGATCGGGCCACCATGTCGGTAGGTCTGGAAGGCCGGTTGCCGCTCCTCGATCCGCGCCTGGTCGACCTGTCACGGAGCCTTCCCGCCGACCTGGTGACCGGCACGCCCCGGCCCAAGTGGGTACTTCACCGGTTGGCGGCTCGACGGTTATCCGAGGGGTACCTGGACCGCCCCAAGATGGGATTCGGCGTCCCCGTAGGGTCCTGGTTGCGGGGTCCGCTCCGAGGTTGGGCACAGGACCTGCTGTCACCTGATTCCCTGGGATGGTCCGGCGTGCTGGACGCGGCCTCGGTAGGGCAACGCTGGAATGCGCACCTCGCAGGAGACGCCGACCACACCTATGAGCTGTGGGACGTGTTGATGTTCCAGGCGTGGTGGGCGCGCTGGGAGCAGGAGCGCTGACCCGGGCCGGTGTCAGGCGGTGGGCAGCGCTTCGGCTTGACGGCGCCGCACGACGAGCAGCACCGCTCCGCCTGCGGCCACCAGCGCCAGGCCGGTGCGGACCAGCCACCCGTTGTCGGCACCCGTCACGGGCAGGCGACCCTGGGGCTGGGTGGTCGGGACCGAGATGGCGGTGATGGTGACCGTCTGGGTCAGCACGAAAGCGCCACAGGTGGCGGTGAAGGTCAGGCTCGTGCCCACGGCCAGGTCGCTGGGGATCGTGTAGCTGAAGCTGAACGCACCTGATGTGTCTGTGACCGGCGAGCCGATGGTCTCGCCGTTGAGGGCGAGAGGCACGACGGTGCCGGGAGGGAACCCGCTGCCGACGAAGGTGATCGTGTCGCCGGCTTGCGGACTCAAGTCGTCGACGGTTACAGACGCCGAGCCCTCGTAGTCGGTGATGTCCACCGCGCAGGAGTCGGCGCTCTGGGCGTTGGCCGGGGCAGTGACCGCCAAGCTGGCCACGAGCACCAAGGCGGTGACCGCCAGGGCCTGTAGCGCTGCTCGAGTGGTGGTGTGCCCGTTTCCTGCGTGCCGCATCTGTTCCTCCGTTGCCGCGTACCCTGCCGGTACTCGCCATTACCGGCGCGCACCCTACCATCCTTGCGCATCTCTCGTTGCGATACCAGTCTTTCGGGTGACGACAGCCCGTGTTGCCCCTTGTCGTGTCCACCCGTCAACGCCCGAACTCCACCACGACCTGCTGATCGGCGTTGGTGCTCGTCCCGATCTGGACCCGGCGGTCCCGCACCTCGGTCTCGGCATCGGCAGAACTGTCGACCGTCGAGATCTCCCACCCGGCGGCGGGCTCGACTCCGATGTCGACCTGGTCGGGGTGAGCCAGGGCCTGGCCGGCAACAACCAGGCGGTACGGGCCGGGCTCTATGGTGCCCACCAGCTCGAAAGCGAGTCGCAGTGTTGCGCCGGGAGGTATCTCCACCAGGGCGTTGTAGGTGCTGACACCGAGCTCGGGTTGGTGGCCCAAGGGGAGGGGTGCGCCGTCGATGGTCGCCGACGCCACCTGGTGGGGGGTGTAGATGCTCAGCTGCATCCGGTTGGTGCCCATCGGAGGACCCTCCCCGCTCTCGTTGCGCCGGCGGTTCCCGATCACCGAGGGAGGAAGACCACTGGCTGGAGCCTCGTTGCGAAGCTCGACGGTGAGGGTTGCCTCCAATGCCCCCGAGACAGGGTCATAGCGGACGTCGTAGCCGGTCCGGCGGTGCAGGTAGGCGTCGATCTTGGACGGGTTCGCGTTGGCGGAGCGCACCGACAGCAGGTCACCGCCTTCGCTGTCGGGAAAGGCACCGTCGATGCCCTGGTCGGCCAGCAACGAACTCGCATCCGTATCGAAGGCCGCGAACGCCAGATGTCCCTCCCGCACAGCGGGGGACAGGGCGTCCACGATCCGGGCCGGCGCAGGCAGGCTCCGGCTGGTGAGGGCTTCGAAGGTCGCCTCGGTCGCGTCGGCCAGCACCTCCTCGCGGCCTGACCGGTCGGGATAGTCCAGGTACTGGTCGACGAGGAGCAGCTCGGCCACGGTGGCGGCGTCGAGGGGAGCCGCGATCCCCTCCACGCGGACGGGACCGGTGAGCCGCAGGAGTGCGGCCAGGCCGTGGGGATCCACGTAGAGCACCCCGTCGAGGTTCGCTCCTCCGGTCTGGGGGTACAGCTCGGCCAGAACGCGTGCCACGGTCGGCAGGTCGGGGCTGGCGGTCACGTTCTGGAGGTTGCTCGCGGGGAAGTAGCGGCCGTAGCGGTCCAGGTATTCGGGGGGACCCGACAGGGTCCTCTCCTCGCTGCCGGGTCCAGACAGTTCGGCGATGCGGCCCGAGAGGGTGAGCTCGACGTGGCCCTCACGTGCGGTGAGGAGGCCGTAGCTGCCCACGAAGCCGCCCATGCCCCGGGTCTCGGCCGGGGTGGCGAAGGCCACGAAGTAGTGGCGCGCCGCGTCCCCTCCGAGCAGCCACGGCGCCACCTCGGCGGCTCGGAGGGCCACCTCCGCCTCCGGGAGGGTGTCGGCGATCGTCTCGGAGAAGCGGTCGAGTGGATCGGCCAGAGGCGGGATCAGCCAGGGGTTGCCCACCCCGACCAGGCGGTCCTGGGCCTCCACCAGTGCATCGTGGCTGGCCTGCAGGGGAGGGATCATTCGCTCCAGCAGGTCCAGGTCGACCTGGCCCCCCTCGATGGCAAGATCGTCGTAGGCAGCCGCGGTGGCGGCCTGGACGGCGGCATCGGCAACCTCGGCGCCGGCATCGGACATCGTCCGGGTGGCGGCGGCCTGATGGCCCAGCGCGGGGACCAGGCGCGCCGGGTAGCCGATGGGCGACGCGAAGGTCCCGGCCGCCTGGTCGAAGGCGGCAGCGGACCGGGAGAGAAGCGCTGCTCCGCGATCCTGGTCACCGTCGCGGATGGCGGCCAGGCCCTGGTGGGCCAGGTCCACGCCACGATCGATCTGGGCTCTGCCACGGGCAACGGTGAGTGCGAACAGCAACCCCGCGACACCGACCAACCCGACTGCCACCGCCGCTGCCCGCCGCGCCAGGCGCTGCTCGCGGGCCCGGGCCATCCGGTAGCCCGAGACCAGCACCGGGGCGACGGCGATCGCGGCCACGAGAGCGCTCGCCCCATGGAAGGCCCCCAGATCAAGGCGCAGGAGCACCTGAAGGGCGAGCAGGCCCGTCAGCGCCCCGAGCGCCCGCTCGCGGTCAGGTAGCCAGGCCGTCAGGAAGGCCACCGCCACAGCGAGGGCGGCCACGCCGAGCAGCACGGGATCCTCGACGCCGAGCGCGGCCACTCCCGCCATCCACAGCGTGGAACCCCGGCGGGCCCGCGAGGCGGCAGCGGTAACCAGGCCTGCCCACGAACCGGCGACGACCACGTCGGCCAACCACAGGCCACTCGGTGCCGCGCCGGCAGCTGCCCCTGCCAGGACCGAGACGGCGATCATGACCCTCACCGCCCGGCGTGTCGTCCGCGCGGTCCGGTAGCTGGGTCGCGTCCTGGCGGAGGGCGCAGCCGTATCGGTGGTCGTCACCGGTCCTCCGGGGACCGGTTCGCTCCCGCGCGCGCTCGCGGTTCATCGAGACCGGTCCGCGCCTCTGGGCACGAATCGTCACGAGCGAGGTCCGGGCCCTCCCACATGCCCGACAGCATGGCAGCCATCCGGGGTGCATGTTCAAGCACCTCGGGTCTCCGACCAGATCACGACCGGGCCGGGGGGTCTTCCTCCGTGGACGGCTTCACCATGGCGTCACCGCTGGCACCGGTGCCGTCCACTGCCGCCTTCCAGTCCTCCACGCGGATCGCTCCGGCCAGGCGCAACAGTTCTGGACCGAGCCAGTCGCCCACCACTCGGGTCTGGTCGTTGGCCAGGTGGACGCCGTCCGGGCGCAAGGTGGCGTCGAGCTCCCCCCCGGGCGTCGAGCGCAGGAATCCCGCGTAGTCGGCCAGCACGGCGTGGTCGTGGGCGTCCACCACCGTGGCGAGCACTTCGTTGAAACGGGTCATGCGGGCCGGGTCACTGGCCGGGTAGGGCTCGGACGGAGGCGACAGGTCGGTCCGGCCCAGATCGATGAGGGGGCTGGTCAACCAGGCCACCACCGCTCCGCCCGAACCCAGGATCTCGGTGGCGCCGGCAAGCTCCGAGTGCAGGAAGGCGTCGTAGACCGGGTCCCCCGGCGCCCTCCACGTGTCATCGCCTGCCAGCCGGCGGTCGGCCACGTCGAAGGGCCCGCTGAGGGCGACCACCAGGTCTGGGTCGAAGGTGTCCACGGCCGCCCGCCACTCTTCCCACAGCTCGGCGCATCGCTCGGGCACTTCGGTCACCACTCCCTGGTAGTCGCGGGTGCCTCCCCGGGTCACGCCACACCCGATCTCCGCGAGGCTGGCCAGCTCCATCTGTCCGGTGGCCAAGGCCCAGTCGTTGAGGCCGAAGCCGACCAGCATGGCGGTGGAATCGCCCACCACGAGGGTGCGCAACGGCGTGGAGAGCGGGGCTCCGTCCGCGGCCACGTACGCGTCGATCCAGGTGTTGCGGTGCAGGGTCACCAGTTCGGGGCCGAGGAAGGCAGACGACACCTCGTGGGCGGTTTCGGGAGAGAAGTGGATTCCGTCTGGACGCAGCCTCACGTCCTGGCCGGATTCCTCCACGTAGCCGGCCAGGTCCACGACGGTCGCTACTCCTGGCCGCTGCGCGACCACTTCGGCCATCAAACCGTTGAGGCGCTCCATCCGGGCCGGATCGGCTGCATCGCCCCGCAGGTCCTGCTCTCTTCCGGATTCACCTGCTCCCACGGGCGGGCTGGTCAACCACACCACCTGCGCCCCGCCCGAAGCCAGGACATCGGTGGCGGTCAGCATCTCCGAGCGCAGGTAGTCGTCGTAGACAGGGTCTCCCGGAGCGCGCCAGGTGGCGTCTCCGTCGAGGCGGCGGTCGGTGACCTCCCAGGGACCCACCTGCACCACGGCCACATCGGGCTGGCCTTCGGCTATGGCGCGGGCCCAGTTGGTCTCCCACTCGTCGCACCCCTCCGGGGCCCGCCCCTCGTCTCCGGGCACGGTGCGGCGCTCGCCACCCCGGCCAACTCCGCAACCCAGCCACGAACTGCCGCCCCCAGCAACGGCCAAGGCGGTCTCGTCCATCCAGGTGTGGAAGCCCACGGCGGTCATGAGAGCCGTCGAGTCCCCGAAGAAGGCCACCCTGGGTGGTGGCGGGGTCGGGAGGGGCGCGTCCGGGATGATCTCCACGGCGGACGGGTCGCTGGGTGGAGGCGGCACGGAGGCCAGAGCGGCCTCAGCGGCCGCGAAATCGATGAGAGGAGCCGGCGGCGAGATCGTGACCACGACGGTGGCCGCGGCCACCGCAACCACCGTGACCGGTCCGGCCAGGATCGCTGCGCGCCCCCGAACGCCCCGGCCCTGCCTGACCGGTTGCTCGACGAGCACGAAAGAAGCCGTCGCCGCAGCCAGGGTGAGCGCCACGCGGATAGCGAAGAGGCCCGGGCCCTCCCAGCCGGTGCGGGCCGGAGTCAACCAGGCGAAGACCAGCCAGTGGTAGAGGTAGACGCCGTAGGAGATGCGGCCCAGCGCAACGAGAGGCGGTAGGGCCAGCACCCCTCGAACGGGACCACGGGGGGCGGTGGCGGCCAGGACCAGCAGGCAGGTTCCCGCGGCGAACAGGCCCAGGCCCCCCCGGTAGAGGCCGTCGGTGCCCTGGCCGACGGTGGCGTAGGCGTACAGGGTCGCCAGCAGGGCGAACACACCTGCCCCAGCCATGAACATGGACGCGCCGGCGGGAAGGCGGCGCCGGTGCACAGCGATTGCCAGGAGAGCCCCGGCCAGCAGCTCCAGTGCCCTGGTGTCGGTTCCGTAGTAGATGCGGTCGTGGGACCAGCCGGTGAACAGCACGAGGGCCAGTGAGCCAGTGGCCAGCAGGGCCACCGCCGCGCCGAGATCCCGCACGGGTCGCCGCGCCCGGCCGGCCACGGCCAACACCAGTAGAGGGAACAGCAGGTAGAACTGCTCCTCGATGGCCAGGCTCCAGAAGTGCAGCACCGGAGAAGGGGCGGCGAAGAGGTCGGCATAGGACTGGTTGCTGAAGAGGAATCGCCAGTTGGCCACATAGGCCAGGCAGGCAAAGACGTCGCCGCGCAGCTCCCGCACCTGGGCCGGGTCGGCCACCGTGGCGCCGTAGATCACGGCCAGGGCCAGTGTCAGCAAGGCGGCGGGCAGCAGGCGCCGGAACCGCCGGGACCAGAAGGCCGTCGCATCGATGCGGCCGGTAGCGGAGCGCTCCTCGAGCACCAGGGAGGTGATCAGGAAGCCCGAGAGGGTGAAGAACGTGCTCACACCCAGGTAGCCGCCACGAGCCCAGCCGAAGCCGGCGTGGAAGCACACCACGGCCGCCACCGCGAGGGCGCGCAGGCCGTCGAGAGCGGGCTGGTAAGGGAGCGAGACGGGACGTGCACGCATCGGGACCTCCCGTCATTGTGGCCGAATTGCGCCCACGGTTGGCATCTGCTCACCTGAGGCCGGCCCACCGCCCATCCATCCCGCTACCGAACGCGGGCACGTGGGACCGACCGGGAGAAGACCACCATGTTCGAGTGGAGCGACGAGCACATCATGATGCGCGATGCCGTGCGGCAGTTCATCGACGCAGAGATCGTCCCCCGGGTCGACGAGTTCGAGCACGAGGGAGTGCCGCCCTACGACGTGCTGCGCAAGATGTTCGCCACATTCGGCATGGACGCCATGGCACGGGCCGGCTTCGAGCAGCGCATAGCCCGGGAGAAGGCCCGGGCAGCCGGCGAGGAGGCATCAGCCACCGAGGGTGAAGGTGCGGGCGGTTCCGCGGGGGCCATGGCTGGTCTGCAGATGCTGCCCATCATCGAGCTGTGCAAGCACTGCCCGGGGATGGTCACCGCCATGGGCGTGAGCATGGGTCTCACGGCTGCGGCGATCATGTCCAAGGGCACCATCGCCCAGAAGGAGCGCTTCGTCCCGGACCTGTTGACCCTGGACAAGATCGGGGCCTGGGCCATCACCGAGCCCGACTCGGGGTCCGACGCCTTCGGGTCGATGAAGTCCACGGCGCGTCGCGACGGTGACGAGTACCTGCTGAACGGCTCGAAGACCTTCATCACCAACGGCCCCTACGCCGACACGATCGTGTTCATCTGCAAGCTGGACGAGGGCAACCCGCCCGCAGAGCGGAAGATCCTGACGCTTCGTCCTCGATTCGGGAATGCCGGGACTGGAGCAGTCCAAGCCGCTGCGCAAGATGGGGATGCACTCCTCGCCGACGGGTGAGCTGTTCCTCACCGACGTGCGGGTGGGTATCGACCGGCTCATCGGCGAGACCGAAGACCCTCCCGAAGGGGGTCGCTCGGGAGCCAAGGAGACGTTCTCGATGGAGCGTTCCGGGGTGGCGGCCATGGCGCTGGGGATCATCGAGCGGTGCATGGAGCTGTCGGTCGACTACGCCCGCAACCGTGTGCAGTTCGGTCAGCCCATCGGCCAGTTCCAGCTGATCCAGGAGAAGCTGGCAAGGATGGAGGTGGCCCGCCTGAACGTGCAGAACCTGGTGTTCCGCTTCATCGAGATGAGCGCCGCCGGGCACGGCCTGACCCTGGCCGAGGCCTCGGCCATGAAGCTCTACTCGGCCCGGGCGGCCACCGAGGTGGCCATGGAGGCCGTGCAGCTCTTCGGTGGGAACGGCTACATGAGCGAGTTCCGCGTCGAACAACTGGCTCGCGATGCCAAGGTGCTCCAGATCTACGCGGGGACCGACGAGATCCAGATCACCCACATCGCCCGCGAGCTGCTGGCGGGCTGAGCGCCGCCAGACCTGCGCAGACGGGCCCGGCAGCGGTCATCACAACCCCAGGTTCCGGCCGATGATCTCCTTCATGATCTCGGTGGTGCCCGCGTAGATCGTCTGCACCCGCGAGTCGAGGTAGGCCCGGGCGATCGGGTACTCGAGCATGTACCCGTAACCGCCGTGCAGCTGCACACCGGTGTCGACGACCCGTTTCTGCAGCTCGGTGCACCACCACTTGGCCATCGCCGCCTCCTCTGCTGTCAGCTCGCCGTCGCAGTGCGCCTCGACGCAGCGGTCGAGGAAGGCCCAGGCGATCTCGACCTCGGTGGCCATCTCCGCCAGGGTGAAGCGCGCAGTGCTGGAAGCGGCCGATGGGCTGACCGAATGCCTCCCGTTCCCGGCAGTAGTCCAGGGTCCAGGCCAGAGCCTGGTCGGCGCCGGCCACCGCGGCCACCGCCACCGAGAGCCGCTCCTGGGGGAGGTTGCCCACGAGCTGGGAGAAGCCCGTTCCCTCCTCGCCCAGACGGTTGGCCACCGGCACCCGCACGTCGGCGAAGAAGAGCTCGGCGGTGTCCTGGGCGTGCAGACCGACCTTGTCGAGGTTGCGACCCCGTTCGAAGCCCTCCATGCCGCGCTCGAGGACCAGCAGGCTCATGCCCTGGTGGCGCTGGGTGGGGTCGGTCTTGACCGCGACGATCACCAGGTCTGCGTTGATCCCGTTGGTGATGAAGGTCTTGGCGCCGTTCACGACGTAGTGGTCTCCGTCGCGCACCGCGCTCGTGCGCATGGCGGCCAGGTCCGAACCCATGGTGGGTTCGGTCATGGCGATAGCGGTGATCAACTCGCCCGAGACGATCCCGGGCAACCAGCGGGCCGCCTGCTCTCCGGTGGTCCCGGCCAGCAGGTAGGGGAGGCAGATGTCGTTGTGGAGAGTGAGGCCCAGCCCCGAACCGGCCACCCCGGCCCGCTGGACCTCCTCGCCCAGGATCATGTTGAACCGGAAGTCGGCCACTCCCGCGCCGCCGAAGGCCTGGGGAACGGCCATGGCCAGGAATCCGGCCCGGCCGGCGGCCAGGAACAACTCGCGGGGAACGATCCCCGCCTGCTCCCAGTCGGCGTGGTGAGGGACGATCTCGCGCTCGACGAAGGTGCGCACGCTGGCGCGGAAGAGGTCGTGCTCGTCGGTGAAAAGGCGGCGGCGCATGGCGGTCACCCTACGCTGGGGCCGTGTCACGCGTGATCGTGGTGGTGGCCGGCGGCGACCCGCCGGGAGACGCGGCGGTCGAGGCCGTGCACGCCATCGAGGGCAGGGTTGCCGTGGTGGCCGCCGACTCGGGTCTGCACCATGCCCATGCGGCGGGCCTGGTGGTCGACGCGGTGGTCGGCGACCTGGACTCGGTGGCTCCCGACGCTCTCGAGCTGGCGAGGCAGAGGGGGGTCACCGTGCACGAGCATCCCGCCGACAAGGACCAGACCGACCTGGAGCTGGCCCTGGGCGTCGCACTCGACCAACGCCCCGACCGCATCGTGGTCCTGGGAGGCCACGGGGGCCGGGCCGACCACCTCCTGGGCAACGCGCTGCTGCTGGCATCCCCCGCGTTCGAGACCGTGGCCGTGGACGCCCTGTGGGACACCGCCCGGCTGCACGTGGTACGAGCGGCGCGTGAGATGGCTGCCTGCGAGGGCGAGCTGTGCACCCTCCTGCCCGTCCACGGGCAGGCCCGCTCGGTGCACACCCGAGGGCTGCGCTGGGGTCTGGCCGGAGAGACACTGACTCCGGGGAGCTCCCGGGGACTGTCCAACGAGGTCACCGAACCTCCTGTCGAGGTGGCGGTGGGCGAGGGAGTGGTGCTCGTCGTCTTCCCCGGCGGCGGGCCGGTCGGCTAGGAACCCCCCGTGGACGTCCGTGCCGACCTCATCACCCCGGTGGATCCCCAAGAGGTCTTCGCCTGGATCCAGGACCTGGCAACCTACCCCGAGTGGCTGGACATCGTGGCCCGGGCCGAGCCCGACCTGGCCATCGCCGAAACGCAACCCTCGGATGCACTCTTGGATGAGAAGCCGGATGCGGTGCCGGATGAGACGCCGGCCTGGTCGGTCGACCTGCGGGCGCGTCTGGGGCCTCTGGCACGTTCCAAGCGGCTCCGAATGGTGCGTACCCGCTGCCAGCCACCCTCCCTGGTCGTCTTCGAGCGGCGCGAGCTGGACGGACGCAGCCACTCGCCCTGGGTCCTGTCGGCCCGCGTCACCGCGGGTGGCGAGGGTGCCGCACCGGGCGGGAGCGTGTTGCACATGCACCTGCACTACGGCGGCCGCCTGGCCGGCAAGCCCCTTGAGATGGTCCTGGCCGGCGAGATCGAGCGCTCCCGGCCCCGGCTGCTCGAACTCCTCGGGAGGGACTATCCCCCAGAGGAGGGCAGGCCCCGCGCCCAGTAGCGCCCGTCGCTGGTGCCGAGCTGTACGCCGACACCGAAAGCCGCGCTCAGCACCTCGGCGGTCATCACCCGGCTGAGGGCACCGGCGGCCAGCACCTCCCCGGCTCGCAACACCAGGGCGTGGGTGGCCCCGGGTGGGATCTCCTCGACGTGGTGGGTCACCAGTACCCAGGGGATCGCGCCAGGGCCGGTGGTCAGGGCATCGAGGCCGGCCAGCACCTGTTCACGGCCGCCCAGGTCCAAGCCGGCGGCCGGCTCGTCCAACAGGAGCAGGGCCGGGTCGGGGAACAGGGCGCGTGCGAGCAGCACACGTTGACGCTCCCCCGAGGAGAGCGTCCCGAAGGCACGCTCGGCGAGCGCGGAGCAGCCGACGCGATCCAGGTGCCGGAGAGCTGCCTGTTCGTCGGCCTCGCTGTAGCTGTGCCACCACGGCTCCAGGGCCCCGTGCCGGGCGGTCATCACGACCTCGAGGGCGCAAAGCGTCGGGCGTAGCTGGTCGGTCAGAGCGGCGCTCATCAGCCCGATGCGTGCCCGGAGGGCTCGGACGTCGGTACGCCCGAGCCGTTGTCCTGTCACCTCGACGACTCCGACGGAAGGATGCAGCCGCAGGGAGGCCACGCGCGCCAGGGTGGTCTTGCCCGCTCCGTTGGGGCCGAGCACCACCCAGTGCTGGCCCGGATGCACCTGCCAGTCGACACCGCCCAGGAGTTGGCGGCCCGCCTGGTGGACGCCCACGCCCTCCAGCGACAGCACAGCCTTCACAGCACAGCCTTCACAGCACAGCCTTCACAGCACAGCCTTGGCCAGGACCAGCAGGGCTGAGAAGGCCGAGGTGACCAGGATCGCGGTGCGGGTGTGACCCCGGTCGAGGTGGGCGGCCACACGGGAGCTGAGCGCGAACCCCGCCAGGACGGGTGGCACGAAGGCTGCGCCGGCGACGATCTCGAAGCGTCCGAGCCGGCCGACGGCCGCGATGAGCGCCAGCGAGATGAAGGCGCCGTAGATGAGCAGCCGGGCCACCACCGCCCTGAAGCGGGGGCCCTCCTCGTGCTGGTAGAGCAGGGCTATCGGTGGCCCCCCGATGGACACCGAGGTGCCCATGAAGCCCGACAGCACCCCCGCCCCGGTGATGGTGAGGGGGGTGGGGCGCACGTGGATGCCACCGAGGGCCAGGGCCACCGCCACGAGCACCAGCACCCCGAAGAACACGTTCGAGGCCGCTCCCCGTGATGGAGGCCAGCGCCCATGCTCCCAGCACCGACCCGGGGATACGCCCGGCCAGGGCCAGGACCACGGTGCGAGCCGGTACGGGATGGCGCTCACGCCAGATCATCAGGGAGTTGAGGACCAGGCCCACCAGGATCAACGGTGCAGGCACGAACGCCGGGTCGATGAGCACGAGAAGAGGTGCGGCCACGAGGTTGGCGCCGAAGCCCACGGCCCCCTGGAGGGTCGATGCCACGAGCAGCACGGCGGCGGCCAGCGCCAGGTCGGAGGCAGAGAGCTCGGGTGGGAGCAGGGTCGCGAACACGAGGGGGGTGGTGAGCATGGTGGCGAACACGAGGGGGGTGGTGAGCATGGTGGCGAACACGAGGGGGGTGGTGAGCATGGTGGCGAACACGAGGGGGGTGGTGAGCATGGTCGCGAACACGAGGGGGGTGGTGAGCATGGGTCCGAACAAGTCAGTACATGCAGCCGGGTCGCGTCACACCGCTGTGGCTGGTGTTGCTGGTGTGGCTGCGGCCTGACGTTCCCAGGTTGCGTTCATGGCGGCGTACCGGCCGCCCTGCGCCACGAGCTCGTCGTGGGTGCCGATCTCCACGATCCCGCCCTGGTCGACCACCGCGATGGTGTCGGCACGGCGGGCGGTGGCCAGCCGGTGTGCGATGAGCACCGCGGTGCGGCCTTCCAGGACGGCGTCGAGCGCCGCCTCGATGATCGACTCGCTCTGGAGGTCCAGGTTCGAGGTGGCCTCGTCGAGCACCAGGACGCGTGGCCGGGACAGGAAGGCGCGTGCCAGGGCCAGCAACTGGCGTTCCCCAGACGACAGGGACGAGCCCCGTTCGTGCACGGGCGTGTCCAGCCCCTGGGGAAGGCGGTCCACCAGGGTGTCCAGCCCGACCGCCCGCACCGCGGCCTCCACCTCGGCATCGGGGGCATCCGGGCGGGAGAAGGCGATGTTGTCGCGGATCGTGCCGTGGAACAGGAACGGCTCCTGGGGGACTATCCCCAACTGCGATCGCAGAGAGGTGAGGGTGACCTCTCGCAGGTCGTGGCCGTCGATCCGCACGACCCCTGCCGTGGGGTCGTGGAACCGGGTGATGAGCTTGGCGATCGTGGACTTGCCGGCGCCGGTGGGACCTACCAGAGCCACCGTCTCGCCGGGGGCGATGTGCAGGTCGACCCCACAGAGGACATCGCGTCCGGGCACGTAGGCGAACCCCACTCCCTCCAGTTGGATCGCGCCTTGCACCGGCGGCAGGTCGAAGGCGCCGGGTGACTCGGCGACGGTGGGTTCGGTGGCCAGCACGTCTCGCAGCTTGGCGATGGCGGCCTGGCCCTGCTGGTAGGTGTTGTAGAGCTGGACCAGTTGCTGGATGGGTGCGAAGAAGTATGTGAGGTAGAGGACGAACAGGGTCAGCTGGCCCAGGGTGAGCCGGCCGTCGAGGACCATGGAACCGCCGATGCCCACGATGAGGGCCTGACCCAGGATGCCCACCGCTTCGGTGCCCGGTCCGTACAGCGAGCCCGCACGCGCCGTGTAGAGGTTGGCGTCGAGGTGCTCGCCGACCACGTTGCGGTGGTGGACGACGTTGTGCGCCCGCCGGTTGTGGGCCGCGATGATGCGGATGCCCCCCAGGCTCTCGGAGAGGTCCGCCAGGACGTCGGCGATGCGGTCACGTACACGCGTGTAGCCCCGGTCCGAGGCTGACCGGAACCACAAGGTGGCCACCACCAGGATGGGCACCACGCCCGCCACCAGTACCCCGGTGAGCAGCGGGTCCACGCTGACCAGGACCACCAGGATCACCGTCAGGGTCAAGACCTGGACCACCATGTTCACGATCCCCTCCTGGAAGAGCATCGTGAGCGACTCGATGTCGCTGGTCATCCGGCTCATCAGCCGCCCGGCTTTCTCCTCGGTGAAGAAGTCGATGGACAGCCTCTGGAAGTGGGAGAAGAGGCGCACCCTCAGCTCGTACATGAGCGTCTCCCCCAGGCGACTGGTGAAGGTGATGCGCAGTGCCGAGGCCGCGGAGTTGACCACGATCACTCCGAGGTAGGCCAGGCCCACAGTCGTGAGGACCGACCGGTCACCGGCGGTGATGCCGTCGTCGATCCCGATCTGGGTCAACAGCGGGCCGGCCAGGCCGGCCAGGGTCTCGACGACCACCAGCACCAGGGCCACCCCCAGTGCACCCAGGTGCGGGCGCAGGAAGCGTCGCAGCGTGAAGGGGCGCCGGTCCCAGTGGGCGTGGGAGAAGCTGACCGAGGGCTCGGGGTGCTCGGGTTCGGCCTCGAGGATCGCCTGGGCCGACTTGACGAGCTCGGTGGGGATACCTGCGAAGGGCAGCCCGGCGGACTGGCTGGCTGCCGAGGCGGTGGGGCCTGCGAAGGGGGAGCCCGCGGGAGGGCCGAAGCTCATCGCCACCGGTCGCCCTCCACCCTTGCGTGGTCGGGGTCATCCGACTCACCCTCGTCGCCTGACTCGCCATCGTCGGCGTCTGTGACCTCGGAGCGGGCCAGCACGTCGGCGTAGCGAGGTTCGTCGGCCATGAGCTGGGCGTGGGTGCCCGAGGCGGCCACCATTCCGTCCTCGAGGAGCACCACGCGGTCGGCCAACACGATCGTGGACAGCCGGTGGGCGATCAGGATCGTCGTGCGTGCTGACAGTGCCGTGCTCGACAGTGCCGTCGTGGATGGCTTCCTCGACGTGTACGTCGATCGCGCTGGTGGCGTCGTCGAGGATCAGCACGCGGGGGCGACGAGGAGGGTCCGGGCGATGGCGATCCGTTGGCGCTGGCCACCCGAGAGCGTGTAGCCCCGCTCACCGATCACCGTGTCGTATCCCTCGGGGAGTGCGGTGATGAAGTCGTGGGCCTGAGCGGCACGCGCCGCGGCCTCGATCTCGTCCCTGCCGGCCGTGGGACGCCCATAGGAGATGTTGGCGGCAACCGTCGTGGAGAAGAGGAAGGGCTCGTCCAGCACCACGCCGACCGCGGCCCGGACGCTGGTCACCGTCAGGTGGGCCACGTCGTGGCCGTCGAGGTGCACGGTGCCCTGGCGAGGGTCGTAGAAGCGGGGGAGCAGGCGGGCCAGCGTGGACTTCCCGCTGCCCGTGCGCCCCACCACAGCCAGGGTCTCGCCCGGCTCGACCTCGAGGTCGAGACCTCTCAGCACGTCGGGTCCGTCGCCGTACCCGAACCACACCCCTCGCAGCGAGACCCGACCCTCGGGTTCGTCCAGGACGATCGCGCCGGGCGCATCCCGGATCTCGGCAGACTCGTCGAGGACCTCGTAGATCCGCTGGGCCGATGCGGCCGCCCGCTGGGACAGCATGAGGAAGAAGCCGAGCAGGCGAAACGGTGCCTGGAGCATCAGGATGTATGCGTTGAAGGCCACCAGGGTGCCCAGCTGGATGCGTCCGTCGATGACCAGGTTCCCGCCGTAGACGAGCACCGCCACCAGGCCCAGTCGGGGAAGGTTCTCCATGACCGGGCCGAAGCGGGCCCGGGCCCGCGCGGTCTGGATCTGGGACCAGCGCAGGCGTTGCGCCGCGCGGGCCAGGAGCGTGATCTGGCGTTCCTCGGCTGCGAACGACTTGACCACCCTGACGCCCTGGATGTTCTCGTCGACGATGGTCGCCAACTCCGCGGTGCGGGCCTGGCTGATCCAGGACAGGGGGAAGACGTGGTTGCGCAGGCGGGCACCCACCGCGTAGACGGCGGGAAGGGCGGCCAGGCCGAGCAGTGTGAGGGTCACGTCGATGCTCAACATGAAGGTGAAGGCGATGACGAAGGTGAGCAGCGATATCGACATGAGGGGTGCGAAGCCGAGGAACATCTGCACGGCGCGGATGTCCGAGTTGGCCCTGGAGATGAGCTGGCCCGACTGGGTGCGGTCGTAATACGAGAACGAGAGCCCGCTCAGGTGGTCGTAGATGAGGGCCCGCAGGTCGGCCTCGATCAGGTACGCCATCTTGTAGAGGCCGTAGCGGTAGCTCGACGCGGCCACCGCCCGCAGGACTGCGAGGACCACCAGCACCGCGACGTAGGGCTCGAGGGGCCGGCTACGCGCCACCAGTGCCTGGTCGATGGCCAGGCGGACCACGGCGGGTACCGCCACCATGGAGACCAGGGCCACCAGCGCGGCCGCCAGGGACGCGGCTAGCAGGAGACGGTGGGCGGCCACCACAGGCCAGATCCGCCTGACCCAGCCTCTTGGTCGTGTCGGGGTCGACACGACCGCGGGGAGCGGGGTACCGGGCGACCTCGCCCACCGGCTCGAAGCGGTTCTGGCCGGCTGGGGGTTCTCCCGTGTCTCCGGTCTGCTCCGCGCCTGACGCGGTTGCCGTCAGGACCTCCGTGGAGGCGGTGGTAGCACTCATGTCCGCATCGTCGACGGTCCGCCGCTGCCGGCGGTGCGGGAGCGGTCCAGAGCAGGCTGCCAGCGGGCCAGGTGATCGATGGCGCGTTCGGGCCGGTCATGGTGGTCGGCCAGTGCGGCCAGGCGCTCGCCGGCGACGGCGTCCGCTGTGGCCAGCATGCGGGCTCCCGAAGGCGTGAGGCGGTGGCCGACGCGGCGACGGTCGGTGGGGTCGGGCGTGCGTTCGACCCACCCGCGTGCCACCAGGCCGTCGACGAGAGCGGTGATCGTGGGTCGGGTGACCGCAAGCTGGCCGGCCAGGACCGAGGGAGCCTGGTCGCCGTGCTCGTGGAGGAAGGCCAGAGCCCGGTACTGGGGCAAGGTCAGATCGGCCTCGGCCAGGCTGACCTCGATCACCTTGGCCAACCGGGACACGGCACGGGCCGCACCAGCGGCACGGGCAGCAGCCTGCGGGCCCGTTCCCTCAGACACGCCCGCAGACCCTCCGGCAGGCACTCCGGACGACAATCCGGAAGACGGCGCTCCGTCCGGTGCTTCGATCATGGAATGATGAGACTATCTAACCATTCCCTGCCCGAGCCAGACACGGCGGCGAACAGACGGCCCGCACTGCTCTAGCCTCCCGGGAGTGCCCATCACGTCCGCGAGCCGCCTTCCGCCCGCCCGGCGCGGCAACAGCCTCCGCCGGTGAGCACCGCGCTGGGCCTCCTCGCCGTCGCGACCTTGATCGGGCTCAACGCTGGGTTCGTAGCCGCCGAGTTCGCCCTGGTCACAGTTGACCGCACCCGCCTCAGCCAGAGGGCCGAGGCCGGTTCTCGGCCGGCCGCCCGGGCTCTGGCCCTGCTGGGCCACCTGTCGCATCACCTGTCGGGAGCCCAGCTGGGGATCACGGTCACCTCCCTGATGCTGGGCTTCGTCGCCGAACCGACCGTGGCCCGGGTCCTGGAACCCGCCCTGGAGCCATTGCTGGGTGACGGGAACGACGCGGTGGCGGTGGCTCTGGCCCTGGGTCTGGTGACGCTGGGTCAGATGGTTCTGGGCGAGCTGGTTCCCAAGACGGTCGCCATCGCCCGACCGCTGCCGACCAGCGTCGCCCTGGCCCGGCCCCTCCAGATCTACGACCTCGCCTTCGGGTGGCTGATCTCGTCCCTGGACCATGCCGCGAACGCCACCGTCCGCCGCCTGGGCGTCGAGCCCGCCCAGGAGCTCTCCTCGGTGCGATCCTTGCCCGAGTTGGCACTGCTCTTCCAGGCTTCCGCCGACGAGGGCCTGCTCGACTTCGGCTCCAGTGGCCTGCTGCGCCGCTCGGTGCGTTTCGCAGACAAGGCCGCGGCGGACGCGCTGGTACCCCGAACCGCGATGGTGACCGTGAGCCTGGACGCCGCCGCCACGGCGTTGGTCGAGTTGTCCCGGAGCACCGGCCGATCCCGCTTTCCGGTGACCGGTAGGGACATCGACGACATCCGCGGCATCGTCCACGTCAAGGCGGTCCTCGGGGTTCCCCCCGCCGAACGGGGCACCACCGGTGTGGCCAACCTGATGGGACCGGTGCTGGCTGTTCCCGAGACGCGGCTCTTGGAAGATCTGCTGGTCGACCTGCGAGCCAGCCGCAGCCACATGGCCATCGTGGTCGACGAATACGGGGGGACCGCCGGCCTGGTGACCCTGGAGGACGTCCTCGAGGAGATCGTCGGGGAGATCGCCGACGAGTACGACCTGGGTGAGGGCGCGCTCACGCCCTCACCCGGGCGCGACCAGTGGGTGCTGCCCGGCACGTTGCACACGGACGAGGTGTTCGACCTGTGCGGCTTCGAGATGCCCGAGGGGCCCTATGAGACCCTGGCCGGTTTCCTGCTGGCTCGGTTGGGCCGCCTCCCCGAGGAACCGGGTGACACCGTGAGATCCGGCGGCTGGGTGCTGGAGGTCGTTGAGGTGGAGGGACTGCGGGTGACCAAGGTCCGGCTCCGGCCGAGCGAACCATGAACAGCCTGACAGCGCTGGCCGCCGCGGTCGTGTTGGTGGCGGCCAACGCCTTCTTCGTGGCTACCGAGTTCGCCCTGGTGGCCGCTCGACGAACCCGCATCGAGCCCCTGGCCGAAGAGGGCAGCCGGGCTGCCCGGGTCGCCCTCGCCGCCATGAGCCGGCTCGACCGGCAGTTGGCCGGGGCTCAGCTCGGGATAACGGTGGCCTCGTTGCTGCTGGGCTTCGTGGCCGAGCCGGCGGTGGCCGATCTCCTGGAGCACCTGCTGGAGTCCACGTTGGCACCGCCGGAGGCTGTCGTCCACGGCGTGTCTCTCGTGGTGGCCCTGGCTCTGGTGGTCTTCGTCCACATGGTCATGGGTGAGATGGTGCCCAAGGGGCTGGCCATCTCGGGTCCCGAACGCACCCTGTTGGTGCTCGCCCTGCCCCACCAGGCCTACGTCACGTTGGTCGGCCCGCTCCTGGACCTGTTGACAGCTCTGGCCAACGGCGTCACCCGCCTGCTGGGTGTAGAACCCCGCACAGAAGTGGGGGTGGCCCACACCCCCGAGGAGTTCGCGGCCATGTTGGCGCGGTCCCACGAGGAAGGCCTGATCGAGCCCTTCGCGCGCGACCTCCTCACCGGAGTGCTCGACTTCGCGACCCGCCCGGTGGCCCAGGTCATGGTGGAGCGCTCCGCGATCGTGTCGCTCCCGACCGGAGCGACCGTGCACGAAGCCGAAAGCCTCGCCGCCGAGAGCGGGCACTCGCGGCTGCCGCTACGGGGTGAGCTGGGCAGCGAGGGACCGGCCCAGGACCTACCTGGTGAGCGAGGCGAGGGGGTACTGACGGGCTTCGTCCACGCCAAGGACCTGCTGGGCTTGTCGGCCACAGCCGGGGGGCGACAGGTGCCGGCCCGGGTGGTGCGCCCCATCCTGCGGGTCGCCCCCGACAAGGCGCTGGGGGACGTCCTGGTGGCGATGCGCACGGCCCACGTCCACCTTGCCGTGGTGGTGGACGGGCGTGGCCAGACCCTGGGCCTGGTCACCCTGGAGGACCTGCTGGAGGAGTTGGTGGGTGACATCCGGGACGAGACAGATCGCCGCTGAGCGGAAGCCGACCGGTAGGCGGTCAACTTCCGTCACAGGACCGCGCGATTCGTCATCGAAATGCAATCATCGTCATCATCCGGTATTCTCTGCGGCGCCATGCGAACCAGGTTCACGACGGCACTCGCCCCCCTTTGCGCTGCGGCCCTGCTCGCCGGAGCGTTGGGCCTGATCCCGAGCACCAGCTCGGCTGCTGACGAGATCACCCCGGGCCTGGCCGAAGCTCGACGAGAGGTAGAGCGCCTGGCCGGCGAGCTCGATGCGGCAGAGAGTCATCTGGCCGGGGTCGAGAGCGAGATCACCGAGCTCGAGCACGAGCAGGAGGCCGCCCAGGCCCAGCTGGCCTCCCTCCAGGACGAACTGAACGACCTGGCCCTCCAGCAGTACATCCAGGGCACGGCCCGACCCGTGCTCGACATCGACGTCGACCGCCAGGCCCGTGCCGAGGCGCTGGTCGGCATCGTCCACCAGACCGACACCGACTCCCTCGACGAGGTGCGGGCTCTTCGGGCGACCCTGGCTGAGACCGCTGCAGAGCTGGAGGCCCGCCACCGGGAGCAGGCCGAGGTGGTAGACGAGCTGGAGGCCCAGGGCCAGGCCATGTCGGCCCAGCTGGCAGAGCTGGAACGCCTCGAGCTGGAACGCCTCGAACGCGAGCG
This sequence comes from uncultured Actinomycetes bacterium, assembly GCA_963719935.1. Classification (GTDB taxonomy): domain Bacteria; phylum Actinomycetota; class Acidimicrobiia; order Acidimicrobiales; family CAVRDY01; genus CAVRDY01. The sequence goes on along the minus strand of CAVRDY010000013.1, from coordinate 485,953 downwards.
CCAGCGGGCAGAGAGAGGCTCGCGAGGCACGTGAGGCCTCGCAGCGAGCGGCTGCCCGGGCCCGGGCCGACGAGTTGGCCCGCCAGCAGGCCGCACGGGCCGCAGGGCGCGCGGCGGCTGCGTCACCTGCGCAGGCCGCAGCAGGCCCCGTGCCGGCGACCCCCACCGCCCCGGTGGTCAGCGCCCCCTCGGGTGGCGGCGCGGTCTGCCCGGTTCCCGGCTCGGTGTTCCGCGACTCGTGGGGCGAGCCCCGCTCGGGGGGCCGAGCCCACCGAGGGGTCGACATGATGGCAGCCACCGGTACGCCGATCGTGGCCCCCGTGTCGGGCACCGTGAACCACGGTTACGACGGCCTGGGCGGCAACAACTTCACCATGACCGGCGACAACGGCTGGCACCTCTACGGTGCCCACCTGAGCGGGTACGGCCAGTCCGGGAGGGTGGTGGCCGGTACGGTGATCGGCTATGTGGGCGAGACCGGCAACGCTCAGGGGGCGCACCTGCACTACGAGATCCACATCGGTGGTACGCCGGTCAACCCTTACCCCTACGTGGCCGCGGCCTGCTGAGTCCCGCGCCGCCGCCTTCTCCGGACATCGCCGTGGGTCGCGCTGAACGGACGGCCGCTCTGGCCGAAGCTGTGACCGCCGAGTTGGCTGCGGTGGGTCTGGTGGGCGAGGTGACCGACCTGCGCCGACTCTCGGGCGGGGCCTCGCGCGAAACCTGGGCGCTGTCGCTACGCCGGCACGAGGGAGACAGGGCACTGGTTCTCCAGCAGACCCGGGCCGGAACCGTCGGGAACGCCCCAATGACCGTCGAGGCCGAACTGCTACGGGCCGCTGGCCGCGCCGGAGTTCCGGTGCCCTCCGTGGTGGCCGCGGCCCCCGGTACCGGAGCCCTGGGCGCGTCCTGGATGCTCGTCGACCATGTCGGCGGAGAGACCATCGCCCGGCGGATCCTCCGCGACGACGCCTACGCCGCCGCCCACGGCGAATCTGGTGGCCCAGGCGGCCCGGTCCCTGGCAGCCATCCACGCCGTACCCGCGCATGAGGTGGGTGGCCTGCGCGACGACGACCCCCTGGCGGCGATGCGGGCCCTGGTCGACGGCCTCGGAGAGCCACACCCCGCGTTCGAGCTGGCCTTCGGTTGGCTCGAGGACCACCGGCCACACCCGGTGGCCGAACCTGCGGTCGTTCACGGCGACTTCCGTCTGGGCAACCTGGTGGTCGACGCCTCCGGACTGGCTGCGGTCCTCGATTGGGAGCTGGCCCACCGGGGTGACCCCATCGAGGATCTGGGTTGGTTCTGCGTCCGGGCCTGGCGCTTCGGCTCTCCTCGGCCGGTGGCGGGCCTGGGGGAGTACGACGAGCTGGTGGCCGCCTACGAGGACGCCGGTGGTGACCCCGTGGACCGCCATGCACTGCGTTGGTGGGAGGTACTCGGCACGCTGCGCTGGGGGGCCATCTGCATGCTCCAGGCCTCGGTCCACCTGTCGGGAGCATCACCCTCCGTGGAGCTGGCGGCCATCGGTCGGCGCACCTGCGAAGCCGAGTACGACCTGGGACTGCTGCTCGAGGGAACGATGCCGGCGGACCGCTCCGGGCCCGAAGGCGACGGCGGGCCACCGGAGCGCGCTCGAAGCCACGCTCCCCATGACCGGCCCACCGCAGAGGAGCTCCTGGAGGCGGTGCGGGCCTACCTGGTTGCCGACGTGGCCGAGGCCACCGAGGGTCGTGTCGCCTTCCACGCCAGGGTGGCCGCCAACGTCTTGGGCATGGTGGCCCGCCAGCTCACCGCGGGGGAGACCCACGCCCGGGCCCACGCCGAGCGCCTCGAGAGGCTCGGGGTGGCCGACGACACCGAGTTGGTTGCGGGTATCCGCTCGGGCACCTTGGACGCGTCCGACCCGGATCTGCGTGCGGCTGTGTGGGCCGCGGTGGTCGACAAGGTGGCGGTCGCCAACCCCGACTACGCCCTTTCCCCGCCCGACTGACGGCGCTCGTCCCCGCGGCGTCGCCCCCGGAGAAGCCGAGGTTCTGGCCGGGGCCAGAGGCCCGGTAGGGTGCGGCCGGGCGAACAGGTCGGAGGACCACCATGGGAATGCTGGAGGGAAAGCGGATCGTCATCACGGGTGTGCTCACCGATGCCTCCCTGGCCTTCGGCGTGGCCGAGCTGGCCATCAGCGAGGGAGCCGAGGTGGTGCTGACCGGAGCCGGGCGGGGAATGGCCCTCACCGGCCGAACTGCCCGCAAGCTGGAGGGCGAACCCCCCGTGGTCGAGTTCGACGTGACCCGCGCCGAGCACGCGGCCAGCCTGCGGGCCGATCTGGAACAGCGGTGGGGGAGGGTGGACGGCGCCCTCCACGCCATCGGCTTCGCTCCCGCCGGGTGCCTGGGAGGCGACTTCCAGGCAGCTTCCTGGGAGGACGTCCAGATCGCTCTGGAGGTGTCGGCCTACTCCCTGAAGTTGCTGGCCGACGCCGTGGCCCCGCTCATGCACGAAGGCGGCTCGATCGTCGGCCTGGACTTCGACTCGCGGGTGGCCTGGCCCGCCTACGACTGGATGGGTGTGGCCAAGGCCGCTCTGGAGTCCACCTCGCGCTACCTGGCGCGGGACCTGGGCCGCCAGCGGGTGCGCGTCAACCTGGTGGCTGCGGGGCCGGTGCGCACGATGGCCGCCAAGTCGATCCCCGGCTTCGAGCGCTTCGAGGATGCCTGGGACGAGCGGGCCCCTCTCGGCTGGGACGTTCGCGAGGCCGGAGCGGTGTCCCAGGCGTGCGTGGCCCTCCTGTCGGACTGGTTCCCCATGACCACCGGTGAGATGCTGCACGTCGACGGCGGCTACCACGCCATGGGCGCGTGATACCGACCAGAAGGGCCTGATCGCAGGCTCCGGTGCCCATAGGAGGGTCTGATCGCAGACCTCGGGGGGCTAGGGTTTCGACCCATGCGTATCGGAGTTCTGGGAGCAACGGGTCCCGCCGGCAGCGGCTTGGCAGTCCGCCTGGCCTCGGTGGGGTTCGAGGTGGTGGTCGGGTCACGGTCCAAGTACCGGGCCATGGAGGTCCGTGACCGTCTGGTCGAACGCTGGCACGACCACGATCTGCTCATCGAGTCGGCAGACAACGAAGGGGCCGCCGAAGCCGACGTGGTGGTGATCGCCACCCCCTGGGATGCGGCCGCCGCCACAGCCGCCCAGGTGTCAAAGCCCCTGGCCGGCAAGGTGGTCATCTCCATGGCCAACGCGCTCGCCAAGGTGGGCCACGAGTTCCAGCCCCTGGTTCCTCCACGGGGCTCGGTGGCCGCCTCGGTCCAGGCTGCCGTGCCGAAATCGCAGGTGGCCGCGGCCCTGCACCACGTTCCTGCCAAAGAGCTCGGTGACATCGCCCACCCCGTCGAGAGCGACGTGTTGATCTGCTCTGACCACCCCCTGGCCACCAACACCGTGGTGGAGATCGCCGGGCGGATCCCCGGCTGCCGCCCCCTCGACGCCGGCGAGCTGTCCAACGCCGCGCCGATCGAGGCCTTCGCGGCTGTGCTCCTCCAGCTCAACATGCGCTACAAGTCCCGCGTGGCGGTGCGCTTCACCGGCCTCGACGACCTGACCTGACCGCGGGTGGGTCCGGCCGGGTGGATCTCTAGGCTGGGCAGCTCATGAGCGACTCGGCCATGCGCCTCCACGACACAGCCCGGGGTCAGGTGGTGCCCTTCGAGCCGGCGGAGGTGGTCTCCCTCTACACCTGTGGCATCACTCCATACGACGCCACCCACGTGGGTCACGCCGCCACCTATCTCACATACGACGTCCTCCAGCGCCGCCTGCGCGACCGGGGCCACGAGACCCGCTGCGTCCGCAACATCACCGACGTGGACGACGACATCCTCCGCAAGGCCGGCGAGCTGGGGGTCCACTACCTCGACCTGGCCGCAGCCGAGACGGCCCGGTTCGACGACGACATGGAAGCCCTCGGAGTCCTGGAGTGCTGGAGCGAGCCCCGGGCCACGTCGGCCATCGCGGACATCCGAGGGTTCATCGGGATGGTGCTGGACAGGGGCCACGCCTACGAGGTCGACGGCGCCGTCTTCTTCGAGGTGGCCACCTTCGCCTCCTTCGGTTCGGTGAGCGGGCTCCGGCGCGACGAGATGCTGGTGCTGGCAGCCGAGCGTGGCGGGAACCCCGACGACCCCCGCAAGCGGGACCCACTGGACTTCGTCCTGTGGCAACCCTCAGCAGCGGGGGAGCCGGCCTGGGAGTCGTTGTGGGGGCCGGGACGGCCCGGCTGGCACATCGAGTGCTCGGCGCTGGCCATGCGGGAGCTGGACACGACCATCGACCTGCACGGTGGGGGAGCAGAACCTGATCTTCCCCCACCACGAGTGCGAACGGGCCCAGAGCGAGGCGGCCACCGGCCAACCCTTCGTGCGCCACTGGATGCACCAGGCGATGGTCCGCCTCGACGGCGAGAAGATGTCCAAGTCCCTGGGGAACCTGGTCTTCGTGAGCGACCTGCGCAAGCACTGGGACCCCCGATCCATCCGCCTGGCCCTCCTGGCCCACCACTACCGCCATTCCTGGGAATGGGACGACGGGCTCATGGCCGAGGCAGACGGGCGCCTGCGGGCCTGGCGTGACGCCGGGGCAGGCGACGCGGCTCTCGACGAGGTGCGGGCCTGCCTCGACGACGACCTGGACACCCCCGCAGCGGTCGCTGCCATCGACCGGGCAGCGTCGGCCGGAGGGGGAGTATCTGCGGCCGCGTCCCTCCTGGGTGTCGAGTTGGAAGGCGAGGTGGCCGTGCAGGCATGAGCCTGCCCGGTGCGCCAGACTTGGACGATGCGAGAAGAACGGGAGGCAGGCCAGCTCTATTCGGTGGCCAAGGCCGTGTTGACCCCGATCTTCGCCTTCGCCTGGCGGATCCGGGTCGAAGGTATCGAGCATGTTCCCGCCGAGGGCCCCGCGGTGCTGTGCCCCAACCACATCTCGTTCATCGATTCGCTGTTCCTGCCCTCGGTCCTTCCCCGGCGGATCACCTATGTGGGCAAGGCCGAGTACCTCGACAGCTGGCGTACCCGCCACCTGCTGCCCGCCCTCGGCATGATCCCCATCGACCGGTCCGGTGGTGACGCCGCCCAGGCCGCCCTGGACGCCGCCTCCCGGATCCTCGGGCGGGGCGAGCTGTTCGGCATCTACCCCGAGGGAACCCGCTCGCGCGACGGGCTACTCCACAAGGGCCACACCGGCGCGGCACGCCTGGCCCTGCGGAACCGGTGTCCCATCATCCCCGTGGGGATCGTCGGCTCGGATCTGATCCAGCCCGCGAACCGCAAGGTCCCCCGCGTGTTCCTGCCGGTGGACATCCGCATCGGCCGGCCCATCGACCTGACCCGCTACCACGAGCGTTCCCAGGACCGTCTGGTGCTGCGCCAGATCACCGACGAGGTCATGTACGAGATCCGTGAGCTGTCGGGCCAGGAGTACGTCGACACCTACGCCACCCGCAAGCCCGAGAGCATCCCCCGCGAGACAGTGCAGGTCATCTCGGGTGAAGAGACCGGTGGCAACGGCTCAGCGCCTCGCCGTTCGTCAGCCGAGGTGCTGGCGCAACGCGACAGGAGCTGAGCCGTGGACAACCTCTGGGCCGGCTGGCGCTCGAGCTACGTGACCGGCCTCGTCCATGGAGAGGTGAGCAGCGACACCTCAGGTGATGGCCAGTCGGTGTTCGAGCGGATCCTGTCCGCCCGGGCAGACGACGAGGAGGGATTCATCGTGCACCGGGGCGCCCTGTGCTCGGCCATCCTCAACATCTACCCCTACAACCCGGGGCACCTGATGGTCCTCCCGAACCGGGCCGTGACCGACCTGGAGGGGCTCAGCGACGACGAGCACACCGACCTGTGGAGGCTGGTGCGTGACGGCGTCGTCGCCGTGCGGGCGGCCTTCGACCCCGACGGGGTGAACGTCGGGGTGAACCTCGGGTCCGCGGCCGGCGCGGGTGTGCCGGGGCACCTCCACGTGCATGTCGTGCCCCGCTGGGCCGCCAACACGAACTTCATGACATCGGTGGCCACCACACGGGTGCTACCGGTCTCCTTGGACCAGACCTGGGAACGCCTGCCGCGAAGGGTGGCCGGCCGGCTGAGCAGCGGGCCTCAGGTGGTGTCGAAGTCAGACCAGTCCTCGGGGTTGTCCTCCACAAACCAGCCCACCACCTCGCCGCGCTGGCCGTCGACCAGCACCAGGCCCCGCCGCTCGGGTGGGTTCTCGTGGGAGTAGAGCAGGACCCGCCACGTGGGCCGGCTGAGCAGGCCCCGCCAGCCCAGCTGGGCCGAGGCGTGCCCCACCGGGAAGCCCACCTGGCGGGTGGCGGCGACCAGGGCGTCCACCTCGTCCACGTCCAGGTTCCAGCCCGCGACCAGCGAGTAGGCCCCAACCGCCGCCAGGATCCCCGCGGCCACGAGGAAGCCACCGTTGACCAGCACCGGATCGCCGTTGTGGGTGAGCAACCAAGCGACGACACAGGCCACGGCGATCAGCAGGTAGAGCACCCCCGGAACCCGGCGCCGGTTGTTGTTGGGGAACATGTAGGGGCCCACCAGCGCCGAGGGGTCCAGCTCGTCTGGCAGGGCGTCGCGCACGTCCCCGTCGTCGTGCTTGCCGCGCGCGTCTCGCTCGTCATCGGGAGGTGTCGATTGCACCACCCGCCGACGGTACCGGGGACCCACGCGGGCCCCCAACTCCCGGGACCGGGATCGGGGTGAGAGGACTTGAATTTCCGACCTTCGGTCCCCTGACACGCGCTATTGTACCGAACCACTGCCCCTGAGCTGCTGGTCCACCCCTTCAGCGTTGCTCGCAAGTTCGCTGCTCTGCGGCGATTTGACTAGCTACTTCGACCTGAAGAAGTAGCGGATAGGTGCTCGCGTTTGGTTGCGGATGGTGGGATGATGACCTCGACCCGTAGGACTAGTACGGATCGAGGCCATCGTGTTGAGAACGGTAAACGCGCAGCCCACGTTGTGGGAGGCGATCCTGCCAGCGGAGTGCCTGGTGTTGCCGGGCGATCTGGAGGCGGTTGATCGGCTGTTGTCCGATGAGCGGTTCTTCGAGCCGTTCCGTGCCCACTTCGACGCGACGTTCGGGCGGCCCTCGATCCCGATCGAGACGTATCTGAGGATGATGTTCCTCAAGCACCGCTACTCGTTGGGCTATGAGCCGTTGTGCGCGGAAGTGAACGACTCGATCTCGTGGCGCCGGTTCTGTCGGGTGCCTCTCGGGGAGCGGGCGCCGCACCCGACGACGCTGATGAAGATCACCAAACGTTGCGGGCCCGACGTCGTCGACCAGCTGAACGAGACGCTGCTGATCAAGGCCCACGAAGCCGACGTCGTGAACCTCGAACGGGTACGGGCCGACACCACGGTGATCGAGGCCGACATCAAGTACCCGACCGACTCGAGCTTGTTGACCCGCGCTGTCGCACGGCTGGCCCGGCTCGCCGCACGGATCCAGGCGACGGGGGCGGCGGCACGCACCGTGGTGGTTGATCGCAGCGCCGACGCGCAGGCCCACGCGCACTCGATCGGAGCGTGGCTGCGGCGCCGGTCCGGGGAAGCCAAAGACGAGGTGTTGCGCATCACCGGCGGAGTCGCCGACCTCGCCGACGCGACCGCGTCCGAAACCGAACGTGTCGTTCTCAACGCCCGCCGGTGGTTGGCGTCGCACCCCGACACCCCCAAGGCGGGGCGACTGGCCCGCCTGATCGACGATCTGGAGGCGTTGACCGCCACCACGAACCAGGTCATCGACCAGACCCGCCGGCGGATCGCGGGTGAGATGCCCGACGGCGCGACTCGCCTGGTGTCGTTGCACGAACCCGACGCCCGACCGATCCGCAAGGGCCGCCTCGGTCGCCCCGTCGAGTTCGGCTACAAGGCCCAGATCGTCGACAACGTCGACGGGCTCGTGCTCGATCACACCGTCGAGATGGGCAACCCCCATGACGCCGAACAGCTCGAGCCAGCGATCGCCCGCATCAAAGCACACGCCGGAGCCGCACCCACCGCGGTCACCGCCGACCGGGGCTACGGGTTCGCCAAGATCGACAAGGCACTCAGCGAACTCGGTGTCGACACCGTCGCGATCCCACGGGCGGGCAAGCCCGGCGTCGCCCGCGCCGGCCTCCAGATCAGCGACCCGTTCATCGCGCTCGTGAAGTGGCGCACCGGCAGCGAAGGCCGGATCAGCTCACTCAAACGCGACTACGGGCTACGCCGAACCCGCCTGATCGGCCACACCGGAGCTCGCACCTGGGTCGGCCACGGTGTCCTCGCCCACAACCTCACCAAGATCGCCAGACTCACCACGTGACCCTCCTCCTGCTCGCTCTCGCTGTGGCCGTCATGCTCGCCACCCACGCCCTCGACACCCTCGGCCGCGACATCGACCACCCCGCCGCAGAAACGAACCAACCACCACGCGCCGGCCCCAGCACAGGACGCGCCGCGGCCGCTCACCTCAACCAGGCACACGACCGAGACGACCGAGCACCGCGATCGACGTCGCTGCGGCCACAGACCCGAGAGGCACCACCCGACCGCCACGAACCGACGGACGAGTCGATACCACACGAAGCCACCGACCGAGCCACAGCCAGCCACCCGACGAATCGGCAACTCGCGCCACCGACTATTTCAGGTCGAAGTAGCTAGCTACTTCGACCTGAAGAAGTAGCGGATAGGTGCTCGCGTTTGGTTGCGGATGGTGGGATGATGACCTCGACCCGTAGGACTAGTACGGATCGAGGCCATCGTGTTGAGAACGGTAAGGGTCCGCCACCGAACAAGTCGCTACGTTCTGGCCGCATCCGCGCTGGTCAAGGATCCAGCGGTCTCGCGAGTTGATTCGCGGCGGGCCCTAAACGCGCAGCCCACGTTGTGGGAGGCGATCCTGCCAGCGGAGTGCCTGGTGTTGCCGGGCGATCTGGAGGCGGTTGATCGGCTGTTGTCCGATGAGCGGTTCTTCGAGCCGTTCCGTGCCCACTTCGACGCGACGTTCGGGCGGCCCTCGATCCCGATCGAGACGTATCTGAGGATGATGTTCCTCAAGCACCGCTACTCGTTGGGCTATGAGCCGTTGTCCGCGGAAGTGAACGACTCGATCTCGTGGCGCCGGTTCTGTCGGGTGCCTCTCGGGGAGCGGGCGCCGCACCCGACGACGCTGATGAAGATCACCAAACGTTGCGGGCCCGACGTCGTCGACCAGCTGAACGAGACGCTGCTGATCAAGGCCCACGAAGCCGACGTCGTGAACCTCGAACGGGTACGGGCCGACACCACGGTGATCGAGGCCGACATCAAGTACCCGACCGACTCGAGCTTGTTGACCCGCGCTGTCGCACGGCTGGCCCGGCTCGCCGCACGGATCCAGGCGACGGGGGCGGCGGCACGCACCGTGGTGGTTGATCGCAGCGCCGACGCGCAGGCCCACGCGCACTCGATCGGAGCGTGGCTGCGGCGCCGGTCCGGGGAAGCCAAAGACGAGGTGTTGCGCATCACCGGCGGAGTCGCCGACCTCGCCGACGCGACCGCGTCCGAAACCGAACGTGTCGTTCTCAACGCCCGCCGGTGGTTGGCGTCGCACCCCGACACCCCCAAGGCGGGGCGACTGGCCCGCCTGATCGACGATCTGGAGGCGTTGACCGCCACCACGAACCAGGTCATCGACCAGACCCGCCGGCGGATCGCGGGTGAGATGCCCGACGGCGCGACTCGCCTGGTGTCGTTGCACGAACCCGACGCCCGACCGATCCGCAAGGGCCGCCTCGGTCGCCCCGTCGAGTTCGGCTACAAGGCCCAGATCGTCGACAACGTCGACGGGCTCGTGCTCGATCACACCGTCGAGATGGGCAACCCCCATGACGCCGAACAGCTCGAGCCAGCGATCGCCCGCATCAAAGCACACGCCGGAGCCGCACCCACCGCGGTCACCGCCGACCGGGGCTACGGGTTCGCCAAGATCGACAAGGCACTCAGCGAACTCGGTGTCGACACCGTCGCGATCCCACGGGCGGGCAAGCCCGGCGTCGCCCGCGCCGGCCTCCAGATCAGCGACCCGTTCATCGCGCTCGTGAAGTGGCGCACCGGCAGCGAAGGCCGGATCAGCTCACTCAAACGCGACTACGGGCTACGCCGAACCCGCCTGATCGGCCACACCGGAGCTCGCACCTGGGTCGGCCACGGTGTCCTCGCCCACAACCTCACCAAGATCGCCAGACTCACCACGTGACCCTCCTCCTGCTCGCTCTCGCTGTGGCCGTCATGCTCGCCACCCACGCCCTCGACACCCTCGGCCGCGACATCGACCACCCCGCCGCAGAAAACGAACCAACCACCAGCGCGCCGGCCCCAGCACAGGACGGCGCCGCGGCCGCTCACCTCAACCAGGCACACGACCGAGACGACCGAGCACCGCGATCGACGTCGCTGCGGCCACAGACCCGAGAGGCACCACCCGACCGCCACGAACCGACGGACGAGTCGATACCACACGAAGCCACCGACCGAGCCACAGCCAGCCACCCGACGAATCGGCAACTCGCGCCACCGACTATTTCAGGTCGAAGTAGCTAGGGGGGGCGTTGTTCACGGGATTCGGAGGGCAACGATGATCGAGCGCTCACTACTAGTCGAGGCCGCTGGGCCGAATCAATGTGCCAGTGCGAAAGCACTTCACAAGATCAACGAGGAGTACTACAAGACGCTCACCGCGCCGCTCCAGGTCGCATACCTGGTTACCGGCGGGATCTTGGTTGCGGTGATTGCACTCGCGGTCGTACAGAAGGATGCCACTCAGCTGCTCGGCGCGGTGTTGGCGATCCTCACCGGTGGGCTTTCTCGGAGCCTGTGGAAGAAGCGGAAGATCGCGTTCGAGGCAGCGAAGGACTCGTTGGAACTCGTGAACGAGTACTGCGGGGACCTTCCCGCCTCCTGATCGGTGTCTTGATCGAAGGAGAAGAAGTCGGCTGGCGCCTCGACGTCTTGTCGCCATCTTCACCGGTGGGGGCACCTAGAGCATCGACTGGCCAGCCTGAGAAGGGAAGATGCAGTGCCCGACGAAGCTGTCGAGACGTGGGAGCCGAGCGCGCCTCATTCCTGTGACGGGGATCCGGGGCGCTCAGGAACAAGAGATGCGAGCGACGTCGGCCCTCTTGGCCGTGGTCGGATCGGTTGATGAGTTCGGAGAGGGATTCACCCGGCAGTTCGGGGCCAACCGGGGAGCAATCGAGACGTTCACTGAGCCGCAGTTCAAGCTCTCCGACGGCCGTACGGTCCGCCCTGATGGCCTGATCCGGGTGGCACCGGACAACGGACCTGGGTGGCGCTGGTCGAGGTGAAGACCGGCAGGTCGCAGCTCCAACAGGCGCAGATCGAGGACTACCTCGATCTCGCACGGGAGCAGGGCTTCGATTGCGTACTCACGATCTCCAACCAGATCGCAAGGCTCCCTGGCGAGCACCCGGTCTCGGTGGATGGCCGCAAGCTCCGACGTGTAGCACTGCATCACCTTTCCTGGAGCATGGTCCTAACGCAGGCAATCATGGTGAAGGTCCACAAGGGCGTGAAGGACGACGACCAGGCGTGGATACTTGGCGAGCTGATTCGCTACCTTGAACACCCCCGCGCTGGTGCTCACGACTTCGATGACATGGGAGAGCACTGGGTGTCTGTCCGCGAAGCCGCGATCGCGGGCACTTTGCGGGAAACGGACAAGAACGCAGCGGAGGTTGCGAGTCGGTGGGAGGAACTCCTCTCGTTCGTGGTGATCCGACTCGGCAGGCACCTCGGTGCCGATGTCCAGAAGGTCCTAAGCCGGGGGGATTTGAAGAGTCCACAGCTTCGCATCGCGGGTTCAATCGAGGGAATGTCAGAGCGCGCCGAGCTCGACGGGGTCATCCGGATCCCCAACGCGATCAGCGACCTCGGGGTAGTCGTTGACCTCCGCGCACAACAGGTTCGATGCTCGGTGACCGTCAAGTCACCGAGCGAGGGACGCGCCAAGACGAGGGTTAACTGGCTCTCCGCGTTTCAGTGGGGAGAGTGGCGTGAGCGGATCCGTGGGGGTCGGGGTCGGTCGGGCCAGGTGATGCCGCCGGTGTGGAGCAGGACGCGGAGCCGGTAGTGATCGAAGGACCGGAACCCGTGACCGCAGCGTTTGACCTTCTTGACGCACAGGTTGAGCCCTTCGGTCGGTCCGTTCGACGCGCCGGTGTGATGGTAGGCGAGGATCTCGTTGCGCCACTGGGCGAGTGTCTGACCGAGGGAGCGGATCTCTTCGACCTCATCGTCTGCACATCCGGCGATAACCTTGTCCAAGAGCACCTCAGCTTCGTCGGGGTCGTCGGTGAGGTACACGTCGCGAACGGATTCCTTCGCGAGCCATGCGCCGAGCACCTCGTCGTTGGGATCGCCGACACGCAGGCCCAACAGCATCCGGTCATAGCCGGCCTCGTCGAGTCGTTCGAAGCCCGAGAGCAGGATCTTGCGGATCCGATACAACGGGTCTTCCTTGCGGCCCCGGTGTCCGAGCGTCTCGTTCTGCACCCGTCGTCGTACCTTGTCCAAGCATCGGTTGGCGACGCGCACGACATGAAACGGATCTGCGACGCGGGTCACGTCGGTGAGGTGAGGCGACAGCCCAGCCCGGTAGGAGTCGGTGAGGTCGGTGGCGACCACCTCGATGCCACCCAACCACCCAGGGTCGGCCTTGGCCGTCCATTTGCGCAGGTCAGCGGCCCGGTTGCCACGGACCATGTCGATCATCGTGTGGCCCTCGACGTCGACAAGGCCGGTGACGTAGACGGTGTGGTGGTCACGGTTGGCGGCCAGGAACGAGGTCTCGTCGACGCCGAGGTGGGCCACGGCCCCCACCCGAGCCGGGTCATCGACGAGGCGAGTACCGTGCTCGATCACCGCGTTCATCACCGTCCACCAACACACACCGAACTCGGCGGCGACCTGCGACACCGGCCGGGGTCCCTCACCGACCTGGCGGCACACCTCCACCTCGGCCCGCCACGTCATCAGATGCCGGGGCAACACCGCCTCGTCGACTTCGGTCCACGTCTTGATGTCGCACAGCGCTTCTCGGCACCGCCACCGTCGCTTCTTCCACACCAACCGCACCGGCCGCCCGAAACACGACAGATCCCGGATCGCGAGCAGTATCCGATCCTGCGCCTCGGCTTGCACACCACAGGATGGACAACCAACCACCGACGCTGTTGTCTCGACCGTGACCACCAGCTCCTCGGGATCCTCGACCACGTCGAGCACCGCGAACCCCTCCAGTCCCAACATCGCCTCCGCCAGACCAGTACCGTCACTCATCGCAGGGGTCACCTCCGTCGTTGCTGTCCTCAGATAGCCGCAACGATGGCGGGACCCCTGCCCCACATGGTGGACCCCCCACAATCTCACTCCCCACTCAGACGCGAAGAGCCGGTTAACTGGCTGCTCCGCCAACTCAAGGACGCCCCGGGGAACACACGTATCGACTGCTACGGGGCCCGTTCCCGCACATCGTCAAGCGAACTGATCTCCGTGGCACGCGAGCGCATCGAAGTGCTCCTGCCTGCCGATGGCCGCGAGCCATCAAGCTTCGAGGTGTCCAGCTTCCGCCCCATGGGGGTCAAACGCGGGGCGGGCCGCAACTCCTTCGTGGCGTCCGTGGTGGATGCCGTCGACGAGTTCTACCGCGATGTGGTTCAGGGCCTTCGTGCATGGACTCCCTCGGCACCGAAGTTGGAGCGCAGGCCCGACGACACGGCGCCGCTGCAGTCGGTCCCCGATCAGCCCGTGACGCGCCAACTTGAGGTCCAGCCCGTGGTTGCCAGGCCGGTGTTCCCGTCCTGGCCGCAGAGTAGTTGAGCGTTCGGTCTCACCCTGTTGCAGGGCCCCAGACCGCGTGTCACGGCCTGCTCGCGGACCAGAGACGCCCAGACGAGAGTCAGCGCGGGTCGACGAACCCGTGCTGACTTGGTGGTCGGGCTGAGAGGATTTGAACCTCCGACCTTCGGTCCCCCAGACCGACGCGCTAACCAAACTGCGCCACAGCCCGTTGCGAAGGATGCAATGTACTACCCACCGTCGCCGGGCACGACATCGGATCCGCCCCGCGAAGCGGCCCGTCCAGAGGCCGAGGCGAGCACGCGGGCGGCCACATCGGGCACGTTGGTGACGAGGCCGTCCACCCCCAGGTCGACCAGACGCATCATCTGGTCGGGATCGTCCACCGTCCACACGTTGACCGCCAGACCCAGCTCCCGGGCCCGTGCCACGGTGGCCTCCCCGACGAGCCCGTACCAGGGATGGATGGCCCGGTGGTCCGCGTCCGCGGCTGCCTCCAGTGCCTCGGGTGCCGGGTCCAACACCAACAGGGCCGTGGGGGGTGCGCCGTCGGTGGCCCGGACGGCGGCCACGGTCTCGGGGCGGAACGAGGAGATCAGGATCTCCTGTCCCTCCCCTCGGGCTGCCCGCTGGGAGACGAGGGCCACCACGGCCTCCGCGGTAACTTCGGTGGGGTCGAAGTCGGGCTCGGTCGTTGCGTTCTTGATCTCGACGTTCACCGACAGCCCCGCACACGCATCCAGTGCCTCCTCGAGCGTGGGCACCCAGTCGGGGAGCTGCTCTGTGGTCAGGGTGACCAGAGCCCGGCCGTCGGGGAGGTGCGGGTCGTGGTGCACGATCAGGGCTGCATCGGCGGTGCGCCGGACGTCAAGTTCGACCCAGGAGGCACCAAGGGGGCCCGCAGCCCGGAATGCGACGAGGGTGTTGCCGGGAGGGTGGGCGCCAGACGCTCCCCGGTGGGCGATGACGATCGGCACGGACGCCGACCGTACACTCGACCTGTGGCCCTGCGGGACAGCAACCTCGAGCGCCTCGACGGAGCCGATCTCGACGTTCTCGTCGTGGGAGGTGGCATCAACGGTGCTGTCAGTGCGCGGCTGCCCTGGCAGCCCGTGGTGCCCGGGTGGGCCTGGTCGACCAGCGTGACTTCGCCGGTTTCACCAGCGAGCAGTCCTCGAACCTGGTCTGGGGCGGGATCAAGTACCTCGAGCGCTACGAGTTCGGTCTGGTCCGCCATCTCTGCCTCGGGCGCAACCAGTTGCTACGCGCCTACCCCACCAACATCCGCGAGATCCGGTTCATGGGTGCCCTCGACCACGACGCTCCCTACCCACCCTGGTTCGTCTACGCCGGGGCGCTCGCCTACTGGCTGATCGGCAACGCCGCCACCCGTGCCCCCGACCTGTTGGGCTGCGACGATCTCAGAGCACGTGAGCCGGTGCTCGACGTGTCGAGACTGAGAGGGGGCCTCGAGTACTCCGACGGGTTCCTCCCCGACAACGACGCCCGCTTCGTCTTCTCCTTCGTGCGCTCGGCGCTCAACGCCGGTGCGCTTGCCGCCAACTACCTGCGGGTCACCTCGGCACGGTTCCACCTCGGGCGCTGGGAGGTGGAGCTGGCCGACGAAGAAGGCGGCGGGACGATCTCGGCCACCGCCCGGGTGATGGTCAACGCCACGGGTCCTTTCGTGGACAGGCGCAACGAAGAGCACGGGATCTCGACCCGGCACCGCATCGTGTACTCCAAGGGAGTCCACCTGGTGGTGCCCCGCCTGGGGAACAACGAGCGGGTGCTGGCACTCCTCGACGACACCGACCGGCTGTTCTTCGTGATCCCCATGGGGCCACGCTCTGTGATCGGAACCACCGACACCAGGGTCGACGACCCCGAGGCGACCGTCACCGCCGAGGACCGCCGGTTCCTCCTCGACCAGATCAACGCCGCGCCTGACCCTGGACACACCCTGACCGAGGCGGACATCATCTCGGAGCGCTGCGGGGTACGGCCCCTGGTCGTCGACGTCGGCGAGGGTGGCGAAGGAAAGGACTGGACGGCCCTTTCCCGCCGTCACCACATCGAGGTCGACGAGGACCGCCGCCATTTGACCATCTTCGGGGGCAAGCTCACCGATTGCCTCAACGTCGGTCGTGAGGTGGATCGCATCGTCCGCCACCTGGGCGTACCACTCAGCCGGTATCAAACGACTGGTACGGCGAACCTCACGCCCGGACCGCCAACGAGTTCCGGCGGCAGGCCGGTCTTATGCGCCTGGACGGGATGCGGTCCGGGTCGCTGCGAAACCCTTACCGAGAGGCTGTGGCGGCGGTACGGCATCGCGCGCCTTCACCATGCTCGAGTCGATCCGGACACGATCCCGACCATGGCCGAGGACGTGATCGAGGGGGCCGAGTACGTCCGCTGCGAACTCGGAACGGGCGCGCCGACCGAGATGGTGACCCGTCTCGAGGACTTTCTGCGCCGCCGTTCCAAGATCGCCATGGTGATCGCCGACGACGAGCTGCGCAGGTCACCGGGGCCTGCACGACGCCTCCCGGCTCCTGTTCGGCGCCGCAGGCCCAGAGCCGGCACGACCAGTACTTCGGTGGACACCAGCGCCTGGCGGACCGGCGAGGTCGGTCACCGGAACCGGTGGTGGCGTCATGACGGTGACGGTGACCCACGACGGGTCGGTCATGGTCGTTACCATCGACCGGCCGGAGGTGCGCAACGCCGTCGATCGGCCCACCGCCGACGGCACTGGCCGAGGCGTTCCGGTCCGTTCGAGTCCGATCCCGACCCGAGGTGGCGGTGCTGACGGGAGCCGCGGGGACCTTCTGCGCGGGCGCCGACCTCCGCGCCGATCGCCGAAGGCCGGCGGCAACGTGGTCGCTCGTCGACGGTGACGGGCCCATGGGGCCGACCCGTCTGCGGCTGCTCCAAGCCGGTGCTGGCCGCCGTGGAGGGACACGCGGTGGCCGGTGGGCTCGAACTGGCCGTGTGGTGCGACCTGCGGGTGGCTGCCACCGACGCCGTCTTCGGTGTCTACTGCCGCCGTTGGGGCGTGCCCCTCATCGACGGCGGCACCGTTCGTCTGGCTCGCCTGGTCGGGCCAGAGCCACGCACTGGACCTGGTCCTGACCGGTAGCGGGGTGCCCGCCCCGGAGGCTGCGACCATGGGTCTGGTCAACCGCCTGGTCGACCCGGGCGACGCGCTCGCTGCCAGTGTGGACCTGGCCCACCCCTGGCCGGGTTCCCTCCCCGGTGCCTCCGGGCGGATCGGGCCTCGCTGCTCGACCAGTGGTCGATGACCGAGGCCGAGGCGTTGGCCGCCGAGACGGTCGCAGGCCTGGAGGTGATCGCCTCGGGAGAGACCATCGCAGGTGCGGGCCGGTTCGCGTCCGGCGCGGGCCGCCACGGCGCCTTCGACTGAGCCCGGACGGGTAGCGTGGCAGAGCGATGTGTGGGCGATTCGTGTCTGCGACCCCGCCCGATGAGCTGGCGCGCTACTTCGAGGTCGGGGCGATGGCGGATTCTGTCTCCCTTGATCCCCCCACGCCGGACTGGAACGTCGCACCCACCCGCGATGTGCTCACCGTCTACGAACGAGACGGGGTTCGCACCATGACAACGATGCGCTGGGGGCTGGTGCCCTCCTGGGCGAAGGACACGCGGATCGGCAACCGGATGATCAACGCCCGGGCCGAGACCCTGTCCACCAAGCCTGCGTTCCGGACCGCCTTCCGTCGTCGCCGGTGCATCGTGCCCGCTGACGGGTTCTACGAGTGGCGGGCGATCGAGGGTCATAGAGCAGCGCCAGCCCTACTACGTCCACCGCACAGACGGCGAGCCCATGGCCATGGCCGGGTTGTGGGAGCGCAAGGACGATCTGGTGACCTGCACCCTCGTCACCGGCCCGGCCAACGCCACGATGGCACCTCTCCACGACCGCATGCCTGTCCTGGTGGCGCCCGCCGACTGGGAGCCATGGCTGGACCCCGACCTGGAAGACGTCGATCGTCTGGAGGGGCTGCTGGTGCCTCCCCCCGCTGAGCTGATCGCCTTCCATCCGGTGGACACGGCCGTGAACGACCCACGCACAGCGGAGCACACCTCGTCGACCCCCTGCCCACCGACCCCCTGCCCACCGACCCCCTGCCCACCGACCCCGACGGGGCGGGCCCCACACCCGGGGTGAAGCGGTGAGCCTCCCCCTGCGCCGGCGGATCGACAACTCCCTGCTGCGGTGGCAGGCACGCCTGGACAGCGAGTGGTCCGACCGCATCCTGCCCTGGACGCTGTCGGGCGTTCTGTTCGTGGTGTTCGTGACCCTCTCGCTGGCCCGGGCCCGGACCTTCGAAGGGGGCGAGGACCTGGGCGTCTACACCCAGGCTGCCTGGCTCATCGTGCACAGCGCAGACCCCATCGTGACCCTCAACGACGGTACGCACGTGCTCTCCCAGCAGGCTTCCTTCCTCTTCTACCCGGTGGCCTGGCTCACCCGCTGGACGCCGACCATCCCCACTCTGCTGGTGGTCCAGTCTGCCGCCCTGGCCCTGGGGGTGGTTCCTCTCTGGCACATCGGGCGCCGCCTGGCCAACCTGCGGGTGGTGGCGGTGGGTGTCTTGGTGTGGGCCTACGCCTTCTACCCGGCGGTCCACCGGCTCAACCTGGGTGACTTCCACCCCGAGGTTCTCGCGGTACCTGCTCTGCTGGCCGCCGCCCTGTACGGGTTGTCCGGTAGGTGGTGGCTGTACGCCGCCTTCTGCGCGCTGGCTGTGGCGGCAAGAGCCGATCTGGCGTTGGCGGTGGCCGGAATGGGAATCCTGCTTATGCGCGAAGGCCACCGACGTGCGGCCGTGCTGACCGCAGTCGCCGGCCTGACCTACACCGTGTTGGCGGTGTCGGTCATCCAACCCGGATACGGGGCAGGCGGCTACGCCCATGTCGAATCCTTCGCGGCATTCGGCGACACCCCCTTGGAAGTGGGCTGGGGGATGCTCAGCCATCCCTGGCAGGTCATCGAAGAGCTGACCATCGAGGACAACTTCTCGGTGATCGTCTTCCTGCTGGCGCCCCTGTTCTTCCTGCCCGTCCTAGCCCCCAGGTTCCTGGTTCCCGTCCTGCCCTTGGAGTTGTTGTACCTGGTGGCCGAGGTAGAGAGCGAGGCGGCCTTCACCCAGCAGACCGTCGCCATCACGTCCTTCGCCTTCCTCGCCACCGGTTTCGCTCTGGCACGCATCGGCCGCCAGGGCGTGGAACGGGTCTTCGTGGACGGGCGGGTGCTGGGGGCTCTGATACTGGTGTCGACGGTGTTCTTCGTGCGTGACGCCCCGGCTTCGCCCTACCGGGCCCCCTGGGCCTGGGGCGGCCGGGACGCAGCCGACCAGGCAAGGCTGGATGCCGTGGATCTGGTGGATGACCAGGACGCAGTGCGGGCCTCGCCGGCGCTGCTGCCCTTGCTGGCCGAGCGTGCCGAGGTGTACCTGCTCGACACGGAGAACCGACCTCACGTGCGCCGGGCCACCGAGCGGCCTGACGACCAGGAACGCGAGGAACGGGCCGGGTGGATGCGGTCATCTACGACGACTCGGCCGCACCTGGCTGGACCGACAACGAGCGTCGGGTCTTCCGGGAGGGTCTCGAACGGTCGGGCTACGAACGGGTATACGCCGAGGACGGCATCGAGGTGTACCTGCGCCAGGATCAGCCGGCGTGACCTTCGCGCGGCCCAGGGCCTGGTTGAGGGCCGAGGCAGCCTCGTCGAGCGCCAGGGGGTCGGGGTCGGGGTCGGCGCGGGAGAAATCGAGGTCGTTGACCCCCCAGATCGGCACGACGTGCAGGTGGACATGGGGGACCTCCAGCCCTGCGATCATGAGCCCCACCCGCAGGGGAGCGAACACCGCCTGCTGGGCTCGGCCGATCTCGTGGGCCACCCCCGTCAGGTGGGCCATCAGGTCGGGGTCGAGGTCGAGCCAGTGGTCGACCTCGACCACGGGGACGACCAGGGTGTGGCCCGCTTGGAGTGGGTTGATGGACAAGAAGGCCGCGCAGCGCTCGTCGCGCCACACAAAACGGCCGGGCAGCTCGCCCCTGATGATCTGGGTGAAGATGGTCGCCATCCCCGGATCGTAGGCTGGGCACCGTGAACGCCGCCGCCGACCCGTCACCGTCGCTGTCCCCGGCAACCCCGGCGTCATCGGGAATGCTGAGGGCCGTCCTGGACGACCGGCTCCTGACGCTGCCGAACCTGATCAGCGCTGTCGCGGCTGGCGGCCCTGCCCGTGTTCGTGTGGCTGGTGCTGGATCAGGATGCGCCCGCCGCGGGAGCGGTTCTCCTGGCTGTGATGGGAGCCACCGACTGGGTCGACGGCCAGGTGGCACGCCGCACCGGCCAGGTCTCCGAACTCGGGAAGATCCTCGACCCGGCTGCCGACCGGATAGTGCTCATCGCCTCGGTCGTCACCATCGTGGCCGCAGGGGCCGTACCCTGGTGGATCACCCTGCCCGTGCTGGTACGCGAACCGCTCATGTTCCTGGCAGTTCCGCTGCTGGCCGTACTGGGGGCCACCCGCATCGACGTGACCTTCGTCGGCAAGGCCGGCACATTCGCGCTGATGACTTCGTTTCCGCTCCTGCTCTACGGCTCGAGCGACGCCCAGGGCGCTGAACTGCTGAGCTGGCTGGGATACGCGGCAGCCGTTCCCGGGTTGGCGCTCTCGTGGTACGCAGCCTGGCTCTACGTGCCAATGGCCCGCCAGGCACTGCGTGAAGGGCGAGCGGAGGCCGACCGCGGCGCGGTCACCGACGGGTCCGGGGCCGAGGCCGGGAGGTCCGAGCAATGAAGGCCGTGATCATGGCGGGCGGAGAGGGCACCCGGCTGCGGCCTCTCACCTCCAACGCCCCCAAGCCCATGCTGCCCATCGTCAACCGGCCGATGATGGAGCACGTCGTCGACCTACTGCGCCGGCACGGCTTCGACGAGATCGTGGTCACCGTGGCCTACATGGCCGATGCCATCCGCCACCACTTCGGGGACGGCTCCGAGTTCGGGGTGAAGCTCGCCTATGCCACCGAAGACGTCCCCCTGGGGACCGCCGGCTCGGTGCGAAACGCCCGTGACCACCTCGACGAGCGGTTCCTCGTCATCTCCGGCGACGTGCTCACCGACATCGACCTGAGTGCCATCGTTGCCGCGCACGTCGAGCGCCAGGCCCTGGTCACCATCGGTCTCGTCCCCGTCGAGAACCCCCTCGAGTTCGGCGTCGTGATCACGCGGCCCGACGGGTCCATAGAGCGCTTCCTGGAGAAGCCTTCGTGGGGCCAGGTCTTCTCCGACACGATAAACACCGGGATATTCGTCCTCGAGCCAGAGGTGTTGGACCGCATCGACGCGGACAGGGCCGTCGACTTCAGTGGCGAGGTGTTCCCGACCCTGCTGGCCGAGGGTGCCCCCCTGTTCGGCGCCGTGGGCGAGGGGTACTGGGAGGACGTCGGCACCCTCGACGCGTACCTGCGGTCGCACCAGGACGTGCTGGAGGGACGGGTCAGCCTCGCCATAGACGGCTTCGAGCTGAGTCCCGGTGTGTGGCTGGGTGACGGCGCCGAGGTTCACCCCGAGGCCACCGTGGTCGGCCCGGCGGTGGTGGGGGACAACTGCCGCGTCGAGGCCGGGACACGCCTGGGTGCCTACACGGTGCTGGGGGCCAACGTCAGGGTCCGCAGCGATGCAGACCTGGAACGCTCGGTGGTGCACGACAACGTCTACCTGGGCGAAGGGGTGCGCCTGCGAGGGTCGGTGGTGGGCCGCTCCTGTGACCTGAGGCGGGGGGCGCGGGCCGAAGAGGGAGTCGTGCTGGGCGACGAGTGCTTCGTGGGTGAGGGGGCCACCCTCGGCGCCGGGGTCAAGGTGTTCCCCCTCAAGACGGTCGAGGCGGGAGCGACCGTCAAGGACTCGATCGTGTGGGAGACCCGCGGCGCCCGCAGCCTCTTCGGTCGTCGCGGCATCGTGAGGACTGGCGAACGAGGACATCACCCCCACCTTCGCCGCCAAGCTGGCCCAGGCCTGGGCCGGGTCGCTGAAGAAGGGGTCCACGGTCGTCACCTCCCGGGACTCGAGCCGGGCCGCCCGGATGCTGAAGCGGGCGATGATGGCCGGCCTGAACGCGGGAGGCGTCAACGTGGTCGACCTCGAGCTCGCCACCATTCCCGTGACCCGCTTCCTGGTGCGTCGCCCGTGGTGTGCCGGGGGCGTCACCCTGCGCCTCGTCGAAGGTGATCCCGCAGTCGGTGGTCATGCGCTTCTTCGACAAGAACGGCCTCGACCTCGCCGAGGATGCCCAACGCCACATCGAGCGGCTCTTCTGCCGCGAGGACTTCCGTCAGGTGCTCGCCGCGGAGATCGGCGACATCGACTTCCCGCCCCGTGCCCTCGAGCACTACGCGTCGGCGGTCACCGAACAGGTCGAGCTCGCGGTGCTGCACCGCCGGCCACTTCAAGCTGGTGATCGACTACTCCTTCTCGGCGGTCGCCTTCGCCATGCCCGACCTGCTGGCCAAGATGGGGGCCGAGGTGCTGGCGCTCAACCCCTACACCAGCACCCTGGGGATAATGAGCTTCGATCGGGACGGCGGCGGCCGCACAGGTGGCTCGCCTCGTGAAGGCCAGCGGACGCCGATCTGGGCGTCGTCGTCTCGTCCCGACGGCGAACGCCTGACCGTCATCGACGGCGAGGGGCGGATCCTCGACGACACCCAGGTTGCCCTGGCGTTCGTCTCCTGCGTCGCCGACCACCTCGACGGGGATGCCGTGGCTGCCCCCGTGACCTTCAGCGATCGCCTACGCCGAGGTGCTCGACGCGTCCGGCGTGTCGGTGCGATGGACCAAGGTTCGAGCTCAGCGGCCCTGATGGATGCTGCCACGACACCAGGCGTGGGTGCAGCTCTCGACGCCGCCGGAGGCTACATCCTGCCCGGCTTCCTGCCCGCCTTCGACGGGGCCGCCGCCATGTTGAAGATGCTCAGAACTGCTGGCTCACGCCGACGCGACCTGGCCGCGGTGGTCGACAACCTACCCCCCGTCCATCGGGCCCGCCAGAGGTGGTCACCCCCTGGGACCAGAAGGGCGCCGTGATGCGCACCCTGGTCGAGCGCGCGGGGACCACGAGCTCGAACTGATCGACGGCGTCAAGGTCCGGCACAGGACGGGTGGGTGCTGGCGCTCCCCGACCCCGACGATCCGGTGACCCACATCTGGGCCGAGGGCGACAGTGCCCGCCGGGCCGAGCAGCTGGCCGAGGAGTACGCCCGTCGGCTCACCCAGATGGTGCGCTCCATCACGGACTGATCCTGAACCTCGACCTGAGATGGAGGTCTGAGAGGGCCAGGGCTGGCCCTGGCCGCATCGGGCTGGTGGCGGGATCAGAACCGGGCTGGGGGGACCGAGGTCCACGGGTGTGAGATCCGCTAGCGTGCGGGGCCATGGACACGCCGACAGATCTCCGGTACACGCCCGAGCACGAGTGGGTCCGCGCTCGAGGGTGAGAGGCTACGGGTCGGCATCACCGACTACGCCCAGGACGCTCTGGGCGACGTGGTCTTCGTCGAGCCTCCCGACGTGGGCACCGTGGTCACCGCCGGGCAGCAGGTGGCCGAGGTCGAGTCGACCAAGTCCGTGTCCGACATCTACGCCCCGTTGGCCGGCACGATCGTCGAGGTCAACGCCGAGCTGGCCGACGCACCCGAGCGCCTGAACGACGACCCGTACGGGGAAGGTTGGATCTTCGTGCATCGAACCGGCCGACCTCGACCGCCGCACGACGCCCTCATGGACGCACGCGGCCTATCAGGCGCTCATCGAGGGCTGAGCCCCGAGGGAGGCGGTGTCTCTGCAACTCCTGCGGTCACAACAACCCCGACGGCGCCAACTTCTGCTCGTCGTGTGGCGCTCGCTCGACCCGGGAGCGGGTCATGACCACAACACCATCGTCTTCCATCCCGACCGGCCAGCAGACAGCGTGGAGGACGAGGTGGCCGTCGACCTCGACGAGATCCCCGTCCGAGGCCGCCCTGCTGGTGGTCAAGCGCGGACCCCAGGCCGGAGCCCGCTTCGTGCTGGACGATCCCGTCACCGGGGCCGGGCGCCACCCCGAGAGTCACATCTTCCTGGACGACATCACCGTCTCGCGTCGCCACGCCGAGATCGAACGCACCCCCACCGGCTACGTGCTGCGCGACGTCGGCTCGCTGAACGGCACCTACCTGAACCGTGAGCGGATCTCCGAGGTGGCTCTGGCCAACGGTGACGAGGTCCAGATCGGCAAGTTCAAGCTCGTCTTCTTCCAGGGGCCGGGCGACCAGGAATGAGCTCCCGCACGGCAGCATGACCGAGCGCGACCACCTGTCCATCGGAGAGGTCCTCCAGCTCCTCCAGGACGAGTTCCCCGACGTAACCGTGTCGAAGATCCGCTTCCTCGAGAGTCGCGGGCTGATCGAACCCGAGCGGACGGCGAGCGGCTACCGCAAGTTCTCCGATGCCGATGTCGAGCAGCTGCGCTGGGTCCTCACGCAGCAGAAGGTCCACTTCCTCCCCCTGAAGGTGATCCGCCAGCGTCTGGACGAAGACGACCTCACCTTCGGAGACGACGGTGGGGGGCCCAGCACCGGTGTCTCCGCCGACAAAGGCCCGGCGGAGGGCACGACGCACGCCGCCGAAGGGGCAGGGACGGCGGCGAGCGGTGGCGCCGGCACCTCGGCCCTGGCCCGCCGGCCCCGCACCTTGGCCCTGTCCGCCTCCGAGTTGGCGTCCCGGGCCGGACTCGCGCGCCACGGACGTTCGCGAGCTTCGACGCCTGGGGATGCTCGTGCCTACCAGATGGGGCGACGAGGAGGTGTTCGACGACGAAGCCCTGGCCGTGGCGACAGCGGCCGGTCGCTGCAGGGAGTTGGGCATCGAAGCGCGCCACCTACGCATGTTCAAGGTGGCAGCCGAACGCGAGGCCGGTGTGTACGAGCAGCTCCTGGTGCCCCTCCTGAAGCGCTCTGTGCCCGGAAGGGACGAGGCCCGGGCCCGACTCGACGACCTCGTGAAGCTGGGGGAAGAGCTGAGGGTGGCCATGCTCAGGCTCGTCCTGGCACACCACCTCACCGACGAGGGCGACGCCTGAGTGCCCCGTGCCCGTCTGGTGGCCGATGCCGGGACCATATCCACCCGGGTGGGGGAGTTGGCCGCCGAGATCGCCTTGGAGCCTCCGGACGGCCCGTTGGTCTTGGTGGCGGTCCTACGGGGCAGCCTGGTCTTCGCCGCCGACCTGGCCCGCCGGATCCCCGGGCCGGTGCGCGTCGACTTCCTCGGATTGACCAGCTACGGCCCCGGCGCCGGCCGGGTGCGCATCACCCGTGACCTGGACATCGACGTGCGGGGATGCCGGGTCGTGGTCCTCGAGGACGTGGTCGACACAGGGCTCACCCTGTCGTTCGTCCTGCGACACCTCAGCGCCCACGAGCCCGCAGAGCTCTCAGTGTGCGCCCTCTTCGACAAGGTGTCCCACCGCCTGGTGCCCGTACCGGTCGCCCGACACGGATTCTGCATCGACGAGGACTTCGTCGTGGGGTACGGCCTCGACTACCAGGGCCGGTACCGCAACCTCGCAGACGTCGTGGGAGTGGACCCCCAGGTTCTGGTCGAGGACCCTGACGCCTACCTGGACGAGCTCTACCCTTGGCATCTATCGCCCGGGGCAGGCGGGCGACGTGACGGATAGGGTGCAGGCATGGTCGAGATGGAGCTGCTGGGGGTCAGGGTGGAGCTGTCGCAACAACACCCCCATCGTGTTGCTGCGCGAAGTGGGCGGGCAGCATCGGGTGCTGCCCATCTACATCGGCGGTCCCGAGGCGACGGCCATCGCCCTGGCTGTCGAAGCAGCGTCGTCACGCCCCGTCCCGATGACCCACGACCTGTTGAAGAACTGGTCCTGGACGAGCTCGGGTCACCTCCGTCGAGCGGGTGACCGTGACCGAGCTCCGCGAGGGCACCTTCTATGCCGAGTTGCTCCTGCGTACGGCCAGGGCGAGCACGTGATCTCGTGTCGTCCCTCCGATGCCATCGCCCTGGGGGTCCGCGTCGGGAGCCCCGATCTTCGCCGACGAGAGCGTCGTCGAAGAGGTCGGCTACACGGTCGACGACAGGTGACGACAAAGAGCAGGTCGTCGAGGAGTTCCGGGAGTTCATCGAGAACGTGAGCCCCGAGGACTTCGCTTCCTGAGGCGCCGTCCACCGGTGAGCCGCCGACCCCCACCCGCGGCCCGCAGGGGCCCGCCGCCACTCCTCGACCCCGACCCATGGGCTCCGGTGAGGCGAGGCATGGCGGCGTTCGCCGTCGTGGTGGTGGCCGGCGTTCTTGGCTACCGCCTTCTCGGTCTGGGCTTCTTCGACGCGTTCTACATGACCGTGATCACCGTGTCGACCGTGGGCTTCCACGAGGTCGGCACGCCCGAGCAGATCGACGACTCCTACCGGGCGTTCACCGTGGTCCTGCTGCTGTTGGGTGTCGGTACGGCGCTGTACACCCTGAGCGTCACCCTGGAGACGCTGCTCGAGAGTCGATTGTCCGACCGCTTCCGGAGGCGCCGCATGGACCGCGAGATCACGACCATGGTCGACCACGTAGTCGTGGCGGGTACGGGAGGTATCGGGCAGCACCATCGCCGCAGCGACTGGCCAAGGCCGACCGGGAGGTCGGTGGTCGTCTCGACTTCGACGTGGAACGCCTCGCGGGATGTTCCGCATCACCACATCCTGGGCGACGGCACCGACGACGAGGCGCTGGACGCGGCGGGAGTGGCCACGGCCCGACCCTCATCGCCGCCACCGACAGCGACGCCGACAACCTGTACGTGACCCTCTCGGCCCGGACCGCCAACCCAGCGCTGTTCATCGTGGCCCGCGCCAAGCTGGAGTCGGCCGAGGCCAAGCTCCACCAGGCCGGTGCCGACCGGGTGGTGAACCCCCAGCTCATCGGCGGCGAACGCATCGCAGCCATGACTCTGCAACCCCACGTCTCGGAGTTCCTCGACGTGGTCATGCACGAGGAGTGGTCTCGAGTTCCGCCTGAGCGAGATGGAGGTGCCGCCGGGATCACCGCTGGCCGGCCGAGCCTGCGTGACGCCCACCTCCGAGACCGGACGGGTGCCATTGGTGCTGGCCATCCGGGACGCCGACGGGAGCTTCCTGACCAACCCTGCCCCCACGATCGTCATCGGCGAAGGCTCGTTGCTGATCGCCATCGGGACCAACGACCAGCTGGCCCTGCTCGCTCGGCACCGAAGGCCGCTTTCCCCTGCCGGAGCTACCCGGGACGACCTGATCCAGCCGATCCCCTCGGCATCGTTCGCCGTCGGATCGTTGAGCTGGCGATTCGTTCCGAGCTGGGATCGTTGACCCGACCCTCACCCCGGGCCTACGCTGGCTCGGAGATGACACGGGCGTAATTCCCGCATGTGAGCTTCACCCTCCACCAACGGCTGAAGGCAAGCACCTCCGGCGAGAGTGGAGGAGCGGTCGAGGGTTGTGCCTGTGCTCTAGAGAGTCGCGAGCGGAGGGCTGATGCCATGGGGACGACCGATGCAGTTGCCAAGCAGGGTTGGAGCGGTCGGGTGACGGCCGAGATCGTGGGCATCACGCTATCGCCAGCTCGACTACTGGGCCCGCACCGACCTGATCCGGCCGAGCCTGGCCGATGCCCGCGGGTCGGGTACCCGCCGCCGGTACAGCTACGGCGATCTCCTCGAACTGAAGGTGATCAAGAACCTGCTCGACGCGGGCATCGAGCTCGAGAAGGTGCGTAAGGTCGTTCGCCTACCTGCGCAATCACCTGGGCGCCGACATCAGCGACGGCCAACCTGGTCATCGGCGAATCGCGCTCGGTGCTGGTCCAGACCGACGGAGAGCTGATCGACGTGCTCCGTCAGGGTCAGGGTGTGCTCAACGTGCTGCCTCTCGGCGGCGTCAAGGACGAGCCGTCGACGCCGGCAATCGTCCAGCTTCGTCCTGGGCCGCACTCCTCAGCTGGTCAGAGCGGGCCAGGCTGGCCGTCGACGGCTGATCGGTGCACGGGAGTTCGCTCACGAGAGCGAAGCCGAACTGGCACGACTCTTCGACTGCCTACGGGGTGGCCTGGGAGTACGAGCCCCGGCTGTTCGTCCTGGACCGCGACGCACAGGGCCGGCCCGTGCGGGCGTTCACCCCCGACTTCTACCTGCCCGACGCCGACGTCTACGTCGAGGTGACGACGCTCCAGCAGAGGCTGGTGACCCGCAAGAACCGCAAGGTTCGTGAAGTGATGGAGCGCTACCCCGGGGTGCACGTCACCCTGTTCTACCGCCGCGACTACCACCGGCTGCTGGCCAAGTACGGGATCAGCAGCGCTGCCTGAGCATCAGGGACCACTACGCTGCCCCGGCGTGACGCTGCACCAGAGCCCTCTCTTTGACGCTGCACCGTGCCCTCGGGGCCAAGATGGTGCCCTTCGGGGGATGGGACATGCCGCTGTCCTACGCCGGAGGGCACGATCGACGAGCACCTGGCCTGCCGGCGCGATGCGGTCGTGTTCGACGTGAGCCATCTGGGCACGGTCCGTCTCGAAGGATCCGGCGCCCTCGACCGACTCCAGGCGGCGCTCACCAACGACCTGCGCAACGCATCGAGCCGGGTCGGGCGCAGTACACCCACCTGCTGGACGCCGACGACGCCTCGGTGGTCGACGACATCATCGTGTGGTGGGTGGACGACGACCGCTTCGACGTCATGCCCAACGCCTCCAACACCGAACGAGTGATCTCCGCACTGACCGGGCCGGGGGTAACCGCCACCGATGTAACCGCCACCCGAGCGGTCCTCGCCGTCCAGGGGCCGGGGGCCCGCCGCCGCCTCGGAGAGGTCGCGCCAGAAGCCGCGGCGGTCGGGCCGGTTCCACGTCGCGCCCTTCGAGTGGCACGCCCAGCCGTGCCTGGTGGCCGGCACCGGCTACACCGGCGAAGACGGTGTGGAGTGCGCGGTCCCTGCGTCGGTGGCTCCCTCGCTGTGGGAGGCCGTGATGGCCGCGGGGGTGACGCCGGCCGGTCTGGGTGCACGGGACACACTGCGCCTCGAGGCCGGGCCTGCCGCTGCACGGCCACGAACTGGGCCCCGGGATCACGCCGCTGCAGGCCGGCCTCGGGTGGGTGGTCGGCTGGGACAAGGGACCCTTCCGGGGCCGAGAGGCGCTCGAGGTCGAGCGCCGGGAAGGTCCTCGCCGCCGGCTGAGGGGCCTGGTTCTCGACGGTCGCCGACCGGCCCGCGCTCACCAGGAGGTCTGTGTCGAGGGCCGGGTCGTCGGCGAGGTCACCTCCGGGAACTTCTCTCCGGTGCTGGGCCGAGGTGTGGCCCTGGCCTTCCTGCCTCCCGAGGTGGAGGAGGGGCAGGAGGTGACCGTCGAGGCTCGGGGCGCCACCCTCACCGCAAGGGTCCAGGCCCCGCCGTTCCACCGGACCGGAGGCTGAGACGGCAGGTCGCGCCCCCTAGGCCGCCGGCGCTGGCGGGCCGCAGCGCTGCTGGTCGTGCTGGCCGCCGGTGTGGCAGCCCTGATCGTGTCCCGTCCCGCGGACACACCCGATTCCGGGGAGAGCACCATTCCCACCACCTTCACCATCGAAGCCGAAGGCGGTCTCCTCACCTTCGGCCAGCAGGACGGCGAAGGCTCACTGGAGTACTCGGGTGAGAGGGGTGAGGGGCGTCTCAGCTTCGATCTCGACGGGGACGGAGTGGTGACCGAAGGCGCAGGCGGACGCTTCGAGATGACGCCGGGTGAACCGCCAGGCTGGCCCGACGACCTGCCTGACCCTCCAGGAGCCACGCCCCTGGGCGGAGCGGTGATCGAGGCCGGGTCACTTGAGCAGTTGAGCACCACCTATCGCACCCCTGCCCCTGTCGAAGAGGTGCTGACCTTCTACCGCCAGGCCTTGGCCGGCGCCCAACCCGTGGAGGGAGCCCTGGGTGCCGGCGAAGGCTGGCTCGTCAGCTTCGAAGGGACCTGGACGGGCTTCGTCACCATCGAGGCCGACGCCGGCACGACCTTGGTGGGAGTGCAGATCGACCGCGAGCTCACCTCGACCCCGTAGCCGTCCCACGGGCCCCCGCGCTACCAGGTGCTGCTCGGTTGGCGGTCCGTGTTCCCTTGGTCGTAGCCTCGCGGGCAGCGAGAGCGGGGGAAGCCGGTGTGAATCCGGCGCTGACCCGCAACTGTGAGCGGTCCCGACCGCGAGCCAGGATGCCCGTCCTCGCGGCAGCCGGCACCTGCTGGCCGCCCAACCGATCTGCCGCCGCGGCGGTGGACCACCGAGCCGCCACGGCGGCCGAGCGACCCTCGAGGAGTGGGGTCGAGGAGGACGCATGGCTCCCACCAGGACCCGACGACCAGCTCTGGTGGGCATGGTCGCCCTGGCACTGCTGACCGCTCTGGCGGCGACGCGTACCAGCCCGGCCGCGGGGACCCTCGGCGCATCCGGAGGTAGCCGGGCCGTGGTCATCATCGACGACGGGAACACCCGTCGGCAGGCCTGCCTGGTCTTCGACGGCTCGTTGAGTGGCCTGGAAGCGCTCGAGCGAGCCACCGGTACGGTGACCACCGCCGGATTCGGGAGCATGGGGGCCGCGGTCTGCGCCATCGACGGGAAGGGCTGCTCGCCCAGCGCCTGCCTGCGTTGCGCAGCCCCGGACTACTGGCACTACTTCCGCTCGGACGCCGGCACCGGCAGCTTCGGCGCCAGCGGGGTGGGGGCTTCGGCTACCACTGTGGGCGACGGTGACGTGGAGGCCTGGGTGTGGGGCGCGTCTGTGTCACCACCGCCTCGACCTGCGATCGACGACGTGTGTCCCAAGGTCACGACCACGGTTCCCACGACAGTGCGCACGACTGTGCCGCCCCCGGCGCCGACCCCGGTGCCGACCCCGACACCCACAGGAGTGCCCTCCTCAGTGACGACTGCGGTGCCGAGCGGTGGCCCGGTCCCGGCGACGACTCCCACGCCCACAGACCCCGAACCGACCAACCCCGGGATTGCCCCTGAACCTCCATCAGACGGTGGAGCACGTTCGGACGATGACCCGGCTGCTGAGCACTCGGGGGGTACAGCGAGCGTCCCTGACACGAACACGACTTCGCCGAGCGAGACCGGAGACGGTGAGGGGGCAGAGAGCGGGGGCGCAGCTTCGGACCGGCCGACCGACACCACCCCGGGGGCCGGGGGCTCGAGCGAGGTGGCCGCGGGATCAGAGCGGGCTGACTCCGCCGAGGGCCTGGCCTCGGTCCCGCAGGTGGGGACGCCGGAGACCGGTCCGGCAGGGCTGGCCGGCGCCGCACTGTTGGGAGTCGGCATGGTGGCTCTGGGGGTTCGGGCCCGCCGCCAGCGGGCATGACCGAGCAGGGACGGTTCCATGCTCTGACCTGGGGGGTGTGGGCCCTGGCCGTGTCACTCGTGGTTCAGGTGGCCGGCCAACCCGTGGTCGCATTGCTGGTGCTGGTGATGTCCTGGGTGACGGTGTCGGTACATGGGCGCGACCGTCCCCTGGCCCGCGCCTTTCCGGTACTGGTCACCGTGGGTGCCGCCTTCGGTCTGGTCAAGGTGGTGTTGACCGTGCTGACCACCCACGGAATGGGGGATGCCCTCCTCACCCTTCCCCGGGTCACGCTCCCCGGGGCGTTGGGAGGCTTCACGCTCGGGGGCACCGTCGAGGACCAGGTCCTCGCACGCTCGGTGGCCGAGGCGTTCACCGTGGTTGCCGTCATGGGCGCCTTCGGCGCCTTCAACGCGGTCGTGTCCCACGACGAGCTGATCCGGACTCTACCGAGAGCCTTCCACGAGCTGGGCCTGATCCTCGCCGTCGGGCTCACCTTCGTGCCCGTTACCGTCACCTCGGTCCGGGAGGTCCAGGAGTCGGACCGGGCCCGGACAGGCGGAGCTCCCGTCCGGCGCCGTCGCTGGGTTCGCCTGGCAGTGCCGGTTCTCGAACGGGGGATGGAGAGGGCCGTCCTCTTGGGTGAGTCCATGGATGCGCGCGGCTTCGCCCGGCTGGCGCCCAGCACCTCCGAACGCGCCTCGGTGTTGCTGGCAGCCGCCGGTTCGGCGAGCCTCGCCGGATCGGTGGTGGCCCTGGTCGGTCAGAGCGATGGCCTCGCCCTGGCGATGGCGACCGCCGGTGCGGGGTGCATCGCCACGGGGGTGCTGGTGGCCTCCCGGGGTACCAGGCGCACCCGCTACCGGTCCCGGTCGCCGGGGCGAGCCGATCTCGCGGTGATGGCCGTGAGCTTGGCGGGAGCCGGGCTCATGATCCTCGCCGTGGCCGCCGGCCAGGCCCCGCCGTGGCCCTCCGATGACCTCTTGGGCACAGCCCGGGGTATGGGTTGGCCCCGGCTCGGATCCGTGCCGCTGGCTGCACTGGCGCTGCTGACCGTCCCCGCGGTGGTGGGAGCGCCGTGAGCACACCGGTCCACGTCACCTTCGCCCATGTCCACTTCGCCTACCCCGGCGGGCCCGAGGTCGTCTCGGGAGTGGAGACCACGATCGCCCCCGGGGAGGTGGCACTGGTGGTCGGCGCCTCAGGTTCGGGCAAGAGCACCCTGTTGCGCATGGTGAACGGCCTGGTGCCCCACTCCAGTGGAGGCCGGTTCAGCGGTGACGTGCTGGTGGGGGACCGGTCTGCGGTGTCGTGCCGACCCCGGGATCTGGCCGCCACCGTCGGCTTCGTGCACCAGGACCCGGAGGCCCAGTTCGTGGTGGACCGCGTCGAGGCCGACGTGGCCTTCGTGCTCGAGAACCTGGGCTACACACCCCAGGCCATGCGTCGCCGGGTGGAGGAGGTGCTCGACGCCTTGGGCATCGCCCATCTGCGGGACCGCTCCCCGGCCACCTTGTCAGGAGGAGAACGCCAACGCGCCGCCATCGCGGGTGCGCTGGCCTCCGGTCCCGGGGTGCTGGTGTTGGACGAACCCACCTCCGAGTTGGACCCCCAGGGGGTGGAGGACGTGCTGGCCGCGGTGAGCCGCCTGAACACCGACCTGGGTACCACTGTCTTGCTGGCTGAACACCGCCTGGAGCGGGCCGCCCCCGCCGCCGACCGGGCCCTGGTGATGGACGCGGGGCGCGTGGTGGCCGAGGGGCCACCCACAACAGCCCTGACGGGCTACCCGGGAGCCCCACCCGTGACCCACCTGGGACGACTGCTCGGCTGGGACCCGATTCCCCTGACTGTCCGCGACGCCCGCCACCGGGCCCGCCACCGGCCGCCTTCGATGCCCGAGCATCCGCCGGCTCGGGACCGCCCGGTGCCCGGGGAGGTGCTCGTGGAGGCGCGATCGCTGGCACTGGCCCACGGTGCCAACACGGTGCTCTCGGGGGTGGATCTGGTCCTGCACCGGGGTACGGCGTTGGCGGTTCTGGGACGCAACGGCAGCGGCAAGACCACGCTGCTGCGAGCCTTGGCAGGGCTGCACCCACCGGCAACCGGCGAGGTGGCCACCGGCACCTCCAGGGCCTATGTCCCCCAGGATCCCAACACCCTGCTCTTCGCGCCGACGGTGCGCCAAGAGCTGTGCGAGACCCTGCGACTGCGCGGCCAGGGCGACCACGGACAGGTCGACGCCTGGCTTTCCCGCCTGGGACTGAGCGCACAGGCCGAAGTGCACCCACGAAGCCTCTCGGCAGGCGGGCGCCAGCGAACCGCGGTGGCAGCCGTCGCCGTCGGCGGGGCCGAGGTCCTGGTGCTGGACGAGCCCACGCGGGGCATCGACGCACCCTCGGCGGCCGCGGTCGGTTTCCGCTCTGGACGAGCACACCCGCGCCGGTGGAGCGGTGGTTCTGGCCACCCACGACGTCGAGTTGGCCGCCGCGGTGGCCGACCAGGTGCTGGTCCTGGGCGACGGCGGGGTGCTGGCCCACGGTGCGGCAGCCGAGGTGCTGGCGGGCTCGTTGTTCGCGCCCCAGGTGCTGCGTGTACTGCCCCCTTATCTGACCGTGGACGACGTGGCCCGCGCCCTGGGGGCCGGCAACCCAGCGGAGGAGCCGTGAGCCCCGCGGGACGGACGCGCCTGGTCTACGTGCTGGTGACCATCGTGGGCGTGGCGGCCTTCACGTACCCCTTCTGGCTACCGGCCCGACTGGTGGCAGGTGAGGCACACTCCGACCTGGCCCCCTTCCTCACGGCCGTGCTTGCTGCCCTGGTGGTGGTGGCCGTCTCCCTGGAGCTGCGCCTCGGAGTGCTGAACGGCACGGCGGTGGCGCTCCTCGGGGTCCTGGCCGCGGCCACTGGTCTCCTGCGCCTGCTCGACTTCCCCGGAGGCGGTAGTGGTCTGTTCTTCCTGCTGCTCCTGGGAGGAGCAGCAATGGGTCCGCGCCTGGGCTTCGTGCTGGGACTCACGTCGATGGTCCTCTCGGCGCTGCTCACCGGAGGTGTCGGGCCGTGGCTTCCCTTCCAGATGCTGGGCGCGGGGTGGATGGGCGCCGCTGCGGGACTGGTGGGCCATGCCACCCACTCCTGGTCACCACGAGCCCGACTTTGGGCTCTGGCCGGGCTGGGCTGGTGCTGGGGCTTCTTCTACGGGGCCATCTTGAACCTGTGGTCGTGGCCCTTCCTGGTGGGGGAGGGCGACGTGAGCTGGCAGCCGGGGATGGGCTGGGCTCAGACCCTGGCCCACTACCACCGGTACTACGTGACAACCTCCCTGGCCTGGGATACCGCCGGCGCCTTCGCCAACGCCATGACGATCGTCGTGCTGGGCGGACCGCTGCTGGCCAGCCTGACCCGGGTGAGCCGCCGGCTGGCTCCTGTCTTGGTGGTGGAAGAGACGATGTGCTTGGATGCGGGCTGCAAGGATGACAACACCGCACAGCAGGGGAAGCCGGTCCGAGTCCGGCGCTGACCCGCAACCGTAGGCCCGATCCCGAGGGATCCGGCGAGCCGGAACACCTGCTTTGAGGTGTGGCTGTTCAAGCACCGTCGTGGAATGCGGGGCAGAGCCTTCAGGATCACCCTGTCGTGGTGGTCCCCCGGACTCGCTCCACCTACCCAAAGGGGAGCGCATCATGTCAGACAGTCCGTCCCTCCGGCGCCGGCTGGCACCACTGCTGGTGTCGGCGGTCGCCGTCGCCGCAGTGACCAGTACCGCAGTGACCAGTACCGCAGTGACCAGTACCGCAGCGACCCGCTCGGCCAGTGTTCCCGCTGCGCCCGCCGAC
This sequence comes from uncultured Actinomycetes bacterium, assembly GCA_963719935.1. Lineage (GTDB taxonomy): Bacteria > Actinomycetota > Acidimicrobiia > Acidimicrobiales > CAVRDY01 > CAVRDY01. The sequence goes on along the minus strand of CAVRDY010000013.1, from coordinate 450,784 downwards.
GCGGGCGCATCCTGGCTGGCGGGCCGCGTCGGCCCGGACGGTTCGGTTGAGGGCGGCTTCGACCCTCTCGGCGACGCTGCGCCCGTGGCCCTCGCCCTGGCCGCGGCCGGTGTCGAGGAGGAGGCCTTCGACCGGGCCGTGAACCGAATCGTCACCGACGTGGGAACCTTCGTGGCACCCTACGGAACCGACGACCCCGGCCGGCTGGGCCGCCTTCTCCAGGTGGCGGCGGTCGCCGGCTTGGACCCCCACGACGTGGGAGGTGTGGACGTCCCCGCCCGCCTGGCCGCCACACTGGGGGCCCACGAGCCGGGTCTGTACGGCGCGGCCGATCCCACCTACGACGGCGCCTTCCGCCAGGCTCTGGCCATCGCGGGCCTCGTGGCCGTGGGCGAACCGGTGCCGGCAGCGGCGACGGACTGGCTGGTGGACCAGCAGTGCAACGGCGCAGAGGCGACCGTGGCCGGCTCCTGGATGGCCTACCGGTCCGACACTTCGGCACCTTGCCCGGCTCCCGACCCGGTCGGTTTCACGGGCCCTGACTCCAACAGCACCGCTCTGGGATGGTGGGCGCTCAGCGCAGCCGGTGTCGCTCCCGGCTCGTCCCCGGAGTCCTGGGTGGCGGCCACCCAGGAGCCCGACGGCGGTTGGGCCTTCCACGCCGGGGGAACGCCCGATCCCAACTCGACAGCGCTGGTCATCCGGGCCCTGCTGGCAGCCGGTACCGACCCGGCGGGAATCGACGGCGTCGGGACGGATCCGCTCACTGCCCTGGGCGACTGGCAGCTTCCCTGCGGTGGGCCCGACGGGGGAGCCTTCGCCTCGCCCTACTCGGCGGGGGCGGGTGACCTCTTCGCCAGCGTCGACGCCGTGCCCGCCCTGGCCGGGTTGGGAGGGGCTCTGAGTGCCGAGGTCGACTTCGCGGTGGGGGAGGGGTGCAGGCCGGCCGCCCCCAGTACCACGGCCACCACGACCTCGACCACCAGCACGCCCACGACCAGTACGCCCACCATCAGCACAGACCCGACGGCTCCTCCCGCCGTCCCGATCCCGGGGCTGCCGAGATTCACGGGCTGAACTGCACGCGGATTCAGTTGGCGGTGGCGATCGCCTCGAGTTGGGGCTCGAGCCATCGCCATACCAGCGTTGCCCCCTCCGGCACGAAATGGGCCCCGTCCTCGTGCAGGGTAACCCCGTCGAGGCTGGCCTGGTACTGCCCGGTCGGGCAGAGGAGGCCGTGCAGGTCGACCAGCTCGACGTCGGGACGGCGCTCGGCAAAGGAGCGGAACACCTCGTTTATCGCATCGACCCGTGTCTCGTCGCCTCTCTCCTCCCAAGGGATTCCCTTGGAGGGGATGTCGAAGCACTGTGAGGTCATCAGGACCACCGATCCGCCCTGACCGGTGAGAACGTCAGCCGCGACATCCAGTTCGGAGGCCAGGTAGGCGTCGTGCTCCGGGGTGCCCACCGCGAGCAGCTCGCCATCGATCTCTCGGTCGAAGATGTCCCAGGCGCCGGTGACGATGACCGACACATCGGGACGGTAGGAGGCCAGGGCGCCGGACCAGTTGGCCGGCCAGGTCTCGCAACGTTCGGTGTTCCCGCTGTCCCGTCCGTTCGTGTAGCGGATGGGGGCTCGGGCCACGCCGCAGCCGAGCATCGTGCAGCTGCGCACGTCTATTCCTGTCATTCCGGCCTGACGCCAGTAGTAGGACAGGCTCAGGGCCACCGAATCGCCCACCACAAGGACCTTCGATGCATCGGAGGGCACCGCTCCGAATCCCTCGTCGGCGCAGGCCGACTCGCCGACGTCGCCGGTGAGGTCGTTGTCCTCCACGATGGCTTCCAGCCCCTTGCGTTCCGGTTGGAAGACCGTGGTGACGAGGAGGATCAGCGCGACCAGGGTTACCAGCGAGATCCCCAGAACAGAGCGCTCCTGTCGGCCCGTGAGGCGTCGCTGCCGGATGGGCATCTCCAACAGCTGGTAGCTGAGCATTGCAACCGCAAAGGTCAGCCCGAACTTGACGACGACCCCCGCAGGGCCCGCAAGGTCGGTGTGGGCTGAGATGAGGATGAAGATGGGCCAGTGCCACAAGTACAGGCCGTAGCTGCGCTGTCCGACCCAAACGGCGGGGTCCTTGGCGAACAGCTGACCGATTCGGTTGGGCTGTGCGGTGGAGGTGGAGGCGATGGCACCAGCAGCAGCAACTGCTGCGAGCAGGTACCCCCCCTGGTACATCCATCCGTCGGTGTCGTGGACGAGGAACCACATCGCCACGAACACGACGAGTGCCAGGGCGCCGAGTGCCTCCACGGATCGGCGCGCGACACGATCGAGGTCGATCCGCCGGAGCATGAAGGCCAACGTGGCACCGATGAGCAGGGCCTGGGCCCGGGTGTCCGTCCCGTAGTACACGCGTGAGGTGTCCGTGCCGGGTTCGTACAGCACGAGCATGAGAGACGCGGAAACCCAGGCCGCACCGAGGAGCACCACGATCCACGCATCGCGGCGCAGGCGGAGCACCTTCATCCCCACGAGCATCACAAGCGGCCAGAAGATGTAGAACTGTTCCTCGATTCCCAGTGACCAGGCATGACGAAGCATCGAGGGAGAGTCGAAGTCATCGAAGTAGGACTGGTCGGAGAAGGCGAACCACCAGTTGGCGACGTAGCCCAGGGTGGCGAACGCGTCGCCGCGGAACTTCGAGTTCTGGGTGGCCGTGGCGAGGGTTGCTTCGTAGATCCCCACGACCGCCAGCACCGTGAAGAGTGCAGGCAGGAGGCGGCGGGCCCGTCGGGCCCAGAACTGGCGGAAGTCGATGGTCGAGGTCCCACCCCACTCGAGGATCAGCAGCGTGGTGATCAGGTAGCCCGAAAGCACGAAGAAAAGGTCGACACCCAGGAAGCCCCCAGGCGACCAGCTCACGTCCGCGTGGTACAACATGACCGCCACCACGGCCAGGGCGCGCAGCCCGTCGATGGCTGGCCTGTAGCCGAAACGCTCAGCGTTGCCCGACCCGGGATCAGCCCCCGGCCGCAACTTCGGGGCAGGCCCCGGAGCGCCACCGAAGGGGCGCGGTAGCTGAGGGCAGTTGAGCTGCCAGGCTGAGACACGCGGGCAGCTTAGAGGCTGAGCGAGTAGGCGCAGTCTCGTAGCGAGGGCAGCTTCATCCGTGTTCGGGGACGGGTGCTGCGGGTACTCTTCGTCACGTGACGAAATGGCCACACGAGCGCTGCCGCTGGTGCGGGCGCCGACTCCCTGACCAGGTCGGTGCGGGTCGTCCTCGGCGCTACTGCCGGCAGGGTTGCCGCCAGCAGGCCTACATGGCGCGCAGGTTGGCGGCGGCCCACGGTCTGGGGGAGGGCGATGCCATCGTGGACCGCGAGCGCCTCGACGAGCTACAGGGCCATCTCTACTGCCTGCAGGCGGCGCTGGAGGACGTCGACCACGACCTGGAGGTTAGCGACGATCCCGCCGAAGTACGTCAGGCGCTGGCCTGGCTGCTCCAGAACTGCGAGCCCCTGCGATCCTTCAGCATCGCGGCGCGAACTCTCGAGGAGTGACTTGGGCAGACCGTCGCGATGAAGGCTGTCGACTACCTCACCAGGGCTACGAGAGCGGCCGCCTGTACTTCGGTCCGGGCCAGGATCCAGCCTTCGAGCACCTCGATGCTCCCGGTCGCGAAGTCGTTCCGGATCCGGGTGGTCAGCGCCGGGAACTGATCGAGAACGCCGGCCGCGTCTTCGGCGGTGAGCTCGGGCAAGGCGGCGCGCAGGCCAGCAGCATCGCCCGGCGCCGGGCTGGTCTCGAGATAGACCTCGCCCACGCGAGCTACGCCCTCCAAGGGTGTCACCGGGCGCGCCGGTGGCAGGTTCGGGCTGGTGGACCCAGGTGGTCCGGGCGCGCCTGATGGCACGGTTGCGGGTACCCCTGGTCCTGCATCGCCAAGTAGGTAGCGATCGGCGAGGAGCGCAACTGCGACAACCGAGCTTCCGGTGGCGCCCAATCCCAAGACCAGCTGGCGGCGAGTCATCGTGGGCCGGCTCATGACGCCAACTCGGTCTTGAGGTGGTCAGAGAGACGGATGGCCAGCGCTGCGATGGTCATGGTGGGCGTGGCGGTTCCGCTGGTGGGGAACACCGCTGAGCTCGCGACGTAGAGGTTCTCTGTTCCGTGAACCCGGCAATCCGGATCGACGACACCCTGCCTCGCGTCGCTTGCCATGCGAGCTGTACCCATGTGGTGAAAGCCGATTCCCACAGGGAAGTCGTCACCTTCGAAGTCGAAGGGGGCGAGACGTTCGGGGTCGACGCCCAGGAACGCTGCCGCCGCCGCCGGGAGGCGTCCGACATCGGGTCGGACCCTGGCCGCCCCCACCTGCGCCAGCATGCGGGCTAGATGTTGGGCGGCCTCACGTACGCTACGGCGGTCGTCGGCGGTGATCTGCCAGTTCAACCGGGCCCGGGGGACGCCGAGCTCGTCTGTCTCATCGCTCAGCGTGACCCGGCTCTCGGGATTGGCCATCTGCTCAGCTTGGATGGCCAGGAAGGCGATGGTGGTTGCCTCCTGAGTCTCACCCGCACCGACCAGAGCCTGTAGCTCGGGTAGGTCGAGATCCTGGTCGAGCCCGGTGGTCCCCGGGGGGACACTGAGTTTCACCAGGCTGACCTCGGCTCCCAGCAGCGACTCCTGGCGCAGGAGCTCGTCGGCCAGGCGAAGAACAGCGAAGGGTCGGACCGAGGACTTCGACCCGCCGGGCTGCGTCACCTCCAGACGTTGGTGGGCGGTGTAGAGGGCGAGCTTCTGGGCGTCGCCAGCGAAGACGGCCAGCCCCAGGGGAACATGCAGGTGTTCGGCGAAATGGCGGCCCACCATGTCGTGGTCATTGCCCATGCCCTGGGGATGTACGGATCGTGACGCCAGGAGCAGGCGGGGGACTTCGATACCACCGACGGCCAGTACGAAGCTCCGAGCCTCGACGCGAATCGAGGGGCCCTCGAGCACCCGCAGAGTGGCTGCATCCACCCGGCGTCCTTCAGGCTCGGCCAGCAGCTCGGTTACCGTGCCCCACACCACGAGCCGCACGTCGGGGGCCGCCACCAGCTCCGGTCGGTACCGGGTGCCGATGGAGAAGTTCTCCTTCGCCTGGATGATGTCGGTCACGACCGCTCCCGTGGCCGGGAGAGGCGGACCGAAGCCCTGGGGGCCGAGGTCTTCGGCCGAGAGCTCGGGTGCTATCTCGAGCACCTCGGCGGCGCGCCGGTAGTAGGGAAGCAGGTCATCACGGGTGATGGGCCATCCTGAGCGCGATAACCATGGTCGCTCTTCGAAGTCGACCTGGTCGTAGGGTCGACACCACCCGGCCCAGTGGTTGGTTGTTCCACCCACGAACCGCAGCCGGGTGCTTGCCAGGTCCAAGACGTCGGCACCCCGCAGCAGCGGTAGGCCGGTCACCTCGCCCGCTCCCAACTGCTGGAGTCGCGCGTCGGCCACATCGTCACCGCTCTCCACCAGGAGCACGTCCAAGCCGGAGCCGGCCAGTTCACGGGCAACGGTGATACCCGCGGCTCCGGCACCCACGACGCATACGTCGGCGCTCAGGACGGTCTCAGCGGTCAGCTCGCGGGCGTCGATCAACATGGCGGCTCAGGGAGCCCAGTCGCTCACCGGTGGGCACGAGCACACCAGGTTGCGGTCACCGGCGCTGGCGTCGATCCGGCTGACCGGCGGCCAATACTTGGCCGAGCGGAGGTGGGGGAGTGGGTAGGCAGCCAGCTCACGGGCATAGGGATGAGCCCAGTCCTCGGTCAGCAGATCCTCGGCAGGGTGCGGGGCGTTCACCAGGGGGTTGTCGTCAGCTGGCCATTCACCGGAGGCCACACGGTCGATCTCGGTGCGGATGGCGATCATGGCGTCGCAGAAGCGGTCCAGCTCGGCCAGGGGCTCTGATTCGGTTGGTTCGATCATCAGGGTGCCAGCTACCGGGAAGGACATCGTGGGCGCGTGGAAGCCGTAGTCCATCAGGCGCTTCGCCACGTCGTCGACGCTGATGCCGACATCGCGAAGGGGTCGCAGGTCCAGGATGCACTCGTGGGCCACCAGCCCGGCCCCACCCGTGTAGAGGACGGGATAGGAATCCTCGAGCCGGCGGGCGATGTAGTTGGCGTTGAGGATGGCCACCTCGGTGGCGGCCCGCAGGCCGGCCAGTCCCATGAGGGTCAGGTACATCCAGGTGATCGGCAGGATTCCCGCCGAACCCCAGGGGGCGGCCGACACCGGCCCGACACCGGCCGTCACACCACCGGCGTCACCGCCGGCCGTCACACCACCGGCGTCACCGCCGGCCGTCACACCACCGGCGTCACCGCCGGCCGTCACACCACCGGCGTCACCGCCGGCCTGGCCGGCACCGGGAGCCAGTGCCGTCGAGGGCAGGAATGGGGCCAGGTGCGACCTGACGGCCACCGGGCCGACACCGGGGCCGCCGCCGCCATGGGGGATGCAGAAGGTCTTGTGGAGGTTGAGGTGGGAGACGTCGGCTCCGAAGGCGCCGGGACGAGCCAGGCCCACCAGGGCGTTCAGGTTGGCCCCGTCCAGGTAGACCTGCCCGCCGGCCTCGTGGACGAGTTCGCAGATGGCGCCGATGGCTTCCTCGAACACCCCGTGGGTGGACGGGTAGGTGACCATGAGAGCCGCCAGGCTGTCGCGGTGCTCGGCGATGCGTGCCTCCAGGTCTGCCAGGTCGACGTTGCCGGCATCGTCGCAGCGGACCACCACCACCCGCAGTCCGGCCATGGCCGCGCTCGCCGGGTTCGTGCCGTGAGCTGAGGACGGGATCAGGCAGACGTCACGCTGATGCTCGCCGCGGCTCTGGTGGTAGGCGCGGATGGCCAGAAGACCCGCGTACTCGCCCTGACTGCCGGCGTTGGGCTGGAGGGAGACGGCGTGATAGCCGGTGACCTGACACAGCCAAGCCTCGAGGTCGGCTATGAGGCGTTGGTAGCCCCGCGTCTGGTCGACCGGTGCGAAGGGGTGGATACGGGCGAAGCCCGGCCAGGTGATGGGCACCATCTCCGCAGTGGCGTTCAGCTTCATGGTGCACGAGCCCAATGGGATCATCGTGCGGTCGAGGGCCAGGTCCTGGTCGCAGAGGTGGCGCAGGTAGCGCAGCATCTCGGTCTCGGAGCGGTGGCGCGCGAACACGGGGTGCTCCAGGAAGGGCGTGAGGCGCTCAAGCCCGGGGGGCAGGCACGACGCGGCGGTGGAGGCGACGGTGTCGTGGTCGAGGTCTACGTCGAAGGCCGACCACACCGACTCGATGTGGTCGGCGGTGGTCACCTCGTCACATGAGATGCCCACGGTGTCCTGGTCGACGTGTCGGAGGTTGATGCCCCGCTGCCGGGCGGCACCGACCACATCGCCGGCTCGGCCGGGGACACGCACCGAGATGGTGTCGAACCAGGCGGGGGTGACCACTTCGAAACCGCCTGACTCGAGTCCGGACGCCAGAGTGCACGCCCGGTGATGGACCCGCTCGGCGATGGCTCTCAGCCCGTCGGGTCCGTGCCAGACGGCGTAGGCGCCGGCGATGTTGGCCAGGAGCACCTGGGCAGTGCAGATGTTGGATGTGGCCTTCTCGCGACGGATGTGCTGCTCTCGGGTCTGGAGGGCCAACCGCAGGCCCCGTCGGCCCCGGGTGTCGACGGAGACGCCCACGATGCGACCGGGTATGACGCGCTTGTGCTGCTCGCTGGTGGCCATGAATGCGGCATGGGGACCGCCGAATCCGAGGGGGACGCCGAAACGCTGGGCGCTACCCACGACGATGTCAGCCCCCCACTCGCCCGGGGGGCTGAGCAGGGTGAGGGCCAGCAGGTCGGCGGTGACGACCACCAATCCTCCCGAGCCGTGGACCGACTCGACCAGGGGTCGCAGATCTCGAACCGTCCCACTGCTTCCCGGATAGGCCAGCAGAACCCCGAAGTGGTCGCCTCCGGTCATCTCGGTTGCCGGATCGCCCACCAGAACCTCCAGACCCAGGGGTTCGGCACGTGTCTGAAGCACGGCGACGACCTGGGGGTGACAGTCGGCATCCACGAAGAACGTCCTGCCACCCTCCGGTGTCAGGCGGCTGCACATGGCCATCGCCTCGGCCGCCGCGGTGGCCTCGTCGAGGAGCGAGGCGTTGGTCAACGCCAGCCCGGTGAGGTCGCTGATCACGGTCTGGAAGTTGAGCAGGGCCTCGAGGCGCCCCTGGGAGATCTCGGGCTGGTACGGGGTGTAGGCCGTGTACCAGCCGGGGTTCTCCAGGACGTTGCGCAGGATGACCGGCGGGGTGATGGTGTCGTGGTAGCCCTGGCCGATCATCGAGGTCAGCACCTGGTTCTGCGCGGCCATCGCGCCGAGCAAGTCCAGGGCCTCGGTTTCGCTGCACCCTTGCCCGCCCGCAGCACCGACCGGGCCCGGCACCACGTCGGGGTCGTCGCTGTCACGGATGCCGGCAGGGACGGCGGCATCGATCAGGTCCCGGCGCGACGCGTAGCCCAAGAGGCTCAGCATGCGTGCCTGGTCCGAGTCGTCGGGCCCGATGTGGCGAGAGGAGAAGGACTGGCGGCTCACGGTGGGTGCATCGGGGTCGCTCATGGGTCGCTCACCATACCGGTGGCGTGCCCGCACCCCAGAGCCTCGAGGTAGGTGCCGATCCCGTGGTGGTGACGCACCCAGGTGGCCGCGTCGGCGGTCTGGGCGGTCAGCTCTTCGATGCGATCCAGGGCCTCGGTCACCCCCCGGGCCAGGGCGGCCGCATCATCGGTGGCCACCACTACCGCTCCCGGGGCTCCGGGTGGGAGTTGGTCGGCCACGGCATCGCTGACCACGACCGGTGTGTTGCGCAGCAATGCCTCGAGGGGCACCGATACGGTGGCCCCGGTGCGGGGATAGGTGTGATCGTAGGGGGCCACCACGAGCGAAGCTCGCGCGAAGGCCACTTCCACCGACTCTCGATCCTGGTGGCCGCCGTCCCGTTCGACGGGCAGCCCGGCCAGTGCCTCCACGACGGCGGGGTCGTCGTGCGCGTCGTTGCCCACGAGGTGCAGCAATGGGGGATCGGGCATTTGGCGCCATGCTTGTGGAAGGAGGGCCGCGCCTTTCCAGGCGCGCAGTCCGCCGACGAAGAGGACGCGGCGGGGTTCGGCTGGGACCCTGCGGGAGCCCTCGAGGGGAGGGGCCAGCGGATAGCGGGCCATGGTCGCCCTCACGCCACAGCTTCCCGCCAGCTCGACCGCTCTTTGGGTGTGCACCAGCACGTGGTTGGGCGGCGATCCCATGGAGCGGAGCCGAGCTCGCCGTTCCCGTACCGACGACCAGGCCCGGAGACGCCTCAGGCCTTGGGCGTGGAGACCCTTGAGTCGGTGGACGGTGAAGGTCGTCGGCACACTCGTCGTCCAGATGGGCGCGGTGGGCTGGAGGTACTGGCCCGACGGGAGGAGAACGAGTCTGTCCACTCCGCGTCTTCGGGCCTCCTGGTCGACGTGTCGGGGCAGAGCCGGGTCCGCGCCGGCATCGTCGATCGCCACCGCCACGTGGTCGACAAGATCGGGGCGCTCGGCCTGCCAGAGGGCTCCAGGGCCTTCAGGGGGGCTGAAGCACACGACACGCTGCCCACGGGTGATGAGTCCGGTGAGCAGCGCGTCCAGCTCCACCTCGTGGTGACCGAAGCGGAACGGGTCGACGAGGGCCATCACGAGATCGCACAGTACAAGCCGATCGATCCCTCCCGATCGCTCCCGTCGTGCTTCTTTGACCGGTACTGAGCGATTATCGCTCAGTACCGGTCAAAGAAGCGGGGGTCGGCCCGGTTTGACGCCCCTGGCGGATTCCGTCACGTGACGGAATCTGCGTACCTGCCCGAGCGACATGTCCGGGCGCGGCATGAGGGCCGTGTCGGTCCACCATCCGGTGCCGATCTGGGCCCTAGGGTTCCGCCCATGGCCGAACCCGGGACCACGTCAGAGAAGTGCCCGCGCTGCGGCGGGGTGCTCAACGCCGACCTCTACGGCCCCTGCGCGAACTGCGTCAGCGAGTTGCGCGCCGACCAACGTCAGGCGCCCGGTGAGCGCGTGCACGACGACCTCTTCGAACCCGCCATGCACGTCACCCCCAACGCTGTGGCTCTCAAGGAGTAGTTCACCTCCTCGGGAAACCCTCCCTGAAGCTCACCGTAACCTTACATAATGAAGATTATGGGCGGCGTAGGGGTGGGCGCTGCCCTTCGGACCGGGCCTGCTTCCTGCGGTGGGGGTGGCCGCGAGCCACAATGGAGGGGTGCTGAGGATCCTGCTGGTCGAGGACGACCCAACGGACGCGGCTTTGTTCAAGGCGTTGTTGGGCCACAACGCCGGCTTCGAACACTTCCACGCCGACTCGCTGGCCGCCGCGTTTGAACTGGTGGACCACCACGCGGTCGATCTGATCGTCTTGGATCTGGGACTGCCCGACTCTCCCATGGACTCCACCTACGTCCGTATGCGTGACCGAGTTCCAGACGTGGCGGTGATAGTGCTGACCGGCCACGACGACGACGAGACCGCCCTCCAAGCCCTTGCTGACGGTGCTCAGGACTTCCTGGTCAAGAACGACGTGACCGAGGCCCTGCTGGCCAGGACCATCCGCTACTCCATCGAGCGGCACCGAGCCGTGCTCGGTCAACGCCGCCAGCGCAGTCAGGAGCTCGAGGTCTACGCATCACTGGTTCCCGAGGGCGGCCCCACCTCCAATGAACCACCTGTGGCCGTTCGAGATCCCGAGGCCCTTGACCGGGCCGCCCTCACCTACGGCCACCTCCTCGACGACACGGTGGCTCGGGGGTTCTCCGCGAACCATGCCGAGGTGGCCGTGACGCTCGAGGCATTGGCGGCCGAGCTGGCCGACGCTGGTGCCACCCCACCCGATCTGGCCGCCGTGCATGCCGCGGCACTGTCCCGGCGCCAGGGAGCACTCGACGCTGCCGAGTTCGCCCGGCACGAGGACGCGGCTCGGCTGCTGCTGTTGCGCTTCACCGGCGAGCTGGCCAATCGCTACCGGAGTGCCGCCCACCAGGGGACCGCTATCGGTGACAGGCAGGTCGACGAGAACCCCGACGCCGAATCCGACCCCGACGCTCCACTCCCCCGCGACGTCCGCGAGCGCCTCGCCGATGCCCTGGCGTCCCTACTCGGAGACCACCCCCTCGACACCATCTCGCTCGCGGATGTGGCAGCCGCCGCCGGTCTTTCCGCCGCCGCGGTGGCTCGGGTCGTGCCATCCATGCGCGAGCCGTTGGTCACCCTGATCCACCAGGAGCTCACGCGCCAGCGAGACCTCGCCGAGCTGTTGCTGGCTCCAGCCGCCTTCGCCGCTCTCGATCCCCTGGTGGCCACCGAGCGCTGCGTGGGGGTGTTCGTCGAGCTCTGGAGCGCCGGGCGCATCGTCATCCGGGCCACCCTGGGCGCCGCCGGTGACGAGACGGTGGCCGATCTGCGTCTCGGCCATCTACGCACCCTGGCCGACCGTGCCCTGGATGCTCTGGGGCCGAGCCTGGTGACGACCGCCGACGGGCAGCGACGCAGAGCCGAACTGGCGCTGGCCGAGTTGTTCGCCGTCCTGGACCAGAAGCTCGTCCTGGGTGAGCTGTTCCCACGAGACGAAGGTCGGGAGGCCGCTGTCCGTGACCTGGCGGAGCGCTTCGCCGAGCGCCTGCCCCTGACTGGCGAACCCCGACCGAGCGCGGCGGGACGAACACCCGACTCCAGTGCGTCCCAGGACGATGCACCCGAGGACGATGCACCCGAGGACGATGCTCCCGGGACCGATGCCGAGGTGGCGGCAGCCCTGGCGGTGGCCACGGCCAGCGTCGAGCCCACCGATTCGGTGACCGCGGGCTACCGGCGGCTGACCGAGCAGGACTACGCAGCCTGGGCTGATCGCATGCGCAGCCGTCGACGCTCGGAGATCGACTCCCTGTACGAAGACGGCACATCCTGAGAAGAAGACCCGGAGAGATCAGGGCCGCTGCAGACCGGGGCCCCGACAGGACACAACCCAGAGGCAAGGAGCGGGACATGGTTGTACAAGAGCGGCGGATGGACGCGGGGGAACTCACCCCACACCGGAGGGGGATGCTGGCAGTGGTGGCCCTCCTGGTCATGGTGGCGCTCAGCTGCGGGGGCAGCTCTGAGGGTCCCGCGGGGCCCGAGCAGAGAGACGGCAACACAGAGATCACCGCGGTCTCCGCCGGTGAGGCAACCCCCGGCGGCACTCTCGCCTATGGCCTCGGGGCAGAGACCAGCGGTTGGGACGCCACCACCGCGCAGTGGGGCGGCTCCGGCTACGCCGTGGCCCAGGCCATCTTCGACCGCCTCATGGCCTACGACGAGAACGGGGAGGTGGTCCCTTACCTGGCCGCGTCCATGGAGCCCAACGATGACTACACGACCTGGACCATCGGCCTGCGCGACGACGTCGTGTTCCACGACGGGTCACCCTTCGATGCAGCCGCGCTGGAAGCGAACCTGCGTGCCCATCTGGCGTCACCGCTGACCGGCCCGACGATGGCGGCCGTCGAGAACGTACGGGTCGACGGTCGCTCGACCGTGCTCATCGAGCTCAGCGAACCCTGGTCGACCTTCCCCCACCTGCTTTCCGCTCAGCCCGGGTACATGATGGCCCCGGCCATGATGGACAACCCCGACGGAAGCCTCGAACCCGTGGGCACAGGACCCTTCCGCTTCGTACGCTGGACCCAGGACTCCAAGCTGGAGGTGGAGAAGAACCCCGACTACTGGCGCGAAGGCTTCCCCCTCCTGGACGCCATCGAGTTCCGGGTCATCACCGACAACGCAGCTCGGACCGCGGCTCTCACCACGGACGAGGTCCAGATGGCTGAGATCACCGAAGCCAACCAGATCCTGGAGGTGACCGCAGACGGCGAGGCGGGCGACCTCCAGGTCTTCGTCGACCGCGAGGGAGAGACCACCGAGACCTTCATGGCCCTCAACGTCACCGAGCCCCCATTCGACGACCCCGTGGCACGCCGTGCCGTCGTGTCCGCTCTGGACACCCAGGTCATCTCCGACACGGTCTTCGCAGGCCTGTTCCCCCCTGCCCGAGGCATCTTCAAGCCCGGCTCGCCCTGGTACGTCGAAACCGACTACCCGACCCACGACCCAGACCTGGCCCGGTCCCTGGCTGCGGAATACGAGGCCGCACACGGCGAGCCGATCGCCTTCTCCGCCAACATCACCGGCCAGCCCGAGATCCAGGCCATCGCCCAGCTGGTCCAGTCTCAGCTGGAAGCGGTCGGAATCGAAGGCCAGTTGAACACCTTGGAACAGACCCAGCTCATCGTGGACGCGCTGGGCGGCAACTACCAGGCCACCGGGTTCATCCTCTTCGGCTCCAGCCATCCCGACCGCGACTACGTCTTCCTGCACGAGAGCACCGCCACCGGTGGGATCGCGCTCGGCGTTCACCAGGAACGTCAACTCCACGATGTCGGCTGCAATGGACGCGGCTCGGACCACCGACGACCCCGAGGAGCAGATCGCGCAGTACGCCATCGTCCAGGAAGAGATGGCCGAGGACCTCGCCATCGCCTTTCTCGTCCACAACGCCAGTGCCCTCGCCGCCCGCAACGAGGTACAGGACATCCGCACCTGGACCACGCCCGACGGCGCGGCAGGCAGCCGCAACGAGGGAACCCTGCCTTCCCTCTACCAGGTGTGGCTGGCCGAATGACGGCTCAGCCAGCGTAGATGGCCGCGCCGAACAGGCCGGCCCACAGCACGCCGATGACCAGCAGGGTCACGTCCCCCAGGACCAGTTCCTCGGGCTCACCGCCGCCGCCCGCATCCACCAACAGGGCGTAGCGAAGCAGCCCCAAAGTGAAGGGAACCGCCGACAGCTCCATCCAGACCCCACCACTCCCCCGCAGATCGGCCTCCTCGAAGGCCCACAGGCAGTAGGCCAGGATGGCGATACCCGTTGCCACCGCGAGCACGTATGTCAGGTAGCTGACGCTGTAGTGCTCGAGGGTCGAGCGTGTGGGCCCCGACGTCGACTCCACCTCCCGCAGTTCAGCGAGGCGTTTGCCCGTCACCATGAACAGCGAGGCAGCAGAGGCCACGATGAAGAACCAGGAGGAGATCGGGACATCTACGGCAACCGCACCCGCGGCGGCCCGCAACACGAACCCCGAAGCCACGGCAACCAGGTCGACCACGGCTTGGTGCTTGAGCCAGACCGAGTAGAGGGTTGTGAGAGCCAAGTAGGACCCAGTGACAAGGGCCAACTCCGGTCGCGCCAGCGTCGAGATCACCAGGGAAGCCACCACCAGTACCACCCCCGTGGTCACCGCCAGGGCGACGGACACCTGGCCGGCGGCCACCGGCCGGTGCCGCTTTCGGGGATGGTGCCTGTCGGCTTCCCGATCGGCCACGTCGTTCAGGAAGTAGGTCCCGCTGGCCGCGGCACAGAAGGCCACGAAGGTCACGACGCTGCGTGCAGCCTGGTCAGGCTGGTCGAGGACACCCGCCGCCGCCGGCGCCAGGAACACCAGAACGTTCTTGGTCCACTGCTTGGGCCGGGCCCCGACGAGAAGAGCTCGCGCCCTACCGCTCGAGACACCCATCACACGGGGAGGCGCCGGAACAGCGCACGGGGCACGTGTCGCAACCCGCTCATCACGGCACGCAACACCGGCGGGCTCCACACGATCTCGGATCCACGCTCCAACCCCCGTACCACGTCGAGGGCCACGCCTTCGGGGGTCGTGGCGAAAGGCGCAGGTTCGAGGCCTGCGGTCATGCGGGTGGCGACGAAGCCGGGACGGACGACCATCACACGGATCCCTTGATCGCGTTCGGCGTCCCCCATGCCGAGGAAGAACCCGTCGAGACCTGCCTTGGTCGATCCGTACAGGTAGTTGGAGGCGCGAACGCGTTCGCCGGCGACCGAGGAGAGCACCACGATCGTGCCATGCCCTTGCGCACGCAACCGGGGTAGCACCCGCAGACCCAGCGAGACCGCACCCAGGTAGTTGACCGCAGCCAAGGCGACGGCTCCGTCCGGATCGTCGGAGATCGAGGGATCTCCCAGTTGGCCGAACGCCACCAGGACCAGGTCGATGTCACCTTCGGCGAAGGCTGCGTTGACGAGCCCGTCGTGTGTCGTCGTGTCTGCTGCATCGAAGCTCAGCTGGACAGTCTCGGCACCGCTCTCGCGGCAGGTGTACCACGAGATCGCCCGGGCTGTCCGGCTCTCGGGCGGCCAGTACGAAGCGGCGGCAACCGCGGGCAGCCAGCGCGTCGCAGATGGCCGTGGCGATCTCAGAGGTGGCACCCAGCACCAACGCGGACTGGACCCCACCCACGGCGTTGCGCATCCGACCCCTCGCCTCTCGCGGGTTCCGGTCCATGGACGGCCGGTCATGCTAGCTCCCCCGAGGGTGGCGTTGGTACGGTGGCGGGATGTCCCGTCGCATCGACATCGAGCTCACCAGTTCCCGCCCCGACGGAACCTGGACATGGCGGGCGGCCGGCGCCCGAGAACCTCGCGGCGACCTCGATGGCGCCCTGGTGCCCGAAGGTGCCGTCGTGGGAACGGTGTTGCGTGTCGATGTCGATACCACCGTCGACGGCATCGAGGTGGTGGGAGTGGTGCCCTCCAAGCAGGCCCGGGCACCTCGCGAGCAGACCCTGGAGCTGCTCGGGTCCGGGCGCGACGAGCCGCTGGTGACCAGCACCCTGGTGACCGGGGGTAAGGGGCGCCGTGGCAGCGACGGTCGCTCCGATCACAAACCGGGGCGCGATCGGAGCGGTAGAGCGAGATCTGAGCGCGACGGCGACCGCAGGGGTCGTGACGGTGA
The DNA here is from genome assembly GCA_963719935.1 of uncultured Actinomycetes bacterium. Classification (GTDB taxonomy): domain Bacteria; phylum Actinomycetota; class Acidimicrobiia; order Acidimicrobiales; family CAVRDY01; genus CAVRDY01. The sequence continues at coordinate 434,882 of CAVRDY010000013.1, read as the reverse complement.
CCACCCCCGCTCCGGACACCAGGGCGAGCGCTCCCGCCGGGGCCGGTCGCGTGACCGTTCGGGCGGCGCGACCTCGGCCCGCCCTGAACGCCGCACCGAGACTGGCCCGGCCGCACCCCGTCTGCGGGCCGGACGCTCTCACCGCAACCGACTCCTCGCCGACCTCCCCGCCGAGCGGCGCCCCCTGGCCGAGCTCGTCCTGCGCGGCGGGGTTCCCGCGGTCCGCCAGGTCGTCGAACGCCAGCACACCTGGGCAGCCACCGAGAAGCAGCCCCGTCTGGCCGCCGAACCCCTGCTGCGCCTCGCTGAGGCACTGCTCCCCAAGGTGAAGGTGGCGGAGTGGCAAGACAAGGCCGAAGCCGCGCTCGTGCAGGTGAACGAGGTCGATCTGCGCGATCTCCGTTCTGTCGTGAGTGCGTCGGAGTCCGCGGCGCAGCGGTGATGAGGCACGCGGCTTGGCCGAAGAGCTCCGGGCGGCTCTGGTGGTTCGCGTGGAGCGGGAGCATCGAGCCTGGTTGGACGAGTTGGCCACGGCACTGTCCGACGGCCGTACCGTTCGTGCCCTTCGGCTCTCGTCTCGTCCGCCCAAGGCAGGTGCTCCCCTGCCGGGTGACCTGGCAGCACGGCTCGCCGAGCAGGCCACCGCCGGGCTCAGCGCCGAGGTGACCCAGGACCGCTTCGCCACCCTTCTCGAGGCTGTCTCATTCAGCCCGGTAGCCCGCCGGGTGGCCGCCACGTCGATTCCCGCCCACCCCTCCCCGGAGTTGCAGCGAGCCGTAGGAAAGATCGGGGATCGGGTGCCCGCAGTAGCCGCCCAGTTCAGGGCGCAACAGGAGGCGGCGCCAGGATCTCCCCAGGGTCAAGGGGCGCCCACTCCCCCCTGAGGGGCCGCGTTCTCGGGTTCCAGCCGGCCAGCGCGAAACCACAGCCCAGGTCCTTCGCGAGTCGCCGGTCGTGGTCCGTGTCACCCACGTATAGGACCGAGTCCACATCGATGTCCATCAGCGCCAGAACCGGGCTCAGCTGTTTGGCTCCTCCCGAAAAGGCATCGGCGAACAGGGCCACCTCGGGCTTCCAGCCGAGCCGTTCCAACTCCGGCCATGCGAGATCCGGATGCTTGTTGGAACAGATCGCCCAACGCTCCAGCCGGCTCACCACCACCTCGACGCCTGGGAACGGGACCGCGGAATCCGAGTCGTAGGCGGCAAGGTACGCCGCCAGGTCGATGCCCAATCGGCTGCACTCCTCAGCCAAGACGTGGCCAAAGGTCAACTCAGAGGGCGGTACACCCAGGGCGACGAAAGCGTCGGTCAGCGGGCGGTCAGAATCCAGCAACGTGCCGTCCAGGTCGAAGACGATCGCCTCCGGCGGGTTCACCGGTCGCGGGGGGTGGCCGTGGATGCTCGACTGGAGAGGCCCCGGTAGGTACCCGAACCGGCGTCCTCGTCCCAGCGAGCCCCGCAGAACGTGCATTCACAGCTGTCGAGGCGCAGGGAAGCCAGGTACATGCGATCGACTTCGTAGCCACCACAGAAGGGGCACTGGAGGTGGCCGGTGCTGTCGGGCACACGGGCACTCTAGCGGTGCCGGGCCCGCCGCGGCTTGGTCGCCGCCGGTACCGGCGGGCTAGCGTTCGCGCCATGATCGACTACGAAGAACGTGGCCGGGTCGCGGTCATCACCATCAACAGGCCCGAGGCCCGCAACGCGGTGAACGGCGAGGTCGCCCAGGGCATCGAAGCAGCCATCGACCGGCTCGAGGAGAGCGATGACGTGTGGCTGGCCATCCTGGCCGCCAACCCCGGCGACGGCGAACGCCCTGTGTTCAGCGCGGGTGCCGACCTCAAGGCGATCAACGAGGGGCGGGCCGGCGAGCTGATGACCCAACGTGGCGGCTTCGGTGGTTTCGTCTATCGCGAGCGCCGCAAGCCGGTGATCGCCGCCGTGGACGGACTCGCCACAGCCGGGGGGTGCGAGATCGTTCTGGCCTGTGATCTGGTGGTGGCCACAACCCGCAGCAGCTTCGGCCTCGCCGAGGTCAAGCGCAATCTGGTGGCCGGGGCCGGAGGACTGTTCCGGCTTCCCAAGGTCGTGGGCGCCAAGGTGGCCATGGAGATCATCCTCACCGCCGAGCCCCTTCCGGCCGAACGTGCCTACCAGGTGGGGTTGGTGAACCGGCTCGTGGAGCCCGGCCAGGCCGTGGAGGGCGCGCTTGCCTTGGCTGACACAATCACCGCCAACGCTCCGGTGGCGGTGTGGGAGAGTCGACGAGTCGTCCTGGCGTCCGAATGGGAGGACGAGGCCACCTTGAAGAAGATGACCGACGCTGCGTTCGGCACAGTTCTTTCCTCGGAGGACACCGCCGAAGGTCTCTCCGCCTTCATCGAGAAGCGCACACCGAACTGGAAGGGCTGCTGACGGATCGGCCCGACTTCCTGTTGTCAGGTGATGGTGTCTATGACGCCGTGCTCGTGCAGGAACTCGGCCAGTCCTTCCACCAGGGCCAGTTCGGACACCTCCTCGCAAGGCACCCAACGGGCCTCGGCAGCGTCAGTTCCCGCGACCGGCGGTGACCGCTCCAGCACGGTCACCTCGAAGTCCAGGATCACCCAGTGCTCCGTGTCGACACGCTCGGCCCAGCCGACCAATGACCCGCAGGTACCTTCGAGGCCCGTCTCCTCGGCGAGCTCCCGGACGACGGCCTCGGCCAGCAGCTCGCCGGGTTCCACCCGGCCGCCGGGAACCGCCCAGTACCCCGCCGCAGGGCCGTGGCCACGGCGGACGAGGAGGAGGTCGCCGTCGTGCACGACGATCGCACCCACGCCGACGCGGGGGTAGCTCACTTCTGACCGTCCTCGAATGACAGGTGAACGATGATGGCCCGTGCCACCAGGCCGCAGCGTTCGAAGAGGTTCTTGGTGTCGCGTTGTCCGGGGAGGGCCAGGGCGTCGATTCCTGCACAGCCCCGCTGGCGGGCTCGGGAGACCAGGGCGCCCAGGAGCGCCTCACCGACGCCGATACCACGGCCGTCGGGCTCGACGTAGAGCTCGTCGACCACCAGGACGCTATCGCCGCCTCCGAGATCCTCGGCGTGGGCCAGGGCGTAGCCGAAGGGAACACCCGCCCACTCCCCCACCAGGACCTCTGCCCCCGCGTCTGCGCGCAGGTCGGCCAGGCGCACAGCCGCTCCCGAGGCTCGCCCCTCGCGCCGCAACCACATCGGCCCGCCTCTTTGAGATGCGATCAGGGTGCGGGCCTGGTCGATGGTGTCCACCAGCCAGGGAACATGTGGCTCCGTGGCGGTGGTCACGACGACGTCGGAGGGCATCAGCCGGAACGCAGCTGGGAGATCTTGTTCAGGATGGTGCGTCGGCCTCGGCCTCCCCGTTCGTAGCGCAGCACGAGCTCGAGCTCCGGGTCCGAGAGGGCGGCCAGCCGGGGGACCACCTGGGATGCCGAGAGCGAGTCGTAGTCGGGGATGGCGAGGGTTGCCGCGTCGATGCCGGGCTCGCCGTCGGGATCCGGCGGCGGACGATCGGCGGGAGGGAACGGGACCGGCGTGGACAGGGAGCCATCAGCCTTCACCGCCGGATCGTCGCTGGAGACGGGCGCGCCGTCATCGCCGTCGTCTGGCGCCTCCGCCTCTGACCCGGCGACGAGACCCAGGCCCCGTCCGGCGGCCCCTAGAGCCCGATTGGCTTGTGCCGCCTGGTCGGACACCCACTTCTGTCGGCGCTCCAAGGCCCGTCGCCCCGTCGCCCGCGCCAGCTTGACCTGGCCGCGGCCGCGATCCACCAGGAGTGGAAGCAGGTTGCGGGCCTCCAGGGCGAAGCCCAGCGGCGCGTAGAGAACGACACCGACCAGGTGCTCCATGGCTCCCTGGTGCTCGACCGGGTCGCGCTCGCTCACACGCAGTCCGAGCACAGGTCGTTGCTGCCCGGCACCCGCTGGCTCATGCTCTTGACCAGGAAGCAGCTGGTGCATACGAACTCGGCCTCGCCCTTGGGTGGCACCCGAACGGGTGCGTCAGCATCGCCGCCGGCCTCGTCCTCGTCCTCGTCCTCGAGGTCGTCCGCCGCCGCGATCCGGTCCTTGAGGATGGTATCGAGGTCAGCCTCGACGTCATCGGGATCGATGTCTTCTTCTTCTTCTTCCTCCTCATCGCCCGCCTTGGGCCGTTTGCGAGCCACGGCGGCGTCGCCGTCGTCGTCATCACTCTCTTCGTCCTCGGGCTCGGCCAGGTCGTCGTCGAGGTCCTCCTCGAGCTTGTCATCGAGCTCGTCCTCGAGGTCTTCTTCGAGCTCATCCTCGCCCGGCTCGTCCTCGAGCTCGTCGCTGTCGAAGTCGTCGTCAAGATCTTTGGTGGGCATCGTTCCTCGGTTGCGATCGTCACGCAGTAACCACCTGGGCCTGCGGGCGGATCATAGACACCGATCCCCTCGATCGCGCGCCTTGGCAAGCCCCGAGCCTTGCGACACGAGTCACACAGGGTGCTGCTCGGAGGCCAGACGGCGTTGTTCCGCTCGACGCTCGGCGTCGAGGCGCTCAAGGCTGGGCTCGGGGGAATGGTCCACGAAGCGCATCATGGCCGCCACCGCGGTGGTGGCCGGCCTCCTCGGCGATCAGCCGGTGCATCTCCTGGGCGACCTGGCGGTACACGGGGTGACCTTGGGGCCCGCTGCGCAACTCCAGGAGGTGGACGGCTTCCCGGGCGTTGAGCTGCATCGAGAAACGGATCTTGAAGGCCAGGGACACGGCGTAGGCTGCCTCGACCGGGAACTCCTCCGCGAGGTCGTCGTGCAGCTGAGCGGAACGCTCCATGAGAGCATCGAACGGTTCGCGCTCACCGGCGCGGTCAACCGCCTCGGGTCTGGTGAACCCATGGGACGGGCCGAGCTGCTGCCATTCGATGGTGAGCATCCGGTGGCGTTGCAGGTCGCGGAACGCTCCGTAGTCGGCGAGGACGTCGAAACGGTAGAAGGTGCGCTCGAGTCCCCTTCCCGGCTTGTGCCGGCGGTTCTCGCGCTCGCCCGCATAGGTGCGCAAGACCTCGAGCCGCTCGTCCACGGTCATCGCCCAGGCCCGGGCCAACAACTGGGACTCGGGGAGGTCCAGGTAGGGGTACAAGATACTGGCCACCAGCTTGACCTCACCCTCGGGGTCGAAGTCGACGAGCTGCACCATCGGGGCTGTCTGAGGGTCACGATCGGCTGGAGGGAACAGGCGCGCGGCCAGATCCTCGATGCCGGTGCGTGTCGTCTCGAGGTAGTCGATCCAGCGGCCGCCCCGCTCGGGTAGATCCACCCGCTTGAGGAAGGAAGGGATCACCTTGCGCAACTCGGTGAGCATCAGGTCCGCGTACTCCCGGGCTTCAGGGAGTGGATGGGCCCGCATTCGCAGCAGCAGTGCCTCATAGGCCTGACCGGTGCCGTAGATGCCGACATTGGAGATCGAGGCCGCCGGCAGGATTCCCCGCAGCGCGTCGTACGCTTTCGCCCGAACCGCCTGGCGGTACACGAAGTCCGAGTCCGCCGGGTCCTTGGGAACCCGTTCGCGGAAGAAGTCCCCCAGGCGGGGCAGCAGCTCGGCGTAGCCGTCGAACAGGCGGTCCATGTCCCCGACGTAGCGGGCGCCCAGCCGGGACGCCAGGACGCTGGCCGGGCGGTAGTAGCGATAGCGACCTCCAAGGCGGCTGTCATAGGCGATGTAGCGGGTCGACTGCTCGAGGTAGGACATCAGCCGCCCCCACTCGAGCACCTTGGTCAACAGGTTCGATGCCTGCTCACAGGCCAGGTGCACCCCCCCGAGTTGGGCCACCGAGTCGTCGCCATACTCGAAGAACACCCGATCGTAGAGCTCTTCGGCCCGAGCCAGGCCGACGGTGGCGTCGATGGTGACGTCACCTGAGATGTCCAGGTCCCCTACGAACTCGTCGAGGAAGAGCCTGCGAAGGCTCTTGGGTGAGCGGGAATAGCGCGCGAAGAGGGCACCCTTGACCACCTCTGGCAGGTTGACCAGGGCGAACACCGGGTCATCCAGGTTCGTGAAGTACCGCCGCAGGATATCCGCCTCGTCGGGCGTGAACTCCTCGGCGACGTAGACGCTCACCGTCGCCGAGGGTAGGGCCTGGGATGCCTCCGACGTGGGATGCGCCGAAAGGGCATCACGGCTCCCCCCCTTCCCCCGGTTCGCTCCGTCGGCGCTGCCCGTGCTCAGCCCGGGCGGCTTCCAGGAGGCCGGGTTCGCTCCACAGGTCGGCGATGGTCCAAGCGAGGATGACTGCCCCGTCCACGACGGCCTCGTCGGCCAGCGCACCCCGGGAGTGCTCTGCGAAGGCCGGCGTGTGGATGGGGATGCCTTCGGGTGCAACCTTGATCATTGGGTGGATGGCGGGAACGAGTTTCGAGATGTTCCCCATGTCGGTGCTTCCCAGCACGCCGGCCACCTCTCGGTGCAGGCCGACGTGGCGTCCCCGGCGCGCCGCGTTCTGCCGGTAGCGGGTCAGGATGGCCTCGTTCGAGTCGAGCTCGGCGTAGGTGGGCGCGGTCTCCCTGATCTCCACCTCGCAACCGGTGGCCATCGCCCCCGAAGCCAGGGCCGCTCGTACCCGCTCCTCGAGGGAGGCGAGGCGACCCAGCTCGGGGGCCCTCACGTACCAGGCGGTGGTTGCCCGGTCGGGGACGATGTTGGGCCGGTCCCCCCCGTGGGTGAAGATCCCGTGCACCCGCTCGTCGTCACGGATGTGCTGGCGCAGGGTAGCCACCGCCGTGTAACCCAGTACGGCGGCGTCCAGCGCGTTGCGACCCCGGTGGGGAAAGGCCGCGGCGTGAGCTGCCGCACCGCGATAGTCGGCCTGGAGTTGGCGCACGGCGATGGCCCGCATGGCGTCCACCTCGACGTCGGCAGGGTGAACCATCATCGCGGCATCGACATCGGCGAAGGCGCCGCTTTCGGCCATGAGGATCTTGCCCCCGCCCCCTTCCTCGGCCGGCGTTCCCAGGATCTTCACCCGGCCCCCGAGCTCGGGGGCCAGGGCTCCGGCGGCCAGTCCCGCTCCGGCTCCCGCCGCCGCGATGATGTTGTGTCCGCAGCCGTGGCCGATGGTTGGCAACGCGTCGTACTCGCAGCACACCGCCACACACGGACCGCTGTCACCGATGGTTGCGGCCAGAGCGGTATCAAGGCCGTAGGCGCCTCGCTCGACGGGGTGGCCGGCACCCTCCAGCAGGTCTGCCAACAGTTCGGCGGCCCGATTCTCCTCGAATGCCACCTCGGGATGCGCGTGGACGGCGCGAGACAGAGCCACCAGCTGGGGAGCCCGGCGCTCCACTTCCGCGGCGATCCTGCTCTTGACGTCTCCAGGCACACCACGATCTTTCATCTGGCCATCTTTCATCTGGCCACCTTTGATCTGGCCATCTGCCATGTCGCCATCTCTCATGTCGCCGTCAATCACACGACCACGCGGAGCGCCTGAGGTTCGACGCTCACCCGCAGTGTACGGGTGCGGCCCACGACCTCTCCGTCCAGGCGGACCGCGCTGGGACGGGGCAGCTCGAGGGTGGTGGTCGTGAAGCGGGCGACGTGCAAACGGGGGTGAGGTAGGTGGTCACCGGTGGGAAGGCGTGCTCGGGCCTGCCACAGCTCGCGCAGGGGCAGCGATCCCCGGACCAGGTCGAGGACCCCGTCACCCGGATGCGCTCGAGGCGCCAGCCTCCACGGGCCCAACCACTCGGTGTTCATGACCGCGACCGCATGCCCCAACCAGGCGATTCGGTGGCAGGCGAGGTGGGCCACGAACCAGTGCGTCTGGCCATCGAACTCGACACGCCCGGCGTCGACCAGCACCACCGTGCCCGGACCAGCCGTGATCCTCTTGACGTCACCCCGCCCTCCCAGCCCCCGGCACAGGTCTCCCCCGACCAGCCCGATGTCCGGTGGAACGACGTCGGTCCGGCGCGCCGCCTCCAGGATGCGGCGCGCACCTGCATCCGTGCTCACCACTACCCCTTCGGGCCCGAGAACCCCGGGATGCCCCCAGCTCTCCCCTGGCTCCAGGCTCATGACCGGGGACTGCTGTGGCGATCACCGCCCTGCTCGGCGAGCTCTGTTTCGACCGGGGGTTCGTCCCCGACCCGGGAGGAGGCAGCCACGATGCCCCGCCGCAGGCCCGCGGCCGCCGCCTGCCGCGGCCGAGCGGGTCCCGCTCTCTCGGGCCACGACACCCACCTGTCCCAGCAGATCGATGAGCTGCTTGCAGAGCCGCACGAAGTCACCGCCCGTGACCAGCTCCTCGTCGAGGATCTCGTCCAGGTCGCCGCCGGCGGCCCACCCCTGGGCCATGGCCATGAAACCGGCGTCCGGGCGCCGTGTCGGGGGCAGGCGGTGACCCTGCTCGAGGCCGGCCAGCTCTTCCCAGAGCTCTTCGAGTCGGTGGCCGACACTCCGCAGGCGCCGATGAGGGTACCGGGGTGGGGGTGGTTCGTCGCCGCCACGGTGCTCGTAGACCAGACACGAGAGCACTCCCGCCACATCGGGCGGAGGGAGGTCGTCCAGCAGGCCTCTGTGGATCGCCTCGGCCACCAGCAGGTCACACTCGTGGTACAGCCGTGCCAGGACCTGTCCGCGCCCGGTCAGCTTCCAGCCCCGCACGTAGCCCCACTCCTCGAGCACCGCCAGGATGCGATCGAAGTGGCGGACTAGGGAGGCAGTTCCCTCGTCCCTCTCGGCTTCGACCACCTCCAGGCGCCGACGGAGCGTGGCCAGCCGGTGGGTTCTGCTCCCCCGGGCACGTCCCCGCTGCCGCCCCCGATCAGCGGGAGTCCCCGTCGACCGGCGCGAGAGCTCACGGATCTGGATACGGAGTCCGTCTGCTTGTTCGTCCAGATCGTCCAACCGGCGGCCGATCTGGAACTGCCCGAAGGATGCCCGCAACAGCTCTCGCGCTGCGCTCCGATCGTGACCCTGCACCAGGTTGGCCGCCATGTTGTAGCTGGGACGGAAGGCGGAGCGCAGTTCGAAGCTACGGCTGCGAGCCAGCTCGGCGGCCTCCTCGAAACGGACCCAGGGGGACCAGAGCACGTGGGCGTGACCCACCTCGTCGATCCCCCGTCGTCCGGCCCGCCCTGCCAACTGGGTGTACTGGGCTGCGGTCAGGAGGGCATGGCTGTCTCCACCGAACTTGGTCAGTCGCTCCACCACCACCGAGCGGGCCGGCATGTTGATGCCCAACGCCAGGGTCTCGGTGGCGAACACCACTTGGACCAGTCCCTCCACGAAGCAGGCCTCGGCAGCCTCCTTGAAGGGTGGCACCAACCCGGCGTGGTGAACCGCGATCCCTGCCAGGAGAGAATCGCGCCAGGCTTGCTCACCGAGCGCATCCAGGTCCCCCTGGTCCAGGCCGGCCAGGTGCTCGTCCAGGATCGAGCGGATCCGGCGGCGATCCGGGCCCGAGGTCAGCCTGATTCCCGTCTCCGTCAGGGCGCGCGCCGCGTCGTCACAGCCGGCTCTGGAGAAGATGAAGTAGATGGCCGGCAGCTGGCCGCGCTGTCGGAGGTGCTCGATCACGTCGCGACGACGCGGAGGCACCCAACGGGTCCTCTGCCCCCCTCGACGCTGTCCGGGGTTCGTCGGGGCGTCGAAGCGGCTCCCGTCCGGGTTGGGCCTCCGACCTCGAACCACGGTTGGCAGGTCGTGGAGACGGTTCGAGTCGCGCTCGGCCACCAGGTAGTGGTGACGGAGAGGTACAGGACGGTGCTCCTCCACGACGAGTTCGGTGGCGCCTCTCACCGACCGGATCCAGGCAGCCAGCTCGGCGGCGTTGGACACGGTGGCCGACAGGCACACCAGGCCCACCTTCTGGTCGAGGTGGACGATGATCTCCTCCCACACCGGACCTCGGTAGGGGTCGTCCAGATAGTGGACCTCGTCCAGGATCACCCAGCGCAGCCCGTCCAGGAGCGGAGCACCCGCATAGATCATGTTCCGGAGAACCTCGGTGGTCATGACGACCACGCCGGCTTCCGGGAATCTGGAGTTGTCGCCGGTCAGCAGACCCACCGAGCCGCGTCCCAACCCGACCTCGAGATCGCGGTACTTCTGGTTCGAGAGCGCCTTGACGGGGGCTGTGTAGAAGGCCTTGGCCCCCTTGCCAAGAGCGAGGGCGATGGCGTGTTCGGCGACAACGGTCTTGCCCGCACCGGTGGGGGCGGCCACCACCACCGAACTCCCGGCGTCAAGGGCATCGCAGGCCGCCTGCTGGAAGGGATCGAGAACGAAGGGGGGAGCCGGCAGGCTCACGGAGTGGCCGGTGCCCGCCGCCGGCGGCGTTCGAGGAGCCGGCCGATCACGATGGCCAACTCGTAGAACAGGGACATAGGTAGGGCCAGGGCCAACATGCTGATGGGATCCCCGCTGGGGGTGATGACGGCCACAGCCACGAAGATGATCACGATGGCGTATCGCCGGAACTTGCGTAGCGTGGCGTTGGAGAGGATGCCCGCGAGTTGGAGGAACACGAGGACGATGGGGAACTGGAAGCCGACCCCGAAGGCCAGCATCATGTAGGTGACCAACGCCAGGTACTTGTTGGGCGAGTAGGCGGTGAGCAGGTCCGGGCCGCCGATGGCGATGAGGAACGAGAGCGCCTTGGGAAGTGTCCAGAAGGCCAGGCCTGCTCCCATGGCGAACAGGACAAGGGCCGAGAACACGAAGGGGATGGCGTAGCGCCGCTCGTGGGAGTAGAGACCCGGTGCCACGAAGCGCCACAGCTGCCACAACAGCACCGGCATGGCCAGGGCTATGCCCCCGTATCCGGACACCTTGAGTCGGATGGTGAAGCCCTCGAGCGGGTCGGTGACGATGAGTGGTGCCCCGCAGTCCTCGTCGTCTTCCAGGGCTCGGGTGGTGACGAAGGTGTTGCCGCTCTGCTCGATGGCCGTGCAGTAGGGCTGGATCAGGACACCGAAGACGGCCGGGTAGAGGGACCACATGACCACGGTCCCCGCCATGACGGCCAGGATCGAGCGGATCAGACGCGTGCGCAGTTCGGCCAGGTGCTCGAAGAGGGTCATCCGGCCCTGATCGAACGAGCCTGGTGCCTCGGCCTCCCCTTCGCTCACGGAAGCTCTCCCGCGTCGACCGACGGTGCCCGCGCTGCCGTCACTCGCCTTCCGCCGCTGCGGGTGGAGCGCTGGTCTCGCTCCCCACCGGGCGTTTCCCTTCACCGGCGGATGGGGAGGCGGCGGATGGGGAGGCGGTCGAGGGGGCAGCGGTGGAAGGCGGTGGCGCCACGGCCCGTCCACGCTCGCGGGCCGCTGTCTCGGTGGGATCGATCATGGCCTCCCGCATCTCGCGCTGGAACCCGCTGGACATCCGGCGCAGCTCGCCGGCAACGTTGCCCATCTTGCGGGCCGCCTCGGGGAGCTTGTCCGGTCCCAGCACCAGCAGAGCGACGAGCATGATCACGAGCAGCTCGCCACCACCGATGTTGAACATGGGGCGGAGTCTACCGAGGGTGCACGACCGGGCCGGTACGCGCTCGGTAGCCTCAGGCCCTGGCGTCCCGGCCGATAGCCGGGCCCGGGATCACGAACCCTGGGTCAGGGCCGCGATCGCGTTCGCCAGCGCGGCGTCGTCCTGGAGCACCCGATGGAAATCGAGGAGGTCGTCGTGGCCTATGGGGTCTCCACTGCCGCGGGGCTCGAGCATCTCGGCCGGCAGGCTCCAGGTGGAGTATGCGACGCCCGAGGCCACCAGAAGGTCCACTGTACGGGGCTCGGCAGGCTTGACGACCACAAGTGCGCAGCCGGGGCACTCGAACGCGTAGCTTCCCTGCTCGTCGTCGGTGCAGACCCGCACGGTCACGTCAGAAGTGGTGAGCTCGACGTCTCCGCAACGCTCACAACTCGCCCGAATGGTCGCCATCTACTCCTGCCTCCTAGCACCGTCACCGAGGTAACGACGTGTGAGGGACCGATCTTGAGCCTTCCTCCGTGGGCCGATTGGATCATTTCCCCCGCCATCGGCTGACGCGCCAGGATGGGTCATGGCGACGCGGCTGCCGTCACTGCTCCATCCGCCCATCCTCTTCGCCCATCGGGGCGCCCGGGCCGAGTGTGCCGAGAACACCCTCGATGCGTTCCGGCGGGCCCTGGAGTTGGGAGCGACAGGCCTGGAGAGCGACGTGTGGCTCACCTCCGATGGAGTGCCCGTACTCAACCACGCCGGCGTCATCCGCCGTGGCCTGAGGCGTATCCCCGTGGCACGGTTCACCCGTTCGGAGCTGCCGCCGGAGATCGCCTCCCTGGCGGACCTCTACGAGACAGTAGGTTGCGACCTGCCCCTTTCCCTGGATCTGAAGGATCCCGCTGCCGTGGGCCCGGTGCTGGACGTAGCGGGCGAAGCGGGGGCCGCGGCCGTCTCCCGATTGTGGCTCTGCCACCCCGACTGGGAGGTCGTGGCCGGGTGGCGCAGACTCGATCCCAGCGTCCATCTGGTGGACTCCACCCGCCTGCGCCGCATCCGCGAAGGTGTGGAACGCCGGGCGGCGGCGCTGCAACACGTCGGAATCGACGCCCTCAACCTCCGGCAGGACGAGTGGACCGGAGGTCTGGTGAGCCTGCTGCACCGCTTCGGCCGCCTCGCCCTGGGTTGGGACGCCCAACATGCCCACCAGATCGAGGCCCTCTTCGACATCGGCATAGACGCCGTGTACAGCGATCACAGCGATCGGATGGTGGAGGCCTGGCGGCGCTTCTGCTGACCTCGGCCAGGAACGGCTAGAGGAAGCCGGCCCGGCTGGGCGGCCAGATGCGGAAGAAGGCACGCCCCACGATGTCCTCGACCGGTACGGGACCGAAGACACGACTGTCCCTCGAGCCGGCGCGGTTGTCCCCCATCACGAAGACCGTGCCGGCAGGAACTGCGACCGGCCCGCTGTCAGAAAAGGTGACCTCCTTCTCCAGGTAGGGCTCGTCGAGCGCCAGTCCGTTCACGTACACGACCGAATGGGTCACCTCCACGGTGTCTCCCGGGAGCCCGATCACCCTCTTGATGAGATCGTCGATCTCGCCTCCTACCTCCTCGGGCCTGGAGAAGACGATCAGATCGCCCCGGTTCACATCGTGGAGGTCATAGCTGACCTTGTTGACCAGAACCCGGTCGTCGGGGGCGAGTGTGGGGAGCATCGAGCCCGAGGGGATGTAGAAGGCCTGGATGAGGAACGTCTTTATGGCGATGGCCACCAGCAGCGAACCTGCGACCACCAGTGCCCACTCGAAGCGGGCGACGAACGAGCGGGCTCCCGCTGATGTACCGATCGTCCCGTCCTGCTCCCCAGCTGGCCACTCGTCGCCTGGAGCAACTGTCGGAGGAAGCTCGACGGCCTCTTCCGGCTCCTGGTCAGGCCCCTCGGAGCGGGGTCGTGTGACCTTGCGCACCACTCGTCGAGGTGGAGCGGGTGTTGCGACCGCTTCCTGGCGGGCTGCCGTCTCCACCTTGGCCACCGCCTGGTTCACGATGTCGTCGACCCAGGCCGGATCGTCCAGGCGCGCGGGAACCGGTCGTCTGCCCTGGTCCAGCAGTTCGGGTTCCACCAGCCATCAGGGTAACGCGCCGTAGCGGGTCAGGATCCGGCGAGCCGCAGCCGCTCCACAGGACCGCAGCTCCACCGGGCCGTCCACGACACGCGCTTCGGGTCCCAAGCTGACCAGCAGACGCTCCAACCAGGCGGGTGCGGTGACGGCGAGTCGGACTCGGAGACCGCCGCCGGGAAGCTGCTCGACGTGCTCGGTCGGATAGTGCTCGATCACCCAGCCGGAGGTGACCTCCAGCTCGAGGACCACACGCGGGTCCTCCGGGCGGGGTGTGAACAGCGCGAGTTCTCTCTCCCTGGTGCGGTGGCGTGCCGGTTCGTCCCGGTCGTGGAGCTCCTCGATCCGATCCAGCCGGAACAGACGCTCCCCTTGCGCCTGATGACACCATGCAGCCACGTACCAGGCCCCTCCGTGCGAGAGGACACGTTGGGGTTCGATGGTTCGCTCCTGATGCTCGTCGCGGCCCAGGGAGTAGTACCGCAGGTCCACCATCGTGTGGTCGGCTGCGGCTCGGGCCAACAGGTGCAGGTGCTCGGGGTGCGCTCCGGCCAACTCGATCCCCAAGGTGTCCGGATCCGCGGCGACCAGGCGGGCCAACTTGGCCAGACCCCGGGCGAGCGCACCCTCAGGATCGGCACCAGGGACCGCAGCCAGGGTGGATGCAGACGCCACCAGGGCCAGTGCCTGCTCCGGAGTGAGGCGCAGGGGCCGGACGAACATGTCCGCGTAGTTGATCCAGACCCGCTCGGCGTCGGTGACCACCTCCACGAGCTGGTCTGGTGTGTAGGGGTACAGCCCGACGAAGGGCAGGACGTCGAGGTCGGCGAGCAGTTGCTCGTGGGTGATCCCGAAACGCTTGCAGACCTCGGCGATCCGCGGCCCGTCAGCAGCCGCGATCCAGGGCACCATCGCCAGCACTCGACGCAGCCGGTCGGCGGCACGGGGACGGCTCATCTCGTCTCTGCCACCTCCCGCAGCCAAGCGATGAGCTCTGCCCTCAGATCCTCGGGTCCCAGCAGCTCGGCGTGATCCAGGAAGCCCAGGACGAAGGAGCGGAAGGCAGCCCGGTTGGTGACCCGGAGCGTGAAGACGACGCCACCGTCGGGTTCGGCCCGGGCCGGGGTGTCGGCTCCCAGGTGCCGTCGCGCCCAGCTCACGTAGTCCGCGTCGACTCTCAGCTGCGCTTCCAGTGGAGCCTCCTCGCCCTGCTCCCAGACCTTGACCGCGCCGTCGGCCAGCAGCTCGGGCCGGGGGAGAAAACCCTCAGCGGGGCCGGGCTGTGGCCTGCCGTCGATGCGGTCCACCCGGAACCGGCGTGGTGAGTCGCGAGACCGGTCCCAACCGGAGAGGATCCAGCGACCGTGCCGGAAGTCGAGCCGATGTGGGTCGAGTTGGCGGGTGGCGCCTTGGTACTCGAAGCTGAGTGAGCGTCGCTCGGCGATGGCCACGAAGAGGTCGACCAGGCGGGGATCGGTGGGAAGGTGCACCTCCGGTACGCCTACTGCCTCCATAGGTGCATCGGAGGGCACTGCTGCCCCCAGCTTCCAGAGGGCCTCCATCCCCGTGAACCCGTCCATGCGAACGGTGGAGGCGGCCAGGTGCAGCGCAGCCAGTTCGTCTGGCTCCAGGTCCGGGTCAGGGAGGAAGTAGGACGCCTTGTCGATGCGATAGGCCTCAACGCCGAGGCCCTGCTCTCCTTCGATGGTGATGAGGCTGAGGGGGATCCCCAGCTCGCGCAGGTCTTCCTTGTCGCGTTCGAAAGCACGGTGGAACGCCCCATCCCCTTCGGGGTAGCCGCCGATGCGCTCGCGTAGCTCCTGGGCGGTCAGCGGTCGGCCCGTATCCAGCAGTGCCGCCGTGAGGTTCAGTAGCCGCTCGAGCTTGTCCATGTTCAGGCAGGTCGCGGAGAGGGCAGGGGGCGACCGGGAACGTCCGCCCAGCGGGCGAGCAGCACTCCCGCAGCTGCGGCACTGGCAAAGAAGCTGGGGTCGTCGTCGGGGCCTCGCCCCATGGAGGTCACGGACAGGCCTTGCTCAGCGAGGATGGCGCCGGCATCGGGAGTATCCACGACGACCGCCTCGTGGGGGCCCGGGACGTCGCGGGCCCAGGGGGCACCGTCGGGAACCGCCACGGCCGTGGGCCGCGAGCACAGCTCCAGCGCGGTACGGCTGTGATGGCTCACCCCGTGGTGCCTGTCTCTCGGGTCTGCTTGGGACACCCTCAATGCCACCAGCGATCGGCCTCCGAGCGCGGTCACGGCGTCGGCGATCGGAGCCACCTCCAACCCCGTCGTCCCCAGGGCCGTGCCCGTGCCGGTGATCCCCGGCCCCATGGCAACCACCACGGCATCCGCCCCCAGGTGGTACCGGGCCACCGCCAGCCCCGACGCGACCGTCACGGCTTCCGCGTCACCGCCGAACGCGTTGCCCGTGGTCACCGTCGCCGCCAGTTCTCCGCCCTCCCGGAGACGGTGAACCAGATCCGACAGCGCCAGGGGCAAGGCCGCGCCGTCGGTCATGAGATACACCAGGCGGCGGTGTGGGCAGCGGTGATGGAACACGGCGGCCACCACGGCCATCTGGCTGTGCAACCCGCAGACGGCCACCGGGAGTCCAGCCAGGTCAACGGGCACGTCGCCGGCGTACTCCTCCGCGCTGCCGGTGTCGGCCTGGAGGCTCGTGTACCGCAGCTTCATGATGTGGCCCGGCCCGGGTTGATCCCAGGAGGCGCGGGCCAGGTTCCAGTGGACCACGTGCCATCCCCCACTGCCCAGGCCGAGGTCCACGGCCGTGGTGTTGACGACCACCGGGTCCCCCACCGCAACCGGTCCCGTGAGCTGTGTGAGCACGTAGGCCGGGCTGGAGGGCCGGTCCGGGAGGTCGACCAGCACACGTTGGAGGCCCGAGCGCTCTTCGGTGATCTCCGTGACGGTTCCGGTGTGGAAGCTAGGCATCAGAAATACCCGGCTCAGAGGCTGGCGATGAGCTTCTCGACCCGCTCGTCCTGGTACTTGAACGGGTCCTTGCACAGCACTGTGCGCTGGGCCTGGTCGTTCAACTTCAGGTGCACCCAGTCCACCGTGAAGTCGCGCTTGCGCTCTTTGGCACGCCGGATGAACTCTCCCCGGAGCCGGGCGCGCGTGGTCTGGGGGGGCGTGTCCATGGCTCGGGTGATGGCCTCGTCGGGGTCGTCGTCGTGACCCGGGACTGATGGCAGACGTTCCACCATGCCTCGCTCCTGGAGCTTGTAGAACACACCACGGTCGCGGTTCACGTCGTGGTACTGGAGGTCGAGCAGGGCCACCCGGGGATGGGTGAGGGGGAGGTCGTGGCGTTCGCGGAAGCGCTCTACGAGGTTGTGCTTGGTGACCCAGTCCACCTCCCGGCCCAGTGTGAGCGGATCCTTCTCGAGTCCGGTCATGCAGTGCTCCCACATCGACAGCGCTGTGGTCTCCAGAGGTGACAGGTCGCGCTTGTCGGCGTAGCGCAGGGCACGTTCGAGGTACTCGGCCTGGATCTCCAGCGCGCTGGCCTCCCGTCCGTTGGCCAGACGCACACGGCGGCGGCAGGTGATGTCGTGAGAGATCTCGCGGATGGCCCGTATCGGGTTCTCCAGGGTCATGTCCCGAAGCATCACCGTGGGTTCTTCCAGCATTCGCAGCAGGATGGCGCACGTACCGATCTTGAGGAACGTGGTGTACTCGTTCATGTTCGAATCGCCCACGATCACGTGGAGGCGCCGGTACCGCTCAGCATCGGCGTGCGGTTCGTCACGGGTGTTGATGATGGGCCGGGAGCGTGTGGTCGCGCTCGAGATCCCCTCCCAGATGTGTTCGGCCCGCTGACTGATGCAGAACATCGCCCCCCGGGCCGTCTGGAGCACCTTGCCCGCACCGGCGTAGATCTGGCGAGTGACGAGGAACGGGATCAGGATCTCCGCGTAGTGGGCGAAGTCGTCCCTGCGGCTGGTCAGGTAGTTCTCATGGCAGCCGTAGCTGTTGCCCGCGGAGTCCGTGTTGTTCTTGAACAGGTAGATGTCGCCCCGGATCCCCTCTTCCCGGAGCCGCTTCTCGGCGCTCGCCAGCAGTTCCTCGAGGATCCGCTCCCCTGCCTTGTCGTGGATGACCAGATCACGGATGGAGTCACATTCAGGCGTCGCGTACTCGGGATGCGAGCCGACATCCAGGTACAGGCGGGCACCGTTGGCCAGGAAGACGTTAGAGCTGCGACCCCATGAGACCACCCGTCGGAACAGGTAGCGGGCCACCTCGTCGGGCGACAGCCGCCGCTGACCCCGCAGGGTGCAGGTCACGCCGTACTCGTTCTCGAGCCCGAAGATCCTGCGCTCCATCAGGCGTCCGGAGCAGGGGGGTCCCCCCCGCCGGCAGCCGGCAGGATCTCCTCGAGCTCGCCGTACTCCAGGCGCCGGAAGGCTCGGCGCCCGTTGCTCCGGGCCAGGACCGCCACCTCGAGGTCGTCGGCACCGAGCACACGCTCCGGACCGGCGAGCGCTCCGGCGGCAGCCAGGACGGCCTCGTGCAGGCTGAGCTCGTCCCGGTAGGACTCCTGGAGCCGCTGGGCGATGACGTCGGCCTCACCGCCGAGCACACTGAAGTCGCGCTCGTCCATGACCGTGCCGTCATAGAGGATATGGAAGACCTGGTCGGCAGCTGACTCTGCACCGATCTCGGCCACGAGGATCTCCACCTCCATGGGCTTCATCTCGTGGGTGAAGATCTGGCCCAGGATCTGGGCGTACTGATTAGCCAGGCTCCGGGCGTCCACGTCTTCGCGGCTGAACGAGTAGCCCTTCAGGTCGGCGTGACGTACCCCGGCGATGCGCAGCTGGTCGAACTCGTTGTACTTGCCGACACCCGCGAACACGATCCGGTCGTAGATCTCGCTCACCTTGCGCAGGGTGTGAGAAGGGTTCTCGGCGCAGATGAGGATGCCGTCGGAGTAGGACAACGCCACCAGGCTGCGCCCACGGGCGATTCCCTTGCGGGCGTAGTCAGCCCTGTCCTTCATCACCTGCTCAGGGGCCACGTAGAAGGGCATGCTCATCGGATCACGCTCCTTCCTGGCCGCCGGCCCGCTGGTCGGCCAGCCGGTCGACCAGGGTGGCGAAGCGGGCCGCCACGTCGGCTTCGTCGACCTCGGCGAAACCCTCGGCGGTGATGGTGGCCACCGTCGGGTAGATCCCCCTCACCGGATCCGGTCCACCGGTCGCGGAGTCCTCGTCGGCTGCCTCGAACAGCGCCGTGATGGCCAGGTCGAGCACGTCATCGCGCCCCATGCCCTCGCGCCAGCCCAACTTGACCACCGTGCCCGCGTGCAGGCTGCCCGAGCCGGTGGCGGCGTGGTTGCGCTCCTCGTAGCGGCCGCCGGTCACGTCGTACTGGAACAGCCGACCCGTCGCCCGGCGTTGGTCGAAACCTGCGAAGAGCGGCACCACGGCGAGTCCCTGCATGGCGGCCGGGAGATGGCTGCGTACCATCATTCCCAGCTGGTTCGCCTTGCCTTCGAGGCTGAGGGTGTGGCCTTCCAGCTTCTCGTAGTGCTCGAGTTGCAGTTGGAACAACTTCACCATCTCCATGGCCGGACCTGCCGCCCCCGCTATGGCCACCCCCGACCAACGATCGGCGGGGAACACCTTCTCGATGGCCCGGTGCGAGATCAGGTTGCCCGAGGTGGCTCTGCGGTCGCCCGCCATGAGCGCCCCGTCCGTGTAACGGATGGCCACGACCGTGGTGGCATGGATGACGTCGCCCACAGGCCGCAGATCGCCGGAGGGGTGCTCGGGCAGAGCGCCGAGGCGCCGGGCCAGGGAGTAGAAGTCGGGACCCGGATCCTGGTCGGACGAGAACAGCGGCAGCGTCACGTCGGGCAGGCTACCGGTTCTTGCCGCGGGCTCGGATCAGGACACGTCCTGGTCGGCCCGGGAGCCACGTCTGCGCAGGGCCAGGGTGGCCGCCACCCCAGCGCCCACCACCACCGCTCCGCCTGCCACCAACGCCGGAACCGCCGTACCGCCACCGTCCCCGCCACTTCCTCCGTCGTCACTTCCACCGCTGTCGGTTCCACCGGTGGCGCCGGCGACCGTCGAGGTGGCAGCCAGGGTCGTCGAGGGCCCCGGGGTGGATCCCGCGGTGGTCGGGGCGGTGTCGGGCTCCTCACCCGCCCCTGTGAAGGGACCCACGACTTCGTAGGTGACCCCGACACCCAGGTTGCCTTCCCCCCGCTGGCTCGAGAAGTACAGGCGCGTACCGTCAGGGCTGAAGGCGGGACCGGTCACCTCGCTGCCGTCGTGACCCTCGAGACGCAGGAACGGGGTAGCACGCCCCTCCCAGTCGACCAGGACCAGTTCCATGTTGCCGCCGTCTTCGGCCACGAATAGCTCACCCGACCGTGGAGCCACAGTGAGGTTGTCGACTCCCGTGAGCACGGGGTCGCTCACGCCGGCCGGGTCGTAGAGCACCTCTAGTCGGTCATCTCGCAGCAGGTGGACCTGGTTGGTGCCCTTGGTGGTGAACACGATGCTGCCGTCGTGGAACCAGATGCCCTCGCCGCCCGCGAAGTTGGTGACCTCACCGGCCAGCTGCTGGCTGGGACGCTCTGTCCCCGCCGCCGGATCTGGGACGGGCACCCAGCTCACCCTGCCTCCCTCGACGAGGGCAGCCTCCAGCACTCCGCTGTCGAGATCTGGATAGGCGTCAGGCCGGAATCGGTACAGCAGACCGTCGCCCTGGTCTTCGGTCAGGTACAACACCCCGGCAACGGGATCCACCGCCACTGCCTCGTGAGCGAAGCGGCCCAGGGCGGGGCGTTCGACAGCCGGTTCCTCACCGAGGGGATCGCACTCCCACACCCGTCCGGCCACGGCCCCCACCTCGTCGATGGTGGCCTGGGAGGCTTCGTGCAGGTCGAACTCCTCGCAGGACAACCAGCGGCCCCACGGGGTGGGACCCCCCGCACAGTTCATGCTGGTTCCCTCGAGGATGCGGTACGCGCCGATGACTTCTCCGTCGGGACCGAAGCGGAGGGCCGAGGCACCACCCTGACGGCTGGGGACCTCGCTGTTGGAGACGTACACCCAGCCTCTGTCGTCGGCACCGAAGCAGGCGCCGCCGTCGGGGAAGAGGTGCCAGGGGTAGCCCGTGTCGGCCACGGGTTGACCGGTCATCGCCACGACGCGGGCCTCGAACCCTTCCGGGAGACGCAGGCCCAGCGGGTCAGGGGGCTGCAGCGGCCCGTAGGGCCCTGCAGTCGAGGAGCCTTCCCCGGCGCGGGCCTTGGTCGGGAGCGCCGTACCCAACACCACCCCGGCACCAACGACGAGAAGGCCACGGCGGCTGATGCGGTAGGGGCCCCCCACGGCGGCTACTGCCCGCCCTTTTGGATGTAGGACTTGACGAACTCCTCGGCGTTGGTCTCGAGGACCTCGTCGATCTCGTCGAGCAGTTCATCCAGTTCGGCCTTGATCTTCTCACCCGCCTCCGAGGAGGCTTCGAGGTCCGAGACCTGCTCCTCCCGAGCGGGAGCGGGCTTCCGCTTCTGTTCCCGTTCTGGCATGGTGGATCCTCCGCAGACCCTGGGTGCCGGGCAGTCCCCGGCACCATATTTCTGGGTGCCGGGCAGTCCCCGGCACCATATTCTGGGTGCCGGGCAGTCCCCGGCACCATGTTCTTAGCGCAGTCTGGCGTCCGAAGGGCGTACCCGGCGCCCGATTTCACGCCCGGGGCCCCCGGTAGCCGGTCAGGATCCCAGGAGGTCCAGCAGCTCGCGGGCGCTCCCGGCACGGTCCACGAGATCGCCCACCTGGGCCTTTCCGCCCCGTAGCGGCTCCATCATGGGGACCCGGCGGAGGGGTTCGGCGCCCACGTCGAAGACAAGTGAATCCCAGTTGGCCGCCACGATCTCGCCAGCCCACCGCTGGAGGCAGCGACCCCGGAACCAGGCCCGGGTATCGGTGGGCGGCTGCTCGGTGGCGTCGAGCACCTCTTCGTCTCCAACGAGGCGTTCCAACGGAAGGCGTGCCGCCAGGCTGCTCTCGGCCCGCAGGTCGTGGTACTGGAGATCCATGGCAGCCAGGCGCGAGTCCGTCCAGTCCAGGCCGTGGCGCTCCCGGTAGGCAGACAGCAAGCGGTACTTGGCCACCCAGTCGAGGCGGTCGTGAAGGCTCATGGGATCGTGCTCCAAGGCCGAGAGGACCTCTTCCCAGCGGCCCAGTATCAGAGCCCCTGAACGCTCCCCCACCGCCTCGGTGCCGTTCTCGTCTGCCCACTTGCGGGCCTGGTCGTACAGCTCCCACTGGATCTCCAGGGCGGTGATGGTCGATCCGTCGCTCAGCTCGAGGGGCTGGGAGAGGGTGAGGTCGGCCGACACCTGGCGCAGGGCCCACACCGGGGACATCAGATCGAAGGTGCGGCTGAGGGCGTCGTCCTCGATCATGCACAGCATGAGCATCGTGGTGCCCACCTTCAAGAAGGTGCTCAGCTCGGACAGGTTGGCGTCCCCGACGATCACGTGCAGCCGGCGGTACTTCTGGGCGTCTGCGTGGGGCTCGTCACGCGTGTTGACGATCGGTCGCTTGAGTGTCGTCTCCAGCCCGACCTCTTCCTCGAAGAAGTCGGCTCGCTGGGTGAGCTGGAAGGGGACCTCGGCACGGCGGCCCCCGACTTCTGTTCCCACCTTGCCGGCGCCGGTGTACAGCTGCCGGGTCACGAAGTGGGGGGTCACGTGGGTGACGATGCGACCGAAGGGCACGGTTCGGTCCATGAGGTAGTTCTCGTGGCAGCCGTAGGAGTTCCCCTTGCCGTCGGAGTTGTTCTTGTAGACGACGATCTCCTGCCCCGCGGGCAGCAGAGCACGGGCCGCATGCATGGCCCGCTGCAGGATCACCTCGCCGGCCCGGTCCCACACCACCACGTCGAGGGCGTCGGTGCACTCGGGCGTGGACATCTCAGGATGGGCATGGTCGACGTAGAACCGGGCCCCGTTGGTGAGCACGGCGTTCACCAGATGGGTCTCTATCTCCGGTGCGAGCACTCCCTCGATGATCGACCCCCGGGCGTCGTTGCCCGGCGTCTCGTCCTCGAAGTCCCAGCCGACCGGGTCCGACCGGGGAGCGTCAGAGAGGCTCGAGAGGTAGGCGTTGATCAGGACTGAGGAGGAGGCGATCGGGTTCGACTCGGTCGTGCCACGCTGGATGATGCCGTACTCGGTCTCTATGCCGCAGACCTTGCGCAGGGCCATGGTCAGAGGTACTGGCCAGTGGCCACGTGCTCGATGGCCCGGCCGCCGGCGGAGTGCTCGTCGTGGGAGACGAGGGTGCGCACGTAGATGATGCGCTCTCCCTTCTTGCCCGAGATCTTGGCCCAGTCGTCGGGGTTGGTCGTGTTCGGGAGGTCCTCGTGCTCTTTGTACTCCTGGCGGATGCTGGCCAGCAGGTGGGCCACCCGGATTCCCTTTTCCCCGCTATCGAGGAACCGTTTGATGGACAGCTTCTTGGCCCGGCGGACGATGTTCTCGATCATGGCGCCCGAGGAGAAGTCCTTGAAGAACATGATCTCCTTGTCGCCGTTCTGGTAGGTGACCTCCAAGAAGCGGTTCTCGCTACTGGTCGAGTACATCTCCTCGACTGTGCGCTCGATCATCACCCGGACGGCCTTCTCGCGATCACCACCACCCAGGCTCTCGACCTCGCTCGTGTCGAGGGGAAGGTCGGGTGTCAGGTAGCGGGAGAAGATCGCGGCCGCCGCCTCTTCGTCGGGCCGCTCGATCTTGATCTTCACGTCGAGACGCCCCGGTCGCAGGATCGCCGGGTCGATGAGGTCCTCGCGGTTGGATGCCCCGATCACGATCACGTTCTTGAGTGCCTCGACCCCGTCGATCTCGGCCAGCAGCTGAGGAACGATCGTGGACTCCATGTCCGAGGAGATGCCGGTTCCCCGGGTGCGGAAGAGCGAGTCCATCTCGTCGAAGAAGACGATCACGGGCCAGCCTTCCTCGGACTTCTCGCGTGCCCGCTGAAAGACCAGGCGGATCTGCCGCTCGGTCTCACCCACGTACTTGTTCAACAGCTCTGGGCCCTTGATGTTGAGGAAGTAGCTGCGCGCCTCGGTGTTGCCCGAGACCTCGGCGACCTTCTTGGCCAACGAGTTGGCGACGGCCTTTGCGATCAGCGTCTTGCCACAACCGGGCGGTCCGTAGAGCAGGATCCCCTTGGGAGCGGGCAGGTGGTGCTCGGCGAACAGGTCGTGGTGCAGGAAGGGGAGCTCCACTGCATCCGTGATCTGCTCGATCTGGCCGTCTAGACCACCGACGTCGGCGTAGGTGATGTCGGGCACCTCTTCGAGGATCAGCTCTTCGACCTCGGGCCGGGGAAGGCGCTCCAGGAGCAACCCCGAGCGACCGTCGACCAGTACGTGGTCACCGGCGCGAAGCTTGGTGCCGGCGAGGCGGTCGGCGATCTCGACGACCCGCTCCTCGTCGGCCCGGCCAACCACCAGCGCCCGGTTCTCGTCGTGGAGCACCTCCTTGAGGGTCACCACCTCGCCTGACCGCTCCGGGGCGCGGGCCATGATCACGTTGAGGGACTCGTTGAGGACCACCTCGGCCCCTCTGGTGAGGTCCTGGTGGGGCAGAGCGGGCGATATCGACACCCGCATCTTGCGCC
Organism: uncultured Actinomycetes bacterium; assembly: GCA_963719935.1. GTDB lineage: Bacteria > Actinomycetota > Acidimicrobiia > Acidimicrobiales > CAVRDY01 > CAVRDY01. Next base: position 410,611 of record CAVRDY010000013.1, on the reverse strand, counting down.
CGCCGGAGAAGACGTCGGCGGTGCCGTCGTCGTTGGTGGCGAGCAGGGTGCCGTAGGCCGCCGGTGGCTGGGTGAGCTTCTCGACCTCCTCTCGCAAGGCCGCGATGTGGTCGCGTGCCTCGCGCAGCGTGTAGGCGAGCTTCTCGTTCTGGCTGACGGCCTGGGCGAGTTGGCCCTTGGTCTCGAGGAGTCGCTCCTCGAGGGTGCGGACCCGCTTGGGAGCGTCCTGCAGTCGCTGGCGGAGGTTGGCGACCTCTTCTTCGAGGTTGGCGGCCTGGTTGCGCAGATCGCGTAGCTCGCGCTGGGGAGGCAGCCCGGCGCCGGGTGCTGCGTCGTGGGTTGCGTCGCTCATGTGGCTGTCACCTCCGGCGTCCTGATGGGACCTTATCGGCTGGATTCGGTGCGTCGGGTGAGCCTGAGGTGGCGGACAGGAACCGAGTCGGGCGCGGATTGGCTACGCGCCCGCGCCCGGGCATACGTTTGGGCCCGGGTATTTCCCTCACATATGCCGTGTTTATTCGGGTGGGCCTGGCTATCATCGTGCCCATCACCCTCGAACGGAGAGGTACAGGCGAACCATGAAGGTCTGGATCGATCAGGATCTCTGCACCGGAGACGGACTCTGCGAAGAGATCGCCCCCGACGTCTTCACCCTGCTCGACGACGGGCTGGCCTACGTCAAGGAAGGCGCCAAGGTGTTCAGCGATCCTGGTGGCGCCGAGGGGATGGCCAACATCCCCGACGGTCAGCTGGAGGCAGTCATCGAGTCCGCCGAGGAGTGCCCCGGGGAGTGCATCTTCATCGAACCCGAGTGAGCGGTCCGCCGCTGGTGGCACCCAGCCAGCGGGCGTGGGTGAGAAAGCCGGTGTGGGCGACCATGCGGTGGTCGGGGCGAACCGCCAGGCCCTCCACGTGCCAGCTCCTCTGGAGCACCTCCAGCGTCTCGGCCATGACGAACCCCGCACGGTCGAGCGCCTCACGCAGCTGGGACACCTGCACCACGCTCGGCGTATAGGACACGATCAGCCCACCGGGGCGTAGAGCCTTCGAGGCGTGGTCCACCACCCGCCAGGGTTCGGGCAGATCCAGGAGTACCCGATCCAGGTCCTCCTCGTCGATGCCTTCGTAGGTGTCGCGCACCTCGATCCGGTAACTGTCCGCGGTTTCCGACCCCAGGAACGTCTCGACGTTGGCCCTTGCCCTGGCTGCGAAATCCTCGCGGACCTCGTAGCCGACCACCGACGCACCCGCCCGTAGCAGGGTCATGGACAGCGCGCCGGAACCGACCCCCGACTCGAGGACCCGCAGACCCGGAGCGATGTCGGCCAGGATCAGGAGAGGTCCCAGGTCCTTGGGATAGATGACCTGGGCTCCTCGGGGCATCTTCAGGATGAACTCGGCCAGGGTGGGCCTGACCACGCGGTACCGAGCACCGCCGGTGGCACGCACCCATCGGCCCTCGGGCCCCCCGATCAGCTCGTCGTGGTCGACGTAGCCGCTGTGAGAGTGGAACTGCCCGCCGGCTTTCAGGGTGACCAGGTAGCGGCGGTCCTTGGTGTCGATCAGCAGTACACGCTCGCCGACCTGGAGCGGCCTGCCCGTTTCCTTCCTGGACTCTGCCCCGTTCATCGGATAGCCCGCTCGCGTAGGCGGCAGAAGGCGCACGTGTCCGAAGGAGTGGGTGAACCACATCGGTCGCAGGAGCGGAGCGCCGCCCGTCCCGATTCGACCTCACCAGCGAACCGCGAGGAGACCCGGGCCAGGAAGCCGAAGTAGAAGTCGTGCTTGGATCCGGGTGAGGCCACTTCGATCTGGTTGAGCGCCTCCTTGTAGCCGAGATGGCGGTTCCCCACAGCGAGCGGGCACTCCTCGACCAGGTAGTCGATTCCCCGCAGGATGCAGTAGGCGGCGGTCTCGCGCTCGGTCAGCCGGATCAGGGGCTTCGCCTTGCGGGGGAAGCCGTCCCGGGCATCCAACACAGGCTGCTGGCGACCCAGGTAATCGGTCTGCCATCGCAGGACGTTCCCGAACAGCACAGCGGCTTCGTCATCGAGGTTGTGGCCGGTGACCACGGCGTCGTACCCACCTCGCCTGGCGGCCTCGTCGAAGAGGTGGCGCTTGGACAACCCACACGCCGAGCACGGCGCACGCCGGGCGGTCCTGGCACCGGTGGGGATGTCGAAGCCGATATCGGTGGGGAGGTCCACCTCGGTGAGGTGCAGGCCCCGAGAGGTGGCGAAGTCACGGGCATGGGTGAGAGAACGCCCCGAGTAGTCGCCGATCCCCAGCCCGATCGTGAAGCCGTCGACCTGATAGCCCAGGGCCACCAGGAGGTCCCAGACAGCAAGGCTGTCCTTGCCTCCCGATACCGCCACCAGGACACGTTCCTCCCGGTCGAACATGTCGAAGTCGTCGATTGCCCGCTGAACCTGATCACGACACAACCGTAGGAAGTGCTCTGCACAGAACCCGGCGTTGTGGCGCCGCAGGTCGATCACGGCGGGCTCCCGGCACACCCGGCACTTCACCCGCTCCCCCCGAGATGACGGGACGGATCTCGACCTCGTCGGTGTCGTCCAGGGTCACGTCCCCGGTCACCAGGGTGTCACCTCGCACCACGAGCACCGCCTCACGGTTGAGGCCCAGTTCCTCGAGGAGGCGGTACACGACGATCGGCCCGGTGACCTCCACCTCCCGGTTGGGATTGCGCAACCGGACCCTCATCGTGTGGGCGGACGGGATGAGATGACCAACGTCTCACCGGGGCCCAGGCGGGTCCGGTACACGACCTCAGGGGTGCGCCGCCATGCCCAGCGCACCAGCGCGGCGGTCCAGGCCAGGCCTCCCACGGCCAGCCAGCGGCGGTCGCCTCCGAGCAGGCCCTCATCGAGGCCGCGCCTGGAGAGGGTGCTGAGGGAAAGGCGACGCTGAGCGGACAGGGCGCCCCCGCGGCCTTCCGGGCCAGCCGGCCGCTCATTCCGGAACGCTCACAGGCGGCGTACCTCCACGTAGGTCTCCTTGCGACGCCCCTTCCGCCTTCCCAGCAGGAAGGCCACGACCACTACGCCGGCCAGAACCGCGGCGCCAGCGACCAGGGCGTAGCTGACCGCCCGGTCGGCTGCCTCGTCGACGCCGCCTTGGAGCTCTCTCAGCTTGGCCTCGATGTCGTCGCGGGTGATGCGCTCGACCTCGCTCACGATGAACCGCCCCGCGCTTTGCCGGCCCGGGCCGCCAGGGCACCCACGGCAAGGAGACACGCCACGAACAGGATCAGGTACGGCGCGGGGCTCGAGTCACCGGTGCCGTCGAGTTGGCGGGGCAGCTCGGTCTGGACCAGGCGAAGCCCTCCGAGAGCCAGGAGGAAGGCGCCCGTGGCCGCCAGGACCGCCCCGCCCAGCCCGAGGCCCACGTAGCCGGGAAGGTTGCGCAGCGGCTGGTAGAGCTCCTGGTCCGCGTAGCGTCGCAGCAGGTCCCACAGATCACGGATCGTCTCGGGGAAGGATGTCACGGTGCCTCCGTCGCCAACTGCCAGTCTCACCCCGGCCGCCCCCGCACGCAAACAGGCTCAACGGAGCGGGGTCGCTCCCGAGGGGCCCAGCGTGGAGCGTGGCGGACCCTCGGGGTAGCGGACCAGGACGCTGGCCAGCAGCTCCTGGAGCCCGAGCACGCTCTCGGGAACCTCCTCCGCGTTGGCCACGTAGGCGAAGACCAGGTCGTCCCCCGCCAGGGGCTCCGCGAACCCCGACAGGGCCGAGGTCTCGCGCAGCGAACCGGTCTTGGCCCGGATGCGGCCCTCTGCGGCGCCCTGCATACGTTCGGCCAGGGTGCCGGACTCCCCCGCCACCGCCAACCCCGAGGCCAGTGCTGATTCGGGCCCTGCTTCCTCCAGCAACGCCACCAGGAAGCGGCACGTGAGACGGTTGTCCTGGTGCAGGCCCGAGCCGTCAGCCAGCACGACCCCCTCGGTGGGCAAGCCCGCTTCCTCCAGGTGGGTGCGCATGACCTCCAGGCCTGCCTCGGTGGAGCCCTCGGAACGTCGGGCCTGGCCGAACTCCTTGACCAAGAGCTCGGCCACGGTGTTGTCGGAGATGGACTCTATGAGCGCCACGATGTCGCTCAGCGGCGGTGACGAGACCACCGCCACCTCGGGCCCGCCCTGGTCCACGACACCTGTCTCCGCCGATCCCCCCACCGTCACTCCGCGCGCCTCCAGGGCGTCGATGAAGGCTTCCGCGGCCGCGGCGGGGGCATCCGCCGAGGGCTGGGGGACGATCACCGCGTCGGGGTCGGTGGCAAACGAGCTGTACCCCGGTTCACCGCCAAGGCCACCAGTGGGCCTGGGGTTGCGGTCCCGTAGTCCCGGGGTGCCCAGGAGGGGACGGTCACCAGATCGTCGTAGCGGCTGGCGTCAGCCAGGACGTCGCCGCTCACCTCCGTGACACCGGCATCCACGACGGCCTGAGCCAGTTCCTCGAGGGAGGTGTGGGGCGGAGGCTGGTCGAAGCCGGCGAGGAAGTCCCCGGTCCCCAGCACGGGGTCTCCGCCGCCCACCAACCAGAGCTCCTCCACCCGGCCCTCCGCGGGAGCTGCCGGAGCCAGGACCCTGGTGGTGAACCGGTGATCGACTCCCAGCACCTCCAGAGCCACCTGACCCGTGACCAGCTTCTGGTTGGAGGCGGGGACCACCGCCAGGTCGGGCTGCTGGTCGACGACGGCCAGTCCCTGGCGCCCGACCACCAGGCAGGTGTCCGGCGGTGACTGGTCGATCACCGGCTGCAGGCCCAGACGGAGCCGCTCGTCGGCTGTCGGCTGTGCCAGCCAGCCGGGCACGCGCCGCGGAGACAAGAGGGGTGTCGCCACCACCGACTCGACCGGAGCGCCGGGGGCCCGCTCGTCGCCGGACCGGTCGACAGACCAGGCCCCCGCGCCGGCCGCGCCGGCCAGCACCAAGAGGCCCACCGGGAGCAGGAAGCGGCGCACGGAAAGATCCTACGGTCGCGCGGGCTCACCTCGGTGGCGCCGCCAGCGGGCATAGGCCTCGAGGTGCGCAAGAGCCCTCACCGCCCGGTCGGCGGACGGGTAGCAGAGCTTCCCGCTGGCACGGACCCCGTCCACGGCGGCGTTGTCAGGGGAGGTGACGGCCAACTCGGTGGCGGTCAGAACGGGCTTGGACGAGGCGGTGGCGAGCTGCGCGGCCACCGTCGTGAACCGGCGGTCCTGGCGGCTGTGGTACTCGCAGATCCGCTCCAGGCCCCACTCGGGATAGAAGGGGCCCTCACGCTCGAGGCGGCCCTGGTTGTCCTGGATCCCCATGCCCAACAGGATCACCGCCTGCACTTCGGGGTGGGCCACCACGGTCTCGAGGACAGCGGGGATGGTGTCGCGGGTCTCACCGCCCGCGAGGTCGACCGGGTTGTCTGCGGCTCCACCGCGGCGGGAGGAGATCGTCCAAACCTGCCAGCAGATCGTCGGGTAGCACCATGAGCTCGAGGTCCGTGGAGGCGATCGCGTCGGCGGTGACCACTCCCCAACCCCCGGCGGTGCTGACCACGCACACCTGTGGACCCGCCGGGAGCGGCTGGGTGGCGAAGGTCGCCGCCACCTCGTAAGCCTCCTCGATGGTGTGGGCTCTGGTGATCCCGGCCTGGCGGCACATCCCTTCGAAGACCCGGTCGTCGGTGGCCAGGGACCCGGTGTGGCTGGCTGCGACGCGGGCCCCTCCGCTGCTTGCGCCCCCCTTGACGAGCACCACCGGGATGGTCGGGGTGACGGCTCGGATCCGTTCGTAGAAGCCGCGACCGTCGGGGATGCCCTCCAGGTAGGCCAACGCCACGTCGGTGTGGGGATCCTCCGCGTAGTACTCGATCAGGTCGATCACCTCGACCATGGCCGCGTTGCCCGCTGACACCGCACGGCTGACCCCCACCCCCGAATGGCGGGCGAGGTTCTGGAACGAAGAGACGAAGTTCCCCGACTGGCTGGCTATCCCGATCCTGCCTGGCGGCGGGTACGGGGCGACGATCTGGGCACACAACGAGGCCGGTGTGGATACGACCCCTTGGCCGTTGGGCCCCACCAGCAGGATGCCCAGCTCTTCGCACAGGTCCACCAGGGCCTCCTGGGCCCGCCGACCCTCTGCTCCGGCCTCGCTGTAGCCGGCCGATGCACGAAAAGGCCGCTGTGATGCCCCGCTCGGCACAGGAGCGCAGGATGTCGGGGTTGGCAGCCTGGGGGGTGCACAGGAAGACCAGATCGCAGTCGCCCGCAGGAACTTCGTCCATGGAGGTACACGTCTCGATTCCGAGAAGTGCGCCCCCCTCACGATTGGTGGCATAGACCTTCCCCGGATAACCACAGGCCAAGAGGTTGTGCAGGGCCACGAAGCCGAACTTCCCAGGGTGGCTGCTGGCGCCGACCACCACCACTCCACGGGGATCGAACAGTGCAGCGAAGCGCTCCGGGGCGATGCGGGGGCTCATGGTTCCTCTCGCGCTCCTCCAAGTTCCACCAGGGCGTCGACGGCCACGGGCCGACCCTCCTGGATCAAGATGGGGTTGAGGTCGACCGAGACGAGTTCGAGATGCTCGGAAGCGGCACGTGAAAGCCCCAGGAGCACATCGGCGAGCGCTGCCCGGTCCACGGCCGGTTCCCCTCGCCAGGGACCCAGCAGGGCGCCGATGGTCAGGTCTTCGAGCATCTCGTCGGCATCGACGGCCTCGATGGGTACGAGGCGGACCGTGACGTCTCCTACGGCCTCGGCCAAGACCCCTCCCGCTCCCATAACCACGGTCATCCCGAACTGGGGGTCGCGGGCCAGGCCGGCCAGGAACTCGCGGTGAGCCGACACCATGGGAGCCACCAGGAGGCTGACCTCTCCCTCGTCCCCGGCGGTGGCCGTCATCAGCTCGTCGGCGGCCCGGGTCACGGCATCGGCGTCGGCCAGGGCCAGGCGCACGAGCCCTCGCTCGGTCTTGTCCGCGATCCCTTCACCGTTGGCCTTGAGCACCACCGGGAAGCCCATCGCAGCGGCAGCGGCCGCGGCCTCCTCGGGGGTGGCCACGATCTGCTCGGCGAGGAAGGGGATGCCGAACGGTGCCAGGAAGGCTTTCGACGACGCCTCCGAGAGCGTATGGCTCTGCGGTTCTGTGCTGGGTAGGGCTCGCCCGGTCACGGCGGCAGGCTAGCCAGGGCAGGTCACCGGTGGGCAAAGATGACCCGATGCCCGACCCACAGACACCGATGCTCGGAATCATCGAGGGCTTCTACGGCCCGCCATGGTCCACCTCCCAGCGTCTGGAGGTGATGGCCTGGTGCCACCGGCGGGGCATGAACCACTACGTCTACGCACCCAAGGACGACCCCAAGCACCGGACCCGCTGGCGCGAGGCCTATGACCCCGACGAGCTGGCCGACCTGGCTGCCCTGGTGGAGGCCGACACCCTGGCGGTGGCCTTCGCGCTGTCCCCGGGGCTGTCCATCCGTTACGACGACCCCGACGACCGGGCCGCACTGGCGGCCAAGGTGGACCAGGTGGTCGGCCTTGGTGTCGCCACCGTCGTGCTGGCCCTCGACGACATCCCTCCCCGACCGGGATTGGGCCGAGACCACGGAGAGCTCGTGCGCTGGCTCGCCGAGCACCTGGCCGGTACCACCGCCCTGGCGCTGGTACCCACCGACTACACCAGCCTGGCCTCCAACCCCTACCTGGACGATCTGGCCGCCACGTGCCCACCGGAGGTGCCCGTCGCCTGGACGGGTCCCACCGTGGTCACCGACACGTTGACAGTCGATGACGCCCGCCTCCGGGCGGCGGCTCTGGGGGACCGACCGCCCCTGGTGTGGGACAACTACCCCTGCAACGACGTGGTGATGGCCGACCGGTTGTTCCTGGGGCCTCTGCGGGGCCGCGAGCCGGGTCTGGTGGAGTGCACCTCAGGTTGGCTGGCCAACCCCATGGTCCAGCCCGCGCTTCGCAGCTCCCGCTGGCCTCGGTGGCCGGATTCCTGGCCGGTGACGACCCCGCCGAGGCCTGGGCCCTCACTGCGGACGAGCTGGGCTGGCGGGTGCTGGCCGAGGCGTGTGACGGTGCCCGTCCGCTCGCTCTGGTCGAGGCGCTGGTGGCCGCTTCCGGGACGGTCGGGGAGGTGTCCAACCGGGCGCACCTGCGCCGGTGGCTGGAACAAGCGCAGGAGTGCGAGGCACCCGGACTGGAAGAGGAGGCCGCTCCGTGGCTGGAGCAGGCCCGCATCGAAGCGAGCATCTGCCTCCTGGCACTACAGGCCCTCGAGGCCGCCGATCCGGCGGCGGCCGTACCCCCCGAGGCCGCCGATCCGGCGGCGGCCGTACCCCCCGAGGCCGCCGATCCGGCGGCGGCCACCGAATCCCTGCTGGCCGCCGCGGCGGTGTGGCAGGGTGCCCGGCGGGGACCGGCGTCGGTGTTCGGGCCCCGAGCAGGGCTGCGCCCGGTTCTCTCCCAGGACCCGGCCGGCCGCTGGTGCTTCCACGCCTCGTCCCTCGATCTCGACGTCAACGCCACCGACCGGCTCTTGCGCCACGTCGCCGCGGCGTGCGATGCCGGACCGGTCAGGGCTCCAGGGCCGCCTTGAAGAAGGCCCGGAAGTGGACCAGGTAGGCCTCCAGGCAGTCGTCGTCGAGAGGGTCGCGTCCCAGTAGACCCTCGAGCAGCGGGAGGTCACTGAAGTAGGAGAGCAGCGCGCCGTACCCGGTGAGCAGCGAGAGCTCGGCGTCGAAACGCCGGAAGTGCCCGTCGTCCATGCCCCGTTCGAAGAACCCCACCGCCCGCTGGAACACCGGCCGTAGCGCCACACCGAGGTCGATGCCCAGGTGCTCACCCCCCTCCAGAGCCTCGCGCCGCACGATGCGGACGAACTCGGGGTGCTCCTGGAAGAAGCGAAAGCCGGCGGTGATCACCTCGTCCACCAGTATCCAGCCCTCACGGGGGGGGCCCTGTGGGGAGGTGACCGAGTCCACCCTGGCCATCCACTCCAGCGAGCGCCCGTTCGAAGACCTCCCGGTACAGGGTGTCCTTCGACGAGAAGTGGTGCAGCAGACTGGGCCGGCGGATACCCACCTGCTCGGCGATGTCGTTCAGCGACGTACCGTCGTAGCCGTGATTGGCGAAGCAGTGCTGGGCGGCGACGAGGATGGCCTCCCGGGTGGAACCGGAGGACTCGGCGCTGGCCACAGCCGAAGCGTAGCTGGCTGTGGTGCTGCGGTGACCTACCACGGTGGCCATCCGGGTGGCCTACCCGGGTGATCCCGAGTCGCTGCGGTCGCGGTAGCGTCGGAGGATGCACATCCTGGCGGCCCTCTTCATCGAAGGCATCGACGTGCGACAGGTCGAGGGGCCCTCGGCCCGCCTCGACATCACCGGCGCACACTTCTCGGCGGTGGTCACCGACCCCCTGCCCATCACCTGGGCTCCACACCTGGTGGTCATCGTGCACTGTCCCGATGACCATTCCGGCACGGCCACCCTGGAGGTCGTCTATAGGCGAGATGGCGACATCGAGGTGGCGCGCTTCGTCCAGCCGCTGGCGGTGGAGCCCGCGAAGTTCAGCTACCGCCTCGTAAGAGGCGAGATCGACTTCGACAGCTTCGGCACCGTGCGCGCCCACTGCCGCATCGACGAGGGACCGGTCACCGTTGTGCCCTACACGTTGCTGGCCCCATCGGCCGATCCCGCAGTCCCGCCGGCTGATGCGCCGGCCCCGCCCCCGGAGACATGACCATGACCGCAGAACTCGAGGCACGGGCTGTTGCGGTGATCCGCGGTCTGGCCATGGACGCACCGCAGGTCGCCAACAGTGGACATCCGGGTACCGCCATGGCCCTGGCCCCTCTGGCCACGGTGCTTTCCACCCGGATCATGCGACAGGACCCTTCGTGCCCCACCTGGTTCGACCGCGACCGGTTCGTGCTCTCCGCGGGCCACGCCTCGATCCTGCTCTACTCGATGCTGCACCTGGCCGGCTACGACCTCGATCTCGCGGACCTCGAGGACTTCCGTCAGTGGGGATCGCGCACACCCGGCCATCCCGAGTTGGGCCACACGCCCGGGGTCGAGATGACCACCGGTCCTCTGGGCCAGGGAATGGCCAGTGCCGTGGGGATGGCGATGGCCGAACGACACCTGCGCTCCCGCTTCGGCGAGGCGCTGTGCGATCACCGGGTCTGGGTGCTGTGCTCGGACGGCGACTTCCAGGAGGGGTTGAGTCACGAGGCAGCCTCTCTGGCCGGCCACCAACAGCTGGGGCGCCTCATCTGCGTCTACGACGACAACCGGATCACAATCGACGGCTCCACCGATCTCTCCTTCTCCGACGACACCTTCCGACGCTTCGAGGCATACGGCTGGCACGTGGTCGACGTCGGCGAATCAGCCAACGACCTCGATGCTCTCGAGGCGGCCCTGCGACGAGCCGCGGCCGAAGAGGAGCGCCCCTCCCTGGTGATACTGAGATCGCACATCGGCTGGCCATCCCCCGGCTTCACCGACACCTCCGAGGCCCACGGCAGTCCGCTGGGCGTCGAGGAGGTCCGCCGAACCAAAGAGCTGCTCGACCTGGATCCGGACCAGTCCTTCCAGGTGGCCCCCGAGGTTCGGGCGTGGTTCACTCAGGCCGCCTCCCGGCACCATCCCGAGCGCCTCGCCTGGGAGGCACGTCTGGCCGAGCGACACGACCCGGAGGTGACCGCGGCACTGGCAGGACAAGGCCTGGTGGGCTGGGAACAGCACCTGCCGTCCTGGCCGCTGGACGAGGCTGTCGCCACCCGCAAAGCCAGCGGTGCCTGCTTCCGGGCCGTCCTGGACGTGGTGCCCGGCATCCTGGGCGGCGGCGCCGACCTGACGGCCAACACCGGCACCGCACTCCCCGGGGTCGAGGTGCTCTCTCCGGCCACACCTGCTGGTCGCCAGGTGCACTTCGGGATCCGCGAACACGCCATGGCCGCGGCCATGAACGGTATGGCCCTCCACGGAGGGGTCATCCCCGTGGGCGGCACCTTCTTCGTGTTCGCCGACTACTGCCGGCCGTCCATCCGCCTTGCCGCCCTCATGGGCACCAAGGTCATCTATTCGTTCACCCACGACTCGGTGGCCGTCGGTGAGGACGGTCCGACCCACCAGCCCGTCGAGCATCTGGCATCCCTACGCGCCATGCCGGGTCTGACAGTGATCCGGCCCGGCGGACGCCAACGAGTGCGCGGCAGCCTGGCAGGTGGCCCTCTCCCGGGGTGGGCCGGTGGCCCTGGTGCTGTCACGCCAGGACCTCCCGGTGGTCACCGAACCCGCTTCCGCGGCCGGGCTGGCCCGAGGGGCCTACGTCCTGGCCGACGCTCCCGAGGCCCAAGTGGCGCTGGTGGGCACCGGCAGCGAAGTGTCGGTGTGCCTGGCGGCCGCCCAACTGCTGGCCGTAGACGGCATCGCCGCCCGCGTCGTGTCGATGCCGAGCTGGGAGCTGTTCGCCGAACTGCCCGCCACCGATCGCGACCACGTCCTCCCTCCCGGCCTCCCCTCCCTGTCCGTGGAGGCGGCGGCCACCTTTGGCTGGGAACGCTGGGTGGACGACACGGTGGGCATCGACCGATTCGGTGCCAGCGCCCCCGGACCGGTCGTTCTGGCCGAGCTGGGGATCACCGCCGAGAACGTGGCGGCCCGGGCCCGCTGCCTGTTGGAGGACCGATGAGCACCACCCGACTCCGCCGACTCTGGAACGAAGGCGGCCAGAGTCCCTGGCTGGACAACATCCGGCGCTCGTGGTTGACCGACGGGCAACTCGCCACCTGGGTGACGCGGGGCGTGCGGGGCCTGACCTCCAACCCGACGATCTTCCAGCAGGCCATGACCTCCTCGGGTGACTACGACGGGCAGCTGCGCGCACTGCTCGCGCAGGGAGCCGACGCCGAGGAGGCCTACTGGGAGCTGGTCGTCGACGACATCCGCGCCGCGTGCGGCCTCCTGGCCCCCGTCCACCAGGAAAGCGCCGGAGCCGACGGGTTCGTGTCCGTGGAGGTCGATCCCACCATCGCCCGCGATGCCACGGCCACCGTGGAAGCTGCCCGCGACCTGCGGCGACGAGTCGGCGCTGCGAACCTCCTGGTGAAGGTCCCCGGGACCGCCGAAGGTCTCACAGCCTTCCGCCAACTGGTCACCGAAGGGGTGAACGTCAACGTCACCCTGCTGTTCTCCCTCGCCCGCTACGGCGAGGTCGTCGACGCCTACCTGGACGGCCTCGAGGCACACCCGGGCGACCTCTCGGGGGTGGCCGGGGTGGCGTCCTTCTTCGTCAGCCGTGTAGACACCGAGTGCGACCGCAGCCTCGACAACCTCGCCACCCCCGAGGCGAGCCGCCTGAGGGGCAGGGCCGCGGTGGCCAACGCCCAGCTGGCTTACGCATTGTTCCAGGAGCGCTTCTCGGGCGCCCGCTGGGATGCGCTCGCCGCCCGGGGTGCCAGACCGCAGCGACCGCTGTGGGCCAGCACCTCGACAAAGGACCCGGCCTACCCCGACACCCTCTACGTCGACCCTCTGATAGCTCCCGAGACGGTCAACACCATGCCCGAGAGCACCCTCATCGCGTTCGAGGACCACGGGACCGTGGCCCGCACCGCGGACGCGGCCCTCGATGACGCTCGGCAGGTGATTGCAGGGCTGGACGCGGTCGGCGTCGACCTCGAGGAGATCACCTCCCGCCTCGAGGAAGAAGGGGTGGCCAAGTTCGCGGAGTCATTCTCCCAGGTGCTCGACGCACTCGGCGAGCGGGCCCAGGCGCTACGCGCCCGCTGATCAACCCTGACCGGCACTACCCGCCGGTGGTGACCGGGCCTGGATCCCCTGCGGACACCGAGGTGGTGACGGCCGTGCCGGTAGACGGCGCGCCCGATGCCCCAGAAGCTCGGCGTCACAGTTGGTGATACCGAGCTCGGACCGCAACGATCCGGCCGAGGCCTGCATGGCGGCCAGGTCGCTCTGGAGTCGGGCCAGACGATCCTCGGCCAGAGGCGTGGCTCCCTCGGTGGTCAGCTCCAGGGTCTCCTCGGCGAGATCCACGAGGTCACGGTAGGTGCCCACGAACTCCTCGACCTGATCCTCGTAGCCCGTGGGCACACCCAGGGCGTCGACCCGGTCGGCCTGCCGGTCGAGGATGTCGAGCTGGATACCCAGCCAGGTGGCCACCTGCTCGGCTGTCCCGGGCTTGTCGAGGGCTTCGACATCGGCACGGGCCTGCCCGCAGATGTCGTCCACCGCTGAAGCCCAGGCCTCCAGAGACACCGCTGTGGTGGTCGGGTCATCCGAGCCGCTGTTGTCGTCTCCGCACGCCGGCACGGCGACAGCCGCCAACACGAGCACCAACACCACACGGAGAGAGCCCCGTGCGCGACCAAGCCGGTTGGTCTCTGTTCCCGCTGTCGCCCCGGATCTCTTCATCGTCCCAGCTCGCTTCGTCGCGGATGCCTCCAACCGTGCTGCCTCCAACCGTGCTGCCTGCACCCTCATGGCTCCTCCCATCGGCACGTCCCGCCGGACGGCGCCGACAACCTACCTCCGTCTCCGGGTCCGCGTCGAGGTGACCCTGCCGGTAACGTGAGCGACCATGAAGAGTGACCTGCTACGTCGATCTCTCGCCGACGTGATGGCCGAGGCAGCCGAGCGGCGGAACGCCCGCACCGGAACACGGGTCACCTACTCCCCGAAGGTCTTCATCCCGCTCACCAGGCTGTGCCGGGATCGCTGCGGCTACTGCACCTTCGCCCAACCCCCGGCGCGCCTCGAGGCCCCCTATCTCCAGCCCGAAGAGGTCCTGTCGCCATCGCCCTGGCCGGAGCGCGCCGCCGGTTGCCACGAGGCGCTGTTCACCCTGGGCGAGCGTCCCGAGGAGCGCTACGCCAGCGGTCGCCGAGTGGCTCCGCCAGAACGGCTACACGTCCACCATCGACTACCTGGTCGAGATGTGCCCGCTGGTGACCGTCGAGACCGGTCTGCTGCCCCACGCCAACGCCGGTGCGCTGGCTGCGAACGAACTGGCCCTGCTGCGCCAGGTGGCACCCTCACAGGGGATGATGCTGGAGTCCGTCGATCCGCGACCTCGCCTGCCACCGCGGCCCGCCCGACAAGACGCCGAGCGCCGATCTCGCCACCCTCGACGCAGCGGGCGAGCTCGCCATCCCGTTCACCACCGGTCTCCTCGTGGGCATCGGCGAGAGCCGGGCGATCCCGCCTCGACGACGATCGAGGCGATCGCGGCCTGCCACGCCCGCCACGGCCACATCCAGGAAGTCATCGTCCAGAACTTCCTGCCCAAGCCCGGCACCTCGATGCACGCCGCAGCCGCCCTGCCCGCCCGACGAGTACCTCGAGGCCATCGCCTGGGCCCGCTGATCCTCCCGCCCGACGAGTCCACGTGCAGGCCCCGCCGAACCTGTCCGACGACTTCGGCGTCCTGCTCGATGCCGGCATCGACGACTGGGGCGGCGTCTCGCCGGTCACCGCCGATCACGTCAACCCCGAACGCCCCTGGCCTGCCCTCGATCGCCTGCGCCGACGTCACCGAAGCCGCCGGTCGCACGCTCGCGCCCCGCCTTACCGTCTACCCCGAGTTCGCTGCCGACCCGGACCGCTGGATCGATCCCGAGCTGCGGTTCGCGGTCCTGGACCGCGCCGATGCCGAAGGGCTCGGCCGCGACGATCCGGGCGCGCGTCTTCCCGGAAGATCAAGCGAGCGCGCCTCGCTCCGGGCGACGGCGCTGAGGTGACCACGATCGGGCGCCCTCAGCACGGCCTGGTACTCGGGCTCGTCCCGTCGCCCCCTCGGCTCGTCCCCGAGCACCGGTCGGTGCGCGGCGCCGTCAACGAGGTGCTGTCCGGAGTCCTCCTCGGCCAGGAACCCGACGAGGACGAACTCGTGACCCTCTTCGGCGCACGGGGGCCCGAGGTCGCAGCCGTGGCCGAGGTGGCCGACGAACTGCGCCGGAACAGCCGTGGGCGACGTGGTCACCTACGTCCGCAACCGCAACATCAACTACACCAACGTGTGCACCTTCAAGTGCCGGTTCTGCGGCTTCTCCAAGGGCCCCCTCTCGCTGAACCTGCGGGGCAACCCCTACCTGCTCACCCTCGAAGACATCCAGCAGCGGGTCGTCGAGGCCGCGAGCCGGGGAGCCACCGAGGTCTGCCTCCAGGGTGGCATCCACCCGGACTTCGACGGCGACTACTACCTCGATGTCACCCGGGCGGTGCACGAGGCCGCGCCCGACATCCACATCCACGGCTTCACCGCCCTCGAGGTCACGAGGGCGCTCGCCGCCTCGAGCGAGCCGCTCGCCTCCTACCTGACGCGGCTCCGCGACGCCGGGCTCCGCACGCTGCCGGGCACCGCGGCCGAGATCCTCGACGACGAGGTCCGGGCCATGCTCTGCCCCGACAAGATCGACACCGACGAATGGCTCGAGGTCCACCGCACCGCCCACGGTGTCGGGCTCTGCGTCGAACATCACCATCATGTTCGGCTCGATCGAGCACCCCGGCTCCTGGGCCCGTCACCTCGTGCGCACCCGCGACCTGCAACGCCGAGACCGGTGGCTTCACCGAGTTCGTCCCGCTGCCGTTCGTGCACATGGCGGCACCCATCTACCTCCAGCACAAGGCCCGCCGTGGCCCCACGTTCCGCGAGACCGTCCTCATGCACGCCGTGGGCCGCATCGCCTACCACGGCCTCATCGACAACATCCAGGTCTCCTGGGTGAAGCTGGGCGCCGACGGCGTCCGCCAGCTCCTTCAGGCCGGGGTCAACGACCTCGGCGGCACGCCTCATGGACGAGAACATCTCGCGGGCCGCCGGCGCCGACCACGGCCAGGGCATGGACGACGGACGCCTTCGAGCCGCTCGTCGAGCCCCTCGGGCGCACGCCTCGAACAGCGCACCACGGTCTACGGCCGGGTCGCGCCCGTGTCCGCGTGAGCCGAGCACCCCGCTCCCGGCCGCGCTACCGTACCGGATCGACGCACCGACACGGATCGCGACTCCGTGCCGAGACCTCGTGAGCCGCTCGCGCGGCGGGCATCGCGCCGACGCCGACCTGGTCTTCGAGATGGTCGTCACCGCGCTGCGCATCGGCCGCGAAGGCCGTCCGACCGGGGCGAGCTCAAGCTGGTCAACGCCGCCCTCAAGGAGCTGCGCTACTCGTTCCTCGTCTTCGAGCCCTACCGGCGACATCCGCAAGGTCTCGATCTTCGGTTCGGCCCGCACCGCCGGGAGAGTCCCGAGTACGAGGTGGCCCGCCGCCTTCGGCGACAGGCGATGGCCGACGCCGGACTGGATGGTCATCACCGGTGCCGGGCCCGGGCATCATGGCAGGCCGGGCATCGAGGGCGCGGGGCCGAGACCGTCCTTCGGCGTCGGACATCCAGCCTCCCCTTCGAAGACACCACCGCGATCATCGACGGCGACCCCAAGCTGATCAACTTCCGGTACTTCTTCACCCGCAAGCTGACGTTCCTGAAGGAGTCACACGGCTTCGTGCTGCTCCCCGGCGGCTTCGGCACCATGGACGAGGCCTTCGAGCTTCTCACCCTGCTCCAGACCGGCCGGTCACCCGCTCGCCCCGATCGTGCTGCTCGGACCCTCCGGGAGCACCTACTGGGAGACCTGGTACCACTTCGTCGAGAGCGAACTGGTCGGGCGCGGGTTGGTGTCACCCGACGACCTGTCCCTGGTACGGGTTGCTGCAACGGTGGAGGAGGCGGCAGCCGAGCTGGTGGGCTTCTACGGCCGTTATCACTCCTCGCGCAGCGTCGGCCGCCGGCTGGTGCTGCGGCTCAATTCGCCACTTGACCCTGGCCACCTCGACCGGCTGTCCCAGCGCTATCCCGACATCGTGACCGGTGGAGGCCTCGAGGCCATTGACGCCACCCAGCCCGAGCTGGACGACGGCGACCACCCAGAGCTTCCCCGCATCGCGCTGCGCTTCGATCGCCGCAGCTACGGCCGGCTCCGGCAACTCGTCGACGAGATCAATTCCGCACCTGCCGGCGCGGCCTCGGGTTGACGCCCAGCCCGAGGCTGCTCCCCCTAGCTCAGCGCCTATTCGCGGTCGGCACCTTCCCCCAGGATGGCCGCGGCCTTCTCGACGGCACGGCGGGCGCGGGTGAGACGACGCTCGTCGACCGGTAGCTCGGTGCCCCCGGCGTCTATGGACTCGCGCAGACGGACCATCGCCAGGTCGGCCAGCTCCTCGGCGATCACGCACAGGCGCTCCCGGATGTCCTCGAACTCACCAGCCACGACGGCACGTTAGCCCCTCACCGCAGCGGGTTAACCTGGCGCCATGGCCCAGGACCCGACCCAGCCGCACGAGTGGTTCTCGGTCGACGATCCCGACGGCACCACCTGGATGTTCGACCTGACGTTCCTGACCAGCTACTGGACCTGCATCTGGGGCGGCGGTTGTCCCGGCATCCACGACGAGCCCAGGCCCGAGCTCCAGCACGGGTGCTGCACCTACGGTGCCCACTTCGCGGACAAGGCCGACCGGCGCAGGGTGCTCGAAGCACATCGAGCAGCTCACGGCCGGCTACGTGGCAGTTCCAGTCCGAGGCCGCGGCAGCGGGTGGACCCGATCTGGAAGAACGACGACGGCGAGTGGGTCACCCGACTCGTCGACGGCGCCTGTATCCTGTACAACCGCCCGGGATTCCCGGCCGGCATGGGCTGTGCCCTGCACTCCGCAGCCCTTCGGAGGGGCGAGCGCTTCATCGACTGGAAGCCCGAGGTCTGCTGGCAGCTCCCGCTGCGCCTCGAGCACCACTACGAGGCCGACCACCACCTCGTCTACACGCTGCGCGAGTGGAAGCGACGCGACTGGGGTGAGGGAGGCGCTGACCTCCACTGGTGGTGCACCGACGACACCGAGGCCTTCGTCGGCCGACCAGCCGGTCTACCGGACTCTGCGCGAGGAGATCGTCGAGCTGGTCGGCGAATGGCCCTACCAGCAACTGTCCGACCACCTCGAACTCCGCAGGCAAGAGGCTCCCCTCTCCCACCCTGCCCTCACCTCCCGGCCACCACCGGCCGACTAGTCACCTACGGACCGAGAAAGCCCTGCTGACCGGATGAGCCGCTGACCGGAGATCACACGAGGATCCATGCTTCCATTCACCGCCGAACAACTCACCCGAGCCTGCGAGGAACAGGGGATGATGTTCCCCGAGTACGTGCTGCGACCAACTCGTCGCCGCCATCGACACCGGCAAGCACGTGATCCTCACCGGTCCTCCCGGCACCGGCAAGACCACCCTGGCCTACATCGCCGCCGAGGTGGCCCGCCAGGCGATGTTCTGCACCGGCTACCTCCCCACCACCGCCACCACCGAGTGGACCACCTTCGAGACCATCGGCGGCCTCCAACCCACCCCCGACGGTCTCATCTACCGGCCAGGCCTCTTCGTCGAGGCCATCGAGAGCGGGCGCTGGCTGGTCATCGACGAGCTGAACCGCTCCAACTTCGACCGTGCGTTCGGGCAGCTCTTCACGGTGCTGTCCGGTGCGGCGGTCGTGCTCCCCTTCAAGCGCAAGGGCCAGCCCCATCCGCATCTCCCTCGTCCCCCAAGGCGTCGAGGCCGCCCGAGCAGACCGACGTGATCCGGGTTCCCGCCAGCTGGCGCATCATCGCCACCATGAACGTGTTCGACAAGAACCTCCTGTTCGACATGTCCTACGCCCTGATGCGTCGCTTCGCCTTCATCGAGGTGCCCACTCCCAACGAGGAGGTCTTCGACGCCCTCCTGACCGGTCCGGGAGAGCTGGTCAAGAAGCTGCTGCCCCTCCGCCAGTTCACCGACCTGGGCCCCGCGATCTTCTCGGACTGCTGCCCGCTACGCCGCCCGCCGCGCCAAGGACGGGATCACCGAGTCCCGTCTCCTCTACGAGGTCTTCTACGCCTACTTCCTCCCCCAGTTCGAAGGCATGGAGGACAAGCGGGCCACCACCCTCTACCGCACGGTCGCCCAGTACCTGGACAAGCCCGAGCAGGAAGAGGCCCAGCGCACGGTCACCGAAGTCCTGGGCGTCGAGCTGGCCATGTGAGCCGGTGAGCACCACCTACACCGACCCTGCTCCCGCTGGAACGCAGGCCGAGGGCAGCCCCTTGCCAGACCCCGTGGTGAGGATCTGGAAACGCCTGGCCCGCCCTTTCAGCCCGCCCGAGACGGTCGATGCCGTTCTGGGACTCCCGCCCAACGTGGTCCGCCAGTACCTGGGCACCTTGTCGGCCACCAGTGACGAGGCTGTCAACCTCGTCGATGGAATGACCCGTACCATCCGCTCACTGGCCACATCGATGGACGCTCACGCCGTGCGCTGCAAGGGTGAGCTGCGAGGCCCGGTGCTGTGGAGCGAGACCATGTCCGCCCGGGCCTCCAGCAACGGAGACGAAGATCTCTTCGTCTGCGCCGCTCCCACCCGGGCCTACGACATCACCGAGAACCAGGTGCTGGTGGCCGCCCTGGATGCAGTCAGGGGTCGCCTCCGTCGATGCCCAGATCATCTCGGAGGACACCTACGACGACGCCATGCTCCGCCAGGCCCGCCGGATGGGCGACCGGGCCAAGTCCTACCTCCAGCATCCCCTGCTGCGCTCGGTCGAACGGGGCCGGCCCAGTGGCCGGCACCTGAAGCGCACCCGCTCGGGCAAGAACCGCAAGACCTACCAGGGTGCCCTGGACATGCTTGTACGGATGGCCGAGCCCCTCGACGCCGACACCCTCACCGCGTTCTCCGACCAGCGCACCCGGGCCCAGCACGCGGTCCTGATGGCGCTGGTCGACCAGCTCGAGGAAGGCGGGAGTCGCCTGCCCGACTTCCGGGCCGAGGCCGGTGCGCTCTATGCAGGACCTCTCCAGTACCACCATCCCCGCAAGCGGGCGGGTTCGACCCGACTGTCGGGAATCGTGCTGGGCACCCTTCTCATCGATGTCCCCGACCGGATCCGGGAGGTCAACCGTGAGCGAGCCGAGCAGGAGCTAGCGGCCCGGGCCCAGGGGCGCCCCTCATTCGTGGTCATGAGCTCCCACGACATCCCACGCGCCTTCGCTGCGGCTGTCCGCCTGGCCCGGGGTTGACTACCCGGACCCCGTTTCCCGGAATCGCGCGGACAGGTGCTAAGGAAGGTCCGTGAAGCTCTGGAACGCGCTCGCCCCTCACTCGCGCAGCTCGCGTGTGCTGGTTCTGGCGGCAGGCACCGGGGTGCTGACCGGCCTGGTGGTGGCGGCCTTCGCCACGCTGGCTGAAGAGGTCCTGTTCGAGGCGCTCCTGGAGCGTCCTCTGGGGTGGCAGGTGCTGGCCCCAACCGCCGGCCTGGCGTTGTCGGCCCTCCTTCTGGCCACCGTCGGCCGGGGCACCTCCAACGCCACCAGCGACGAGTACGTGCGGGCCTTCCACGAACGCCACCCCCGCCTTCCTCTCCTGGAGCTCCCCGCCAAGCTGGCGGCCGGTGTCGCCACGATCGCCTCGGGGGGTGCCCTCGGGCTGGAGGGACCCGCCACCTATGCGGGAGCCAACGTCGGCAACAACGTGCAGCGTGCCGTCCACCGGCTCTTCACGAGGGAGGAGGCTCAGGTCCTCATGACAGCGGGCGCCGCTGCCGGGGTGGCGGCAGTGTTCAAGACTCCTGCCACGGGAGTGGTGTTCGCTCTGGAGGTTCCCTACCGCGACGACGTTGCGAGCCGGGCATTGCTGCCGGCTCTGGTCGCCTCGGCCGCGGGCTACCTCACCTACGTGAGCCTGGTGGGCACCGAGCCGGTGGTGGCCGCCCTAGGTCGCCGGCCTGTCCTGGACACCCCCACGCTTGCCGGAGCCGTGGTGGTCGGCCTCGGGGCCGGCCTTTTCGGACGGGCGTTCGCCCGCCTGATCCACGGCGCCTCGTGGCTGGCCTCCCACGTGGCCCTGGTGTGGCGCGTGGCTGGCGCCGGAGCGGTCCTGGCCGGGTTGGCGATCTGGTCCGACAGGGTCTACGGCGCTCCCCTGGCCCTGGGCCCCGGCTACAACGCCATCGAGTGGGCCAGCGCACCCGATCACTCAGCGGCTCTGGTGGCCCTGCTTCTGGTGGCCCGCCTGGTGGCCACATCCGGAACGGTGGCCGCCAGCGGAACGGGAGGGCTGTTCATCCCTCTGGCCACCTCCGGGGTGTTGCTGGGCCGCCTGGTGGCCGTGGCCTTCGGTGATCCGAAGTCCGGTCTCTACCCGACGATCGGCCTGGCTGCGGTACTGGGTGTCGCCCACCGCACCCCCCTGGCGGCCGTCACCTTCGTGGCTGAGACCAGCCAGGGCGAGGCCTATGTGATCCCGGCGCTCCTGGCGGCCGCCATCTCCCAGGTCGTGGCCGGACGCTCGTCGGTGCTGACCCACCAGCGGGAGCGCCGCCAGGGTCTCATCGAGCGCCGGGTGTCGCTCCCCATCACCTCGGCTCTCGACACCGAAGTCCTGACGGTTCCTCCGGATGCCACCATCGCCGAGTTCCTGTTCGTGCACGTTCTCGGCCGCCGGGAACGGACCGTGCCCGTGGTGGACGGTGGACGCTACCTGGGCTTGTGCGAGCTCGATGCCCTCTCGTCGGTGGACCGCGACCGATGGGAGGAGACCACCGTCGCCGAGGTGATGCGTACCGATGTGCCGGTGGCCCGCACGTCATGGACGCTACGTGACGTGGTGGCTGCGCTGGAACGGGCCTCGGTCGACCGCCTAGCCGTCTGCGACGCCCGAGACGACTTCATCGGCGTGGTCACCGATGCGGACATCGTGGCGCTGGACGAGATCCTGGACGAGACCGGCGGATGAACTCCCGCCGGCACCCTCACTCGTCGCGGTCGGTGCTGCCGTACTCCTCGAACCAGGCCGCCCGCTCCGGGTGGTCTTCTTCTTCCTCGGTTTCGAGCAACTCGTCGATCCTGAAGATGGCTTCGACGTCGACCTCGTTCGACCGCTTCATGGCCCGCGCTTCTTCGAAGCGGCGATGTCTACCCTTTTCACGCGCCGGCTCCTGGAGTTCTGAGAGTGGGTCGCAGTGTATCGCCTCTTCCGGACCGACACAGATCGGTTTCGAGCCCTCTACCAGAGCCGCCGTGATTCCCCCCCTACCCGTCCTGGTGATCTTGAGCCTGGCCACGGCCGGATTGGGTGCCGTGGGAGGTCTGGGCGGCGCGGTCTTCCTCGTGCCCGCTCTGGTGCTGGCCGGCGTCGAACCCCAGGTGGCGGCACCGTTGGGCATCCTGTCGGTCGGGGCCGGGAGCTTGGCGGCGGCTCCGGCCCAACTCCGAGAAGGTGTGGCCCACCACCGCCTGGGCGTCACCTTGGAACTGGCCGCCAGCCTCGGGGCGATCGCCGGTGCGCTGGCCGGCGAACAGATTTCCGACACCGTCCTGCGCCTGGTCCTGGCCTTCACCGCCCTGGCCGCAGCCGGCACCGGACTGCGGCGCCAGGGGCTACGCAACGTCCCCGACGACCGCTTCACCGCCGAGTTGGCCGGAGAGTGGGCGGGAACCTTGGGCGGCGCATACCGCCTGGGCGACCGGATGGTTCCCTACCAGGCCCGGCGGGTCCCCTTGGGCATGGCGGTCATGGGTGTGGCCGGGGTGGTGTCCGGCCTGGCCGGAGTCGGAGGAGGGTTCATCAAGACTCCCGCCATGCGCGAGATCATGGGAATCCCGGTGAAGGTCGCGGCTGCCACCACGACCTTCACCGTGGGCTTCACCGCGGCCACGGCCCTGCTGGTGTTCGGTGCTCAAGGGCGCCTCGACGAGCGGGCGGGGGCGGCCATCGTGGTCGGTGGACTGGCCGGAGGATGGCTCGGTGCAGCGGTCCAGCAGCGTCTGGCCCCCGAACGGGTACGGGTCGTTCTGGCCATGGCGCTGGCATCGGTGGGCATGGCCACGCTGGTCACGACATGAGCAGCCCACCCCAGAACCAGAGCGGCTACCCGCCCCCGAACTGGCGGGTCGGCCGCCAACGCATGCTGGTGGGCTTCCTGCGCGCCGGTCTCGTGGTGGTGGCCGGCACCGCCACGGCTGCCCTGGTATTGCCCGGATCTTCGGGTCATCGCGCCGCGATGGTCATGGTGAGCCTGCTCGTGGCCATCCCTGGGCTCCGTGTGGCCTGGCTCGCCCTGCGCTGGGCTCGTCTGGGTGACCGGAGGTTCGCGACCCTGGCGGGAGCGCTGGTGGGCGTTCTGGCTCTGGCCTCGGTGCTGGCCCGCTGACCCGGCCGGGCGCTGGGATCCCTATTCTGCTCTCGGGAAGTGATCAGGAGGCTGGGGTGCCGGAGCGCGCTTCGAGCACCAGGCCACCCCGACCGTCGAAGGCCAGTGCCGCCTCGCCCTCCACCAGCCGGCGGATTCCCTCTCCGGCGACCTCGCGTCTCCAGCCCTCTGTGAGGCGGGCCCGGGGGTTGCCGGCGATGAACGCTTCGATGTCGGATCGGGTCGCCAGCATCGCCGTGTCCAGATCCAGCTCGTGGGCCCGTTGGCTCAGCCAGGCCGATACCAGCGTCACCGCCGGTCGCAGTCGGCGGTCCATCTCGGGTGGGCGATCCGGGCCGGGCCACGGCTCGCGGTGCTCACCCCGCCGGACCGCCTCCAAGAGCTGCTCGCCGGCCCCGCCCTTCAGGTAACGGCCGTCGAAGCCCCGGGTGGCCCGGAGGTCCTCGATGCGATGGGGGCGTCGCTGGGCGATTCCCACCAGGGCCAGGTCCGGCAGGACGAAGCGCACCGGTTGGTCTCGGCTCTGGGCTCGCTCCTCACGCCAGGCGGCCACCTCCTGGGCGACCGCCAGCTTCTTACCTCGGAGCTGGCGGACCTCTTTGATCCGCAGCCAGGCCGTGGCCGGGTCGCGGGCACCCCGGGGTTGGCTGCGCAGGCCTTCGCACTCGTCACGGGCCCACTCGGTGCGACCGGTGCGGCCGAGGGCCTCCTCGACGATCTCGGCCAGGTGCAACAGCTCGGCCACGTCGGCGGCGGCGTAGCGGCGCTGGTCCTCGGTGAGGGGTCGGGCCAACCAGTCGGTGAGCCGGTCACCCTTGGGCAGGGTCTGGTCCAAGAAGCGCTGGTGCAACGCCGCCAAAGAGGGGCTGGCCATCCCGCAGAAGGCAGCTGCCACCTGGGTGTCGAACAGACGGGCCGGTATGGAGCCGGTGGCCCGTTCGAGCACCTCCAGATCCTGGTCGCAGGCGTGGAGCACGGCTGTTCCGGGGCCGTCCAGGACTGCCGCAAGGGGTGCCACGTCCACCGCCAGGGGGTCGATGAGCACCAGGGTTCCCGGCCAGGCGAGCTGCACCAGGGCCAGCTGGGGGTAGTAGGTGCGCTCGCGGTGGAACTCGGTGTCCAGGGCATAGCGGGGCTCTGCTGCGGCCGAGGCCACCACCTCGGCCAGGCGGTCGGTGTCGGCTACTAGCTCGGGCGTCACGTTCACGCCGGGTCGGCGCCGGTGACTACTGCCTTGCCCGCTTCGATCCACGCCAACGTTCCACCCACGACGTTGGCCGCCCGGCGGCCCCCGGTGAGCAGCAGCTCGCACGCGCTCTGGCTGCGGACCCCGCTGCGGCAGATGACCAGCACCTCGTCGCCGTCGGGGGCTTCGTGCAGCCGCTCGGCCAGATCGGCGAGTGGGATGAGCACGGCCCCGGGCACGTGTCCGGCCGCGTACTCCTCGGGAGTGCGGACGTCGAGAACCGGCAGCCCCTCGGCCTGGCGGCGCGCGGTCTCGTGCACGTCGATCTGGGGGATGTCCACGGCGGTCACCCTACTGCGCGCCCGGGTCAGGTCCGCGGGCGTGTCCACGTCCGCGAAGTCATCCACCGTGCCCGTGACGGGCCACACCGTCACCTCCATGCGACCGAGGGCGACGTGCACCGAGCGCACCCCGTCGGCGAAGGCCTGCTCGAGGTGGGGCCTGGCGGCGGTGCGGTAGACAGCGAGAAGCGGTTGGTCCCGGCCATCAACGCGGGGGACCACCACGTCTGTGTCCGGATGGTCTGCTGCCGCCTGCACCAGTGCAGCGAGGCGGCGAGACGAAAGGGCCGGGAGGTCACAGGCCAGGACCAGCGCCAGCGGGGTGACCACCGCTCCCAGCCCGGTGACGATGCCCCCCAGGGGGCCCTGGCCGGGCCAGCGGTCGGCCACCGTGCGGTAGCCCATGTTGGACAGTGGGCCGGCCGGGCCTCCCACGGCCACGGCTTCGTGGCAGCCCGCAGCCGCCAGGGCGTTGTGCACCCGCTGCGCCAGGGGAAGCCTGCCGACCTCCACCAGGGCCTTGTCGGCTCCACCCAGGCGACGGCCCGCACCTCCGGCCAGCACGACAGCCGTCCAGGCGGGTGCAGGACCCTGGCTCAGGCGATTCCTCCGTAGACGTGGTCCTCGCTGCGGGCGGTGCCGTGGTGGGCCGCGGCGTCGGCGAGGTCCGCCAGGAACTCGTCGGCCACCAGACCATGGCCGGGGAACAGCATGGCGTGCAGGCCACCGGGCTGGCGATCCAGGTGCCAACCCCGATCGTCCATGACGTCACCCACCGCACCCATGTCGAGGGTCGGGGACGAGATCTCGAAGACCGACATCTGGGGTTCGCCGGTGACCTGGAGCCCGTCGATGGCGCCGATCCCCGCCTGGAAGCGCCGGGTGGTGTCGCGCACGATCACTGGCCAGGCGCAGGTAGCCCTCGGCTCCCAGGGTGCGGATGGCAGCTCCAGGCTCCGGCGATCGGAGCGGCCGGGCGGGTGCCCGCCGCGGTGGCCGAGCCGTAGAGCCCTCCGGGCCAGTCGGTCGTAGATGAAGTGCTGGTGCTCGAGCAGCTCGCGGATCGC
Source organism: uncultured Actinomycetes bacterium (assembly GCA_963719935.1). GTDB lineage: Bacteria > Actinomycetota > Acidimicrobiia > Acidimicrobiales > CAVRDY01 > CAVRDY01. The sequence continues at coordinate 384,749 of CAVRDY010000013.1, read as the reverse complement.
GGTAGAGCACGGTCGAGCAGCCCTTGAACGTGTAGCCGTACTTGTGGACGTCGGCCGACAGGGAGGTGACCCCCTCCACCCGGAAGTCCCAGGGTGGCACGGGCTCACCCAGCCGCTCCCAGAAGGGAAGCAGCCAGCCTCCCAGGCAGGCGTCGACGTGGCACAGAAGATCCCGTTCGGCTGCCAGGGCGCCGAGGGCGCCGATGTCGTCGATTACGCCGTAGGGGTAGCAGGGAGCCGAGCCCACCACCAGCGCGGTGGCGCCGTCGGCGGCGGCGGCCACCGCCTCGACGTCGACCCGCAGGTCGTCACCCAAGGGCACCCGGCGCTGCTCGACGTCGAGGTACTTGCATGCCTTGGCGAAGGCCGGGTGGGCGGTGGTGCCGGTCACGATGTTGGTGGCCGATACGCCCCGGGTCGCCCGGGTGTGGTCGCGGGCGGTCTGCACTGCCAGGAAGATGCTCTCGGTACCCCCGGAGCTGATGCTGCCGGCGTCGGCACGACCACCCAGCAGGTCGGCGGCCATGGCCACGATCTCCTGTTCCATGCGCAACAGGCTCGGGAACTTGAAGGGGTTGAGTGCGTTCTCGTGGAGGTAGCTCGCTCCTACCTCGTGCAGCACCGCCTCGAGAGCCTCGTCGCCGACGTTGTAGACGAGGCTGAAAGTGCGACCGCCGCGCCAGTCGGCGTCACCGGCCCGCAGGGCGGCTATCTCTGCCAGCAGATCCTCGGGAGAGGTGCCGGTCGGGGGGAAGGGTGGGTGCTCCGCCATGCCCGCACGCTAGCGGAGCACCCGGGCCCTCCCGTTACAGGACGGCGTCGTTGAGCATCACCTGGGCAGACAACAGGTACTCGTTGACGTCGAAGATCACGTGATCGCTGTCGTCGTCGGAGTGCCCGTCCGCGGTGTTGATCTGGGCGGTCACCGTGTAGGTGCCGGGGCTGAGGCTTGCCGAGGCGGCCTGCATCGAGAAGCCCTCGGAGTCCAGGGCAACGTCGGGGTTGTTGGCGGCGTCGTCGGAGTCCATTACCACGACGGCCCCGGGTGCAGCGGGTGTGGCACCGGCGATGTTGATGCGGGCGATGCACTGGGGTCGGATCACGAAGAACAGCACGAAGATGTTGTCACCGAAGTTGCACATGCCCTCACCCGAGAAGGTTGCCAGCACCCGTGCAGTGGTGCCGGGCGGCACAGTGACCGTGGCCGAATCCACGGTCTGCCAGGTGCTGTCCTTCTTGTCGGTGCCGATCCCGTTGGTCCCGGTCTTGATGCTGGTCAGGCCGGCCTGGAGGTTGTAGAGGCGGGCCATGAACGCCGACATGGCCTGTCGGGTGACGGGATCACCGGGCCGGTAGGTGCCGTCGGGATAGCCCGTGGAGATGCCGGTGCTCTCCATCCAGGTGATCTCATCGTAGAAGGGATGCCCGGGCGCAACGTCGCTGAACGCGGCGAAAGCCGTAACGGGTACAAGAAGAGCCAGGGCCACCACCGCTCCGATGACGTGGGGCACTCCCAAGCGCGCCCGGCGGCGCCGGCCCGGCGCCTGCGGGGGTTCGGGGCGGGCGGGACGAAGGGTGCGCATGGTTGACCTCCCTGCATTCGGTCCGGGGACCGGGACCCCACGACCTGCGGGGCCAGCTCGACTCTAGCCGCCTGCTACACGAAGGGTCGACGATCCAGGACGAGTCGCAACGGGTGATCGGTGCGCACGACATCAGCCCCCAGGAGGGCCTGGCTCTCGGCGAGGATGCTCACCGTCGCGGTGAGGGCGTGGGCGCCCAACTCGGCTTCCTCGAAGCACGAAGTTCGTCCCTCCGGACCCAGGGCCAGGTCGGCCACGGTCTCGAGCGCCCGCCGGCAGGCAGCACCGACGTCGGCACGGCGGTGATCGCAGCGGCGGGCGGCGCGGGACAGCAGGTACACGGCGTCGAGGGTGAGCCACAGGGGATTTCCGGGATCCCACAACCCGTCCGCCTCCTGGAGTCCCAGGACCGAGTCGATGCGGGCCTCGGGGTGTGGCAGCGGCCGGTGGGCCCACTCGTAGACGAAGGCGTAGTGAAAAGTGCCCCCGATCTGATCGAGGTCGCCTCCGGCGGGCTTCTGGTCGCCGAACATGCCCGAGTGCGGATCCAGGTGTCCTTCGATGGTGTCGAAGAAAGCTGCGAACCAAGACGGGGTGCGCAGGCCGGCCACGTTGGCGAACACGCTGGCCAGCCCCGCCCCACGGTGGCTCTCCAGATAGACCCCGTCCCGCCAGTCGAGGGAGTCTACGAAGGCGCGCGCCGCTTCCGGTCGCCGATGTTCGTCGGCGAACCGAAGCCGGTGGGCGGGTCCGAGATCGAAGAGCTCCAGGGCGGCCACTGCGAAGGCCGTGGCGTGCAACTCGACGTGGGTGGCCCTGCCGTGTTCGGCGAAATGTCCCGAGAGCGGATCCTGGAAGCCGGCGAAGACCTCGGCCCAGGCGGCCCGGCTCGCCTCATCGGTCCGCAGCCGGCGCAGGGTGTGGAGGATGCAGGCGAGGTCGGCAGCTCCGTACAGCTCCACCCGGGGAGAACCCGGGCGCCGCCCGTAGGCGCCGGGATGGCGCTCGACCTGGCAGGCGGGCTCGTACTCGTCCAGGATCCAGCGCACGAACTCGCGGGCGTCCACCACGGGGGTGTCCGGGCTCACCGCCGGCCCTCTCCCCGCGCCGCCCGGGTTTCGGTCTGCCCCGGCCCGGCCAGGGTCACGCCGGGTCCCGGCCCGGCCAGGGTCACGGTCGCTCTGACCAGCGCAGCGAAGCCGTCGGGATGACTGGTGTGGGACCCGTGGCCCGCACCCTCTATCTCCCAGAGCCTGGCCCCGGGGACCGAGGTGGCCAGTTCCCCGGTGGCCCGCAGATGGTGGGGCCCGGTGAGGGTCCCGCGCGCGACCAGCATGGGAACTGTGATGCGCTCGAGACGGAAGGGCGCCGAGCCGGCGCGCAGCGAGCGGATCTCGTCGAGCAGGGCCGGCCCCTCGGCCCGGCGGGCGGCCCGGGTGCGCTCCGGAAGACGCTCCCAGGTCTGCTCCCCCACGATGTGGCGCATGAACAGCTCGGCAGCTTCGGTGTCGGGCGTCCCTGCCGCAGACGCCGCTACCGCTCTTGACCCTGCCGACGCTCCCGGCCACCACGGTTTCCAGGGCATGGGGGCCTCCACCACTGCCAGGGCCCGCACCAGCTCAGGGTGACGTTCGGCCAGGACCAGGGCGATCACCCCGCCCAGACTGTGACCGACCACCACCGACGGCCGCCCACCCATCACAGCCAACAGGTCGGAGACGTGGCCCTCCAGGCCGCCTGCCAGGCCGGCTGTTCGGGAGCGGCCGTAGCCCCGCCGGTCGTAACGGAGACGATCCAGTTCACCGAGTCGCCGGCTCACCTTCACGAATGCGGCTCCGCGGTCCATGGAACCGTGCACGAACACCACGCGAGCCGGTGCTGGGGACGGCTGTCCGGCGGTGTACTCGACCCACAGGCCGCCGTCCGTCTCCGCGCCGCTCACCTTCAGGCCCCTGCCGCCACTTGCCGTGCTGTATGGCGTCGTGGTGTCTCGCGGCGCGCTGTCACGGGCCGCGTTGTCACGGCACTCGCACCAGCTTGAGAGTGTCGGTGGCCCGGGCGCTGGCCGTGTCCGAACCGCTGAGAACGGCCACCAGGTCTCCCGGTCGGACGTGTCCGCGGCTGACGGCCAGGCCCATGGCCTGGCGGACCATCGCCTCAACAGACCCAGAGGGGTCAGGGATGTGGATGGGCACGGCCCCCCAGCTCATGGTGAGCTGGCGGACGGTTCGCTCGTCCTCGCTGAAGCCCAGGATGGGTGCCTGCGGGCGGAACCGGGCGATCGAACGCACGGTGAACCCGGTGCGGGAGAGGCAGATGATGGCCGCCGGTCGCATCTCGAGGCTCGCCCGCCAGGCGGCCGAGGTCATGGCGTCGGTGATTGCATCACCGTCACTGGAGGTCGAAGAGCGCACCTTGGTGAGGCCATGGGCCCATCCGTCGTAGTCGAACATCATGTCGGCCCGCTCGGCGATGGTGGCCATGGTGCGCACCGCCAGGACCGGGTCGCGCCCGATGGCCGTCTCTCCCGAGAGCATCAGCACCGAGGATCCGTCGAAGATGGCGTTGGCGATGTCGGAGACCTCGGCCCGGGTCGGAGTCGGGGCCGACACCATCGACTCCAGCATCTGGGTGGCGGTGATGGCCGGCCGGCCGAAGGCGATACAGGTCCGGATGATCGTCTTCTGGAGGTGAGGCAGCTCTTCGATCGGACACTCCGCCCCCAGGTCGCCGCGTGCCACCATCACCGCGCCCGAGGCTTCGATGATGCCTTCCAGGTTCTCCACCGCGGCGCGGGTTTCGATCTTGGCCACGACGAGCGGGCCACGCGGGTGGGGCTCGGTTCCCACCTTGCGAACGTCGTGGGCCGAGCGAACGAAGGACAGGGCCACCATGTCCACCCCGGCTTCCACGAAGGCGTCGAGCAGTTCCAGGTCGCGCGGAGTGGGTGTCGTGAGTCGCAACCGGTCAGAGGGGATGTGGACGCCTGGCCGGCCCCGCAGCACCCCGCCGTGCAGCACCGTCATCCGCAGACCGTCCGCGTCGCGGGCGTTGACCCGGCCCATGACGGCACCGTCTCCGAAGGCCAGGGTGTCGCCTACGTCGAGATCCAGAGCGATCCGGTCGTAGTCGACCTCGATCACCTCCGAGCTGCAACCCGTCGAGCCCGCCACGACCCGCACCTCGTCACCCTCACCCAAGGTCACACCCTCATCGGGTAGCGAGGCCGTGCGCACCTTGGGACCCGGGAGGTCCACCAGGACCCCGACGTTGCGCCCCGCTTCGGCTGCCACCTGGCGGACCCGGGCCATCCGCTCCAGGTTCTCCTCGAGGGGCCCGTGGGCGGCGCCCAGGCGGGCGACGTCCATTCCCGCCTCGATCATCCCGCGTAGACGCTGGGGGGACTCCGATGCGGGCCCGATGGTCGCGATGATCTTCGTGCGGCGTGTCACCGACCCCACCGTAGATGGTCACGGTTCTGCTCTGGGACGCGTGCTGCGGGCCCGGCTAGCGTGACCCTCATGAGCGGGAATCGGGTCCTTGGCATCATGATCGCGGTCGTCCTCTCGGTGGCGTCCTGCAGTGGCGGCGAAGACGCCACCGACGACGCTGGCACGACGGCGGCAGACGCCACCGACGACGCTGGCACGACGGCGGCACCCCCATCGACCACCGACGACACGACCACCACGTCCGCTCCGGCGTCTACCACGACGGAGCCGGCCCAGGGCGATGACCTGCCCGACGAGGTGGAGCGCACCGACTACCTGACTTTCGCCAACGGCACCCTGGTGGTCGCGGTCGAGGGGCTGCCCGAGGGGAACACCGGTGCCGCTATCGGGGTGATCGACGGTGACCCCGGCAACCTCACCGTGACGAACACGGGGGTGACCACCGAGGTGGTTTTCCTGCTGGAGCTCCCGGCGATGACGACCTTCGACCGTTTCGCGGTCCCCGACGTCACCGAGCGCGGGGGCAACGCGACCTTCTTCCGCGAATGTCGAGGTTGCAGGCTCGCCCGACGGGCCCGACGAGGGCTTCGTGACCCTGGCCGAGGGAACTCTCGAGCCCCACGAGGGCGATGTCGAGCTCACCGAGCTCGACATCGTCGAGGAGACGCCGGTGCGCTGGGTCAGGGTGCGCCTGGCGGAAGGGATCCTCGTCGAGGCCGGCCAGGAGGACAAGACCAATCTCGAGTTCACCGAGCTGGTCGCCAACGGCACACAGGATCCCCTGGTCGCGAGCGAAGCCTTCACCGGCATCTGGGAGTACAAGCCCGCTGACGCTCCCGACGTGTCGGGGGAGCTGCTGGAACTCACCCAGGACGGCACCACCGTCACGGGATGCCTCGGTCCGGTGGACATCACCGGAACCGTGAACGGCAACATCCTCCGTGCATCGGGAATCGACAGCCGGGACGAGCGCGAAAGCGTCTACATCCTCCTGCCACTCGACGACGGCGGCCTCCAGGGGGTGGCATCGGTCAACGGAGGGCGCTTCGTGGCCCAGATCGCGCCGGTCGCCCCTGCGGATTCGACCACGCCGTGTTCTGAAGAGGTGGTCGAGGCGCCTGTGTGTGGATCTGTCGTCTATGTGAACTTCGACGTCAACTCGGCCGAGATCCGAGCCGAGTCCGAACCAGTGCTCGACGATCTCTTCACCCGACTCGAGGCCGAGGCGGGCACGGCCGTCTCGATCGAGGGTCACACGTCGACCGAAGGGGACGAGGCCTACAACCTCGACCTGTCCGAGCGCCGGGCCCAGGCGGTCGTCGATGCCCTCGTCGGTCGGGGCCTCGACGAGGGCACCCTCTCCGCCGTCGGGATGGGCGAATCCCGACCATTGGTCAGCCCCGACGACGACGAGTCAGCACGGAGCCTCAACCGCCGGGTCGAGATCGTCTGCGCCTGAGCCGGGCCAGGTAGTCCGCGTCAGCCCAGCTGGGACGGATCAATCCACCCGCCGGCGCAGCGGGTGGCCGGCTGGAACCTCCACGATGGCGATGCGCACGCCATCGGGGTCGTGGATCCACATCTCGACCAGGCCCCAGGGCATCTGGGTCGGTGGAGAGTCGATCTCCACGCCCCGGCCGACCAGCTCGGCATGGGTTGCAGCCACATCGGCCACCTGCCACCACAGGAATCCCTCTGCTCCCAGCGACACTCCGCCCGGAGTGCCCAGCCCGAGCTCGAGGAATCCCCCTCCCGCGAAGTACACCACCCCGCTGACGGTGCCCCCTGCTCCGTACTCGCGGTAGACGGACAGCCCCAGCGCGTCTTCGTAGAACCGGCGGCTGGCAGCGAAGTCGTGGGCCGACACGTGAACGCGACCTGAGAGGATCTCCACACCGTCAGCCTAGAGAACGGCCGGGCTGACCCTGGCCGCGCCGGCTAGCTCTCCCGCCGCCACACCACCGCCTGCCGAGGCGGTGGAGAGTCCAGCACCTCGGTGAGGGCCTGGAGACGGAACCCGGGAAGCATGCTCAGGGCCTCCACCACTGCCGGATCAAGGTGATCGATCGGCAGGAGGCAACCCGTGGCGGCGTCCTTGCCGAGCAGCAGGAAGCCGCCGGCGGTCCCGTGGGGTCCGGTGTCGGTCCGGTAGACCTCGACCTCGCACACTTCGTGCCAGTCGACGGCTTCGGTGCGACCGTCAGCCATTTCCCGACGTACTCCGACAGAGTCGACCTGGACCGCCACCGTCGCGGCAGCCGAGTGTCTCCGCCGGGCCCCCAAGCGCCAGCGAACGAGTACGAAGCCCAGAGGGAGGGCAACCACCAACAGCAACACCAGCTCCACCACGAGGAACGTAGCGGGGACAGACGTGAGCTGTCGCTGGGTAGCGTGGACCGGTGATCCGAAGTCGCTTCCTGGATGGCCACCAGCCTCTGGCCTTCGCCCACCGGGGCGGGGCCGAGGAGGCCCCCGAGAACTCCCTGGCCGCCTTCGAGGCCGCGGTGGCACTCGGCTTCCGCCACCTCGAGACCGACGCCCACGTCACCGCCGACGGGGTGGTGCTGGCGTTCCACGACCACGTCCTGGAACGCGTCACCGACGGCACAGGCCAGGTCGCCGACCTCTCGTGGGCCACCGTATCCCGGGCCCGGATAGGAGGAACCGAACCGATCCTGCGCCTCGACGAGCTGCTCGAGGCCTTCGACGACGTGTGTGTGAACATCGACGCCAAGCACGATGCCGCCGTTGAGCCGGTGGCCGAAGTCATACGCAGGGCTGGCGCTGAGGACCGGGTGTGCCTGGCTTCCTTCGACGACCGCCGGGTGGCCCGCCTGCGGGCGCTCGTACCCGGGGCGACATGTTCGTTGGGCGCCCGGGCCGTCGCCCGACTACGTACCGGCCTGTTGCGCCGGGCTCCCGCCGAGTGTGCCCAGGTGCCACCCCGGGCGCGGGGTGTGTCGCTGATCACCGCTTCGCTTGTCGAGCGGGCCCACAGGCTCGGTCTTCAGGTCCATGCCTGGACGATCGACGACCCCGCCGAGATGATCCGCCTCCTCGACCTGGGTGTGGACGGCATCATGACTGACCGTCCCTCGGTCCTGCGCGACGTGCTCCTGGCAAGGGGGCAGTGGTCTGACCCCTGACCACAGCAGGGATTCGACGTGCCGCCCTTCCGCCCTCAGGTCCCGAGGTCAGCGAGGACGCCGGGGTTCAAGAGGCCCGCCGGGTCGAAGGCCTGTTTGAGGCGGGCGAACATGCGGCGTTCGGCTTCACCCCGGCGGAGCCCCAGATAGGGCTGCTTGAACCGCCCGATCCCGTGCTCGGCGGAGATGCTGCCCCCGCATTCCACCACGACCTCCAACACCGCCTCGGTGACAAGCGGGACCTGGTCGGCTCCGAGCACGTTCACGTGCAGGTTCCCGTCGAGGAGATGACCGAACACGACCACCAGGGCTTCGGGGACCAAGCCCTTCACACGGGCACGGACCAGCCTCACAACGCGATCCAGGGATGTCAGCGGCACCGACACGTCGACCTTGACCGGCATCCCCCGTGCCGTCAGGGCTTCCGGTATGGCATGGCGGTAGCGCCACAGCTTCTCCTGACGACCGGCGTCGGTGGCCACCGCGGTCAGGCCTGAGGCTCCCACGACCTCACCCAGGCCGGCCAGGAGGTCCTCCACACGGTTCCCGACCACCTCGATCAGCACAACAACCGGGGGAAGGGGCACCAGCGGAGAAGGCAGATCGAACCGTTCGCACACCGCTTCCAGCGCGTGCTCGTCCATGTGCTCGGCAGCCTCCAGCCCGCCGAGCCGGCGCTGTACCTCTCGAGCCACCTCCACGCCCTCCTCCAGCGAGGCCACCCCGACCAGCGCTACACACGTCGCGGTCGGGGCGGGCACCAGCCGCAGCCGGGCGGCGGTCACCACGGCCAGGGTGCCCTCGCTCCCACACACCACCGAAGCCAGGTCGTAGCCGGTGTTGTCCTTTTCCAACCCGCCCAGGTCCGTGATCACGGTGCCGTCGGCCAGTACCACCTCTAGCCCTCGGATCTGGTGCCGGGTGCTCCCGTAGGCGAGCACGCGTGCCCCCCCGGCGTTCGTGGCAACAGTCCCCCCGACCGTGGCGGAACCGGCAGACGCCAGGTCGATCGGGTACCTCGAGCCCCGAAGAGCGAGCCTTCTCCTCCACCTGGGCCAGAGTGGCGCCGGCCTGGGCCGTGAGCTGCCAGGCCACGTCGTCGACGGGCCCGCACTCCCCCATCCGGCGCAGACTCACCACAACCTCGCCTGCCATCGGGGTGGCGCCTCCCACCAGACCCGTGTTGCCCCCCTGCGGAACCACGGCCAGGCCCTGCTCCGAGCAGTGGGCCAGCACCCCCGCCACCTCCTCGGTGCTGGCGGGCAGCACCACCGCACCCGGCGTCGCACGCCACCGACCTGTCCAATCGACACCGTAGGGGGCCGCGGTGCTGCCGGTCAGTACGTGGTCGTGGCCCACTATGGCTTCGAGGCCGTCCCTCCGACCGTGGTCCCGCCGACCGCCGGGCCTCCGAGCGCCGGGGGAGCTCATCCCCGGAACGAGCCAGTACTCAGTAGGGCCAACCCCGACCGTCGTGGCCGAGCAGGCGCGTGGCACGCTCCATGTGGCAAACGATGAGGACCTTGATGGCCACGTTGCGGGCGAACGCTGGCATCTCTGCCAGCTGCCGGAGGGCGTTGCGGACCCTGGCGCTGCCCCGCAGAGGCACCCGCCGGTACTGTGCCATCGAGGTGGATCGACCTTCGTAACGCCAGCAGTCCGACCAGAAGAGCTCGGTGGCCAGTGCGCTGGTCACGCCGACAGAGCTGAAGCAGTCGTGGATCAGCATGACCTGTCCCTCTGGAACCCGCGCACCCAGTGCCGGATGTCGTCCCTGGCCGGTCGCCAACGGTGGGCGCCGTCGATGTAGAGCAGGTCGACGGGCCCCGGGAGGAGGTCTAGCGTGGCGTCGGAGAACTGCCGCAGGTGTTGAACCCGGTGCGCGATGCCCGGCGTCGGCCAGGTTCTTGTGGAACACCCGGAAATCGTCTTCTGCCTCTTCCTCGAATCCATCGAGCTGCTGGGGGCCGCGGTCATTTCCGCCGTGCGGATCGATGGCCACCAGTTCGGTCCCCTCGGGAGCAGCGGTGGCGAGAACGATCATCGACCGGCCCCTGAAGCTGCCGATCTCGACGACCCGGCTTCCCGGCGCAAGCTCCCGGCGCGGTCCCACAGGCGACGCGCCTGGTCCCTCGTCATCCAGCCCTCCACGTCACGTACAGCTTCGAGGGTGTCCTCGAAGCTGGGGGCTGGTTGCACGGTTTCGGCGGCCATGTGTGGTTCCTGCTGGAAGGGGCGGGGCAGACGCGAGAGAGCAGAGTAGTTCCCCCATCCGCCGGTCCGCATACGCTTGCTTCGTGCGTCGTCGGCCCCGTCGAAGACGGAGACCAACCCGCCCGCATCACCTGAGCGGGCCCCTGGCGTCGGCGTTGACAGCGCTCCTGTTCGGATTGACCGCCACGGCGCCTCCGGCCGGTTCGCAGGCCGGGGACCCTCCGGACCCGATCACGATCGGCGACGAGCGGCTGTCGCCTGGCGTGCTGGCGGTACCTGTGACCAGCCCCGCCTACGACCGTGCGCTCGCCGCCTGGGCCGCGACCACCCAGCAGCTGGGCCAGGCGGAGGCCACCCATGCCGCCGCACTCCGGGCGATCGACGAGCTGGGATCCCAGGAGCGCCGCCTCTCACTCGCCGAAGAAGCCGCGGATGCCCGCGAGGCCGAGGCGACGGCGAGAGCCGAGGTTCTCCAGGAATCGGTCCAGGAGTTCGCGGTCACCATCTATCTCCACGGCGGACCGCAGCTCGATGCCACCGGAGACATCGACTGGCAGGACGCCACCGAACACCAGAGCCGGCGTGCGGTGGCCGACGCCGCAGTGGAACGACAGCTCACCGAGCTCGCCCGTGCGGTCTCGGACCGGAACCGGGCCCGACGTGACGGCAATCGCGCCCACGTGGTCCTCGAGGCCACTCGGGCCCGGCAGGACGAGTCCGTTCTGATCAGGGATGCTGCACTGACCGCCGCGTTCCTACTGGCCACGCGCCAGTTCGAGGAGGCCGAAGCGGTGGCCGAGGAACGGCTCACGGCGTGGGTGCAGGGAGCCGATTTCCAGCTGGTGGCCCTGGACGCCTACGTGAAGGCAGGCGAGCACTTCGCTGTCCACCGATCCCGGCTGCGGACTGCGCTGGGAGATACTGGCGGGTATCAGCCGGACCGAGGGTCGCCACGGCACCTGGGGTGACAGCACGCTGACGGCCACAGGATTGGTGACCCCCGGCATCATCGGGATCCCACTGGATGGCTCACGGGGAACTGCCCGCGTAGCCGACTCGGACGGTGGGCGGCTCGACGGGGACTCCAACGTCGATCACGCGGTGGGCCCGATGCAGTTCCTGCCCACGACCTGGGACCGGTTCGGGGCCGACGCCGACGGGGACGGCATCGCGGACCCACAGAACCTGTACGACGCTGCTCGGGCCGCCGGGGCGCTCTTGCGTCACTCGGCCCATGGCCTGGGCGATGAGCAGAACCTGTCCCGGGCGCTGCTCGCCTACAACCGCTCGGACGAGTATGGCCGGCTCGTGGGCGAGCGTATCGCCGGCTACGACGGGTTGAGCCTCGCCCCCGGCCTGTAGCGGGCTGACACCGGAAACCCGGAGGCCGATCAGCGGACTCGGCCCTCTGTGCCCATGATCTCGGGGGACAAGGCTGTGCACAAGGAAGGGTCTTCTTGGGGATTGCCTGGCTCTGCTGGGGAGAACGCTGGGGATCGCCGCCCGAGCCCTTGACCCGGCGCACCGTCGGGCCCAAGATGCCCCCAGTCGAGCACGAACGCACGCTCTGACGCCGAGGGTTCTGACAGCGAAGCCCATGGTGCCGAAACGCACTCGGGCGTACGGTGCCCAGAGGCGCCCCCGGGGGCAACCCCGGTCGGTGGCTCTCCACCGTTCGTGAGTCGGGATCCAACGGGGAAGCGCTCGGTTGCGCGGGGTCCGCCCCGCGGCCAGGCGCATCCGGTACGCCGGGAGACCGGCGTGGCCGCTGTGGGGCAACCCATGGCGACGCCAGCCCGGGGGGCAACCCTCGGAAGGGCTCGGTACCCCCCCGGCGATCCAGAAGGCGCTCGGGTGAGATCAGGACGCCGGTCACCCGGCACCCTCCCACCGGGGGTGGCGGGTGTGGTGGTGCCGCCCGACCCCCGGGCGTCGTCGCTGCAGGGCCGGTGCCCGAACGGTCCGGCCCCGAGGAGCTGACCGACGGAGACGTCGGGAGGCTACTCGGGGTCGCCGTGCTTTTCGCCCAAGGGGCGTCGCACTTCTCGGTGGTTGACACTGCCCCGCCTTGGCCGTAGCGTCACTGCCTGCTCTGTGCCCGGGGTCACTCGGGACCATCCGAGGGGACCGCCCAGGGGAGGTTGCTCATGCACACCCATCCACGCCGACGCCCAGCCCGCCAGGGCGCACTGACACTGGCGCTTCTGGCCCTGCTGGGTGTGCTGGCGGCAGCCTGCGGCGGCAGCGACGAGGAAGGCGGCGGGAGCGGTGGAGGAGGAGGAGGAGGAGGAGGAGGCGACGGCCCGGCCGCCACCATGGACGTGACGTGCCGAGCCGGCTTCGATCTCGAGGCTGCTCTGGCCGCGGATGCCGAAGGCGACGAAGCCCAAGACGAAGCGGACGAGCCCCAGTACGGAGGAACCCTGGTGTACGGAGTCGAGGCCGAGACCGACGGCTGGAACGCCTCCACCAACCGTTGGGCCCTCTCAGGGCAGCCTCATCGCCGGCACCTTCTACGACACCCTCACCAAGCCCACCGCCGACGGCACGTTCGCGCCATACCTGGCCCAGTCCGTGGAGCCCGAACGAGGACTACACCACCTGGACCATCACCCTCCGCGAGGGGGTCACCTTCCACGACGACACACCCCTCACCGCCGATGCGGTGAAGAGCAACCTCGACGACTTCCGCGGACGCGCCGCTCACCGGAGCCTCGCTCTCCAACATCGACACGGTCACGTGACCGGGGCCGCTGACGGTCGACGTGTCAACATGCACGACCCCTGGGTGCCCTTCCCCCAGTACCTCTCCAGCCAGGTCGGTGTGGTCATGGCTCCGTCGATGTTCGATGACCCCGACGGCAATGCCAACCCGGTGGGCACCGGACCGTTCGAGTTCGAGACGACTGGACCCCGGACAGCAAGCTCACGGTGGTCCGCAACGACGACTACTGGCAGACCGACGCCGACGGGAACCCGCTCCCCTACCTGGACGGCATCGAGTTCATCCCGCTCCCCGACCCCACGCCAGCGCAAGCAGGCTCTCGACGCGGGCGACGTCCAGGTGCTGCACACCTACACGGTCGACCAGATCACTGACTTCCGAGAACGGGCCGACAAGCGGAGACCTGAACGCCTACGAGAGCTGCGCGTGGGGCGAGGACGAGGAGTTCCTCATCATGTTCAACAACGGCAGTGCCGCCCTTCAACGACAACCTCGCCCGCGAGCGGATCGTGGACGCCATCGACCGATGACGCCGTGATCGAGACCCTGTTCGGAGACACCTTCGAGACCGCCGATGGGCCCCTGGGCGCCCGGCTCACCCTGGTACACCGAGCCCGCGGCTGACCTGCTCGACGGCCTCTACGATCCCGACCGGGCCCAGGAGCTGGTCGCACGAGTACGAGGCCAAGCACGGCGAGCCGATCAAGTTCACCCTGGGCGCGCCCGTCGTCGATCCAAGAGGCTCTCACCGCCCAGCAGCTCATCCGAGCAGTACCTGGAGCAGGTCGGAATCGAGGTCGACCTCGAGAATCCTCGAGTTCGCGCACCTACGTCGTCGACGCGGTCACGGGCCAGTTCCAGGCGAACGTCTGGCGACAGTTCGGAGCTCCGGATCCCGACGGCGAGTACGTCTGGTGGCACCCCGACAACGTCAAGCCACCCGGGGAGCTGTCGCTCAACATCGCCCGATTCAAGGACGAGGAGCTCGGCGCCGCCCTCGATCTGGGCCGCCAGTCCGCCAACCCCGAGGTCCGCAAGGAGGCGTACGGCGAGGTGCAGCGCATCTTCCGCGAGAAGTTCTACCTCGGCTGGACGGTCCACGCCTTCTGGTCGGTCGCCAGCCAACCCGGAGGTGCAGGACCTCGTGAACTGGACCACCCCGGACGGCGTACCCGGGCCTCCCGCTGACCGGTGGGATCCACCCCTTCGCCCAGATGTGGCTCAAGATCGAGCGGATCCTGACCGATCGGGACCTGACCATGACGAACCGCCACCGAGGACGCCGCGCGTGAGGTACGTCAGACGCAAGCTCGTCCAGCTGTTCCTGATCCTGCTGGCGGTCACGTTCCTGTCCTTCATGATGCTCAACCTCCTCCCCGGCGACCCGCCACCACCATCTGCGGGTTCGGCTGCGACCGAGGAGGGCATCGACGAGGTCCGCAAGGAACTGGGTCTCGACGACCCGATCCCGTCCGCTACGTCGAAGTGGTTGGCCGACGCCCTCACCGGTGACCTGGGCGAGTCAGCCATCACCGGCCAGCCGGTGTGGGAGGCGCTCGCAGCAACGCATGCCCGTCGACCCTGGAGCTGCTCATCTACTCCCAGGTCCTCGCCCTGGGCATCGCCATACCCTGCGGCATCGTGGCCGCCGCAACGACCCGACGGCCCCTTCGACAAGATCTCCTCGGGTGTCGCCTTCCTCTTCTTCGCCATCCCCAACTTCGTGCTCGCCTTGTGGCTCATCTATCCTCTTCGCCGTGACGCTCGGACGTGTTCCCGGCCACCGGGTACACCCAGCTCACCGTCGGACTTACCCGGATCGATCTACAACGAACCTCAAGGACCTCTTCCTGCCGGCGCGTCACCCTGGCGGCGGCCGAGACGGCCGTGTACCTCCGCCTCCTGCGCACCGACATGATCGCCACCCTCCAGGAGGACTACATCACCATGGCGAAGGCCGAAGGGAATGCCCAACCGGCGCATCCTCCTGCGTCACGCCTTCCGGCCCTCCACCTTCTCGCTGGTCACGGTGGCCGGGCTCAACATGGGTCGCCTCATCGGCGGCACGCTCATCATCGAGGTCATCTTCGCCCTCAACGGGCTCGGCAAGTACCTCGTCGACGGCATCCTCCGCCGCGACTACATCGCCGTGCAGGGCGCCGTCGTGGTCATCGCCGTCGGCTACGTGCTCATCAACTTCCTCGTCGACATGCTCTACGCCGTCCTCGACCCCGCGTCCGCCATGCCCGTGCCCTCGCCTGACGCCATGGACCTCCGGAGCACCCACCCCCGAGAACGAGCCCGAGTTCTTCGGCCGCCGTGCTCGAGGCCTCGGCCATCATCGCGGCCAGCATCCGCGACGACGACACTGCCGCGATCGATCCCGAGGACACGCGTCCACCGACCGGCGCGGAGGAAGCTCGGATCGGCTTCTGGATCGCGGCCGGGTGGATGCTCGGCCTCGTCGTGCTGGCGGCCACTCGCCGCTCGCTCATCACCGAGGACGACCCCATCGAGCATCGTGGCGCTGATCCTCGACGATCCCAACCGGGCATCACCGCGGACCCGATCGACAACCGACGCCAACCATGCCCATCGGCACCTACGGGCACCCGCTCGGCACCGACAGCCTCGGTCGTGACCTGCTCTCCCGGGTGATCTGGGGCGGCCGCGTGTCTCTGACCGTCGGCTTCGTCGCCATCGTCTTCGGCTCTGTCGATCGGTGGCTTCATCGGCCTGGTCGCCGGCTTCTTCCGGGGCACGCTCGAGACCGTTGCTGATGGCCGTCATGGACGTCGTTCTCGCCGTTCCCGCGCCTTGATCCTGGCCTTGTCCATCGTGACGTTCACGGCAGAGCCAGACCGTCCCGTGATCACCCTGGCCATCGGCATCGTGGGCATCCCTCCCCTGGCCCGCCTGGTTCGCGCCAACACGCTCGTCTACGCCCAGCGTGAGTTCGTGCTGGCCGCCCGCACCCTCGGCGCGCAGCAACTCCCGCATCATGTTCCGAGAGATCGTGCCCAACGTGTCGCGCGCCGCCTTCTCGCTTCGCCATCATCGGCATCGCAGTGGCCATCGTCGCCGAAGGCGGGTTGGCCTTCCTCGGCGATCTCCCTGCCCACCGCCCGACCGCCACCTGGGGCACGATGATCAACGAAGGTGAGATCGCAAGATCGCAGGACGCAGCCCTGGATCACCATGGTCCCTGCGACGACGCTGTTCCTGACCGTCATGGCCCTCAACTTCGCCGGCGACCGGCTCCGGCAGCTTCTTCGACGTGAAGGAGGGTGGCCTGTGAGCCGCAAGGTCGTCACCAGGCCAAGCCGGCCGCACCCGCCGCCCGTCTGCTCGAGGTCGAGCAGACCTCAAGACCCACTTCCTCACCGCCCGGGGCCGTGTCCGGGCAGTCGACGGCGTGAGCCTCACCCTCGAACGGGGAAGACCCTGGGCATCGTGGGCGAGTCCGGCTCGGGCAAGACGATCCTGTCCCGCTCGATCATGGGTCTGCTCCCCAAGCGCAACGTGGTCCGCGAGGGCGAGGTCGTCTACGAGGGCGACGACATCATCGACTACTCCCAGGCCCGAGATGCGCTCGGTCTGGGGCTCCGAGATGGCGATGGTCTTCCAGGACCCGATGACCTCGCTCAACCCGGTCATGAAGATCGGCCGGCAGATCACCGAGTCGCTGCGCTTCCACCTGGACATGGACAAGGACGAGGCCAGCGACACGGCTGTCGCCCTCCTCGCTTCGGTCGGCATCCCCGAACCGGCACAGCGCTTCGGCGAGTACCCCCACCAGCTGTCGGGCGGCATGCGCCAGCGCGTCACCATCGCGATCGCCCTGGCCTGCGGTCCCAAGCTGCTCTTCGCCGACGAACCGACCACCGCCCTCGACGTGACCGTCCAGGCCCAGATCCTCAACCTGTTGAAGCGCCAGCAGACCGAGCGACACATGGCCATGATCCTCGTCACCCACGATCTCGGCGTGGTGGCCGGCCGCACCGACGAGATCGCGGTGATGTACGCCGGCCAGATCGTCGAGCAGGCCCCCACTCCGCGTGCTCTTCGCCAACATGCGCATGCCCTACACCGAGGCCCTGCTGAACTCGATCCCCAAACTCGACCAACCCAGCCACACCAAGCTCGAGATCATCGGGGGTCGACCACCCGATCTGGTCAACCCACCGACGGGATGCAACTTCGCCCCTCGCTGCAAGTACGCCCAACCGTGCCGAGAGGAACCGCCCTGATCGAGCCGAGCGCCAGGCCACTCCTACCGTTGCTGGTAGACCCCGATTGCGAGCCCGGAACCAGCAGCTCTCACCCGCCGATGCTGGTCATCCCGTCGGGACCGTGGCGGCAAGCTGACATGGCCGGTAGCGGCACCGATCACCTGCGCCGATCGGACAACGTCTTGTTGCGGGCCGACAGCCTCGTCGTCGAGTTCCCCGTGGGTAGCACCGGCCTGAAGGTCCACGCCGTCACCGACGTCAGCATCGACGTCCTCGAGGGTGAGACCCTCGGCCTGGTCGGCGAGTCGGGTTGTGGCAAGTCGACCACGGGCAAGGCCCTCATGCAGCTGCCCACGCCGACCTCGGGGCAGGTGTTCTTCGACGGCACGCGACCTCACCGAGCTCAAGCGCGAGGCCCTGCGCCGGATCACGCCCCCAGATGCAGATGATCTTCCAGGATCCGATCTCCTCGCTCAACCCTCGCCGGCGGATCGGCGACATCGTCGCGGAGCCGCTGCGGGTCTGGAAGCGGGGCAACAAGGACGTCGGTGAACAAGACGGTCACCGAGGTGCTCACGGCGGTGGGGATCGATCCCGAGACCTCTGCCAACCGCCGGCCCCACGAGTTCTCCGGCGGGCAGTGCCAACGCATCTCCATCGCCCGCTCTCTGGTCCTGGACCCGAAGCTCATCATCTGTGACGAGCCGGTCTCGGCACTTGACGTTTCCGTCCAGGCCCAGGTGCTGAACCTCCTCGAGGAGCTGAAGGCACGTTACGGCCTGACCCTGATCTTCATCGCCCACGACCTCGCGGTGGTGAAGAACGTGAGTGACCGCGTCGCGGTGATGTACCTCGGCAAGCTCTGCGAGGTCGGCCCGCCGACCGACCTGTACCGGGATCCCGCGCACCCCTACACGGCAGCGCTGCTCTCCTCGATCCCCGTACCCGACCCGTCCGTCAAGCCACGCGAAGAGAACGTGCTGGGCGGCGAGGTTCCCTCACCGGTGGCTCCGCCCAGCGGCTGTCGGTTCCGTACCCGCTGCCCCAAGGCCCAGGACCTCTGCGCCCAGGTCGAACCCAAGATGCGGGGCGTGGGATTGGGCCATTACGTGGCCTGCCACTTCCCGCTGGTCGAGGCCGACGGGGCAGCCGGAATCACCTGAAGCCCGGTCGAACGCCTGCCAGCGTCGGGCATTTCCCGCCACCCGGGTCTGGGCCGCAGCTTCACGCGTCACGGCTCGGCATACCCGCGCCGGGCGTGGCAGCATGTCACATGGATTCACCACCGCAGATGCAGATCGACACCGACGCCCTTTATGGCGTCACCATCGCCACCGACCGGGGCACCATCCAGCTCGAGCTGGATCCCCGCCTGGCACCGGGCACCGTCAACAACTTCGTCGCCCTCGCCGAGCAGGGCTTCTACACCGGCCTCAGCTTCCACCGCGTCGTCCCCGGGTTCGTGGTACAGGGCGGTTGCCCCGAGGGCAGCGGTCGCGGCGGGCCCGGGTACCGCTTCGACGACGAGCCGGTCGTCGGTGAGTACTCCCAGGGGGCGGTGGCCATGGCCAACGCCGGCCCCAACACGAACGGATCGCAGTTCTTCATCTGCCTGGAGGACCTCGCAGGCCGACTCGACAAGGCCTACAACCTGTTCGGGCACGTGACCGAGGGAATGGACGTGGTTGGCGCCACCCAGGTGGGCGACGTCATGCGCTCGGTCACGGTACGCAGCCGGCCCCGACCCGAGGGATCCTGAGCACCTCCTGGCCGGCGGGCTCCGCCCGCCGACGGCTGCGGCTCAGCGGGCCGCTCGACCTGGCCCGGACTCTGAAGTCCCTGGGTCACGGCCCTGCCGATCCGTCCTGGCTGATCCAGCCCCGCCGAGCGTGGTGGGCCACCTGCACCCCGTTGGGTCCGGCAACCCTTCATGTGACCCAACACGGTCACGATCTGGTTGCCGAGGCGTGGGGGCCGGGCCGATCCTGGGTGCTCGAGCAACTACCCGACCTCATCGGCGAACACGACGACACGAGCGGATTCGTGACCCGGGGCCACCCGCTGGTGGATCGCCTGGCCCGCCGGTACTCCGGGTGGCGCCTGGGCGCCACGGGCCGGGTCTTCGAAGCCACCGTCCCCACCGTGCTCGCCCAGAAGGTGGTGGCCGCCGACGCCCACCGCTCCTACCGGGCCCTGGTCAGGCGGTTCGGACGTCTCGCGCCCGGCGAGGGGGACGTGTGGGTTCCTCCCTCCGCGACCGATCTCCTGGATGCGGGGGCTTCTTCCTTCCACCCCCTCGGGGTCGAGCTGCGCAGGGCCGCAACGGTGCTGCGGGCCTGCCGGCAGGCCGATCGACTCGAACAGAGTGGCCTTCATCGTGGTGAGGGCGACCGCCACTTGCTGGACCGACGGCTGGGGTCGATCCCGGGCATCGGTGCCTGGACCATAGCCGGCGTGAGGATCCACGCCATGGGAGATCCCGATGCGGTGCCCCTGGGCGACCACCACCTGCCTCGTCTGGTGGTCTGGGCTCTGAGCGGTCGGGACGGTGGCGGCGACGAGGACATGCTCACCTGCCTGGAACCCTTCAGGGGCCACCGCTGGCGGGTCGTCCGCCTCCTGCGGGCCGCGCGGCTGGGCCCGGCCCGCCACGGTCCTCGCCCACCTCGGCCGAACAGCTCGGCTCAGACACCCGGCTCCGCTCAGGGGACACAGAGCTCCGCTCAGGGGACATAGAGCTCCGCTCAGGGGACATAGACCCCCAACCATGCCAGCGCTGCCAACGCCACGGTGCCGCCACCGCAGACCGCGAGCGTCACCCGCTCGGCCCTGGGCGTTCTGATCGACCCCGCCAGAGCAAGGACCAGGGGGAAGCACGCCAGCAGGTAGCGCTCGAGGGAATTGAGGTTCTCCGCGGCCAGAGCCATGGCCACCATCACAGCCGCGTAGGCGCCGTATGCAGCCGGCCACCGCCGCATGGTCACGACGACCAGCGCCACCCCGGCCACGGCGAAGGGGATGTGCAGCCCGTCGCCCGTCGGCTCCGAGGCCAATTCCCAGGCGCCTCGCACCAGTCTGCTCAACGGATCGATCGTGGCCCCCCGCAGGGCGGTCTGGGTGCGATAGGGCAGGCCCCACTGCCCGGTCTGAACTCGGGCGTAGACCACGAAGAGCCCCGTCCCGATCAACGGTGAAGCGACGACCACGGCGGCGGTTACCGGACTCACGCGGCGACCGGGTGCCCGGCGCAGCTCACGTACCAACTCGATGGCCAGGGGAACCACCAGCACCAGGCCCACCGGTCGGGCCAGGGCGGCTGCTCCTGCCGCCAACCCGGCCCAGCCCCACTTCCTTCGGCGTAGCGCCAGGAAGCAACCGACGGTGAGCGCCAGGAACAGGGACTCGGTGTAGGCCAGGGCCAGCACGAAGGAAGGGGGCAGGAGGAGCACCATCCACGCTGCCCGGTCGGCGAGCGCGGCGTCGCCTGTCTCCTCCAGGGCCAGGCGCCGGATCAGGACCGCCGCGACCAGGGCAGCCAGATTCGCGATCAGCAACAGGGCCAGGTCGGTGCGGCCCCCGAGGAGCGGGCTCAGGCTGCGTCCCAACAGCGGGAGCAGCGGAAAGAACCTCCACGGTTCTCCCGACACGGCACCGTAGCCCTGCTCGGCGATGTCACGGTAGAAGGCCGCGTCCCAGATCCACAGGCCCTGGCGGAGCGGTACGGGGTCGGTCCCATCGTGTTCGGCCACCGCCGAGGCCACCGCGTAGCCCAGACCCACAAGCAACCGGGACGTCACGAAAGCAGGCAGAACCGCCGACAGGTCTGCGGCACCGGGAAGAGATCCCCGGCCCGCGACCGGAGACCGGCGGCGGTGGGTCACTGTCCCGGCACCGGCGGGTAGAGCTGCAGCCCGGCATGTTCGAAGAACAGCTCGGGGTCCTCGGCCACCACCGCCACGCCACTGCGTTGTTCGCCGAGGGACACCACCAGCTCGGTGCACTGCTCCCCTACCGCCCGGTAGCTGGGATTGAACACCACCCAGATGGCCCGGGAAGGACCTGCCCGGGCCACCAACTCCGCAGCCACCTCCCCGGCGTCGGCTTCACGATGGCGCTCCAGGTAGTCGATCCACTCGATGCGGGCCGGGCCGTCCACCTCGGGGAGCTCCAGCTCGGGGAAGGCCAACTGCTCGAAGCCCTCGGAGGGGAGGAGGCGGTGCACCGCCGGCCCCAGCTGATCCGGGCAGTACACGACCAGCGGACGCTCCCCCACCGGAGCCCCCGAGGGGTCACCAGCCCGGATAGCTGCGGCGATCCGGGCGGCCTGGGTGCGGTCCTCCCGTGCATCGTGGACGGACACGGCCAGGCTCAGCAGCACAACCAACCCCAGCGCCACAGCGCCCGCGCGGGCCGGACAGGAACCAGCTCAGGCCCAGAGCGGCCGCCAGCAGCAGGAAGGGCACCACCGGTGCCGCGTAGCGTGTGGCGAAGGCCGTTCCCGTGACCAGTGCTGCCAGCGAGCCGAGGCCCAGCGTCACAGCAACCGCGAAGACCAGCGGGCGCATGTCGGGACGGGTCCGCAGGTCCAGCTCCACCAGCCACGCACCCCGCGGGCGGCCGAGGACCCCGAGAACCATCAGCAGGCCCAACAGGAAGGTCAGCAGCAACGCCTCGGCCTCGTCGCCTCCACCCAGATCCTGGAGGGTGAGGGCCACCACCTGGCTGGGCCGGCTGGCCGGCGCCCAGGGCGTGGCGGTGCGGGCCGCCTGGTGCAGGAAGGTTGGCAACCACGGGAGGAAAGCCGCCGTCCCCAACACCAGAGCCAACAGCACCGCCCTGGCCCTGCCGCGGACTTCGGGGTCCTCCTGGCGCCATGCCATCACACCCACCCCTCCCACTGCCGCGCCCACCAGCCACAACGACCAATAGTGGGTGAGCACCAGGGCGGCGACGACCACCGACAATCCGGCCAGAGCCCACCAGTTGGTGCGGCGCAGCCCGGCCCGGACCAGCAACCAGCCCGCCAGCGCCAGCAACGACACCAGCGCGTACATCCGCGCCTCGGTGGCGTACCGCACCAGATAGGGGTTCGGGGCGGCTACCGCCACCGCCAACCACCCCAGCCGCCGGCCGGCGGCACGCTCCGTTTCAGCGGAACCGGTCACACTCTCCGCCCCCGCGGAGCCGATGACCAGATCGCGTCCCGCCAACCAGATCAGGGGCAGGGTGGCCAGCGACAGGGCACCGGAGAGGGCCCGGACAGCACCGTCACCGGTGCCCGCCAACTGCCCCCAGGCGTGCAGCAACCAGTAGTAGAGGGGTGGGTGACCATCGTGACGGAGGGCGTCGTTGATGGCCCCCAGGCCGTCGAGGAAGGCGATGTTGGCCGACAGCGCCTCGTCCAACCAGAGGTGGCTCGCCGTCCAGAAGCGCAGGACCGTCCCGGCGCCAAGGGCGAGCGCGACCAGACCCACCTGCAGAAAGGTGCCCGCCTGTACGCGCCGTTCCGACGCTGCCCGTAGCTGCCACCGCACCACCCTAGGAGGTCGACCGTGACCCCTCGGGTGACCGCCATGCCGGGCGCAGCGGCGTGACCCGGATATGCTCCGGGACCGGGCAGCCTCCCCGTCGCCGTCCATCCTCGCCCGCCATGCCCACCCCTGAAGGCCTCCCCGCCCCCACCGACGGTGACACCCATCCCCGGGTCGTGGTGATCGGCGCCGGGCCGGCGGGGCTCACCGCGGCCCACGAGTTGGCTCGCCGGGGGATCACCTGCACGGTCCTCGAGGCCGATGACACGGTCGGAGGCATCAGCCGTACCGTCGTGCGTGACGGCTGGCGCTTCGATATCGGGGGACACCGGTTCTTCACCAAGGTGGCCGAGGTCGAGGCCCTGTGGCACGAGATCCTGCCCGACGAGGACTTCCTCACCCGACCCCGGCTCAGCCGTATCTACTACGGCGGCCGGTTCTACGACTACCCCTTGAAGGCCACCAACGCGCTGAGGAACCTGGGGCTGATCGAGGCCTGCCGGTGCATGCTGTCCTACCTGTGGGTGCGCCTCAGGCCTCCACGCGACCAGACCAACTTCGAAGGCTGGACGGCGGCCCGCTTCGGCTGGCGCCTGTACCGCACCTTCTTCAAGACCTACACAGAGAAGGTCTGGGGGGTACCGGCGACCGAGATCCAGGCCGACTGGGCAGCACAACGGATCAAGAACCTGTCCCTCCTGGGAGCAGTGCTCAACGCCCTTCTCCCCTCGCGGAACCAGACCGAGATCACCAGTCTCATAGAAGAGTTCCAGTACCCCAGGCTGGGTCCCGGGATGATGTGGGAGCGCTGCCGCGACCTGGTGGAAGACGCAGGGTCCAAGGTCCTACTCGACACACGGGTCGTGGGAATCGACCACGAGGACGGTCGCGTCGTGGCGGTGCGAGCCGAGAACGACGGCGCCATCACCACCTACCCGTGCTCGCACGTGATCTCCTCCATGCCCATCTCCGAACTGCTGCGGTCCATGGATCCGCCCGTCCCCGAGTACGACCGCAAGGCTGCAGACGGACTGGGATACCGTGACTTCCTCACCGTCGCACTGGTGGTGCCCGACCACGCCGGTTTCCCCGACAACTGGATCTACGTCCACTCCGCGGAGGTGGCTCTGGGCCGAATCCAGAACTTCGGTTCCTGGTCTCCCGAGATGGTCAAGGATGGCCGCACGTGCCTGGGCCTGGAGTACTTCGTCTTCGAGGGCGACGAGTTGTGGAACGCCCCTGACGAGGAGTTGGTTGAACTGGGCACACGCGAGCTGGCCACCCTGGGACTGGTCGACCCTTCCCAGGTCGAGGCGGGCCACGTGGTCCGCATGCCCAAGGCCTACCCCATGTACGACGAGCACTACCAGGCCAACGTGGCCGTCCTGCGGGCCTGGCTGGCCGAGCACGCTCCCAATGTGTACCCGGTCGGACGCAACGGAATGCACCGCTACAACAACCAGGACCACTCCATGGTGACGGCCATGCGCAGCGTCGAGAACCTGCTCGGCGCCGACCACGACATTTGGGCGGTCAACGTCGAAGACGAGTACCACGAAGAGCACCAGCGCCCGACGCCGGGCGACGCCCACACGACCTCCGACCCGATCCCCGGGGACGCCGACACCGGTCGGGCGGCTCCGGTGATCCCGCGTACAGCAACCCGCCGAGGCCGAACCGGCTCGTGACCGCCCCCCGGTTCTGGCCGGCGCTGGCGCTGATCGTGTTCCTTGCCGCCGGCTGGCGCACGGGGTACACCCTGGCCACCAAGGCCGATGGTGACACCTGCGAGGTGGACGGGGTCCCCCAGACGCTTTGCGGAGACGCCATCTACTACTCCGCCCAGGGGCATGCCAACGCCGACGGGCACTGGTTCGAAGACCCCTTCCGGCCGGGCCAGCCGGCCGCCGACCATCCTCCCCTGACCGCCCTGCTGGTGACCCCCGCGTCCGCCCTGCGCGACGGTGACATGGCCCAGCGCCTGACGATGGTCCTGGTGGGGACCGCAGCCGTGGGCGCCATCGGCCTGCTGGGCCGGGAGGTCGGAGGGCCCCGGACCGGGCTGCTCGCCACGCTCCTGGCTGCCCTCTATCCCAACCTGTGGGTCAACGACGCCCTCGTGATGGCCGAGTCGGTTACGGCCCTCCTGGTAGCGGGCGTCCTGTGGTGCACCTACCGCCTCGTCCGCCGACCGAGCCCCGCTGTGGCCGTACTCACCGGACTGCTGTGCGGCCTGGCAGTGCTCGCCCGCTCCGAACAGGGACTCCTGGCCGTGGTGATCGTCGCTCCGGCGGTGCTCGCTCCGTCGCGGTCTTCGCAGGTACGGCCGCTTCTTGCCCGCATCGGATCGGTGGCCACCGTGGCTGTGGTCGCCGCGGCCACCGTGGCGCCCTGGGTGGCGATCAATCTGGCACGCTTCGAGGAGCCCGTCCTGCTCTCGACCAATGACGGGCTGACGCTCTTGGGAGCCAACTGCGACCAGACCTTCAGTGGTGGCAGCGTCGGCTCCTGGCGGCTGGACTGCGCGCTGGCCGCCGACGGCGGTGACGGTGACCAGTCTCAGACGGCCGCCCACCAGCGGGAGGCGGCACTCACCTACATCGGCGACCACCTGGGCGAGCTTCCCGCCGTCATGGTCATCCGGGTGGGCCGAGCCTGGAGCCTGTACGCGCCCGACCAGATGGTCTGGTACAACCTCGGCGAAGGCCGCCCCCGGTGGGCGTCCTGGGCGGGCTTCCAGATGTACTGGTTCCTCGTTCCCCTGGCGTTCGGCGGTGGAGTGCTGCTGGCCCGCAGCCGGGTACCGGTCTGGCCGCTGGCGGGAACCGTCGTGGTGGTGACCATCACGGCTGCGCTGTTCTATGGTCTGGTGCGCTTCAGGGTCCCAGCCGAGGTCTCCCTGGTGGTGCTGGCCGCAGTGACCCTCGACGAGATCCTCACCGGACTGGCTTGGCCCACCCGGCGAGAACGGTCACCCGCGCCATGAAGCCCGTGTCCCCGGCACGCACGGCACACTTCCCCGCCCTGGATGCCTACCGGGGGATCGGCATGCTGATGGTGCTGGCGTCCCACGCCAGCTTCTCCACCGGATCCACGGGGACCGCCCTGGGGCCGTACCTGTCCCGCTTCGAGCTGGCCGTCCCGATGTTCTTCGTGCTGTCCGGCTTCCTCCTCTACCGGCCCGAGGTCGTGGCGGTGAGCACGGGCAGACCGCCGGCTCCCCTGCACAGCTTCTGGCGGCGCCGTGCCCTGCGGATCCTCCCGGCCTATTGGCTGGCCCTGATCGGGATCTGTCTGGTCTGGGGGGCAGGGCAACTGGAGGGACCCGCTGACTGGCTGGCCAACCTGGGGGTCCTCCAGCAGTTCGGTGTCGACCGTCCGCTGCGCATCACCCAGGCCTGGAGCATCGGCGTGGAGCTCTCCTTCTACCTGTTGCTTCCCGCGTACGTCCGCCTGTCCCGCCGGGTGTTGGTCCACGGTTCTGAACCACCCACGATGGCCGGTCTGATGGCCGGCACCGGGGCGCTCTTCGCGCTGGGGACCGCATTCAGGATCGGGGTCGTCGTGGCCGAGCCCGACTGGTCGGCCCGCAGCCTCCAGTGGCTCCCCATGTACCTCGACTTCTTCGCGGTCGGAATGGGCCTGGCCGTGCTCTCGGTGTCCACCCACCTTCCGCTGCCACTGAAGCTGGCCGGGGAGCATCCCGTGGCCTCCTGGGCGGTGGCGGGCGTGATCTTCGTTCTCGTGGCCCAGATGGATCCCCCTGCCGAGCCCTTCGGCCTCAACGGCCTCGAGTATCTGCCCCGCCAGGCCGCCTACTCGCTGGCTTCGATCGCGTGGCTGGCCCCGGCGATGTTCGGCGACCAGCAGCGCGGCCGCCTGCGACGGTGGCTGGCCTCCCCGCCCATGGCCTGGCTGGGCGCCATCAGCCTCAGCTTCTACCTGTGGCATCTCGACCTGATCCACCAGGCCAAGGCCTGGACGGTTCCCGACTGGTCCCGTCGCGAGTCCATCGCTGCCGGTGCGGCGAACGACCTGGCCGCCCTGGCCACCTTCACCGGCAACTTCTGGGTGGTGACCGCCCTGGCCACGGCGTGCACGCTGGTGGTGGCGGGCGCCGCCCACCGCATGGTCGAGGTCCCCTTCCTGGAGCTCAAGGACCGGCCGCTACGGGACCTCCCCCGGGTCCTGAGCACCAGCCTGAGATCCACGAAGCCCGAGTCGACGAGTGGGCGCTCCTAGCCTGGTGCCAACCATGACCAACCCGCCCACACTCGTCATCGTCCCCGCCTTCAACGAAGAACAGGCACTGGGAGCCGTGCTGGATGCACTGACGGCCCTGCCAGCCGACCTCGACGTCCTGGTGGTCGACGACGGCTCGACCGACAGCACCGCCACCGTCGCCGAAGCCGCCGGGGTCAGGGTGCTCCGCCTGCCCTTCAACCTGGGGATCGGTGGAGCGCTGCGTTGCGGGTTCCGCTACGCCGTGGAGCACCGCTATGAGCGGGCCGTGCAGTTCGACGCAGACGGCCAGCACGACGCCGCCGAGATACCACTGCTCCTGGCCGGCCTGGAGGGTGGCGCCGACCTCGTGCTGGGAAGCCGCTTCTCGCACGAGACCCACACCTATGAGGTGTCGCGGATGAGGGCCGGGGCCATGGGTGTGCTGCGCTTCGTCGTCCGCCAGCTCTCGGGCCAGCGCTTCACCGACACCAGCACGGGCTTCCGGGCCTTCTCCTGCCCCATGCTCGGGTTCTTCTCACGTGAGTACCCGGCCGAGTACATGGAATCGGTGGAGGCGCTGGTCATGGCCCTTGCGGCCGGCTACAAGGTCACCGAGGTTCCCGTTCGCATGGGTCCCAGGGCCGCCGGCGCCCCCTCGAATCGCCGCTTGCGACTTCTCTACCACTACCTGCGCCTGCTCCTCGTCATCGTCGTGTCGTGGGGCCGTAAGAAGGAGGCCGAATGATCGCCCAGACCGGATCCGACATCGAGGGCCTGACCGGGGGTGCCCACCTGTTCATCGCGGCGGTGACCCTGGTGGCTCTCGCCTTCGTCATGCGCCTGCTCCGACGGGGCCAGCTGCTGGGCAAGTACGCCCTGGTGTGGATGGCCGCCACGGTTCCCCTCGGCCTCCTGGCGGCCTTTCCCGGCCTGCTCACCTGGGTGTCGGAGCAGGTCGGGGTCTTCTACCCCCCGGCCCTGTTCCTGCTGCTGGCTGTGGCCTTCCTGTTCCTGATCGTCGTGCAGTTCAGCTTCGAGCTCTCGCGGCTGTCCGAGCGCACCCGGGTCCTGGCCGAGGAGGTGGCCCTGCTCAGGAACGACCGTGAGGGTGTCGACGGGGATCGGGCAGCACCGGCCGCGCCACAACGATGAGCCCGTCGGCCACGAAGGGTGCCCACCAGCGGGCCACCAGGCGCTGGACGCCCAGCAGGACCCGGGCGGCGAGCCCGAACGCACGCAAGACGATGCCCCCGCCAGTGGTCGCCCTCACCTTGGGGACGTAGGTGGCGGTCTCGACGACCTCCCAGCCATGGCGCTCCAACATCTTGGACAGGGTCCTCCAGGTGTACATCACGATGTGATCGGGATGGTTGACCTCGTAGCCGGCCAGCGCCGCGGCCGGGTTCACCCAGCCGTACGCGTTCGGCGTGGTCATGACCACCTCGCCGCCCGGGGAGCACAGCTCGTGGAGACCGTCCAGGAACCCGCCGGGGTTGTCCAGGTGCTCGATGATCTCACCGGCGACGACCACCTCGGCTGCCTCGAGGTGCAACGCCCGCAACTGGCCGGGATCGCAGCAGTCCGCGACGTGCGCCTCCAGCCCGGCCAGGACGGCTTCCTCCACTCCGACTGCATCGATGTCGATGCCCACCAGGCGGCCGGCCGCTTCGGCGAGGTGGAGATGAAGCCACTCGTCGCGGTCCTGGTGGCACGAGCGGTACCCAGCATCGGCGAACCCGACATGGATCACGTGTCGCCCACGAACGCGCTCGGTGACGAAGTCGGTGCGATCGACCAGGCGGGCCGTCGGCAACCGGTGGACGAGAAGGCGTTGGCTGCGTTCGTCGACGGCTTCTCCGGGAAAGCTCACTCGGCTCCTCCGCAGGGGTCGAACGTCACTGCATCGTCAATCTCGTGGATTCGCTCCCGCAGGGGCGGGCCCACCGGCCAGGTGTCCAGCAGTCGGGCCAACTTGGGCAGCATCTGACGCCGGCGGAACCAGAGCAGGTGCAGCCCCCACCAGGGGACGCCCGGGATGGACCAGCGCGGCTCTTCCGGGTCGATGTCATAGGGGTGGCAGTAGGTGCACGGTACCGGTGAGCTCTCGAGGTGATTCCGGACGTAGGCGATGAGCGGCCATGGGAGGACCCGCAGGTACACCCCACCCAGGTGGGGCAAACCGAGAGAACCGAGCCGGGTCACGGGAAGAGGGAACTCGGCCAGACCGGAGGGCCAGCGGAAGGGGTCGCCAGGGGCTCCGGGGAATCCGTAGAGAGGGTTCCGAACAGGGATGACGCTCGAGGAGTAGACGAAACCCTCCTCCGCCAGGATCTCGTGGGCCCAGACGGATGCCGGTGTCAGCGACGCGGTCGGAGCGCGGAAGCCCGCGACAGGTTCGCCGGCCATGTCCGACAGCCGTTGGTGGCCTCGGCGGACCTCCTCCCGAAAGCTAGCTGGTCCCAAGTCGGGTAGAGGCGTGTGACGCCAGCCGTGCAGGGCCAGTTCGTGCCCCCCGGCCAATATCTCGCGCACCAGGTCCGGATTCCGCTCAGCCTCCTCACCCACGACGAACACGGTCGCCCGGACACCCCGCACCTCCAGCATCGACAGCAAGCGCCGGGTCAGTTCCGGATGGCGCGCCGGCCAGGACCCGGCATGTGGCCGGTGGTCCTCCACGTCGATGCTGAACGTGAGAGGGGAGGGGCCCATCAGTAGGCGTCCATGTCCAAGAACTCGAACACGTCGAGGGTGAAGGTCGGACGCGGGGCTTGTGGGGCGAGATCTCGGTAGATGAGGTTGAGCGGTGCGGGCAACCACCGACGCGGTGGCCGGAGACCTCCGAGTGCGACGTAGCGGTTGAATCCGGCGTACAACGCCAACGGCGCCCGATGGAAGCGGCACACGGCCCGAACCACAGCACCGGCCGGCCGCTGGTGCGCGCCGGTTCCACGAGGCAGCAGCTTCAAGATGACCGCTACCGGAACACCGCCGGCGCGCTGGCGGGTGCTGATCACCACCAGATCCTGCCCGACATGGACCCAGTAGGGGCTGGCCATGTTCGGGGCGCCGAGGCGCCAACGCAGCGTGGCCGCCGACCAGGCATGGACCCAACCCTGGGCCGGGTGTTGGTCCACCTCGCAGACGAGGTCATCGATGGCAGGCCCTTCCAGGAAGGGCACGTCGACCCTGCTGTGCTGGACACCTGGCTCGGCACTCCCGGTGGCGGGAACCACCACCACCGGGAGGGGTCCCAGGAGGCGGAAGTCGAGCTTGCGGACCACCGGCGGTGTGGAGTTGGCGTTGGACACCCCGATCACGCCCCACGCCCCCCACTCCGCGGCCCGGGCGTAGAGCGACCGACCGATCGTGGTGAACCAGCCTCGGCGCTGGGACCCTGAGCGGGTCACGGCATTCAACGAGAAGACCATCGGAGCGTCCCCGCCGGCACAGCGGTACTGCTGGGGGATCACGGCGTAGTGGGCCATCCGACGCCCACCCTCGTCGGCTGAGCCGTGTATCCCCGCCCCGAGCGGGTTCCGGTCATAGAGCCACTCCAGGTAGCGGGTGTCGACGAAGCGGGGGTCGGGGAGCTCGGCTCCCAGCAACTCGGTGCTCCGGACGTGGTCGTCGAAGACCGTGGCGGAGGTCGGCTCTTCTGGGTTGTAGGTGTCAGGCATGGGGCAGGGGTTCCTCGTGCGCTGTGGCCGGCTCGACGATGGTGGCATCCTGACGAAAGAACCTCCAACGTCGCCATGCGGCGTCGATCCCGACGGCGGCGGCCACCACCAGGGCGGCGTCAGCTGGCACCCGGTAGCGGGTGACGCCGAAGGTCATGGCCGCTGTGAGGGTCACCACCACAGCGGGTGCGAGCAGCGGGCTGAGAGGAAGGCGGCGGCGGCGGACCGCCACCAGCCCGACTGCTCCCGCGGGCAGGAGGGCCAGGTGGCCCGCGAGACCCGTCCACGATGGCCACCGGCCCCGGCCTTCGATCTGGTAGTCGAGCCGGACGCCTTGCCCGGGTCGGTAGACCTGCCACATCCGGGCCACCCGGAAGGCTGCGACCCGTGGCCAATCGCCCAGGTGCTGGCGGATGTAGCGAAGCGCCCCTTCGCGCGACGGCACGTCACGGACGGATTCCTCGGCACGGGTGTCGGGCCAGCGCACCCAACCCATGTCGACATACTGCTGGAAGCAGTTGGCGCCGTAGTACCCGACGAACTCGCCGTAGTAGGCAACGTCGCAGCTTCCTGCCGACAGCACGGCGCCGGTGCCCGCTGTCATGAGCGTGGGTTCTTCGAAGCGGGCCAGGTTGTGGCCCAACCAGGGAACGACCAGAGCCAGGGCGATCACCCCACCCCACGCCACGTGGCCCACAGCGCTTCGCACCCCGAGGGACCGGTGCCGACCCCAGGCGAGGGGAACGAGCACCAGTGGGCCGAGCAGCAGTGCCTCGGCCCTGGTCAACCCGGCCAACGCCACGGTGACCCCGACCGCCACGGCACCTGCTCGGTCGGGGTGATCCCAGTAGCGGTAGGCAGTCAACATGACCAGGGCCACCATCGGGACGTACAGGGACTCGGACAGCACCATGGCGTCGTTGATCCACAACAGCGGGTGCAGAGCAGCCACACATCCGGCCAGGAGGCCGGCGCGATCGCCACCGAGCCTTCGGGCCACGAGCGCCAGCAGGACGACACCCGCCGCGCCAGCCAGCGCCGAGGCCAACCGGTGGGCCTGCACCGCTCCCAGGTCGAGCCGGGCCACGACCAGAACGTCGGTGCCGTCGGGGAGCATCAGCGACGTGCCTTGGTTGCTCCCCGGCGGCCGGTGGACTCCCGCCCGGTTCCCGATCCCGGGAAGCACCGACACCGCAACCAGGGCCACCAGAGCACCTGCCACCAGAGCCCGGAGCCACCGCAGCCGGGCCCGGCCCCGGGTGATCAGCCAGGTGGCGGCCAGAGCCACCGCCACAGCTCCGAACGCCACGAGCCGCGCTGGTGTCCCACCCGACCCGTGCAGCGCCGAGACCCAGCCCAGGTAGACGACGTAGAGGGGAGGATCCCCGGCACCGGGCTGGATGTCACCGAAGAGCCAGTAGGCAAACGAGGACGCGAAGCCATGGCCCTGCGCCAGAAGCTCACCCTGGAGGTGGCTGTACAGGGCGTCGCCGTTGAGGGCGAAGCAACCGTCCGTCGAGGTGCAGGCCTGGTCCAGTGGTCGCAACACAAGGACGTTGAGAACCCGCACGACCAGGGCCAGGGCGCCGACTGCAACCAGGGAGAACTTGACCGACCGACCAGGGCGCGGGGCCGGCTCCGCACGCACAGGGCTCATGGCACCCGGGTGCTGTGGCGGCGGTCCCACCAGGCACCTACGGTCACACCGGCCAGGATGCACAGGGCGACATCGGCCCCCACCCGGTAGCGGGTGATGCCGAAGCTGGAGGCTGCCGCCAGGCAGGCCGAGAGGATCACGCCGAGCTCGGGGACGATGGTCTGGCTCGAGCGGCGCACGAGGACCAGACCCCAGACCGCTGTGGGCAGCATGGCATAGTGCACGGCCATCCCTGCGATCGTCGGCCAGCGGCCCCGGCGTTCGAAAAAGTCGTTGAACTCGACGCTCTGCGCTGGCCGCCAGAGGTCCCAGAGCCTGGCCACCCGGGCGGCCACCACCACCGGGAAGCGGTCCAGGTGGTCTCCCACGTAGTCCAGTCCAGCTTCTCGTTTCAGACGCTCTACCTCTGGTTCACGCAGGGCGCTGGCCACACGAGCCTCCTGCCAGGCCGCATCCACATCGGCTTCCGACATCCCCGGGGTGAGACGAGGCTGCACCGGCCAGGTATCGGGGCGCTCGCAGTCGGGCGACCAGTAGCCCAGGAACCGTCCCTCGTAGGTGGTGTCGCAGTTGGCGATCTCGATGACGAAGCCTGCCCCCGTGGAGAGCAGGACCGGCTCGTCCCAGGTGGTGAGGTTGCGGGCCACCCAGGGACCCACCAGCACCACACAGGCTGCACCAGCCACGGCCAGCGAACCGAGCCGGTCCCTCAACGATCCCTCCGGCAGCCGTACCACCAGGACCAGCACGACCAGCACGGCGAGCATGGCGCCCTCGGCGCGGGCCAGGGTGGCCAGACCGACCGCCACGCCCATCAACGCTGCGTCACGACCGGATCGGGTGTCCCAGAAGCGATGCGATGCCCACAACACCATGGCCACTGCGGCTGCGTACGCGGTCTCGGCCGCCAGGACCCCGTCGTTGATCCACAGGGTGGGAGCCAGGGCGGCCAGCCCCGCAGTCGCCAACCCGGCCCGGTCGCCAGCCAGGCGCCGGCCCGTCAAGCCGACGAGCACCACGGTCAGGGTTCCCAGGAGGGCCGACACCAGGCGGTGTTGCAGCTCGCTCTCGAAGCCCAGGAACGACCAGAAAGCCAGGAAGAGCGAGTAGAGGGGCGGGTGGGCGGCGGTCGGGATGAGCAGGCGCTGGGCAGGATCGGCCCAGGCCCAGGGGTTCACGAAGCCGTCGCCTTCGGCAAGAGCCAAGGCCTGCACGTGGTAGAAGACCTGGTCCCCGGCCAGGACCTGGTGGCGACCGAAACCCATCACCCACGCCACCCGCACCACCAGGGCCACGGCGGCGACCAGCGCCAGCCGCCGCGGGAAGTCAGCTGGCCAGCGGAGCACGACCGGCCAGTGTAGGAGCGCCGGTGCAGCGGCTCCCGGCATCCCCCCGGTACATTGCCGGACCATGACCCCGCACCGCCGGCTCGCTGTGGCTGCCCTGGTAGCCACAGCGACGCTGGTGGCCGCCGAACTGGTAGGCAGGGTGCTGGCACCGGCGCTGGCGCTCTCCCCGCAATGGCCGGACCGGGCCACCGAGGTGAAGGTCGCCCAGATGGCCGCCCAACCGTGCACCGATGTGGTGTTCGTGGGGAACTCGATGGCCCGGGACGGGCTGGACCCAGCATCTTGGCAGGGCCGCGACGGGCGCCGCGCCTACAACTCCTCCCTCGATGCCGCGGGGGTCGACCAGGTGAGTGCATGGCTGGAGGACCAGGTGGTCCCCGCCCTGGATCCCGAGGTGGTCGTGTGGGCGATCGCCAGCCAGGATCTGGATCCGACAGCACCTGCGGGCAGGGCCGCCGGTGAGGCGTACCTCTCGTCTCCTGGTGGGCGGCGTGACTTCGCCGGTCGTGTCCAGCGTGCCATGGGGGACCACCTCACGCTGATCCGGCACCGCAAGGCTCTGTCCGACCCGAGAGACCTCGTCACCGGCGTACGCGACCTCTTGGGCGGTCGACAGGCAACCAGGCCTGCGGTCGACGGGCTCGCAGGGGTCATCGGCCCCCAAGGTCAGGGGCTGTCGAGGCGTGAGCTGCACTACCAGCCGGGTGATCCTGTGACCACGAGCTTCGTACGCCGCCAGCTCCTGGGCGAGGGCCGGCCTTCACCCAGGTCTGTGCAGGCGGTAGTAGCGACAGTGAAGTCCCTCCGGGCGGGAGGACGCCAGGTGGTACTGGTAACCATGCCAGTGACCGACGAGTTCGTGGATCTGCATCCCCAAGGCACCGCGGACTGGGACGACTACCGGGCTGCGATGCAGGAGATCTCCGTTACCACGGGGGCCCCGTGGCTCGACCTCGACGACCTCCAAGCGCTGTCATCCCTCGAAGAAGGTTCCGTCTTCGCCGACACCCACCACCTGAACGCTCGGGGAGCGGCCGCAACCACGGCCACCCTGGCCCAGGCGGCGGCCGGCGAGCTCGGCCCAACCTCGCGGTGTGGGGCTCTGCCGTGAAGTGCCGACAGCGCCGCTACCGCCTTCTCGGCGCCGCCCTGGTGCTCGTAGCTCTCGCTCTGCCGCTGGTGGCTTGCGGGGATCCCGACGGATCCGCAACCCGGTCCACGGGCGCACCGGACGTCACCTCCACGACAGCTGGAGACAGCGTTCCCGGTTCTGGAGGAACGCCACCCTTCTCGGCAGGCGAGCTCTCCACCTTCGACGACCTCGCCGACCTGGCCGAAGCGATCACCGGTGCAGGCCAGCCCTGCACCCTCGAATACGAGGGGCTCCGCGATGCCGAGTCCCTGGTGAGCCTGTGCGTGCTGGGTACAAGTCAGGCCACCCTACGGATATGGGACGAACCCCAGGTGGTCGAGGAGCTGGTGGCGTCGGGGACCGCCTCGGGCACCACCGTCTACGGCGCCAACTGGACCGTGGACGTGCGGGATCCCGACCTGGCACGGAGCCTGGCCACCGCACTCGGGGGAGCAGTGGCACGCTGAGGAACCGCTCGGTGCAACCGACTTCAGGCTGGAGGGCAGTTCCCTCGCGGATACTCCTCGTCGTTGCGCCAACCCGCGCTCTCCCATCCAACCGGAAGTGACAGCTCGCGCCCGCTCTCCAGCTCTTCGACCAGCGCTCGGGCCAGGCGGACCGCACCGTCGGGGCAGAGGTGCAGACCGTCGATCTGGCGCAACCGAACGGGTCGGCCCTGATCGTCGGTGCCCGTGGCCGCGAAACCCGAACCCGTCGCTGTGCTGCTCCCGCTGCCGGCCAGTGCGCCGGTCGAATCGAGGTAGGTGACCTCGTCCCGCCGGTTCGCGAGGTCCCGGTAGGCGGCGTTCAGGTCGGCGAAGAGCAGGCTCACCTCGTCGGTCGCCACGGCGGGGGCACCCAGCCACACCACACGGGCACCTCCGGTCGTGACCAGGTCGATCCATGGGTCGAGGATCTCCTCGGAGTACACCTCCGACCACGTGGGGTCCGACGTGGTCACCGAGGTCCCCACCCCGTTGGTGACCTCACCCAGCTCCCAGGTTCCCACCAGCATGACTACGACGTCGGGGTCGAAGGACTCGAGTTGGCGACTCCAGGTGAACCGCACGGTGGCATCCCGCAGCACAGAGGGAGTCAGTATGAACTCGACCTCCGCGTCGCCTCCACCCTCCAGAGCGGCGATGACCGCGGGGGCGAGCCCGGCCATGACAGAGTCCCCCGCCAGGGTCACCCTGAGGGGTGCCTCGACCTCGGTGACCACCGGGCCGTCGGGAACGGTCTCTCCGCTGCTCTCGGACACTTCGGGCTGCTCGACAGGATCAGCGCTCACTGCTGATCCCGTGAACCAGCCCGCCGTCCCCGCCAGAACCCCGATGGCCAGCAGCAAGGTCAGTCCGCGACTGCGTTCCACGGCGGGCATCGTAGAGGCACGCGCTGCGCCTGGCACCGCCCGAGCGGTCGGTTGGCGGTCCCCGCTGACGAGGCTGCTGCACCTGCGGGGCCGAATCGGACCAGACTTCCCGCCATGATTCTCTGCAGCTGGGCTCCGGGGCGATCGGGAGCCCTGGTGACGCGGTCGCTGGTGGGGGCTCTCCTGGCGATTGTGATCCCCGTGTGTGGCCTCTTCGACAGCACGGATCCATCCACCACCACTCCCCCACCCCCGGACACGCTGGCCCAGCCCAAAGACCCCGGGCCACCGGGCACCCTGCTCACCACCGACCGCCTGGATGTGGCCCCGGAAGGCTCGGTGGCGTGGCGAATCGCCTATGCCAGCCGGACCGCGACGGGGGAACCGGTTGCGATCACCGGCCAACTGATCGTCCCCGAGGGGACACCGCCAGAGGGTGGCTGGCCCCTTGTGAGCTGGGCACACCCCACCACGGGCACGGCCGATGCCTGTGCTCCTTCGCTGCGTGAGCCCGGCGTGGTTCACCTTGCGCCCGAGTTGACCCGGGCCGGGGTGGCCATCGTGGCCACCGACTACGAGGGACTGGGTGCAGAAGGAGCCCATCCCTACCTGGTCGGGCTCAGCGAGGGCCGTTCCGTGCTCGACGCGGCACGCGCGGCCATGGCCGTGGAGGCCGGGGGCGTGGCCAGCACCGCACCGGTAGTCCTGGCCGGGTTCTCCCAGGGGGGCCACGCAGCTCTCTGGGCAGCTCAACTCTCGGGCACCGATGCTCCCGAGCTCGACGTCCGGGGCGTGCTCGCCGCGGCCCCGGTGACCGACGTCTCCGCGTTCGCCAGGCGCAGCGAGGACTGGCCCGAGCAGTTCGGCGTGCTGGTAACCATCGCCCACGGCGCTCAGGTGGCCCACCCGGAGCTGAACCTGGCAGATGTTCTCACCCCCGAAGGTCTCGCCCGCCTGCACCTCCTGGAAGAGCAGTGCATCGGCGAGGTCGTCGTGGGCTACGCCGGCCCGGTCGCCGACCTACTCGCCAGGCCGCCCCGGGAGCTCGCCGACTGGGCCCAGGTCCTCGACGCCAACGCCGTGGGACTCGACCCGGTCCCGGTACCCGTCCTGGTGGTCCAGGGTGGCCGTGACCTCATCGTGAGCCCGGCACTGACCAGGGAAGCCGTGGCACGCCTGTGTGAACACGGCGGGGCCGTCGAGTACCGGGAACACGCCAATGCGGACCACGCCGTCCTGGATCCCCAAGAGGCGGTCCCTTGGATACTGGACCGCCTGGGCGGCAGACCGGCAACCTCTACCTGCGATCCTGCCTGAGACGGTACCCGTGACACTACGCTGGCCTCCCGCCCCGGACGCTCCGATTCCCCGACGAGAGCGAATCGCGAGAAGTCCGCAGAACCCATCACACCTACCAGCTTCTCCTCCTCCATCGAGACCTCCCGTGCCCCCGGATCCACCAGCAGACCCGCTCCCAGAACCCGCCGACGAGATGGTCTCCGCGCAGTCCGGGCTCAAGTTGGGAGACCTGGTGGCCCAAAGCGGCCTGCGCCGGGTGCACATGCTGGCCTGGCGGGATCTGGACGACATCGAAGCAGGTGGCAGCGAGGTCCACGCCGCCGAGGTCGCCAAGCGATGGGCCGCAGCCGGCCTCGAGGTGACCATGCGCACCTCCTACGCCTTCGGGCATCCCTCCCGCGTGGAGAGGGACGGCTATCGGGTGGTCCGCCGGGCAGGTCGCTACGCCGTGTTCCCTCGAGCCGTGGCCAGCGAGCTGGTCGGCCGCCACGGGCCTCGTGACGGCCTCGTCGAGATCTGGAACGGGGTTCCCTGGTTCGGTCCCCTCTGGGCCCGGGGCCCGAGGGTCGTGTTCCTGCACCACCTGCACCGCAGCATGTGGCCCCTCGTGCTCCCCGAGAACCCCCTGCTGGCCCGCGCCGGCCGGGTATTGGAGTGCCGCCTGGCCCCACCCCTGTACCGACGAAGCGCCCTGGTCACCTTGTCGGAGTCCTCACGCTGTGAACTGGTCGAGGTGATGGGCCTCGACCCCGCGCGAGTCCGTGTGGTCCCACCGGGAATCGACGCTCGGTTCCGGCCAGGCGGTCGCCGCTCCCCGCACCCGCTGGTCGTCGCTGTCAGCCGCCTCATGGCCCCCAAGCGCTTCGACCTCGTCATCCGGGCTGCCGCCGTCGCTCGCCTGGCATGTCCGGACATGGAGTTGGTCATCGTGGGCAAGGGCGAGGAGCACGAGCGCATCGCACGCCTGGTGGCCGAACTGGGTGCAGACGAGTGGATCCACCTGGCCGGGTATCTCGAACCCGAAGCACTGGTCGAGCTCTACCAGCGGGCCTGGGTGCTCACCAGCGGTTCGCTGGCCGAGGGCTGGGGCATGACGATCACCGAAGCGGCGGCCTGCGGCACCCCGGCGGTGGTCACCGACATCCCCGGTCACCGGGACGCCGTCCACAACGGCCGTAGTGGCCTGTTGGCCTCCTCCGAAGGCGAGCTGGCGGACAAGTTGCGGTCGGTCCTCACCAACGCCGACCTCCGGGCCCGCCTCAGCCAGGGAGCGAAGGCCAGAGCCGGTGAGCTGACGTGGGATGCGACGGCGCTGGGCGCGTTCTCGGCGTTGGCGGACGAGGCCCGGAACCGGTTCCGCGAATCCCGGTGACCACCGCTTCTGGCCGGTCTCGCCTGGCCGGTATCGGGTTGCCCGCACTGGCGGCCTACGTCCCGCTCCTGTTGACCCAGCGCGGTCAGGTGGGTGCTGACACAAAGACCTACCTCTACCTGGATCCCGCCAGGCTGTTGTCCCGTGCCCCGTACCTGTGGGACGAGCACATCGGCGCCGGCACCATCACCCACCAGAACATCGGCTACCTCTGGCCCATGGGACCCTGGTACTGGCTGTGGGAGCAGCTCGGTGCCCCCGACTGGGTGGCCCAGCGCCTGTGGCTGGGGACAGTCATGGTGACCGCGGCCCTGGGCGTGCGATTCCTTCTCGGCGATCTGGGCTGGCAGGACGGCCGGGGCGAACACGGGGTGCTGGTGGCGTCCATGGCCTACATGCTCTCCCCCTACGTGCTCGACTACGCCGCTCGCATCTCGGTCATCCTGTTGCCCTGGGCGGGCCTGCCCTGGCTGGTGGCTCTGGGGGCGCGGGCGCTACGCGAAGGAGGATGGCGCTGGCCGGCATGGTTTGCTCTGGTCACCCTGACCGTGGGAGGTATCAACGCCACCGCCCTGGTCATGGTCGCTCCGGCTGTCGCACTCTGGTTCTTCTACGCCGTGTTCGTCACCCGCGAAGCGACGGGCCCCCAGGCCTTGGCGACGCTGACCCGCATGGGAGTCCTCACACTTGCGACGTCGCTGTGGTGGATGGCCGGCCTCTGGGCTCAGGGGAGCTACGGCCTGCCCGTGCTGCGCTTCACCGAGACGTACCGGACGGTGGCTGAGTCCTCCTCGGCTCCCGAGGTGCTACGGGGACTCGGCTACTGGTTCTTCTACGGCCGCGACAAGCTGGGCCCCTGGATCGAACCCAGCGTCGAGTACACCAACCGCACGGCGCTGCTCGCTCTCTCCTACCTCCTGCCCACCCTGGCCCTGGCCGCCGCCGCAGTGCTGCGCTGGCGCCACCGGGCCTACTTCCTGGTCCTCGCCGGCGTGGGCGGGTTGATGGCGGTGGCCGCGCACCCCTGGCATCCCGCCTCTCCAATGGGTGCGCTGTTCAAGGTCGTCGACCCGGACCGACACCGGGTTGGCTCTGCGCTCTACGCCCAGGGCGGTGCCCCTGGTGATCCTGGCCACCTCGGTGTTCCTCGGGGCCGGAGTGCGGGCATTGGGAGCGCGGCGTCCCGGTGTGAGACGACCTGTCACCGCAGTGGCCCTGGTGCTGGTGGTGGTGAACCTGCCTCCCCTGTGGAACGGCACGATGATCGCCAACAACCTCAAGCGTCCCGAGGAGGTCCCCAGCTACTGGGAAGAGGCCGCCCGCTGGCTGGACGATCGCGGCGACGAGACCCGCGTGCCTGGAGGTCCCCGGATCCGACTTCGCCAGCTACCGCTGGGGCAACACGGTGGACCCGATCACGCCCGGCCTTCTCGACCGCCCCTACCTGGCACGTGAGCTCTTCCAGTACGGCACGCCTGCCACCGCCGGCCTGTTGATCGCACTGGACCGGCCCCTGCACGAGGACACGCTGGAACCAGGTGCTCTGACCGCAGTGGCGCGGCTGTTGGGGGTGGGCGACCTCGTCCACCGCGGGGACCTCCAGTACGAGCGCTTCCGCACCGCACGCCCTCTCGACCTGGCCCGCACGCTGGACGCGGAGGGCGGCCTCGACGATCCGATCGGTTTCGGACCCGAGACCCCCAACATCGCCGGCCCCGAGCAACCCCTGCTCGACGAGATCACCCTCGCCCGCGACATCCAAGCCCCCCATCCTTCTCCCGTAACGGTCTACCCGGTCGAGGATGCCCTGCCCATCCTCCGTGCCCGTAGTGCCGTCCAACCTCTGGTCCTGGTGGGAGGACCCGACGGTGTGGTGGACGCGGCGGGAGCCGGCCTCCTCCAAGAAGACCAGGCACTGTTCTACGGACCGTCGCTGGTGGACGACCCCACCCTGGCAACCCGCACCCTTGAGGCCGGAGCCGATCTGCTGGTGACCGACACCAACCGCCGCAGGGCCCAGCGCTGGGGTACCACCCAGCAGAACACCGGCTACACGGAGCGGGCCGACGAAGAACCGTCCTCCTACGACCCGACCGACCAGCGGCTGGACGTGTTCGGTCCCACAGCAGCGAGCCTGGCCACCACCAGTGAACAGCGCGGCGGACTGCTGGTCAACGCCACCGACTACGGCAACCCGGTCACCTACACCCCTGACGACCGGCCTACCAACGCCGCCGACGGCGACACCACGACGGCCTGGCGGGTGGGCTCGTTCAGCGATGTCACCGGCGAGGCGCTGACCATGCGCTTCGACAGACACCAGACCGCAGATCGGGTGACCCTGGTCCAGCCGGTGGTGGGGATCGTGAACCGCTACATCACCGAGGCCGATCTCGTCTTCGACGGGCGTGACCGTGTTCCCGTGACCCTCGACGAGACGTCGCGTGAACCACCCGGCCAGACGTTCACCTTCCCCTCCCGTTCGTTCCGGGAGCTGAGCATCGAGATACGCGACACCGACGTGGGCCGACTCCGACGCTACGACGGCTACTCGGGCGTGGGCCTGGCCGAGGTGGGTGTCGGCTCAGACGACCCTGCGGGCGGCCCCAAGGTCCAGGAGGTCATCAGGGTCCCGGATCTGGCCATGGTTGCCGCAGGTGGAGCTGAGACCGACCATCGCCTCGCGTACCTGTTCACCCGCCTGAGGGCGAACCCGCGAGAGAAGGTCAGAGCAGACGAGGAGCCCTGGTTGGCTCGGGCCTTCGACCTGCCTGGTCCCAGGAGCTTCGGTTTGGACACGGTGGCCCGCCTGTCGGCTCTCACCTCCGACGAGGACATCGATGCCATGGTGGGCCTACCCGGTGCCGTCGAGGGCGGCATAACCGCCACCTCTGACGCCCGCATACCAGGCGGTGTGGCCCAGCGGGCCTCGGCCACCCTCGACGACGACCCGGCTACCGCCTGGATACCCCCTTTCGAGGA
The DNA here is from genome assembly GCA_963719935.1 of uncultured Actinomycetes bacterium. Lineage (GTDB taxonomy): Bacteria > Actinomycetota > Acidimicrobiia > Acidimicrobiales > CAVRDY01 > CAVRDY01. Next base: position 342,802 of record CAVRDY010000013.1, on the reverse strand, counting down.
TCAGGCCGGCCACTACCTCGAGTTCACACTGCCGACCGAGGTGACCCTGGACCACCTGGAACTGACGGTGGTCGCCGACGGTCGCCACTCCGTGCCCACGGTGGCATTCCTACGAGCAGACAGCGACGACACCCAGGTGCGCGAGCTGCGTCTGGGAGACGTCGCCGACGCCCCCGAACCGGGAGCCACCACCACCGTCGACGTCTCCTTTCCAGCCCTGACGGGCACCACGTTCCGTCTGGCCATCGACCAGGTACGCGAAGAGGAGACCGTCGACTGGCACAGCGGATTCGACATCGTCCTACCGATCGCCATAGCCGAGGTGGACCTTCCGGGCTCACCCCTCCCAGCACCCGCTGACAGCTACGACAGCGGGTGTCGAACCGACCTGCTCGACGTGGACGGCCGACCCGTCGGGCTGCGCGTCCAGGGAACCACAGCGGACCTCCTGGCCCGCAAGCCTCTCGAGGTGCGACCATGCACCATCCCTGGCGCGCCGCCGGACTCTACACAGTGGTCGGCGAGGTCGATCGCCCTCGACTCCGGTGAGCACCTCCTGGTGACCACACCGGGGCGGGTCAGCGGACTCGATCTGGACCGTGTGGTGCTCACCTCCGACCGGGACGGCCAGGCCCTGGACCCTCGGTCGTGGTCCGATGTCCCCCTCCGGGAGACGCCTACGGTCGCAGTAGTCACCGACGGCCCGGTGGGCGCCACCGTGGAGGTGGACCCGCTCTCGGGACCCACATGGTTGGTGCTGGGGCAGTCGCACTCTCCCGGCTGGTCGGCCACGGTCTCAGGACGGTCGCTTCCCGCTCCGGTGCTCATCGACGGATACGCCAACGGCTGGTACCTGGACCCCGAGATCCTGGGATCGGGACCACTGACCGTAACCCTCACCTGGACCCCTCAGCGCTTCGTGTGGATCGGCCTGGTGCTGTCCGGCTTGGGGGTGCTCGCCTGTGCCGCCCTGATCCTGTTCGGGGGCCGCCGGCGATACGTCCTCCGGACCATTGATCCACCCGGGATGGGTGAGTTCCTGCCACCAGCGGCCGTTCCCCGGCTCCCGTGGAAGGCCACAGTGGCGCTGGGACTGGCCAGCACCGGCACAGCCATCCTGCTGCTGCCCTGGCCGGGAGTCGCAGCGGTCCTGGCGGGCTTGCTCACCGTGGTCACGCTGAGATGGAGACGCGGACCGCGCCTCCCCGTGACCGTCGCTGCGGGCCTGTTGGCCATCACCGGCGCCTACTTCACGGTGAGCCAGTTCAGGTTCCGGCACCCCCCCGACTTCGCGTGGCCCAAGGAGTTCGCCACCGTCGACATCCTCGGCATGGGAGTGCTCCTGTGCCTGGTGCTGGAGGGGCTGATGAGCTTCGGGGCCCAGGCCCGTCACCAGCCACCGCCCGAGCCGGATCCAGGCGTACCATCTGCGTAGAGGCTGCTTCCGCAACCCCGGATTCGGGCGCCGCGGGACAGGTTGTGAACATGCCCGAAGACAGAACGGCCAGGATCCCCTACGAGCCCGCCCTCGACGGGCTGCGAGGTCTGGCTGTCGCGGCCGTTGTCCTCTACCACGCGGACCTGGTGTATCGGGGCCGACCCTGGCTGGGGGCAGGCTTCCTCGGGGTCGACACCTTCTTCGTGATCTCGGGCTTCCTGATCACCGCGCTCTTGGTGGTCGAGTACGGTCAGGTCGACCGTATCGACCTGGCCCGCTTCTGGACGCGCCGGGCGCGCCGGCTGCTCCCTGCGTTGTTCGCGGTGGTGGCCTTCGTCAGCTTCTACGCAGCCCTCCTTGCTGACGCCTCGCAGCTGGCGGCCATCCGCTCAGACGGATTGGCCTCGCTCCTGTACGTCACCAACTGGCGCTTCATCGCCGAGGGCGCCGACTACTTCAGCCAGTTCGAGGTGCCATCGCCGTTCCAGCACCTCTGGTCCCTCGCCATCGAGGAACAGTGGTACGTGCTCTGGCCTCTGGCGGTGATGGTGATACTGCGAGGACGACGCGGATCAGTCCGCAGACTGCTCGTCCTCGCAGGTGCCGGCACGCTGGCATCCGCGGCCTGGATGGCGTACCTGTTCGAGCGTACCGGCGACGTCAGCCGCGTGTACTTCGGCACCGATACCCGGGCCCAGTCACTCCTTCTCGGTGCGGCGCTTGCGGCCGCACTCATCAACGGGGTGACTGTGAGCGAACGGATGGCCCGCCTCTGGGTTCCGTTGGCCGGTGCCCTGGCGCTGGCATCGCTGGCCGCAGTCTGGGCACTGGGCACCGAAACCCAGACCTGGTACTACCGGGGCGGGTTCCTTCTGCACGGGATGGCCGTCTGTGCGGTCATCCTCGCAGCGGTGCAGCCCGACGCCAACCCGGTACGTCGGCTTCTCGGCTGGCCGCCCCTGCGGGCCCTGGGCCTGATCTCCTACGGGGTCTACCTTTGGCACTGGCCGCTGTTCCTCCTGTTGAACCGCGACCGGCAGGCACTCGAGACCTGGAGTGTCGAGGCGATCACGGTATTGCGACTGGCCACCACCGTGCTCGTGGCCACCGGCTCCTACCTGCTGATCGAGCGCCCCATCCGAGCCGGCCTCCTGGGCCGGCGCCTCGGCCGCTGGGCCGGCCTGACGGTCCCGGCGACCGCCTCGGTACTGGTGCTGGCCCTGGTCGTAACCACCGCACGGCCCGATGGTCCGACCCTGCGCGTCCCGTCGGTGGAGGCCAGCCCGGTGGAACCGTCGGGTGGACGCCTGCCCAACCGGGACGACCTGGCCTCGGGGATCGACCCAGCCACGCGCCCTTTGCCCGACGGCGCCGCCACCACCGAGAACACGAAGGTTCTGATCGTCGGCGACTCGGTGGCGTATTCGATGGCCGAGGGCTTCACACAGTCCATCCAGGCCCAGAACCACCTCCTGGTCTGGAACCAGACCGTCCTCTTCTGCGAGCTGGCGTCCGGTCCCCGACTCGAGAACGGCCTCGTGGTCGAGCCCTCCGACACCTGCGACGACTGGGACGACACCTGGCAGGCGAACGTGCGCGAGTTCTCCCCCGAGGTGGCCGTACTGCAGGTGGGTGCCTGGGAGATCTTCAACCGGAAGGTGGACGGTGACTGGCTGGTGTTCGGCACCGCAGAGTTCGACAGGTACTTCCTTGGGCTTCTGGGAGATGCCATCGATTCGCTGGCCAGCGAGGGCGCCACCGTTGTCGTGCTGACCAGCCCCCATTTCGAACGTGCCGACAGCATCAGCGCCCGGGAGTGGACCCAGAACGAGACCTGGCGCACCGACCACTTGAACGATCTCCTCGAGCGAGCGGTGTCCGAGCGAGCCGGAGCGGTACTCCTGCCCTTCGGTCGATGGCTGTGCCCGAGCGAGGACTGCTTCGACGAGCTCGCGGAAGGCACTGCCATCCGTACCGACGGCGTGCACTTCAGTGACGTCGGCGCTCAGGCAGCTGCGAGTTGGCTGGCACCCCAGCTCCGTGCCGTGGCGCTGGTCGAGGCGGCTCGATGAGCGCGGCCGGAACTGTGAACCTCGGCGCACGAGTCGGCGGTGCGGCCCCGGGGAGCTGTCCGGGGTGACCGGCGAGTTCGTCCTGGGGGTCGACCTCGACGGCGTGTGCGGCGACTACACGGCGGCCTTCCGTCGGGTGGTGATGACCGAACGCGACCTCCCGGCCGAGGCACTCGGGGAGCAGCGTTCCTGGGACTTCGATGAGTGGGGGATCGGACCCGACGAGTTCGCGACCCTTCACCGGCTGGCTGTTCTCGAATACCACATGTTCCGCACGATGCCCGTGATGCCCGGGGCGGCCGAGGCCCTGTGGCGTCTCTCCGATGCAGGTGTGTGGATCCGCCTCATCACCCACCGGCTGTACGTCAACTGGGGCCATGCCGTAGTACTGGAGGACACTGCGGCCTGGCTCGACACCTCAGGTATCCCCTACCGGGACATCTGCTTCCTGGGCCACAAGCCCGAGGTGGAGGCTGACGTGTATGTCGACGACGCTCCACACAACATCGTTGCCCTGCGTCAGGCCGGAACCACGGCCATCGTCTTCGACCAGCCCTACAACCGTGACCTCCCTGGACCGCGGGCCCACGGTTGGCAGGAGGTGGAGGAGCTCGTCCGTGCCCAGATGGCCGCTGCGGGACGGCCGGTGCAGCAACAGCTCACCGGCATCGATGATCCCGGTGCAAGGCTCAGCCGACGTCTTCGGGATCGCACTCCAGGATGACCCACCGACCGGCTGAGGCCACAGCATCGGATGGGCGCTCACGACTGCCCTATGTGGGTGCCTGGGACGGCCTGCGGGCCGTGGCGGTGCTCGCCGTGCTCGTCTACCACGCTGGCTTCGGCGTAGGCCGAGGGGGCTGGCTCGGCGTATCCACGTTCTTCACCCTTAGTGGCTACCTGATCACCTCGCTGCTCTTGGCAACCCGGTCGGCGACCGGGCAGCTGTCGCTGCGGGCCTTCTGGGCCCGCCGTGCCCGCCGACTGCTGCCTGCGGCTAGTGCTGGGATGGCCCTGGCCCTCGGTTGGACGGCTGTGCTCGCCAGTACAGAGCAGCGATCCCAGATCGCCGGTGACGTGGCGGCGGCGCTGACCTATGTCACCAACTGGCGTTACGTACACACCGGGACCAGCTACGCCGACCTGTTCACTCGCCCGTCGCCACTCCAGCACTACTGGAGCTTGGCCATCGAGGAGCAGTTCTATCTCCTGTTCCCGCTGCTGGTCGGATCGGTTCTGCTGTTGGGGAGGCTGCGAGACCGCTCCCGTCCTCGCCGCTCCGCCCGATCGGACGCGACGGAGCGACTGGCCGGACTTCTGGCCCTGGGTGCCCTGACCTCGGGATTGTGGACGGCCTGGTTGTCTTCCCGGGGTGCCTCCTTCGATCGGCTCTACTACGGGACCGACACCCGAGCGGCCGAACTGCTGGTCGGCGCCGCGCTCGCAGCGGCGGTCCGGGGCCGGACTCTGGGTCCCGCTACGCGCAGGTCCCTGGCCACGCTGGCACCCTTGGCTCTGGGCGCCCTGATCTACCTCTACGCCTTCGCCACCCTCGGCTCGCCGTGGTTGGCCCGTGGCGGCTTCGTAGGCGTGGCTTTGCTCGCCGCCGTGGTCATCGAGGCTGCTCGAGACGGCCGGTCGGTGGTGGCCCGGGTACTCGGGGTCTCACCGCTGCGCTCCCTGGGCGTTGTCTCCTACGGCATCTACCTGTACCACTGGCCGCTGTTCCTGTGGCTCCGGGAGGCCGGTTGGTCACCGGTACCTGTATTGGTCGTGGGCGGCACCCTCGCAGTGCTTGCCGCAAACGTCTCCTACCGCTTCCTCGAAGCTCCGATCCGGTCAGGAGCCGTGGTACGACGCGAAGCCCGGATCCTGGCTCCCGCACTGGCAGTCACCGCACTCTGTGCGGCGGCCCTGGTCCTGGGAAGGCCACAGCGGTCCACAGATCCACTGACGTTGTTGGCTCAGGCAGAGACCACGGGAGTAGCACCGGCCCCCAGCCTGCCTCCTCCCGAGGTGGGTGATACCCCCGCTTCGGGTGCTGGTCGTGGGTGACCGGCCTGCAACCGAGCTGGCCACTGCACTGACGACCTGGCAGGGTTCCAGCACCCAGAAGATCGAGGTTCACGACGCTTCGGGCATCCCCTGTGGCGATGCGCTCGCAACCGTGAGCACAGAGGACCCCGATGCCACCACCTGTGCGGGATGGGTCGCGGGATGGTCCCCCCAGCTGATCGACTTCGATCCCGACGTGGTCCTTGTGGCGCCGGCCTGGTGGAATGCTCGCCGGTTGTTGGCCGCAGGAGGGTCTGATGCTCCATCCGCTGATGATCCCGGTGCCGACACCTGGCTCCGGCGCCGCCTTTCCGCGGCCACCGATCTCCTCTCCTCCCGCGGCGCGATCGTGGCTGTCGTCGAATACCCCCACCCCCAATCAGCTGGAGGGCAAGTCGAAGTAACCGAAGGGGTGCGCTCAGCCCTTCGTGCACTGCGCGACGTAGCGGTGGCCCACCCGGCCTCAACCCTGTTGGCAACCGCCGAGGAGCTCGGCGCCGAGAACGTCGGGACCGCTACGAACACAGACCACGCCGTGGGACGCTGGCCGTCAGAAGTGGCCGACATCCTGATGCCGCGCCTTCTGGGGCTGAATCGAGGTAGATCATCCACCGGCCCTGTGCGGGTGATGGTCGTAGGTGATTCCGTCTCCTGGTTCGTGGGGAGGGGCCTGGAACGCTGGAGTCGCACGCAAGGTACGGCTCTCGTCTGGAACACGGGGATTCCCGGATGTGGCATCGCCCGAGGTGGCGAGATCATGCTGTCGGAGGGTCCGAGTCGCAGCCTGGCCGATTGCGACAGCTGGGCCGAGCGTTGGTCTGCGCAGCTCGAGGATTTCGATCCGGACGTCGTCGTCGTCCTCTCGGGACTATGGGACCTCACAGAACGCCGTCTGGACGAATGGCACGACTTCCACTCAATAGGAGAGCCCGTCTTCGACCGCTACCTCATCGGCGAATACGAGGCCGCGGCCGAACTCCTGGTCAGCCGAGGCGCCCAGGTGATCTGGCTCACGGCTCCCTGCTACGCGCCCGCCATCTTCCCGGGCCCCCTGGCTGGCACAGGCGCTCTCTCACCCGACCGCCAGCGACAGTACAACGCCAGGCTGCTACCCGATCTCGCCGACCAGGGTCGGGTCCAGATCGCTGACCTGGCTGGACTGGTCTGCCCAGACGGGTCCTTCACCCAGGACTGGGGAGGGCTGACCTCCACCCGCCCCGACGGGGTCCACTTCAGTGAGGAGGCCACCGACGCCGTTGCCGCGTGGCTGGGTCCCCGCCTCGTCGAAGCCTCCGGGTGATTCCTGAGCAAGCCCAGAACCAAGAGCTGCTGCCCGATCGGGCACCCCCGGACAGGCACATAGGGGCAACGGACTACCCTCATGGTAGTTACCTGCCCTGGCGGCGACAGCAACGCGCCGTTGTCCACTGCGCCCCCATGACCTGCGCCCCCCATGAACAACCCTGAAGCCGACCCTTCCGAGCCCTTCACCCGCAGGAGCCTGCGCCACCTGACACGGCGCCGACTACGACGGGTCCGCGAGCTCATCGGCGACGACCCGCGGTTCCTCCCTGTCGTCCTACGAGCCACGCCGCTGGGCACCTCCCGACGCCTGGGGCCGACCACTCAGTTGGTGATCGAGGGCTTCCCCCGCTCCGGGAACACCTTCGCCGTGAACGCCTTCCGCCATGCCAACCCCGAGGTCAACGCCTCCTCCCATGTCCACACACCGTCGCAGGTGAAGTTGGCTGTGTCCCTCCGCATTCCAAGCCTCGTAGTGATCCGCGAGCCTCTGCCGACCGTCACGTCGCTTCTCATCGCCGCTCCGTGGGTACAGATCCCGGCGGCCCTCAACGAGTACGTCCACCACCATCAACAGATCATCCCCCACGCGCACGGGTTCATGGTCGCCACCTTCCAACAGGTCACCTGCGACTTCGGGTCCGTGACACGTGCTCTCAACGACCGCTTCGGAACCTCCTTCCTACCCTTCGACCACAACCCACAGACCGTCGAACAGGTGTTCTCCCTGATAGACGAGCACCACGACCGGGTTCACGGAGGGACAGAGAACGTGGTGCCCCGACCTTCGATCAGTCGGCGGGATGCCCGCCAATGGCTCGAGGATGAGCTGGCTGCACCTCGGCACGCCTCCCTGTTGGCCGAGGCCCACTCCGTCTATGAGGCACTGACCACCCGGAGTTGCGACGCAGTGTTGGACCGGGGCCGGCCGATGGGTCCTCCGTCTGGATAGCAGCAACCCTGACGAACCGGGACTCAGCCCCCGAGTGGGGCGTCAAGGTCGGTCAGTCAGGCCGAGGCCCTAATCAGGGCGTGCTGAACCAACTCGAGCAAACATGCCTTTGTGGCTGCCCGGTCGCGGGCATCTGTGGTGATCATCGGCACGTCGGGCGGCACGGCGAGTGCCTCACGCACATCCTCCACCTCGTGGAGCTGCTGGCCGTGGAAGCAGTTGATGGCCACGATGAAGGGAACGCCCTGTGTTTCCATATAGTCGACGGCCGGGAAGCAATCGGCCAGACGGCTCGTATCGACGAGGACAACCGCGCCGATCGCCCCCTGTACCAGGTCGTCCCACATGAACTTGAAGCGGTCCTGGCCCGGGGTGCCGAAGAGGTAGAGGATCAGATCGGAACCAAGGGTGATACGGCCGAAGTCCATCGCCACCGTCGTGGAGGTCTTCCCGGTGTTGGTGCCTCCGGTCTCGTCGATCCCCTCTGCCATACGGGTCATGGCCGCCTCGGTCGTGAGCGGCGCGATCTCTGAGATCGAGCCCACGAACGTCGTCTTTCCCACGGCGAACCCGCCGGCGACGATGATCTTGACCGGGAGTGGGACATTGCCCGACTCGGATTCCTTGGTGGAGGCCGGAGCCTCAGAGCGCCTGAAGGCCATCGAGCACCCTTTCGAGTAGTGCGACGTCGGGTCGTTCGCCTGCTGACACAGCTGGCTTGTGGCTGTCGAGTAGCCCTTCCTCGACCATGTCGCCGACGAGGACGCGGGCCACACCCAGAGGAATGCTGAGGTGAGCAGAGAGCTCCGCTATCGAGAGCGGATCCTTGGCGAGGTTGACGATCTTCTTGCGCTCAAGGGCGAGCCGGGGCGCTGCGGAAGTCCCCAACGTCGTGACCCGGACCATCGTCTCGAGCGGTAGATCGGCCCCCGAGCGCGTACGACCACCGGTCAGGACATAGGACCTGACCCGTAGCCCGTCGCTCTCGCCGGCAGAACTCATTGCGGGAGCGCCGCCTGCAGTTCGGCTCGCAGTTCGGGTGTGAGCACGGCACCCGCCTTCTCCACCATCACCGCCATCTCATACCCGACGAGGCCGACGTCGGCATCGGCGCTGGACACCACAGCGAGGCACGAGCCGTCGCTGATGCCGGTGACGAAGAGAAAGGCGTTCTCCATCTCGACGATCACCTCGTTGACCGCCCCACCACCGAACCGGCCTGCAGCACCGTAGGCCAGCCCGATGAGACCGGAAGCCACAGCTGCGAAGCGGTCGGCCGCGTCTCGGTCGAGGCCCTGGGAGACAGCCATGGGAAGGCCGTCCGATGAGACCACCACCGCTTCGTTGACCCCGGGTACGCGGTCCACGAAGTTGGAGATGAGCCAGTTGAGGTTTCGCGCTTCGGCACTCAGCTCGGGCATGTTGATCGTCCTTCTCCTGATCTCGAAAGACCTGTTCCGTCGGATTTCTTCATGACTCTTCCTCGCCATCCCCCCGGCCCCGTTTGAGGCCGCCACGGTAGCGGGAAAGCATGGCCCGGACCTCTTCTGGCGACCGCTGGGTATGACCCGTCGGTCGCTGCGAGGTGGCCGCGGTGCGAAGGGGGCCTGTGCCCACAGCGTTGTTGGAACGCTTCTTTGGGGTCCGCTTGACGAGCCCGGCTGCGGTGATGTCCTCAACCGGCGGTGGTGCCACTGCGGGAGACTCAGCCACCGCGGTTGGTACGGCCTCTTCGACTGCAGCTGGCGCATCTCCGCTGATGAGCGATTCGAGCCCCCGGTCGAAGGCATCACCTTCGGGGACCGCATCGCTGAGGGTGGCAGGTTCGGGCTCAGGTTCGGGCTCAGGTTCGGGCTCAGGTTCGGGCTCAGGCTCGACCTCGACCTCGACGTACTCCTCGACGTACTCCTCGACGATCTCGTACTCGACATCTTCGGCTCCGGCCTCGGACTCGATGTACTCCTCGACGACGACTTCTTCTACGACCTCGTAGTCGTCAGCCTCGATCGCCTCGACCTCCGACTCCTCCGAGGCCAACGCTGACTCCGCCAACTCGGGAACGGCCTCGAGAGTGGCCACCGCCCCGCCCTCGACTGGCAGCGGCTCGCCGGACTCGTCGGTAACCACGTCGCGGGGCAGAGTGACGCTGGCCGCGACACCACCCGATGCCGCGTTCGCGAGCAGGACATCGATCCCGAAACGCTGGGCAAGGCGGCCGATCACGATGAAACCAAGTGACCGTGACAGCGCCAAGCCCACCAGGGGAGGGCTGGCCAGCTGGTGGTTGGCCTCCGAGATCTGGTCGGCACTCATGCCGATCCCCTGGTCGGTCACCGTCAGCTGGTAGGTGCCGTCGGGCTGGATGTGGCCCACGACCTCTACGTGGGTGTCGGGGGGCGAGAAGTGGGTGGCGTTCTCCATCAGCTCCGAAAGGAGATGAGCGAGGTCGACCGCGACGTTGCCTCCCACCATCGCCTCGTCGAGGGCCAGGAGTGAGATCCGGGCGAAGTCCTCCACCTCACCGATGGCCACCCGCACCACGTCTGCCAGTGCCACGGGGCGACCCCGACGCCTCGGTGGGTCAGCTCCGGCCAGCACCAGCAGGGATTCGGCGTTGCGACGCATACGAGTTGCGAGGTGGTCGAGCTTGAACAGGTTGTCCAGCTGGTCCGGGTCTTCTTCGTTGGCCTCGAGCTGGTCGATGAACTCGATCTGGCGGTCGAGAAGGGTCTGGTTGCGACGGGCCAGGTTGATGAAGATGTCGCCGATCCCCTTGCGCAGCAGCGCGGCCTGCTCCTCGGCCACGTCCAATGCCACCTGCTGGATGGTGTTGAAGGCATCTGCGAGCTGGCCGATCTCGTCTCGCGAGTCGATCGGGATGGCCTGCATCTGGGCTGCCAGGCCTCCCGTTCCTTCGGTCTCGGGGTTCCTCAGCTGCTCGACCAGGGCGGGGAGCTGCTCGGTCGAAAGGCGGTTGGCGGCAACCGTCAGCCGCTGAAGCGGTCGGGCGGTGGCCCGAGCCACGAGGAGGGCCAGGATCACCGAGATCAGGATGGCCAGGAGCGTGGCCAAGAGGAAGAAGCGCAACTCGTTCTGGGCGGTGGACCGCAGATCGATGGCCTGCTCCACGATATCGGTGACGAGGGCGTTCTCGACGTCGAGCAGCACAGCCAACTTGGCCTGGGAGGCGCTCAACCAGTCGTTGGGTTCTAGGTCGGGTTGCTGGGTGCTGACCGGCTGATTGCTGGATCCGGCGTTCTGGGCGTTGGGGATGGTCTCTTCGATGGGCTGCAGAGCGGGATCGGCCTCGGCGTTGCGCAACAGGGTCTTCTGGTCTGGAGTTGCTCGCTCCCGGAAGCGATCGAGGCGCGCCTTCTCCTCGTCGACCGCCTCGTTGAACACGGTGAACTCGGTGCACTCCTGGGTCGCTTCGGAGCAGATGTCGCCGTTGTTGTCGGCGAACATCCCGAACTCGCCTGGATCCTCGGGTGCCTGGCGCTCGTTGACCCCCGCCAGGACCGCGCTGGAAAGCGCCGCCTGCTGCTTGGACAGCGAGAACTCGACGTAGTTGCCGAGGGCGTCGGAGAGCTCGGGGGTCTGCGCCGCGGTCGTGATCTCCTGGTTGAGTTCCAGAAGGGCGCCCGAGGTCTCTGTGATCTGCTTCGTGGCGTTGAGCACGCTCATCTGGCTGCCGTCGACGGCAGCCCGGATCGTGCCCAGGTCATCCAAGCGGGTGCTGACGACACCCACCGCGTTGCGGAAGGACTCGCCCTCGCTTCCGGCGTCGAATCCACCCAGAGCCGACTCGAGGTCGGCGATGGCCTTGTCGGTGTTCTCACGCTGCTGGGCCAGCTCGTCCACCACGGCCTCTCCCCCGCTGGCCTGGTTGGCCGAGGAGAAGATGGACTCGAGCTGGAGCTGGTGCACCACCGCTGAGTTCGCCGCAGCGAGCTGGCTGAGGCTCTCTGCCCTGGAGGCATCGTCGGCCTCGTTGCGCCGCTCGTCGATGCCGAGATACGCCAGGAGCAACAGCACCGCCAAGGGTGCCAGCAGCACGAGGATCAGCTTGGTCAAGACGCTCAGGTTCTTCATCGTTCGTAGCTCAGCTTCCCTCGCTCGCCTGGCACTCCCCTACTGCCACCCACACCTGCTGGCCGCCTCCGTTCAGTCATGTTCGCGCACCTGAGCGCACCTCTCGCCGGAACCCATCCCCCTGCTGGCCCGCCGGACCATCGGCTCCATCCCTTCTCGCGTCGAACCGGACCACGCTGCTCAGATCGACAGTGTTTGTCGGTTCTTGAGGACAAGTGGCGAATCTCGTCCCCTCACAGCCTCAGACGTTAGTGCACCGCGCCTCCCGGCGCAGGGACCGTGCACCGGCCTCCCGGCGCAACGACCAACACCGCTCCCGTTCATCTCAGGAGATCGGTCGGTCGCCGGGCCGGAGGGGAGCCACGAGCGCCGTGCTCCCCTCCAGGTAGGCATCCACTGCTGCGGCGGCCGAACGCCCTTCGGCTATCGCCCAGACGATCAGGCTCTGGCCGCGGCCCATGTCGCCACACACGAACACGCCCGGCACCGCTGTCGACCAGTCCGGATTGCGGGCCACATTGCCCCGCACGTCCAGCTCGAGGCCCAGCTGGTCCACCAAGCCCTCGCGCTGAGCTCCGGTGAACCCCAACGCCAAGAGAACAAGGTCGGCCTCCATCTCCCACTCCGTCCCGGGCACGGGCTCGAAGCCCGGTCGTCCATCGACGGTGGCCGGGCGCACCTCGGTGCCTTGCAGGGCCCGCACCCGACCCTTCTCGTCGCCCAGGAAGGCTGTCGTCGACACCGCGTAGCGTCGCTCCCCTCCCTCTTCGTGGGCCGAGGTGATCTTGTACACCATCGGATAGGTGGGCCAGGGGTTGTTGTCGGACCGCTCCTCGGGGGGCCGAGGCATGATCTCGAGCTGCTGCACGGATGTCGCGCCCTGGCGGTGTGCCGTACCCAGGCAGTCAGCGCCGGTGTCACCGCCTCCGATGATCACCACCCGCTTCCCCTCTGCCGAGATCGTGGGCTCGGCGAGGTCTCCCTCCTGAACACGGTTGGCGATGGGCAGGTAGTCCATGGCCTGGTGGATCCCGGCCAGATCACGCCCAGGCACCGGCAGGTCGCGACACAGGGTGGCACCGCCGGCCAGCACGACGGCGTCGGCACCGGCCATCAGCTCCGCTGCGCTCAGATCCACGCCGACGTTGGTACCCGGACGGAACTCCGTACCCTCGGCCCGCATCTGGTCGAGCCGGCGATCGACATGGCGCTTCTCCAGCTTGAACTCAGGGATGCCGTACCGAAGGAGTCCACCGATGCGATCGTCCCGTTCGTACACGACGACCTGGTGACCGGCACGGGTGAGCTGTTGCGCTGCGGCCAGGCCGGCGGGCCCCGAACCCACGACCGCCACGCGCCTTCCCGTGAGGCGCGCCGGTGGCACGGGCTTGATCCAGCCTTCCGAGAAGGCGCGGTCGATGATCTCCACCTCTACCTGCTTGATGGCCACCGGAGGTCGGCTGATACCCAACACGCAGGCGCCTTCGCAGGGGGCGGGGCACAACCGGCCCGTGAAGTCGGGGAAGTTGTTGGTCGCATGGAGCCGTTCGATCGCCTGGCGCCAGTGATCGCGATAGACCAGGTCGTTCCAGTCGGGGATGAGGTTGCCGAGCGGGCATCCCGTGTTGCAGAAGGGGATCCCGCAGTCCATGCATCGCGAGGCCTGCACCCGGATCTTCTCGATCGGGAAGGGCTCGTAGACCTCTCGCCAGTCCCTCAGCCGGACCGGCACCGGGCGTCGCTCCGGTAGTTCTCGTGTGTGACTCAGGAACCCTCGGACGTCACCCATGCCGGGCCTTCTCCTTCCTTGGTGGGGCGATCGGCCGGCGATCAGCCATGAGCCGCCGCCATGACTGCGACCACCGGGTCCTCGCCCAGGGCCTCGGCCCGGCTCCTGGCCTCGAGGACCCGCTGGTAGTCCTGGGGCATCACCTTCACGAAGTTGTTCACCTGCGCGTCCCACTCGGCCAGCAGGCGAGCCGCGACCGCTGAGTCGGTCTCGGTCAGGTGGCGGCGGACACGGTCTTCGAGCCAGGCGCGGTCATCGTCGTCGAGGGCCTCCAGGTCCACCATGTCGGGGTTGCAGCGCGCCGGGAAGGCCCCCCCCGGGTCGTGGACGAAGGCCACGCCCCCCGACATCCCAGCCCCGAAGTTCCGTCCTGTCGGACCCAGCACGACGGCTCGACCACCGGTCATGTACTCGCAACCGTGGTCACCGACCCCTTCCACCACCGCCACCGCCCCGGAGTTCCGGACGCAGAAGCGCTCGCCGACCACGCCCCGCAGGAACATCTCCCCGCCGGTGGCGCCGTAGAGGATGACGTTGCCGGCGATGATGTTCTCTTCGGCAGCGAAGGGCGAACCAGCCGGAGGCCGGATGACGATACGGCCACCCGACAGCCCCTTGCCGACGTAGTCGTTCGCATCGCCCTCCAGACGAAGGGTCACCCCCTTGGGAAGAAAGGCCCCGAAGCTCTGGCCCGCCGAGCCCTCCATGACGACGGTGACGGTGTCGTCGGGCAGTCCCGCACCGCCGTGCCGGCGGCTCAGCTCGGAGCCGAGCATCGTGCCCACGGTCCGATTCACGTTGCGCACGGCCTTGGTGATGACAACCGGCTCGCCTCGCTCCAGGGAGGGCTGTGCCTCGGCGATCAGCTCGTTGTCAAGGGCGTGCTCCAGGCCGTGGTCCTGGCTACGTACCTGGATGCGATGCTCCCCGGGGCCGAGCTCGGGCTGGTACAGGATCGGGGACAGGTCGAGACCGTGGGCCTTCCAGTGGTTGACGGCGGGGGCAACGTCGATCAGGTCGGTACGCCCGACGGCCTCCTCGATCGAGCGCAACCCCAGAGAGGCCAGCAGCTCCCGGACCTCCTCGGCGACGAACTCGAAGAAGGTGACGACGTGCTCGGGCTTGCCGGTGAAGCGAGAGCGCAACTCCGGGTTCTGGGTGGCGACCCCCACCGGACAGGTGTCCAGATGGCAGACCCTCATCATCACGCAACCCGAGACCACCAGAGGCGCGGTGGCGAAGCCGTACTCCTCGGCGCCCAGGAGCGCTGCCACCACGACGTCGCGGCCGGTCTTGAGCTGGCCGTCGGTCTGGACGACGATCCTGTCCCGCAGTCCGTTCAGCAGGAGCGTCTGCTGGGTCTCGGCCAGCCCGAGCTCCCAGGGGGCACCCGCATACTTGATCGAGGTGAGCGGCGCCGCACCGGTACCACCGTCGTGTCCCGATATGAGCACCACGTCGGCATGGGCCTTGGACACGCCAGCCGCCACCGTGCCCACACCCACCTCCGACACGAGCTTGACCTGCACACGGGCTCGGGGGTTGGCGTTCTTGAGGTCGTGGATCAGTTGGGCCAGATCCTCGATCGAGTAGATGTCGTGGTGAGGGGGCGGTGAGATGAGACCGACTCCCGGCGTCGAGTACCGGGTCTTGGCGATCCAGGGGTAGACCTTCTTGCCTGGGAGCTGGCCCCCCTCTCCTGGCTTGGCGCCCTGGGCCATCTTGATCTGGAGGTCGTCGGCGTTGACCAGGTACTCGCTGGTCACCCCGAAGCGCCCCGAGGCCACCTGCTTGATGGCACTGCGACGCAGATCGCCGTTCGCATCAGGCACGAAGCGCTCCGGGTCCTCGCCTCCTTCGCCGGTGTTGGACCTGGCGCCGAGGCGGTTCATGGCGATGGCCAGGTTCTCGTGTGCCTCCTGTGAGATCGATCCGTAGGACATGGCTCCGGTAGCGAACCGGCGCACGATCTCGGACACGGGCTCTACCTCGTCCAAGGGAATGGGGCCACCCTCGGTGGGCAACAGCTGGAACATGCTCCGCAGGGTGCACAGCGCGGCAGCCTGCTCGTCGATCCGGGTGCTGTATTCCTTGAACAGGTCGTAGCGGGCAGTGCGGGTGGCCTGCTGGAGCTTGTGGATCGTCTCGGGGTTGAAGAGGTGCTGCTCGCCCTCCCGGCGCCACTGGTACTCGCCGCCGTACTCGAGGTCACGGTGCGCCCGTTCGGTGGGGTTGGGCAGGTGGGCCAGCCCGTGGCGCCGGGCCGCTTCGTCGGCGATCTCGGCCAGCCCGATCCCACCGAGCCTCGAGGTGGTTCCACAGAAGAACTCGTCCACCAGGTCCTCGGCGAGACCTATGGCTTCGAAGATCTGGGCACCGGTGTAGGACGCGACGGTGGAGATGCCCATCTTCGACATCACCTTGAGGACCCCCAGGTCACAGGCCTTGATGTAGTTGTGGACGGCCTGGACGGGATCGTTGATCTCGGCGAGCCCTTCGGCGATCAGGTCCTCGATGCTCTCGAAGGCCAGGTAGGGGTTGACCGCGGTTGCGCCGTAGCCCAGCAGCAGGCACAGGTGGTGGACCTCTCGCGCCTCGCCGGTCTCGACGACTATCCCGCAGCGGGTCCGGGTCCTCTCCCGGATGAGGTGGTGGTGGACTGCCGAGGTGTACAGCAGTGAGGGAACCGGGGCCATCTCGGCGGTGGAGTGACGGTCCGAGAGGATCAGTATGTCCACCCCGTCGGCGACCGCTGCGCTGGCCTGGTCACGGATGTGCGCCAGCGCGGCCCGCAGACCCGCCTCTCCCTCGGCCACCGGGTACAGACAGGAGATGATCGTGCTGGAGAACCCGGTCTCGGAGGGGTCGATGTGGTGCAGCTTGGCGAACTCGTCGTTGCTGAGGACGGGGCTGGTGATCACGACCTGCCGGCAGGACTCCGGCCCTGGGTCCAGCAGGTTGTGCTCTCGTCCCAGCCGGTTGCCGACTGCGGTCACCAGCTCTTCGCGGATGGCATCCAGAGGCGGGTTCGTGACCTGGGCGAAGAGCTGCTTGAAGTAGTCGAAGAGCAGGCGGGGTCGGTTGGACAGCACCGCCAAGGGCGTGTCCGTGCCCATGGAGCCGATGGCCTCCTTGCCGGTACGTGCCATGGGCTCCACCACGAGCTTGAGCTCCTCATGGGTGTAGCCGAAGGTCTGCTGACGCTGCACCACCGATGCGTGGGGAAGTCGGGTGTGCTCCTGGGGGGGGAGCTCGTAGATCTTCGCGATGCCCTCGTCCAGCCACTCCTGGTAGGGATGGGCCGATGCCAACGACTCCTTGATCTCCTCGTCGGGGATGATCCGGCCCCGAGTCGTGTCGACGAGGAACATCCGCCCCGGCTGGAGACGTCCCTTGTGGACGACTCGTTCGGGTTCGACCTCGACCACGCCCACCTCGCTGGCCATGATGACCAGATCGTCGGCGGTGACCCAGTAACGGGAGGGCCGCAGACCGTTGCGATCCAGAACGGCCCCGACCACGGTTCCGTCCGTGAACCCGATGGAGGCGGGTCCGTCCCAGGGTTCCATCAAAGAGGCGTGGAAGCGGTAGAACGCCCGGAGCTCGGGGCTCATGGACTCGTGGCGTTCCCAGGCTTCGGGGATCATCATGAGCACGGCGTGGGGCAGCTCATAGCCCCCCAGGTGCAGCAGCTCGAGGACCTCGTCGAAGCTGGCGGTGTCACTGGCACCCGAGGTGCAGATGGGGAAGATGCGATCCAGGTCACCGGGGATCAGGTCGGTGGCCAGCATGGCTTCGCGGGCACGCATCCAGTTGCGATTGCCCATCACCGTGTTGATCTCGCCGTTGTGGACGACGTACCGGTAGGGGTGGGCCAGAGGCCACGAGGGGAAGGTGTTGGTGGAGAAGCGGGAATGGACCAGCACCAGTGCCGACTCGATCCGCTCGTCGGTGAGATCGGGGTAGAAGTCGGGGAGCTGGGGAGTGGTGAGCATCCCCTTGTAGACGACGGTTCGGCACGAAAGGCTCGGGAAGTACACGAGAGGTGATCCGTCGGTACCCACCAACTCGTGCTCGACGCGCTTGCGGACGACATAGGCCTGGCGGTCGAGCGAAAGGTCGGCCAGGCCGTCCCCGGCGAGGAAGACCTGACGGAACGAGGGCATCGCACTTCGGGCTCGCGAACCGAGCATCGATGCGTCGGTGGGCACCTCCCGCCAACCGAGCACGCGGAGGCCCTCTTCCTTGGCGAGATCCTCCACCCGCGCCGCGGCCCGATCCGCCTGGTCCGGATCGTGAGGGAGGAACGCCGTACCTGCGACATAGGAACCCTCGCGTGGCAGATCGAAGGCCACGACCTCGCGGAAGAACCGGTTCTGGCACCTGGAGGAGGATCCCTGCACCGTCACCCGTGTTCGGCTCCGCTCCCAGAGCGCCCCGATGTTGCAGGTTGCACAGGGCACCGATGCCCAACTGCACGATCTCGTGACTGCGCTGGCCCTTCATGTGGACCACGAAGTTGACGCCGCAGGCGTCGTGCTCGAAACGGGGATCGTAGAGACCCTGGCGCACAGGCAGATCTGGAGACATACCACTCCCGAGGCGAAAGACTTCTGGTCCGTCGCCGGGGGACGGCGCTGGCCCGGCCGGCAGGTCTGCCAGGGTACGGTGCGGACCTGGGGGCCCACAAACCCAATGGAGGTCCGCGGTGGCACCAGAAACCGAAACGGTACGAGACCTCATGGGGTTCATCGATGCCTCCCCCTCACCCTTCCATGCCGCCGGCACAGCCACAGAACAACTCGAGCGTGCCGGTTGGACCAGGCTCGACCCCGCGACGAGTTGGAGGGCTGTCCCCGATAGGGGCTTGGTGGTGCGGGGCGGATCCCTGGTGGCCTGGCGGGCCCCCGCCGACCGCTCTCCGTCGCAGGGCTTTTGCATCCTGGGTGCCCACACCGACAGCCCCAACCTGCGGATCAAACCACGGCCCGAAACCGGCCGGGCCGGTATGCGCCAGCTCGGCGTCGAGGTGTACGGAGGAGCTCTCCTCAACTCCTGGCTGGACCGCGATCTGGGCCTCTCGGGCCAGGTCGCCGTCCGGGCAGAGCAGGGCCCCCAGCAACGCCTGGTCCGCATCGACCGACCCCTGATGCGCGTCCCCCAACTGGCCATCCATCTGGACCGCGACCTCAACGACCGGGGGCTCCAACTGAACCGCCAACAGCACCTCACTCCGGTCTGGGGCCTCGGCAACGGCTCCGAAGGTGAGCTGCGCCGTCTCCTCGAAGCAGAAGTCGGTGCCCCGGTTCTGGCCTGGGACCTCATGGTCCACGACCTGACACCCGCCTCGCTCCTCGGCGCCGACGAAGACCTGCTCGCCGCGCCCCGTCTCGACAACCTGGCATCCTGCTGGGCTGCGGTGTCCGCCTTGAGCGCCCCGGCGACCGGTGGTCCGTCAGTGCCGACCGTGGTCTGCCTGTACGACCACGAAGAGGTGGGATCACAGACCGCCACGGGTGCCGACTCGACGATCCTCGCCACCATCCTCGAACGCCTGGTCCTGGCCGCGGGTGGTGACCGGGACGACCTGCACAGGGCCCTGGCCGACTCCTGGTGCGCTTCGCTCGACGGGGCGCACGCCACCCACCCCAACTACCCCGAACGCCACGAGCCGAACCACCCGGTGAGCCTGGACGGTGGGCCGGTCGTGAAGCGCAACAGCAACCGGCGCTACGCCACCGATGCCGAGAGCGAGGCCTTCCTGGTGATGGCGGCGGAGCGGGCCCGGGTCCCCCTTCAGTGGTTCGTGACCCGCTCGGATCTCTCGTGCGGCTCGACGATCGGCCCGGTCACCTCGGCTCGCCTGGGCGTCCCCACCGTCGATCTGGGGATGCCCATGCTCTCGATGCACTCCGCCCGCGAGCTCTGCGGCCGGGTGGGCCCCGCCCACCTACTTGCCCTCCTGACAGCCCTCATCGGCCCGTCAGTTTGAGTACGACGCTCCTCTTTCCCTAGCTTTTCCCGACGCCGCGCTCCGACCGCCGGGTGCAGGACGTCACGCCGGAGGAACGATGTTCGACCTTGCTACCGATTACGTGCCGCTGCTGGCCGCGGTGTGCGCCGTGGCCGGCCTGCTGCTGGCCGCCTTCTTCGCACAGGTGGTCTCCAAGGCTGACCCGGGAACGCCCGAGATGGTCTCGCTGATGAACCAGATCCAGGCCGGAGCCCGTGCCTTCCTCTTCCAGGAGTACAAGTGGGTGGCCGGGTTCGTGGTGGCGATGGGCGCTCTGATCGTGGGTTTCCTCGACTACGGCAACTGGGGCGTGGTCGCATACCTGACCGGCGCAATCCTGTCGGCCGGAGCCGGCTTCGTCGGCATGACCATCGCAACCCGGGCCAACGCCCGCACCACTCAGGCCGCCCGTACCGGACCCCAACTGGCCCTGCCCCTCGCTTTTCGGGGTGGAGCCGTGATGGGATTCACGGTGGCCGGGCTGGGGCTCCTGGGGCTGGGCATCTCCTACTTCGTCTACGTCCAGTGGCTCGAGGTCAACGACGCCATCTCGGTACTGACCACCTTCGGGCTGGGTGCCTCCTCCATCGCTCTCTTCGCCCGCGTCGGCGGTGGCATCTACACCAAGGCCGCCGACGTGGGAGCCGACCTGGTGGGCAAGGTCGAAGCCGGCATCCCCGAGGACGACCCGCGCAACCCGGCCACGATCGCGGACAACGTGGGTGACAACGTTGGGGATGTGGCTGGAATGGGAGCCGACCTCTTCGAGAGCTACGTGGGATCGCTCATCGCCCCCATCGCCCTGGCGGCGCTCATCTTCCCCTCCGAGGGCAACGTCCAGGACCGCACCATCATGTTCCCCCTGGCCGTGGCCGGTCTGGGCATGGTGGCATCCATCATCGGTGCCTTCTTCGTTCGCACCAAGCCCACCGCCAGCGGCCGCGACCTGGCCCGGGCTCTGCACATGGGCACCTACGTCGCCGCTGCCATCACCATCGCCGGGGTCGTGGTCCTGTCCTACCTGTTCTTCGAACCACTGGCGATCGTCGAGAACTGGTGGGGATTCGCCGTGGCTGTGGCGGGTGGCCTACTGGTGGGAATGGCCATCGGCTTCGTCTCGGAGTACTTCACCTCTGACCACTTCGCACCGGTCAAGAAGATCGCCAACCAGAGCGAGACAGGGCCCGCCACCAACATCCTGGGTGGGATCTTCGCCGGCATGGTGTCAGTCGCTGCGGCCGTGGTGGTCGTGGTCATCGGCGTGGGGCTCGCCTACTGGGGCGTCGAGAACGCTTTCGAAGGAGCGACTCCGGTGTTCGGGATCTACGGCATCGCCATCGCCGCGGTGGGCATGCTGGCCACGACCGGGGTGGTGGTAGCCGTCGACGCCTACGGACCGATCGCCGACAACGCCGGGGGGATAGCAGAGATGGCCGGCCTCCCCCCCGAGGTCCGCAAGGTCACCGACGAGCTCGACTCCCTGGGCAACACGACCGCTGCGGTGGCCAAGGGCTTCGCCGTGGGCTCGGCGGCCCTCACCGCTCTGGCCCTGTTCAAGACCTTCGAGCAGGCCATCGCATTCGCAGACCCCGAGTCGACCCTCAACCTCGACGTCGGCCAGGTCGACGTCTTCATCGGCTTGATCCTGGGCGCCATGGTCCCGTTCCTGTTCGCAGCGCTCACCATCGACGCCGTGGGCCGGGCCGCCCAGAAGATGATCGAGGAGGTGCGCCGCCAGTTCCGCGAGATCCCCGGTCTACGGGAAGGCAAGGAAGGCGTGCTGCCCGACTCGGCCACCTGCGTGGCCATCTCCACCCAGGCCTCGCTGCGCGAGATGATCGTGCCCGGCGCCCTGGCCGTGGTAGCCCCGCTCACGATCGGGTTCATCGACGTCGACACCCTGGGTGGCTTCCTGGCCGGTGCCCTGGTGACCGGATTCGCCCTCGCCATCTTCATGGCCAACGCCGGCGGAGCATGGGACAACGCCAAGAAGTACATCGAATCCGGCGCGCACGGCGGGAAGGGCTCCGACCCCCACAAGGCGGCCGTGGTCGGCGACACGGTGGGCGACCCCTTCAAGGACACCTCCGGTCCCTCGATGAACATCCTGATCAAGGTGATGACCATCGTCTCGCTGATCTTCGCCACAGCCTTCGTCTGACGACCAAGCACAGGGCGGTCCACCTTGCTCAACCGCGAAGCATCCACCGTCCGACAACTTGACTGAGCGGTCAAGTTGGGCTTCCCTGGTATCAGTAGTCGACACGATCGCCGTCACCAGGGGGACCCGATGACCGCAACCCCGAACAACCCTGACACCGAGAGCGTGCTCGCCGAGCTGGCGGCCTGGCTGGAAGACAACTGGGACCCGGAGCTCACCGTGGCCGACTGGTGGGAGCGCCTGGGAAACTCGGGGTGGGCCGCGCCCACCTGGCCCGTGGACTGGTACGGCAAGGGCCTCGGTCGCGACGCAGGGGTACGGGTCCAGCAGGCCATAGTCGAGGCCGGCGCTCTGGGTGCCCCGGGCGGGCTCGGGTTGCTTCTGGCCGGCCCCACGATCATCGAGCACGGCACGGACGAACAACGCCGCACCTACGTGCGCGACATCGTCACAGGACGTCGCGGCTGGTGCCAGTTGTTCAGTGAGCCCGGTGCGGGATCCGACCTGGCCGGGCTCCAGTGCCGGGCTGTGCGTGATGGTGACGAGTGGGTGGTCAACGGCCAGAAGGTCTGGACATCGGGCGGCCACGTGGCCGACCTGGGGATGCTGATCGCCCGAACCGATCCCGAGCTCCCCAAGCACCAGGGCATCACCTACTTCGCCATCGACATGCACCAGCCCGGCGTGGAGGTACGCCCCCTGCGCGAGATCACGGGGCGGGCCCTCTTCAACGAGGTGTTCCTCACCGACGCCCGGGTACCTCACGACGCCATGATCGGGGAGAAGGGCAATGGATGGGCCGTGGCCAACACGACGCTGGCCAACGAGCGCGCCGGGCTGGGTGCAGGTGGAGGCCACGCCGCGGCCTCGGCCGCGATTCCGGGCACGGTGATGGGCCACCTCGACCGTCGAGCCGGTGACTTCGTCACCGGCGGGCGCCGGGGAGGCGGCGGTGGCGGAGGGGGAATGTTCGGAGCCGCCGAGCGGCTGCTGGTCGATCTGGCCAAGGGCAACGGGAGCATCGCCGACCCGACGATCCGCCAGGACCTCGTCCGCCTCCACTCGCTGAACGAGATCGCGCGCTACACCAACCTGCGGGCCAAGGCGGCCAAGGCCTCCGGTAGGGCGCCGGGCCCCGAGGCGAACACCGCCAAGCTGTCCATGAGCCGCATCGTGCGGCTCACGCGAGATCTGGGTCTCCGCATCCTCGGCCCCTATGGCACCCTCCACGCGTACGAAGGGGACGATCGCGCCGCCCTGGACGCCGCCTCGGGCAACCCCTTCTCAGGCATGGTCACCGAGATGGCTCTCTTCTCCCCTGCCCCCTCCATCTATGGGGGCACCGACGAGATCCAGCGCAACATCGTGGGCGAACGCGTGCTGGGCCTCCCCAAGGAGCCCAACAGCGACCGCACGACCCCTTTCAAGGACCTGGCCCACAACTGAGCCGTGCCTGCCCCCGGCGAAGAGACACCGGGGCCGCTGTGGCTCAGCCACCATCCTCCGGACCAACACGATCGCTGTGTCCGAATCGTGGGGCGCCCGGTGTGCCGTCGCTGCCTGGTTCTGTATCCCGTGGCTCTGGCCTCGATGCTGGTGGTGGCGCTGGTCGCGACCGGCCCGGCTCCACCTGTGGCCATGATCCTCCTGCCGCTACCAGCCGTGGTGGACTGGTGGCTCGAACACCTGGGGCGCACCCGCGCCTCGGCCCGCCGCCTGGTCGCGGTCACGGTGCCTGCCGGGGCCGGTCTGGGCGCCGGACTCGTCCGCTACCTCGAGGATCGCGGCGATCTCTGGTTCTGGAGCATGGTGCTCGTCTATGGCGGATCCTGCGCGGCGGTGGCTCTCTGGCGCTTCATCGACGAGCACGCCCCCTGAGAGCGACGCCGGTACTCCCCCACGAACCCGGGGTAGGGTGTGGGCGTGTGGCTGCCAGCGAGGCGCGTACCGCGTCGCCCGCCGAGGCTCCTACCGGGTAGGCCGGTGCGGGCACGGTGGCCGGCGTTGGCAGTGGTGACAGGGGTCGTAGTCGGGTTCGTTCCGGCCTGCAGCCAAGACGAGGGAACCGACCTCACCCCCGCCGGGAACGACCTCACCGTTCCCGCACCGACGACGACAATCCCGACCTCGACAACGTCGACCCCCGAACCCCTCGAGATCGGGGTCCTCTACGTGCTCCACGCCGTCACCGCCGACATCGAGCGTGGAGGAGCCGGGTACACCCTGACCTTGGAAGGGGTCGAGCGTCGGACCCAGTGGGTGACAGCCGGCGACGGCGGGACGGTTCCCACCGGCAGCCTCGTCGACCAGTGGGCGGACCTGGGCCTGGACTCGGACGTTCCCGACGCAGCCCTCGTCCCCGCCCAGCCCGACACCGGGGGCGTGCGCCTGGAGCTGTCGGCGCCGCTCTGGGACGAACAGGCCCGCAAGCTCTCCTACCAGGTCGACCTGGCGAGCGCCGTCGACCCGCGCCTGCACGGCCTGGTTCCCGATCAGCCCTCCGACCCGTTGGGTCGCTACGGCACAGCCACGCTCTGGGTGCACACCACCACCACCCAGACCCCCGGCGATGAGCCCCCGACTCCGACCACCACAACCACCGAGCCGACCTCGACCTCCACCACGACCTCCACCACGACCTCCCCCGGGCCACCCTCGTCCACCGCTCCGCCGAACACGCCCACGAGCACGCCCACCCTGCCCACCCTGCCTCCGACCCTGCCCACCCTGCCTCCGACCCTGCCTCCCCTCACCTCGCCCCCCACCTCGGGCCCCGGCGGTGAGCCCGCCATCGTGGCCAACAAGACCACCGTGCGCATCCCCACCACGGGCGGGGTCGGAACGGTCGTCCTCCGCAACTCCGGCACCGGAGTGGGCAGCTGGTCGGCGGTACCTCCTCGTGACGTGGGGATCAGCGTCAGCCCGTCCTCGGGTCTCCTGTTCCCAGGATCGAGCACGACGGTTCGAATCACCTATGACGGCGTGGGCGGGCCCGCAAACCAGTTCGCCGATGACTTCAAGACCGAGCTTCGCATCACCACCGCACAGGGATCTATCGTGGTCACAATCGAAGTGGCGGGAGACTGAGTGGGCTGGTGAGGACAACAGCAGTGAAGTGGGGGACCCTCCACAACCACCTACTCGTCGCCGCTTTGCTCGTCCTGGCGGGCCTGGCGCTCGGATGCGCGGCATGGGCGCAGCCGACGGCATGGGCGCAGCCGGCCCTGGTCGGCCAGGGCGGAGCCGTCGTCTCGGTAGATGAGAACCAGATCACCGTCGAGGTCACCGGAATCCCAGGCCACCAGGTGCGGGTCGAGCTGTCAGACGACACGATCGCCGGGACCGGGCTGCTCACCGAGGCAGGCACGACCACCATCGTCCTGGAGCTGCCTCCCGGAGACGAGGAGCTGGAGGTGATCACTTTCGATCCTGTGGGGATCCCGACCACCGTGGGCACCTACCCGGTCTCCGTGGCACCCCCACCGCCCGACCCTCCCCAGGTGGAGGTCCGCGCTGGGACCGCCGAGGACAACCGCAGCCTCCTGGTGGTGACCGGTGGCGCCGGCCTCGACTACCGAGCCGACATCGCCCGCGAAGGCAACACGGTCGAGTCTGCTTCCGGCACCCTCGACGAAGCCGGCCGGGCCGAAGTGCCGCTGCTCCTGGCGCCCGGCCCCTGGGGGTATGTCGTTACCCAGCGCAACGAGAGCGGGGACAGCGAGGCCGCTCTGGGGACCTTCGAGGTCACCTTCGGCGCTCCGCCACCTCCGGTGCTGAGCCTCACCAGCGGCACCGGCCGAAATCCGGTCACCGTGGACATCACCGGGCCCCGGAACGGAACGGTCCGCCTCGTGGCCGAAGGACCAGGGGACACCTTGGAGGAGGAGGTCGAGCTCGACCAGGAAGGTCTGGGAGACGTCGAACTGCGCTTCCGCGAGGACGGCGACTGGAGCCTCCGGGCCACCGCCACAGACATTGGCGAGCAGACCTCCGCCGAGACCACCCTCGTGGTGACCGTCGACGGGCAGGGGCCACCGCTCGACGCGGTTGCGCTGGATTCCGCGAAGGGAGAGTTCGCCTTTCGGATCGTCACCGAAGTGGGCGTCGCCGTGACCATCACCAGCGAAACCGAAGCCTTGAACCAGGAGTTCGTGGCCGAAGAGGAAGAGACCGACTTCCGGGTGGAGGTACCCGAGGGCGAGCACGTGATCGAGGTCAGGGCCCTTGACGAGACCGGCAACGAGAGCTTCGACCTGCTCTCCTCCGAGGACTCACCCTCCGGCGGCTTCCCCTGGACCACCTTCTTCATCCTGGTCGGGGTGATAGCGGCCGCCTTCGTCGCCTTCGGTTTCCATCAGCGCCAGGTGATCATCGACTGGTGGAACGGCCGCCGGTACCGGTAGCCGCACTCGTGCCGCCCCCGGCCGGTCAGCGGGAAGACCGGGCCTGGGTCGGGGGAACGATCCCCGCCCCGACCAGGTGGGCGACGACCTGCTCGGCGCAGGTACTCACGGACGACTGTGCGGTTCGGAGGTGAACCTCGGGTCTTCTCGGGAGCCTCGTAGGGCGCGGAGATCCCCGAGAAGTCCGGAATCGTGCCCGCCCGGGCCTGCCGGTACAGCCCCTTGGGGTCTCGGGACTCGCACACCTCGAGGGGGGTGTCCACGAAGACCTCCACGAAGCTCGCCCGGTGGATGCAGCGACCGCGCCTGGTCACGGTCGCTGCGATAGGGCGAGATGAACGCGGTCAGGACCACCAGGCCCGCGTCGTGGAACAGGCGGCACACCTCGCCGATGCGGCGGATGTTCTCTTCCCGGTCAGCGGGTGAGAAGCCCAGGTCGGAGTTCAGACCGTGGCGGACGTTGTCGCCGTCGAGGACGTAGGCCAACACCCCGGCTGCCACCAGCCGCTCTTCCACCTCGCAGGCGACGGTGCTCTTGCCCGATCCCGACAGGCCCGTGAACCACACGGTGGCCGCCCTGTGGCCCAAGAGGGTTGCCCGCTCCGCCGGGTCGACTGCGCTGTGGTGCCAGACGACGTTGCGACCATCGTGCGGGCCGGCGGCGTCGCTCATGTCTGTGTGCCTCGGGGCCCCGCAGTCGGACGTAGCCCCGTTCGGCCAGCAGGGCCACGATCCGATCGACGCAGACGGCGATGTCGCTGTCGACCGTGTCCATCACCAGGTCGGCGTCGTGAGGTACGTCGTAGGGAGCCGAGACCCCTGGGAAGTGAGGAATATCGCCCCGGTCGGCCGCCTCGTAGACACCGGAGGTGTCACGCTGGCGGCACACGTCCACCGCCGTGTCGAGGTAGACCTCCACGAAGCGCTCGGGGCCGATGAGCTCACGGGCCCGTTGGCGCACGCTGTGTCGTGGGGCCACCAGAGCCGCTATGCAGATCAGCCCCTGGTCGTTCACGATGCGGGCCACCTCGGCCGTCCGGCGGAGGTTCTCGGAACGGTCCTCGGCTCCGAAGCCCAGATCACGGGAGATCCCCAGCCGCATGTTCTCGCCGTCCAGGCGTACCGTGGCCCGCCCGCGATCGAAGAGCCGTCGTTCCAGAGCTGTGGCGATGGTCGACTTGCCGGCGCCGGTGAGACCCGTGATGAACACGGTCACCGGTCGCTGCCCGTAACGGGCCTCTCTCTCCTCCGGTGCGATCTGGCTCCGGTGACCAACCAGATGGTCGTCGGGAACCGCGGACCATCCCGTCTCGCTGCCTTCGATCATTCCGGCGGCGACCGTGGCGTTGGTGAGCCGGTCGACGAGGATGAAGGCGCCCGTGGTGCGATTCCGGTGATAGGGGTCGTAGATGACCTCCTGGTCCAGGCTGAGGGTGCAGCGGCCGATCTCGTTCAGGCCCAGGGTCGCAGCCGGATGGCGCTCGAGGGCGTTGATGTCGACCCGGTGGGCGACGGCGGTGACCGTGGCGTTCGAAGTCCGGTTGATCTGGCGCAGGAGGTAGGGCTTGCCGGGCACGAGCTCGTCGGCGTGCATCCACACCACCATCGCATCCACGTCGTGAGCGCGGTTGGGTGGGGAGGCCGGGTCGACGATCATGTCTCCGCGGCTGACGTCGATGTCGTCGGCAAGGGTCAGCGTCACGGCCCGACCGGGACCGGCCAGTTCCAGATCGCCGTCGAAGGTGACGACCTTCTCCACCCGGGAGGTACGTCCCGACGGCAGGACCAGCACCTCGTCGCCAGGCCGGACCGCACCGGAGGCCACGGTGCCCGCGTAACCGCGAAAGTCCAGGTTGGGTCGTGTCACCAGCTGGACCGGAAACCGCAGGTGCTCGACGTCCAGGTCGAGCTCCAGGGGCACCGTCTCGAGATGCTCCATGAGCGGTGGGCCCTCGAACCACGTGAGATGGTCGCTCGGTTCGACCACCCAGTCTCCGTTCAGCGCCGAGATCGGCAGGAACCAGGGGTCCGCCACGTCGAGGGATGCCATGAAATCCAGGCACTCGCGCCGGATCTCGTCGAAGCGATCCTTGGACCAACCAACCAGGTCCATCTTGTTGACGGCAACCACCAGGTGCTCGATCCCCAGCAGCGAGGCGATGTAGGTGTGGCGGCGCGTCTGGGGCATCACCCCGTTGCGGGCATCGACAAGCACGATGGCCAGCTGGCAGGTGGACGCCCCCGTCACCATGTTTCGTGTGTACTGCTCGTGACCTGGGGTGTCGGCGATGATGAACTTGCGGCGGGCCGTCGAGAAGTAGCGGTAGGCGACATCGATGGTGATGCCCTGCTCGCGCTCGGCCTTCAACCCGTCGGTGAGAAGGGCCAGGTCCAGCGCGCCCTCCACCGTGCCGTGGACGGCGCTGTCGGCCTGCACCGCCGCCAGCTGGTCCTCGTAGATCATCTTGGAGTCGTGCAGCAGGCGCCCGATGAGCGTGGACTTGCCGTCGTCCACGCTTCCGCAGGTGAGCAGGCGCAGCAGGTCCTTGTTCTCGTGCTCGTGCAGGTAGGCGAGGATGTCGCTGGCGATCAGGTCGGACTGGTGGCTCACTAGAAGTAGCCTTCCTTCTTCTTCTCCTCCATCGACCCGGCCTGGTCGTAGTCGATGACGCGGCCCTCGCGCTCAGAACGTCGTGGCCAGGAGCATCTCCTGGATGATCTCGGGAAGGGTCGTTGCCCGGCTCTCGACGGCTCCCGACAGCGGGTAGCAGCCCAAGGTCCGGAAACGCACCCAGCGCGTCTCGGGGACCTCGCCCGGATCCAGCCGGAACCGGTCGTCGTCGATCATGATCAGGGTTCCGTCACGGTCGACCACCGGGCGCGGCGCCGAGTAGTAGAGCGGGACGATGGGGATGTCCTCGAGCCACACGTACTGCCACACGTCCAGCTCGGTCCAGTTGGACAGCGGGAAGACCCGGATGCTCTCGCCTGGGTGAACCCTGGCGTTGTAGAGGTTCCACAGCTCCGGACGCTGGTTCTTCGGATCCCAACGGTGATGCTTGTCCCTGAAGGAGAACACCCGCTCCTTGGCCCGCGACCTTTCCTCGTCCCGGCGGGCTCCCCCGAAGGCGGCGTCGAAGCCTCCCCGGTCCAGCGCCTGCTTGAGAGCCTGGGTCTTCATGACATCCGTGTAGTTCTTCGATCCGTGGTCGAAGGGGTTGATCCCCTGAGCCAGCCCGTCGACGTTGGTGTGCACGATGAGGTCCAGGCCCAGCTCGGCAGCGGTCCGATCGCGGAAGGCGATCATGTCGCGGAACTTCCAGGTCGTGTCCACGTGGAGCAGGGGGAAGGGAATCCGGCCCGGATAGAAGGCCTTGCGGGCCAGGTGCAGCATGCACGACGAGTCCTTGCCGATGGAGTACATCATCACGGGACGTTCGAAGGTGGCGGCCACCTCCCGGATGATGTGGATGCTCTCGGCCTCGAGTTGGCGCAGGTGGGTGAGGCGCACATCGTGGCGAAGATCTGTTGCGGCCATCTTCCTCCTGTCCGGGGCGAGTCCCACCGGGACCGTTCGGCAACGCTCGTGGCCCGGGCGAGGATAGCGGCCAGGCCCGCGCACGGGGAACGGCTGCCCTCAGCGTGGCCGGAGAAAGAACACCCAGATGAGGCCGGCCACGAGGGCGAGCGCGGGCCACATGAGCAGCCGGGCCGCACCGACCCACTGTCCGCACACGTCCTCGACGAGTTGTGCCTCGGCCAACTCACCTCGGGCCCGGAGGTCCGCCGCCATGCTCTGGCCGCGGTCGTAGCGGTCCCCACAGTCGACATCGACCACCCGGGTTCCCTCCGAGGACCAGGCCAGGGCGTAGCCGTAGTCACGGGACATGCCCAGGTGCACGAGGCCGGCCCCGACGACCAGGACGACCAACCCCACGACCACCCATAGCCGTTTCCTGCGGAGGCGCTGTCGGTGGCGGCGCAGGATCCACTGCTCGGCCGATCGCAGCACGTCGTCGGCGAACCAGTCGTCTCTGATCCCCGCCGCTCGGTCGCTTCGGAGATCCGTCTCGGCGCGGCGCCCTCCACTCCCGAAGTCTCCTCCGGGGATCCGGGCCCGGCCCGAGCGGATCTCCTCGTAGGCCGCGTTCACCACCGTCATGTGGGCCGAAGCCCGAGAACGGTCTTCGGCGGAGGCCATGGCGAACTTGTCTGGATGGTACTGGCGCGCCAGGTCCTTCCAGGCGGCCCTCACCTCGTCGGTCTGCGCGCCGGGCCTCACGCCCAGCACCGCCCACGGATCGAAGTCGCTCACTGCCCAGACATCATCTGGTTCCCACAGCCACCATCCGCTCGATGGCGACACGGGCCCGGTCGGCAACTTCGGGCGCCACCGTCACCTCGTCCACCAGATCACGCAGGGAACGGTACAGCTTGGGAACCGTGATCGTCTTCATGTACTCACACACCGCGTCGGCTCGCACCGGGATGTAGGTCTTGTCGGGCCTCTCCTTGCGCAGCCGGTGGATCATTCCCGTCTCGGTTCCGACGAACACCACAGGGGCCTCGCTGGCGTGCAGGTGGCGGACCATGCCCGATGTGCCCACGATGAAGGTCCGGTCGCGCGGAAGGTCGCCTTCGGCCAGGGCGTACATGCACTGACTCACACATCCGCACTCGGGATGGAGCAGCAGTTCCGCTCCGGGCTCGGCATCCATGCGGGCGACCACGTCTTCGGGTCGGATACCGGCGTGCACATGGCACTCTCCCAGCCAGAGGTGCAGTCTTCTGCCGGTCTGACGTTCCACGAACAGGCCGAGGAACATGTCGGGCAGGAAGAGGATCTCCCGGTCCTCGGGGAGGGATGCCACCAGCTCCACGGCGTTGGCCGAGGTGACGCAGTAGTCGACCTCGGCCTTGACCGCGGCGTCGGTGTTCACGTAGGCGACGACCAACGCTCCGGGATGCTCGGCCTTCCAGCTCCGCAGGGCTTCGACATCGACGCTGGCCGCAAGCGAGCAGCCGGCCTCGGCGTCGGGGATCAGGACCCGCTTGTCGGGGGCCAGGATGGCCGCGGTCTCGGCCATGAAGTGAACGCCGCAGAACACGATCAGCGACTGCTCCACCTGAGCCGCCCGGCGGCTGAGCTCGAGCGAGTCCCCCACGACGTCGGCCAGGTCCTGGATCTCGGGGATCTGGTAGTTGTGGGCCAGGATGACCGCGTCACGCTCACGACGCAGCCGCTCGATCCCCGCCAGCAGGTCGTCCTGGGTCATGGCCGAGATCTCGGAGTCCTCGGCCACGGCTGCGGCGGCCACGGTGTGGGTCACGCTGGGTCGCGGCCGCTCGGGCGGCTGGGCATCGCGACCTGCGGTGGTGTCGAGGATGTCATCCATGGGGACCTCCGATGCTGGTCAGTCCCGCCGGGGTACCGTCGGGCTCGATGAGGCGGGGGTGTCCGGGGCGCAGCATCGCTGGCTGGAGCAGGGCAAGGGCACCCCGGTGGTAGAGCTCGGCGCTGGCGCGGCCGGTGAGCGCCACCTCGCCGGTGGGGATCACGAAGCCCTCCGTGGAGAGCACCTTGCGCCGGAAGTTGCCGTAGTCGAGGTCGACCCCCCAGACGATCTCATAGACCCTCCTCAGATCCGAGAGGGTGAACGGCTCCTCCACGAATGCGGTGGCCAGGCTGGTGTACTCCAGCTTGGCCCGGGCCCGCTCGACGGCGTCGCCGATGATGTGGAGGTGATCGAAGGCCAGCTCGGGACGGTCCGGTGCCACCGTGTCCCCGTCTCGCAGAGACCACCCCATGATGTCGTCCACCGGCCAGAAGCGCACCTGACGGGCATCCGAACCCGCTGTGGGAGGGGGAAGGTCGGGCATGAGGCACAGGTAGGCCACGCTCACGATTCGGCGGCGGGGATCCCGGCCGGGGGCACCGTAGGTGCGCAGCTGCTCGAGGTGGGCGGGAATGGCCTCGGTGTCCAGGCCCGTCTCTTCCCACAGCTCCCGGCGGGCAGCGGCCTCAAGGTCCTCGTCGGGTTCGACGAAGCCACCGGGCAGCGCCCAGTGCCCTTCGAAGGGTGGCCCGCCGCGCTCGACCAGGAGCACGGTCAGGCGACCGTGTCGGATGGTGAGCAGTACCACGTCGACGGTGAGCCCCACCCCTGCCAGGGCACCTGCGAGGCCGGGCTCGACAAGGGTTCCCGTGGGCTCGCTTCCGGCAACCACAGCTCTGACATCCGCAGCTCCGGCATCCACAGACATGGGCTCATCGTAGGTCACTATGACTCGATTCCCAAGTCACAGTGACCGATTCACGGCGACCCGACCACCCGACCCGGTAGGGGTTGGCCGGCTCCGCTACCGTCGGGGCACCCATCCCCCGCCGGAGTCCACTTGAGCGACATCATCCCGGACCTCCGGGTCCACCACCACAACGAGCTGGCGAACGCCCTGACCGGTGGTGTGCTTCCCCGGATGGCCACAGGCATTGAGGCGACCGCGGCCGCGACCGCGGCGATGGTCTGAACGTTGCGAGCCGCGGTCACCTCAGGCCCTGGACAGCCCCTCACGGTTGCCGAGATCCCCGAGCCTTCCCCCGGTCCCGGAGAGCTGCTGGTCGAAGTCTCGCGTTGTGGCATCTGCGGATCGGACCTCCACGGCACCGATGTGCTACCACCCGGATGGGTCCTGGGCCACGAGATAGCCGGAGAGATCAGGGCCCTCGGGCCCGAGGTGTCGGGGTGGCAGGTCGGCCAACGCGTCGTCGCTTTCCCACTGATGGGTTGTGGCCGCTGTGCCGCCTGTGCTTCCGGTCGCATCCACCGCTGTGCCGGAATGCAGCTCGTCGGCTTCACGCGTCCTGGCGGCTACGCCGAGCTGGTCACGATAGGAGCGTGTGAGACGGTCCCCCTTCCCGACGGGGTCTCCGATGCCGAGGGAGCACTGGTCGAGCCTCTTGCCGTGGGGCTGGCCGCGTACCGGGCCGCCCGCCTGGCGCCCGGCGAGCCGCTCTTGGTGCTGGGAGGCGGGCCGGTCGGCCTCGCCGTCGCGGCGTGGGCGTTGCGCCTCGGCGTGGCACCGGTTGTGGTCTCCGAACCCGCGGCGGGACGCCGCCAGGCGGCGGAACGGCTGGGAGCGGTCGGGGTTGACCCCACCACCGATGATCCGGCCGCTGTCTTCGGTGATCTGACCGGCGCAGCACCCCCCGCTGTGGTCGAGTGCACGGGAGTGGCGGGCCTGGTCGACACGGCCATGACCCTGGCCGGTGAGGACGCCCGGATCGTGGTCGCCGGGGTGTGCACGACCCCCGACCCGGTGACCCACCTCACGGGACTGCTCAAAGGCCTCCGCCTGCGTTGGGTGCTCTACTACGACCGCGCCGCCTTCGACGCCGCCCTATCCCTGCTGGCCGACGAGCGCTTCGACCCAGCACCTCTGCTCAGCGGAGCGATCAGCCTGGAAGAGCTCCCGGAGCGATTCGAGGCTCTCAAACACCCCGGAGCCGACGTGAAGCTCCAGGTCGACCCCAGGGAGCAGCTGTGAACCCTCCATCATCCACGGACACGCCCGAGGACCTCACAGCCTCGGACGTCGCCTGGGACCTCGACACCCTGCTGGCCGACCGGAGCGTCGAAGAGTGGTTGGACCGGGCCGGTGAGCTGGCCGACGGGATCACCGACCACCGAGGCCATCTGGGTGATCTGGACTCGGTGGGTCTGGCGAAACTGATGGGCCAGATGGCCGAGGTGCAGGAGGCCATCGGTCGAGCCGGGTACTGGGCCTCGCTGCGCTACGCCACCGACACGACCGACGAGGCGCGTGGCGCACTCGTGCAGCGCGTCGAGGAGCGCGCCACCGAGGTGGCCAACCGGCTGGTCTTCGTGGAACTGGAGTGGGCCGCCCTCCCCGAGGAGCACGCAGAGTCCCTCCTCGCCGACGATTCCCTCGGCTTCTGCGCCCACCACCTCCGCTCCGCTCGGCGGTACCGGCCCTACCTGCGCAGCGAGCCCGAAGAGCAACTGCTGGCCGACAAGCGCGTCACCGGGGCCTCGGCCTGGTCGCGGCTCTTCGGTGACCTGACGGCAGCCATCACCGTCGACCTCGACAGCGATGGCGGCACCGGGCCGGACGGCCCTGGCAGCAGCGACCAGGACGGCGCCGGCACAGACGGCGGTGGCGGCCACAGGGTGGGCCTGGAGCAGGCCCTGGCCGAGCTGGCCCTGCCCGACCGGTCCGGCCGCGCCGCTGCGGCCGAGGCGATCACCGGGGCCCTTGTCCCCACGTTGCGCACGCGGGCCTACGTCTTCAACGTGCTGATGGCCGACAAGGCCTCCGAGGACCGGCTGCGCGGATACGGGTCCTGGCTGTCGGCCCGCAACCTGGCCAACGAGGCCAGTGACACGTCGGTGGCCGCCCTCGTGGACGCCGTCACTTCCCGCTACGAGACGGCTCGGCGGTGGTACCGCCTGAAAGCCGGCCTGCTGGGCATCGACCGGTTGGCCGACTACGACCGGCTGGCACCGGTGGGGGGCACCGACACGCGGCTCGGCTGGAGCGACGCCCGGTCCCTCGTGCTGGAGGCCTACCAGGACTTCTCGCCCGCACTGGGAGAGGCCGCCGGCCGCTTCTTCTCAGAGGGGTGGATCGACGCCCCGGTTCGGGCCGGCAAGCGTCCCGGGGCCTTCTGCGCCTACACGGTGCCGTCACATCACCCCTACCTGCTGTTGAACTGGACGGGACGCCCCAGCGACGCCCTCACCCTGGCCCACGAGCTGGGACACGGACTGCACGCATGGCTGGCCCGATCCCAGGGCATCTTCCACCAGGCCACACCCCTGACCCTGGCAGAGACCGCCTCGGTGTTCGGAGAGACGCTGACCTTCCACCGGCTCCTCGACTCCACCACCGACGCCACCGCCCGCCTCGACCTGGCCGCCCGGGCCGTGGAGGGGGCCATCGCCACGGTGTTCCGCCAGATCGCCATGCACTGCTTCGAAGAGGCTGTCCACACGGCCCGTCGCACCACCGGTGAGCTCTCTGTCCAGGAGCTGGGCGATCTGTGGCACCGCACCCAGCACGACCTGCTGGGCGACGCGGTGGAGCTGACCGAGGGCTACCGGACCTGGTGGTCCTACATCCCCCACTTCATGGCCACTCCCGGCTATGTCTACGCCTACGCCTACGGGCAACTGCTGGCACTTTCGGTCTACCGGCGCTACCAGGAGCAGGGCCCGGCCTTCGTGGACCACTACCTCGAGATGTTGTCCGCCGGAGGCTCCCGCCCCCCC
Organism: uncultured Actinomycetes bacterium; assembly: GCA_963719935.1. Lineage (GTDB taxonomy): Bacteria > Actinomycetota > Acidimicrobiia > Acidimicrobiales > CAVRDY01 > CAVRDY01. Next base: position 307,235 of record CAVRDY010000013.1, on the reverse strand, counting down.
GCCGAGCTCGGCCGGATGGTCGGCTGTGACCTGGAGGATCCCGACTTCTGGCATGCCGGCCTGGATCTGGTCGACGAACAGGTGGACGCGGCCGAGGCGGCGGCGTCCAAGGCGGGCCACCACCTCCGTTCTTGAGATGGGACGCTCTCCGAGTACGTCGCCAGCCGAGAGCTGTCCCGGGCTGTGCAGGTGCTGGGCTGTGCAGGTGTCAGGTGGCGCTGCCGCGTCGTCGGCGGCGGGATCCCGACGGAGTAGCAGCCACCGTGGGAGCATCGGCCTCCAGATCGAACACGAACGACCGGCCCGGGCGGCGGACCCTGCCCACGCGCACCCCGGGAACGACCTGGTCGGTTATCACCACCGTCCGGTATCCGAGATCCTCGGCCCGGCGTACCACGTGGGCCACGAAGCCGAGGTGCCCGCCGCGAACCCCGGCTGGCGAGAGGACCAATTCGCGTCCACGGATGTCGGTCTCGATCTCTTCCTGCTCGTCCTCGGTCAGGGCCCACTTCAACGAGGGGTCGGCTATGACCGCCACGGGTGTTCCGGGTTCCTGGGCCCGTAGGTCGGCCAGGGCCGAGTGGAGCTGGGCCAGAGATGCCGACTGGCGTCGCCAACCGGCCAGGGTGTCTGCGTCGACCACTACCAGGCGCTCCCCGTTCACCCGGGAAGGCTAGCCGCCCGTACTGTGCTCTCATGACCCCCGAGGAGTTCAGGAGCGCCGGTCACGCCCTCGTCGACTGGATCGCCGACTACCGGGCCGGCCTGGCCCGCCTTCCGGTGGGCACCTCGGTGTCACCCGGGGCGGTGCGCCGGGCCATCCCGCCACGCGCACCGGAGCATCCCGATTCCGTGGCAGACCTTCTGGAGGATCTGGAGGCGTTCGTGGTGCCCGCCATCACCCAGGTCCAGCACCCTCGCTACTTCGGCTGGTTCCCTGCCAATGCCTCCCTGGCCTCGGTGCTCGGTGACCTCGCCTCCTCGGGCCTGGGGGCACTGGGGATCTCCTGGGAGTCGGCCCCCGCCCTCACCGAGTTGGAGGAGGCCATGGTCGGCTGGCTGGCAGACCTCGTGGGCCTGGGTGCCGACTGGCGGGGCGTGATCACCGACACGGCCTCGACGGGAACCTTGGTCGCGCTCCTTTCGCGCGCGAGAGCGCGCCACCGGTTTCGCCCAGGAACACGGGGGAATGGCCGCCACTGGGATCACCATGACGGTCTACGCCAGCGAGGATGCCCACTCCTCGGTGGTCAAGGCGGTGCGCCTCGCAGGCTTCGGTCAGGACAACCTGCGCCTCGTGCCGGTGGATCCCACCACCCGCGCCCTACGCCCCGATGCCCTTGCTGCCATGATCGAAGCCGACCTTGCCCGGGGCCGGCGACCCGCAGCGGTAGTGGCCACGGTCGGGACCACCGCCACCACCGCCATCGACCCGGTGGCGTCGATCCTCGAGACAGTGGAAGAGGTGTCGGAGCGGGCGCCGGGCGTGGCTATCTCAGGTCTGGGCTCCCCTTGGGTACACGTGGATGCCGCCCTGGCCGGCTCGGCCATGCTGGTCCCCGAGTGCCGGAGGCTGTGGGCGGGGGTAGAGGGGGCCGACTCGCTGTGCTGGAACCCACACAAGTGGCTGGGCACGGTGCTGGACTGCTCCTTGTTCCACGTCCGCGACGTCGATCTCCTGACCCGGGTGTGCGGCTCCGATGCCAGCTACCTGCGATCCACGACAGACGGTGCGGTCACCCAGTACCGCGACTGGGGGCTTCCCCTGGGTCGCCGCTTCCGGGCCCTGAAGGTGTGGTTCCACCTCCGCCTCGATGGCGCCGAGAAGCTCCGGGAGCGGATCCTCCGCGACCTGGACCTGGCCCAGCGGCTGGCCACCGCGGTGGAGGCGACGCCCGGGTGGGAGGTGGTGGCACCCGTGGTGCTGCAGACCGTTTGCGTCCGACACCACCCCCCGGGCGCCGGCGGAGGCCCACTGGACGGCGACGCCCTCGACGCCCACACCTTGGCCTGGGTGCAACGGGTCAACGACTCGGGTCGGGCCTACCTGACCCCCGCCCAGGTCGACGGGCGTTGGCTGGCACGGATCTCCATCGGTTCCGAGACCACCTCGGTGGCCGACGTGGAGGAGACCTGGGCGCTCATCCAGGACTGCGCTACCCACACCCGACCTGCGGGGTGATCTGGGGCACTGCGGTCAGCCAGTTCAGCCCACCCCCGCACCGCCTCCCAGGATCTCGTTGTTGAACCGGTACAGGAAGGCCGCCATGGCCTGCCGTGAGACGGCGTCTGAGGGCTTGTACAGCGGCTTGCCCGGCGGGTTGGGAGTACCCGTTGAGAGACCGGTCTGGAACATCCACTGGATGTCCTCGAAGAAGGTGTGACCCGAGCCCACGTCAGCGAAGTACGCGGCGGCGGGGTCCGGAGCCTCGTCACCCGCGTAGCGGTGCAGGAAGGCTGCCATCGCCTGGCGGGACACGTCGTCTGAGGGCTTGTAGAGCGGCTTGTCCGGCGGGTTCGGGGTCCCCGTCGAGTTGCCCGACTCGGCCATCCACTGGATCGCCGTATAGAAGGGGTGGGTCGTCCCGACATCAGAGAAGAACGGGCTCGGCAAGCCCACCGTGGGCTCACCGTCGAAGCGGTAGAGGAAGGCGGCCATCGCCTGGCGGGTCACCTCGTCGGAGGGCTTGTAGAGGACCCGACCGTCGGGCATCGTCGTACCGGTGGTGATGCCCTCCTCGTAGAGCCAACGGATCTCGGTGCAGAACACATGGGTGGCTACCACGTCGTTGAACGGTGTACCGGCGCATCCGTTGGGAGTGCCGGTACCGACGGCGGCGGGGCTGTCCCCGTCGTCGTTGCGGGCCACGACCTGCACGGTGAAGAAGGTGCCGTTGATGAGACCGTTGAAGGTCGTGCTGGTGCGGCTGGACGAGACGATCCGGGTGGGTCCGTCAGGAAGCAGGCTGACCTTGTAGTCGTCGAAGGGAGGATCTCCGGGCTCGGCGGGTGGATCCCAGCTGACGGTCACCTGACCCGGTCCGCTCACCACCTTGAGGTTGCGTGGCACCGAAGGAAGGTCGAGGTTGTTCCGCTCGAACTGGCGCACCGCGGAGGTGCCAAGCGGATCGTCCCCCGCGTCGAGGGCGACTACACGCCAGTACCAGGTTCCCTCGGCGATCGCCTTCTCGGGAGCCCAGGCGGTCATCACCGTCGTGATGCTCTCCTTGATGGAGGTGAAGGCTGGTGAGTCGCTGCGCTCGAACCGGTAGCTGGCAGCACCGGTCACCTGGGTCCAGGTGAAGGTGTTCTGGTCGTTGATCAGGACCGCCTTGTTGGCGGGGGTGAGCAGGGTGGGTACTCCGCTGGCCACCACGTCGAAGTTGCGTCCCACCGACCAGGGACCGTCGCGCCTGGCCCCGTCCTCGCGCCTGATCCGCCACGAGTAGTCGTCGGCCACCGGCAGGGCGGTGGTGGGCGTGTACCTGGAGTAGGGGGTCACCTCGTTGATGATCCGGTTGGAGGAGGGGAAGGTGAGCAGGGGGTCGTCCCTGTACACCTCGATGACGTACTCGGCTGCGAAGGCCTGCGCGTCCCACGCAAAGGTGGGGATGCCGATGATGTCGGCGCCGTTGGGGGCGCGGTCATGGTGGGAGCCGGCGAGCTCTTGGTCAAGGTGCGGACCTCGCTCCAGGTGAGCTCGTTGCCGCTTCCGTCCACGGCGCGCACCCGCCACCACAGGGGCCCTTCGGGGTAGGTCGAGGACCACGGGGTGAAGAAGGTCTGGTCCACCAAGCGGTTCTCCACCAGGGAACTGAAGCCCGGATCGGTGGCTACGTGGATGCGGTACCGCATCGCCGAGATGTCCGATGGGGGGATGGGGGGGATGGGGGGGATGGGGGGGATGGGGGGGATGGGGGTGTTGTTGGTGGTCTGGTAGTCCTGCCAGGAGAACCGTGGCAGGTTCGGCACCGTGGCTCCGTCGGTGGGCGCGGTCAGCAGCACCGGCGACGACCGCTTCTGGAAGGCGTAGGACAGGGGGCTGGGCGTGCTCTGGGGGTCCGCCGAGCACAGGTCGGGGTTGGGGGTCGCGTCACAGGAGCGCACGTGCCAGTAGTAGGCCTGACCGGCGTCGTTGTCGGGCAACTCCTCGCGGGGGATGAACGACGTGTACTCGGAGACCGTCCAGGTGCGGTCGACGTTGGTGAACGAGGCGTCGTTGGCCAGGTAGACGATGTAGTAGTCGGCTCCGGATACCTTGTCCCACTTGAAGATCGGGCTGGAGGTGATCGGGGTGCAGGGAAGCACGCAGTTGTCCGGGGCGGTCGGCTGGGCCGGCACGAGCTCGACCGGAGGTGGCTCGGGGGGCGGCGCGCCCACGTAGGTGAAGTCCTCGACCGCGGACCACAGACCCAGGACACCGGCGGTGGAATCGATTCCCCGGACCCGCCAGTAGTAGGTGGTGCCGGCGCCGAAGCCGAAGAAGCTGGAAGAGCAACCACCGGGTGCGTCGGACCCGCCCGTGTAGCGCATGAGGGTGGTCTGGTTGGTATAGCAGTTGACGAAGGTGCCCGGCGAGAAGTTGACGTCGGTGCCGCGCTGGACCTCGTAGTGCGACTCGTTGTGGGTCCCGACGATCTGGGTCGGGGTCCACTCGAAGACCATCGGGTTGCCGAGGGTCTCGCTGGGTTCGTTGAGGATGGGTGCGGGAGGCCACGAGCGGGTGAACGAGAACGGGTTGTCCACCGTGCCCGACCACGCTCCGAAGTGCCCGTCCACGTCGACCCCGCGCACACGCCAGTGATAGGAACCGTTGTCGTAGGTCACCGCAGGCGAGTAGCGCGTGCCGTAGATGCTCACGGTCTCGACCATGGTGTTGAAGTCGACGTCCTTGGCCACCTGGAGCTGGTAGTACTTGGCTCCCAACACGGGCGTGAACTCGAGTTCGATGTCGGTGATGGGTACAGCCGTCGTGTCCGGGGGGCCTACCAGGCCAGGCTGGGCGAGCCACGAGGTCTGGAACTCCCATGTGTCGGACCACTCGGTGAGCACTCCCGACCCCTTCGAACCCGAGGCGCCCCGGACCCGCCAGTAGAAGGTCTGTCCTGCGGCGCGGGTGTCGGGCAGCGTGTAGGAGTTTGCCGCGGTCTTGACGGTGGTGGCCCCGATGAAGTCCGCGGCGTCGTCCACCTCGAGGATGTAGCTCTTGGCGAAGGACAGCTGCTCCCAGTTGAAGGTGATGGGTGTGTCCGGGAACTCGAGTGGGACCGGGGTCCCGTCGGGAGGGGCGATCAGGTCGGGTCCGGTGAGGGTGCGGCTGAAGCTGGCCGTGGAGTACGGCCCCGTTCCGGTGCCGTCAACCGCCGCCACCCGCCAGTACAGGGTGCCGGTGGGCAGCGCGTTGTAGGGGGCGAAAGTCGTGTTGACGGTGGTGCGGTTGTAGAGCAGCGATGTGAAGCCCGGGTCGGTTGCCACCTGGATCTTGTAGGACGTGGCTCCGGCCACCGCTTCCCAGGTCATGAGCGGGTTGTCGGCCACGTCGTCGCCGTCGGGTGCCAACTCAGCCGGAGCATCAGGGAGCGCCCCGGCCGGCGCGGGCACCAGCGCCGGTGAAACCAGCGCCAGCAGCGCAGCCAGCAACAACCATCGACCAACCCTGCGACGAGGCATCCGCCCCACCCCTCTCTCGTGCATCCGATGGCTCCCGACAGGCTCCCGACGGTTACCGACGAACTTCCGACCGCCATCCGGTCGGCTCTGCACTCCATTCCAGCCCATGTCCCCCGACCTCGCAACCGCGACGCACCGCCGAACAGCTCCGCGCGGCAAGCACTCTCAGGAATCAGCCAGGATCCCGTCGGCCACGGCCAGGGCCAAGGCCATGATCGTGACCTGGGGGTTGACCTCGGGACACGAAGGAACGATCGAGGCATCCCCCACCCAGATCCCCTCCACTCCCCTCACACGGCCCCTCGCATCCACCGGGCTGGCCTCGGCGTCACCACCGGCCCGGGCGGTCCCCGTGGGGTGGAACGCTGCGAGGTGCAGGGTGCGGGGGTCCACCCCGCTCAACTGCTCGTCCAGCTCGTCGGTGGTGCGCGCCGGCGCCTGCCCGGGAATACCACAGATGACCTCACGGGCACCCGCTGCCAGGAGCACCCGGCCCATGGCCGACAGCGCCACCACCAGCCGGCGGGCGTCGCGTGGGTGCAGCGCGTAGGTGACCAGCGCCTGACCCGAGCGCCACTGGACCCGCCCCGAGGGCTCGTCACCGATCATGGCCCCCAGAAGGGCGAGGTGGTCGGCTCCGGCCACCGCCTCCACGAGAGGACGTCCCAGCCCGGGCAGGACCAGTGATCCCATGCCGGGCGGGGTGGCCGTCGCCTCGATCAGGATGCGGTGGGAGGCGTGCCACTGCTCTACCGCTGCGCTCTGGAGCACACCCTCCCAGGAGACCACGGGCTCCTCGAATCGCCCGGCCGCGGCCAGGGCCGGGTGGATGGCCAGGTTGTGGCCCAGTTGAGGATGATCCCCGAGGCCGCTGCGCCACAACAGGGCCGGGGTCTCGGTGGCCCCGGCCGCCACGACGACCCGAGGTGCCCTCACCTCCAGGGTGCTGCCGTCGGCCCGCTCGGCCTGCACACCGACCGCCCGGCCGGATTCGACCAGGATGCGCCGCACCCGGGCTTCACTGACGATCCTCGCCCCGGCCTCACACGCCTGAGGCAGGGCGTTGCGGTGAACCCCCGCCTTGGCGTTGTGGGGGCAGCCCAGCGCGCACTGGCAGCAACCGTCGCACCCCGGGGCGTTGCGCACGAGAGGCCCCGCCCGCCACCCCAGTGCCTTCGCCCCCCGTAGGAGGGTGTGACCGTTGGCTCCCATCACCCCCAGTGGGACCGGGGCCACCGACAGCGTGGATTCGACCTCGTCCAGGTAGGGGGCCAGCGCCTCGGGGTCGGCCATCGGCAGGAGGTGGTCGTCTCGCCAGCGGCGCTGCACGTCGAGCGGAGGCCGGTAGCAGGTGCCCGAGTTCACGACGGTGGTGCCACCCACCGCCCGACCGATCGGCATCACCACAGGGGGCCGTCCCAGAGCCACGGTGGCCCCGCCGTCACGGTAGAGGCCCGCGTAACGGTCCAGGGGATCCATGGTGCGGAACTCCTCCACACCCCAACGCCGCCCCTCTTCCAGCACCACCACTGCGGCACCGGCACGGGCCAGGCTGCGGGCCACCATCGCTCCTCCTGCACCCGAACCCACCACTACGAAATCGGCGGTCGTTCGGTCGGGCCAGTGGGCCGCGGGTGTGACATCCAGTTCGGCGTCGGGCCCCGTGGGCGGGTTGCGCTGTGCCCGGGCACGGATCTCTTCGGCAAAGGCGCCCGAGCCGTACGCCAGGAGGATCATCGCCTTCAGACCCTCGACGGCCTGGCCCGCGTCCGGACTGACCGCGGCCACGCGGGCCAGCAGCCGGGTACGGCGCTCCGGCTCGAGCCGCCGCGGATCCCGACCTAGCGCCTGGATGCGCATCAGGGCTGCCATGCCTACGAACCCGCTGGTTGCCGCCGAGCGCGCCGGTGCCGGCAGGTGGTCGAGGTAGCCGAGAACACGGGTCGCCACCGCTTCGGGTTCGGGACCCCCCGACTCGGGTGGGAGCACAGCCGCTGCGACGCAGGCGACCGAGGCCACCAACCGTGTTGAACCCAGCGGTGCGTTGACGCTCCCCGCCCGGTCCCGGCCGTCAGCCACGAGCCCTGCCCAGCCGCCGGCCCAGGATCAGCCAGAAGGGATAGGTGGTGAACAGAGCAGCATGGGTGGCCCGGGCGCCCGGGGTCGGGTCTTGATGGGGACGCCGGAGGACCCCGGAGTTGATCTGGAAGTCGCGGCTGGTCTCAGCGCGCGACCAGCGCCAGAGGAAGCCCAGGCCGGGCACCCGTAGGTACAGGCCTACCGATGCCCCGATGAAGACCCCCAGAGTCGCCGCGGCGGCCAGTTCGCGCCGGTGCTCGGGTACGCGCCGTTCGATGGCGGCGCCGGCGGCGACAAGCAGTGGCGGATCCAGCAGGAAGCTCATGGGTTCTCCTAGGCAAGTTGACCTTCTGCACCTTCGTGGTGGGCGGCCCGAGTATATTGGTTGATCCAATGATCCACCACGCCGACCTTCCGTCGCTCCGGCGCGAGCACATCGACGAGCAGATCGTGCGCATCCTCCTGGATGCCGTCTTGGCGGGACGCTTCGCTGTCGGGACCGCACTTCCACCCGAACGCGAACTTGCAGGAGAGCTCGGGGTCAACCGCACCTCCCTCCGCCTCGGTCTGGCCCGCCTGGAGCAGATGGGCCTCATCGTCAGCCGCCAGGGTCACGGCAACGTCGTCCAGGACCCAACCCAGCTCACCGATCCCGAGGTCGTGGGAGGCCTGCTTCGCCTCCTGGGGCCCGTGGTGGTCACCCAGGTGCTCGAGGTCCGCAGCGCCCTGGGGCGACTCATCGGCGAGCTGGCTGCCTCCCGGTCCCGCCCCGCGGACCTGAGCGCCCTCGATGAGGCTCAACAGCGTGTGGCTGGTGCCGCCGGGGCAGTGGAACGCCAGCAGGCCGAGATGGCCTACTTCGTGCACCTGGTGGCTGCCACCGGCAACCAGGTGCTGGGGGCTCTGGTCCGCTGGGTGGACGCCACCTACGGGCAGCTCCCTGACATCTTCGCTCCTGCATTCGAGGAAGGCGCCTGGGTGGTGGCCGGTCTGGAGCGCATCACCAGGGCCGTCAACGCGGGTCACCCCGCGGCCGCGGGAAGGGCGGTCGAGGCGCACTTCGAGGCCACCGCTTCGGCCATCGCCGCGGCTGTCGAACCGCCAGCTCCGCGAGCATGACGCTGCCCGACCCCGCTCGCCTGTTCGTCAGGGCTCTGCGCCTGTGTGAGGTGACCGAGGACATCGAGTCGGTGACGCACCACGGAGTCGAGCCCACTCCGGGCACCCACGACGGTGCCGAGGCGGTGTGGCGCCGTGTGGTCGGCCTCTACCGCTCCGGTATCCATCCGGGGATTCAGCTGTGCATCCATCACCATGGAGCTGTGGTCCTGGACAGGGCAATCGGCCACGCTCGCGGGGTCCGACCAGGGCGTGATCGTGACCCCGCCACGGTCGAACCCATGACCCCCCGGACCCCGGTCAACCTCTTCTCGGCAGGAAAGGCCGTGAGCGCCATGGGGATCCACGTGCTGGCCGAGCGAGGAGCCCTGGATCTCGACGACCCCGTGGCCGGGCACCTGCCCGGATTCGAACGTCATGGCAAGCACGCCATCACGATCCGCCAGGTGCTGACCCACCAGGCCGGCATCCCCGTGTGGCCGCCAGGTGGCTTCGACCTGGATCGCCTGGCCGATCATGACTGGATCGACGAATTGGTGTGCGACCTGCGACCCGTCGCCGCTCCGGGTGGTCCCCCCGCCTACCACGCACTCTCGGGTGGCTTCGTCCTCGAAGCCCTAACCCGCAATGTGACGGGCACCGGTCTTCGTCCGCTGGTCCGGTCGTCCATCAAGGATCCGCTCGGGCTGGGTTGGCTCGACCTGGGAACGGCGGCACCCGAACACGAATCGCTGGCCCACAACGTCATCACCGGGCCACCGTTCCTGCCTCCGGTCAGTTCGCTGGTGCGCCGTGCGCTGGGCACGGGCTGGGACGAGGCGGTACTCATGTCCAACGACACCCGTTTCGTGCGCGAAGTGGTGCCGTCGGCCAACGTCGTCACGACTGCACGCGACGCGGCACGCTTCTATTCCTGCCTACTCGCGGGCGGCGTCATCGATGGCCGACAGATCTGGGCGGCCGAGACCGTCGCGGCTGCGGTGGCCCCGGCGGTGATGCACTTCGACCGCCGGCTGGGCCTCCCCATGCGCTACAGCGCCGGGTTCATGTTGGGGTCGAGCAGCCTCAGCCTCTACGGCTGGAACCACCCCCACGCCTTCGGACACTTGGGACTGGCCAACTCATTCACCTGGGCCGACCCTGATCGTGAACTGGTGGTGGCCCTGCTGACCACCGGAAAGGCGGCGCTGGGACCTCACCTCCCGGCCCTGTTCCAACTCATCGCCCAGATCCACCGCAGCTTCCCGGCAAGGTGAGCGCCACGGGTCCGAACGCGGGCGGTTGCCGCATGACACACGTCACAGTCCATGACCTTCGAAACCATCGTGATTCTCAAGTACTGGGGTCTACGCTCGCCCCATGACCGCCGCTTCCCCCACCCGCGACGCAACGCCCCCGTCGGCGGAGATCCACCGCCCCTCGCCGATGTTCCGCCTGGGCCGGACGATGCACGATCGGCGGGGACGGGTGCTGCTGGCCTGGCTGGTCGCTCTGGTGGTCGCGGGCACTGCCGCAGGCGCAGTGGGCAGCGACTTCCGGGCCGAGTTCGACCTGCAGTCCGAGGCCGGCCGAGGCTTCGACATCCTCGAGTCCGACTTCGGCGGCGCCGGCTCGGGACTGGAGGGCTTCCTCGTCTTCCAAGCAGCCCAAGGGGTCGAGGATCCCGAAGTTCGCGACGTGATGACCACCTACCTCGCCGAGCTCGAGACCCTCGAGGACCTGAACGTCATCAGCCCCTACGACCCCGAGGCCTTCGACCAGATCGCCACCGAAGGGCCCGAGGCGGGCACGATCGCCTACGCCCGCCTCGAGGTCCCCATCGACTCACCCGTCGAAGATGCTTCCGCGCTGGGAGGCGAGATCCTGAGGCGGTCACCCGACCTGGAGGGCCTGCGCATCGAGTTGGGTGGGAGTGTCTTCGCCGAGCAGAAGGCACCCGAGTCCGAGATCCTCGGTGTGGCGGCGGCGATCATCATCCTCATCCTGGCCTTCGGTTCCGTGCTGGCCATGGGCCTACCCATAGGGACGGCGCTGGCCGGCATCGTCATCGGCTCCTCGCTCACCGTCCTGGTGTCCAACGTGGTCTCGATGCCGGAATTCGCCCCCACCCTCGCGGTGATGATCGGCCTCGGTGTGGGCATCGACTACGCCCTGTTCATCGTCACCCGCTACCGCGAAGAGCTGCACCGCGGCCACGGGCACTCCAATGCCGCGGGCATCGCCCTGGACACGGCGGGGCGGGCCGTGCTCTTCGCCGGTACCACCGTGGTCATCTCCCTGGCCGGGATGCTGCTCATGGGAATCCCCTTCATCGCCGGACTCGGTCTCGGTGCCGCCACCGTGGTTGCGGTGACCATGGTGGCGGCGGTGACCCTGCTGCCCGCCCTCCTGGGCTTCGCGGGCTACCGGGTCGAGATCACCCGCTGGCGCGGTCTGGTGGCCGCCGGCCTGGCCTCGATCGCTCTGGTGGGGGTCGGGGCCGGCATCGATGCCCTGCTGCTGGCCGTACCTGCGGCCGCGGTGGTGCTGGTGGCGGGCTTCTTCGTCCCGATCCTGCGTGCCGAGGTACCCCGGCGGGCGCCCAAGCCCCTCGACCGCACGCTGGCCTGGCGCTGGAGCCGGCTCGTCCAGGGCCATCCCCTCGCAGGGTTGGCAACAGGGCTGACCATCCTCCTCGTTCTCACCGTGCCCCTGTTCTCGATCCGGCTGGCCTTCGCCGACGAGGGCAACTTCCCCGAAGACACCACCACCCGCCAGGCCTACGACCTGCTCAGCGAAGGCTTCGGGCCCGGGTTCAACGGTCCGCTGGTCATCGTGGCCGAGTTGGACGACGCGGGTGCGCCCGGTTTGGAAGAGAGCCTCCTGGCGGCATCCGAAGCCATCGCCGCCGACCCGGCTGTGGCCACCTCCCGCGGCCCGATCTTCAACGACCTGCTCCCCGGAATCGACGAGCGCACTGCTGTGCTCTGGCAGGTGATCCCCGCCGCCTCACCGCAGTCCGCCGAGACCGAGCAACTCGTGGCTCGCCTGCGCCACGACGTGCTATCCGACGCGCTGGCCGGAACCGAGCTCGACCCGTCCGTTTCGGGCTACACGGCTGCCGGCATCGATTTCTCCGACTACCTCGAAGCACGCCTACCCCTCTTCCTAGGGGCAGTGCTTTCCCTTTCGTTCCTGTTGCTCATGGCGGTCTTCCGGTCGCTCCTGGTCGCGCTCAAGGCCGTGATCATGAACCTGCTGTCCATCGGGGCCGCCTACGGGATAGTGGTGGCGCTGTTCCAGTGGGGCTGGGGCGGCACCGCCCTCGGCGTCGAGCCCGGGCCCGTGGAGCCCTTCGCCCCCATGATGTTGTTCGCCATCGTCTTCGGGCTGTCCATGGACTACGAGGTCTTCCTCTTGTCGCGGGTCAAGGAGGAGTACGACCGCACCGGGGACAACACCGCGGCGGTGGCCGACGGCCTGGCGGCCACGGCCCGGCTCATCACCGCCGCTGCTCTGATCATGGTGTTCGTCTTCGGGGCCTTCCTCCTCGAAGAGGACCGGGTCGTCAAGCTGTTCGGCGTCGGCCTCGCCACCGCCATCGCCCTCGACGCCACCGTGGTGCGCATGCTGTTGGTCCCCGCCACCATGGAACTGCTGGGCGACCGCAACTGGTGGCTCCCGGGATGGCTCGACCGGATCCTGCCCAAGCTCGATGTCGAGGGCGGCCACGACATCCTGTTGGACCCTCTCGACGAGACCGAGGCCCTGGAATGGGCCGCCGAGCACCCGGGCCACGACGAACCCACCGACCCCAGCGAACTGCACCACCCGGTGGAGGTCTGAAGTGTCCCCCACTCCCCTTGACGACGCACGCGACCGCCGCCACCAGGCCGACATCGAAGCCGCCAAAGACTTCCTGGTGCTAGCCGATCTGATGCACGGCCGCCTGGCTGCGGCGGCAGCCGACCAGGATCTGACCGCCCAGCAGGCTCACCTGCTGTACCTCGCGGGAGCGGGAGCATCGATGCGAGATCTCGCCGAGAGGCTCGCCTGTGACCCGTCCAACGTGACGGGCCTTGCCGACCGTCTCGAGGAACGGGGGCTCATCCGCCGACGCCGCTCCCCCACCGACCGCCGGATCACCCAGCTGATGCGCACCGAGGCGGGGTCGGCCGCGGTGGCCTCCATCGAAGAGCACATGTTCGCGGACCTCCCCATCTACCGCGGGCTCACCTCCCAGGAACGCCGACAGCTCCAAGGCTTGCTGGCCAAGGTCATCGACAACAGCGATGATCTCCACTTCGATCCGCGCCGAGACCTGCCCTGAAGCTCGGCGGCCAGGTGCGGCCCCCGAACTGAGGGCGCCGAGCTGAGGCCGCCGACCCTTCCTTGGGGTCAGAGACCGACGTCGAGCGCCTCGGCCTCGAAGGTTCCGGTCAGGGTCTTCTCGCCGTCGGTGTAGTCGATCTCGCCGCACAGGCGGTCGCCCACCGCGGTGATGGTCACCGAGCCCTCGGCATCCATCGAGTTCCCGAAGAGCTCCTCGCCCTGGTTGACGGTGACGACAAAGGTCAGCACCCCGAAGTCGGAGGTGTAGTCGATGGTCTGGCCGGCTTCGATGGGCTCGAACTCGTCCTCGGCGTTGAAGACCGTGATCGCCACTGTGTACAGGACACCGTCCTCGGGCACCTCGGGGTTGGAGAAGGTGGAGATGCCATCGGGGTCCAGTTCGAAGTCGGCGAGGTACATCGTCCACGCCACTCCGTCCTGGATGGGTACCGCCGAGCGCGGTGGCAGTGGCGAAGTCTCCGGCCGGCGAGGTGCCGGAAGCGTCGTTGCCCGCACAGCTACCGGTATCCGCGCCGTCTCCTCCGCCGTCTCCTCCGCCGTCTTCTCCGCCGTCTTCTCCGCCGTCTTCTCCGCCGTCTTCTCCGCCGTCGCCACTGGTGTCAGCGCCGGTCGCCGTGCCGTCGCCATCCGATCCGTCGTCCGAGTCGCTGCACGAGCCGACCAGGAGCGCCCCGACGGCCAGCGCCGCCACGAGGATCCAGGTTGTGCTGAACGATCGATCCGATTCCTGACGAACTCTGTCCACGTGGACGTTCCTCCCACTCGACACCTGACGTGATTCCCGCCAGGCTAGTGGTGAGGTCGCCCCGCAGCATGGAGGGTGACCTGCACCCGAGGTTCAGCCCACCCTCTCGGTCACTCGAGCCGTCCCGCCGGGCAGCACCCGGAAGGCGTCGTAGACGGCATCGATACCGCGCACGGCAGCCACGATGCGGTCGAGTTGGGTGGCATCGGACAGCTCGAAGTCGATCTTCATCTTGGCCACCCGGTCGCTGCCCGTGTGGGTGGTGCAGGAGATGATGTTGGCGCCGTTGTCGCTCAGCACGGCGATCACCTCGGCCAACAGGCGCGACCGGTCCAATGCCTTGATCTCGACGGAGGCCACGAACTCACCGGAGTTCTCGTGGTCCCAGTCGACGTCGATGAGCCTGTCTCCCTGGGCGTTGGCCAGAGACACGGCATTGGCGCAGTCAGACCGGTGCACCGACACGCCGCGACCCCGGGTCACGAAGCCGATGATCTGGTCGCCCGGCACGGGCGTGCAACAGCGGGACAGACGCACCAGGACGTCGTCGAGGCCTTCGACGTGAACTCCCACCGTGCGCCGGGCACGGCTGGGGCGACGCGACTGGCGGACCGTGAGGGGCAACTGGCCCTGGTCGGGATCCTCTGAGAGGTGCTTTCCGATGCGGGCGGCCACCGAACTGGCAGACACGTGGTGCTCGCCCACTGCCGCCAGAAGGGCGTCGAGGTCGTGGTAGTTGAGGGCCTCGGCTACCTCGACCAGCGTCGTTCCCCGGCCGGCCATGATCTTCTGCACCGGCAGGCCCAGCCGGCGAACAGCCGCGGTCAGCTCGTCCCGACCCGTCTCGATGGCGTCCTCGCGTCGCTCCCGCGAGTACCACTGGCGGATCTTGTTGGCGGCCCGGTGGGTGACCACGAAGCCCAACCAATCGCGCGACGGGCCGGCACCTTCGACCTTGGAGGTGAAGATCTCTACCGTGTCGCCCGAGTTGAGCCTGCTCTCCAGCGGCATCAGGCGTCCGTTCACCTTGGCGCCGATGCAGGCGTGGCCCACCTCGGTGTGGATGGAATAGGCGAAGTCCACCGGGGTGGCACCCACCGCAAGGGTGACCACATGGCCCTTCGGGGTGAACACGAAGACCTCGTCCTGTTCGAGGTCGACCTTGAGGTTGGCCATGAACTCGCCGGGGTCGCTGGTCTCTTCCTGCCAGTCGATGATGCGATTGAGCCAGGCGATGTCCTCGCGGGGTGAGCCGTCCTTGTAGCTCCAGTGCGCGGCGATACCGAACTCGGCCCGTCGGTGCATGTCCAGCGTTCGGATCTGCACCTCGAGGGGCTTGCCCTGAGGGCCAACAACGGTGGTGTGCAGCGACTGGTAGAGGTTGAACTTCGGCATCGCCACGTAGTCCTTGAACCGTCCCTGCACCGGCTTCCACGTCGCGTGGATGGAGCCCAGCGCGGCGTAGCAGTCCTTGACCGAGGGCACCACCACCCGCACCCCCACCAGGTCGAAGATGTCGTCGAACTCCTTGCCCTTCACGACCATCTTCTCGTAGATGCTCCACAGGTGCTTGGGGCGGCCCACCACCTCGGCTTCGACCCCGAGCTCGGCCAGCCGGTGGCGCACCTCCTCCAGGACCTGGGTGAGGTAGATCTCCCGCTCGGGCGACCGGGTGGCCACCATGACGTCGATCTCCGCGTAACGCTTGGGGTGCAGGGCGGCGAAGGCCAGGTCCTCGAGTTGGGAGCGCAGCTCCTGCATCCCGAGACGGTGGGCCAGTGGTGCGTAGATGTCCAGGGTCTGCTGAGCGGTGCGCTCCTGCTTCCAGCCGGGGAGGGCGGCCAGGGTCCGCATGTTGTGGAGACGGTCAGCCAACTTGATGATCAGCACCCGCAGGTCCTGGGCCATGGCCACCAGCATCTTGCGCATGGTGGCCGCCTGCTGAGCCTCCTTGCTCTCGAACTTGAGTCGGTCCAGTTTGGTGACCCCGTCGACGATGCGGGCCACCTCCGGTCCGAAGTCCCTCTCCACGTCCTCCAGTGACAGCCCGGTGTCCTCCACCGCGTCGTGGAGGAGGGCCGCGGCGATGGTGACGTCGTCGAGCCCCAGCTCGGCCACTATCCGGGCCACCGCAAGGGGATGGGTGATGTAGGGCTCGCCCGACCGGCGGGTCTGGCCGCCGTGGGCCCGTGCCGCTGCTTCGTAGGCGTGGGCGATGCGCTCGGTGTCGGCGCGAGGATGGCGCTGCCGGAAGGCCGCCACAACGGGCGCGATCTCGACGGAGGTGGGAGAGCTGTGGCGGCGCCAGGGGAGGACGCGGGTCACGGTTGCCACGGAGGCCAGTGTAGGGACCGCCCTCAGCGCTTGCGGGGCTTGCGACCACCCTTGCGGGGTCGCGGGGGGTGCGTGTACGGCCCGGTGGCCGCAGGGCGGGCCGTACCGGCCGGACTGCCTGGCCCGGAGCGGACCTCGGGTCGCCCGGCTGCCACCACCCCGTCCCCTGGGGAGGCTTCGGCGGGGGCGGTGTCACCGGATTCACGACGTGCTTCGAGGCGCCGGCTGATCTGACGCCAGCGGGGCTCACGCTCCTTGAGGACGACCAGGGTGGGGGCGGCTACGAAGACCGACGAGTAGGCGCCCACCAACAGCCCGACCAGCAGGGCGATGGCGAACTCCTGGAGCGGCGCGGCCCCGAGGGCCACCGAACCCATCACCAGGGTCGTGGCCACAGGGAGGATGGTGGTGACGCTGGTGTTGATCGAACGCACCAGCACCTGGTCGACGGAAAGGGCCATGACCTGGCGGTAGCTCATGCGCCCCGAGGACTGGTGACGTGCGGCGTTCTCCCGGACGCGGTCGAAGACGACCACCGTGTCATAGAGCGAGTAGCCGAGGATCGTGAGCACGGCGATGACGGTGGCCGGGGTCACGACGAACTGGAACACCGAGTAGACACCGACGGTGATGACGATGTCGTGGAGGGCGGCAACCACCGCGGCCACCGCCATCCGCCATTCGAGTCGCACTGCCAGATAGCCGGCGATCAGCACGAAGAACACCACCAGTGCACGTACTGCCGCCTTGGTGATGGTGTCGCCCCAGGTGGGCCCCACCACACTGGTGCTCATGTCCGCGACGTCGGCCGCGGCCGAGGTGGCCAGTGCACTCGTCACCTCAGCCACGAGGTCCGGGTCCGAAACCGCCGAACGCACCCGAAGGGTCCCCTCGCCGGCCGTCTGGATCTTCGCGTCGTCCAGGCCGAAGGGCCGCAGGACGTCTCGCACCTCACCCACGGTCTGGGTCGAGGGGTACTCCCACGAGGTGCCGCCCTCGAACTCGATTCCCAACTCCAGCCCCCGCAGAACCAGCGAACCCACGCTCGCCAGGATGGCCACCGCCGAGACCACAGCTGTGACCCGCCACGCCCGGGTGAGATCGACGCCCAACTGGCCCCGGTAGTAGCGCCGCCACCAGCTCATGACCGGGCCCCCGACACCGGTGTGGCCACGGACTCGCCCACATCTGGGCTGGGAAGGCCCAGCAGACCCGGGTGGCGCGCTGCCAGGGGCCAGCGACCCATGAGCATCACCGCGGGTCGCATGAAGAACCAGGAGGCCGCCAAGTCGAGCAGGGTGGCCAGTCCCAGATAGAGAGCGAATCCCCGGACCGCTCCCAAGGTCAAGGTGTAGAGCACCGCCGCACCGATGAGTGACACCGTGTCGGCAGCCACGATGGTGCGGAAGGCGCCGGCGAAGGAGCGGTCCACCGCCGAACGCAGGGTGCGGCCGTTGCGGATGTCTTCCTTCAGGTGCTCGAAGTACACGATGTTCGAGTCGAGGGACACACCGATGGAGACGATGAGCCCGGTCACCCCGGCCAGGGTGAGCGCCAGCCCCCGCGTCTCACCCAGCCAGGCCACGATGGCGAACAACAGGCCGGCGGAAATGGTCAGGCTGGTGACCGCCACCAGGGCCAGGGCCCGGTACAGGAGGGCCATGACCAGGGTGACCAGGGCGAGGCCGGCCAAGCCCGCCACTATCCCGGCCCGCAGGGCATCCTCGCCGACGGTGGCCGACACCACTTGGGCCGCCTGGGGTTCCAGCTCCAGGGGCAGCGCCCCGAACTTGAGCACGCGGGCCAGGTCGCGTGCTTCCTTCTCGCTGAACTCGCCGCTGATCTGGATGCTGTCGCGCTCGAAGCTGGGCTGCTGCACCCCAGGGGCCGAGATGACCTCACCGTCCAGGACGATGGCGAGCTGGCCCGTCGGACACTGGGGGGCCTGGGCCACACACTGGGCCGCCACCACGTTGAGGTCGTCGATGCCGGGGCTGCCCGCCTTGAACACGGGAACCACGGCCCAGGCTCCCACCGAGTCGAGCTGGGGATTGGCGGACGTGAGTGCCTCGCCGGTCACCGCGGCGGGGCCCAGCTCGTAGCGGGCCACTTCGGTGCCGTCGTCGTCGCGCTGGGCCAGTATGACCGTCGCCTCGGCCGTGTCCTCCTCACGCGAGGTGAGCTCCTCCTCGGCCAGCAGGCCGAAGCTGATCGGCGGAGGGACAGTGCTCGGCACGCCAGGGGCCACAGTGGTCGGCGAGTCCGGTGCTGCGGTGGTGGTGGGGACTCCCCCGGTGGCGGTGGTGGGGGCACCCGTGTCGCTGGAGGCTGTCGTAGTGGGAGGTTGCCCTCCAGCCAGCTCACCGGGCCCCATGCCCAGCCCGACTTCGCTCACCGGAGGAGCCGTGGTCGCCGGTGCCGTGGTCGCCGGTGCCGTGGTCGCGGGTGTTGTCGTCGCCGGTGCCGTTCCCTCCAAGAGGGTGGTGGCAGGGTCGCCCACGGTGACATCGGGGTCGCCCAGGAGTGTTGTGGTACCGGGGTCACCCGGGAGTGTCGTGACATCGGGAGGCAGGGTGGTGGCGGGGTCGAGTTCGCTCAGGTCCAACCCCGAAGGCTCGAAGCGGAGCACAGGGCGGAAGCGCAGCTCTGCGGTCTGGCCCACCACGTCCAGGGCCCGGGTCGTGTCCGCGATGCCCGGTAGTGCCACCACGATGGTGTCGTCCTGGGTGGTGATCTCGGGCTCGGCAACGCCGAGGCTGTCCACCCGGCGGCGGATGATCTCCACCGCCTGGTCGAGACGGTCCTCGTCGGCATCTCCGACAGGCTGGAGCACCACCTGGACCCCGCCCTGGAGGTCGAGGCCCAGGAGCGGCTCGTTGCCTGCAATCAGCGTGCCCACGACGGCCAGGGTCGCCACCATGACGCTGGCCAGGACGGACGCCACAGAGGACCGGACCTTCATGCAGGACCCCCGTCACCGTCCGCGTCTTCCGGATCTTCACCGGCGTCGCCTGCCACCTCGTCCACAGCCACCTCATCCACTGCCACCTCAGCCACCGCAGCGCGGGTCATGGCAACCACAACACCCTCGGCGACCTCGAGGCGCATGGATCCGTCTTCCTCCAAGCCCACGATCCGACCGTAGATCCCAGAGGAAGTGAGCACCTCGTCTCCCACCTCCAAGGCTGCCACCAGCTCCTCGTGACGACGTACGCGGCGTTGCTGGGGCAGGATCAGCACCGCATACATCACACCGAAGAGCAGGAGCAGGGTGAGGTACTGCACGGTCAGCGGGTTCTGAGGCGACGTCGGGTGGGGGTGGCTGTCATCGGGAGATCCAGGCGAACCAGTACCGCTGGAGGCACCCTCGCCGGTTGCCCCGGTGCGGCCGGGCCGGAGGGACCCTAGTCGGTGGGAGGGCCCGGGCTGTAGCCACCCCAGGCGGCGGCCACCTCGGCCCTCAGGGCCTCCAGCCGACCGGCCAGGATGGCCTGGCGGGCCCGGGCCACCAGGTCCAACAGCCAGGCCAGGTTGTGCAAGGTCAACAGCCTGGCCGCCGAGGGCTCCCCGACCATCAGCAGGTGACGCAGGTATGCCCGCGACCAGCGGCGGGCCACCTCGGGCCCGTCGGGGTCGAGGGGGCTGTCGTCCCGGGCGAAACGGGCATTGCGCAGGTTGAGGCGCCCCTGGCCGGTGAGGACCGTCCCGTGACGGGCCAGGCGCGTGGGGAGGACGCAGTCGAACAGGTCTACCCCCCGGGCGACGGCCTCCACGATCCCGACAGGGTCGCCGACACCCATCAGGTACCTCAACCGGCGATCGGGCAGCTCGACCGCGGTGGCCTCCAACGCCTCGAGCAACTGAGGGCGTGACTCCCCCACCGAGAGGCCTCCGATGCCGTAGCCGTCGAAGTCAAGGGCCACCGTCCGGCGAGCGGAGTTCCTGCGGGCGATGGGATCCACCCCACCCTGGACGATGCCGAACAGGGACTGGTCCTCGCTCCGATGGGCCGCCCGGGCCCGTTCCGCCCAGACGGCGGTGCGGTCCACGGCTGCTCGGATGACCGCCGGATCCGCGGGGAGCGCGGGGCACTCGTCGAGCACCATGGCGATGTCGGCGCCCAGGTTCTCCTGGGCCACCACCGCACCCTCAGGGGTCAGGTGGTGGGTGCTGCCGTCGTAGGTGGACCGGAACCAGACCCCGTCGTCGTCGATCTTGGGAGCCAGCGAGTACACCTGGTACCCGCCTGAGTCGGTGAGCACGTGGCCGTCCCAGGCCATGAAGCGGTGGAGTCCTCCCGCTTCGGCTATCACCTCGGTTCCGGGGCGCAGCATCAGGTGGTAGGTGTTGGCGAGCATCACCTCCACTCCGAGCGAGACCAGGTCGGACGAGGTGAGATGACGCACTGCGGCTCGGGTTCCGACAGGCATGAAGCACGGCGTGTGGAACCGACCCCGCGCCGTGTCCACGGTGGTGGCCCGGGCCGCGCCGTCGCGGGCCACCACCTGCACGTCGAGCGGCCTCACCCGGCATCGTCCTGGGGGGAGGACGATGGGATGAACATCGCGTCGCCGAAGGACAGGAACCGATACCCCTCCCCCAGGGCGTGGTCATACAGACCTCGCCACCGGGGACCTACGAAGGCGTCCAGCAGGGCCAGCAGGCTCGAACGGGGCTGGTGGAAGTTGGTCAGCAAGGCTCCCACGACAACGAAGCGGTGACCGCGGCGGATGAAGAGGTCGGTACGACCACTCAGGCAGCCGTGGGCCGCCGCGGCCTCGAGTGCTCTGACCACGGTGGTGCCCACCGCCACCACCCGGCGAGCCTTCCCGCAGGCCTGCCAGGTCGCCTCGGGCACACGGTAGGCCTCGGCATGGATGGGGTGGTCCTCGACCAGCTCGGTCCGGATGGGCCGGAACGTACCCAGCCCGATGGCCAACTCGACCGTCGCCACGCTCGCCCCGCGGTCCTCCACCGCTTCGAGAAGCTCTTTGGTCATGTGGAGGCCCGCTGTGGGGGCCGCTGCCGAGCCGGGGAGGGTGGCGTAGATGGTCTGGTATCGCTCCGGGCTGGTCAGAGGGGTAGTGATGTAGGGAGGGAGGGGCAGCTCGCCCACGCGGGCCATGGCAACCTCGGGGTCCTCGGCCACGAAGCTCACCGACCGGCGGCCCTCACCGAGCTCGTCACCAACCACCACCGTCGGGCGGTTCCCGGCATCGGTCAGAGCCGTACCGGGCGTCACCCGGCGGTTGGGCCGGACCAGCGCCTCCCACGTTCCGTCTCCGCGTGGTTCAAGCACCAGAACCTCGACGCTGCCCCCACTCGGCTTGAACAACCTCAACCGTGCTGGCCGTACACGGGTGTCGTTGACCACGACCACATCCCCGGGCCCCAACCAGTTGGGCAGGTCGTTCACGTGGGCGTCCACGGGGGGCCGACCCGGACCGCCGTCGACGAGGAGGCGGGCGGCATCCCGGGGCTCGATGGGCACCTGGGCGATGGCGTCTGGAGGGAGCGCGTAGTCCAACTCGTCGATCCGCATGG
Source organism: uncultured Actinomycetes bacterium (assembly GCA_963719935.1). Lineage (GTDB taxonomy): Bacteria > Actinomycetota > Acidimicrobiia > Acidimicrobiales > CAVRDY01 > CAVRDY01. Next base: position 285,412 of record CAVRDY010000013.1, on the reverse strand, counting down.
CTCCCGGAGGCTACCGGCGCACGGCTACCGGCTACCGGGTCCTTGTCTCTGTGTCAGGAGAAGAGAGAGGGACCCGGCGAAACGCCGGACCCACCGGCATCCGAGGGTGGCGGAGCTTCCATGCCCAGGTGGCTCCATGCCGCGGCGGTTGCGACCCGCCCGCGTGGGGTACGCACCACCATGCCCTGCTGGATCAGGAACGGCTCGTAGACGTCTTCGACGGTCTCGGCGGGTTCCGACACGGCGATGGCCAAGGTGGACAACCCGACCGGACCTCCGCCGAACTGTCGGCAGAGGGCATCGAGGATGGCGCGGTCGACCTTGTCCAGGCCTCGGCTGTCCACACCGAAGGTGGCCAGACCCCGATTGGCCACCTCGAGGTCGATTCGGCCCGAGGCCCTGACCTCTGCGTAGTCGCGCACCCTGCGCAGCAGTCGGTTGGCGATCCTCGGGGTGCCCCGGGCCCGGTGGGCGATCTCGGAGGCACCAGGTTGGTCGACGGCGATGTCGAGAATGGCTGCCGACCGGGTGACTATGGCCTCGAGCTCGACGGGGCTGTAGTAGTCGAGCCGGCTGACCAGGCCGAAGCGGTCACGCAGCGGTCCGGTGATCAGCCCCGTCCGGGTGGTGGCCCCGACGAGGGTGAAGCGGGGCAGGTCGAGGCGCAGTGATCGGGCCGCTGGACCCTTGCCCAACACGATGTCGATCTCGAAGTCCTCCATGGCCGGATAGAGAACCTCTTCGACGGGCCGGGCCAGCCGGTGGATCTCGTCGATGAACAGCACGTCGCCGGGTTCGAGCTTGGTCAGGATGGCCGCCAGGTCGCCGGCGCGGTCGAGGGCAGGTCCGGAGGTCACGTGCAGGGCGACATCGAGCTCGCGGGCCACGATGACCGCCAAGGTCGTCTTGCCCAGCCCCGGGGGCCCGGCGAAGAGCAGGTGGTCTGCGGGCTGCTGGCGCCTGCGGGCAGCCTCCAACACGATGGCCAGGTGTTCCTTGAGCTCGCCCTGACCGATGAACTCGGCGAGGTGTCGGGGCCGGACGGCGGGACCCACCTCGTCGTCGAGACGGGTGTCGAGCGCTTCGTCCTCGGCGGTTGCCTCGGGGCTGAGCAGCTCTTCTCTCATCGAGCCGCCGCCAGGTGTCGGAGGGCCAGGCGCAAGAGCTCGCCGGCATCTGTGGTGCGGGCCTCGCCCACCAGGGCACCCAGTGCAGACCGGATCTCGTCGGGCCCGTAGCCTAGGCCGGACAGGGCAGCCCGCACATCGGCGTGGCTGCCCTGCTGGCTGCTCTCGGCCGACGCCTGGACCTCGACGGTGTCGGCACCGGAAGCCACCACGCCTTTGAGCTCGACCAGAAGTCGCTGGGCCGTCTTGCGGCCCACGCCGGGAACCAGGCACAGGGCGTCGAGATCACCGGAATCGACCACCTGGGCCAACGCATCGGGATCGTGGACCGACAGGATGGCCATGGCCAGGCTCGGACCCACCCCGTGCGCCCCCAGGAGCGCCTCGAAGCAGCGGCGCTCGCCGATGCGGGCGAACCCGTACAGCGTCTCGGCGTCGTCACGCAGGTGATGGTGCACGTACACGAACACCTCACCACCGACCTCGCCCAAGGTCAGTGCAGCGGCGGGAGCCACCTGCACGCGGTAGCCCAGCCCGCCGACCTCGACGAGGACCTCGCCCTCGGCGGGCCTGTCGAGCAGCCGGCCCCTGAGAGATCCGATCACCGTGCACCACCCACCGGGGCGACCGAGGACGCCCTGGCCGCTCGCTCGGCCAGGGGAGCATGGGCGAGGTGGCACAACGCCAGCGCCGCGGCGTCGGCCGCGTCGGGTGGGTCGGGGTCGCGTGCGCAGACCCAGCAGGGTCTGCACCATGGTCGCCACCGCCTCTTTGCCGGCGCCGCCGTCGCCGGTGACGGCGAGCTTCACCTCGTTGGGGCCGTACTGCACCACCCGGGCTCCGGCTGCGACCGCCTCGACCATGGCCAGGCCGCTGGCTTGACCGACCGACATGGCCGTACGCACGTTGACCTGGAAGAACACCTTTTCGACGGCGACGACCGACACCGGATGCTCGGCCAACAGGGATCGGATCTCGGCACCGAGCTCGGCCAGGCGCTCGGGGAGGGCCTGGCGCGGTGAGGTGCGTATCACCCCGAGGGCCACCGCGGCGGGGTGGCGGCCTCGCACGTCGAGCACGCAGTACCCGCAACGGCTCAACCCGGGATCGATACCTGCCACGAACATGTGTACGGACACTAGCGGTAGCTCCTACGGCCAGGGTGGATGCGGTGGCCCGGTACGAGACCGGTGCTTGCCCCGGATTTTCGTGCCTGCGAGGGCAGGATTGGTGCCGTGCAGCCCCCTGGATCCCCCTCGTGGCCTTCCGAACCGCCCCTGACGCCCCCCCAATCGCCCCCCGGGACACCCGGACCCCAGGCCGATGACGGGGAGCCCGACGCGATCGCCTCCAACACCCCCCGGTCGGCGATCGCCTCCAACACCCCCCGGTCGGCGATCGCCTCCAACACCCCCCGGTCGGCGATCGCCTCCAACACCCCCCGGTCGGCGATCGCCTCCGTGATCGGCATCCTGGCCGGCCTGGTTCTGGCCACGGCCAACTTGGCGGGCTGGGCGGACTCGGCTGCCGGCGCGGACAGCACCTGGGAGGAAGCCACCGTGCTCGACGGGGAGACCGGCGGCCTTTCGGGCCTCATCGAGGATCAGCTGACCGATGCTCTGAGCTCGACCCTCGACATCGAGGGTCTGGTCGACGACGCCCTGCCCGGGCCGCTGGGCTCGCTGGGCCAGCCCGCCGAGGGTCTGTTCGGCGGCATGCTCGACGAGGTCGTGGACGGTGCCGTGGGCGGGGTGCTGGACCAGCCTCTCGTCCGGGACCTGATCGCCGGCTACGAGGATGATCTCGACGCGGAGCTGGTGGACCTGGTGCGCTCCGAGTCGGACTGGGTGCACCTCGACGACGACAACGTGATCCTCGATCTGGCGCCCGCGCTCGAGGCTGCGGCCCGCCGCCTCGACGGCTGGGGTCTGGGAGTCCTCGGGGATGAACTGACCGACCGCGACCTAGAGGTCTCCCTGGGGGCCATGCCCTCGGTCACCGCCGCTGCCGACTCGATGGACGAACTCGAGCGGCTGGCCCGGATCCTGCCCCTGGTGGGCCTGGCGCTGGCGGTGGGTGCACTCGCCCTGGCCTCGGACCGCTCCCGGCTGCTGACGATCCTCGGGGTGGTGCTGGCGGCGGCCAGCCTCGTGCTCGTCGCAGCCGAACTCGCCGGAGCCGGCCCCATGTCGGGTCCCACCGCCCCGATCGAGGAGCTGACCGGCAGTTCGCTCCAAGACGTCGCCACAGGCCCGCTGGTGGTTCGCAGCCTGGGTCTCGCGGCACTGGGTATCGGCCTGGCGATCGCCGGCTGGTTCCACACACACCGCCGCCCCGCGGCCGACGCGGCTCTCGCCGAGTCGCGCTGACCGCTGGGCGCTGGCCGGGGTGCTCCAACACCTCATGCTGGGCCTCGTTCGACCGATGGGACGGTGCTGAGGCGGCGCCAGCCCCCAGCCCCGCCAGCCGTGACCGCCGCCCCCGTGACCTGCTCCCAGCCGCCCTCCCGCCGCCTATTGCCATACAGCAGGCCCCAGCCACCTATCCGTACCCCCTCTGACCATGGGTGACTCCGACCGGGTGGTTGACGTGGCCGGCGTGGCCAAGGCCTTCGGCGAGGTGGCCGCCCTGTCGGACCTGCATCTGGTGGTACCCCCGGGACGAATAACAGTTCTGCTCGGCCCCAACGGTGCCGGCAAGACCACCGCCATCCGCCTCGTCACCGGCGCCCTGAGCCCGGATGTGGGCACCGTGCGCACCTTCGGCCTGGACCCCGCTGTCTCGGGCGAGGAGGTGCGCCGACGGTGCGGGGTGGTATCGGCCAAGCCCGCCCTCTACGACCGGCTATCGGGATTCGACAACCTCGCCTACTCCGCTGACCTGTACGGGGTGGGTCGTCGCCGGGTGGACCGCATCCGGGCCGCGGCCGAACGTTTCGGGATCCACCACGCTCTCGACCAGCAGGTGGGCGGCTACTCGACGGGGATGAAGACACGCCTGGCCCTGGCCCGCTCCATCCTGCACGACCCCCAACTCCTGCTCTTCGACGAGCCGACCTCGGGCCTAGACCCAGAGTCGTCGGCCGCGGTCCTCCAGTTGATCCGCCAGATGACCGCCGAGGGTCGCACCGTGGTCATGTGCACCCACCTCCTGGTGGAGGCCGAGGGCCTCGCCGACCAGGTGATCATCCTGGAAGCGGGCACCGACCTGCTCACCGGTTCCCCTGCCGAGCTCACCCGGCGCTACTGGCCCCACCCCGTCGTCCGCTGGTCGGCGACCGAGCCCGAGAGGCTGGCCGCGCTGGCGGACATGCCCGGAGTGGTGGCGACCCGGCCCGGTTCGGACGCCGACACGGATCTGGAGGTGGAGGTGGATGACCTCTCCCGGATCCCCGACCTCGTCGGCTCACTCGTCGACTCGGGGGTACGCCTCACCCGGGTCGACCCCCACGAGCCGACCCTCGAAGAGCTGTACTTCGCGGTACGTGAGGAACGCCGCCGGGCCCTCGATTCCGCCCCCCCGTCGACGGGAGCCCAGCCCAGGCCTTCCCCCGCGAAGCGGAGCTGGCCCGCCCATGACAGCCACCACCCCGCCTCAGCCCCGCACCACGATCGGCTGGCAGCGCACCTGGATCGTGGCCCGCACCGATCTGCTCCAGCTCATCCAGGCCCGCGACTTCTGGGTGCCGATGCTTCTCTTGGGGTCGATCTTCTTCCTGGTGATCCCCACCGTCCTGCTCCTGGCCATCACCAGCGTCGGGGACATCACCGCGGTACAGCAGATCTCACGGGCGCTGGACGCCCTCCCCGAGGCCGCCCAACAACAGGTCCCCTCTTCACCCCTTCGGGAGAAGCGGTGTCCGACGCGGGGCGGACCAGTTACACGCTGGCCGTGTTCCTGCTGGCTCCGGTGGCCGTCATCGTGCCCCTCACCATCTCCACCGCGGTCGGGGCCGCCACCATCGTGGGCGAGCGTGAGCGGGGGACCGGCGAGTTCCTGGCCCACTCGCCCGCCGACGTCAAGGAGATCTACGGGGGCAAGCTCATCGCCAGCCTGATCCCCGGCTACCTGACCACCGTCGTGGGTTTCGGTCTCTACTCGCTGATCGTGAACTCGATCGTGGGGCCCGAGGTGGGCGGCTGGTTCTTCCCCACCCGGCAGTGGTGGCTGCTCATGTTCTGGGTCGTCCCCCCGTTCCTGGTGCTCACGCTGTCTCTGGTGCTCCGGCTCTCGGCCCGGGTCAAGTCCACAGCGGCTGCCCAGCAGGCATCGGGGCTCATCACCCTGCCTCTGATCCTGGTCGCCTACAGCCAGTCCACGGGCGCTCTCTTCGGGGCCGGCGGGGCCACTCTGGCCATCGGAGCCCTGGCCTGGTGCGTGGCGGTCGTGTCGGTCACCGCCAACCTCCGGGCCGTCACCCGGGCCCGCCTTCTGGGCGTGGCCGACGAGCAGTAGAAGACGGCGCGAGCAGGCTGTCGCCGCGCAACCCCTAGTCGAGCCGCTCCAAGGCCCCCACCAGGTCGTCGGTGGGCTGGAACGAGAGGCCTCCGATCGCCCGGTGGATCCAGCGGATCACACCCACCTCGTCGACCACGAACACCGAGCGCCGGTAGAAGCCGAGGGGGCCCACGATGCCGTAGGCCTCTCCCACCGACCGGTCCTCGTCCGCCAACAACGGGAAGCCGAAGCCTCCGTTTCGCCCCGAGAACGAATCGTGGCTGGCCAGGGACTGGGGGCTGATGGCCAGCACCTGGGCTCCCAGGCGGGCGAAGCGGTCGACGTCCTGGGTGTAGGTGGTGAGCTGCTCGGTGCAAACGGGCGTGTCGTCGCCCGGATAGAAGACCAGGACCACGGGTTGGCCCTGGTAATCGGTGAGGCAGTGCTGGCGGTGGCTGGCCGGCTCACCTTCGCTTCCCGGGAGGCAGAAGGACGGGGCCGGATCCCCTCGACGAACCCGGCTCACGACGACGCCGCCTCCAGGATCTCATCGGGGATGTCGAAGTTGGCGTACACGTCCTGGACGTCGTCGAGGTCGTCGAGGGCCTCGACGACTCGCAGGACCGCCTTGGCAGAAGACTCCTCCACCAGAGGAACGGTCGAGGTGGGAAGCATCGTCACGTCGGCCGACTCGACCGAGACGCCGCCGGCTTCCAGAGCCGCCTGGAGATCGGGGGTCGAGGAAGGATCACAGGTGACCCTCCAGAGGTCTCCCTCGTCCACGAGGTCCTCTGCTCCGTGCTCCAGGGCCACCAGCATCAGGTCTTCCTCGTCCACCGCACGAGGCACCAGCACCACACCCTTGCGCTCGAACTGCCAGGCCACCGCTCCGGGTTCGGCCAGGGAACCGCCGTTGCGGTTGAGCGCCGTGCGGATGTCGCCACCGGAGCGGTTGCGGTTGTCGGTGAGCACATCGATGAGCAACGCCACGCCGTTGGGGGCGTAGGCCTCGTAGGTGATCGACTCGTAGTTGACCCCTTCGAGCTCACCGGTGCCGCGCTTGATGGCACGCTCGATCGTGTCGATCGGCACCGAGGCGGCGCGAGCCTTCTGGTACATGGTGCGCAGCGTCGGGTTGGCTTCGACGTCGCCGCCGCCCGAGCGCGCCGCAACCTCGACCTGGCGGATCAACTTGGCGAAGAGCTTTCCCCGCGCCTTGTCCGCCGCGCCCTTCTTGTGCTTGATGGAATGCCACTTGGAGTGACCCGACATCACATACCTCGCTCGTGGACCTGGACCCTCACGCCACCTGCATCCTCGTCAGCCTTCCAGGAACCGGTCAAGGTAGAGGGAATGCAGCCGGTCGTCGCCGGTCAGCTCCGGATGGAAGGAGGCCACGAGCACGTTGTCAGCGGCGCACAGAACCGGGCGGCCGTCGTGGGAGGCCAGCACCTCGACCTCGAGACCCACATCTTCCACCACCGGCGCCCGGATGAACACACCCGGGAAGGGCGAGTCCATCCCGGCGATGGTGAGAGCCGCCTCGAAGGATTCCTGCTGGCAGCCATAGCCGTTTCGTCGGACGGTCAGGTCGATGGCTCCCAGCGGTTGCTGGTCGGCTCGGCCGTCGAGCACACGTCGGGCCAGCAGGATCATCCCGGCACAGGTCCCCAGCACGGGCATTCCGTCCCGTACGCGCGCCGACAGGGGTTCGCGCAGGCCGCTGGTCACCAGCAGGCGCGACATGGTGGTGGATTCGCCGCCCGGAAGCACCAGGGAATCGACGCCGTCCAGTTCGGCGATCGTGCGGACCTCGGTGGTAGCCACACCGAGGCGTTCGAGGTGGCCCACGTGCGCGGTGAAGGCGCCCTGGAGGGCGAGAACGCCTACCTTCACCAGCCGCGTTCGGCGAGCTTGGTGTCGAGCCCGCCGATCTCCAGCCCGGGCATGGCTTCGCCCAGGCCCCGGCTCACCTTGGCCAGGATCTGGGGGTCGCGGTGGTGGGTGGCGGCCTCGACGATGGCCTTGGCCCGCCGGGCCGGGTCCTCGCTCTTGAAGATGCCGGACCCGACGAAGACGGTCTCGGCCCCGAGCTGCATCACCAGGGAGGCGTCGGCGGGAGTGGCTATCCCCCCCGCGCAGAACAGCGGCACCGGCAGCCAGCCAGTCTCGGCCACCTCGCGGACCAGGCCCAGTGGCGCCTGCAGACGCTTCGCCCAGTCGAACAGCTCGGCCGAGTCGGCCTGGGTGATCCTGCGCATGTCCCCGACGATGGAACGGATGTGCCGGACGGCCTCCACGATGTTTCCCGTGCCTGCCTCACCCTTGGAGCGGATGAGGGCTGCTCCTTCGGATATGCGACGCAGCGCCTCGCCCAGGTTGGTGGCTCCGCACACGAAGGGAACGGTGAACGCCCACTTGTCGATGTGGTGTGCCTCGTCGGCAGGGGTGAGGACCTCACTCTCATCGATGTAGTCCACACCCAGCGCTTCGAGGATCTGGGCTTCGGCGAAGTGCCCGATACGGGCCTTGGCCATGACCGGAACGGTCACAGCCGCCTTGATCCCCTCGATCATCTCGGGGTCGCTCATGCGGGCTACGCCCCCGTCCCGGCGGATGTCGGCGGGTACCCGTTCGAGGGCCATGACCGCCACCGCTCCGGCATCTTCGGCGATCCGGGCCTGCTCGGGGGTGACCACGTCCATGATCACCCCGCCCTTGAGCATCTCGGCCAGACCCCGCTTGACCGTCGTGGTGCCCGTGTCCCGGGGGGAAGCCGCCTTCGCAGCGCTGTCAGCCATGTCCTGATCGTACCGGCATCACCCGCGACCCGAGAAGGCGAGTTGTCGACCCGCCCGGATCAGCCCGCCCCCGGTCTCATGAGACCTGAGCCAGCAGGGTCGCGGCGCGCTCGGCGGCCAGCCAGGAGGTGTGGCCCGGTTCGGGCAGCAGCACCCAGGTCGAACCGGGGCGCAGTCGCATCGGATCACCCCCCACCGACTCCAGGGTGAAGGGATCGCCGGCGCGGTCGCGCCGCCACGTGCCGGCCAGGGCCTGACCTTCGACCAGCACGGTGGCCGCGCCGGTCCCCACCGTGAGTGCCTGGGGGGAACCGCCCCCTGCCCGCGCTCTCGGTGTAGATGGTCTCGAGGATCACCACGTTCGTCGGCACGATGGGTGCACCAGTGGCCGACCTGAAGGCGCTGTCCCATTCAGCGTGCCGGCGGTCCACCTGGAACCGGGGCCAACCACCCCGTTCCGGATCCCAGGCGAAGACGACCTCGGAGATGCGGCCGTCGCCGGGATAGCTCACCTGGATGCCGGCCACGGGGATGGCCCCGACCGCCAGGCCCTCCCCATCATCCAGGTACTCGAAGACCGGACCTGGAGAGCTCTGGTCCGAGGGGGCCAGGGCTCTCAGGGCGAGGGTGTCGCTGTAGAGGTTGTAGGGCGCCACCCGCGTCGAGTCTCGCCAGTAGTGCTGGGAGGCCAGGTCCTGGTTCACGTTCACCAGCACCCCAGCCGCAGCCGCGCCACCCACCTCCCCGGCCACGGTGGGGTTCGCCCCCGACCACGCGAACAGGGGTCGACCCAGGTTGCCCAGCAGATCCACATCGCTGGAGCGCGCCGAACGGATCGGGCCCACGGTCTCTGCTTCCCCCGAGTGGAAGACCGCCGCGAAACGGGTGATCCCCTCCACCTCCAGCTCGTAGACCAGGTCGGCGGCTTCCAGGCCCGCCTGGGGCCTGGACTGGGGATCGTTGTCGATCTTGACCACCACAGCAGCCCGATCGCCGGCCGCTCCCCCGGGCGCGACGGTTCCCGCCAGCGGCCATGTGAGGGGCCCCGGATCTGTTGTGGCCACCACCCCACCTGTGGCCGGGGCCGCTGAGGATTCCGGGCCTGCGGCGCGCTCGCCGGGACCGGCGGCGCTCACCTCGGGACCGGGGTCGCCGCCACAGGACACGACGAGCATTGCGCAGGCCAGGCCGGCCAGGATGGTGCCGGCGCTTCGTGACGGGCGATGACGAGCCATCTCGACTCCCCTCTGAGTCCTCGACCGCGGGGCCAGCAACACCAGCACCGCGGAAACGACGAACTCCGCCCGTCCCCGGAGGGGACAGGAGCAGGGTAGGGACCCGCGAACGCGGAGATGGTGGATGCTCGGGTCCTGACGGGCCCGGCGGCATCCGCTGGGGATCAGCGGGTGGCGTGGCCGCTCAGCAACCGGGGACGGCGCCGGTGGCCGGGCAGGGCTGGTACTGGGCTGCACCCGGAGGAACCAGGATCACCCAGGTCTGTCCGGGGGTCAGCGAGATGGGCTCGCCCGAAGCATCGGTGTACCGGGTCGGATCCTCGAGAAGGTCGCGCTGCCAGCGACCACCCACCAGGTGTCCGTCGGTGAGCGCCCAGACGTCGCCCTGTCCGATCAGGGAAGCCTCGGGGACGGGGGTTCCCGCCATGTCCACCAGGCCGGTGTCCACGTAGTCGACGAACTGGATCACGACGTTGGCGGGCTCGACCACCACTCCCTCGGTGTCCTCGTGGGGAGTCCCGGCCTGAAGGCGCGTCCAGCCCCCGGTCTCCCCGTTCCAGACGAAAGCGGTGGGGACACCCGCGCCCCCGAAGTAGTAGGTGACCCCGGGAACCCTCTCAGCGGCAGCAGGCAACTCGTCGTCTGGACCGCGGAACTCGAACAGGGGCAACGGTGGGGAGAGGCCGCCGGGGTCGGCGCCATAGAGCGTCGAAGTCGGAGTGAAGATGTTGTCCGGGGCACGGCGGTCGGGCGCCCGGCTGTACAGACCCGGGTTCCAGTCGTAGGAGAGGTCGACCAGGTTGGCCGAACGGATCCGGGCCATGAACACCTCGTTGGCCCCCGAGAACGCGAACAGGGGACGACCGAGTGCGCCGGCGATGAGGATGTCGGTGGACCGGGCGGAGCGCACCGGCCCCACCGAGGCCGCGTCGCGGCTGTGGAAGACCGCGGCGAAGCGGGTGACCCCGCCCTCGACCTGTTCCTCGTAGACGACGTCGGCCTGGTTCAACCCGGCCTGGGGGCGGGCCATGGTGTCGGCGTTGTCGATCTTGACGATCAGCGGTGGGCGGGGCAGCAGCGCCGGATCCGGGGCCGCCAACCCGGTGAGGGGCGCCACCGGGCCGGGAACCGCCGTGGTGGTGGTGGCCTCGGTTGTCGTGGTGCTGGTCGGTTCACTGGTCGCCGTGGTGGCGGGCGACGCCGAGCGGACCTCGTCTCCCCCGCCCCGCAGGACGAGCACGGCCACGATCAGCCCCACCACCGCCAGGCCGACACCTCCGGCGATGAGCTGGTGTCGGCGAGACACTCAGAGCTCCCGGAGGAGGGCGATGCGCTCCTCGAGGGGAGGGTGGGTGTCGAAGGCTCGACCCCAGCGGTTGGCTCGCCGGGAGCCCTCGGCGTAGCGCTCGACGGGCTCTTCGATCCACAGATGTGCGGTCGCCCGCGATCCAGAGGCGACGACGGTCTGGTCTGCCTTCAGCTTCTCGAGGGCGGCGATCAGCCCGGGCGGATACCGGGTCATCTCCACCGCAGAGACGTCGGCCAGGGTCTCACGGCGCCTGCTCACAGCGGCCTGCATGGCACGTGCCGCCAGTGGTGCCAGTACGACGAAGGCGAGGCCGATCAGCAGGCTGACGGCGTTGGCTCCCCCACCGTTGCGGTTGCGGGATCCCCCGAAGATGAACATCCGCACGCCGAAGTCGGCCAGGAGAGCGGCTATCCCCACCATGGTGACCGCCAGGGTCATGACGAGCATGTCGTAGTTCTTGACGTGGCTCAGCTCGTGGGCCAACACCCCTTCGAGCTCGACGCGGTTCATCTTCTCGAGGAGGCCGGTGGTTACCGCGATAGCGGCATGCTGGGGGTTGCGTCCCGTGGCGAAGGCGTTGGGTGCGGGATCAGCGACGATGTACAGGCGTGGCTTGGGGAGGCCGCTGGCGATGCACAACCCCTCGACGAGGTTGTGCAGGCGAGCGTAGGTGCGCTCGTCGGCGGGCTGGGCCCTGCTCATGGCCAGAGCCACCGAATCGGACTTCCACCAGGCTCCGAAGGCCATGGCCGCCGCGAAGACGACCGAGAGGGCCAGCCCGATCACCCCACCCTGGAAGAGCCAGGTGAACACCCAGCCCAGCACCACGATGAAGGCGACGAAGCCTGCGACGAGCAGCGCCGAACGCCGCTTGTTCTGGCTTACCTGCTCGTACACCGACGGCTGTCAGAACTGGACCTGGACAGGCCCGCGCGCCTCGTCCTCGGCCTCGAAGTACTCGCGCTCGGTGAACTTGAAGGCGCCAGCCACGATCACCGTGGGGAATTGCTGGATCTTGGTGTTGTAGACCCGCACCTGGTCGTTGTAGAACTGCCGCGAGTAGGAGATTCGGTCCTCGGTCGAGGTCAGCTCCTCCTGCAGTTCCAGGAAGCTCTGGTTGGCCTTCAGGTCTGGATATGCCTCCGAGACCGCGAAGAGCGACTTGAGGGCCCCGGTCAGCATGTTGTCGGCCTGGGCCTGGGCCGCCGGCCCCTCGGCCGAGACGGCCATGTTGCGGGCCTGGGTCACCTTCTCGAGGGTCTCCCGCTCGTGGGAGGCGTAACCCCGTACGGTCTCGACGAGGTTCGGGATCAGGTCGTAGCGACGCCGCAACTGAACGTCGATCTGGGCCCACGCGGCCTCGATGCGGTTGCGCATGTTGACCAGGCCGTTGTAGGTGACGATCAGCCAGGCCACCACCACCGCGATGATCACACCGATGACGATGAGAGCGATGCCCATGTGGCTCCTTCCCGCTCGGGCCGTGGGACCACGACCGCACGCGCCTCCAGTGTAGGCACGTCAACAGCCCCGCTCGGGAGCGGCCAGCCGGGCGTACAGCTCCAGGTACCTCCCGGCCAGGCAGTCCATGGACAGCTCGGCGGCGCGCTGGGCTCCCGAGGCCACCAACGAGGCAGCCATCTCGGGGGTGCGGAGCACCCGGAGGAGCGCCGCGGCCAGTGCCGCGGCGTCGCCCGGGGGCACCAACAGCGCGTCGCGTCCGGCACGGGCCACGTTCGAGTACCCGGGCAGGTCGCTGGCCACCACCGGGGTGTTGGCTGCCATGCCTTCGAGCAGCACCACCCCGAAGGACTCGCCCCGCAGTGAGGGGGCGCAGAACACGTCGGCTCCCCTGAGCCGGGCCACCTTGTCCTCGTCGCTGATCCGCCCCAGCCACTGCACCCGGGGGTCGCCGGCGTGGCGCAGGCGCAGGCGCTCGGTCTCGGGACCTTCGCCGGCCACCCAGAACCGCACATCGGCGGGCAGGTGGGCCAGGGCCTCCAGGAGCACGTCGAGGCCCTTGCGGGGCTCGTGACGACCGCAGAAGAACACGGTGGGTCCCTCGGTCGGGTGTGGTGTGCCCTGTCGGAAGCTGTCCAACTCGACGCCGTTGAACACCAGCTCGTAGTCGCCGCCGAGGTGCCGCACGGCCATGGCACGGGCCTCTTCAGAGACGGCGCAACGCAGGTCCAGTCGCCGGGCCCCCCAGCGGGTGACGGGTGCCGCCCACCGGTAGCCCGCGGATTCGCCGGCTGCGTGGAAGGTGCCCAGCAGCGGCGCCAGCTTCACGAACACGGCGGTGGAGGTGGGCCCGGGCACGAGGGGTTCGTGAAGGTGCAGGAGGTCGAAGCTCTCGTCGCGCAAGGCCCGGATGAGCCGCAACTGAGCCGACGGATCGGGGGCCACAGGGGCGACGCTGCCGTTGGACGCCGCCGGCAGGCTGCGTCCCAGCGGAGTCACCCCGGCGTCCGGCGGAGGGCCGTCACAGGGGGCCAGAACGCGTACCGACACCCCACGGGCCCGCAAGGCCCGGGCCAGACCCAACACCTGCCCCTGAACCCCCCCGGGCAGCGTCAAGCTGTAGGGGCAGATCATCCCCACACGGATCGGTTCGGACATCAGGCCACCGCCGCCGCCATCGCTTCGCGATCCGAGGGCCAGTTCGGCTCCATCAGGTGCCACTGCTCCGGGGCGTGGGCCACCAGGGCCTCGAGTTCGTTGGCCACCGACTGGGTGATGCGAGCCACGTCCTGGCGCAACGATCCCTGCCGCTCGACCACCACGGGTGGCCGCACGACGGTCTTCAAGCCGGTGCCCTCGAAGTAGACCGCGCAGGGAAGCAGAGGAGCGCCGGTACGCAGGGCCAGCAGCGCCGGTCCCGAAGGAAGGGTCGTGCGCTCCCCGAAGAACTCCACCTCGGCGCCGTTGCCCACGATGTCGCGGTCAGCCAGCAGGCACACGACATCCAGGCGGCGGACCCCGGCCACCACCTCGGCAGCCGCGTCGGGGCCCAAGGGCACCACGTGCATGCCCAGCGACCTTCGGAAGGAGGCGAACCACTCGAACAGCTCGGGAGGGTCGAGAGGCTCGACGACAGCGGTCACCCCCACTCCTTCGATTCGGGTCAGCCAGAACGCAGCCCACTCCCAGCCTCCGAGGTGGGGTATCACCATGAGTGGACCGTGCCCTGCTGCCCTGGCGGCCACGATGTGGTGGTAGCCCTCGAAGGAGAAGCGGCCGTCCAGTTCGGCGACACCCATGGAAGGAAGGCGGAAGGATTCGGCCCAGTACCACCCGTAGGAACGGAAAGCCTCGGCCACCTCACGCTCACTCCAGGCCGCGCCACGCACCCGGGTCAGGTTGCGCTCGACCATGAGACGTCGTTCAGGGCTCGACCGGCGGGCGACGGCCGCCCCAGCGGACACCAGGGCTGCACGGGCGGGCCGGGGCAGGCTGCGGACCAGCCAGGACGCGACCCGGTAGCCCTCGACCGAGGGGTTCCAGGCCACCCCTTCAGCGCTGCCGGCGGGCCCGCATCCGGGCAGACCACGTGTCGCCCGGGCCGGTCCGAAGGCGCCGGCTGGGCCTCCGTGACGATCGGCGCGTACCGGTACGGCTGCTCGGGCGGCTCCGGGTGCCGGACGGGTATGACGCGGCTCGGCTCGGCTCGACCACCAGCGCGGTCGCGGGCTGGGAGATGGCTTCGGGAGACGAGACCCCAGCCGACGCTTGCGCCCAAACCTTGGCGAAACGTTGGCCCGCGGTGATCACCACCAGCACCAGCATCACCCACAGGACGGGCACCAGCAGGCTGTCGAAGAGGAGCCCGAAGCCGAGCAGCAGGAAGCGTTCGGCCCGCTCCATGAGCCCGCCCCGGGCATCGAATCCCAGAGATTCGGCCTTGGCCCGCTCGTAGGAGATCAGCATCGCCCCGGCCAGCACCGCCATGGCCAGGAGACCCTGGTGACCGCCGTACCGGCTGGCCAGGTACCACGCCACCCCACCGAAGAGCAGGGCGTCGGACAGTCGGTCGGCAACCGAATCGAAGAAGGCACCGCGAGACGACGCCGAGCCCGAGGCCTTGGCCACCGCGCCGTCGAGGACGTCCACCAGGCCAGCCAGCGCCAGGAGCAGGAACCCGCCCCGCAGGGCCCCGTTGGCCACGGCCACAGCCGAAGCAGCCGAGGCGGCCACCCCGGCCAGGGTGAGGTGGTCAGCCCGCACACCGAGTTCGGCCAGCTTGTGCCCCACGGGCTTGAATCCCAGCTCGAAGCTGGACCGGAACCGGCCGTCGAACATGCCCACGCTCCTTGGTCGGCGGACCATCGCAGGCTAGCAGCGCTCACTGCATCATCGCGCACGACCCCAACGATCGCGAGCACCCGGCTGGGTGCCAACCCAACAGCCCATCGGTAGAGACTGCCATTGCGGGCGGCCCCCCGTGCAGATCCCAGCGTGCGCTGCTAACGCACTGGGCTCCTGCCTTGGATGCGACCGTCGAAGCGTGCTTCGGGGAAGGGGGTGCAGGACACGGGCGCGAGGTAGCCATCGGGTCGTCAGCGGCTTCATCCGGGTCCAGTTGAGGCGGGTGCGGTTGTAGGCGGTCGCTGTGCGGGCGCCCGACCGGTCGGGACCCTGGACCGCAAGGAGGTCACCATCGGCGCTGCGGACGAGGTCGCCCTCATCGAACTCGTCCACTCGCTGCCATTCCTGGTCGGTTTTGTTCCAGAACGGGTGATCTTCGGTGGTGGTGATCACGTCGCCGTCGACAACCAGGTCGACGAGCGTGTCCTGGTGGACCCACAGGTGGGTGACTTCGCGGGCGACGGTCTCACCGGTCTCCGGGTCAGTGGCGAGGACCTGCTCGCCGACTTCGATGTCTTCGATCGGCTTGCGTGACTTGTCGGCCATAAGCACGAGCGTTGCTCCGCTGAACGAGCAGGCCGCTCCGGCCACCGGCGAGTGGCAGCGCCTCGGCTGGGCCTGCGATCGCCCCCAGGACTCGAGTGCTGTCGTGCGACCCCGTGAGGTGTCTCGATTTAAGGGAGACTACGCCCGGGTGTCGCTCTTGTGGTGTTGAGCGATTCGTGAACGGAGCCGACTTCAACCTGAGCACCGGTCGGAACGGCCAGCGAGAGCCCTAGTACCACCAGGACAAGGGCGAGGAAGCGACGTCGCGTTACGAGTCACCTCCTGCAGACCGACGTGGGAGGACGACTTCGGTCTCGGAGCTCCCAGGACGCTTGATCGTGTACCGCAAGTCGGCGTCGTACCCATCGCCTTCGACCTCGTAACCGAACTGTCGAAGGCCCATGAGTGCGCCGTACTGCTCCTCCTCGTTCCCGGCCTCGAGTGCGACGAGCAGCTCCGTCGGAGCGTCGGGTCCCAAGGCCCTGCACTCAGCCTTCCAGTGATCGAGTTCGTCAGTGCCCGTGGGTGGCACAGGATGATCGCGAAGCCAGACCCGAACGGCACCCATCATCGCGCCCCCACTGCGTAGCCGCCCTGCAGACGGACGTCCCTGAAGCCCGCCTGCTCGAGGTACGACAGCCAACCCTCGCCACCGACGTTCGAGGCGGATAGCCGGACTGCGCCGCCCGGCGCCGTGACGCGGTAAGCCGCCGCGGCAGTCCGCGAGGCGAAGTCGCCATGCATGAACGGCATCCGGTTACCCACGACCTCATCAAACGTGTCGCCGCCGAAGGGGAGGGACTGCATGTCCCCCTGAACAAGTGGACCTCTGGAGGCAATGGTTTCGGCGGACCTGATGTTCGAACCCTGCAATCGGTTCAGGTTGACGGCCCCCGGTACCTCGCCTTCGCCACCGAGGTTCAAGATGCGACTGGACCGCCCTCCTCCTGGAAGGGTGACCGACCCGGCGTCGCCTTGGAGTCGTCCACCCCAGCGGGGTCCTCCGCCGCTTGTGGCAGGTCGGCTGCCCGCGGAGACAACGAGAACTCCCTTGTCGTCAGCGCGCGTGGCGGCGGAGTCGTCGGTGTGCGAAACACTTCCCGACGACCGGCTGGGGATCGAGGCTTCCGGTGCTCGTTGCGACCCAAGCACGGGGAGGGCCGCACGGTTAGCCCCTGGAAGGGACGGGTTCGGACCGCCAGCACCAGCCGCAGTGCCGGGGAGGGCCAGTCCGATGAGCGACAGCGCGACGGCAACCACGAGACCGAGAAGGGCGGTCATAGCTGTGGCGGGCCGTCGCATGTCGCCTACTCGTAGGTTGAAGCCGCGAAGAGCATCCGGCCGACCAGACGCCAGTCGGGCTGCGGCGGCTCCTCGATGTGCTGGTTCTTGAAGTAGCCGCTCATGTCCCCGATCCATCCGGCGAGGGACTCGAGGAAGCGGTCCAGTGTCTCGTTCTCCCACTCCTCTGGATGGTCGAGCAGGTCTCGTCGTAGCGCTAGCACGAAGGCCTGAAGGTCCTGCTTCGAACCGATCGCCTCAAGTTGATCACGTAGGTCCATGTCGGCCTCCTACCAGAGCCTCATCTGGATGGACGTTCCACCGTTCTGAGTCGTGAAGTGCTCAGTCCACAGGTTTCTGATCTCCCGAGATGTCGCCATGCGGTACGGCACCGGCACGCCAGCTTCTTGGAACGCGACGAGCCGTCGGTTGTCCAGCGAGAACATCGAGCCCTCGTGCTCGACCAGCCGAATCGGTGGCACCGACTCGGCGTGCGCGGGGTTCAACCCGAGATCGTCCGCCAGGCCCGAGACCGTTCCGCCGCCACGGAACGACTGGCTCGCGCTGTCCTGGGTGAATCGGATCGTCGATGGATCCATTACGCCGTCGGCTGACCGGCCTAGCTGTACCGACCCCGCGTCGCCTTGCATTCGACCGCTTGGCGCTCTTGTGGCAACACGCGAACCCGACGAGAGGTCGTAGCTATCGAGGCCTGTTTCCCGACCCTGGCCTGGGCTGATGTCCTCGATCATCCCGACGCCGTCGCCGAGATCGAGGTTCGAGGCCGCGACGCCGGTTCGGGCCAAGGTGTCGTTGTCCGCGACCGCGGGGGCCGCGGTGAGGGTGAGCGCCGCGACGACGGAGACCACGACGGCCGCCAAGAACGCGACAGCTGTTTGGGCGGCGGTGGGGCGGGCGGGCATCGCTGTGGAGTCTCCCACCTCGTCGAGGGCTTCGACGGGGACCTGGCGGTTCAGGGGATGAGGTCGAGGGCGTCGCAGTGGGTGGGCCGCACCACGGTGAAGTGCCGTCGGTTGAGGGTGGCGACGCGGGTGACGCCGAGACGTTCGGCGATCGCGACCAGACTGGCGTCGGTGCCGCCGAGGCGGAGATCGGCGTAGGTCTCGACAAGGTCGCGGATCCGGGTCCAGTCGTGGGGGCTGAGCGACTCGACGGCGAGGTCGCCGTCAATGATCGACGTGTAGAGCGTGGCTTCGGCGTGCGGGCCGAGCTCTCGGTCGAGGAGGTAGGCGGACTCGGCGATGACGAGGGCGGTGGTGATGAGCGGGCCGGGGTCGTCGCTGATGATCGCCGCCGAAGCGGCGTGGTGGCCGTCGGTGCGATCCGCGGCCGCGACGATGACGCCGGTATCGACGATGAGCACTGGTCAGTCGCGCCCGAAGCCGTCGTCGAGGATCTCGTCGAGACGGTCGGTGATGCCGTGCTCGGACGCACCGACCGCGACGAACGCGGGACGGCGCCGGGGCCCGGTCGCCTCGGTGGGCAGGTTGGCGGCGAGCTCGGCGATGACGTCGTCGATGCTGATCTGGCGGCGGGTGGCTTCGGCTTCGAGGCGGCGGAGCGCTTCGGGAGGGAGTTCGACGGTCACAGACATCGGCTCAAGTGTAGGGGGCGTCGCCGGCGGGCTGATCGAACAACGACAGCGCCTCGCTGATGGGCCCGGCCCTCGTCGCCGTCGCCGCCGTGCTGGTGGCCTGTTCACGCGTCGACGTGTCCACTCGTGGCCGTGGCGGCTTCACCGGGTCCGGGCGCGTAGCTGGCCGCCGTCGTGCGACCTGGTGGTCGACGAGGCGGCCAAGGACGACCGAGATGGGTTCGTCGTCGTCGAGGCAGATGCGACGAAACGCCCGCCAGGTGTCGTCGTCGACGTTGATGCGGGCGGTCTGCTGGTCGAAGCCGGGGCGCCGGTCGCGTGGAGAGCTCACATCTATAGAACCCACCCCGAAGTCGGCGTCGGTCACCCCGGTTTCTCGAGAACCTTCCCGAGCCACGTCGACCGCCGAGAGCCTTCCTGCGAATCGTGCATCTGATGCATGTTCCTGGCTGACACACAGATAGTCACCACAGGTGCGCACCGGTCCCGACGCCCGTCCCGGACCGCGCGATCCCGACCACAAAATCAGGTGAACACGATTGCAACCCGTCCCGGTTGAGCCCTCCCGACGCGCCACGCGCCCCATCCCGGACCGACCGAGAGAGCTTCCACGAACTTGCATCTCCGATGCGTCCCGGTGCCGGTCGATCGTCCCGGCCGTGTCGCCGTCTTCCGTGTCCGGCACGTGCGGACACGGTCTTGCGGCCGCTTCGAGGCCAACCCGTAGGGAGCGCAGCGACCGGAGGGGCGGCAGCCCAACCGGAGGGCGGGAGTGTCCTTCAGCGACGCGTGGACCTGGCGTCGACGCGTTCACGCAAGGGTTCCTGCTCGGCCGCGAGCCAGTCTGTGACATCGCGTCTGAAGGCTCGTCGACGCGTGAACGCGTGTCGCTCGCGGGGTTCTTGGCTGGCGCCCCTCCGCTTCGCTGCGGGTTGCCGACGGGTGTGTGGTCAGTCGATCCAGTGGCCGGCAAGACGCTCGAAGATCAGCCGGCCGGGGTCGGGCAGGGTGGCCAGCTCGTGGTCGCTCATCCCGTCGCCGGTGTGTTGGCGATGCGCGATGGTGACCGCGGCGTAGAGGTCGGCAGCCCAGGCGCGGGCGTCGACGAGCGGGACGATGATGGTGGCTTCGACGGGGCCGTCGTAGCCGGTGATGTTGACCTCGACGTCGTCGCCGTTGACCCACGCGTCGGGGAGACCCTCGACGGTCACATAGATAGCCGTGGTCGTCCTCACGGGTGGGGTGGGTGTGTTGGTCATGACGCCTCCTCGCGGCGTTCCGGTCCACCGTCAGCTCCGTCGCCGGCCGCGTGGTCGGACGCGTTCGGGGGCTCTGTGGTCGGGCGGTTCTTGAGATCAAAAGGTTGGCCTTCACCACCAACAAGGTCTTTGGCGTAACGGTTCAACCGAGGACCCAGCGAGAACTCCACCGACTCCTCACCACCACCACCACCGTCGCCGGCAACGTCATCGGGGTCGATGCCGGCGTCGGCCAACAACCGGAGGGTGTCGGGGTCCCGGTGGCGTTCGTTGGTCGCTCCGGGGTGGGTGAGGTCGTGGACAGCCTGGAGCTGACGAACCGAGATCTTCGTGTAGATCTGGGTGGTCGAGATATCGGCGTGACCCAACATCGCTTGGATCCAACGGATGTCAGCGCCGCCTTCCAACATGAGCGTGGCCATCGAGTGACGGAACAGATGACACGACCCCTTCTTGCCGACCCCCGACCGGTTCACATAGTCCCGGACCACGCTCGTCAACCGTCCCGGTGAGAGGGCGGTGCCGTCGACGGTGAGGAACAGGGTGCCGTCGTCGGGGATCGGGGCCCACAGGTGGCGGACGTCTCGGATGTAGCGCTCACACCACACGATGGCCCGCTCCCCGATCGGGATCATCCGATCCTTCCGGCCCTTCCCCTGGCGGACGAACAGCGTCCTGCGCTCGACGTCGAGATCGAACATCAACAGGTTGACCAGCTCCATGCGGCGGACACCCGTGCTGTAGAAGACCTCGAGGATCGCCCGGTCCCGCACACCGGTCGCCTCGTCCAGGTTCGGCTGAGCCAACACCCGCTCCGCCTCGGCCGCCGTCAACACCGCTTTGGGCAAGCTGCGTTCGACCCTGGGGAGCTCGAGCTCGCCGGCGGGGTTGTAGAGGATCCGGTTCTCTTTCGCCGCCCACTTGAAGAACGCCCGAACGGGCACCAACCGTGCGTGCTGCGACCGGAACGAGAGCGGTTTGCCGTTGGCCTGGCGGTAGTGGAACAACCACCGCTGGTAGCGCTCCAACATCGGCTTGGTGACCTCCGCCGGCCTGGTGACACCCCGGTCGATCAACCACACCGCCACCTGCGCCATCGCTTTGCGGCGGTTCTCCACCGTCCGCTCGGCGTAGCCGTGGCAGCCCATCCAGTCACCGAACCCCTCGATCATCCGCGGCCACCCATGCGGATCCAACGGATCCCCCGGCAGCACCTTGATCGACCGTTCCCCACGACGAGGCATCAACCCACCCCCACATCAGCGACCGCCTCGACGGTGGGGCCCGCGGCGGCCTCGTCGGTGGTCTGGTCGGCGGTCTGGTCGGCGGTGGGTGCGTCTATGACTACGACCGGGCGCTTCGGCGCCCCTGTAGTGGTTTTCGAGCCGTTCGCCCCGATGGGCGACGAACCCGCAGGTGACCGGCCGTTTTCGGGGGTGCTCGAAGGGGGCACTACCCCTGCTCGATGGGGGCTCGAACCCCCCTCGAACCCGCCCTCTGACCCCTCGCAGTTCGCGTCATAGGCGTGGGTTTCGCCGAGGTTGTCGATGTCGACGAGGCCGGGGAGGTGCGGGGTCCCGTCGCCGTGGCCGTCCCACACCAGCTCATAGACGAAGGACTGGCCTCGGCCGCCGCGGTGCACGGCCACGAACTCCAACTCGACCAGGCGACCCAGGTGGGTGCGCAGCTGGAAGTCCGACCAACCGGTGTGCTCGCGGGCTTCCCGGCGTGTGAACCGCACGGCGTCGCGGGCGATCTCACGGTGTTCGCATATCCCCGCCACCATCGAGTCGAGGGCGTCGACGAGGCGGCGGGTCTGCGGGGGCAGCTCGTCGAGTGACCGGCCGAGGACTTCGTGGGCGAGGCGGTTGGCGAGGGCGATGTCCCCAACGGTGGCTTCGATGTAGGTGACGGTGTGCCCGTCGACGGTCGCGGTCTTCCTCGGTCGCTGGTGTTGGTGCAGCAGGGTGATGGCTTGGATGAGTGTCAGATACTTGACGTGATCCCGCCGGGTTCTCGTGCGGCCATCGGTGAAGCCGAGCCGGTCGGCGAACGGGTTCACCACCACCACCGGTTCGAGGAGGCGTTGGGCGTTGCGCCACACATCGAGGACCTCGTCACGGCGGCGGTTCTCGACGATCCCAGCGAGGGTGTGGGCCCGGCGTTGCCGCACATGGATCGCCCGGGTTTGGGCCCGGTCCTCGTCCACGCTGAGCACGAGGCAGCGGTTCAACAGCTCCTCGTCGACATCGATCGCCGTCGTCGTCAACATGATCGCCGTCGGCCCAGTCACCCGATACTCGTGGGTCACCAGCCGGCCGCTGGCCGTGTCCTTGCCGGTGCTGGCGATCGACACCTCGCCCTCGGACTGCAGGAGCTTCAGGGCGTAGGAGGCCCGTTCGGCGCCTTCCTCCTCGGCGATCGCCAACACCTTGTGGGCCAGGTCGCGCTCACCCAGGTAGTAGAGCGACTGGCCCGTCATCGCACTGAACCGCACCAAACCCTCGGCGGGCATGAACGACAACACCGCATCCATCAACTGCGACTTCCCCGCCGCCGACGTCGACTGCACGATCACCGCCAACGGACGATCCAACAACCGCGACGTGGCGGCCAGGTAGCCGACCAGACAGTTCGTTCCCTCACCGACCACACCCGCCCGAGCGAAGTCCGACACCAGCCGGTCGATCAGCTTCGGGTCCTGCAACACATCGAGCGCCGCGGTGCGTTCGTCGTCGTCCAGCTCCACCACCACCTGCTTGGGGGTCTGCGCGTCGGCGATCAGGCACTCGACCTCACGCTCGACCGCGAACAACACCCGACCCAGATCACGTTTCACCACATCGTCTTGGAGGGACAGCTCGTCGCCGCACGCCTTGATGAACGCCGCCCGAGCCCGCGCCGCGTAGAGATCCAGGGTGTCGACATGGAACCGGTCGGACCCCACGATCGACACCAACACGTTGACCCGCAACGCATCAAAGCTGGTGTTGCGCCGCAACCCCCGCACCCGCCACCGCCGATCGCCCAACACCACCACCAGCTCATCGCCATCCACATGCGGGACCACATCAGGCTCCGGCCCGGGTGGCACCACCGACACCGACACCTCCGCCTCGGCGGGCTCGACGCCGGTCGGGCTGCCCGACGAACGGTGATGGGGTGGGGTGCCGGTCCCCATCCACACCGCGGCGCGGATCGCCCGGCCCAGCGCGTCGGTGGGCGACTTGGAGCGGCGGGCCAGGTCGTTGATGTCAGTGCCGCGGGCCAGGTGGAGCCGGTAGCACTCGACCCCGACATCCAACAGCTCGACCGCCAGCGCATCCGCCGCCGTGTCACCATCGCCATCGGCGTCGAACCCGACCAGCACCCGCCGGACCCGTGCCTCGGCCAACACCGCGGCGAGGTCGGCCCCGTAGCCGGCGGGGTGGCCGGGGGCGATCACGTTGCGAAACCCCGAACACCACAGGGTCAACGCATCGACGATCCCCTCGCACACGATCACCTCATCGCTGGCGGCCATCGCCTCCGCGTTCCAGACCGATCGATGATCGCCGGGGAGCCACAGGTGCAGCGGGGTGCCCTTGCGCAGGCGCTTGCCGATCTTGCGGCCATAGAGCTGGGTGACCTGACCGTGGCCGTCGCGGACCGGGACGACCAGCGACCCCGAGTAGTGCTCATGGCCCGACGTGCGATACACACCCAGGGCGATCAGCCGGGACCGCATCGCCTTGCCCTCGACCTGTTGGCTGTGGGGTAGCCGGTAGCCGAGGGTGCGGTTCGAGAACCCGAGCCCGAACCGCTCCACCGCTTCGCCATCGGCGATGCGACGCTCCACCAGGTAGGCGTGGGCGTCGGGCGCTTCGAGCAACGCCTGGTGATAGAAGCCCACGACTCGTTCGAGAAGATCGGCGTCAGAGAGCTCCGGGACGAACGGTGCCGGCAACTTCGCCACCACCGACCGCACCGGCGGCCGCCCATCGAGCCTCGTGGGGGTGAACCCGTCGCGCAACAACTCGACCGTGTGACGAAACGCCACCCCCTCAGCACGCATCACCCAATCAATCACCGAACCCCCAACCCCGCACGCCCCACACCGCCACAGATTCGGGGCCGGCGACACCACCAGCGCGTCGGTCGCACAGCAGAACGGGCAGCAGCCGATCAGATCCTCGCCCTGCCGGCCGAGCGCGACCCCCGCGCCCACCGCCAGGCGCTCGATCGCGACCTCGGCCTTGATGCGCTCGACCTCTGCTTCGGGGATGCGGGCCATCTGACCTCCAGAAAATGCGCTTCGGAGCAACACCCGTATGCCATCTATAGCATGATTGGCACACGGATGTGGGCACAAGCACCACGCGGAGGTGGTCGGATGGCAGCACAATGGGGCTGGAACCAAGACCAGGAAGGCACGAACGCCATGCCGCTCGGCGACCGCATCCGCACCCTGCGCAAAGAACACCGATGGTCACAAGCCGAACTCGGCGAACGCATCGGCACCGACCCCGGCCGCATCAGCCGCTACGAGGCCGGCCGTATCACCCCCTCCGCCGAAGCGCTCATCCGCCTCGCCGAAACCTTCAACGTCTCCCTCGACCACCTCCTCATCGACGACATCCCCCGCCGCCCCCTCCACGGCGCCAGCGACGTCCTCGGCGACCAACTCGCCGCCGTCGCCGAACTCAACCCCGACGACCTCGCCGCCCTCCAAAACATCATCGAAGGCCTCATCGCCAAAACCCGCCTCCGCACCCTCGCCGGCGACATCAGCTGATGTCGCCAGCGCCGTAGCGGCCGGGGTCAGTACGCCACTGTCGACTGGGGGTGGCTCGCGAACCAATCGTGAGCTTGGGCGCCGTCGTAGCAGTCTGCTCCGGGATCCCGTGTGAACTGCCGCCGCACCGCCTTGAAGATGCCTTGCGCCCACTCCACGAAATCTTCGGAGAACGCGACCGGACGGC
Organism: uncultured Actinomycetes bacterium; assembly: GCA_963719935.1. GTDB lineage: Bacteria > Actinomycetota > Acidimicrobiia > Acidimicrobiales > CAVRDY01 > CAVRDY01. Next base: position 260,476 of record CAVRDY010000013.1, on the reverse strand, counting down.
CGTCCTCGCCGAAGCAGCCGAGTTCGTAGAACAACCGACCCTGCGCCGGCCCCTCAACCGACAGGGCCCCGGCGGTGACCGCCATCCGCCGGGAGAGCTCCACCACCGGCGAACGCAACTGATCGACGACCCAGTAGCCCTGCGCCTCGACATGGCGCAGCCGGACCGAGGCGAGATCCTCATCCCGAGCCAGCCAGATGATCGGATCCGGGTTGCCCTCCCACGAGATCGTGGAGCGCGTCTCAAGCTCTGGACCGCGGTGGCGGTAGGCGACGAACAACGCCCCACGCTCACGGAGCTCACCCTCAAGCCAGCCCAGATCGCCGGGCAACGTGCGTATGCAGACTTGTCGACCCATCAGACCCTCACGGCACGTAGGGGTGGTAGTAGGTGCCCACGCTCGGATCGATGTTCTGGATCAGATCCGAGATCGCCTTCCGCTCGCGGATAACCGGCACGCCCCCCTGCGTCACCCGACCGACCTGGTGGATCTCCACCAGGTTGCCTGCGTCATCAAACGCCCCCATGTCGGCAAAGCGAGTCCCCTTGTGCCCACCCGGTGTCGGGATCCGAACCTCCGGACGAGGGGTCAACCCCCGCGCCTGGATGTCAGCAGCGACATCGTCCACAACCGCACGATGCTGCGGCGACCCAAGCTTGCCCCACGGATTCGGCACACGCGTACTCCCCGCATCACCCGTCAGCCGGCCACTCGCATGCAGCCGATCCAACGCCCCGCCGCCTGGCGCTCTTGTGGCAACACAACACCCCAACGCGGAGTCGTAGCTACCTGCCGCAGTTTCCCGACCCTCACCAGGGCTGATGTCGGTGATCGGCCCGACGCCATCAGCGTCGGCGAGGTCGAAGGCCGCGACGCGGGTTCCGGCCAAGCTCCCGGTGTCCGCGACGGCCGGCGACGAGCCGAGCGTGAACGCCGCGACGAACATCAGCACGACGGCCGCGAGGAGCGCGACGGCTCGGCGGGCAGCGTGTCGATCGGCGGTCATCACCGTCGAGTCTCGCATCCGGAGATCGATGGGACCGGGATCAGCTGGAGTCAGCTTCGGGGCGCACGACGCCCTCGGGGAGCGTGTCGAGGTAGGCGTCGACGGCGAGCTGGGTGAAGGTGATCGCCGCCGAGGTGACGTCGCGGACCGCGATGAACAGTGTGTGGATCCGGGCCAGGATCGTCTCGTCGTCGACCTCGGCGTCGGGGTCTTCGGCGTAGTCGGGGAACTTGCGGGTGAGGTGCTGCACGGCGATCTCGTCCGCGAACGCGAGACGCATCCCGGCGAGCTTGGGGCTGGTCATTTCGATCGTGCCGTCGGTGTCGGCCAGCTTGGTCATGGCCCACTCGAGGTCGTCCCAGTTCCACTTGCCGCCGTAGTGGTTGGCCTGGTTGCGGATGTGCTCCATCGCCGCGGTGATCCAGTGCGCTTCGTTCGTGTTCGGGTTCTGGATCGTGGCCAGCGCGTTGCGGGCGCCCTCGGGCAGCGTGTCGATGAAGGCATCGACGTCGCCGTTCTTGCGGGCGTGACGGATCGACTCGCGCAGCTCCCACACATGCGAGATGCTCGACCGCAACAGGAACTGGTGCTCCGCCGCGCCGACCTCGTGCAGGCCGGGCTCGGTGTCGTCGCCGCCGACGAGACGCCGGTTCGTGAACAGCAAATCGTTGAGCGCGGTCGACAGCGACACGAGGAACACCGCGACCGGGTTGTCGGCGGGGAACGCTTCACCGATCTTGAACACGAGCCGCCCCGAGGTCACTTCAGACATGGCTGGCACGGTAGGCCGACCCGTCGCCGACCCGGACCCGAGTATCGCCATCAATCGAACAGCGTCGGCGCCGAGCTCGTCGCCGCGGCGCTCGTGGTCGTGCTCGTCGACGTGGCCGACGTCGGGCGGCGCTTGGCCGGTCTCGTCTCGGTGTCGTGTTCACACGTCGACGTGTTCACGCGTGGCCGTGGCGGCTTGCTCGTCGAGCGCGCTGGCGGCCGCCGTCGTTCGACCGCTTGGTCGACGAGGCGGCCCAGGACGACCGAGACGTGTTCGTCGTCATCGAGGCAGAGCTGACGGAACCGACGCCAGGTGTCGTCGGTGACGTTGATGCGGGCGGTCTGCTGCTCGAAGCCGGGCCGCCAATCTCGTGATGGGCTCATGCAATACACACCCACCCCAAAGTCGGCCCGCGTCCGCCAGAAATCTCGAAAAGTTTCGCGACCACTCCGATCGACCCTCACCGGCCGTCTCTGATCGTGCTCCTTCGTCACCGTCTTCGAGCTCGCCCTCAGCCCCTCCTCGACCGCTTGCATCTGATGCATCTTTCTGGCTGACACACAGAAGATCACCACAGGTGCGCACCGGTCCCGCGAGGACACCGATCTGGAGTCGAACACGATTGCAACCCGTCCCGGTTGACCGCGCTCACCGCCTCGACGCGAGACCGTGCGATCGACCGAAGGAGGTTCCACGAACTTGCATCCGAGATGCTCCGCGCCTCGGTCCCGAGTCCCGACCGTGTCGCCGACGGCGGTGTCCGGCATATGCGGACACGGTCTTGCGGCCGCTTCGAGGCCAACCCGTAGGGAGCGCAGCGACCGGAGGGGCGGCAGCCCAACCGAAGGGCGGGAGTGTCCGTCAGCGACGACGTGGACCTTGGCGTCGACGCGTTCACGCGTGGGTCTTTGCTCGGCCGCGAGCCAGTCTGTGCCATCGCCTCGGGAGGCTCGTCGACGCGTGAACGCGTGTTGCTCGGCGGGGTTGTTGCTGGCGCCCCTCCGCTTCGCTTCGGGTTGCCGACGGGGGTGTGCTCAGTCGATCCAGTGGCCGGCGAGACGCTCGAAGATCAGGCGGCCGGGATCGGGCATGGTGGCCAGCTCGTAGTCGGTCATCCCGTCGCCGGTGTGTTCGCGATCCGCGATCGTGACCGCCGCGTACACGTCGGCAGCCCAGGCGCGGGCGTCGGCGAGGGGGATCACGATGGTGGCCTCGACGGGACCGTCGTAGCCGGTGATGTTGATCTCGATGTCGTCGCCGTTGACCCACGCATCGGGCAGCCCTTCGGCGGTGACGAACACCGCGGTGGTCGTCCTGACCGGCGCGACAGACGCGGCGGGTGGGGTGGGTGTGTCGGTCATGACGCCTCCTCGCGGCGTTCCGGTCCGCCGTCAGCTCCGTCGACGGCCGCTTGTTCACGCGCGTGGCGGGGCTCTGGGGCCGGGCGGTTCTTGAACTTGGTCTGTTGCTCTTCAGCAGCAACCAGATCTTTGGCGTAGTAGTTGAGCCGAGGGCCCAACGAGAACTCCACCGACTCCTCGCCATCACCGTCGCCGTCTCTGGTGGTGTTGTCGTGGTGGTCGGCGTCGATGCCGGCATCAGCGAGAAGCCGGAGGGTGTCGGGGTCCCGGTGGCGTTCGTTTCTGGCTCCGGGGTGGGTGAGGTCGTGGACGGCCTGGAGCTGACGGACCGAGATCTTCGTGTAGATCTGGGTGGTCGAGATGTCGGCGTGACCGAGCATGGCTTGGATCCAACGGATGTCGGCGCCGCCTTCGAGCATCAACGTGGCCATCGAGTGGCGGAACAGGTGACACGACCCCTTCTTGCCGACCCCCGACCGGTTCACGTAGTCGCGGACCACCGATGTGAGCCGTCCCGGTGAGAGGGCGGTGCCGTCGACGGTGAGGAACAGGACGCCTTCGTCGGGGATGGGGGCCCACTGGTGGCGGACGTCTCGGATGTAGCGCTCGCACCACACGATGGCCCGCTCACCGATCGGGATCATCCGATCCTTCCGGCCCTTGCCCTGCCTCACGAAGAGGGTGCGGCGCTCGACGTCGAGGTCGAACATGAGGAGATTGACGAGCTCCATGCGTCGGACGCCGGTCGAGTAGAAGACCTCGAGGATGGCCCGGTCCCGGATCCCGGTGGCCTCGTCCAGGTTCGGCTGGGCCAGCACCCGCTCGGCCTCCGCCGCGGTCAACACCGCCTTCGGCAACGACCTCTCGACCCTCGGGAGTTCGAGCTCGCCGGCGGGGTTGTAGAGGATCCGGTTCTCCTTCGCCGCCCACTTGAAGAACGCCCGAACCGGCACCAGCCGCGCGTGCTGACTGCGGAACGACAACGGTTTGCCGTTGGCCTGGCGGTAGTGGAACAGCCAGCGCTGGTAGCGCTCCAACATCGGCTTGGTCACCTCGGCGGGTCTTGTGACGCCCCGGTCGATCAACCAGACCGCGACCTGGGCCATGGACTTGCGGCGGTTCTCGACGGTGCGCTCGGCGTAGCCGTGGCAGCCCATCCAGTCGCCGAACCCCTCGATCATCCGCGGCCACCCGTGCGGATCCAACGGGTCCCCCGGCAAGGTCTTGATCGAACGTTCGCCCCGCCGTGGCATCACGCCACCTCCACGTCGGCGACGGCTTCGTCGTCGGCGGGTGCGGCGGGTGCGGCTATGACTTCGACCGGGCGTTTCCCGTTCGCCCCTGTAGTGCTTTCCGGGCGATCGGCCCCGTTGCGACTCGTCGCCGCTGGTCGGGTGCCGTTTTCGGGGGTGCTCGAAGGGGGCACTACCCCTGCTCGATGGGGGCTCGAACCCCCCTCGAACTCGCCCTCTGACCCCTCGCAGTTCTTGTCGTCAGCGTGGGTTTCACCCAGCTTGTCGATGTCGACGAGGCCCGACAGGTGCGGGGCGCCGCCGCCGTGGCCGTCCCACACCAGCTCGTAGACGAAGGACTGCCCGCGCCCGCCGCGGTGCACGGCCACAAACTCCAACTCGACGAGCCGGCCGAGGTGGGTGCGGAGCTGGAAGTCCGACCAGCCGGTGTGCTCGCGGGCTTCGCGGCGCGTGAACCGCACCGCCTCCCGCTGGATGTCGCGGTGTTCGCAGATGCCGGCGACCATTGCCGACAACGCGTCGACGAGGCGGCGGGTCTGCGGCGGGAGCTCGTCGAGCGATCGGCCGAGGACCTCGTGGGCGAGGCGGTTGGCCAGGGCGATGTCGTCGACGGTCGCTTCGATATAGGTGACGGTGTGCCCGTCGACGGTCGCGGTGCGGCGGGGCCGCTGGTGCTGGTGCAGCAGCGTGATGGCTTGGATCAACGTCAGATACTTGACGTGATCACGGCGGGTCCTCGTTCTCCCGTCGGTGAAGCCGAGCCGGTCGGCGAAGGGGTTCACCACGACGACGGGTTCGAGGAGACGCTGGGCGTTGCGCCACACATCGAGGACCTCGTCGCGGCGACGGTTCTCGATGATCCCATCGAGGGTGTGCGCCCGGCGTTGCCGCACGTGGATCGCTCTCGTCTGGGCCCGCTCCTCGTCGACCGACAACACGAGGCAGCGGTTCAACAGCTCTTCGTCGACGTCGATCGCCGTCGTGGTCAACATGATCGCCGTCGGCCCCGTCACCCGATACTCATGGGTCACCAGCCGGCCCGACGCCGTGTCCTTGCCGGTCGACGCGATCGAGATCTCACCTTCGGACTGCAACAGCTTCAACGCGTACGCGGCCCGCTCGGCGCCTTCCTCCTCCGCGATCGCGAGCACCTTGTGGGCCAGGTCGCGCTCACCGAGGTAGTAGAGCGACTGCCCGGTCATCGCCGAGAACCGCACCAGGCCCTCGCCCGGCATGAACGACAACACCGCATCCATCAACTGCGACTTCCCGGCCGCGCTCGTGCTCTGGACGATCACGGCGAGGGGACGGTCGAGCAACCTCGACGTGGCGGCGAGGTAGCCGACCAGGCAGTTGGTGGCCTCACCAACGACACCGGCCCGAGCGAAGTCCGACACCAGCCGGTCGATCAGCTTCGGGTCCTGGAGGAGCTCGAGGGCGGCGGCGCGTTCGTCGTCGTCGAGCTCGACGACGACGTGCTTGGGGGTCTGCGCTTCGGCGATGAGGGTCTCGACCTCGCGTTCGACCGCGAACAGCACCCGGCCCAGATCCCGCTTCACGACGTCGTCTTGGAGGGAGAGCTCGTCGCCGGTGGCCTTGATGAACGCGGCGCGGGCCCGGGCTGCATAGAGATCGAGGGTGTCGACATGGAACCGGTCGGACCCGACGATCGACACCAACACGTTGACCCGCAACGCATCGAAGGACGTGTTGCGCCGCAGGCCCCGCACCCGCCAGCGGCGGTCGCCCAACACAACGATCAGCTCGTCGCCATCCACATGCGGGACCACATCAGGCTCCGGGCCCGGCGGCACCACCGACACCGACACCTCGCCCGGCTCGGCATCAACCGGGCTGCCCGACGACCGATGCGGCGGGGTGCCCGTCCCCATCCACACCGCGGCGCGGATCACCCGACCCAGCGCATCGGTCGCCGACTTCGAGCGGCGCGCCAGGTCGTTGATGTCGGAGCCGGGCGCGAGATGCAGGCGATAGCACTCGACCCCGGCGGCCAACAGCTCCGCCGCGAGCGCGTCCGCCGCAGTATCCCCATCGCCATCGGCGTCGAAGCCGACCAGCACACGGCGCACCCGAGCCTCGGCCAACACCGCCGGCAGATCCGCGCCGAAGCCGGCGGCATGACCGGGGGCGATCACGTTGCGGAACCCCGAACACCACAACGTCAACGCGTCCACGATCCCCTCGCACACGATCACCTCGTCGCTGGCGGCCACGGCCTCGGCGTTCCAGACCGGCCGCCCGTCGCCGGGCAACCACAGGTGCAGCGGCGTGCCCTTGCGCAGATCCGACCGCACCTTGCGCCCATAGAGCTGGACCACCTGGCCGTGCTCGTCGCGGACCGGGACCACCAGCGACCCCGAGTAGTGCTCATGTCCCGACGTGCGATACACGCCGAGGTCGATCAACCGAGAGCGCAGCGCCTTGCCCTCCACCCGTTTCGAGTCAGGAAGGCGGTAGCCGAGGGTGCGGTTCGAGAACCCGAGACCGAACCGCTCCACCGCGTCACCATCCGCGATGCGGCGCTCCACGAGGTAGGCGCGGGCGTCGGGCGCTTCGAGCAACGCCTGGTGATAGAAGCCGACGACGCGGTCGAGGAGATCGGCGTCGGGGAGCTCCGGCGCGAACGGCGCGGCCAGCTTCGCCACAGTCGACCGCTCCGGCGGCCGCCCGTCGAGGCGGGTCGGGGTGAACCCGTCGCGCAGCAACTCGACCGCGTGACGGAACGCCACCCCCTCCGCGCGCATCACCCAATCGATCACCGACCCGCCCGCCTCACACGCACGGCACCGCCACAGGTTCGGAGCCGGTGAGACCACCAGCGCGTCGGGGGTCTCGCAGAACGGGCACCCGCCGATCAGGTCGTCGCCCTGCCGACCCAGTGCGATCCCCGCGCCAGCCGCGAGGCGCTCGACCGCCACCTCGAGCTTGATGCGCTCGATCTCTGCTTCGGGGATCCGGGACACGGTTGGCGCCACTCCTGTCAAGAGCCTGTTCTTGCTCGGTCAGTGTTATCGTTTCTGCTATGTCGAGTCAAGCATCAACGAACGGCGCCCATATCGTCCCGATCACCGACGACCACCAGGTGATCGACATGGACTTCGCAGAACGACTCGCCAACCTCCGCAAGGAGAAGGGCCTCACCCAGCAGGCCCTCGCCGACGCCTGCGGCATCCACGTCTCCAACATCCGCCGCTACGAAGCCGGCACCAACCAGCCCACCCTCGACGTGCTCCGCCAACTCGCCCTTGCTCTCAACACCAGCGCAGACACGCTCGTCTTCGACAACGACGAACGCGGCCCCAACGACCCCGACCTCCGCCTCCACCTCGAAGCCCTCAACCAACTCGACCCCGACGAACTCAACGCCATCCGCCAACTCATCGAAGGCGCCCTCCTCCGCCACCAAGCCCGCCGCCTCGCCGGCTGAACCAGCCATGCCGCTCACCCTCGCCGAGGCCGTAGGCCAGCTCGCTGACCGTTCCTCGGCCAAGCGAAGGTCAGCAGCCAAGCGTCTCCGCGTCCTCGCCGACCCGGCTGCCGGCCCCGCCTTGCTTGACGCCCTCCGCACCGAGATCGCCGACCCGCGGACGTGGGAGACGCAGTACCAGATGATCATGGCCCTCGGCGCCTGCCACCACGCGCCCGCCGTCGAGCTCCTCGAGCAGCTCGCCGAGCAGCAGGACGACTACTCGATGGTCGGCGTCGCCCTCGGCGACGCCCTCGTCCGCATCGAGTGGGCCACCAACCACACGCTCGCCACCGTCGACCGCTACATGCCGACCGGGCCACCTGGCGTCATCGACGGCACCTTCCGCGCCATCGCCATCCTGCACCTCGTCCCCGACGACAAGCTCATCGACCGCGTCATCGCCTTCGCTGGACGGCTCGGCCTCACCGACTCGCTCCGCTACTGGGTCGCCGCAGCGGCTGCAGGCTGGACCGGCCCCCAGGTCGAAACCTATCTGCGATCGTGCCTCGCCAGCTCTCGCACCGACCTGACCGAGGTGGCCACCGCGTCCCTCGCTGGCACCCACCTCAAGCACCGGCCGCTCTGACCCTCGGGAATCACCACCAGTTCAGCGGCTGGCCGTCCTCGCCATAGACGTTGACGAACATCCACTCGGCACCTGGGTGCGCGGCGACGAACTCGCCGAACAGCTGCTCGACCGCGGGGAACCCCGCGTCGACCGGGACCCAGAAACCAGCGATCGAAGCCGTGTGCGCGTCGAGCCCGCCGCCGAGCGCTCGGACCTGGCCGGCGAGATCATCGAACACGTCGCGAGTCAGCTCGGGCTTCATGAAGAGCTGAACGCCCAAGTTCCCCGCACGCCGTGCCACCCGGAACGACTTGTCCGAGGCATCGATCTCGAACTCGTCGCCCACCGCCAGGCCTTGTGCCACCAGCGGGCTCTTCACCAGCCGATAGCCGCCCCCACCCACTGGCTCGACCCACAACGTCTCTCGGACGACGCGGCCATCACGCAAGCGATCCGCAGCGACCTCAACCAGGACCTGATCGCCGTCCACCCCCGCGCCGCTCACGGACGTCTCCACGGCGCGCAGCTCCCTCGCTCAGCGCACGACATGCCAGGCGACGGGCCACCACGGTTCCCGGCGCTGAGGTTGCATGCCGCGCCCTCCAAGCACAGGTTCTCCGGAGCGAGGTTGCCGTCCTGAGACCTCGGTACGTTGCGGTGCCCGACATGGAAGTCAGCCGGGTCGGTCGAGGTGTGGCCACATCGCCAGCACGTGCCCGTGAAGTTCCCGGCATCATCGGTCGACCCAGCGATCAGGTCGTTGCGCGTACTTGTCGTCGGCTTCGCTCCCGCGGTAGGCCCACCCCGCGACGCCGCCATCTCAGCCGGCGAAGCACCAGCCCCATCCCGAAGCACCACACCATTCCCGCCCTGCGGCATATCCGGTGCTGCTCTTGTGGCCCCGGGCAGCTTGGATGTAGTGGGGCCTGTGGCGAGGCCTACTGCGATGCCGGTGGCGATGGCGGTGCCGCATCGGAGGCGTTCCATGTTGTCGCCGTTGATGAGGCAGTCGCCGGCGGCGATGATGGGGGCGACAACAAGTTCGGCGCCGGCGGCGAGAGCACCGTAGGCACCATCTTGGTTGTAGGCTTGGTTCACTATTCGCAGTGTTCCGAGCGGATCGCCGATGGTTTCCCATGCGCCTTCGCGGACGTCGTCGAGGCCGTTCGCGACGGCGGCGACGGTTTCGCAGGCGTCAGTGGAGATACCGAAGGCTTCGAATGCGCTGTTGTCACAGACCCCCTGGTTGGGTGCTTCTCGTTCGTAGAGCTGTTGGAAGTAGCTGGCGGAGAAGTTGACGAAATCGCTGACGCAGCCCCGGTACTGGCCTTGCAGGTAGCTGGCGTTCTTGGACTGCCTTCTCCCTTCTCCCTGACACCACAGCATTGCTTGCTGGAAGGAGTTCAAGTCGGCGTAGGAGTCGTCCGCGCCGGGCATCCAGTCCCAGTCTGGGTTGGTTCCGAACTGGTTGTCGTAGGCAAAGAACTGGTTGAGGATGGTCGCTCCGGCAACTGCGCCTTCCCACGACTGGTCCTGCAGTTCTTGCTTCTTCTGGGCGGTCTGTTGCTTCTGCGCCTTGGTTCCGGCCGTGATCGATTTCGCGGCGCTGCCGATGACGTCGATGCCCCACATGCCTGTCGGGTCAGACATCGAGTAGGGAGAGGCGTTGGCGTAGGTGTAGTGGTTGAGCGTGATGGGGTTGGTGTTGTCGCCGTCCCAGGTGTCGGCTTGGAGGAACCGGCCGTAGGCGGGGTCGTAGGCCCGGGTTGGGGTATCAACGATCCCGGTGGCTGGGTCTTGGGGTTGGGTCTGGTAGCCCAGCGAAGTGGCATTGGTCCCAGTGGTGGTTGGTGTGCCGAAGGGCCCGTAAACGGTGGACCCGGTGAGATTGGTGGTGCCGCCGGTGGGGACCACGGCGGCGAAGTCACCGTGGTTGTTCGTGAGGGTTCGCTGAGGGCCGGTGGTGTCCGATGCGCCGACGAGTTGCCCGTCAGGGGTGTGGATCAGCGTGGTGGTCGTGGACCCGGAGGTGACCGCTACTGGCGCGAAGGCGAGACCGTCGTAGGCGTAGGTGCGGGTCGCACCACCTGATGTGACACCGGTGGGTCGCCCGAAGGCGTCGCGGGTCCAGTCTGCGGTGGTCGTCCAGGTAGAGCTGTCACCGGTTTCGATCTTGTCGAGATCACCGAAGTGGTCGTAGGTGTACTTGGTGTCAGCCGCTGAGGGGCGGTTCTCGCGGGTGAGTCGGTTGTCGACGTCGTAGGTGTAGGTGGCGCTGTTCGGTCCACTGGTGAGACGACCACCGACCGAGAAGGTCCAGTTGTGGGTGCCGTTGCCGGGGACACCCAACGCGGCTGGGGTGATGGTGCCCGACCCACCCGTGCCGGTTACGACGGCGGAGGTCCGGTCGCCGCGGGAGTTCCAGCCGTAGTCGACGGTCGCGGTGGACTCATCGGATGATGTTGTCGTGCTGGGGTCCCAGACGCGGCTGAGCACGTCGATGCGGCCGGCGTTGTCGTAGGTGATGGTGTCAGCGGTTCGGGTGGTGCCAACGGTCGTGACCGACGAGTCGATAGTGCCGTCGACGCCGTAGCCGGTGTCTTGACGCCAGATCTCAGTGGTTGACGGGATCTCCTTACGGAAGTAGTGCTCGTCTGGGCGGCCGGCGTCGTCGTAACCGAAGTCTTCGTAGGTGTTCGTCGATCCGTTCTGGGTGTCGAGCCGGGTGACGCGACCGGCGTCGTCGCGGGAGTGAACCTCTATGGCTGTGGCTCCGCCGATGGACATGATGAGCGCGCGGTTGTCGTAGGTGTAGGTCTCCACGACGTTCCCGTCGAGACGGCGGGTCTCGAGACGCTGGTTGGAGTCCCAGTCGTAGTCGACGGTATGGCCTCCTTGAGTCACGGTGTCGAGTCGGCCGGCGGCATCGAAGACTGCGTCGATGTCCCAGTCGCTCGTTGGGTCACCCAACGACGACAGAGCGGGGCCGTGGGCCCAATCGGTGCGGCCGGCTTCGTCGAACCCGAACCACCGGGACTGCGATGTTCCCGCGTAGGTCACCATCTCCTCGGTTACCCGGGCTAGGTCGTCGCGTTCGTAGGTGGTCACCCGACCCGACGGTTCGGTCATCGATGTCGGGTTGCCGGCTCCGTCGTTCGTCCAGGTTGTGGCCGACAGCCCTGGTGGGGTCTCGGAGATCTGGAAGCTGGACCGGTCGTAGGTCCACACGTAGGAGCCGCTGCCGCCGGGAATAGTGGAGTGGGATTGGTTGTCGACCTGGTCCCAGGTGTAGGTGGTGGTGTTCCCCAAACCGTCGGCGGCGGTCCTTGTTCGGCCTGCTTTGTCGTAGGTGAAGACCTGGCGGCGGCCGGTGGTGCCGTTCCATGACGGCCATTGGGTTTCGGTGACCCGGTCAGCGAGGTCGTAGGTGTGGTGCCAAAGGTCGGCGGCGCAATCGGTGGCTGACTGGCCGTGCAGCGGTTCGCCGAGGGCTTGGCGGGCACAGCCCAGGGGCGTTGTGCCGTGCCAGAGGCGGTCGTCGGTCAAACGACCTCGAGCGTCGTAGGTGGCGGTGCGGGACACCTTGGTAGGGTCCCAGGTGAGGCGGGGCCGCCCGAGGTTGTCGAAGGCTTCGTATGTGGTGACCTCACCGGAACCGTCTGCGATGGTCTCGAGCCATCCGAACTCGTTGTACTCGTAGTCCGTTTCGGTGCCGCCGACGTCGACGACGTCGATCTGTCCGTCGAGTTCGTAGTCCCACTCGTCGGCGTCACCGACACTGGTGAACGACATGAGCGGGCAGCTGATGCCCATCGCCGACCCGTAGGTGGCGGTAGCTGGGCGGTGCATGTTGTCGTAGGTGTAGGTGGTCGCGGCTCCCGAAGCGTCAACCTCGAGGTACATGTCTCCGCCGGGGGTCCAACAAGTCCGCGATGTCTGACCGGCCGGGTCGAGGGTCGCCACCGGGTGGTTGGAGGCGTCGAAGCTGTACTCCCAGGTCCTGCCCCGCCGATCGATCCAGAACCGCTGGTTGCCGTTGTCGTCGTAGAACCATTTCTCGGTGACCGTCAACGGCGAACTGTTCGTTCCCGCCGGGTGGGCGACCTGGGTCACCCGGTCGAGGTGGTCATAGGTCGTGACCGTCCCATAACAGGTTTCCGGCGAGGACGCCCAGGCCGTGGTTCGACACGCCGAGCTCGCGGCGTATGCGCGAGGATCGACGGCCTCGACGATGCGACCTGCCTTGTCGATGTTCGGGAAGTACTGCACCGATGTGGTCGACGTGCCGGTCTGTCGCGTGATCTTGTTCACGAACCCGTCAGGGTTGTACGCGAAGTCGGTGTAGGCGCCGGTGCCGTCCTGGCGGCGGGTCACCTGACCGGCGGCGTCGTAGGTCACGGTCCACAACGACCCGATGGGATCGGTCGCTGTCCTGGGTCGGTCCGCGGCATCGAAGGTGTACACCGTCGTGTTGTCGAGTTCGTCGGTGATCTCGACGAGGTTGTCGACATCGTCGAAGTCATAGACGATGTCGAAACCAGCCGGGCCCGTCACGACCGCGGGTCGTCCCAAGAGGTCGTATTGGGTCGACCAGGTCGCACCCACCCGAGGGCCCGTGCGGGTTACCTCGCGTCCCATGACGTCGTAGGTGGTCGACACCGTGCCCCCACCTTCCGGGTAGATCACCGTCGTGACTCGGCCAGCGGCGTCGTAACGGAAGGTTGTGGTATTCAGATCGGGGTCGGTGATCGCGTCGGGAAGCCCGGATGCTCGCCCGGTCGTTCCCCAGAGATAGTCGGTCACGCCGTTAGATGGGTTCGTCTCGTCTTCTAAGTCGCCGGCGCCGTTGTAGTTGCGGACCACGGTCCCGTTGAGGCCGTCCGTGATCGTCGTCAGGGTGCCGACGTTGTCGTAACCCAAGGTGGTGGTCGCCTCTTCGGTGAAGCCACGCGCGTCCTCGGTGGTGTAGCCCGCGGCGTCGACTCGGTGCCACAGCCGACCGCGGGAGTCGTAGTCGTAGGTGGTGACCTTGCCTTCGGGTTCATCAACCCGCGTTGGGAGCCGGTCGTCGTCGAATGTCGTCTCGGTGACCGCACCGTTGGGGGTGGTGGTCTTCTTGACCTGTCCCCACCCTGTGTACTCGTAGTGGGTCTGACGGTTCAACGGGTCCTTGATGGTGACCGGCCACCCCTCAGCCGACACCGTCACGAACGTTGTTCGCTCCCCCGCCGTGTTGTCCACCCACAACGGGTCGCCATCAGACTCGTCGTAGGCGTACTCCATGGGGCCGCGTTCACCCGCGCCCGGCACCGCCGCGTCCTCAAACCCGTCGCAAAATGCCGGCGTCGTGAGCGGGTCACACAACTCGATCAGCTGACCGAAGTCGTCGTAGTACGCAGTCCATTCGATCCACGTGTCGCCGGTGGTCTTGAGCCGCCGGATGGTCTCGAACCCGACCTTCGCTGTTGTAGAGCCGTTCGGTCTTCGACCCGTCCGCAAACGTCGTGACCAGGGGCTGGTGGTCTGCGTTGAAGGTAGTACGAGTGGCGGAACCCGACGCGTCGACGGTGGTGACCGGGTCACCCTTGTCGTCATAGACCGTCGCGTTGACCGCTGGCGCGTACGGGGTGACCTCGGGACCGGTGTCGGGACGGATCGCACCCTCGGGCAGACCGTCGATCGTGACGACCACCCGGCCCCATCCGTCATAGACGGTGTGAGTTCCCCGGAACCCGAGGGTTGTCTGGGCGACGAGCCGGTCGAGGTTTCCGGCGCCTTCGTCGAAGTCGTCGTAGTCGACCCGGATCACCACCTCGTCGGCTGTGTCAGCCGCTTTGGTGAAGAGGGTGTAATGCCCTTCGGGATGGTACGACACGTCGACGCGGCCTCCCGCCGCTGTATCGAACCACTCCACACGACCATCGGACAGATAGCCGACCTGGAGGGTGGGGCGATCCTCACTCGAGGTGATCGCGGTGAGTTGCCCGTCGGGACCGCCATAGGTGTAGGTGACCGGCTCGGTAGCGCCGAGCGGACGGACCTGCGTGAGACGCCCCGACGCGACGGTGTAGTCGACGGTGCGGCCCTGGGAATCGGCCACATGGTCGAACTCACCGCCAGTGGTGATGGTGGGATCGATGGTGCGGCCCGACACCCCCGTGACCAGGTCGACCAGCCCACCAGTGCCATGGTCGATCGTGATCTCGTGGCCAGGGTCGCGTTGGACCACACCCGTGAGGACACCGGCATCGAACTGGTACTGAGTACGGTCAGCGGTGGTGAACGTCGACTCCCCCCCCGACCCGTCCCAGGAGGCGTTGTTCCCCGCGCTCGGGACCTGCTCCGCGCCGCCCGAACCCGAGCCGTAGTCGAGCGGGTCCGTCGCGAAGCCCAGCGCCGTACCCGACGCGGAGGTAACCGACCCCGTAGTCGAGGGCGAACCGGTCGCGGACTCGGAGTAGGAGGTGAACCAGTTCGCGCCCAGCCCGCTGCTCCCGGGGCGTTGAGACCGGTAGGTGCGGTCCCACGACAGATCCATGCCGGCATCTGCGACCGAAAGGTCAGACTCCTGCCAGGTGAGCTCGCCGGTCACCGCGTTGACCGGACCAAACACCGGTGCCTGGGCTTCGGCCAGAGCCGGGGTCCACCGAGGTGCCTCAGCGGTCAGCGCCGGAAACACCTCAGGGGTGCCGCCACCCCAGTAGTTCAGGGACAGATCCGCGAAGCCCTCCATGTAACCCGACCCCACCGCTGACGCGTTGAACGTGTTGTACCGGACGACCGACTCGTCACCGGCGACTCTCACGAGAGCATCAAACCGGTTGTAGGAGAGGGTTGGCTTCCCCTGACAGAAGCTGTTGCAGTAGGAGCGATACGCCAGTGACAGGCCTGCGCCAAATGTGTTCCCCACAAAGGTCCCGGCGGGGCCGTTGAACCCGCACATCGCCTGATCTAGCAGCGAGTTCGACACCATCAGCGTGCCCTCGCCAAGTTCCGAGGACAACTGAATCAGCGCTCGACCCGAGTCGGTGATCTCGCTGTTCGAGATGAACGCCACCGCGTTCCTCCCCACGCGGATCATCTCGCCACCGCTGCCCAGACAGTTGGAGTTGCCGGTACCACCCCACCTCACCACCGCGTGATCGAGCACATGCGCTGGGGCTGGAAGGCCATCGGCTTCGCCCTTGAGGTCGATGTTGCCCCAGTCACTGCGCGCCGCAGGGATCGGTACGCCGTCGGTGTCGCCCCCCACGGAATCGTCGTGGATCGAGGTGATGTAGACGGGTTGGCTTTCGTTTCCGACCGCGAGCAACTGGCCGTTGACGCTGAGACTGTTAGGACCTCCCGCGCCCATCTTGACGACCGTGCCGGCCAGGAGCGTCAGGGTGGCGTCATTCGCCACCGAGATCGTTTCGGTGATCACGTAGGGCGAGTCCTCTGGGCCCCAGACGGTGTTCTCCTCGATGTTGGCGTCGATGTACGTCGGTTGTTCGGTCGTGAAGAACACCGGATCTGACCATGCAGACGCATGCCCAGAAGCATCGACGGCACGCGCCGTCAACTCATAGGTCTCGTTCCACACCAGCGTCGGCGGTGTCGTCCACGAAGACGGTTCACCGACGTCGGCCACCCCGCCGGTTCCCGAAGCGATAGGGGCGTTGTCGAGGAACAGGTGGAACTCGACGTGCCCTGTGTCAGTGGCCTGTGGGTCTTCGAAGGTGGCCGAGATCGTCGGTGCCTGCGAGCCCGTCACCCCATCGGGGGTGACGTCATCGGGGGTCTCGGGTGACTGGCCCGGTGTCGGCGGATCTGACCACAACACGTCGAACTTAGGTGACACGCTGCCCTGGGCCGATCGGAAGATCCGGAACATGTTCACGTCGAACTCGGCTTCGGCGCGGCACAGACAGCCCCTGCTGGGCCCAGCCACCGCTCGCCCACTGCTCAACGGCCTCGGTGACGTCCAGACGAATCGACCGATCAAACGACCCGCCACAAGCGGGCACGGTCTCGGAGAACGAGTCGACCACCACATCCACCGAAGGACCACCCCACACCGTCGCGTTCGGGCTCGACCCCGTCCAGTCCTCATCAACTCGGTGCACCTCGATGCCTGTCGTATCCGGTTCGTCCTCGGGATCGCTGTCACACGCCGCCCCGTACTGCTGCAACACCAACTCGGCATGACCGATCGTCTTCCCCGAGAGCTGAGACAGACCAGCCACATTGATGTAGGTGCGATTCGTGAACATCCCCCCATGACCGATCTTGATGTGATCCCACAACGACCGATCACCCGGCGAATACGGGACAACAAACGTGTCATCGATCGCCTCATCATCGCCCAACACGATCGTCGGATCGACCCGGACCGGAAATACCCGATCGGGGCTGTACAGCCACTTCTCGTCGAGCACCAGACGAAGCAGTTCAGTGCCGGTGTCGGTCTTGTCGAGCTCCCAACGCGCAGCGGTCGAGATGACTCCCTCCCCTGTGACCTCATGGAGGTTGGCGTCCTCCATCCACGCAGGCGGAATCGTCCCCACCCGCTCGCCCGGCCCGTCGATGAAGTCGACAGACCCGGCCTCGGTGAGCACCGCCGTCACCCCATCGAGTGTCAGGGGGAACTCGAACATGGAAGGAGCCGATGAATCCGACAGGTACAGCATCTCCTTGATGCCAGACCCGGTGACAGTGATCTCAGCCGACGTCGACGTCCACGGGCTGGCCAAACCGAGGTTCAGGTCGTCGATCGGAACGATGTCGACGCGCGCGACCGGGCTCTGCTCGCCAGGCGCCGACAGGTCGGATTTCTGGGCGGCCGTGCCTAGATCGAACCCGATCCGAGAACCTGATGCCGTAGTGATCGCAACATCGCTCCCGGAGCCCTCAACACCGAACTGTGCCTCAAACGGGACACCAGCCGTCGCAAGCCCGCCCCCCTCAGCCACCAGGTCCGGTGACACATCTACCCAACCACCCTTCTCGTCCTCCAAGTGAACAGGGGCCGTGTAGAACTCGGTGCGATACACGCCCGGCGTCGACGTCTGAAACGTCTTCGAGTCCACAGTGCGATCCTCAACCACCTCGACCTCGGCAGCCGACGGCTCCGCTGCTAGCACCGCGTCGAACTCGTCGCTCGACATCGAATCCGCGGGCCACGGCCACCGATCGCCAGTCGCCGGCTTCGGAGACTCCGCAACCACTCCGTCAGGAGCAGTCGTAGCGGGAACGGTCGTCGACGATGTAGTCGAGATGGTTTCGGGGTCATCGGCTACCGGCGCCGAGCCCTCCGGCTCGACAGACTCCACCTCGACCCCAACTTCCTGGGCATCCGCAGGCGCGAGCGGCACCAACGCCGCCAAGACGCACATGACAACCCAAGCAAGTCCACCGCGGCTGCCCAGCACAGCAATCACCTCAACAGTCGTTGGTTTCCGTGAGGCGTTCACCTCAGAATCGAACCAACTGAGTCTACCCTGTCGCTCGCCAGCCAGATGGGACCAAGAACCTCTCGGGGCGAAGAGCCGACAAGCACAGCACAGCCCTGTGCGGGGCGATACCCTCCCCCCTCACGCACGCCGCAACTTCCGGGGGTGACGGTGAACCAGACGGCGCCTGACAAGATCCGCAACGTGGCCCTGGTGGGCCACCAGGGAGCCGGGAAGACAACCCTGGCCGAGGCCCTGCTCTTCACCGCGCCGGGGTGTCGAACCGCCGCGGCCGGGTCGAGGAGGGCAACACGGTCTGCGACTTCGAACCCGAGGAGCAGGAGAAGGGCTTCTCGTTGTCGATGGCGCTGGCCCCCTTCGAGTGGCAGGGCCACAAGATCAACCTCATCGACACTCCCGGCTACGCCGACTTCGTCGGCGAGGTGCAGGCCGCCCTGCGAGTGGTCGACCTGGCGGTGTTCGTCGTGAGCGCCGTCGACGGGGTCGAGGTGCAGACCGAGCACTACTGGCGCGAGGCGGCCGCGACTGGGCCTTCCCCGTATGGTCTTCATCAACAAGCTCGACCGTGAGCGCGCCAGCTTCGAGCGGACCCTGAACGAGCTGCGCGAGAACTTCGGGGCCGGCATCGCCCCCCTGGAGCTGCCCATCGGCGAGGAAGCGGCCTTCCACGGGATCGCCGACCTCCTCACCGACACGGGCCTGGATCTACGACGTCCGGGCAGGCCACAGAGGCCGACATCCCCGAAGAGATGGCCGAGCTCGAGCACCAGGTGCACGACAACCTCGTCGAGGGCATCGTCGTGGCCGACGACGCCCTGCTCGAGCGCTACCTCGACGGCGACGTCCCGCCGCCCGACGAGCTCGAGGGCGCCCTGGCCAAGGGGGTGGCCGACGCCAGCGTGTTCCCCGTGGTGTGCGGCTCGGCCACGGGCCCCATCGCCGTCGACCGCCTGGCCGACTTCATCGTCGAGATCGGCCCCGTCCCCTGGACCGGCCACCCGTCACGGTGCTGGCCGGCCGACACCGAGGTCGACGTGCACCCCGACCCCGCCGGCGACTCCGCTCGCGTTCGTGTTCAAGACCATCGCCGACCCCTACGTCGGCAAGATCTCGCTTTTCAAGGTGCTCTCGGGCACCATCAGCCAGGACGACCACCTGGTCAACTCCCGCACCGGCGTGACGAACGCCTGCACGGCCTGTTCGTACTCCGGGGCAAGGAACAGCTGGCCGTCACCTCGGTGCCTGCGGGTGACCTCGGCCGCGGTGGCCAAGCTCGCCGACACCAGCACCGGTGACACCCTGGCGCCGAAGGGCACGCCGGTGCAGGTGCCCGCCCCTCGCCCGCCACCGCCGGTGCTGGCCATGGCCGTGAGGCCGCCACCCAGGCCGACGAGGACAAGCTGGCCACCGCTCTTCACCGGCTGCTGGACGAGGATCCGGCCCTGGTGATGACCCGCGACGACGAGACCCACCAGACGCTGCTGCGCGGCCAGGGCGAGACCCACCTTCAGATCTCCCTCGAGAAGCTGAGGCGCAAGTTCGGGGTGGGCGTCGACGACCGAGGACGTGCGGGTCGCCTACCGCGAGACCATCACCGGTCACGGCCGACGCCGAGGGGAAGTACAAGAAGCAGACCGGGGGCCACGGCCAGTTCGGGGTGTGCTTCTTGCAGGTCGAGCCACTCGAGCGAGGCCAGGGCTTCGAGTTCGTCGACAAGATCGTGGGCGGGGCCATCCCCCGCCAGTTCATCCCCCACGTCGAGAAGGGAGTTCACGAGACCATGGCCTCGGGTGGCGTCTACGGCTACCCGGTCGTCGACGTCAGGGTGACCTGCTACGACGGCAAGTACCACGCGGTCGACTCATCTGAGATGAGCTTCAAGATGGCGGCCGGATCGGTTTCAGGGCGGCCATGGCCCAGGCCGGCCCGGTGCTGCTCGAACCCGTCAGCCGCCTCGAGGTGACCGTGCCCATCGACCTCCAGGGAGACGTGATGGGCGACCTGAACTCACGCCGGGGCCGGGTCTCGGGTACCGAGCTCGGCGACCACGGCGAGCAGGTGATCGTCGCCGAGGTGCCCACCGCGGAGATCCTGCGCTACGCCATCGACCTGCGCTCACTGTCCAGCGGCCGGGGGCGCTTCACCGCCTGTCACAGCCACTACGACATCCTGCCTTCCCACATGGTCG
Organism: uncultured Actinomycetes bacterium; assembly: GCA_963719935.1. Taxonomy (GTDB): domain Bacteria; phylum Actinomycetota; class Acidimicrobiia; order Acidimicrobiales; family CAVRDY01; genus CAVRDY01. The sequence goes on along the minus strand of CAVRDY010000013.1, from coordinate 240,385 downwards.
ACGCCGTGCGACGCGAGCTGGCCGAAGCCGAGGAGTGACTCCCGAGGCGCCCCGTCCCCTGTTACCGGCCGACGCCGCGGTCGCCCTGCGCTCCCTACCTCGACGCTTCCGCTCCGCAGCCGCTCCCCGGCACTCTCGGACCGGTGACGACCCATACGACAGCGACGGCGACCGCTCTGGAGATGGAGACAGCGCGGGTGAGGGCGACGGCAGCGCCCCCGGGACCGCTTCTGACCGCTGGAACCGGTACGGGCCCGACGGCCGCAGCGCCCTGGCCCTGGTCGTCGACGCGGTGCGTTCTCTCACCCTCCTGGACCGTGCCCTGGAACAGGTGCTGGTCACCGAAGACCCCGTCCTTCACCCCGCGGTGCTGGACCGCAACCGGCGCACCTTCCACGTCGAGGCCCACGTGTCCGCCTCCGAGGTCCTGGAAGAACTGGATGACATCGCCCCAGCCATGGCCGACCGCGTGCAGCGGACGCGACCCGAGGACTGGCACCGCACCGGCCGTGTGGCCGGCCACGCCCAACCGGTGACCGCCCTGGCCCTGGTGGCCGAAGCCGTCGACACCGCGGTGACCGACCTGCGCGCGCTTCAGGCGGCCCTTGCGGCCGCAGAAGGCAGCGACTGATTCGTGGCGGCCAAGCTCACCCACCGACCTCCGGGTGCAGCCTTGCCTTCCCTCGGCCCCAGCATCCCGTAGATCTCGCCTGGCTCATCGGGAGCCGGGTTCGGTGGGAGCCCCCCGCAACAACATGATCGCGGTCACCAGAACCCAGGCCAACAGCAGGAAGTACGCAAGCGAGGAGGCAGCAGCCACTTCCGGGCTCAGGATGCCCGCTGTACCCACGGCCAGAACCGCCGCCACCACGGCGCTCAACCACCCCAGCCAACCCGGGACCGAGCCGCTCGAACGCGCGCACCAGCCCATCCCGCCCACGAACAGGGCCAGCACGGGGAACGACACCAGGTAGAGGAGGTACCCGGAATACCACCATCCCAACATCATGTCTGCGGGAGCAGCCTCCCCGGTCGCCTGGTGCCAGACGGGTACGTAGAAGGCGGCGGCACCCAAGACCGCCGACAGGTAGCCGATCCCACCGGCAGCCGCCGAAGACGAAGACAGCCATGCCAGGCGCCGGTCCTCGCCCGCCCGCCGTCGGAGTGCCTCGATGAAGACGAGGAAACACGGCAGGGTCAACGCGATCAACGCGGCCTGCGCAAGACCACCGGAACGGTTGTCGAGCAGGTACTCCTTGATCTCGGCGGCATCCGCGCCCACGTCCGGGGGAGCACTCACGAGCATGAAAGCCACCAGGCTGATGGCCACGAAGGCGAGACCTGCGATGCCTCCGGCCCGAACAGAGAGAGCCGCTTCTGCTGCCTTCACTGTTTCCGCCATTTCTGTTTCCGCCATTTCTGTTTCCGCCATTTCTGTTTCCGCCATTTCTGTTGCCACTCCTCTGTTGCCGCGGGGACCAAGTCCTGGAGCCGGGGCAAAGCCGACTGAGCCGGCCGCAAGATACCAGTCACTCGGTCGAGACACTGGGATCTCGACCCGCAGTCACTGGTCATGCGCCCCGGGTCGCCCTCTGACGGCTAGGTTCCCTGCCGGCCATGGCGACCCCCACCTCCCTCCTGGCAGCTGCCCGCATCCGCTACCGAGCGGCCCGGCATGCCTCGGCCCGGCGCCGTGACCCCAGACTGGGCACCTGGGGCGAAGGCGAGGTCGCCGACACCGACGGCTGGCAGGCCCTCTGCCCCATCTGCGGCTGGCATGGCCCATCCTTCGAAGGTTGGGCCTGGTGCGAGTCCATGATCTGCCCGGCCTGCCGCAGCGTGGCCCGCGACCGCTTCCTGCGTCACTGCTGGACCAGCCAGACTCCCTACCGGCGTGCCGAGCGGGTCCTCGAAACCAGTCCCCGTCTGGGGGGCGAGGCGCGTGACCACCTGCGCCGGGTGATCGACTACCGGGCCAGCGACTTCGACGAGAGCCTCCACCGGGCCGACCTCCACATCGACCTCCAGGACATCGACCTGCCCGACGCCTCCCTCGACACGGTGCTCAGCGCCCACGTCCTCGAGCACGTTCCCGAACCCGACCGGGCACTGGCCGAGGTGCGCCGGGTGCTGAGGCCCGGAGGCCGCCTGTTCCTCCAGGTCCCGCTTCTCCAGGGCAACACCGCTCCGCCCACCGAACCCGAGTTCCACGAGGACAACACCCCGGTTTTCTGGCGCTTCGGCTGGGATCTCACGGAACGCTGCCGCGACGCCGGCTTCGACACGACCGTGCTGGTCACCGCCGACCTGCGGCGCCAGGCCGCCGACCCCGACCGGAGCTGGGCCGACACAGATCCCGTGGCTGGCTTCGATGTCCGCTACATCGCCTCAGCCCTACCCGAACCCGGGCAGTTGACCTCGGTGGCCGACCACCGCACAGCCCGCCGCCTGGGCTTCCTTCCGCCCTACATGTACGTGACCTGGCTATGCAGCCGACCCGGCTGAGAGCCGGGATGTCACCGACCCGGCTGAGAGCCGGGGTGCAGCCGACCCGGCGCACCACCTAGCCCAGCTGGTCGGCCATCCATGCCACGCCCTGCACCAGGCGCCAGCCCAGGTAGAGCGCCAAGGCGGCCAGGGTGAGCCAGAAGTGCCACGGGACCGAGGGCGCCGGCGCTCCCTCGGCCACCAGGTGATCGGCGGGCCCCGCTGGCCCCACGTCCCGACCACAGGTCGGGCAACGCCCCTCGTCGGTCAGGGCGTTGGGGCTGTGCCAGCGGCTGCAATCGTCACACCAGGGCACGGACCGGCGTCGGCTCCTCAGACCGGTGGCACGCCGTGGCGGCGCTCGCGGAAGTGCCGGTCCTTGTGCCGGGCCAGCGGCGAGGCGACGGTGCACTCTCGGCGCGGAGGTCCTCGAAGTCGACGACGGCGTCGATCGACCAGCTCCGAGGCCAGGCGCAGCAGGTCGACGTCCTCCTCGTAGATGCGTCGCTGCTCGGCGACGAAGGCCTCACGCTCGGCGGGGTCGTCGATGGCCGCGATCTTGTTGGCGAACACCGCGTTGACCGCCGCCTCGGGGCCCATCACGGCGATCTTGGCGGTGGGCAGGGCGATGGTGGCCTCGGGCTCGAACGCCGGGCCCGACATGGCGTAGAGCCCGGCGCCGTAGGCCTTGCGCACGATCACCGACACCTTGGGCACGGTGGCCTCGGACACCGCGGTGACCATCTTGGCCCCGTGACGGATGATGCCCTGGCGCTCGACCTGGGTGCCGACCATGAACCCGGGCACGTCGGCCAGGAACACCAGCGGGATGTTGAAGGCGTCGCAGCACCAGATGAAGCGGGCCGCCTTGTCGGCGGTGTCGACGAACAGCACGCCGCCCTTCACGGCAGGGTTGTTGGCCACGATCCCGACCGGACCGACCGTCGAGCCGGCCGATGCCCGACGATCAGCTCGGGAGCGAACAGCGGCTTGAGCTCGAAGAAGCTCTCGGCGTCGACGAGGCCGTCGATGACCTGGTGCATGTCGTAGCCCTGGCTCTCCTCGGCGGGGACCACGTCGGCGCTGGGAGGCAGGCCGAGGGCCCTCGGCCAGGTAGGTCGGCGGGTCGTCCCGCCAGCGCGACGGGAAGTAGGTGAACCAGGCCCGGGCCTGCTCGATGGCGTCCTCGTCGTCGAGCGGCGAGGTTGTCGCCGCACCCCGAGACGGTGGCGTGCATGCGGGCCCCGCCCATCTCCTCGAGGGTGGTGATCTCGCCGATCACCATCTCGGCCATCCGGGGCGACCCCAGGTACATCGAGGCGTTGCCCTCGACCATGATCACGATGTCGCAGAAGGACGGGATGTAGGCCCCGCCGGCGGCCGACGGGCCGAACAGGCAGCAGATCTGGGGCACCCGGCCCGACAGGCGCACCTGGTTGTAGAAGATCCGCCCGGCGCCCCGTCGACCGGGGAACAGCTCGACCTGGTCGGTGATGCGGGCCCCGGCCGAGTCGACCAGCCAGAACACCGGCAGCTCGTCGCGCAGCGCCCGCTCGGTGAGCCGGACGATCTTCTCGACGGTGCGTGCCCCCCACGACCCGGCCTTGACGGTCGGGTCGTTGGCCATGACGCACACGGGCCGGCCGTCGACGGTCCCCACGCCGGTGACCACGCCGTCGGCGGGGAGGTCGGTGGCCATGGCGTTGGCCAGCAGGCGCGTCCTCGACGAAGGAGCCGTTGTCGAGCAGCAGGTCGAGCCGGTCGCGGACGAACAGCTTGCCCTGGCGGGCGAGCTTTCCGGCGTCCTTGTGGAGGTTGCCCTGCGGCGCGCGGCTGCGGGCACGACCGAGGTCGTCGGTCACGGGCGCACCGGGTGGCACCGCACCATCCCCACCGTCCCCGCCGCGCTCGGTTTCCGGCGCGGGGGTGCCTTCATGCGGTGCGGCGGATGGCGAGGATGGCGACGTCATCGGAGATGGGGCCGCCCGAGAAGTCACGAGCCGCCTCGAGCAGCGACTTGCAGAGTACGTCGGGGGCGACTCCCGGGATCACGCTTGAGAGCGGTGGCGATGCGCTCCTCGCCGAAGAGGACCTCGCCGTGCCGGACCTCGGAGAGCCCGTCGGTGTAGAGCAGGCAGAGATCGCTCGGGCTCGAGGGGGATCTCCTTGGCTGTAGTAGCCGCCTCTGGGATCGAGCATGACCAGAGGGCCGGTGGCCCGCAGGGGCCGGACCTCACGTTCGTGCCAGAGCAGGGCGGCGGGGTGACCCGCCGAGGCGTAGCGCAGCGTGCCGGCCTCGGTGTCGAACACCACGACGCACAGGGAGATGAACTCCTCGTCGCGCCCGATGCGCGACATCTGGAGGTTGAGCTCCTCGAGCGCCTGCGCGGGGTCGCGGTACTGGCGCAGGAACACCCGCAGCAGGTACTTGGCCTGGAAGGCGGTGATGGCCGGATCGATGCCGTGGCCCGGCCACGTCACCGATAACGGCGGCGAGTCGCCCCTTGGTGGGCCGGAACACGTCGTAGAAGTCGCCGGCCATGTGCCCGCTGCCCGCCTGGTAGACCGATCCCACCTCGAAGCCCTGGAAGTCGTCCAGCTCGTCGGGTGCCAGGCGCGCCGCCCACGCCTTGGGGGCGAGCTCTTCCTGGGTCAGCACCTCCTGGGCCCGGCGTTCCAGCTCGGAGCGCCCCTGAGCCAGGCGGGCGTCACGAGCGAAGGTGCGACTGTTGGACAGCGACGCCCCCACCGGCACCAGCAGCACGAGCAGGCCCGGTACGAGCGTGCCGGTTCCCGAGAAGGCTGCCCAGGGCGGCTGCCGCCGCCATGACGGCGTAGAGGGCGGTCGTGTGGAGGTCCTTGCCGAAAGTCCGAACGGGCCAGGGCCTTGGCGTCCGCGTCGGTGCTCTCGGATTGGACGTGGAGGAGCACTCGACGGCGGTAGCGCGCCGAACGCCCCCACACGAAGGCGGCCACGGCGCACGCACACGCCACGGCGGCCAGGATGGCCTGGTCCACCTCCATGGCCACGCGATGGTAGCGAGGTCCCGCTACCGCTCGGGTGCCAGCCGGTGACAGTTCGACTACGGCCACGTCCTTTGATAAGGCGTAGTTTCTCTATCTTTCATTTAGTGTCGCACCATTCCGCTCACAAAGAAGGGCCCGGGTGCAGCTGTCACGACCGGCGACGAACCCTCAGCTTGATCGGTGTGGTCCCCAGATCGAAGGCTTCCCGGAGGCTGCGTTCGAGGTAGCGCAGGTAGGTGCGGGGCAACTCGCGGTTGGCGAACAGGGTGAATGTGGGCGGCTCGACCGCTCCCTGGGTGGCGTAGAGCACCCGGGCACCTCGCCGGTGCGAGGTTGGGCGGCCTGCGCGGCGCGCAGCACGCGATTGACCTGTGTGGTGGGGATGCGTCGGCGGTACTCGTCGACCGAACCTGACAGGGCGGGCAACAGGCGGTGCACTCCCTTTCCGGTGTAGGCGCTGATCATGAGCACCGGTGCCTCCCCGAGGAAGTGGAGCCGATCCCCGATCTGGTGGTGGACGTCGTCGCGCTCCTCGGCGTCGAGCAGTTCCCACTTGTTGAGCAGCACCACGATGGGACAGCCCGCGGCGTCGACCCGTTCGGCCAGACGCTGGTCCTGGTGGGTGACCCCCACGGTGGCGTCGATGACCAGGAGGGCCACGTCGGCCTCGTCGACGGCCCGCAGGGCCCGCACCAGCGAGTAGTACTCGGTCCCCTCGTCGATCCGGGCCCGCCGGCGCATGCCCGGCGGTGTCGACGAAGCGGATGGGTCCCAACTCGGTGACTCGACCACGGTGTCGATGCTGTCACGGGTCGTTCCCGCCACGTCGTGGACGACCGAGCGCTCCTCGCCGATGAGGCGGTTGAACAGCGTCGACTTGCCGACGTTGGGCCGACCGACGAGGGCCACCGAGAAGTCGCCTCGCCTCGAGGCGCCCACCGCCTCGGCATCCTCGGTCTCGCTCCCCACCGCCCCAGGTGCTCCCGGGTCGGGGAAGCCGGCCACGACCGTGTCGAGCAGGTCGGCCACGCCGCGACCGTGCAGGGCGCTGACCGGCCAGGGGTCCCCCAGACCGAGGGCCACCAGGTCCCAGATCAGCGCCTCCCGACCCGAGTCGTCGACCTTGTTGGCCACGACGAAGACCGGTCGGTCCTCCGAACGCACAGCAGTGCAGCGACCTTGGCGTCTTCCTCGGTGATCCCGACCGTGGCATCCACCACGAACAGAACCACATCGGCGGACCGCATCGCCCGTTCAGCCTGCTCGGAGACCTGGGACTCCAGGCCCGCTGCCCCTCCACCCCCGGAGCGTCGCGTCGCCAGCCAGCCGCCGGTGTCCACGATCCGGAAGCGTGTGTCCCGCCCAGGACGCCTCGAGCTCCTTGCGGTCGCGGGTGACCCCGGGCCGCTCCTCGACGATCGCCTCCCGGCGACCGACGATGCGGTTCACCAGAGTGGACTTGCCCACGTTGGGGCGGCCCACGACAGCCACCGTGGGCTGGCCCGTCGCCGATCCGGCGGGCTGGCCCAGGTGGTTCGAGTCCGGGCCCTCCTCTGGCATCTCAGGCCTCCAGGGCCCGGCGCAGGGCGACGCCGTCGGTGGCGAGCACCTCGACGGGTCTGGGAAGGTCCCCGAGCGCGAGCCCGTCCAGGAAGCGACCGGCGGACAGGCACACGTCGGGCAGCAGGTACCGGCGACGCTCGGGCGCGCCGGCCAGGACCCGAGCCAGGTCCTCGCCCACCAGAAGGCCGGTCACCCCGACGTTGCCTCCGAAGAAACGGTTCTCAACCGCCAGCACCTCCACGTGGGAGAAGCCGGCTCGGGCCAGCAGCGGTGCCAGGACCCGGGCACCCAGCTCGCCGGACAGGACCGTGACCGACTCACGCGTGCTCGGCGGCCCGGGACCCGTTCAAGGGGGCACGGGGCGCCCGGTACCCCAGAGCCGGCGCACCGTCCAGGTGGGCGAACCCTCCCTGATGCGCCGCTTCGCTCGGCGCCTGGAGCGGTCAGCTCCGACTCGAAGCTGCGGGCCATGCCCACTCCGTCCTCGTACATGGAGAATCCTTCGTAGTGCGAGGCGGGCGGGAAGGGCCACCCGGCCAGCAGGTAATACTCGTCGGCCGCGTGCACCAGGCGCCGCCCCAGCACCTCGAGGTAGATCTTCTGCCAGGCGTGAACGGTCTCCAGGGTCCTTCGGGCCTCGGCGACAGTGTGGGGCCGCAGCCCGGGTTCACGGTTGTGGCGGGACACTCCGAGCGGGACGACACAGAGGCTGGTCAACTCGGGGTAGCGATCCAGCACACCCGCCAGAGTGGACTCCAGCACCTCGCCGTCGTTGCGTCCGGGGCACTCCACGACCTGACCGTGGACCTCGATCCCATGATCCAAGAGTGCGCGCAACCAGCGCAGACTGGTCGCCCCCCGGCGGTTGCGCAACAGATCGGCGCGGACGTCGGGGTCGGTGGCGTGGATGCTCACGTTGATCGGTGACAGGCGCTCGGTCACCACCCGCTCCAGATCGGCCTCGGTGAAGCGGGTCAAGGTCGTGAAGTTCCCGTAGAGAAACGAGAGCCGGTAATCGTCGTCACGGTCGTAGAGGCCGGGACGCAGTCCCCGGGGAAGCTGGTGGATGAAGCAGAACTCGCAGTGGTTGTCACAGGTGCGCACCTGATCGAACACCGCTGCGTGGACCTCGACCCCCAGGGGCTCGCCGGCTGCCTTGGCCACCGACACGGACACCGGCTGTGCCTCCCGTTCGAGGACCAGGTGCAGGTCTGCCTCGTCGACCAGCTGGTGGTAGTCCAGGACGTCGCGTGGGGCACATCCGTTGATGGCCACGACCAGGTCACCTGGCTCGAGACCCGCCCGATCCGCCGGCGTGCCGGGCGCGACAGCAACGACACGGGGCGGCGTGGGCACGAGGAGCAAGTCTAGGACAGGTCTATCGTGATCCCATGTCCGTGGATCGCGTGCTCCTGGCTGCACCCCGCGGGTTCTGCGCGGGGGTCGAGATGGCCATCAAGGCTCTCGCCTGGATGGTCCGGGTGTTCGAGCCCCCCGTCTACTGCTACCACGAGATCGTCCACAACCAGCGGGTGGTGCGCCGCTTCGAGGATCTGGGGGTGGTGTTCGTCGACGACATCGGGGATGTACCGCCGGGACGGCCCGTGATGTTGTCGGCCCACGGTTCGGCGCCCGAGGTGGTCGCCGCGGCCCGGGCCTCGGGCGGCTACGTGGTCGACGCGGTCTGCCCGCTGGTGACCAAGGTCCACCACGAGGTCAAGGTGCGCTCCCAGAAGGGCTACCAGATCGTCTACGTGGGTCACGAAGGCCACGAGGAGGCGGTGGGAACGATGGCCGTGGCACCCGAGGCCACGAACCGGGTCGAGTCGGCAGCAGAGGTGGACCAGCTCGCGGTCACCGAAAGACCGGTGGCCCTGCTGGCCCAGACCACGCTGAGTCACCGCGACTGGGAGGGGGTGCTGCGGGCCGCCCGGCTGCGCTGGCCCGAGCTGTGGACTCCGGGAAGGTCCGATCTGTGCTTCGCCACCACCAACCGCCAGTCGGCGCTGCTCGAGATGGCCCCACGCTGTGATTCCCTGGTGGTGATCGGGTCGGCCAACTCGTCCAACACCCGGGCTCTCGAGCGCCTGGCCCGCGAGTCGGGATGCCCGACCGTTCACCGGGTCAACGCGGCCGACGAGCTGCCCGAGGGACTCCGGGGAACCGTCGGGGTCACCGCCGGTGCGTCCGCTCCCGAAGAACTGGTGGAGGCGGTGATCGCCCGGCTCGCCCCCACCCAGGGGGTCGAGGAAGTTCGAATCACCGACGAAGACGAATACTTCCCCCCACCTCGAAACCTGCGCGACCTGCTGCACTCCGTCGAGGTGGCCGCCACCCTCGCCGTGGGAGGCTCTCCTCTCGACCGACCTCATCTCAACGACCGCCAGGTTGCGGCCAGCACCGTGCTGGCCGCGCTGCGGTGACGCCGGGCCCGTGCTGCCCGTCACCGGCGAGACCATGCGGCTGTTCCTGCACGTCGGGGCTGCCTGCGTGTGGGTGGGTGGCCAGTTCGCCCTGGCCGGGATGGTGCCCGGTCTGCGTCAGGTCGACGAGGGCGCACCCAGGGCGGCCGCCCGGGGGTTCAACCGGGTCGCCTGGCCGGCCTTCGGGGTGCTGGTGATCACCGGGGTGTGGAGCCTGCTGGCCATCGACATCGGGGCCACCACGACCGCCTACCAGGTGACTGCTGCGATGAAGCTGGCGGTCGTTGCCCTTTCGGGGGTGGCGGCGATGCTCCACACTCTGGCCACCAGCCGGGTGGGCCTGGCGGTATGGGGAGCCCTCAGCGCGCTCGGTGCGATCGGTGCCCTGTTCCTGGGTGTGATGCTGAGCGGGTCGTCCATCGCCTGAGGACCGCCGTGTTCCCGCAGGGGTCAGGGTTCGACCACGACAGCGTCACCTGTGACCACGCGGCCCGCAGTCATCACCGCGGCGTAGGCACGCGCCCCGCCGTGATGGTGGTCGTGGTCCATGACCGTGGCGTCTCGGGCCAGGAAGTAGGGGGCGGTCTTGTGGCACGGCTCTGCGTAGCCCGTGACGACCAGGAGAGCCTCACCCACCTGCACCAAGGTCCCCGGGCGGATGCTCTCCCACCTGATACCCGACACACTCAGGTTCTCGCCCGCGTCTCCGGTCGCGATGGGATGGCCGTCGCCGACGAGAGAGGCCACCACCTCGGCGCTCCACAGGCACACTGCCTGGCTGGGACGCCCGTGGTGCTGCCGGGCGGCTTGGCGGTCACCGGTCAGCCCTCGCGGCCCGATCCGGGCCTCGGCCACCGCCCGCTTGGGAACACCCCCGTCCGACACGCACACCGCCACCACCGTGCCCCTCTGATGCCCGGCGCCTGCTCCCAGTGCCCTCAGGGTCCGACCCAGCAGGTACTGGTGGTGCATGACCACGTGCAGGCCCTGGCGGAGCCGGCTCCAGCCGGCCTCGCCCTCGAGCGTCCGGGCCTGCTCGAAGAGCGTCCGGGCCGCCCCCCCGATGCGGGCCCCGTCACCCTGCGCCCCGTCACCCTGCGCCCCGTCACCCTGCGCCCCGTCACCCTGCGACCCGTCAGCTCGGGTGGGGTCTGTCGGCGATGGGCCCCTGCCGGTGGCCGCCAGCAGGGCCACCAGGTCGGTCAGCTTCTCTGCCACGTGATCGGTGTGGTCGGCCACGGACCAACCCGGAGCAGGGGGGCGCTCCCCCACGAGCGCCGGGTCGAGGCTCTCGGTGGTCCAGCGCCAGATGGTGCCCATCCGCCGCACCACGTTGGCCGTGTCCCGGCGATCCCACTGCGAGTCGTCCCACCAGCAGGTGTCACAACGCCCGACTGCACCTCCGGCGCCCGAGCTCATGCCAGGGGTGGGTTGGGATCGCCGACCTGCTCCTGGGCCTCGTCGAAGAGCGCCTGGACCTCTTCGGCCAGCCGCGCCGTGAGCGCCCGCACCTCCCGGCGGGGTACCCGATCGCGAGCTCCCTCGGGGGCCGGGGGGAGGATCGGGTGCCCGACGACAAGGGAGGTACGGGCGGGGCGGGGCAGCTTGGATCCCTTGCCCATGGCCCGCTCCGTTCCTCCGATTCCCACGGGCACGATGGGAACCTGGGTCCGGCAGGCCACGTAGGCGGGCCCGTCGAAGAGGGGCTGGACCACCGGGCCGTGCTGGCGGGTTCCCTCGGGGAACATCACGAGGGGCTCTCCCCGCTCGATGACTTCCATGCAGGCCCGCAGTGCCGCCCGGTCGGCACTTCCCCGCTCGACGGGGAAACCGCCCGCGGCGGTCAGGAACCACGCCCCGAAGCGGCTCTTCCACAGCGATTCCTTGCCCATGAAGCGCAGCCGGCGGCGTGAGATGGCTGCCACCATGGGGGTGTCGAGGTTCGAGCGGTGAACGGGGGCCACCACATAGGGCCCCGTGCGCGGCACCCGCTCGGCGTGATGCACCCGCATTCTGAAGTAGCTGCGGGCCACCACCTGCATCACGACCCACAGGAACCGGTAGAAGGCCCGCTGGGTCACGCTCAGCGCCTCGCCCCGGCTGTGCCCCTCGGGGAGGATGACCCCCTGGCGCTCGCCATCCTCCGCGCTCTGGGCGGGCCCGTCAGGGGCCGCGCCCGCTTCGGTCGCTCTCACGACCCCGGCCCGCCCGAGGTGTCGCCTCCGGGGTCGAGGTGGGCGACGATCGCATCCAGGACGCCCTCGATGTCGAGGTCGCTGGTGTCCACGATCACGGCGTCCTCGCCGGCGCGCAGGGGGTCATGGGCCCGGCCCTGGTCCAGGGCGTCGCGACGGGCGAGGTCGGCGGCCACCGTCTCATAGGCCAGGTCGGCGACCTCGCGTGACCGTCGGTCCGCCCGCACGTCGGGTCGGGCTTCCAGGTAGACCTTGAGATCGGCGTCGGGGAACACCACTGTTCCGATGTCCCGCCCCTCTATCACGCCACCACCGTGCTCCTCGGCCCACTCGACCTGGCGGCGGCGCATGGCCTCTCTCACTCCCGGGTTGGCGGCCACGATGGACACTGCCCGGGTGACCTCGGGTCCTCGGATCTCGATGGAGGCATCGGTGCCGTCCACCACCACCTCTCCCGAGTCCACCACCAGATCGAAGCTCGCTGCGATGCGCGCCACCGGTTCGGCCTCGTCGGGATCGATTCCGCGCTGGAGTGCCGCGAAGGCGACAGCCCGGTACATGGAGCCCGTGTCCAGGTAGTCGAGTCCCAGCCGGCGGGCCAGCGCCTTGGCCACGGTCGATTTGCCCGACCCGGCGGGACCGTCGATGGCAATCACCCTCATGGCGACATTCTGGACGGTGATGGACCAGCCGTGCAGATCCGAGTGAGACCTGCGACCGGCTAGTCCAGTGGGGCCACCGACACCCGGTACCCCCGTTCGGACAGGCCCTCACCCAGCATCCCAGCGGATGCCTGGTCCACGACGAGGATCACCACACCCTCCTGACCCTCACCCGAGTGCGCGATCTCGATGTCGGCGATGTTGATGCCTCGGGTGGTGGCCAGAGTGGTGATCTCGCTCAACACCCCGGGTCTGTCCGGTACGACGACCCGCAGAACCGCCAACTCGTCGGGCACAACACGGGCCAGGGGAAGGTTGCGCCGGGCCTGATGGGCGCGCTCCAGCCGAGCCAGCAGCCGGCCGCGATCCGCCGCGGCCACTTCGGCCCGAACGGACACCAGCTCGTCGATGAGCCCGTCCAGGCTGGCCACGATGGCGGCACGGTTCTCGCCGCAGATGTCCGGCCAGATCCCGGGATCACCAGCCGCGATCCGAGTCATGTCACGGAACCCACCTGCGGCCAGACGAAGCAGGGCCCGGTGTTCCAGGGCGCGCTCGTCGGCCAGGCCCATGAGGGTGGCAGCCGTGAGATGGGGCACGTGGGAGACCAGTGCCACCAGAGCATCGTGCTGCTCGGCGGGAATGGCGACCACCTCGGCTCCCAGGGAACCGACGATGTCCCGCAGGCGCAGGTAGGTGGCGTCGGGTGTCGACTCGTCGGGACACAGCACCCACACCGCGCCCTCGAAGAGATCCTCTCGGGAACCCTCCACGCCCACCTGCTCGGAGCCCGCCATGGGATGGCCCCCTACGAAGCGCGGGTCACGCACCGTGGCCGCTATCGGCGCCTTCACGCTTCCCACGTCGGTGACCAGGCCCGGGCCGGCCTCCAGGGCGCGGGTCACCTCAGCGGCGGCGGCCCCTACCGGTGTGGCCACGAAGGTCACCTCGGCAGCCGGATCGTCCCCCACCGCGTCCAGAGCACCCCGCGCCAGTGCCCGCCGGGCCCGGTCCGGGTCCAGGTCGCGGCCGGTCACGTGCCAGCCCCGGGCCCGGAGGCACAGTCCGATCGAGCCACCGACCAGGCCCGTGCCCACCACCGCCGCCCGCGGCGCGACGCTTCCGCTCACTCGGGAAGATCGTCCCTGAGCCCGCGGGCCCCTTCGAGGTAGACGTGATGCAACTCAGCCCGTGAGCGAGAGGTGTTGACGTGCATCAGCACCCGCACACAGCGCGGCGTCGCACCGGCGATGTCGAGCTCGCGCGCGCACAGCAAGGGAACGTCACCCAGGCCGACGGTGCGGGCCGCTGCTGCCGGGAACATGGTGTGCAGGTCGTCGGTGGCGGTGAACACGATCGAGATGACGTCGTCGTGGGTGAGCGCGTTGCGTTCGAACATGGCTCCGAGGAGCTCGGTGACCCGCGCCGTCATCTGCTCGGCCGTGTCGGCATCGAGGGTCGTCGCCCCCCGCAGGGCTCGTACAGCTTCGGGCACGGCGCCCGAGGCTACCGGTCGCCGTTGCCGGGCTGCACGGCCCGTTCCAGGGCCCGCACCTCGGCGGGCTCCAGCACCCGCCACTCGCCCGGAGCAAGGCGGGCGTCGCTCAGAGGCCCGATGCGCACCCGCACCAGGCGCCGAACGGGGTGGCCGACCGCGGAGCACATCCGCCGCACCTGGCGGTTGCGGCCCTCGTGGATCACCAGACGGATCAGGTCCGGCGCCAGCAAGCTGGCCCGTGCAGGCGAGGTGATCCCGTCGTCGAGCATGACGCCCTCACGAAGCCGCCGCAGGGCTCCCCGAGAAGGGCTCCCTTCCACATGGACCAGATACTCCTTGTCGAGCCCGAAGCTGGGATGGGTCATGCGGTGGGTCAGGGTCCCGTCGTTGGTCAGGACCAGCAGACCTTCGGTGTCCTCGTCGAGGCGACCCACGGGGAAGACGCGCGGCTCGGGGGGAACCAGGTCGACCACCGTGGGGCGCTGTTGGGGATCGGCTGCGGTGGAGATCACCCCGGCCGGCTTGTGCAACAGGTAGTGGACCAGGTCGGGACGGGTGGCCACGGGGACACGGTCGACCTCGATGCACGCCCTGGTGGGATCCACCCGGGCGCCCAGCACCGCCACCTTCCCGTCGACGACGACGCGTCCCTCCGCGATCAGCTCTTCACAGGTCCGCCGGCTCCCCACGCCCGCCCGGGCCAGCACCTTCTGGAGGCGTTCGCCCTCACCGGCGTCGCTGCTCACCCCGGCTCGGCCCGGGAGTCGTCCGCCGCGGGGGGCGCTGCCTCCCCCTCGTCGGCGTCGGGCTCGTCTGGCTCCGAGTCGGACTCGTGGGCCGCGACCGCGGCTTCGGCGGAGGCCATTCGGTCACGCACCTCGTCCACCAGCGCGTCGAGGCGGGCGGTGGTCTCTTCCAGCCTCTCCAGGGCATCGCCATCCGAGTCGGACTCGTCCGCTCCGGTCCCGGCCGCGTCGGTGCCCGCAGACGCGGCGTCTTCGGGTGTGGCGGGTCGGGCCCCCTCCCCACCGGAGCCGTCTTCGGAGTCTCTACCGGTGGTGCCAGTAGCGCCGGTGTCTCCTCCCGAGGGTCGCAGACCCTGCTCCAGAGCCTCGACCGCTTCGGCGTCGGGTACGAAAGCGGCCAGGGGGGCCAGGTCGTCGAGGGAGTCGAGCCCCAGCTTCTCCAGGAACGAAGCGGTCGTTCCGAACAGCACTGCCTGACCGGGACCCGGATCCCGGGCGACCTCGGCGATGTATCCCCGCTGCTCGAGGGTTCGCATGACCCCGTCGACGTTGACACCGCGTATGGCGGCCACCTGGGCCCGGGAGATGGGCTGCTTGTAGGCGACTATGGCCAGGGTCTCGAGGGCCGCCGCCGAAAGCCGGGCCGACTGACCGTCGAGCACGTAGCGCTCGACGTAGGGGGCGAGGTCGGGGTGGCTCTCGTATCGCCACCCACCGGCCACCCTCACGAGCACGAAGCCCCGCCCGTCCACCTCGTAGCCCGCAGCCATCTCCCGGCACAGGGCCTCGACCTCGTCTGTTGGTCGTTCCAGCAGTTGGGCCAACAACCCGGTCGTCAGCGGCTCTTCGGCCACCATCAGCAGGGCCTCCAGGGCCCGCGCCGTCAGATCAACTGTGTTCACCGCTGCCTCCCGGCGGGGGTTGGCGAGGGGTTCATCCCTCGTAGCTGTCGACCAGTTCGAGGTCGGGCACCAGGGTCGGGTGTTCCGCGTAGTCGGTCCACACCCGGGCCGAGATGGTGATGTCGCCGAAGGTATCGGCCTGGTCGAGGTCGACCAGGCCCTGCTTGTAGAGCTCGAGTACGGCCAGGAAGTGCACGACGATCTCGATCGTCTCCACCAGCGCACTGGTCAGTTGACGGAAGCTGAGGGTGCCCGACGCGGACAGTCGCCGGCTGATCGTGGCCATGGTGTCGGTCACCGAAGCCGCCACGTTGGTGACATGCGAGAGCTCCACGACCGGTACGGGTCGGGGCCGGGTGGCCCGGTGGTACGCGGCTCGCAGCGCCTGGGTGTCGACGCCGGCCAGCAGGTCTGGGGTGAGATGCCAGAAGCGCTCCTCGGGCCCGGCCACGCGGGGGCGTGACCGCGAGGCCACAGCCAGGGTCTGGGCCAGCACCCGGGAGGCGTCCTTGAAGGTCTTGCACTCGACCAGACGGGCCAGCAGCAGGTCACGCTGCTCCCACAAGCCCAGCTCTTCGTCGGGATCCAACCCGGTGTCGTCGGGAAGCAGGCGTTTGGTCTTCAGCTCGACCAGGACCGTGGCGATCAGGAGGAACTCGGTGGCGACCTCCAGATCGAGATGGGTCATGCCGTCCAACTCGGCGAGGTAGGCGTCGACGATCGTGGCCAGCGACACCTCGTACAGGTCGACCTCTTCTCGCAGGATGAGGTGCAACAACAGATCGAAGGGCCCCTCGAAAACGGGGGTCTGGACAGCCACGGGCACCGCGTCAGCCTAGGGAGCGGTGGGGTGCCGCACGCGGATCCCCTCGACGACCCGACCGAGCACTGTGCTGGCTTCCGGCTGTGCTGGCTGCAACACCGTGCCCTGACCACACCGACGCCGAGTGGTCGGATAGGGTGCGGAATTACTGTCGTGGAGGAGTAACCCATGCTGAAGAAGTTGTCCGCCCTGCTGTTCGTGTTCGCCCTGGTCCTCGGAGCCTGTTCGGATTCCGACAACTCCGACCTGGCCGAGCGCATCGAGACCGAGGACGACGGGCCCAACGACACCGAAGCCCCCGACGACACCGAAGCCCCCGACGACACCGAAGCCCCCGACGACACCGACGACCCCGACGACACCGAAGCCCCCGACGACACCGAAGCCCCCGACGACACCGACGACCCCGACCTGCCGGGCGGGCTGGATCCGGCCGAGGTGGAAGACAGCGTCGAAGATGCGCTGGCCGAGTCCCTGGGCGGGCTGACCGGAGGAGGCAGCGGTGGCGGCGAACTGGGCCTCAGCGACGATCAGTTCGAGTGCATGATGGAAGAGATCCTCGACGATGAGGCGCTGCTGACCACGATGCTCGAGAACGAGGACGACCCGACCTACACCCCCGACGGTGCCACCATGGTGTCCCTGTTCGGTGTGATGGGCGACTGCGATCTCGCCAAGGCGATCGGCGCACAGATGGCCGCCGAAGATCCGACCTTCACCGAGGACCAGGCCACCTGCGTCGTGGAAGGGATGTTCGACCTGGATGCCGCGACATGGGACGCGATCATGTCCTCTGACGGGTCCACCCCCGACGCGGCCGCCCTGGGCAGCCTGATGTCGCTGTTCACCGACTGCGGCATCGACCTTTTCTCACTCTGACCGGGTTGAATCGCAGGTGCCCTGAGGGGGCTCCGAACGAGCCCTGTCAGGCGCGCCGCTAGCATCGCCGCCCATGGCACGCGTCTTCTCGGGCATCAAGCCCACCGGCCCGGTCCACCTGGGCAACCTGCTGGGCGCCCTACGGGTCTGGGTCGAGGACCAACACCGCGACGACAGCATCTACTGCGTCGTCGACCTCCACGCCCTGACCGTCCCCCAGGATCCCCGCGAGCTGCACGCCCGCACCCTGGAGTTGGTACAGGTCCTACTCGCCGTGGGCCTCGATCCAGAGATCTGCACGCTGTTCGTTCAGAGCCACGTCCACGAGCATTGCGAGTTGGCCTGGATCCTCGAGTGCACCGCCTCGGTCGGCGAGCTTCGGCGCATGACCCAGTTCAAGGAGAAGGCGGATCGCGAGTCCTTCGTGTCGGGCGGGTTGTTCACCTACCCCACCCTGATGGCGGCGGACATCCTCCTCTACGACACCGACCGGGTACCGGTGGGTGAAGACCAGAAGCAGCACCTGGAACTCACTCGCGACCTGGCCCAGAGGTTCAACTCCCGTTGCGGTGACACGTTCCGGGTGCCCGAACCAGCCATCCCCCGCGTCGGCGCCCGGGTCATGGACCTCCAGGAGCCCACCTCGAAGATGTCCAAGAGCGAAGACTCGCCGCAGGGAACCGTCCTGGTCCTCGAAGACCTGGCCTTGGTGGCCCGCAAGTTCAAGAGGGCCGTGACCGACAGCGAGAACGAGGTCAGATTCGATCCCGACACCAAGCCCGGCGTGTCCAACCTGTTGGCCATCCTGGCCGCGGTCACCGGTGCGGATCCGGCCGAGTTGGCCACCCGCTACGAGGGCTACGGAGCCCTGAAGTCAGACACGGCCGACGCGGTGTGCGAGGCACTGCGGCCGATCCAGGACCGCTTCGCGGGCTACGCGGGAGACCCTGCGGAGACCACACGGATCCTGGCCGGGGGGGCCGCCAAGGCCCAGTCGCGGGCAAGCGAGGTGCTGACCAGGGCCCGATCCGCGCTTGGTCTGGTGGCAAAGGCCTGACCGGGCAGCTCAGCTCACCGGCGGCCAGGGGAAGCCCTCGCTCCCTCCTGGCCTCAGTCGTCGTCGGCGGCCCGGAGGATGTGGCCCAGGGGTTGGGGCACCGTCCACTCCTCGGGGGCCAGATGGTGCTCCCGCGCCCAGGCCACCGTCAGGGGATGGCTGCCGGCCAGGGCCAGCAGGTCGCCACCCAGCCGCGGGTGCACCAGGTAGAGCCCCACCCTTCGGGTGAAGCCCCTGGTGCGGATCCAGTCCTCGGCCGCGGCCCGACCCGCGACGGTGGCCGAGAGGGTGGCCACCACTCTCCCGTAGGTTCCCAGGTCAGAATCGATCTTGCCGACGTCGTGCAGCAGGGCCGCGGCCACCGTGGCCCGCGCCTCTTCGTCGGTGGGGGCCACCTCGGCCGCCAGCCCGGCCAGCGAATCAGAGACCCGCCGCGCGGCCGACAGGGCATGACGGCGATCGGGACCCGACATCTTTCGCCAGAGCTCGGCCTCGCCTTCGGAGAGCTGGTCGAGCGCCCAGGCTTGCCCCGCCCGGCCCGGCCCCCCCGGCCACAGCGAGGCGAAGAAGCGGCGGGTCAGGTGAGAGGCCTTGCCCACCTCAGGCGTGATCGATGCAGCGGGCCGTGGCCGGCATGGCCTCCAGGCGTTCGGGAGCGATGGTCTCGCCACAGATCTCGCATTTCCCGTAGCTACCCGAGTCGAGGCGATGAAGGGCCGTGTTGACCTCGTCGAGCTGCTCGGCCAGCGACGAGGCCAGAGCCCGGTTCTCGCCCTGCTCGGCGGCGACCTGTGCCGAGTCGGCAAAGTTCTCGTCGAAGTCCATGGCTGCGTCCTCGTCGGCAGCCAGGTCACGCAGACGCCGTTCGAGTTCGGCCTTCTCCTGCTCGAGTTCGGGTCGCGGATCGACCTGGGGATGGGGCTCGGCCATCTGTCAACGCTAGCACCCCGACCGTCCCTGACCCTGGGACGGGGGCCTGCTCTCAACCTCCTCGGGCGCGGGGATGGGCCGATTCGTACACCGCCCTCAGGTGCTCGCTGCTGACCCGCGTGTAGATCTGGGTGGTCGAGATCGAGGCGTGCCCGAGCAGCTCCTGGACGGCTCGGATGTCTGCTCCCCGTTCGAGCATGTGGGTGGCGCACGAGTGCCGCAGCACGTGAGGGGTGAGGCGCTCGCCGAGACCGGCGCGGTCACCGGTGCGGCGCACGATCGACCAGGCTCCCTGGCGCGAGAGGCGGCCGCCGCGCTGGTTGAGGAACAGAGCCTCTGCATCACCCCGGCGCGCCCACCGCTCGGGCTCCATGGCCGGGCGCCCCCCGACCGCCTGCCACTCCCCCAGCGCCTCCTGGGCCAGGCGCCCGAGGGGAACGACCCGCTCGCGACCGCCCTTGCCCTGGACCCGCAGCAGTGCCGAGGAGAGGTCCAGGTCTCCCACGCGCAGGCCCACGAGCTCGGAGATGCGCAGCCCCGACCCGTACAGGACCTCGATCATGGCCCGGTCTCTCCTGGCCGCAGGCCCGTCACCCACGACGGCGTCGATGAGCGCCTCCACCTCGGCCTCGCTGAGCGCCTTGGGCAGTCCCTGGGGGACCTTGGGGACGTCCACGGCCCCGGCGGGATCCCCCGCCGCCAGTCCTTCGGCGGCCAGGAAGCGGTGCAGGGAGCGGACGGCCACCAGAGCGCGTGCCACCGACGAGGGAGCCCGGCCCGCGGCGCGCAGGTGGTGCACGTAGGCCACGACGTCTTCTTCGGCCACCGCCTGCAACGGCGTGCTCCGCTGGGTCAACCAGGTGCAGTAGGCACGCAGGTCGCGCCGGTAGGCGGCGAGGGTGTTGGCCGACCGGCCGCGTTCGGCGGCCAGCCAGGTGAGGAAGTCGGTTACCTCGAGGGGGAGCGGCGACCGCTCGTCGCTCACCCGACCGGAGACTGTTCCAGCGGGATGAGGTGCGGGTTGCGCCCCTCGGCCCGGGCCAGCGCGGCACCCACGAAGGCGCGGAACAGCGGCGCTGGATGGTCGGGACGGCTCTGGAACTCGGGGTGGGCCTGGGTGCCGATCCAGAACGGGTGGCCGCTCAACTCGACGAACTCGACCAGCTTCCCGTCGGGAGACTCGCCGCTGCACACCAGCGGGGAATCGTCGAAGCGGCTGCGGTACCGGGGGTTGCACTCGTAGCGGTGGCGGTGCCGCTCGGACACGACCTCCTTGCCGTAGATCTCGGCCACCTGCGAGCCGGGACGCAGGCGGGCGATGTAGGCACCCAGGCGCATCGTGCCTCCCATGTCGGCCACTCCGCGCTGGGCCTCCATCAGGTCGATCACAGGGAAGGGAGTCTGGGGGTCGAATTCGGCAGAGTTGGCTCCCGGCATGCCCAACAGGTTGCGCGCGACGTCGATGACCATCACCTGCATGCCCAGGCACAGCCCCAGGCAGGGCACGTCCTGCTCGCGGGCGTGGGAGGCTGCGGCGATCTTGCCTTCGATCCCACGCTCACCGAACCCGCCGGGGATGACGATTCCGTCGAGGTCGCGCGAGGCGACCGGCCGTGAGAAGGCCCTCGACCTCCTCGGCCTGGATCCAGTCCAACTCGATGGAGACCCCGTGATCGAACCCACCGTGGTTGAGTGCTTCCACCACCGACAGGTAGGCGTCGGGCAGCGCCACGTACTTGCCGATCACGCCCACCCTCACGGGCCGCCGGGCCGCCTCCACCCGAGAAACTAGGGTTCGCCACTCCGTCAGGTCACAGGGCCGTTCTTCCAGACGCAGGATGTCGCACACCACGGCGTCGAGACCCTCGTCGTGGAGGGTGAGGGGGATCTCGTAGAGGCTCGCTGCGTCGGGGGCGTTGACCACGCCCTGCACGGGGACGTCGCACAGGTTGGAGATCTTGCGCTTGAGGCCGTCGGAGATGGGGGCCTCGCTGCGGCACACGATGGCGTCGGGCTGGATCCCCCGGCTGCGCAACTCGGTGACCGAGTGCTGGGTCGGCTTGGTCTTCTGCTCTCCCGAGGGGCCTATGAAGGGGATCAACGTGACGTGCACGTAGCAGACGTTGTCGCGGCCCGCCTCGAGGCGGAACTGGCGTATGGCCTCGAGGAAGGGGAGGATCTCGATGTCACCCACCGTGCCCCCCACCTCGGTGATGACGACGTCCACGTCGTCGGTGGCCAGGGTGCGGATGCGCCGCTTGATCTCGTCGGTGATGTGGGGGATCACCTGAACCGTCTTGCCCAGGTAGTCGCCCCGGCGCTCGGCCGCGATCACCGCCAGGTAGATGGAGCCGGTGGTGGCGTTGCTGTCACGCGAGAGCGACTCGTCGATGAAGCGCTCGTAGTGGCCGAGATCGAGATCGGTCTCACCGCCGTCATCGGTCACGAACACCTCGCCGTGCTCGAAGGGGTTCATGGTGCCCGGATCGACGTTCAGGTAGGGGTCGAGCTTCTGGATGGTGACCCGCATGCCCCGGGCCTTGAGCAGCCGCCCCAGAGAGGATGCGGTCAGGCCCTTGCCCAGCGAGCTGGCAACTCCACCAGTCACGAAGATGTGCTTCGACACCCGTACTCCTCCCGGAACGCCGGAACGATGAACGGGAGCACAACCTAGCCGCGCGCTCGCCCCGTCGCGGTGCACCGTGCCGGGCCCTCGACCTCGGTACGCTTCGCCCGCCCGATGAACACTCCTGTTCCTGCATCCGAACCGACGGCCTCGGGGGAGCCTGCACCCTCGGCGTGCGCCCCACCCCCGCGGGCCACGCCCGCTACCACCACTGCGACCGATCTGGCCCTGGTGGGCCTGGCGGCGGTGGCCATGCGGATCCCGGCACTGGCCGCCACCCATCACCTGTCCTTCGACGACGGCGTGTACGGAGCATCTGCGGTGGCCATGCGCGACGGCGGCCGTCCCTTCCAGGACGTCTTCTCCAGCCAGGGCCCGCTCTTCCTGCCCCTGGTGCGCCTCGCCGACCTGGCCGGCGGTGAGGGGCTGCGGTCCCCGCGGCTCGCTGCGGTGGCCGCTGGTGCCGTAGTGACCATCGCCGTGTACCTGGCCGGACGCGAGCTAACCGACCGTCGTGGGGCCCTGCTGGCGGCCGGCCTGGCGGCCACCACGGGCAGCCTCGTGGCCGTGACGGGGCCCATCCACGCCGATGGGCCGGCTCTGGCCGCCGCCACGACGGCCTTCTGGCTGGCTCTGCGTCAACGGCGGGAACCTTCGACGGCGAGCGCGCTGGCACTGGGACTGGCCACCGGAGCAGCCGTGTCGCTGAAAGCGACCGCTGTTGTGGTGGCCGTACCGGTCGGGTGGGTGCTGCTGGCCCCGATCCTCGGCTCCGGTGCCGCGTGGAGGTCGGTGCGGGCCCCGGCCCTGGCGCGTCTGGGCCTGGCCACGCTGGCGGCGGCGTGTGTGTGGGCGCTGCCCACCGCGGTGCTCGGCCCCGCCGAGGTCTGGGAGCAGTCGGTGGCCTACCACCTCGGCGCCGGTGGCGGGCGCGACCCGTTGGCCAACGCGACCAAAGTGGCCTCCACGGCGAGCGACCGGGATCTTGTCCTGGTGGTGGCCGCGCTCGGCGCCCTGGTCCACTGCGGATGGCTGCGCCGGGCGGGCGGCGGCAACTCCCCCGCCGAAAGCGAAGCCACGGCGCGGCGCCGGTCCTGGCTGTCGCCGAGCGCGCTGACCCTGACCTGGTCCTGGTTGCTGGCGACGATGGCGCTGCTCCTCGTGGTCCACCCCCTGTGGCGGCCCCACGTCTCGGGTCTCGTGGCCCCCGCGGCCCTGCTGGTCGGAGCCCACCGGCCCACCGGGCGTGCCCTCGCCTTGTTGGTGGTGGTACTGGCGCCGATGTCCTTGTGGCGTTCGGCTCCCTTCCTGATCCCTGGTGATGCCGACGCTCCCACCCTCGCCCTGCGCGCCGAACTGGACCTCCTCCCTCCAACGGCCTGGGTGATAAGCGACGAGCCGGGGCTGGTGTGGATGGCGGGCCGCCGCACCCCCGACGACCTGGTGGACACCTCGCGCCTGCGCATCGAGGCCGGGCACCTCACCCCCGCAACGGTTGCGGGGGCGGCCACCGACCCGCAGGTGTGTGCCGTGGTGGCATGGTCACAAGAACGCTTCGGCGCCTGGCCTGACCTGCGCATCCGCCTGAGCGAGGTGGGCTACCTCGAACGGGCTCGATTCGGCAACGGCCGCACCCTCTACCAGCGGGAGGACTGTCAGGCCGCGTGATCGGGCTGACGGGCGGAACAGGGTCGGCTCAGGCCACACCGAACTGCTCGAAGGCGACCTCTCGTTCGCCCAGACGGAATGTCGCTCCAGGAAGCAGGCGGATGCGCTCATCGGCGGACAACCGGTGCCAGGGGTGCTGCGGGCCCGGCCGCACGAAGGTCCCGTTGGCCGAGCCGCGGTCCTCGAGGAAGACCTCCCAATCGATGAGACGCACCAGCGCGTGGCTGCGCGACACCGTGCGCCCGGGATCGTCCATCCGCAACGCCGTGACCTCGCCGGCGGTCACCAGAGGGTCAGCGTCGGGTTCGCGTCCGATCACGATGTCGGAGACCAGTGCCGTGGTGGTTCCGTCGTCGAAGGCCAGGACCCCCAGCGGCGGGCGCACCGCCTCCACCAGGGCATCCGCTGCGCCGGCCACCCGCAGGCCGCACCGAGAGCAGGTGAGCGCCCCCGGAGGGTTGAGGTGGCCCCGGGCACACCTCACGCCCCGCACCATGACCTGACCCGGCGCGGCGAGGTCGTGCGGCCCCGAAGGGGCACTCCCTTCCACGGGCAGGGGGGACCGGTGCTCCAGCGCTTCGGGCAGCGGTGGTACCAGCGCCACCACCCGGGCCTCGGGTGGCAGCCCTCCGTCAGCGGGCGGCGGGTCGGCTCTGGGCCCCAGGCTCTCGAGCAACCGCTCGAAGGCCCGGGCCACGTCCAGGGCCGTGGCGGGTCGATCCGCTCGACGCGGAGCCAGGCATGCCTCGATGACTTCGGCTGCGGCAGGACCCACCGCGGGATCCACGACAGGTCGGGTGTGCAGGAGGTGCTGGAAGGCGGCGGCCACCTCGCCATCGGGGAGATCGGGGTGGATGGGGCGCCCGCACAGCACCTCGTGCGCAGTCGCACCCAGGGCCCAGATGTCGGTGGCACGCGCCGCGGGTTCCCCCCAGACGACCTCGGGCTCCACGTAGGCCAGTCCCTTCAGGGGACCGCTGGCCGTGCTGGTCACCCCGGGGGAGGCCAACTCCACCAGCGCGGGCACACCCAGACGGCCCCGCTCTCCTGCCAGCAGCACCGAGGTCGGCTGGATGGCCCTGTGCACGATGCCGTGCTCGTGGAGGGCGTGGGCGGCCCGGGCGGCGTCGGCCAGAGCCCGGAGCCTGAGAGCGTCGGTGGCCGCTGCAGCCGTGGCCAGGCTGCCCTGCGGGTAGTAGCGGCTGACGATGAACAGCCGTCCCGCGTGCTCCCCCACCTCCAGGAGCTCCACAAGGCGCTCCCGGGCCAGGGACGCCACCACCATGAGCTCACCGACGATGCGTTCCAGCTCGCCGGCACTGACCCGGCGACCCAGCACCCTCACCACACAGGGTTCTCCCAGACCGAGTCGGGTCGGCGGCTCACACCGGTAGGCCACCCCACCCGGTCCGACACCGAGCTCCTCGCCCAGGTGGTAGTCGGCGACCCGCATCTGCGCCGCCCCGGTGGAGCTGTCCAAGCTCACGGCGAAGGCTGGGACAGGTCGCCTGTCCCCACGGCCGTGCGGATGAGCAGTGCCACCAGCGAGGCGTTCACGACCCCCAGCATTACACCCGGCACTGCGATGCCCGAATCGTTCAGCGCGAAGCCCAGCACCATGGCCACCGCCAGGCCGGCGAGAGCAGCCCGCAATTCGGGCACCCGGTCGAAGAGCACCGCCAGTCGACCCGGGGCACGCCAGACGACCAGCCCCAGTGCCACCAACACCACCGGCACCATCAACGTCCAGACGCTCCGGGTGAGCACAGAGAGGTTGGCATCCAACTTGCGGGTCGCCACGTCGAGAAGAGGTCCGGCGCCTTCGTCGGCCACGTCCTGAACCAGGCGCCCCAGGTGGGTCCGGTCGTCCTCGGGTCGTCCCAGGTCGATGGCCGCGAAGCCGGCCAGAACGACCACCGCGGCGGTCGCAGCCCCCGCCACGACCGCCAACTTCGCACCCGGCCCCATCCCAGGCCCCGACCCGTCATCGGCACGGACCTGCCTCCGGGACCGCATCCTGTGGGACTGTGACCCGCGAGACAGCACGAGCAGGGTCACCAGGGCCGCTGGAACCAGGGCCAGGACCCCCCCGACGTCCGCTCCCCACGAGGGGGCACCGTCGACCACCACGGCCGCCGCCAGGATGGCGGCAGCCAACCACCACGCCCGGGCCTCAGGCAGGCGCCGTCCCGCCACGACGGCCACCAGGATGGCACCGGCCGCGAGCTGGGCGAAGGCCAGGTTCCCAAGGCCCGCGAAGCGACCCCCGACCGTCGGCGAGTACCCGAACACGGCGTTGTACTGAAGGGGTGTTCCCAACACAGCGTCGACCGCCAGCACGCCCACCACCAGGCTCGACACGGCCAGGACCGGACCCACGGCGGTGCCCCGACCGGCCCGGCGGGCCAGGACGGCAACGACAAGGCTGGCGGCCACGACCACCCCCCACCACGACGCGGCACCCATCCGGTAGCCGGGCAACAGGTTGGCCACGTAGGTGAGCGGCAGGAACGCCACGGCGGCCAGAGCGGCCACCTCGATGGCGGCGGCACTGCGGACCGGGCGGGCAGGAGCGGTGCGGCGCAGGACGACCCACAGCGCCACCCACAGGAGTGCCTGGGCGACGACGTACACCACCGCGGCGGAGGTCACCTGGGCATCGCGGAACGCGGCACGCTCGTCGTCTTGCACGAGACGCTCCCAACGCTGGGCTGGGGTACCTCCCTCGGTCCCGACGGTGGCAGCGCGGCCCTCCATCGAAGTGGGCCGGTCGACACCGACCAGATCCAACAGGGTGGGCGCGACGTCGACCAGCATGACCACCCCGTCCCGGCGGGTCGAGGCCGAGCGCAACAGGCCGGCGTCGACGCCGGGAGCACGCACGGCCAGGACCGTCAGGTGGGGGTCGTCGTATCGGTGGGATGGGCCCACCAGCACCACCGCGTCGCGCTCAGGGTCCAGGTCGATTCCGGCCACCAGGTCGTCGATGGTGGCCAGCGCCTGCATCCGGGCTGCAACCCGGTTGGCGGCGTCCTCCACCAGCCCGGTGTCGGCCCTGGACAGATCACCTGTGTCGACCAGCACTAGTCCGCCGCGGTCCCAGGCCTCCCCCAGAGCACGTGCCACCTCTTCCACGTCGGCCCTGAGGCCGGCCGGGGCGTCGGGGTCCTCGACAAGGAGCTGGGGACCGACCTCCCCCGGGGTGGTTCCGGTGGCGTCGACGGTTGCGAGGGCCGCTGGGCGGTGGACCGGCACGGGCTGGGCAGCGGGACGGGGGAC
The DNA here is from genome assembly GCA_963719935.1 of uncultured Actinomycetes bacterium. GTDB lineage: Bacteria > Actinomycetota > Acidimicrobiia > Acidimicrobiales > CAVRDY01 > CAVRDY01. Next base: position 213,620 of record CAVRDY010000013.1, on the reverse strand, counting down.
CGGCACGGGCTGGGCATCCGGGGCCGGCGTCGCTCCGTCTGCATTGCCCACCACCGCTCGCGGCATTGCCTCGGCGGCCAGCGCCTCTCCCAGCGCGCCCAGCTCCGCCCCGTAGGTCAACGAGTCGTTGCGCGCCACCAGTCGCTCGAACGAGCTCACGACGACTCCGGGCACAGATGCGCTCTCCCCGAGGACATCGGCCGCTGCTCCGCCCCCCGGTGACCCCACGGACCGTGTGCCACTTCCCAAGGTGGCGTAGCCATCCTCCTCGCTGGTACGGGAGTACACGCCGCGAACCGAGACGTTGGCCATCGCAGAGTCGGCCACCAGGGCATCCAGTGTGGGGACATCCGCCGCGGCCAACTCCGCCCAGGAAACCGCGGGCAGCGCGACCACCAGGACCCGTTCGACTCGACCCTCGGGGTCGGCTCTCCCTGCCGCGGCCCCGCCGGGCAGCACCAGGGCCAGGCCCAGCGCCAGAACCAGGACCACAGCTGGGACCGCGGCCGGCAGCGGCACCCGGACCGTCATCCCTGCCTTCATGCCGGCACACCCGCGCTGTCACCGGGCCGCCCGACGAGCAGGCCCGAGACCCGACCCGCCACCATCGCGACCGCGGCCAGAGCCCCACCCGACACCACCAGCGCCACCAGGTTGGCGATCCGCCCGGCGGGATCCCAGAGCTCCACCGCCCCCCAGACCAGGGCCCCCGCAACGACCGCGGCCACGGAGGGGACCAGCCACCGGTTCGTCCAGAGCCGCTCACCGGGCCCGCTCAGGCCGGGGGCCAGGGCCAGGGTGCTCACCACGTAGGCCAGCGAGTGGGCCAGCCCGAGACCCAGCACGAGGCGCACCGGGTCCTCCACGAACCGAGCTACGGCCACCATCGCCACAGCCCCCGTAACGGCGCCCAGAACGGTGGCCACCGCGGGCCGGCGCGACACGCCTCGGGCGTACCAGGCTCGGGCCAGCAGATGCGATGCCGAGTACCCGACCACGCCCAGACCCAACCCGGCGATGCCCGCTGCTATCAACGCCACACCTCCCGCCCGGCGCGCCGCTCCGAAGGCCACGACCTCGGCCAACGGTCCGGCCAGGGCGACGAAGGCGGCGGACACCGGCCCGAGCACGGCCACGGTCGCGCCGAGGGCCCACCGCAACGACCGGGCGAAGCCGGCGTGGTCTCCGGTGATCCAGTCGTGGGCCAGAGCGGGCAGAACGGCGGTCTGGATGGCCTGGCCGACCACCCCGAAGGGAGCGAGGCACCACAGCCAGGCAATCTGGAACGCAACCACGCCTCCCTCGGCGCGACCTCCCACCACGATCGCCACGCCCAGCAGCAACGCTCCGGAGGCGTGCTGCATGGTGGCCCAGGACCCGAGCCCGAGCAGGCGGCGGGTTTCGGTTCCCGGGCGACCCCATCTCGGCTGCAGCCGAAAGCCTCCGCGCGCCAGAGCCAGCACTGGCAGAGCCACGAAGGCAACGACGCCGCCGGTGCCGGTCAGGCCCAGCACCGCAACCTCCCCGGACCCCAGCTCCAGGCCGGGATCGGGCCCAGCCAGGACCGCGAACGCCGCCAGGCCGGCAACGACCACCAAGGTGTTGCCGATGGGGGCCAGCGCAGGTACCGAGAACCGGCGCTGGGCGTGCAGGACTGCCGTAGCCACGGCCCCGAGCGCGTACAGGGGCAGCTGGGGCAGGAACCAGCGGAGCAGCATCGTGGTGAGCGCGGCCTGGTCGGCCGCGACCACGGGGTCGTCGACTTCTGCGGTCAACAGACGTGCCAGCGCCGGGGCGGCCACGACGGCCACGATCACTACCGCACCCAACACGCTCACCGCGACGGCCAGCACGCCTCCCGCCATGTCTTCGGCGCGCTCCTGGTCGCCCGCGTCCAGCGCCGCCACGAAGGGCGGGACCAGCACTGCCGACAATGCCCCGGCGGCCAGCAACTCGAAGAGCACGGTGGCGAACTGGTTGGCTCCCTGGAAGGCGTTGCCCAGGTGGGTGGTCCCCAGGATCGCGCCGATGACCAGCACCCGGGCCAGGCCCAGGGCGCGGGACAGGGCAGAGGCGGTCCCTATCCCGGCCGCAGCCCGAGCCACCGGGCGGCGGTTCACCGTCGGGGCCAGGCAGGCAGCACGCGCTCGGCACCCTCGCCGTAGCCGTAGTGGCCGACGGTACCTTCGAGGTCGGCCAGGGACAGGGCAACGGCAACCTCGCCCTGGACCAGGTCGAGGTGGTCCACCGTCGACACCACGGCCGACAACTCGGCGTCGCCTCGCACGCCCTGGAGGCGTTCCCCGCGCCTGGGGCCGTCCTCCTCGTCCTGCCACAGCTCGGTGACGACGGTGGGGATCCCGAGCCGAGCCTGGTGGCGGGCGATCGAAGTGGCGGTGGCACCCTCGTCGGCCATCTCCGACGAGGCGCTGGTGACCACCACCACCACCGTGGACGAGGGTGGATCGAGTTCGGCTACGAGGCGCTCGCCGGGATCGATGGTCTGGGTCCGGACCCACCCGGCGTCGGCCAGGACGCTGACCACCTCACCTTCGAAGAGGGTGGTCGCGCCATCGATGCCGGCACCGTTGTCGAAGGGCTCCGCCCCGCCTTCCCCGCCGACCGCGGTGGACCCGGCTTCGCGCACGAGTCGGGCCCAGGCCACAGCCACCACGTCGTCTGGACCCGTGGCGGGGATCCGCAGTCCTTCGGCCACCTGGGGCCACCCCTGCGCAGTCATCCAGGGATCCTGTAGCCAGACGACACCGTCGACCTGGCCACCGGCCTGCCGGAGCCTGCCCACCAGACGCACCACCGCGTCGGTCTCAGTGCCTTCTTCGGCCACGACCACCACGCGGCGCCCCGCCAGGGTGGCGTCGACCGAGAAGCGGGACGACTGCTCGATGGCCGCCTCCTGCTGGTCGATCTGCTCGCGGAGGTCGTCGATGAGCTCGACCCGCCCGTCCAGGCGGGCCTGGACGTCGTCCACGCGTGCCCGCAGGTTGTCGATCACCGCGGGCTCGGCGAAGGTCGACCCGATCACCACTCCCAGGGCGACCGCCAGGAAGATGGCGACCAGGGTCACGAGGTAGAAACGAAAGGTGATCACGCTCAGAACCGATCCGTCAGCGAGTACCAGCTGTCGCGCAGCCACAGCCAGAAGCCGTCCAGCATGACCCGGAGCGGCTCGGAGGCCAGCATCACCGCCATGATGGCCACGAGACCCGCCGCCACCAGGATGGCGATGTCCCGGCGCCGGACCCGGCCCTGGTAGAGCTGTGAGACGCCCTTGGCATCGACGAGCAGGGGCCCAATCCGTAGACGCGTCAGGAAGGTCGAGGACATGCCGGCGCGGCCCTTGTCCAAGAACTCCACCATCGAGGCGTGGGTCCCCACAGCCACGATCAGCTGGGCACGACTCTCGTAGGCCAGGAGCATGGCGGCGTCCTCGCTCGTCCCCTCGACCACCAGTTCGTGATAGGGCAGGCCACGCGCCACGAGCGCGTCCCGGCCCGGGGCGCGCCCGTCGGGGTGGACGTGGTGGACCAACTCGGCCCCGCAGGCCCAGGCCCGCTCCGAGAGCGAGTCGAAGTCGCCGATGATGATGTCGGGGCGCAGGCGCATCTCGAGGAGGGCGTCGGCCCCGCCGTCCACACCGATCAGAACCGGGTGGAACTCGACGATGTAGGGGCGCAGGGCCCTCAGGTCCTCCCGGTACTCGTGACCTCGCACCACAACCAGGGCATGCCGGCGCCGGAAGTCGGTGCGCAGCGGTGGGAGGTCGAGCGGTTCGAATGTGGCGGGGGCCTCACGGGCGACGTACTCGAGGGTGTTGACCGCGAAGCGTTGGAGCTCTTCGCCGATGCCTTGACGGGCTTCCTCCATACGGTGGGCCACCACCGCAGCGGTCAGCAGCTCGCCCCTTGCCACGAGGCCCCCGTTCCACAGGGCGCCGCTCGAATCGATCGTGATCCTCTCGCCGTCCTGGAGACGCTCGAGAACCTCGGATCCGGCTGCGTCCAGCAGAGGAAGGCCCGCTTCCACGATGTGCAGGGGCCCGCTGTTGGGATAGCGACCGGTGATCGAGCTGGACGCGTTCACCACACCCACCACACCGCTGGACACGAGGCTCTCGGCAGCGACGCGGTCGAGGTCGGCGTGGTCGATCACGGCGATCTCGCCAGCCTTGAGATCTCGCACGAGGTCCTTGGTGCGTCGCCCCAGGCGCGCGGGCCCACTCGCGACGGTGTCGGTGGGAGTGCCCCCGCTGGTGGTCATCTCGAAGCCGTGAGCCATTGGATGGGAGCCGGGATGGGAGCCGGTGACTGCGGTTGCGCCGGCCGTGACGCCACGGACAGCGCCGGACGGCGCCTCAGCCATGGGGTCCGACAGGTTGGGTGGAGCCCCCGGCAGCTTCGACCGAGACTAGCCCAGCGGACCCCTCGATGAGAGTTCACTCCTCTCGCCCGCCGAGCCCGTCCAACCAACGCAGAGGCGCATTGGCTTGGATCACGTCGCTGTAGGAGACCCGCTCCGCCGCCAGGTTCGCCACAACCACCAAGGTGAGCACACCCAGACGGACCACCGAGCTGCCGGCCACCACCACTCCCATCCCGATGGCCGCTCCCATCGGGTTGGCACCGGTGTCCCCGAGCATCAGCTCCTCTCTCAGGTCCGGGACCGCCAGCACGACAGTGGCAGCGACGACCATGGCTGTCGTGGCCACCCGGGGATCGGCGCCCGCCCCACCGATCACCAGGGCCCCCGCCAGCACCGTCACCTTGGCCGCGCGGCCCGGTCGCCGGTCACACAGGTTGACGGTGTTGGCCGCCAGGGCCACCAGAACCGTGTCCGCCAGGATGAGGGGGGCCGGGTGCCCCGGCACCGCCCACCACACGGCGACGGTCGCCACGGCCAGACCTCCCGCGATCTTGGCGAGCCCTGTGGTGATCTTGCCTCTGGCCAGGGCTCGCAGGTGCCCGCCGAAGCCCGACACGCCAGAATCGCCCCAACGGTCGTCCACCCAGCCCACCAGAGCGAAACCCACCACTGCCGCCACCGCGGCCCGCCGGGGCCCATCGGCTCCCGCCGGCACGGCAGTGCCCACAGTCACGACCAGTTCGGCGACCACCACTGCCGCGACCAGCACCAGACCGCCCGGGAAGGCCACGTCGCGGCCGCGGTGGTTGGAGGTCCGCAACGCCGGGCGGCGATACAGGGTCCGCTCGGTGATCCACCATCCCAGCGCGGCCGCGCCGGCCGAGACCGACCCGGCCACGGCGAAGACACTCATCGGCGGGCGGTTCGACCGGATCCGGCGAGCAGCTCCGCCGCGTGCTTGCGGGCCGTGCCGCTGGCCGACTCGCCCGACAACATGCGGGCCAACTCGCCGAGACGCTCCTCTGGATCCAGCACCTTGGCCCCGGTCCGGACCCGACCCCGCACCCGTTCCTTGGTCACCAGGATCTGTGAATCGGCCTGCGCGGCCACCTGGGCCAGGTGGGTCACCACCAGGACCTGGTGGGAGGGCACGAGCCCGGCCAATGCTCGCCCCACGCTGTGTGCGGCCGCTCCCCCGATCCCTGCGTCGACCTCGTCGAAGACGAGGGTGTCGGGCCCCGCGGTGAGCACCAGGCGCAGGGCCAGCATCAGTCGCGCCAGCTCGCCACCCGAGGCCACCTTGCGCAGCGGCAGAGGGCTCCCGCCGGGATCCGCTGCGAAGCGGAACTCGACGTCGTCTCCCGGATCCGGACCCTCGACCAGGACGTCGAGCATCGCTCCGGCCAGAGCCAGGTCACCCAGGTGGGCGGTGACCGCGCCAGCCAGCCGGGGGGCGGCTTCACGGCGAGCCCGACCGACGTCGGCCTCCAGGTCGGCCACCACCCGACTGACCTCCTCCATCTCACGAGCAAGCTGAGCGGCTCGTCCCTCGAACCCGGCGAGCTCGTCGCGGCGGGCTCTGGCTTCCTCCCCGAAGGCGATCATCTCCTCGATGCTCCCCCCGTACTTGCGGCCCAGCCCGTGGATCCGTCCGAGGCGGTCTCGAACCGCTGCCAGGCGGGCGGGATCATCGACGGTGCTCTCGGCCAGCCGGGCCAGATCTCTGCCGGCGTCCTCCAGCTCTGCCTGGAGGCCCGCCACCCGAGCCGCCATGTCCTCGTGAGGTGCCCGACCCCGCAGGGCCGCCGCGGCTCGGGCGGTCAGGAAGGCCGCTCCCTCCTCACCCGAGAGCAGTTCGGAAGCCTCCCGAGCCGCCGACCGGTGGCCGGCGGCGTCGGCCAGCAACTGCTCCTGATCCTCGAGCTCACCCAGCTCGCCGGCCCGCAGCGCCGCCTCCTCCAACTCGGAGATCTGGTGTTCGAGCAGGTCCATCTCACGGGCCCGGGCACGCCCGTCACCCCCGAGGCTCTCCAGCTCCCGACCCGAAGCGGCGAGGCGGCCACGGTTCTCGTGCAAGGTCGCCAGGTCGTTGCCCGCGTAGTGGTCGAGCGGCCCCGCGTTGGGCTGCACCGGACAGGAGCGACTGGTGGCTGTGCTGGCCGTGGAGGTCGACGAGTTTGCGTCCGATGTCGGCCAGCTCACCTACGGTGGCCATGTTGCCGTCCACGTAGGCACGGGAGCGGCCCGACGCGGGCACGATCCTTCGCAGGATGTGCTCGTCGGCTCCGTGCAGGAAGCGGCCCTCCACGACGGCCTCTTCGCGGTCGGGCCCCACCAGTACGGCGTCGGCGCGACCTCCCACCAGCAGTTCGATCGCGGTCACCACCAGCGTCTTGCCCGCGCCGGTCTCGCCGGTGACGGCGACCATGCCACCTGGCATCACCAGGCTCAGCTCGTCGATCACCCCCAGACCCGATACCGACATCTCCATCAGCATGGGATCACCGGTCGGGCAGACCGAACTTCTGCTTCAGTAGACGGTGGAAGTCACGAGGCCCGAACACCACTAGTCGGGCCGGTACGCCCGCCGCGGTGCACTCCACCGCGTCGCCTTCCTGGAGGGTTCCGGCGACGACTCCGTCGAGAGCCAGGCTGGCCGTCCTCTCAGAGGCGACCTCCACGCGCAGCACATCGTGTGGCTCCAGCACGAGGCTGCGATCGAAGAGCATGTGGGGCGAGACCGGCGTGAGGAGCATGGCGCGGTGGGTCGGAGCCACGATCGGTCCCCTGACCGAGAAGGAGTAGGCGGTGCTTCCCGTGGGCGTTGCCACGATGAGCCCGTCGGCGGTGTAGCGGGTGAAGGTGGCACCGTCGAAGCTGACCTGGAGCCGCACGGTGCGACCGCTGTCGGTCTTCTCGATGACCGCCTCGTTGAGGGCGACGGCGTCGAGGACCACCCCACTGGCGGGAGCATCGGTGCGCACCCGCAGCATCATCCTCTCCTCGATCTGGTGCCGGCCGGCGAAGTAGGCCGCCAGGGCCTCTTCCAGGCCGGTGGGATCCACCTGTGTGAGGTAGCCGAGCTGGCCGTGGTTCACACCCAGCACCGGGATGCCCGCCGATGCCACCAGGTGCACGGTGCGCAGCATCGTCCCGTCCCCACCCAGGCTGACGGCAAGATCGACCCCGTCGGTGAGCTGTGCCTGCGAGGTGGCCAGGTCGCTCCGGTCCAGGCGGGCCGCGTCACCTTCCGGAAGGCGTACCTGGTGGCCGGCATCCTCCAGCCAGGTGAGGGCCCGCCGGGCGGTGCCGATCACGCCGTCGCGATCCGGTCGCAGGACGAGAACCACCGCAGCCACTGTCAGCGCCCTTCCTGTCCCACAGGGTCACTCGTGGTGGGGATCGCGCCGGCGAGGTCGTGGAAGCGGCCTGCGGGCAGTCCGGAGACGACCTCGTCGCGCCCGGTCCGCCGAGCCCACAAGAAGAACTCGACGTTGCCGTCACCACCACGCAAGGGGGACACCATCGCCCCCATGATGCTCGCTCCCTCCCCGACGAGCGCGTCATGCACGCCGACGAGCACCCGTTCCCACACCTGGGGGTCCCTGACCACCCCACCGCGACCCACCTCGGACCGTCCCGCCTCGAACTGGGGCTTGACCAACAGGACCAGGTCGGCGCCCACCGCGGCCACACCCACGAGAGCGCCGACGATCTGTCGCAGACCGATGAACGACACGTCTACGACCACGAACTCGAAGGGACCCCCCAGATCCTCGGCCCTCATGTCGCGGGCGTTCAGGCGTTCGTGCACCTGCACGCGGGGATCGTCCCGCAGGCGCTGGTGGAGCTGACCCCGACCCACGTCGATGGCCACCACCTGCCTCGCCCCGTGCTGGAGCAGGCAGTCGGTGAACCCACCAGTGGAGGCGCCCACGTCCAAGGTTCGCCAGCCGGTGGGATCGAGAGAGAAGCCCTCAAGCGCGCCCTGGAGCTTGCGCCCGCCCCGACCCACGTAGCGCTCGGGTGGGCCCGAGACGTGGATCGCTTCGGCAGGGTCCACCAGCCGATGGACCTTGTCTGCTGGTGCTCCCGACACCGTGACCCGCCCCGCATCGATCGCCTCGCGTGCCTGGCGGCGACCCGAGACCAGGCCCCGCCGGACCATCTCTGCGTCGAGGCGACGGCGCGTGATGGTCGTGCGCCTGTCAGGAACCGGGTCGGCGTCGGCCGGCCTGGTTGCTGGTCTTGGCGGCCCCACCCTTGGACCCGGTCTTGGTGCTTGCCGACTTGGATGCTGCGGCCTTGGACGCCCCACCCTTGGACCCGGCCTTGGTGCTTGCCGGCCTTGATGGTGCGGCTTTGGTGGCCTTCTCCAGGCGCGACAACCTGCGCTCGACACGGGCGAGGTCGGCCGTGCCGACCAGGCCCATCCGACGGACGCTGGCCTGCACCTCCCGGTCGATGCGGCGCAGCAGGCGGTCCCGGTTCCGCTGGCTGCGACTCACCAGCTCCTGGACGGCCCGTTGGGCCTGGTCGCGCTGCAGTTCGCCGGCGTCGACCAGTGCCTGCACCAGGCGTTCGGCCCGTTGCTGGGTGAGCTCGCCCAGGTCGGTTCCGGCCTCCAGGAGTCGCCGCAGGATCGGTAGCTCTGCCATCGGCGTGACGCTAACGGTCGGCATCACCGCCGGCAACCGTGTGGCCTTCGGCCGCCAGCCAGCCCTCGACGGCCTCGGCCGGGGTGGCTCCCTCCAGCACGACCTCGCGATTGAGGTCACGGATCACCTCGGGGGTCATCGCTCGGGCCAGGCCGGCCAGCAGGGTCGCTATGTCGGGATGGTCCTCGATCACATCGGCGCGCACCGCGGGCGCCGGCTGGTTGGGCAGGAAGGCACCGACGTCGTCTTCGAGGACGTCGAGGCCGTAGCGGGGAAGCCTCCCCGAGGTGGCATCCACCAGGCCGAAGGTGCACTCCTGGTCACCCGTCGCCGGATAGATCGGCTCGGGCTCGTACACGCGGCAGGCCGTCCTCGGGAAGTGAAACCCCGAAGGCCTCCTCGACGGCCACCTGCCCGTCGGAGGGAAAGGTCACGAAGTTCGACGTGACGCAGATGACCACCTCGTCATCGCCGCCGTCCCCGGGGGCGGCAGTCATCATCGCCGCCATGTCCGACATGGCCTCCAGACCCTCGCGTCCGGCCAGAGTCGTGGCCACCGCGAACCCCGGTCCGGCATGTACGGGTGCGGGGGGCAACCAGGCGATGCCGTTCTCGGCCAGGTCGCGCTCTGCCAGCCTCTCGGCGATCTCAGCAGAGGTGAGCCCCTCGGCGGGTTGACGCAGCAGGGCCGTCCAGGCCCGCCCCGTACCCTCCCAGGCCACGTCGATCTCGCCAGAGAGCATCGAATCACGCACCAGGATCCCCGAGCCCAACTCTGTTCGGTCGACCACCTCGACGCCCGCCGCCTCCAGCACCTGCATGGTGGCCTCGGCCAGGATGGCGTCGGTGGCGGTGGAAGGATCGGACCCGCTGGGCGACCCGACCCAGATGCGCAGGCCGCCGAGGCCTTCCAGCACCGAAATCGGCTTGGGCAGCTCCGATGCGGCCGCATCGGCCAGAGTGGCCGCAACCGGATCGGGCTGCGAACCGGTACCGGCCTGGGAGGGTGCGCAGGCCCCGACCAGGAGCGCTGCGATCACCGGTGCTGCTCGCCACCTCACCGTGTCATTGGATCACACCAGGGCAGCAACCCGGGGGCGGCGGGTCATGCGCGCGGGTCCTGGCGTGATAGGACAGGTCCATGCCGGCCTTCCGACCCTTTGCCGCCCTGCGCTACGAGCAGGGGTGCGATCCCGCACTGGTCACAGCACCCCCCTACGACGTGATCGACGCCGATCAGCGTGCCCGGCTGCTGGACCGCCACCCCGACAACATCGTCCGGGTCGACCTTCCCGCTGGTGAGGACGGTCGTGATCCCTACGAGGTGGCACCGGCGCTGCTGGAGCGGTGGCAGCAGACCTCGATGCTGGTACGTGATCCCGAGCCCGCCTTCTACCCCTATTCCATGGACTTCACCGACGACGCCGGCCAGGCTCGCCGTACCGTCGGGGTCTTCGGCACCCTCGCCCTGGAAGCACCCGGGGAGGGGATCCTGCCCCATGAGCACACGACTCCCAAGGCCCGCAGCGACCGGCTACGAATGCTGCAGGTGTGCCGGGCCAACCTCTCGGCGGTCTGGGGCCTCGTTCCCGCCGAGGGGTTGACCGATCTGGCCTCCACCGATGAGCCGGCCCTGGCGGATTTCGTCGACGAGGACGGTGTGCGCCACCGCCTCTGGAGAACTTCGGCGGCCGATCGGATCGCAGACATCGCCTCGGCCGTGGGCAATGCCCCGGTCGTGATCGCGGACGGTCACCACCGCTTCGAGACTGCTCTGGCCTACCGCCAAGAGCAGCGGGAGGCCGTGGGGCCGGGGCCCTGGGATGCCGCGCTGTTGTGGGCGGTGGAACTGTCGTCTGCCCAGCTGGCGGTCCGACCGATCCACCGGTTGGTGTCGGGCCTGCCGGCGGGAACCGACGTGCGCTCGCTGCTGTCCCCTTTCTTCGAGCTACTCCCCTGGCGGCCCGCAGACGAGCTCGACGATGCGTGTGTGGCCGAGCTGGTGGAGACCGGCACCCTGGGCGCAATCACCCCCGAAGCGACCTGGCGCCTCCGGCCCCGGCCCGAAGCCTTCGCCGGCACCCGTGACCTGGACACGGCCCGCGTGGCAACGATCGCCGGCTCCTGGGCAGACCACGAACTGGCCTACCAGCACGGCGTCGCGACCGTGACGCGCCAGGTGGCGCGCCGAGAGGCCGACCTGGGTCTGGTTCTGCGCCCGGTACCCGTCGCCGAGATCCTGGCCATCGCCCAGGGGGGTGAACGCATGCCCCCCAAGACCACGTTCTTCCATCCCAAGCCCCGCACCGGACTGGTGCTGCGCATGCTGGACGATCTGGACAGCTGACGCCCCCGGCTCCCGCGAATCGCCGGGCCGCTCAGGAGACCTGGCCGCTCAGGAGACCTGGCCGCTCAGGAAACCTCCCAGGTACCTCCGGTTCGCAGGAGCGCACCCAGGTCGGGCGGTCCCTGGTCGGCCTGGGCCTGGGCGAGCTGACGCTCCACCTGGTCGCCGTACTCGGGCCGGTCTACAGCGCGGAAGACGCCGATGGGAGTCGGATCGTGAGGGCTGGGGGCGAGGCGGGCCAGCGAGAAGGCAAGACCCCGGTCCGAGGTCTCGTCGTGCACCAGGATGCGCTCGTCGCCGACGTCGGCCACCGACACGATGTGGGCCGTGCCCTTCTCGTCGATGATGACGCCCATCTCGCGGTCGGCCCCGAAACGCACCGGCTGGCCGTGCTCGAGGGGGATGAGCATCTCGTCGCGGACCTGCTTCCCGGTGAGCTGCTCGAAGGCGCCGTCGTTGAAGACGTTGCAGTTCTGGTACACCTCGACCAGGGCCGCACCCCGGTGATCGTGGGCCCGCTGGAAGGTGGTGATCATGTGCTGGCGGTCCATGTCGTGGGTGCGGGCCACGAAGCTGGCTTCGGCCCCCAGGGCCAGGGCTATGGGATTGAAGGGGGTCTCCAGCGAGCCGAAGGGCGTGGACTTGGTCACCTTGCCCACCTCGCTGGTGGGTGAGTACTGGCCTTTGGTCAGCCCGTAGATCTGGTTGTTGAACAACAGGATCGTCAGGTTGATGTTGCGGCGCAGGGCATGGATCAGGTGGTTGCCGCCGATGGACAGCAGGTCGCCGTCGCCTCCCACGACCCACACGTCGAGGTCGGGGCGCGCCACGGCCAGGCCCGTGGCGATGGTGGGAGCCCTGCCGTGGATCGAGTGCATCCCGTAGGTGTTCATGTAGTAGGGGAACCGCGACGAGCACCCGATGCCTGACACGAAGACGGTGTTGTGGCGGCGCGACCCCCAGCTCGGGCATGAGCAGCTGCACCGCGGACAGAATCGAGTAGTCGCCACAGCCCGGGCACCACCGGACTTCCTGGTCGCTGGCCCAGTCCTTGCGCGTGGTGGTGACGTCAGTCATCGATGACCTCCAGGATTGCCCGCTCGAGCTCGCCGGCGGTGAACGGGGCGCCCTGCACCTTGGAGATGCTGCGTGCGTCGACGAGGTACTGGGAGCGCAACAGGACCGACAGCTGGCCCAGGTTGAGCTCGGGAACCACGACCCGCGGATAGCGGTGCAGCACGGGCCCCAGGTCTGCAGGCAGAGGATTGAGGTGGTCGAGGTGGACCCGCGCCGCCCTGCGGCCCCCGGCGATGAGTCGGTCGACGGCCCCGGCGATGGCGCCCCAGGTGGAACCCCAGCCGACCACCAGCACCTCGGCGTCGTCCACGGACCCCTCGACCTCGACGGGGGGCAGGTCCGCGGCTATCCCGGCCACCTTGTCGGCCCGCAGGTGGATCATGCGTTCGTGGTTGGCCGGGTCATAGGAGACCGTCCCGGTGACGTCGGCTTTCTCCAACCCTCCGATGCGGTGCATCAGCCCGGGTGTGCCCGGTGGCGTCCAGGGGCGGGCCAGGGTCTTCGGGTCGCGCCGGTAGGGGTGGTAGGCGGGTTGGCCGTCGTCGTCGGTGCCGTTGGGCTCGGTGGTGAAGGCGACGCTGATGTCGGGGAGGGAGTCGACCTCGGGGATCCGCCAGGGTTCCGATCCGTTGGCCAGGTAGCCGTCGGAGAGCAGGATGACCGGCGTCCGGTACTTGAGGGCGATGCGCGACGCTTCGATGGCGGCGTCGAAGCAATCGGCGGGGCTGCGGGCGGCGACGATCGGCATCGGTGACTCGCCGTGGCGGCCGTACATGGCCATCAACAGGTCGGCGCCCTCGGTCTTGGTCGGCAGGCCCGTGGAGGGCCCACCGCGCTGGATGTTCACGATGACCAGCGGTAGCTCGAGGCTGACGGCCAGGCCCATGGTCTCAGCCTTGAGCGCCATGCCGGGCCCGCTGGTGGTGGTGACCGCCAGGTGGCCTCCGTAGGCCGCTCCCACCGCGGAACCGATGGCCGCGATCTCGTCCTCGGCCTGGACGGTGCGCACACCGAAGTTCTTGTGCTTGGAGAGTTCGTGGAGGATGTCCGACGCCGGCGTGATGGGGTACGAGCCGAGGAAGAGGGGTAGTCCGGCCAGCTGGCCCGCCGCGATGAGACCCCAGGCCAGGGCGGTGTTGCCGGTGACGTTGGTGTAGGTGCCCGGATCCAGGGTGGCCGGCTTGACCTCGTACTTGTACTCGAACAGCTCGGCGGTCTCACCGAAGGCGTGACCCGCGTGGAAGGCCGCCCTGTTGGCCTCGATCACCTGGTCCTTGCCCTTGAAGTTGTGGCTGATCCAGTCGAGGGTCGGCTTGGAGGGCCGCGTGTACATCCAGGAGATCAGGCCCAGGGCGAAGAAGTTCTTCGACCGCTCGGCGTCGCGGGGCTTGACCCCGAGGGGTGCCACCGCGTCCTTGGTGAGCGAGGTCATCGGAACCTCGTAGACGCGGTAGCCGACGAGGCTGTCGTCTTCGAGTGGGTTCGTGTCGTAGCCGGCCTTGTGCAGGTTCCGTTCGGTCGAAGGCGTCGACGTTCACGATGATCGAGCCACCCGACTCGAGGCGGTGCAGCTCGCTTCGCAGCGCGGCCGGGTTCATGGCCACCAGCACGTTTGGCGAGTCGCCCGGTGTGGTGATCTCGTGGTCGGAGATGTGCACCTGGAACGCCGAGACCCCCGCCACCGTGCCCGCGGGGCGCGGATCTCGGCGGGGTACTCGGGCAGCGTGGCCAGGTCGTTTCCGAGCATGGCGCTGGCAATCGGTGAACCGGGCGCCGGTCAGCTGCATCCCGTCGCCCGAATCGCCCGCGAAGCGGATGATCACGCGATCGAGGGAGCGGGTGGGTACTCGATGGGCGGTGTCGGACACCTGAAACCCCTTTGTTTCGTCCGTACGCCAATAGGTTGTGTCGCGAGCCACCCCAGCCGCCGCGCTGCTCACTGTATCGCCGGGCCCGGGTCGTCCCGACCACGGTCCGGGCGCTATTCAGGCGACGGTGACGGTGGAGTCGAGGTAGACGTCCTGGATGGCGTTGCAGCAGCTCGACGCCCTTCGCCCATCGGCCGCTGGAAGGCCTTGCGGCCCGTGATGAGGCCGGTGCCGCCGGCACGCTTGTTGATGACCGCGGTGCGCACGGCCTCGGCCAGGTCGCTCGGCGCCCTTGGACTCGCCGCCGGTGTTGATCAGGCCGACGCGGCCCATGTAGCAGTTGACGACCTGCTAGCGGGTGAGGTCGATGGGGTGGTCGGTGCGTCAGCTCGTCGTAGACCAGCTTGTGAGGTCTTGCCGAAGCTCCGATCAGCGCGTTGTAGCCGCCGTTGTTCTCGGGCAGCTTCTGCTTGATGATGTCGGCCTCGATGGTGACGCCGAGGTGGTTGGCCTGCCCGGTGAGGTCGGCGGACACGTGGTAGTCGACGCCGTCCTTCTTGAACGCCGGGTTGCGCAGGTAGCACCACAGCACGGTGAACATGCCCGAGCTCGTGGGCGTGCTGCGAAAGCCTCGCTCACCTCCTGGATCTGGCGGGTCGACCTCGTCGGAGCCGAAGTAGATGGTGGCGCCCACGCCGGCCGCGCCCAGGTTCGCAGGCCTGCTCGCACCGAGCCGAACATGATCTGGTCGAACTTGTTCGGGTAGGTGAGCAGCTCGTTGTGGTTGAGCTTGACGATGAAGGGGATCTGGTGGGCGTAGCGCCGGGCCACCGCGCCGAGCACGCCGAAGGTCGATGGCCACCGCGTTGCAGCCGCCCTCGATGGCCAGCTCGACGATGTTCGCGGGGTCGAAGTAGATCGGGTTGGGGGCGAAGGAGGCCGCCGCCGAGTGCTCGATGCCCTGGTCGACCGGGAGGATCGAGACGTAGCCGGTGCCCGCCAGGCGGCCGTGGTCGAAGAGCGACTGCAGGTTGCGCAGCACCTGGGGGTTGCGGTCGCTGTCGCGCCACACCCGGTCGACGAAGTCGGGGCCGGGCAGGTGGAGGTCTTCGTGGGGGATGCCTTGGCAGACATGGTTGAGCAGGGTGTCGGCGTCGTCGCCGAGCAGGGCGGGGATGTCGACAGCCATTGCACTCCTTCGGGCACGGGCTCGGATGGTTCGGGGCTCCACCCTAGGCGCGTGCCCCTGGGTGGTCCCACCTCGTGGATCGGTTCTCAGCGCAGAGCGCGCAGGCGTTGGCTCACATCGGCGAACCCGGGGTCCGCTCCCTGGATACGCCCGAACAGCTGACGGGCCCGGGGGATGTCACCGGCTCGCTCGTAGAGGTCGGCCAGGGCGTAGGCCCGGCGCAGGTGGTGCTCTGAGGCCCGCTTGGGGAACCTCCAGCTCCCACCCAGTGTCTCGATGGCATCGGTCAGCCGGTCCTGGTCGGCCAGCGAGCCGGCGGCCACGATGCGTCCCTCGGTCACCAGGGCCGCGCTCGGGGAGGCGGTCCGTAGCTCGTCCCAGAGCCGGACGACTTCGCGGTGGTGGCCCAGGGCACGATGGCAGTCGGCCAGCACGGGGTGCTGCTCGCAGGAGCCGGTGAGCTCACGGAAGGCCGACAGCTCCTTGGCAGCCGATCTCCAGCGGCCCAGGCGGTAGAGCGCCAGGCCATAGAGCTCGCGCCCTGCGGCCACGCTGGGAACCTCCTGGACCAGTGGACGCAACAGGCGGCGGGCCTCCTCGTAGTAGCCGCGGGAGAAGGCCCGGGCCCCGTCCTGGAGCCGCCGTTCCAGGCGCGCACCTCGGCCGGCGCCCGCGGCGGTGGCCAGTTCACGAGCCGCCTCGCCGGTGTCGATCGTCAACTGCGAGTCCTCGCCGGCGTCCTCACGATCCCTGCCGGCGTGTGTGGGTGGCGGCTCGGAGCCGTCGACCCGCTGCCAGCGATCACCGTCCTCGACTGGGGGCCGTCCTGCCTCGCGGCCGGGCCGCCCTCCGCCGTCACGGCCCTCACGCAGTGAGGCCGCGCCCTTGCGGGCCACTCCTCCCCACGCCTTGGTCCCGGGGAGGGCTTCATCCCAGCGACCGGAGCCGGACGGCCGCCTACCGCCCGGACCCGACGACCGACCCGGACCCGACGACCGACCCGGACCCGACGACCGACCCGGACCCGACGACCGACCCGGACCCGACGACCGACCCGGACCCGACGACCGACTACCGCCCGGACCCGACGACCGACCCGGACCCGACGACCGACCCGGACCCGACGACCGACCCGGACCCGACGACCGACTACCGCCCGGACCCGACGACCGACCCGAACTCCCCGTGCCGGGACGCGGTCGGCCACGCGAGGCGCCCCCGCGGGGTCCGCCCCGTGGGGCGCGGTCAGAGCGATCAGAGGTCATGGAACATGCGAGGCTACCGGTCTCGACGACAGAGACGCGCGACAGGCCCCTGCACTGCAGGGGCCTGTCAGAGAAAGCCGGCGGTGTCCTACTCTCCCAGGGCGTCTCCACCCAAGTACCATCGGCGCTGGCGGGCTTAACTTCCGTGTTCGGAATGGGAACGGGTGTGGCCCCGCCGCTATCACCACCGGACATCTTGTGTTGTCAACGGGCGACCGAGACCGGTCCCCGACAACTCCAGAGCGAGTACGAGCATCTCGAGATTTTGTTCTCGACCCAAGCCCTCGGCCGATTAGTACCGGTCGGCTGAACACGTTGCCGTGCTTACACCTCCGGCCTATCAACGTGGTGGTCTACCACGGGCCTTACCCGGTTGTCCCGGTGGGAGATCTCATCTTGGAAAAGGCTTCCCACTTAGATGCTTTCAGCGGTTATCCCTTCCGCAGGTCGCCAACCAGCCGTGCCCTTGGCAGGACAACTGGCACACGAGAGCTGCGTCCGTCCCGGTCCTCTCGTACTAGGGACAGCTTTCCTCAAATCTCCTACGGCTGCAGAGGATAGGGACCGAACTGTCTCACGACGTTCTAAACCCAGCTCGCGTACCGCTTTAATGGGCGAACAGCCCAACCCTTGGGACCTGCTTCAGCCCCAGGATGCGATGAGCCGACATCGAGGTGCCAAACCTTCCCGTCGATATGGACTCTTGGGGAAGATGAGCCTGTTATCCCCGGGGTACCTTTTATCCGTTGAGCGACGGCGCTTCCACACGCAACCGCCGGATCACTATGCCCAGCTTTCGCTCCTGTTTGACATGTCTGTCTCACAGTCAAGCTCCCTTGTGCCATTGCACTCGACGCCTGATTGCCAACCAGGCTGAGGGAACCTTTGGGCGCCTCCGTTACTTTTGGGAGGCGACCGCCCCAGTCAAACTACCCACCTGACACTGTTCCCGATCCGGATAACGGATCTGGGTTAGAGGCCCAGCACACGCAGGGTGGTATTTCAAGGTTGACTCCACCGACACTGGCGTGCCAGCTTCCAAGTCTCCCACCTATCCTACACAACGTCTACCAAACCCCAATATCAGGCTGTAGTAAAGGTCCACGGGGTCTTTCCGTCCTTCTGCAGCTAACGAGCATCTTTACTCGTACTTCAATTTCGCCGGGTCTGTGGTTGAGACAGTGGGGAAGTCGTTACGCCATTCGTGCAGGTCGGAACTTACCCGACAAGGAATTTCGCTACCTTAGGCAATCTTGTTACTCCACCAACATGCATTGGCGGGGCTGGATCATTTCTGTCCAGCTCTGCATGTCGCCATGCAGTTCGGACTGTATCTTCACTCGCAGTCTGACGTAGCTGCGGGTGCCTGGCGTGCAGTCTCTGAGGATCCCGATAGTACTTCTTCGAGCGTACGGCTTCTTTGCTTTCCCGACTGATTCATCGAGAAGGCGAGCCGCACGATTTCCTCGAAGCCTGCCGTTTCGAGATGGTCCTTGCAGCGCATCCGCCGCACGATGGCGGCAAACGCTGCGAAGTCATCCTTCTTGACGACAAGCAGATGGCGCTCGAAGAACGGGAGGATGCGCTCCTCCAGTTCTTGCAGCCTCCACACCGTGTAGGTGAGGACGCTGCTCTTCGGACCCTTCGATCGGATTCGACCGCAGCCGAAGAACGTCTCAAGCGCCTCGAGTACCACTCGATCCTTATGGTGCTGATATACCTGGAACGCGGCCTGCAGCTGCCATCCGTGTGTACGGCGTACATGCGGATTGCGGTGCACCGAGACGGAGAAGCAACCCTCTCCGTCCGCGAAACCTACGATCCACCAAGGATCGAGCTCGAGTCTTGCAATCTCGGTTTCCTGCTGATTGTCCGCACCAGTCGGATTGTCACTGCTCATTCCTCAAGGGTGCGCAACCCCAGTGACAGGAATGAGCGAGTACCGCTGGATTCTCGGAGTTCCCAGCATATGGCCAGGTTTTGTAACGGCCACTTTGGGTTGACCGTTATAGTTACGGCCGCCGTTTACCGGGGCTTAGGTTCAGAGCTTCGCCCGAAGGCTAACCCTTCCCCGTAACCTTCCGGCACCGGGCAGGCGTCACAGCGTATACAGCGCCTTACGGCTTAGCACGCTGCTGTGTTTTTAGTAAACAGTCGCTTCCCCCTGGTATGTGCCACCTCTTCGGGCTCCCGGAGCAAGTCCGTTCACCCTGATGAGGTCCTCCTTCTCCCGAAGTTACGGAGGTAATTTGCCGAGTTCCTTAACCACAGTTCTCCCGATCGCCTTGGTATTCTCTACCTGCCCACCTGTGTTGGTTTGGGGTACGGGCACTAGTGGAGCTCACTAGAGGTTTTTCTAGACAGCATGGGATCAGTGACTTCGTCTGAACGACTCGGCGTCGCGTCTCAGGCTTCGTGAGGCCCGGATTTGCCTGGTCCTCGCCCTACACGCTTACCCCAGGACAACCATCGCCTGGGTTCACCTACCCTCCTGTGTCACCCCGTTGCTACCCGCCTCGGCGCCGCTTCGGTTCGCGCACCCGAAGGTGCACAGCCCCTGGCAGCCCCGACTTGGGTTGGGCGCTCCATCAGTGGTACCGGAATATCAACCGGTTGTGCATCGACTACGCCTCTCGGCCTCGCCTTAGCTCCCGACTCACCCTGGGTGGATTGGCCTTCCCCAGGAACCCTTGGGCATTCGGCGGAGGGGGTTCTCACCCCTCTTTCGCTACTCATGCCAGCATTCTCACTCGACCCCGGTCCACGGGCGTTCACACACCCGCTTCGCTCCGAGATCGACGCTCCCCTACCACTCCGCTAATGCGAAGTCCGCAGCTTCGGCTCTAGACTTGAGCCCCGTTACATTGTCCGCGCAGGACCACTCGACCAGTGAGCTGTTACGCACTCTTTCAAGGGTGGCTGCTTCTAAGCCAACCTCCTGGCTGTCTGTGCAATCCCACATCGTTTTCCACTTAGTCTAGAATTTGGGGCCTTAGCTGGCGGTCTGGGCTGTTTCCCTTTCGTCCAAGGAGCTCATCCCCCATGGACTCACTGCCGGGCTCTGGAGTCGTGGCATTCGGAGTTTGGCTGGGTTCAGTAAGCTTGTAGGCCCCCTAGCCCATCCAGTGCTCTACCTCCACGACTGAACACCCGACGCTGCACCTAAATGCATTTCGGGGAGAACCAGCTATCACCGAGTTTGATTGGCCTTTCACCCCTAACCACAGGTCATCCACCCAGTTTTCAACCTAGGTTGGTTCGGGCCTCCACGGGGTCTTACTCCCGCTTCACCCTGCCCATGGCTAGATCACTCGGCTTCGGGTCTACAGCATGCGACTGAACGCCCTGTTCAGACTCGCTTTCGCTCCGGCTTCCCCTCACGGGTTAACCTTGCCACACACCGTAACTCGCTGGCTCATTCTTCAAAAGGCACGCCATCGCGGCCACCGACCGAAGTCGGCGACTACGCTCTGACTGATTGTAAACCAACGGTTTCAGGTACTATTTCACTCCCCTCCCGGGGTGCTTTTCACCTTTCCCTCACGGTACTAGTTCGCTATCGGTCGCCTACGTATACTTAGCCTTACGAGGTGGTCCTCGCAGATTCACGCCGGCCTTCACGGAACCGGCGCTACTCGGGAACACCAACCGGAGACCGAGTGCCTTTCGCGTACGGGGCTCTTACCCGCTGCGGCGCGCCTTTCCAGAACGCTTCCACTAGGCATCGGTTTGGTAACTCCGTGGAGGATCCGATGTTCCTCCTGTCGGGTCCCACGACCCCGACCTGGCAACGCCATCGGGCTTTGACACCAGGTCGGTTTAGGCTATTCCCGTTTCGCTCGCCGCTACTCAGGGAGTCGCTGTTGCTTTCCTTTCCTGCCGGTTACTGAGATGTTTCAGTTCACCGGGTTCCCTCTGCCCGCCCTATGTGTTCAGGCGGGAGTGACACCCCATTACGGGTGCCGGGTTACCCCATTCGGACATCCACGGATCAATGCTCACTAGGCAGCTTCCCGTGGCTTATCGCAGCCAGTCACGTCCTTCTTCGGTAGTAGGCGCCAAGGCATCCACCGTTGGCTCTTCATAGCTTGGGAGAACAAAAAAAGATGCTCGTGCTCGCTCTGCAGTTCTCAAGGTCCTCAACGACTCGCGCCAGCTCCAGGGGGTCCCGAACCCGGGACCCGCGCCCAGAGGGCTCGTCGGTCGACGGTCTAAGGGGGTGAGCAGGTCACTCCCTCAAAACGGAAGAGAGAACAGTCGACGTTGCCAGTGGTCAACTATGAGCCATTCCTCCCCCCGAGAGGGGAAGTGGGTTGACTCCTTAGAAAGGAGGTGATCCAGCCGCACCTTCCGGTACGGCTACCTTGTTACGACTTCACCCCAATCGCCAACCCCACCTTCGGCCGCTCCCTCCCTTGCGGGTTGGGCCACGGACTTCGGGTGTTGCCGACTTTCGTGGTGTGACGGGCGGTGTGTACAAGGCCCGGGAACGTATTCACCCCGGCGTTGCTGATCCGGGATTACTAGCGACTCCGACTTCATGGAGTCGAGTTGCAGACTCCAATCCGAACTGAGACTGGCTTTAAGGGATTCGCTTCACCTCGCGGTGTCGCAGCCCGTTGTACCAGCCATTGTAGCATGTTTGCAGCCCTGGACATAAGGGGCATGATGACTTGACGTCGTCCCCACCTTCCTCCGAGTTGACCCCGGCAGTCTCCTACGAGTCCCCGGCATTACCCGCTGGCAACATAGGACAAGGGTTGCGCTCGTTGCGGGACTTAACCCAACATCTCACGACACGAGCTGACGACAGCCATGCACCACCTGTGTAGGGCCCCGAAGGACACCATATCTCTATGGCTTTTCCCTACATGTCAAACCCAGGTAAGGTTCTTCGCGTTGCCTCGAATTAAGCAACATGCTCCGCCGCTTGTGCGGGCCCCCGTCAATTCCTTTGAGTTTTAGCCTTGCGGCCGTACTCCCCAGGCGGGGCACTTAATGCGTTAGCTACGGCACGGAACGCGTTGACGGCGCCCCACACCTAGTGCCCAACGTTTACGGCGTGGACTACCAGGGTATCTAATCCTGTTTGCTACCCACGCTTTCGCTCCTCAGCGTCAGTACCGGCCCAGAGCGCTGCCTTCGCCATCGGTGTTCCTCCTGATATCTGCGCATTTCACCGCTACACCAGGAATTCCACGCTCCCCTACCGGACTCTAGCCACGGCAGTATCGGGTGGCTGTTCAGGGTTGAGCCCTGAAATTTCACACCCGACTTACCGAGCCGCCTACGAGCTCTTTACGCCCAATAAATCCGGACAACGCTCGCCCCCTACGTGTTACCGCGGCTGCTGGCACGTAGTTGGCCGGGGCTTCTTCTGCAGGTACCGTCATTTTCGTCCCTGCTGAAAGGGGTTTACAACCCGAAGGCCTTCATCCCCCACGCGGCGTTGCTGCGTCAGGCTTTCGCCCATTGCGCAAGATTCCCCACTGCTGCCTCCCGCAGGAGTCTGGGCCGTGTCTCAGTCCCAGTGTGGCTGATCGTCCTCTCAGACCAGCTACCCGTCATAGCCTTGGTGGGCCATTACCCCACCAACAAGCTGATAGGCCGCGAGGCCCTCCCAGAGCAGCTGACCTTTCCACATCAGACCATGCGATCCGATGGGGTCATCCGGTATTAGCTCGAGTTTCCTCGGGTTATCCCGGTCTCTGGGGCAGGTTCCTCACGTGTTACTCACCCGTTCGCCGCTAGGTGTACCCGGTCCGAAGACCAGGCAACCTCGCTCGACTTGCATGTGTTAGGCACGCCGCCAGCGTTCGTCCTGAGCCAGGATCAAACTCTCCGTCGAGATCTTCGGCGACCCGAGGGTCGCCTCGATCTGGAGAGCCGGCACCGAGGGCTATCTCGGTACCGACTGGCACAGTCCGTCTTGTTGTTCCGGACAGTGCATTCCTTCATTGACGAACGTACCCGTCGACCGGCCCGAGGGCCGACAGACGACTACGCCCGCACTGGCGTATCGAAACTGTCCTCTCTTCCGTTTTCAAGGAGCGCGCGCTGCCCGCTAGGGAAGCGATTCGCTCGGCACGTGCCCTGAGGCGGAGGTGCCGCTGCCGGCTGTGGGCCGGAGCCTCGGGCGCACGGTGGCTGCCCGGGGCGAAGGACTACGTTACCCCTCTGTCACCCTGACGTCAACCCGGTCAACGCACCACCAGGCTGTGACGTTTGCGACCACGCTGGAGCAGGGCGAAGCGGCCATGGCGCAGGTCTGACTCTTCCAGGAGGCGGTCCTCGGGTTCGGGGTGTCCGTTGAGGGCGATCTCGCCTGCTTCCAGGGCCCGGCGGGCATCGCTGCGCGAGCGGGCCAGTCCGCCCGAGACCAGCAGGTCGACGAGGCCTCCCGCCGCTTCACCCATCTCGGCGTTGGGGATCTCGGCGGCCAGCACCCCGTAGGCCCGCTCGTCCAGTTCGATCGCCGGGAGCCCGGGTTCACCAGGGGTGCCGAAGAGCACTGCGGTGGCAGCCTCGGCGGCCCGCATCTCGTCTGGTCCGTGGGCCAGGGTGGTCACCTCCCGGGCGAGGAGGCGCTGAGCTTGGCGCTGTTCTGGTTGCCGGCGGTGGGCCTCGAGTACTTCCTGCAACCGGGACACGGGCACCAGGGTGAGGTGGAACAGCAGCCGCTCCACGTCATCGTCGGCACTTCGGATGAGGTACTGGTACAGGGCGTAGGGGCTGGTGCGGGCAGGATCCAACCAGATGGCACCCTCGGCGGTCTTTCCGTACTTCGAGCCGTCGGCCTTGACCAGCAGGGGCAGGGTCAGGCCGTGCACGTGGGCTCCGGTGGTGCGGCGCACCAGGTCGATCCCCGCGGTGATGTTGCCCCACTGGTCAGAACCCCCCACCTGGAGCTCGCAGTCCATGTTCTCGTGAAGCCAGCGGAAGTCGTTGGCCTGGAGGAGCATGTAGCTGAACTCGGTGTAGGAGATGCCGCTGTCGCTCTCGACCCGGGCGCGCACGGATTCCTTGGCCAGCATCACGTTGACGGTCAGGTGCTTGCCGACGTCACGCAGGAACTCGAGCACCGACATGGGCGCAGTCCATTCCCGGTTGTCCACCAGCCGCGCCTGGTTGGGCCCGGGCCCGAAGTCGAGGAAGCGCTCGAGCTGGGCCGACACCGCAGCCAGGTTGCGATCCAGGGTCTCGGAGTCCAAGAGGTTGCGTTCCTCGGATCGGCCCGAGGGGTCACCGATCATGCCCGTGGCCCCGCCGGCCAGGGCGATGGGGCGGTGGCCGGCATCCTGAAAGCGACGCAACATGAGCAGAGGGAACAGGTTGCCCAGGTGCAGGCTGTCGGCGGTCGGATCGAAACCGCAGTACAAGGTGGTGGGACCCGACGCCAGGCGCTCCCGCAGCTGGGTCTCGTCGGTGTTGTCGTGGATCAGGCCCCGCGCCCAGAGGTCGTCGACGATGGAGGCACCGGTGGGAGCGCGACCTGAAGGCAGGTGGCCCGGCGGCGGCGATGAGGAGCTTGCCTGCACCGGCCCAGCCTGCCCCCCCGGCCGGTGCTCCTGCCACTCCGTTGCGACACTCCGTTGCGACTCTCCGTTCTGACACCCTGTTTCGACACTCTGTCGGACACTCCGCTCCGGGCCGGCCGGTCGCCGGGGGTTCGGCGATGGCCGCTGGCCGCGCCCGGGGGCCACAATGGGGCGATGCGACGGATCGTCGGGGCCGGCTTCCTCGCGCTCGTGCTCTTGGCCTCCTGCTCCTATGAGACCGTCACCCTTCCCCCCGTGCTGCCCACACCCTCGGAGAACTCGTCCATCTACGCGGCCGACGGCACCTTGATCACGACCCTGGAGGCCGAACAGAACCGCCAGAACATCGCCCTGGAGAAGCTCCCCGAGTTCCTGCCCCAAGCGGTGATCGCCATCGAGGACGAGCGGTTCTACGAGCACAGCGGCGTGGATCTGACCGCCGTGCTGCGCGCGGCTGCCGCCAACGCCCGCGCCGGTGAGATCACCGGCGGGGCTTCCACCATCACCCAGCAGTACGTCAAGAACGTCTACCTGAGTGGCGAGCAGACGGTGAGCCGCAAGGTGGAGGAAGCGGCGCTGGCCTTCCAGATCGAGCGGAGCTACTCCAAGGACCTCATCCTGGAGCTCTACCTCAACACGATCTACTTCGGCCGGGGCCAGTACGGCGTGCAGTCGGCCTCCTACGAGTACTTCGGCAAGCCCGTCACCGAGGTCACCCTGGCCGAGGCGGCCCTGCTGGCGGGGATGATCCAGAGCCCCTCCAACGTCGACCCCTACCTGCGTCCCGAACGCGCCTTGGCCCGCCGCAACGTCGTGTTGGAGCGGATGCTCGAGTTGGACATGATCGACGAGGAGCGCTTCGAGCGGGCGTCGGGCGCCGGCCTGCGCCTGGCCACCGAGGGCACGGCGGTCGCCGGAGAGGAGCGCTACCCGGCCGCGTACTTCGTGGAGGAGGTGAAGCAGTGGATCATCAACGATCCCCGCTTCGGCTCGACCCGCAGCGAGCGGATCAACCTGCTCTTCGGGGGTGGCCTGCGCATCCAGACGACCATCGACCTCGACCTGCAGGCCCAGGCCGAAGCGGCGGTGGCCCGGGTGCTGGCCGATCCCGCCACCTATCCCCAGGCGGCGCTCACCACCCTGGATCCCCGCAACGGTCACGTCCTGGCCATGGTCGGGGGTCGTGACTACTGGGGGCCCGAGCCCTACGCCCGCTACAACCTGGCCACCGGCAAGGGGCGCCAATCGGGGTCGTCCTTCAAACCCGTGGTACTGGCCAGCGCTCTCGAGTCGGGCATGCCCATCGTGAACCAGTACAACGGGCCCGGGGCCATCTCGATCCCCCGGCACGAGGCGCCCACCTGGAACGTGCGCGGTGGATGCGGCCGGGTGACCTTGGTGGAGGCGACGGTGCAGTCGTGCAACACGGTCTACGCCCAGCTGATCATGGACGTCGGCGGTCCTGAAGCCATCGAGACCGCTCACCGCCTGGGGGTGCGCTCGGAGCTGCAGACCAACGAGGCAGCCGTTCTGGGCACCAACGACGTCACCACCATGGACATGGCGACGGCCTTCTCCACCTTCGCCAACCACGGGGTACGGGTCGATCCGGTGCTGGTCACCCGGATCGTCAAGGCTGACGGGACGGTGCTCTACGAGAACGAGTACCGACAGGAGAAGGTCCTGGGCCCAGCAGTTGCCGATCTGGTGACCTGGACCCTCCAGCAGGTCGTGCAGAGGGGCACGGGCACCCGGGCCCAGCTTCCCGACCGGCCCGCGGCCGGCAAGACGGGGACAACCGAGAACTCCTGGGACGCCTGGTTCGTGGGGTACACGCCCCAGCGGGCCACCGCGGTGTGGGTCGGCTTCGCCGAGGAACCCATTCCCATGGAACCGCCGACGACGCCCATCACCGTGTTCGGGGGGACCTGGCCGGCGGAGATCTGGCGCGAGGTGATGGTGGCTGCTCACTCGGGCCTGGCCCCCGCGGAGTTCGTGGACCCACCGGCGAGGGTCTTTGCGGGCGTGGGTTCGAGCGGTGAGTACCTCGACAACCGAGTCGTGCCCACGGTGCTGGGCCGACCCCTTCAGCGAGCGATCATCGACCTGGTCAAGGAGGGCTACCTGGCCCAGATCAGCTGGCGGGAGGAGCCCGAGATCCCATACGGGGTGGTGCTCGACCAGTACCCCGAACGCGACGGGATCGCGCCTGTGGGCTCGACGGTGGTACTGGAGGTGGGCCGCAAGCCGCGCCGGGACGATCCCAACACTCCTGGGGACGAGTCGTCGACGCCAACCGGCGACGAGCCCGACCTGGTGCTCGAGACGTTGTCGGACTACTACAACCTGATCACCGGCCAGGACGAGGCACCTCCCCCGGTGTTGGGTCCCGAGGACGAGGCGGTGGGATGACCCAGCCCGACACCTCGACCGCCCGCCGTCTGGGGGCCCGCAGTCTGGTGGCCCGCAGTCTGGTGGCCCGCAGTCTGGTTGCCCTGTTCGCCCTGGCCTGTGTCGTGCTGTGGACCTATGCCCTGTGGGGTCCCCGTCACGACCCGCCGGGCACCCTGGACGACCCTGGCTTCGCTGTGTCGGCCGAGCCGGTGTGCCAGGAAGCCCTCAGCGCCATCGAGGCCCTGCCGCTGCCCTTCGAGAGCACGGGCCCCGAGGAGCGGGCCGAGGTGGTGCGGGCCGCCAACGCCGAGTTGGAGGCCATGCTCGACAGCCTCGACACCGCCGCACCCAGAAGCGGTGAGGACCGTCGGCGGGTGCGCGAGTGGTTGGGTGACTGGCGGACATTCCTCGGCGACCGTCAAGCCTACGCCGATGCCCTGGCTGCCGGTGAGGACCCTCGCTTCACCGAGACCGACAAGGGCGGCGACCACATCTCCCAGGCCCTGGGGTTCTTCGCCCAGATCAACGACATGCCCAGCTGCGCCCCCCCACCGGATGTGGGCTGAGCCAAGCATCACCGTCGCGGTTGTGGCTGCGGGTGTGGCTGCGGTTGTGGCTGCGGGTGTGGCTGAGGGTGTAGCCGGGGTGTGATCGGTGCTGGGGGACGTGCATGGCGGTGCGTCGGGAGGCTGTCCGCGGGAGTCCGCCGCTGTCTGTGGGGAAGCCGCCTGGCCACCGGCAAGGGTGGGAACGGCACGCCGAACGCGCGAACGCGGTTTCCAGCCGCAGTAGCCCGGACCGCCGACGCCCGGCGCGCAGCTGGTGGCCGCTGTCGCGCACCTCGCGGCGGCGGTCGCCGTGGCC
This sequence comes from uncultured Actinomycetes bacterium, assembly GCA_963719935.1. Lineage (GTDB taxonomy): Bacteria > Actinomycetota > Acidimicrobiia > Acidimicrobiales > CAVRDY01 > CAVRDY01. The sequence continues at coordinate 186,040 of CAVRDY010000013.1, read as the reverse complement.
GCACGCGACGGTGTGCTCGATGCCGGCGGAGCGGTCGAGCACGAGGGCGGTCACGGCGACCAGTCTCCCAGCCGGCCCCTGCCAAACCCCTTGACCCGGCACCCCCGCACAGATAAGGGGGTCGTTGTCAACGCGCGAGAACGAAAGCGCGACATGAGCGCGGCAGAACCCAGCGAACGTGTCGCCCTACCCCGCCCGCATCCTCATTCCGGATGTCGCTCTACAGGCAGGTACGCCTCACCGGCATCATCGGCCCGGTCCGCCAACACAGCCTGGAGCTCGAGGACATGGCGTACCACACCGGTCAGCTGGAGGGGCTCTGGATCATCCACGCCAGCAGGGCGGCCTCGGCCGGTGAGCTCTTCGCCCTCCATCGGGGCTCCGCCTACGTCTCGGGCGACGAGTCGACCGACAGACCGCACTCCTCGGACGCCACCGTCTCGAGACGCTGAGCGGCTTCCTGGACATCTGCGGGAGTGCCTTCGTGGTACGCAAGAGCGGCAAGCACGACTTCCGCCTCGGACCCGGTCTCAAAGGCCTCCAGCTGCCGCTGCTCGATGGCGGGGACCATCGTTCACGCTACGTCGCTCAGCAGGTGCCGGTGCTTGTCGACGGGGCCAGGGAGGGGCCGCACACGCACGATCTCGCCCTCGATCTCGACCACCTGGGCGACCGCCCTCACCGATCCTTCGCCGACGATGATCCAGGCGCCCTCGCGGATCAGTGCCGGGTCGCGGGCCTCGTCGAGGAAGGTCCAAGGCAACCCCGAGTCGTCTTCGGAATTCAAGTCGACGGCAAGATCGACAGGCGTTTGGTCGGCGGTCATGACTGTGGCCCCTGGTAGTACGGGTTCTCCAGCTGCCTATGATCGCACGCCTGGAGGCCCGAGACGAGCCCGGCGAGCTCGACATGCGCGAGGGTTACGTGCGGTCGACGGAAGGTGGGAACCACCTCGATCCCGGCCGCGGCGAGGTCGTGGTCGACAACCAACCCCGCCGGCCCCTCGACGCCCCCACCAACCTCCTCGAAGCCCGCGTCCCCGAAGCCGCCGAACTCCCCGAAGACGACCAACGCGCCCTCCTCGACCACCTCGACGCCCTCCTCACCCGCACCCGCCTCCGCGCCATCACCACCAAGTAAGCGCCGAGCGCGCGGTAGGCGCCGACGGATCAGTCGCCGGCCGAGTCCCGAGCGATCCGATGCAGGATGTCGCGGCCCTCCTGCGGGAGAGGCTGGAACCGGGCCACGAACCGAGCGGCATCAGTGACCGGCTCGCGGACGTCCTCCATCAAGGCCTCCAACGGTGCTGGATCACCGAGGGCACGTAGGCGGTAGGCCGCGGCCACGGCCACCAGCGCGACTACCCCACATCCCCGCGGTCAGGACTCGGGCGGCGGCGAGTCGATCTCCGTCAACTTCGCAACCTGCTTGAGGTCCCGAACCAAGGCCTCGACATCAGCGACAGTGGCGCCAACTCGCACCCGGAACTCGACCTCGTTGCTGCCAAGCGCCTCAAGCGTCTCGATGGCGCAGTGCCGCAGAGACCACAGGTCATCGGTGCTCAACTTCAGGACCGCGAATCCTGGCTCGGTGTGTTCGATCTCCATGGCCTACTCCGCGAGCTGGTCCAGGTAGTACTGATAACCGCGGTCCGGAACGAACACCGACCCGTTGCCATCAGCCTCACGAATCACGATCGCGCCCTTGTCCGTATCCCACCAGACCGTCCGTCCACGCGTCGCGGCCGCTCCCGGCGCCTGCATGACGTCATCGACGTACTGCGCAAGGTCGTCGACCCCCGGAATCACGTGCCCGGCTTTATCCGCGTGCTGGGCGATCTTGATCGCCGACAAGCACGGCGGTTCCTGGTTGTGCACGAGCACGCTTTCGTCGCCCGCGCCAACGTAGAACGAGTCGAGGTCGGCGACGTCGAGGTCGTAGGCGTCGTCGGTGTGCACCGATGACCAGTCGAGGCCCTCGACGGTCACGATGTCGCCGTCGGCTGTGAGGAGCCGATCCCCCTCATCGAGGTCCTGCGACTCCTGCCACGCCTGGTCCGTGTCGTTCCAGTAGCGGTGGTCCTCGGTCGTCACGACGTCACCACTCGACAGCCGGAGGGTGAGGAGCTGGTCGGTGTGTGGGAGTGTGGCTATGACTTCTCGCGCCCCGGTTTCGCCGGTCTCGGGGTCGGTTGCGAGGACCATGTCGCCTTCGCGGATCTCGCTGATCGGGCGACGCTCGCCGTTGGCCAAAGTATTCAGCCGTTTCGACGCACACCTCCCCCGAAACGCCCTGGCAGGAGGCTCGATGGCTGCCCCGTGGCGGTGTTGCTGCGCGCGAGTGCGACGGCGGCGAGTCGTACACGTAGCGAGACGTCGTACCGATGTCGGGAGGTCGCAGATCATGGTGCTCCACCTGCCTCAGGACTCAGTGAGTCATGATCCGCCGACGAGCAGAGGAGATACATGCCGACCTCGGTACTAGACGACAAGTGGAATCGACCCGCGGAATGGGGACCCATCTGAATACTCGCCGGAAGCTCGTCGCTCTCCGCAAGGGAATGAAGCACATCGCCTAGGAGGCGCAGCGCTTCGCGGCTGCCCGAGAGCAGGACATAGTCGTCCTCGTCTTCGAGTTCCGCCGGGAGCATCCGAATCGTCAAGCCAACCGAGTGGTCCTGAGCGCCCAGGATCTCGTCGGGTGTTCGCCGCGCGCCCATCAGAAGCACCCCTTGAGCCGGCCGTCAGACCACACATCTCGAACTCGGTTGCTGTTCTCCCACTGCTTCTTGTTCTTGTAGACCTCGTAGTGATCGCGATGCAGCCGGTCGAGCTCCCAGATCTCTCCCGTCACCTTGTGGCGCTTTGCAGACGACCCCCGTACGGGCTCGAACTCGTCAGGGTGGGTCAGCGGCGTGTGCTCAAGGCCATCCTGGTTGTGGACTAGGACGCTCTCGTCGCCGGCTCCGACGTAGAAGGTGTCGAGGTCGGCCACGTCAAGGTCGTAGGCGTCGGCGGTGTGGACGGTGGACCAGTCGAGCCCCTCGGCGAGCACCTCGTCGCCGTCAACGGTGAGGAGCCGATCGCCGGGGTCGAGGTCCTGGCTCTCCTGCCACTCCCCATCAGTGACTTTCCAGAACCCGTGGTCTTCTGTCGTGATGATGTCGCCGCTCGAGGTCTTCAACGCGAGGAGCTGGTCGGTGTGCGGGAGGGTGGCTACGACCTCACGCGGGCCGGTCTCGCCGGTTTCGGGGTCCGTCGCCAGGACGTAGTCACCCTCTTCAACCTGGTCGATTCGTTTGGTCTCGCCGTTGGCCAAAGTATCCCGGCGATTCGGCGCACACCTCCCCCGAGACCCCCTGGTACGAGGCCTGACAGCGCCCCGGAGATGTTGCTGCGCCGCGCGTGCGGCGAGGGCGCGTCCTACACCTACGAAGGCGTCGTACGTGTACCGTGTCGCCCGGCGACAGGACGAGAAGCGGCGTCACCCCGGCACCTCGGTTGCGTTGACGTCAGCTAGCGCCTGCTCGGCTGACCACCGCAGATCACCCGAGCACACACCCGCGGCCCTTTCAGTCAGCGTGTCAAGCAGCGCCTCGAACGGGTACGCCTCGCGTCCTGACAGCACCGACCGGAGCTGACCGCTGAGGATCTGGGAGAGTTCGTTCGCGCACTGCAGGGCGCGAGCACTGTCGTCTTCAGCGACGCCGATCTGCGTGTAGTACTGCCGAGCAGACGTCGACAGGAACCACAGCCAACTCGACAGCAACGCAGCAGGTCGGTCCCGAAGTACTTCTAGCAGTTCGTCGCGAAGCGCCACGCTCGCCTCCACATCAGTCGAAAGGATCATCGGGCAGACCTGAGGTATGAGGAACATGGGGCAACTTGCTCACATCGACGCCACGCTCCTGCAGGATCAGTATCCGGGTGTTTCCGTCCATGACCACGCCCCGTTGGTTGACTATCAACGGATGCTGGGCACCCGGGCGAAGCGACGCGATGATCTCATCGGTGCTTAGGGCCCGCCGCGAATCAACTCGCGAGACCGCTGGATCCTTGACCAGCGCGGATGCGGCCAGAACGTAGCGACTTGTTCGGTGGCGGACCCTTAGGCGCGACAGCTCCTGGTACCGAGCCGAGGATTTGATGAGCTCGTCCGAGTGGAGAAGCTTGAGCGGCCCGCACCAAGCGTTGTGGACCAGCACCGACTCACCGCCGGCCCCGACGTAGAACGAGTGGTACTCGGCGACGGTGAGGTCGTACGCGGGTGCCGTGTGGCTAGTCGACCAGTCGAGGCCTTCGACCGTCACTTCGTCGCCGTCGGCGGTGAGGAGCTGGTCGCCCGGATCGAGGTGCTGGCTCTCTTGCCACTGCTGCTCGGTGGCGTTCCAGTAGTTGTGGTCTTCGGTGGTGATGATCTCCCCGGCCGAGGTCTTCAACGCGAGGAGCTGGTCGGTGTGCGGGAGGGTGGCAATGACTTCCCGCGGCCCGCTCTCACCGGTCTCGGGGTTGGTCGCGTAGACGTAGTCGCCTTCCTTGATCTCGGATATGGGGATCCTGGTGCCGTTGGCCACAGAATCTCGGCGTTTCGGCGCACACCTCCCTCGAACGGGCCGGCCAAGGGACTCGACAGCTGCCCCGATGTGGCTGTGCAGCGCGCGAGTGCGCCGAGGGCGCGTCGTACACACATCCGCGAGTCGTACATGTGCGGCAGCCTGCTTACACGCGCTCACCTGTCGGCTGCCTCTCGCTCAAGGACAGCCCGACCGCGAGCATCTCCAGCGTCCGAGTTACAAAGCCACGCAATGTCGCCTGGCCGGAGATTCGGGGTCCCGATGGCAAGCCACTCACGAACGATGCGGGCGACAGCCTCGCCGGTGCCGGTTGCCCAGGGCTCAAACGCTCCGTCCGCCACGGAACCGGGCTGCATGAGCCCCTCGACTACGACAGTGGAAACGAGCCCGATTGCGAGTCCGGTGAGCGCTTCGTTCGATGTGGCACCTCCGCGACCTGCGACATCGACCACCAGCCCGAGATCGATCCAGTCGTCCACTCCACGTGCGAGAAGGTCCTCAACGAGGCCCCGCTGATCCCAGATCTCGCTCATTCGATGTGGACCACCGTTCGAGTTCCGTCGGCCCGGACGATGTCGATAGTCCTTCCGCCTGTCCTCGATGCGTTGCGCAGCCCAACCTCCACGCCATCCGAACGCAGTACCCATGTTCCGTCGTACGACCCCCGCCCCGAGATCGTCGTTGCGCCTTCGGCTAGGTCGTCATAGACCGATTGCAGCTGCGCATCGGACCTGACCGTGCGCACATGGGGCTGGCGGCCACGGCCGAGACCGCTCAGAACGTCGTCTACTCCGCAGTTGTGGACGAGAACCGCTTCCTCGGCGGCACCGACGTAGAACGTGTCGATGTCGTCGATGTCGAGGTCGTAGGCGGGAGCGGTGTGGATGGTTGACCAGTCGAGGCCTTCGACGGTCACGATGTCGCCGTCGGCCGTAAGGAGCCGGTCGCCGCGGTCGAGGTCCTGGCTCTCTTGCCACTGCTGATCGGTCTGGTTCCAGTAGCGGTGGTCTTCGGTGGTGACGATCTCGCCGCTGGAGGTCCGGAGGGTGAGGAGTTGGTCGGTGTGCGGGAGGGTGGCTATGACTTCGCGTGGGCCTGACTCGCCGGTTTCGGGGTCGGTGGCGTAGACGTACTCCCCGACCGTCACTTCTGAGATCGGCTTTCTCGTGCCGTTGGCCAAAGTATTCAGCCGTTTCGACGCACACCTCCCCCGAAACGCCCTGGCAGGAGGCTCGACGGCTGCCCCGTGGAGGTGTTGTTGCGCGCGAGTGCGCCGACGACGCGTCGTACACGTGCTTGGCCGTCGTACCAGTAGCGCTTGAGGGCCCACGTCAACTCTGCTCCCGCTCGAGGGCTCTCAGCTGGGCGCTCGGATCCCAGTCGGCCGGTGGGGACTCGATGCCTTCACTCCGCCACGGCATCCTGTCAGCGATCCACTCCAGCGCGCCACCGGTCGTCCGTGTACCCAAGATCGTCGTCGGTGACGCCGAACTCGAACGCGCACGATGGGCAGATCTCATAGGAACCCGCACCAGTGCGTTCGGACCTCGGTGGTTCAGTAAGGCCATTGAACCCGCACACCGGGCATCGGTAGGTCAGCCCGTCCATGGTTCCACTCCCGGCTGGCGGTCCCAGTAGGTGGAGCTGGTCGGCTTGAAGAATGTCCGTGTGGTGCCGTCTGGGTTGTATGCCCCGAAAGTGTTCGTGGACGGGTCATAGACACGGATCACGCCGTCCGAGTCGATCTTCGTCGGGAGCCCTCGGCGCTGTGCATCAACGAAGAAGTCGTCCGCCATCCGCGCGTAGTCGTCGGCTGAGCTCGCTGCGAAGTCCGCACCGTGATCCCTGAAGTGGCGCTGGAGCGTACTCGGGTTGCCCCAGTTGCAGTTGTGGACGAGCACCTCGTCCTTGCCGGCGCCCACGTAGTAGGTGTCGATGCCTGCGATGTCGAGGTCGTAGGCCGCCGCAGTGTGGAGGGTGGTCCAGTCGAGGCCTTCGACGGTGACCTCATCCCCGTCAGCGGTGAGGAGCCGGTCGCCTTCGTCGAGGTGTTGGCTCTCTTGCCACTCGCGGTCGGTGGCGTTCCAGTAGCGGTGGTCCTCGGTCGTAGCGACATCGCCGCTTGAGAGCCGGAGGGTGAGGAGCTGGTCGGTGTGCGGGAGCGTGGCGACGACTTCGCGAGCACCGGTCTCGCCGGTTTCGGGGTCGGTGGCCAGCACCATGTCGCCCTCGCGGACGTCCTTGATCGGGCGACGCTCGCCGTTGGCCAAAGTATCCCGGCGTTTCGGCGCACACCTCCCCCGAAGCGCCCTGGCAGGAGCGTCGACGACCGCCCCGCAACGGTGTTGCTGTGCACGAGTGTGACGGGGGCGCGTCCTACACGTACCTCCGAGTCGTACGAGTATCGCGGTAAGCGCTGTCTCCGCACTCACGCCACGTCCTCCTCGTCTTCCTGCGCGTACAGGTCAAGGACAAAATCGAGACCAGCTCGTCCAATCAGCGCGAGGTCCTCCGCCGGTACCGCCAACGAATCCTGCGGCGCACGAGGTGCCCAGCCGACGAAGACATCTCCCGCAGTTCGAGCGCGGACGGCCGCGAAGCGGTCAAGACGGGGTTCGATCGTGCTACGCACCCAGTTGAGCTGCTCTTCGAGCACAGCGTCAGGTGCGTCGGGACATTCAAGGATCCATGGAGTCCGGCCTCCCCCGTGGCCAACCGGTGGGGAGGGTTCGAGATCAAGGAGGGCTGAAATCTCCTCTCGAGTGAGTTGTTCCGTCGCGAAACGGATGGACACTCGTGCCCAGTTCGAGGTCATCGCTCAGCGCTCGGGTAGGTAGTCGACGATGTTGCCGATCGAATCCTCAGCTGCTGACCCCGACGGGAGCTTGGGATATATCTCGCCCGTCTTCAGATCTACGAGGACGTCGGGATTGCGCTGGGCGCCCGGCGGCAGGTTCCGCTTCGCTGCGTGGATCGCATCGCGGATCTCACGGCTCGTGTACCCGAGATCGTCGGCCAAGCGACCGATGCTGCCGGTTAGCTCCCCACAGTTGTGGACGAGCACCTCATCGACCCCGGCTCCGACGTAGAAGGTGTGGAGGTCGGCGATGGTGAGGTCGTAGGCGGCGTCGGTGTGGACGGTCGCCCAGTCCAGCCCTTCGACAGTCACGATGTCGCCGTCCGCGCTCAGGAGTTGGTCGCCCTCATCGAGGTCCTGGCTCTCTTGCCATGCCTGGTCGGTGGCGTTCCAGTACTTGTGGTCTTCGGTCGTGACCACTTCGCCGCTGGAGGTCTTCAGCGTGAGGAGCTGGTCGGTGTGCGGGAGGGTGGCTATGACTTCGCGTGCGCCGGTCTCGCCGGTCTCGGGATCGGTGGCGAGGACTTCATCACCCACCTGAACATCGGCGATGGCTTTGGTTGTGCCGTTGGCCATGAGTACTGGCGTGTCTCCGCTGAAGCTTCTGCAGTGCCTAGCCAACCACGCTGCATCATCTGAGTGTCGGATGGCCGACCAGATCTCATCAAGCCTTCCGAGCTCTCTGAGCTTTCCGAGTGGAGTCAGGTCGGCAGCGCACAAGCCAGCGTTAACAGCGTTGGGATCAACATATGTCTGGTAGCAATCGAATCCAGGCAACAACGACAGGATCAGATGGCCGCCAATGGAAACCCATACGTACCCACTGGTCTCTGTAACCCACCCGCCAGCCTTCGAACCATCGAACAGCGTGACACTACAGCCTCGGCCTCCATCGTCACCCCAATTGACGGTGTTGAACGGATCCCACTCCCAATAGTAGACACCGCCAAACACATCACCCCCACACGCCGAACTCGAACCAGCCAACGCGTCACACACCCTACCGTTGGCAAGATTCACATAAGTACCACCCACCAAACCACCACTCTGACTAAACGTGACATCTGTGATCGCACAGCCACTCAGCGGATCGAACCCACGGAACGGATCCGTCAGCGACCCGATCACCAGATCCGTCAACGATCCCATCAAGTCCATCGGATCAACAGCCGGCGCTACCGCCACCACTGGCGGATCACCCGAACCACACAACGGACCACAGAACCCGCTCCCCGACGGCCGCAGGCCCAACGGGTCGACCTTGTTGATGGGGTCGTTGTCTGCGTAGTGGTAGGCGTTTGTCACCGTCGTCGTGCCCAACACCCCACCCAGGGGATCCCGTGTAGTGAACAAACCCACCGACGGCGCGTAGTCCCGGGCCCGCAGATGCACCAACGACCCCGTATGCAACTCGCCCCGGAACCCGAACCAATACTCACCCGCCGGAGGATCCACCGGCGCACCAAAGGGATCATACGAACTCGGCGCCGCCACGCCCGTCGACGCCGTGACGTTGTCATGCGCGTCATAAGAGAACCACCGGTTCGTGATCTGGTTCTGGGAGATCCGGTGGATCCCGTAGTTCTCCCTCGTCACCACCCCATCATGCACGAACTCGAGGACCTGTGGAACCCCCCGACCCGGATCCCACAACAACGACGTCTCATCAGAAGCCTCGACACCTCCCGACTCGTCGTAGTCCACCCAACCCAACTCCGCCAACTGACCTGCCCCGTCATAGGAGCGCACATCCTCAAACGTCTTACGCCAACCCCCCGCCCCGTCATCAGCCTCCACGGCCATCGACGCCAACCGACCCGCCGGCGAATACCCCACCCGCAACCGTCCCGTACCATGACCCACCCCGAAGTGGGCTGCCACCCGAGACGCGTCCAACGCCTCCCCATACACCGCCACCTCATCCAAACTCACCGACGCGAACGGATCCCGTCCGAACCGCAGATCACCACCATTGGTATCGGCTGCGAACGTCACCCCCGAATGAGTCGAATCGACCTCGCCGTTCGCGTACCACGTCAACGTGTCCACATCGGCATCATAGGAAACCACGAAATGCTGCCAGTCCTCCGACAACGATGCCCCCGCCGCCAGACTCTGACCTGAATCCCTACGAAACACCAGATGCTGGTCCACGTCGTCGACCTGCACCCGAAACGCACCATCACCATCGGAAGGATGACCCGAGTTGTCGATGATCCCAACATCCCCACCCGCCAACGGCGACTCCTCATGAGTCTTCGCCCAGAACTCGAACGCGAACGACCCGTCGAACACGAAATCCTCATCCCAGTCGACCCCCACCGCGTCCGCACCCCCATCGAAACGCACCGCACCATCATCCCGCGCGATCGCACCCCGCTGCCCCAACACCGGATCCGAACCCACATGGGCCGAGAACGACGCCCCATGCCCGTTCCCCGACGAATCCGCCAACGTCGTCAACCCCGTCGGCTCCGAGAACCGCCAATACCCGACCGGGTCATCCTCCAACACCTCCGCCCCGTAATCACCAGGGAACATCAACTGAGACCAACGACCCTCCCCGTCATGCTCCACCGAATAGGTGATATCGGTCTCACCCGACACCGACTGCGACACCAGCTCGCCCGCATCGTTGTACGCATACACCGAACGAGTGCCACCCACACACCCGCCCGCCAACGAACCCACACACTCACCGGTCCGCAAACCACGACCGTCGTACTCATACAACCACGACTTCGTTACCTCTCCGCTGTCCAACACGCCGTCCTCCGAGCTGTCCCCACCCCGAAGAACCTCCGTCAACTGCCCGGCATCGTCATAGCCATACGAAGACCCGATATCCACCATCGCATCATCATCCACCCACTCCGACACCAACCGACCCGCGTGGTCATAGTCCAAGTCCACGTCGTACACGCTCGAGGTGTCGAAGTTCACCGACTGCACATAGTCAGTCACCACACCCGCCTGGTTCGACGTCCACTGCCGATACCCGGCGAAGAACAACGACTCGCGCATCCACATGTCCGGGTCTGCTGCCGACCAGTCGTCATACGAGTACGACGCCAACGTCAACCACGCAGTCTGTGACCACACCTGCGAAGACTTCAACCGCCCCGCTCGATCATGCCAATACTGGAAGACCGTCCCCCCCGGATAGGTCAACGTACGCGGCCGCCCACCCAGATCGAAGGTTCGTGACACCGTCGAAGAACCACCCTCCCCATCAGGAGACGTGATCCCCACCAACCCGCCGGCACGATCCCACACCCACTCCGACGCGCCGAACCCGTCACCAGAAACCAATGGATCCCCCACATCCGACGCCCGCCGCCGCCTACCCGCCGCATCGAAGAAGTACTCCAACCGCTGCGTCCCCCCTGCCGCCGACCACGTCTCGGTCCTGATCCGACCCGACGGCCAATGGTCGAACACCCCCACCCGCTCCGGCGACCCGATCTCCAACGAACCAAGATCGACCTCGCCGTAACGGACCTCGCTCACCCGACCCAAGTTGTCATAGCCATACCCCGTGCCCACCACATGCTCCTCGGACACCCAGTGCGGCAACGACTCGAACACCAACCGCCCCGCCAGGTCATAGTCCCAACGCTGACGCACCACCTTGGACCCCTCCCCCGCCGGCACCACCAACTCGCGTGCCCGCAACCGCCCCCCCGCATCCCAACGATGATCCACCACCGTACCGTTCGCGTCCACGACCTCATCGACCTGACCCCACGAGTCATAGCTCACGTGCACCGTCGAAGGATGCTCACCCACGAACCCCACCTCGTGCGGCTCGGACCACGACGTCCGCAGACCACGCGCATCCCAGCCGATCTCGGCGACCACCGACCCCGACCCCGAAGGAGACGGGCCCGTCACCTCGGTCGGCAGGCCCAACGCGTTGTAATCCACATCGGTGACCTCACCCCGAAGACCGCGATGGGTGTCCACCCGACCGTCGGGCGTGTAGGACCACTCCTCGCTGCGACCATCTGGATGCGAAACCGACCGCACCCGGCCCGCATCGTCATAGGCATAGGTCGTCACCCGCTTGTCGTCATCGATCCCATCCACCGGTGACACGTCAGGAGACTCGTCATCCCAGTCGAAAGTCGTCACATCCGTGGGCGGCTCGATGACCTGCAACACACGACCCGCCGGCGAGTAGCGCACCTCACGAACCGCGTCGTGATCATCGATCACCGTCGAAGACCCCACCCGAGTCGGCACCACCCCGTCGCCATCCAGATCCACCACCGTGTGGGTCACCCGCCCCGCAGTGTCATAGAGCGAGAACACCCGGCGATCCGAAACCATCGCCCCCGCGCCGTCGCGATCCAAGACCTCGGTCACCGAAGTCACCCGATCCGACCCGTCATAGGCATACACCACCTCAGAGGTCGCAGGATCCCCCGCCTCGTCCACCTCGCCGCCCGGGCCGACCTCACGGACCACTCGACCCGCAAGTCGTACTCGGTGGACCACAAGATCTGACCCGACCGCAGCGTCGTGCACGCGTTCACACCCGTATCGAACGCGACCGTCCTGGTCAACTGCCCCGACGCGTCATAGCAGTACTTCGTGACCACCCCCTCGGGATCGGTCACCGAAGCCAACTGGCCCAACGCGTCATAGCTGTACAACGTCTCCGCGCCCCCGGCCACTACCACACGCGTCAACTGGTCCGCCGCGTTGTAGTGCCACACCGTCTGGCGGTCACCCACCGCCACCACATCCGGGGTCACCGGACGGGTCTGGGTGACCGTACGGCCACCGTTGGGAGACCCCAACCACGTGTAGTCCCAGGTCGTCGTGTGCCCGTTGTCGGTCACCGACCCCACCCGACCATCGGTACGAAACACCGTCGACGAAACCGGTGCCCCCCCAGGCGCCGACGTCTCAGCAAAGGGGCATACCAACGCCGACCCGTCACAACCCGCCCGGTCCGCGCTCACCGGCATCGGGCCCACACGCGACACCACCCGACCCATCGCGTCGAAGGCCGACCACACCTCGTTGCCCTCCGGCGACCGCACACGGTTCACCCGTCCCGCCCCGTCGTAGCCGAAGTAGGTCCGATCCCCATCCACGGTGCGCGACAACAACCGGCGCTTGGCCGGATCCCAATGCTGGGAGAACTCCACCCCATCGGGATCCTCGACCCCCACCAGCAGGCCGGCATCCCACGTGTAGTCCCAGACCGACACCTCACCCGGAGCGGTGGTCACCGCCACCCGCTCAGGATGCACCACCCCCGACGGGCACGGATCACCCGCATCTGAATAGAAGAACTCGGTCCGCTCACCCGAGGGTCCCTGCACCACCCACGGACGCGGGTCGGGATCATCCACCTCACACCAACTCAGCGTCACCGAACCCGACGTCTGCCCCGCCACCAGAGGATCCGCCAACTCGAAGTTCTCAGGCAACCCCGTCGGTACATCCTCTTCATAGTCGACCTCGCCACGCTCACCCCGGAACCCCCACATGGACTCGACCTGACGGTCAGCGTTCCAGCCCCACTCACACGACCCGTCCGCCTTGTCGACCTTGGTCAACAACCCATCCGCGTCGTGGTGATAGGTGACCGTCTGGGTCGCCGCACCCGCCGACAAGTACTTCACCTCCGTGCTCGGCGCCACCCCCGCCGACCCGGACGGATCCCCGTAGGTGAACTCGGTCCGATCACCCGACTCCGAGGTCTGCCTGACCACCCGGGTGTAGGAGTCCGCGTTCCACGAGTACGGGCTCTCCCCATAGTCGTTGTCCAGCACCACACGACTGAACGAATCCAGATTGTCGGTGTCAACGACCTGATCCAACTGCCCGAGCGTCGGCGTGTACGTGTACTCCTCCACGCCCCACGCCACATCGGTCACCAGATGCGGATCGGACACCGACGCCAGACGGTGGACGTCACTGGGCGACCCATTGAGTGCAAACGGCTCATCGCCGAGATCCACGCGGCGTCCGTCACCGGCCACCACCCCCGACACGACACGCTGATGGCTGAACTCGCTCTTCTTGAAGGTCAGCGACGCACCCGCCGACGTCGACATCGACGACGGGAAGCCCGATTCGTCGCGGGTGATCTCGGCCCAGGTGCCATCAGGGAACTCCCGGCGATCCACCCGCTGCGACGCCCCCACCAACCAGCGCTCACCCGAAGGGAACGTCACCTCGAATCCACCCGACCCGTCGTAGTCGACATCCACGAACGGAGCGGCCGACGACACCCACCGCGCCCCATCACGCTCGAACACCAGCTCACGACCATCAGGCAGCCGCAACACCACCGCACCCTCCTCGAGACCCGCCTCGGGATCACCCGTCCCCAAAGGAAACACCCCCGCGTCCAACAGCGACGACCAACCCGGCGAGAACGCGGGATCGGTCACCAACAACGACGAATCCCTCGAGTTGTACGTGAGACCCAACGCCCCTCCGCTCCCCTCCACCCCCAACAACCCCACCGGATGCATCAAGTTCCCGATCGCCGCGGACACCGGATCACCAGCCATGCCCGACGTATGCGGATCGCCCAACAGGTCGCCATACGCACACGTGGAGATCTGCCCGCGCATCCACACACGCGCTTCCAAGTCAACGTACGGGCCTTCCACTGGATCGCTCGACCCCCCAGTACGCCACACGGCTACCCAACCGGCTTCGGGACCGTGCACCTGCTCTGTCCACGTCACCACGCCGCCCGTGTTGATATCTGCGTTGTGGATGAACGTGCCGTTGTCGCGAGGATAGAGAGTCGTACCGAGGAGGTTCCCAGTTGCTATGTTTGTTGTAGGCGCCGAGGAGCCCGGAACGAAGATCGAACCCCCAAGGATCATTCCGTTCTCTGGTGCGACCACTTCACCAGCAACCGACAACGCGATCTCGTGAGGGCCCGGTGGAATCCGGACATGGGTTCCCAGGGTCGTGGCCTGGCCACCGGGAGCCACGCCTTCGAACTCGCCCACCTCGACCCACTCACCCCACGGGCAACCCACCGCGGCCGCCGCCGGCGCGACTCCCGGCCCCACCGGGGTGACCACCGACGCCACCACCGACAACACCACCGCGACCGCACCAACCAGACGACCCCGTGCTCTACGCATCCCAGCGCCTCCCAACAGCATCTACGTGATGGACCAGGACGCTACCCAAGGCCCCCCCCTCTAGCAAGCACCTCCGCCCACACCCACGTCTCACCACCACCACTTGCCCGACCGGCCCGAGACGAACAGACTCCCTTCGTGGGCACCACATCTTCACGCCGAGACGCTCTCTGTTCCGCCGCGACTGTTGTGCGCCGCACTCGTCGCCTTCTGCGTCCTGGGCACGAACGCCTGCTCCGACCAGGTCGCTCCCGCTGAGAGCCGGGACACGTCCACCACTTCCGCCGCCGAGGCCAGCGACGCGCGGACCGACCCAGGACCGACCATCACAACCGACAACCCCCTCCCGTCCCTACCCCCGACCTGCCCGCTCCAAGCACCCCTGCCGATCAAGCCATCGCACCCGTCGTCGCACAACTCCCCCTCACCGCCGACGAACTCGCCTGCCTCACCGACGCCATCGCGGCCGACCCCGACCTGCACGCAGCCCTCGAAGCGGACCCCAGCAAGGAAGGTCCCGCAGGGCGACGGGCCATCCAGCACGCCAACGCCTGCATCCAGTACCACTCCGGCACCCAGGCACTCGTCGACGCCGCCGCCGCCAACTCTCCCGCCCCCTCACCGACGAGCAACGAGCCTGCCTCACCGACGGGTTCCGCCGACTCGACCCCGCCACCGCCGAAGAGCTCACCGGCCTCGCCTTCGACCCCACAGCACCAGACCCCGCCGCCTCCGACGCCTACACCCAGATCTTCACCACCTGCGAAGTCACCGCCCTACCGCCGCCGTGAAGCCCTGACCCCGTCCGCCCGACACAACAGGATCGAATCGCGCGCGAGCCGAACAACGCGAGCCAAGACAGCCGGGGACACTTGCGGACAGCCTCCCGAGGGACTGATCTCGACGTGCCCTCACACACCAGGGCGGCCTCGACGCGCGACAAGTGGGGATCCCCAGGAACGAACCAGCGCCACCGCCGCTCGGTGGCCACCGAGATCCCGACACACGCTGACCGGCCGGGCCGAGCCGGGGGCGGGGTGCCGTCGTCCACGAAGACGACCTGGCTGCCCGCCGCCGTGAGATCGGCCCCGTCCAGGTCCCGGTCGATCCCCAACGCCTGGCACAACCGGGCCGGTCCCCGACACAGATCCCGGTCCCGCCGTGCCACCGGCCGGCGCGACCTCATCTCGGACAGACCCTCCATGGGCGTCAGGGCCCGCACCAGCACCGCGCCCGCCTCCCCGGGCCGCCCGCACACCGCGTTGGCACAGAAGTGCATCCCGTAGGTGAAGTACACGTACAGGTGCCCGGCGGGGCCGAACATGGTGCGGTTGCGGGCCGTCTCGCCCCGGTAAGCGTGGCTGGCAGGATCTTCGGCCCCCGCATAGGCCTCGACCTCCACGATGCGACCCGCCACCGCACCCACCCGCACCACCTTGCCCAACAGCTCGGGGGCCACCACCCGGACGTCACGGGCATAGAACGACCGGGGCAGGCGCCGGGCCACAGCCACTCCCGCGCACTCAGTCCAGGCTCAGCCGGTCGTTCCATGACGCCAGGCGGGCCCCCAGATCCTGGTGGGTGGCAGCCAGGCGCACCCGTTGCTCGGCCACGGCCGCAGGACCCGCACCTCCCCGGGTCAACCGACGGGTCACCGCCACCCCCGGTTCCAGGAGGGCCGCGGCCTGGGCTCCCAGGCGCTCGTCGGCCCCCACCAGCTCGGCCAACGACCCCTCCCCCGCCAGCGACGCCCGCACGTGCGCGCCGACGATGGCGTGGGCGTCACGAAACGGTGTGCCCCGCTCGACCAGCCACTCGGCCAGGTCCGTGGCCCCCAAGGCCGGGCCGTCCGCCGCGGCCTGCATCGCCGCGGTGTCGAACACGGCGGTGCGTACCAGCCCGGCCATGGCGGGAAGCACCAGGAACGTCTGGTGGATCGCGTCGAACAGGGGCTCCTTGTCCTCCTGGAGGTCACGGTTGTACGACAGCGGCAGACCCTTCAGCGTGGCCAGGAGCCCCGTCAGGTCACCGATGAGCCGGCCCGCCTTGCCCCGGGCCAACTCGGCCACGTCGGGGTTCTTCTTCTGGGGCAACATCGAAGACCCCGTTGCGTAGGCGTCGTCGAGGTGGACGAAGGCGACCTCCTCGCTCGACCACCAGCACGATCTCCTCTGCCAGACGGGACACGTGCACGCCCAGCAGCGCCAGGTCGAAAAGGGCCTCGGCCACGAAGTCCCGGTCGCTGACCGCGTCGAGCGAGTTGTCGAAGGCCCGGGCGAAGCCCAGGTCGGTCGCGGTGGCCTCGGGATCGAGAGGCAGCGACGACCCGGCCAGAGCCCCGCGCCCAGGGGCGACACGTCGGCACGGTCCAAGGTCGACCAGCAACCGGTCGGCGTCGCGGACCAGCGCCCAGGCGTGGGCCAGCAGGTGATGGGCCAGGAGCACCGGCTGGGCCCGCTGGAGGTGCGTGTAGCCGGGCAGGTAGGCGTCACCGGCATCATCGGCCCGTTCCGCCAGCACGGCCTGGAGCTCGAGGACCTGGCGCACCAGCACCGGTCAGCTGGAGCCGGACGAACAACCGCAGATCGGTGGCCACCTGGTCGTTGCGGCTGCGACCGGTGTGCAGACTTGGCGCCCGCGGGACCCGCCGATCTCGGTGACCCGGCGCTCGACGAAGGTGTGGATGTCCTCGTCGCTGCGGCAGGAACGTCGCCTCTCCGGCTGCCAGCTCGGCGCCCGACCGCGTCCAACGCGGCCAGCACCGAGGCCATCTCCTCGTCGCTGAGAAGCCCGCCGCGACCCAGGCCCCGCACGTGAGCCCGCGAGCCGGCCACGTCCGCCTGCGGCCAGGGCCAGGTCGAAGTGGATGCTCGACCGACAACGCCATCAGCTCCGGTGCGGGCCCACCCTCGAAGCGCCCGTGCCACAAGGTCACGACGTCCCACCCGTCCCGCCCTGACGGGCGGCCGTCACTCACCGCCCTGACGGGCGGCCGTCACATCACCGCCCTGACGGGCGGCCGTCACATCACCGCCCTGACGGGCGGCCGTCACATCACCGCCCTGACGGGCGGCCCAGGTCTGCACGCCCAGACCCCACAGGCGCACGAAACCCTCGGCGTGGGTCTGGTCGAAGGTGTCGGCGGCCTCGTAGGTGGCCAGCCCGTAGTCGTAGAGACTCGAGTCGCTGCGCCGGCCGTTCACCTCGCACGCGCCCGGGCGACAGACGCCAGGCGCACCTCGCCGGTGACGGGCCGCTGGCTCTCGTCGATGAACGCGTCGAGGGCCTGCTTGAGGGGCGAGAACCACAGCCCGTCATAGATCAGCTCGGCGTAGCGGGGCTCGAGGCGGTGCTTCTCGCGCATGAGGTCACGCTCCAGGCAGATGCCCTCCAGGTCGCGGTGGGCCAGGATCAGGGCCAGAGCGCCGGGCGCCTCGTAGGTCTCGCGGCTCTTGATGCCCACCCGGCGGTTCTCCACCATGTCCAGGCGACCCCAACCGTAGGAACCGACGATGTCGTTGAGGGCCAGGATCAGGCTCGTGGGGGGCCAGCGCGTTCGCCGTCCAGGCTCACCGGGAACCCGGCCTCGAAGCCGACGACCACCTCCCTGGCCTCGGTGGCCCGCTCGACGGTCATCTCCCACACCCCTTCGGGGGGCCGGGCCCACGGGTCCTCCATCTCGCCGCACTCGATGGCCCTCCCCCACAGGTTGTCGTCGATCGAGTAGGGCTTGTCCTGGGTGACGGTGATGGGTATGGCGTGCTCGGCGGCGTAGTCGATGCAGTCCTCGCGGGTCATCCCCCACTCGCGCACCGGAGCCAACACCTCCAGATCCGGGGCCAGGGCCAGGGTCGAGACCTCGAAGCGCACCTGGTCGTTGCCCTTGCCGGTGCAGCCGTGGGCCACGGCGTCGCAGTCGTACTGGCGGGCCGCGTCGCACCAGGTGCTTGGCGATGACCGGCCGCGACAGCGCCGACACCAGCGGGTAGCGCTGCTCGTAGAGGGCGTTGGCCCGCAGGGCCGGGCCCACGAAGTCACGGGCGAACTCCTCGCGCACGTCGACCACCACCGCCTCCACCGCACCCGCGGCCGGGCGCGGTCGCGGATGGTGTCCCAGTCACCGCCCTGTCCCACGTCCGCGGACAGCGTGACCACCTCCACGCCGTAGGTGTCGATCATCCAGCGCACGGCCACGGACGTGTCCAGGCCTCCGCTGTAGGCCAGCACCACTCTCTTCGCCATCTCGGTCTCCTCTCGCTCTCGTCAGAGTTCGTCTGTTCGTCGGGTCCGGGCCTCGGGTGACACCCGTCAGGGGATGAGGCCCGCCAGTTCCCGCAACTGGTCGGCCACCTCGGCCCCGCCCACGTCCTCGCGGGCGATCACCAGCACCGTGTCGTCGCCCGCGACGGTGCCGATCACCTCGGCCAGCCCGGCACGGTCCAGGGCCGAGCCCACCACGTGGGCCGAACCCGGCGGGGTGCGCAGCACCACCAGGTTGGCGCTGGAGGCCACCTCCACCACCCAGTCCCCCAGCACCCGGCGCAGGTGGTCTTCGGGAGCGACCTGGTCCTTGGGTAGCTCGGGCACGGCGTACACCGTCTCGCCGCCGGGAACCCTCACCTTGATGGCCCCCAGGTCCTCCAGGTCGCGCGACACCGTGGCCTGGGTGGCACTCACGCCTTCGCCTGCCAGCAACTCGACCAGCTGGCCCTGACTGGTCACCGGGTGCTCCTCCAACAACCGGCTCACACGATGCTGGCGGGCTGCCTTGCCCAGCCGTGGGGCGGTCACCGCTGCCCGCCCCCGCCCACCAGGAACGCCAGGGCCCCCCGGGCCGCGTGCATCCGATGCGTTGCCTGGGCCCACACCCGGCTGCGGGGCCCGTCCACCACCGCCGCTGCGATCTCCTCGCCCCGGTGGGCGGGCAGGCAGTGCAGAACCACCGCATCGTCTGCGGCACCGGCCACCAGCGCGTCGTCGACGGTGAACCCGGCGAAGGCGGCACGGCGGGCGGCTGCCTCGTCCTCCTGGCCCATCGAGGCCCACACGTCGGTGTAGACGGCGTCGACACCGGCCACGGCCTCACGGGGGTCGGTGGTAACAGTCAGATCCACCCCCGCGGCGATCAGGCGGCTCCGGTCGGTATCGGCGAAGCCGTAGCCGACAGGATGGGCGACCCGCACCGCCATACCGACGCGCCCCGCGGCGAGGGCCAGGCTGCGGGCCACGTTGTTGGCATCCCCCACGTAGGCGATTGTGCGGCCGGCCAGATCCCCGAACTCGTCTTCGAGGGTCAACAGGTCGGCCAGGGCCTGGAGCGGGTGGGCGTCGTCGGAGAGCAGGTTCACCACCGGCACCGGCGACACCGCCACCATGCGTTCGAGGGTCGAGTGCGCGAACACCCTGGCGGCGATGACGGCGTGGTAGCAGGCCAGGGTGCGGGTGACGTCCTCGACGGGCTCGCGGGTGTCCAGCCCGATCTCGTCGGGCCGGATCGTGAGGGGATGGCCCCCCAGTTGCACCACGGCCAACTCGGTGGAGCTGCGTGTCCGGGTGGAGGGCTTCTCGAACACCAGGGCCACGCCCTGGCCGGCCAGCACCGGAGCTGGTCGCGGTTGGCGGGCCAGGGCCAGCACCTCACGCACCTCGTCGGCGTCCAGGTCGTCGATCTCGAGCAGGTGGCGGATCATGGTTGCTCCTCGGACGGCGTCGTGGCTCCCGCAGGGCCGGCGGGCCCCGCTCTGCCCGCGACAGCCAGGGCATCGCCCAGGATGGCGACGGCTTCGTCGATCTCGGCGTCGGTGACCAGCAGCGGCGGGGCCAGACGCAGCGCGGTGGGTGTGACGGCGTTGACCACCAGACCCCGGTCCAGGCAGGTGCCGGCCACCGGCCCTGCTTCCAGTCCCGGCGCCAACTCGGCAGCCAACAACAGACCCAGTCCCCGCACGCCGACCACCTCGGGCAGGGCCCCCAGGGCGCCGGCCAGGCGGGCCCCGGCGGCCGCGGCGCGCCCGGGCACGTCTTCGCGGCCATCACCGCCAACACGGCCCGCGCGGCTGCGGCGGCCAGGGGCTGGCCGCCGAAGGTGGTGGCGTGGTCGCCCGGCTCGAACACCGCTACCTGCCGCCGCGCCCAGACCGCCCCGATGGGCACCCCGTTGCCCAGGGCCTTGGCCATGGTGACCACGTCGGGGCGCACCCCGAAGTGCTGGTGGGCGAACCAGGCGCCGGTACGTCCCAGGCCCGTCTGGACCTCGTCGACCATGAACAGGACGCCCCGCTCGTCACAGAGGCGTCGCACGCCCCCGAAGTACTCGGCGGTGGCCGGGTTCACCCCGCCCTCGCCCTGGACCGCCTCCAAGAGGACCGCGGCGACCGAGTCGTCGACCGCGGCGGCCAGAGCGTCGAGGTCGTCCCACGCGACATGGCGGAACCCCTCGGGCAGAGGCTGGAACGGTTCGTGCTTGGCCGGCTGGCCCGTGGCGTGCAAGGTGGCCAGCGTGCGGCCGTGGAAGGACCCGTAGGCGCTGACGACCACATGTCGGCCGCGCCCGCCGAACTTGCGGGCCAACTTGATGGCCCCCTCGTTGGCTTCGGCCCCGCTGTTGCAGAAGAACACCTGGCCGCCACCACCCAGGAGCGCGTCCAGGGTGGCGGCCACCTCGGGACCGACGACGGTGCCGAACAGGTTCGAGACGTGCAACAGCGTCCGAGCCTGTTCGGCAATGGCGTCGGCCACCTCGGGGTGGGCGTGACCCAGGCTGGTGACCGCCAGCCCCGAGAGGAAGTCGAGGTAGCGCCGGCCCTCGGTGTCCCAGAGTTCGGTGCCCCGCCCCCGCACGAAGGTCACCCGTGGCGCCGGGTAGGTGGCCATGAGATGTTCGAGGCTCACGGCTCCGCCTCCGCATCCACCTCAGCGGTGACTCCACCACCGGGCACCGCCTCGGCGGTGACTCCACCACCGGGCACCGCCTCGGCGGTGACTCCACCACCGGGCACCGCCTCGGCGGTGACTCCACCACCGGGCACCGCCTCGGCGGTGACCATGGTCCCGATGCCTTCGTCGGTGAACAGCTCGAGGAGCACCACGTGGGGGATCCGGCCGTCGAGGATGTGGGCCGAAGGGACGCCCCGCTCGACGGCGCGCAGCACGGCGTCGATCTTGGGGATCATGCCGCCGGTGAGGGTGCCGGTGTCGACCATGGCCCGCAGGTCGCCCACCGTGACCCGGCTGATCACCGATTCGGGGTCTTCCAGGTCGGCGAGCAGTCCGGCGACGTCGGTGAGGAAGATGACCTTCGGCCGCGCCCATGGCCTCGGCCACCGCCGCGGCCACCGTGTCGGCGTTGATGTTGTAGGCCTGGCCGGCCAGGTCGCTGCCGATGGTGGAGATGACCGGGATGAGTCCCTCGCCGATGAGGCGGGCCACGATGGCCGGGTTCACCGACTCGACGTCGCCCACGAAGCCCAGGGCCGGGTCGCGGGCTCCGGCGGTGATGAGCCCGGCGTCCTCACCGGACAGGCCCACGGCCAGGGGGGCGTGCACGTTGATGGCCGACACGATGTCGCGGTTCACCTTGCCGACCAGCACCATGCGGGCGATGTCGAGGGTCTCGGCGTCGGTTACCCGCAGGCCGTCGCGGAACTCCGATGTCTTGCCCAACCGGGCCATGAGCTCGGCGATCTGGGGGCCGCCGCCGTGCACCACCACCGGATGCACGCCGACGGAGGCCAGCAGCACCATGTCGGCGGCGAAGGCCTCGGCCAGGGCGGGATCGGCCATGGCGTGACCGCCGTACTTGACCACCACGGTGTGGCCCCGGAAGCGGCGGATGTAGGGCAGGGCCTCGATGAGGATGGCGGCCCGCTCGTGGGCGGTGGCCCGGCGCGGGTCGGTCGGTGCCGGAGCGGGGGTCACGACGTCCCCATGTTCTCGTCCACATAGGCGTGGGTGAGGTCGTTGGTGAGCACCTGGGCCCGGCCGGCGCCCAGACCCAGGTCGCAGGTGATCTCGAGGTGACGGCCTTCCATGTAGGCGGCCATGGCGACGTTGTCGTGGTCGACGGCCACCCCGGCCCGGGCCAGGGTGTGCTCGCCGTAGGTGATGGTGATCAGCCGGGGGTCGACGTGCACGCCCGCCGAACCCAGCTCGCTGGCGATCCGGCCCCAGTAGGGGTCCTGGCCGTACCAGGAGCACTTCACCAGCTGGCTCTCGGCCACCTTGCGGGCCGCTACCGCCGCCTCGCGGTCGTCGAAGGCACCGCACACCCGCAGGCGCACCACCTTGGTGGCCCCCTCGGCGTCGCCCACCATCTGCTCGGCCAGCGAGGTGCACACCTCGGTGACGGCCCGACCCAGCTCCACCTCGTCGACCTGCCCGGCCCTGCCGTTGGCCAGCAGCAGGACCGTGTCGTTGGTCGACGTGCAGCCGTCCACGGTCATGGTGTTGAACGAGACCTCGGCCGCCTCCAACAAGAGGCGGTGCAACAGGGCGGGTTCGGCGGCTGCGTCGGTGGTGACCACGGCCAGCATGGTGGCCATGTTGGGAGCCAGCATGGCGGCCCCCTTGCCCATGGCGCCCACGGTGCACCCCCCGGCGTGGGCCACGGACTGCTTGGCGACGGTGTCGGTGGTGCGGATGGCATCGGCTGCGACCGGACCGCCGTCGGGCCCGGCGGTGGCCACCAGGCCGGCGATGGCCGCCTCGATGGGTGCCATGGGGAGCCGGTAGCCGATGAGGCCGGTCGAGCACACCAGGACGTGGTGGTGGTCGACGCCCAGCTCGGCGGCGGTGAGGGCGCACATGGTCTGGGCATCGACGACGCCGGGCTCGCCGGTGCCGGCGTTGGCGTTGCCGGAGTTGAGGATCACCGCGGCCGCCTGGCCCGAGGTCGCCTGGAGGTGGGTCCGGGTGACGGTGACGGGCGCGGCCGCGAAGCGGTTGCGGGTGAAGATGCCCGCGGCCGCCACCGGCCGGTGGTCGGCGGTGGCCACCAGGGCCAGGTCGGGCGCGGCCGGATCCTTGATGCCGCTGGCCATCCCGGCCGCGACGAAACCGGGGGTGGCGGTGACGCTCATGGCTTCTCCTCTGACGACAACAACGACGACAACGACAACGACGACATCACGGGTACACCCCCACCGCGCTCAGCCCGGTGGTCTCGGGGAGTCCCAGCAACAGGTTGGCGCACTGCACGGCCTGGCCCGCGGCTCCCTTGACCAGGTTGTCCAGGGCCCCCAGGGCCACCACGGTGCCGGTGCGCTCGTCGTAGCGGGCGGTGAGGTGCGCGGCGTTGGAGCCCAGCGTGGCCTTGGTGGACGGCGAACGCTCGCTCACCACCACGAAGGGCTCGCCGGTGTAGGCCGCCGAGAGCGCGTCCAGCAGCGCCTCGGTCGAGGTCGGCCCCGCGGGCCGGGCGTAGCAGGTGGCCAGGATGCCCCGGTTCATGGGGGCCAGGTGGGGCGTGAACAGCACCGTGGCCCCCAGAACCTGCTCCATCTCGGGGGTGTGGCGGTGGGTCGAGCAGCCCGTAGGCGCAGAAGTCCTCGTCGACCGCGCAGAACGTGGTGGTGGCCTTGGGGGGCCGGCCCGCTCCGGACACGCCGCTGGCCGCGTCGACGACGATCCCGGAGGTCTCGACCAGCCCGGCCCGTACCAGCGGGGCCAGGGCCAGGGAGGCGGTCGTCGGGTAGCAGCCCGGCGCGGCCACGTGGCGGTGGGCGCGGATCTCGTCGCGGTACAGCTCGGGCAGGCCGTAGGCGAAGCGCTCCAGCAACTCGGGGCAGGTGTGGGCCTCGCCGTACCAACGGGGGTAGGCCTCGGGGTCGGTGAGCCGGAAGTCTGCGGCCAGGTCGACCAGGTGGGCGACGGAGTCGACGAGGTCGGGAACCAGGGCCTGGGAGGCACCGTGGGGCAGGGCCAGGAACACCAGGTCCAGACCTTCGACCGCCCCGGGCCCGTAGGGGGTGTAGACCAGGTCGGGGTAGGCGGCGGCCAGGCTCGGATACAGGTCTGCTACCCGAACCCCTGCCTGGGTGTCGCCGGTGGCCAACACCACCGCCACATCGGGGTGCCCGGCGCACAGCCGCAGGAGCTCGGCACCCGTGTAGCCCGAGGCGCCGATGATGCCGATCCGATGCATCGAAAGAGCATACGTCATATTGCATGACTATGCACAGTCCCCCCAGACCACCGAGGAGAGGAGGTCAGGAAGCTCAGCCCGTGAAGGTCGGCACTCCCGGTGTGGGTACGGCCGGTGGCGCGGTTCCCGGGCCTCCGTCCGACGGATCGGGATCGGGATCCGGATCGGGATCCGGGTCGGGATCCGGGTCGGGATCCGGGTCGGGATCGACGGGCCTGGGCACCTCTGTCAGCGCCGAGGCCACAGCCGGGTGCTCGACGTGGCCCACGGCATCGGTGCTGGTTGCACTGAAGCGGTAGCTGTGACCCGGGAGCCCGACAAAGGTCGCTTCGGTGAAGCCATCGGCTACCAACCACAGCGTCTCGGGGGCTCCGTCCACTGACACCCAGACGAAGGTCCGTACCGGACCGGACGCATCATCGGCGACGGACCAGGACACCGGGATGGCCTCGGGTGCGCGAGCCGGAACCTCAAGGGCGCTGAGCGGTGGGCTCACGTCGATCCCGTTGCTCCAGGTGTTGGTCACGATCGCCTCGTTCGTGTCGAACACGATCGAAGCCTGAGCCTCGACAACCGCCCGCGCCGTCGCGCCGCTCGCCGGGTCGACGGAGTACCCGAACGTCGCCTGGCCCGCAGGTGGATCCACCGCGGGCGGCAGGAAGCCGGCCAGGGGATCGGCGGGGAGCTCACCCGTGGCGGGGTCGACCGTGCGCAGATGCCATCGAACCGTCCGCGTATCGAGGTCCAAGCCGGCCTCGACGTGCAACCGGTACGGGCTGGAGCCCAATGGGAGCCAGGTCTCGAACGCCGTGTGCCCGTCGGGAACGGGGATCACCTCGGCACCGAGGGTGATATCCCCCAGCTGGAAGGTCGTGGCATCTACATCGGGGTCGAGCACGGTCTCCACCACGACCTCCTGGGCTGGAGCCGTGGCCGCCGGGTCGTTCTCGATGTTGATCGTGTAGTCGAGTCGGGCCGTGCGCGACACCCAGCGTGCCGCCCCGGTCCCGGCGGGCCCGTCGATGCTGTTGGGATCCTTGGAGTTCAGCACCAGTGTCTTGCCGTCGACCACCAGCACCCACCGCCCGTCGCCATCCTCGGTGATCCTGGGATCCTCGGGTCGGGGCGGGTCCTCGCTGTCGGGGCAGCCTCGGTGGCGGATCGACCAGTAGGCACCGACGGCCAGCTCGGCCATGTCGAGGGATTGGTGGTAGTGGCGCCTGGTGGTGGCGTAGGCCTGGAGGTAGGCGTCGCGGTCCCCGAGAGCGGTCCGTGTGTCCGCGAGCACGTTCTTCAGGTCCCACAGCTTCGAAGCCACGATCCCGGCTGCGCCCGCGACGTTCGCGCGAGTCACACCAGCACCGATGTCGAGCATCAGGTCGCCTGCCGAGCCCACGGCGGCCATCAGGGCGTCAACGCTGGCGACATCCATCTCGAGCCAGTTCTGCTGAAAACCGTGGCCGGCCTGGGTGATGATGTTGGAGAGAGCACCCACGATGTCGGCGCCATCCAGGCCGAGGTTCGTGAGCACCAGCTCGTAACCGAACAGCTTGCCGGCGTCGCCTCCCGCGGCCAACATGCCACGCAGCGTGTACAGCTCGAGGATGAGCTTGGTTCCCTGGATGAGGGGTATGGAGAACTCCTGCCAGGTCTCCTTGAACTCGAAGTAGACGTCGTTCCACGTCCCGTACAGCTCGTCGGAGCGGTCGAGCCAGCCGCTGGCGATGAGCCACGCGGCGCTGGCCTCAGCACAACCGTCGGTGGGAACCGGTCCCAACCTGCCCCGCAAGGACTCGGCGCGGGGATCGGGATCAGGCTGCCAGATGGCGCCCAAGAAGCTGAGCTTCCACTCGCTCACAGACATCTCGTGCTGCACCGGGGGCCTCGGGTTCGGCACCAGCGTGTTCAGGTTGGCTGTCCAGGTCCCGGGAGGCAGCTCTCCCAGTCCCAATCTTTCAGAACCCTCGGGTCCTCGCGTCCGGACATAGACCTTGGTGTCCACGGGAGCTTCGAGGACGTAGTGCCCGTTCTCGTCGACCGTCGTGGACGCCAACACCACCCCGTCGAGATCGAGTGTCCCGCCGGGGTCGGCCACCAGCTCCACCACCGCGGTCGAGACCGGATTCGTCTCGGTACCGACCCTGCCCTGCACCAAGGCCGAGGCCGGTGCCCGCGTGCTCGGGCCGCTGGTCAGGGAACCGGGATCAGGTGCGGCACCGGGCGGGGGCGGAGGGGCGGAAACCAGGCCCGTCAGAGCGACGGCCAACCGGCCCGGAGGCACGACCCAGCCGTCGAAGGTGCCGGCCGGGAGGCTCGTGTGCTCCCAGGTGCCGTCCGCCGCCGACACCGTGACGAACTGCTCTCGGCTGGCACGCTCCACGAGGTACACGAGGGACCGACCCGCCGGGTTGCCATCGCCGTCGAGGGCGACACCACCCAGGGACAGTCCCTCCGCGAGCTCCGCTGCCAACGTCGTGGTTTCGCCCGTGACCTCGACGGTCCCACGGTGGATGCGCAGACCCCCGGCCCGCACTCCGAAACCGTAGGTACCCGGCACCAGGCCGCCGAAGTGGGCGACGCCTGCGCCATCGGTCGTCGCCGTGAAGGACGGGAAGACCCGGGCAAGATCCTCGGGCCACAGCTCTACGGTGGCTCCTGCCACCGCGGCCAGACCCGAGGCCGGGGCACTCACCGCCACTTCGAGCCCAGAGGAGCCCAGCACCAAAGGTGCAGCCACGGTGACCTCGCCGACGGTTGCGGACACGGGACCACCCGGGCCATCCCCACGCCGTTGGACAGCGCGGCCAACTCGTGGGTGCCCGGTATCAGAAGCGGAATGCGGTAGAGGCCCGCCTCGTCGCTCGTGGCCGTAGCCGGTGCCGAATCGGGGTCGCCGGGACGCCACGTGGACACCACCGCTCCGGCCACGGGGGCGCCAGAGGAGGTCTGCACCGTTCCTTCGATCCAGGCCAGGTTCAGCTCGAGGTCGACCACAGCCTCGGGCGAGCCTTCGGACAAGCTCACATGGGCGACACCGCCCGCACCTCCCACCTCGGCCCGGTAGTCACCGAGTGGGATGTCGTCGAAGCTGAACCTACCGTCGGGCCCCAGGTTGGCGTCGAAGTAGGGCACGGGTGGATCGGTGGCGGTGGTCGGCACGATCCACACCGAGACGCCAGTGACAGGGTCACCGTCGGTGTCGACGACCCGCCCGCTGATCCGGCCCACCGACGCGAGCTCGAACACCACGTCCAGCGTCGCCCCGGGGGTGAGGTCGACGTCCCGGATCGCCTGCCCGAAGCCCGGTGCGTCCACAACCACGGTCACCTCGCCACCGGGGAGTCCCTCGATACCGAAACTCCCATCTGCTCCTGAGGTGGCTGCCGCCGGTGGGTGTCCGGCCAGAGCCGCCGTCACCACTGCTCCGGGGACGGGTGACCCCTCGGCGTCGACGACGGTGCCCCCCAGCTCCGCCGGCAAGGTGAGCTCCAGATCGATGCCGGTCAGCGATCCCCCGGGGTCGAGCAGGACTCCGCCTCTCCGGGCGGCACCGGTGCCTTCGGACCAGGCCACGATCTCGTAGGTGCCTGGCGGCAACCCGCTGGCGGACCAGGAGCCCCCCGGCCCTGTGACCACCAGGGCGCGGTGGGGGGGCTCGACGGACACCAGGGTCACCTCGGCGCCGACCGTGGGGCTCCCGTCGGGGCCGAGCACCGCGCCTGAGATGCTGCCACCGGCAGCCATCGACACGTCGAGGACGTCATCGACCCCCTCGATGAGATCCAGGGTCAAGGGTCCCGACGGCGCGAAGCCCTCGGCCGACACGTCCATCACGTGCGGGCCCGGCGCCAGACCGGAGAGCTCGTAGCGCCCGTCGACGCCGGTCAAGGTGGAAGACGTCCTGTCCGTGAGAGGTTCGTGGACGGTCACGACCGCTCCGAGCACCCCACGCCCGTCCGACGCGGAGGTCACGAACCCGCGCAGCCGCTCGCCCGCGACGACCTCGATCTCGACCGCGCCCGCTGCTCCGGACGGGGTGATGACCTCGGCGGGGGGGTGCAGGTAACCGGCGACCTCGAGGTGGTGCGTCCCCGCCGGCACATCCCAGAAGGCGAAGCTGCCGTCGCTCCAGGTGGAGGCCGTTGCCGCAGGAGCCTCGGCGCCCGGGCGCAGCTCGACGACCGCGCCGGCGACCGGTGAGCCGTCGGACCCGACGACACGACCCGCGACATCGGGGGACCCCGCCGAGCTCAGGGCCCGCTCCACGAGGAAGGCGACTTCTTCCTGTTCCGTCGTGAGCTGGCGCCCCAGGGCCCACCCCTGGCTGTCCCCGTCGGCCAGGAGGCCCGCGTAGTCACCCAGCGTGCCGGTGACCGGTGGAGCCGTGAGTGTGCCGACAACCAACCCCCACGTGCTCTCGGAGAGGCCCTCGGGTCGGTAGCGGGCTAAGGCCGACTCGAGATCCATGCTGTGGGGGGCATCGGTGGCCACGAGCGTGGCCTCGAAGTCGAGCTCGGTCGATCCGTGCGCCGCCACCTCGGCGATCGCATCCGCGGTGAGGAAGAACTCGAGGTCCACCACGGCCTCGCCATGGGGAGGGATCACCGAGCTCGCCGCAGCGGCCACCCTCGGGAACAGCGCCAGGTCGGCCTCGGTGAAGGTGGTGGTACCCGGATGGCGAAGGGCGGTGTCGGGCGACGCCAGGCGAACCAGGGGCACCCCGAGGTCGGTTCCACCGGTGTTGCGCACCCGGACCCGCACCCGCTCCCGGCTGGCGACCCGCATCACCCCCGGGCTCTCGAGGTGTACCTCGAGCACGCCGGGATCCTCGTCGGTGACCGCGAAGGCGCCCGCCGCCGTCGCCGTCCCACCTGGTCTCCGCAGCTCGAGGTCGTATGACCCCACGGGCAGTGCCCGCAGATCGAAGGTGGCTTCGAGACCTGTGCTGTCGCCGACGGTGACCGACTCGGCCTCTGACTCGGTGGAGGCCGAGACCAGGAAGGCGCTCTCTGTGCCGTCGAAACCTGCGCCCCCTACGGCAACCGTGGCGGAGCCGGCGCGCGACCCCATGTCGGGTGTCACGTCGAGGATCTCGAAGTCCAGATCGCGCAGCGACACGTCGACGGGGACACCTCCCGAAGCGGCGGATCTGCCTCGCAGCACGACGATGCGCTCGGGTGCCGATCCTCCCGGCAGAACCAGCGCGGGAGCTGTCGGGTCGGGGGGCTGGCGATCGAAGTCGGTGGGTGTGGGCACCCGGCCGTCACCGACGAAGAGCTCGACAGCACCGTCCACCGAGTCGGCCGCCAGAAGCCGGTCGGGAACGCTGCCGCCGAGGATCCGGCGGTAGCGGAGGTCCGTCGCGGCGATCGTCGTCGAGTGGGTGTCGCCCGGGGCCAGCACCGGGATCACCAGATCGACGGTGCCCGGCGCCAGGGTGAGGTTGTTGGCCTGGTCGGTCTCGTCGACCGCGTCGAAGAGATCGGTGCGGACGATGAGGTGGTGTGGCCCGAGGGCTTCGGGGATGGCGGGCGCCTCAACGGTCTGGGTGTAGGAACCCAGGGCGGGCACATCACCCTCTCGCGCCACCGAGAAGAAGACGGGGTCGGTGGGATCCCACACGGGATCCGCCGACAGGTAGACCCGATCGACCCAGGCCCCACCCTCTATCGCGCCCCCGAGGTTCTCCACTGTGTAGCTGATCGTCGCCGCAGATCCTGCTTCTACCGTTGCCGGGGCGGTGATCTCGCCCACCACCAGGTCGGGGTCGGTCAACGGGGGGGTCGCCTCCGAGTCGTTGGTGAGCACTGCGATGGTGGAGCCGTCGTTGACCACCAGATCCGGGCGCCCGTCGCCGGTCAGCTCGCCGGCGACGATCCCCGCCATCTTCTCGGCGAACCCGTCCGCGTGGGTGATGGCACCCAAGGTGCCGTCAGGTTGTCCCGGCATGGTGAGAACGCCCGACGACCAGCTCGTGCCTGCGTAGTCGACCAGGCCATCACCGTTGAAGTCGGAGCGCACGAAGTCGGAACCCCAGGTGTCGGCGGGGACCTGGGTGGGCGGCTGGAAGGTGCCGTCACCGTTGCCGAGCAGCACCTGGACTCCGATGGTGCCACTGGCAGCGGGACCCAAGAGATCGAGGTCGCCGTCACCGTCCACATCCCCCGCCTGGATCTGACCGAACCGTTCGATACCTACCTGGCTCTCCACCTCCGGCTCGAAGGTTCCGTCACCCTTGCCCGCAAAGAAGCGGACCCGCTCGCTCTCGGGGTGCCGCGTGCTGACGAGGTCCTGGTGCCCGTCACCATCGAAGTCCCCGGTGGCGACGACCGCGGGACCGGAAAGGCCCGATCCGAGAGGGATACCGGCGGGATCGGCCACTGTGAAGGAACGCGCAACGGCGGGGTTGTAGAGGTTGACCACCAGGCCACCCACCCAGGGCTCACCATAGGGACAGCAGTTGTTGGAGACCGCCGTCACCACGTCCGGGTGCCCGTCAGCATCGAAGTCGGCAACCTTCTCGTCGCGACCAACACCACCGAAACCCCCGGTGTTGATGGTGAGCGCGGCCTCCGCCTCGAAGCTGTTGGCCCCGGTCCCGAAGCCGACCCGTACAGTTCCTGAGTTGCACAGGACATCGGCGTTCCCGTCACCATCGAAGTCGGCGGTCGAGATGCGGGGCGCACCGAAATCACATCCCATCGTGCCCATGGTCGTGGCGGCACCGAAGTTGCCGCTGCCGTCGTTGGGTCGCTGCGCGATCCCCAGCACCGGCCAGGGCCAACGGGTGTAGTACCCGTAGACGAGATCGAGGTCCCCGTCAGTGTCGGTATCGGCAAGCGCCACCGAGTGCGCTCGCTCGACCCACTGACCCAGACCCGTGTAGTCGCGGTACACATCGGGTGCCAGGAAGTCGCCCGGTCGGCTGGGGTCCTGGCGCAGCGCCGTGAACGCTCCCTGCACCCCGCCGCCGAAGGCCACCAGATCGCGGGAGCCGTCACCGTCCACGTCGGCCACCCTGATCCTGCCCGCCACCAGGCTGTGCGACGCGGCCGTCTCGGCACCATCTCCCATGCCCCACTCACGCAGATCGAATGCGCCCGACCCGTCACCGAACCCCACCAGCACCGCGCTGTCACCCTGGACGACGTGCACGTCGAGATGCCCGTCGCCGTCGATGTCGGCGGCAGGCGCCGCGCTGCAGCACCGCACCCCGCCGAGCAGATCGGTGCCCGGCCCCCGGGTGAAGCCTCCTGAGCCGTCGTTGGTCAACACCTCGAACTCGTAGGGAACGTAGCGGAACAGGTCGGTGTCGCCGTCCTCGTCGAAGTCCCCTGCCTGCACCCCCCACCAAGCATGCCCGTAGCCGGCGATGGCCACCGTGGGAGGACCGAAGGCTCCCGACCCGTCGTTGGTCCAGGTCCACAGATGACCCGCTCCTCCTACCACCAGGTCGGCGACACCGTCTCCGTCGATGTCGGTCAGCAGCGCCACGTAGGCCGTATCGGTGCGGGCTCCGTCGTCCATGACCAGCGTCTGCTCCGACCATGCGCCCCGGCCGGTCGACACGAACACCTGAAAGCTCGTGGGACTTCCCCCTGCTACTGCGAAGTCCGTGACGTCGTCGCCGTTGGCATCGCCCACCGTGAGCGCGCCGGGAGCCATGAACGGCACGGGCAGCCGTGTCGGCGCCTCGAAGGTGAGGTCGCCGCGGCCTTCGAAGACGAACACGGCGTTGTCGCCAGTGTGGGCGACGATGAGGTCGGGCGAAGCGCTCCCCACGACATCGCCCGCCTGGATGCCCGCACCCCAGTAGATGTTGCCCCCGGGTGTGTTGCCAGGGGTCTGCGGCAGGTCGACCACCGGTGTGGGTGCCCCGAAGCCCCGGTCTCCCAGGCCTTCAGCCACCACGAGACGGGGGACGTAGTCCGAGCCGAGCAGCACCGCGGCCGCGTCGGCATGACCTGATCCGTCGAGATCAGCAACCACTCCGTCGGGGAACCACAGCCCTTCCCTCTCCCCGTCGAAGCCAGAGGCCTGTAGGAACTCGATGGGGGCCGGAGCCGGAGCCGGAGCAGCGCCAGCCAGGGTGGGCACACCCACCACCACACTCGACATCAGCGCCAACGCCACCAACGCAGACACCAACCGTTGACAACTGTGATCCGCCATCAGCCGACCGCCGATCGTCTGGCCCCGGTCCCGGGGGTGACCCACGGACCGAAGGCACCTCCCTGCACCTGAGAACGCTGACTGTAGCAAGCTTGCCGCTCCAGATCGCCCGCCGATGAGTGGACGGGAGACCCGCCCGGGTCTCAGCGCCTGGGCCAGCCGGGGACGAAGCGCGGCACCCGCCGGGCGTAGGCCGCGTAGTCCGGGTACCGGCGCGCCAGGCGCGCCTCCTCCCAGCGGGCCTTGGCCGAGAACAGCGCCGCCAACGCAACGCTGGCGGCCACCACCGCCCAGCTCCCCGAACGCATCGCCAGGCCAGCCGCCAGGCCCAGAGTGCCCGTGTAGATCGGGTGGCGGACCAGGCGGTAGACGCCCCCGGTTCGCAGCGTGCTGTGCGGGCTGGGACTGGGCAGGGGCGTGAGCGACGCACCGAGGCCCACCAGCCCGGCGACCAGGAAGGCCAGGCCTGCAAGTTGCAGCACGCGGGCCACGGTCTCGGCCCAACCCGCCAGCACCCAGGCGTCACCGGCGGGCAGCACCAGGATCGCTGCCAGGAGGGCGAACTGCACCACCACGAACGCCCACGCCACGGGCGTGTCGGCCGGATCCTCAGCCGACAACAACCCCACCGGAATCAGCCTCGCAGGGTGGCGGGGTGGGCGGC
The DNA here is from genome assembly GCA_963719935.1 of uncultured Actinomycetes bacterium. Classification (GTDB taxonomy): domain Bacteria; phylum Actinomycetota; class Acidimicrobiia; order Acidimicrobiales; family CAVRDY01; genus CAVRDY01. The sequence goes on along the minus strand of CAVRDY010000013.1, from coordinate 152,506 downwards.
GTGCACCGCGTCGATCACCTGTCGGCGCACCTCGGCGATCTCGGCGTCGGTGAGGGTGCGGTCGTGGGCCTGTAGGCGGAGGCGGAAGGCCAGGGACCGCCGCCCCTCCCCCACACCCGCTCCGCGGTACACGTCGAAGAGCCCGACGGTGGCAACCAGGTCACCACCGGCCGCCGCGATGGTGGCCTGGAGGGCCCCGGCAGGTTCGGTCTCGTCGACCTCGAAGGCCAGGTCGATGTCAGCGGAAGGGTAGGTGCTGATCGCCCGGTGCTGGGCGGGACCGGGCAGCACTCGTGCCAGGCGCTCCAGGTCGACTTCGAGCCAGCCGACGCGCGACTCCACCTCGAAGGCTGTGGCCACGAGCGGGTCGACCTCACCCACCACCCCGATGACCGTCTCGCCGACCACCAGCGTGGCGGTGCGGGTGGCGTGAAGGCCGGGCTGCTCGCCTGCAACCAGCTCTGCCTCCACTCGCATCGCGGCCGACAGGGCGCCCCACACGTCGAGCGCGGCGGTGGCGTCGGACCCTCCGAGCACGACGGCCAGCATCTCGGGCTCGTCGGGCAGCACCTGATCGCCGGTGGGCCGGTGGAAGACCCGGCCCATCTCGAAGAGCGACACCTCGGCGTTGCGGTGAGAGGCGTTGTAGGCCAGGGCCTTCAGCAGCCCCGGGCGCAGCGAGGTGCGAAGCACCGACTCGCTGGCGTCGAGGGGGTTGGACACCACGACCGCGTCGGCGGGCACACCGGCGCGCTCCAGGTCTCCTGGCGCCAGGAAGGGCAGGGGCATGGCTTCGCTGACCCCGGCGCCCACCAACCCCTGGCGCAGCACCCGCCGGAGCTGCTGGCGGCTGTCGAGACGCCCTGCCGCGGCCTGGGGAACCGTGGGCGGGATGGTGGCGTAGCCGAGGTGGCGGGCCACCTCTTCGATCACGTCGATCTCGGTGGCGGTGTCGGGCCGGAAGCTGGGCACGGTGACGTCCAGGTCGTCGCCGGCTGCCCGGCAGGCGAACCCGATCGGTTCGAGCAGTCCCCGCATCTTGCCGGCACTCACCTCGGTGCCCAGGATCCGGGCCACGCGCCCGGTGCGCACCCGCACCTGGACGGGTGCAGGCAGCTCGCCCCGCTCGTCGATCACCCCCGCCGCCACGGTCGCGCCAGCGGGGGCCAGCAGCTCACAGAACCGGGCGGCGGCCCGCTCGGCGATCTCGGGGTCGACTCCCCGCTCGAAACGGGCCGAGGCTTCGCTGCGCAGCCCCAGGCGGCGTGGACGTCCTGGCGATGGCCATGGGCTGCCACCATGCCATCTCCAGGAGCACCGCCGTGGTGACCTCGGATATCTCCGTCGACGCACCCCCCATGACGCCGGCGAGGCCGATGACCGTGTCGTGGCGGTCGACGATCACCCCGTCGTCGGCCTCCAGGGTCCGCTCGACACCGTCGAGGGTCACCAAGGTCTCCCCCGGCCGCGCCCAGCGGGTACCCAGATGCCCCTCCGGCACCTTCGCCAGGTCGTAGGTGTGGTTGGGCTGGCCCAGCTCGAGCATCACGTAGTTCGACACGTCGACCACGCTGTTGATGGGACGCATCCCGGCCGCCAACAGGCGACGCTTCATCCACTCGGGTGAGGTCCCGACGGTGACACCGTCGAGCACCCGCACCAGGAAGCGGCCGCACAGGTCGGGGGCCTGAATCTCGACCGACGCCCGTGTTGCCGCCGGGTTCTCCGCCTCGACGACGGTGGGCTCGGGCAGGCCGAAAGGCACCCGCAGGCGGGCCGCGAGGTCGCGGGCGACGCCGGCCACCGACAAGGCGTCGGGTCGGTTGGGGTTGACCTCGAGGTCGAAGAGGACGTCGGGAACGAGGCCCAACGCCTCGGTGAGAGGTGTGCCAAGAGCGTGGTCGCCCTCGAGGATCAGGATGCCGCCGTGGTCGGTGCCGAGCCCGATCTCGTCGGGTGCGCACAGCATCCCGTTGGACCACTCACCCCGCATCTTGCGACGCTCGATCGCCATGCCGTCAGGCATGGTGGTGCCCAGGGTGGCCAGAGGCACCAGGTCGCCGACGGCCATGTTGAAGGCGCCGCAGCAGACCTGGAGGGCCTGGCCGTCGCCCGCGTCGACGTCGACGAGCTGGATGCGGTCGGCCTTGGGGTGGGGCCGCAGGTCGAGCACCCGGGCGACCACCACGCCCTCGACCCCTTCGTCGACGCGCGTGAGCTCTTCGACGGCCAGGCCGAGGTCGGAGAGGTGGTCGGCCAGCTCTTCGGGTGGGGCGTCGAAGGGAGCGAACTCGCGGAGCCAGGAGAGGAGCACCTTCATGTCGTCAGAACTGCTCCAGGAAGCGGATGTCGTTGGTCCACAGGTCGCGCAGGTCCTCGACGCCGTTGAACAACAGGGTGAAGCGGTCGATGCCGAACCCGAAGGCGAAGCCCGTCCACTCTTCGGGGTCGATCCCCACCGCCTCGAACACGGCGGGGTGGACCATGCCGCAACCGCCCAGTTCGAGCCAGCCGAACTCGGGGGTGTACACGTCGTATTCGGCGGAGGGCTCGGTGAAGGGGAAGTAGGAGGGACGCAGCCGGCTCTGGGACTGGGCGCCGAAGAAGGCGGTGGTGAACGCCTCCAGGGTGCCGGCCAGGTCACCGAAGGTGATGGTGCGGTCGACGACCAGGCCTTCGATCTGGTGGAAGACGGGCATGTGGGTGGCGTCCGCGGTGTCACGCCGGTACACACGACCCGGTGCCACCACGTAGATGGGTGGCTCCTGGGCCTGCATGACCCGCACCTGCACGGGCGAGGTGTGGGTGCGCAACAGCACCGACTGCGGATCGCCCAGGTCGACGTAGAGCGTGTCCCACATGGACCGGGCGGGATGGGCGGCGGGCAGGTTGAGGGCCTCGAAGTTGTACCAGTCGGTCTCGACCTCGGGACCCTCGGCCACCCCGAAGCCCATGCCCACGAACACGTCTTCCAGGCGTTGCTGGGCCTGGGTGACGGGGTGCAGGTGGCCACGGGAACGGGCCGGGACGTGCTCGCTCAGGTCGAGGCGCTCGCGTTCGAGCCGGGCCCGGTGCTCGGATGCCTCCAACTGGGCCCGCCGCTCCGCCACCGCTGCCTCGAGGCTGGCCCGAACCTCGTTGAGCTGCTGGCCGCGTTCGCGGCGCTGGTCGGGGTCGAGGTCACCGAGACCCTGGCGGAGCCGGGTCAGGTCGGCCTTCTTGCCGAGCAGGTTCGAGGCCACCTCGGCCAGGGCCTCGAGGCTGGGGGCGGCCTCGATGGCTTCCATGCCTCTGGCGGCTATGCGTGCGAGGTCATCGGTCATGGCAGGCGGTCCGGGGGGTGCCGGTGGGCGCACACTACGCGTTGGCCTCGCTCGGACGCCCATCGGTTCTGCCGCGACCGCGCCCGGCCCGGCGCTGGCTGGCCGCCTCGAAGACCAGGACCGTGCCGGCCATGGCCACGTTGAGGCTCTCGGTGCCCGAGACCAGGGGGACAGCCACCCTCTCGGGGGTGCGACCGGCGAGCTCGGGGGCGACCCCGCGGGTCTCGTTGCCCAGCACCAGCACCGTGGGGCCGGTCAGGTCGACCCCGTCGGGTGGGGGGCCCGAGTGGGCGTCGGCCACCAGGATCCTCGACCCGGCCGCGGCCAGGGCGTCCAGGGCGTCCGCGAGGCGAGCCTCGACCACCGGGAGCCGCAGCGAAGCCCCTGCCGAGGCGCGCAACGCTTTGGGACCCCACGGATCCGCGCTGCCCTCCCCCACCACCACCCCGGTGGCGCCCGCACCGGCTGCGCTGCGCACGAGGGTGCCCAGGTTGCCGGGGTCGGTCACCGTGTCGAGAGCCAGGACCAGGACGTCGTCGGGCCCGCAGAGCTCGGCCAGGTCATGGTTGGGGAGGGTGACCAGCGCGGCCACCGGTTGGGGTGTGACGGTGTCGAGCACGCCCGCCAGGACACCGGCCCGCACCGGCCAGAGGGGCACCGCACCGGTGTCCAGCCCGTGGGACTCGAGCCACTCGACATCCGCGTACACCTCGACCACTGTTGCGCCACCCGGTTCGGTGACCGCGGCAGGTCCGGTGGGTCCGGTGGGTCCGGCAGATCCGGTGGCACCGGTGGCACCGGATCGCTGGGCAGGGCTGACGGTTCCCGCGTGCCCGTTGGCCAGGGTCTCGGTCACCAGGGTGGGCCCCTCCACCACGCACTGACCGGCGTCCCGGCGCGCACTGCGGCGCCTCTGGAGGCGCCGCAGGTGCTTCAGTCGGGCATTGCCGGGAGCCAGCGGCTCGGGCGCGCCGCTCACCGCCGGGAACCGCTCAGGAGGCCCGGGCCTCAGGATCGGCGACCGGATCCGGGGGCGCTGCGGCCGCGGGGGCAGAGCGGGACAGCTCGACGAGAGCGGCGAAGGCCGCGTTCGTCGCGTGACGGCCAGGTCGGCCAGCACCTTGCGGTCGACCTCGACGCCGGCTCGCTTCAGGCCGTCGATGAAGCGACTGTAGGTCGTGCCGTGCAGGCGGCAGGCCGCGTTGATGCGCTGGATCCACAGACGCCGGAACTCGCCCTTGCGGGCCCGCCGGTCGCGGTGGGCGTACTGGAGCGAGTGCATGACCTGCTCGTTGGCCGACCGGTACGAGCGGCTCTTGTTGCCGTAGTAGCCCTTGGCACGTGCCAGCGTCTTGCGGCGCCGCTGGCGGCTGGTTACGGATCGCTTGACCCTCATGGTGACTCCTCTCCTGCGATGGGGCCCGTCTCAGCGGAGCCCGAGCTGGCGCTTGGCCTGGCGCTGGTTGGCGGGGGCGACCTCGGTGGTGCCCTTCAGGCGGCGTGTGCGCGTCGACGACTTCTTCTCGAGGATGTGATTGCGGTTGGCGCGGCAGGCGCAGGAGCTTGCCGCTCCCCGTCACCTTGTAACGCTTCGCGGCGCCGCGGTGGGTCTTCATCTTGGGCATGGCTGGACCTCTGTCTGCCTCGTTCGGTTCTCGGCTTCGGTCGGTTCGGTGGCGATCAGCTGTTCAGGAGGTTGTGCCACCCTCGGTGGGCGGTTCGCCCACGCTGTTCACCGGCTCGGCGTCGGGGGGGTGCTCGCCGTCGGGCCCGCTGGCCGCCTCGGCGGCCTCGGCGGCCTGCTTGCGGGCGTGGGCCGCCTGGGCCTTCTTGTCCGGCGCCAGGACCATGGTCATGTTCCGGCCGTCGATGCGCGGGTAGGCCTCGATCTTGGCCAGGTGAACGACCCGCTCGGCGACCTGATCGAGGATCCGCTCGCCGAGCTCCTTGTGGTAGATCTCCCTACCCCGGAACATGATGGTGAGCTTGACCTTGTGGCCTTCGGACAGGAACTTCTCGACCTTGTTGGTCTTGGTGTCGAAGTCTCCCTGCCCGATCTTGGGCCGGTACTTCATCTCCTTGACCGACACGTGCGAAGCCTTCTTGCGGGACTCCTTGGCCCGCTGGGCGACCTCGTACTTGTACTTGCCGTAGTCCATGATCCGGCACACCGGCGGGTTGGCCTTGTCGGCGACCTCCACCAGGTCCAGACCTTGGGCACGGGCCATGGCCAGGGCTTCGGGCAGGGGCTTGATGCCGATCTGCTCGCCATCGGAGGCCACCAGTCGAACTTCGCGAGCCCGGATGCGGTCGTTGATCCGGGGTTCGCCGTTGGCTGGGGCGGCAGCTATGGGTGACTCCTCATGTGGGCGCTGGGTCCTCCCTTCAGCGTGGTGTCCCGTCCGGTCCCGCACACGAGAGCGCGGACGTCGGAAGCCGACATCCGCGCGACCAGGAGCCGTTCGGCCATCGACCCGGGGCACCAGAGGTGGCCGGGTGGGGGTTGGACCCCGCTTCCACAAGTTGTCGACCGATAGGGTACCAAGCCACGCCCCCGATGTCGCAACCGACACCACAACTGACATCGCAATCGTGGTGGCCCCCGCCGCCAGCAAGGAGTCAAAGTGAGCCTGTGGACCCCATCCGGAGAGCACCAGGTCCCCCGCCCGTCCCCCACAGGAGCCCCCACGGGAGCCGGCCCGTCGGGACCCCCCCCAGGAGCCGGGGCGCCCGGTCCCGGCGGCGCAGCGGAGGGCGACTGGCGTGAACGGCTGATGGCCGGCGAGCTGACAGTGGAAGATCTCACCCCGGAGCAACGCGCCGAGGTGGAGTCGGCCATGGCCGAGATGGCACAGGCTCAGCAGCAGCTGTTGCAGACACCCATCGAACAGCTGGTGGCCCAGCACATCATCGGGCTGCGTGAGCTGGTGATCCTCCACCTCCAGCAGCCCCAGCCCGACTTCGCGGCGGCCCAGGTGGCCATCGACGCCCTGGCCGCCATCATCGAAGGCGTCGGACCGAGGCTGGGCGAGCTGCACCAACCCCTGAGCGCGGACCTCCAGCAGCTCCAGATGGCATTCGTACAGCGCCGCCAGGAGTCCGGCGGCTAGCCACCCTCAGGCGGGCGGTGCGTGGGCCGGTTCCAGCCCCGTGGCTTCCCAGCGGCCCAGGTTCCCCGCCACCACCCGGTAGCGAACGGCGGTGCCCACCTCGATGGTGCGGGTCCCGTCAGCGACGGCGGTGCAGTGGAACCAGAGCTGATGGCCCCCGCCGTCCTCGACGGTCCCCCAGCCCCGGTCTTCGTCGAAGGAGACAACCTCCCCTGACGAGATGGTCCCCTGAACCCGACCCGAGCCCATCAGTGCACGATCTTGGCGATGGGAAGTTCGATGATCCCGGTGGCCCCGGCGTCCTTCAGGGCGGGGATCAACACGTTGATGGTGGCCTTGGCGACCACCGTCTCTACCGCGAAGCCGGCCCCGCCGTGAAGGGCGTTGACCGTGGGGGCCTTCATGGAGGGCAGCAGCTCGATGACCGACTCGAGGTCGTCACCGCCCACGTTCAGCTTCACCAGAACCCGGCCCCTCGCCTCGAGCACTCCGTCGAGTAGGACCTTGAGCTGCTCCATGGCCCGACGCTTGTCGGGATCCTCGTAGGCGACCGGGTTGGCCACCAGTTCGGTGTAGGAGGTGAGGATCGTGTCGATGATCTTGAGCCCGGCGGCGCGCAGCGCCCGGCCCGTCTCGGTGATGTCGACCACGCAGTCCACGATGTCGGGCACCTTGGCCTCGGTGGCCCCATAGGAGAGCCGGATGTCGGCCTCTATCCCCCGCTCACCGAAGAAGCGCCGGGTCAGGTTCGGGTACTCCGAGGACACCCTGACCCCCTGGGGCAGGTCCGACACCTGCTCCCAGGCGCTGGCCTGGGGGACCGCAACCACGATGCGCACCGGGCGCTCGGTGGCCTTCGAGTAGCGCATCTCACCCAGCGATACCACCTCGCTGCCGGTCTCTTCGATCCAGTCCCGGCCCGTGATCCCCAGATCGAACAGACCGTCGGCCACGTAGTTGGGGATCTCCTGGGGGCGCAGAATGCGCACCTCGTCGACGCGGGGATCGGTGATCTGGGCCCGGTAGGCCACCGTCGAGTCGCGCTCGACCCGCAGGTCGGCCTCCTCGAACAACTCGAGGGTGGCCTTCTCCAGAGAGCCCTTGGGCAGGACCAGTTGCAGCATGGCAGGCAACCTAGTGCGCCAGCACCGCGGGGCCCGAAGCGTTAGCTGCTCAGCGACCTCCGCGGATGCCGTCGAGCACGGCCACCATCTCGAGGGCCACCTCGGCGCACTCGACACCCTTGTTGTCGTCACCACCGGAACGGGCCAGGGCCTGGTCCAGGTTGTCGGTGGTCAGGACGCCGAACACCACGGGCACGCCCGTGGCGAGCTGCGCATCCTGGATACCCCGGGCGCACTCGCCTGCGACGAAGTCGTAGTGGCCCGTCTCTCCCCGGATCACCGCCCCAAGACCGATGACCGCGTCCACCCGACCCGACTCGGCCCAGGCCTTGGCTGCCATGGGCACCTCGAACGCGCCGGGCACCCAGGTCACGTGCACGTCACCGGGCGCCACACCCGCGCCTTGCAGGGCGGTGGTGGCACCATCGAGGAGCCGGAGGGTGATGTGGTCGTTGAAGCGCCCGCACACCAGTGCCACCCGGAGGCCCTCGCCGGTCAGAGTCGACCTCTGACGATCCTCGGCTGCTGCGTCCCTGGCCATGGCTGATCTCTCACTTCCTCCCGCCGGTCAGCGGATGTCGTCCAGACCTTCTAGGAGGTGGCCCATTCGCTCGCGCTTGGTGCGCAGGTACTCGAGGTTCTCGGGGTTCGGTTCCACCGCCACGGGAACCCTGTCGGTGATCTCCAGGCCGAAGCCGTCGAGGCCACCGTACTTGGAAGGGTTGTTGGTCATGAGTCGGATGGTGGTGATCCCCAGGTCGACCAGGATCTGCGCACCGATGCCGTACTCACGGTTGTCCACGGGCAGGCCCAGCTCCAAGTTGGCGTCCACGGTGTCACGTCCCTGGTCCTGGAGGGAGTAGGCGCGGATCTTGTGGCCGATGCCGATGCCCCGCCCCTCGTGGCCCCGCAGGTACACCAGAACGCCCAGCCCCTCCTCGGCGATGCGCCTCAGCGCCGCGTCGAGTTGCAGCCCGCAGTCACAGCGCAACGATCCGAACACGTCGCCGGTCAGGCACTCGCTGTGCACCCGGACCAGCACATCGTGCTCGCCCTGGACCGCGCCCCTCACCAGCGCCACGTGCTGCTCGCCGTCGAGGACCGACTCGTAGACGTAGCAGGAGAAGTCGCCCCAGTCCGTCGGAATCCGGGCCTCGGCCACCCGGCGTACGAGCTTCTCGTTCTGGCGGCGGTAGCGGATCAGGTCGGCGATGGTGATCATCACCAGGCCGTGCTCGTCGCAGAAGGGCGACCAGGTCGGGAACCCGGGCCATGGAACCGTCGTCGTTGACGATCTCGCACAGCACGCCCGCCGGGTACAGCCCGGCCATACGGGCCAGGTCGACGGCGGCCTCGGTGTGGCCGGCCCGCTTCAGCACCCCACCCTCGGCATAGCGGAGCGGGAAGATGTGGCCCGGGCGGGCCAGGTCGGCGGGACGGGTGGCCGGGTCGATCAGGGCCTGGATGGTCGAGGCCCGGTCGGCCGCGGAGATGCCCGTGCTCGTGCCGTGGCGGTAGTCGACCGAGTAGGTGAACGCCGTGCGCTGGGCCTCGGTGTTGTCGCGCACCATCAGCGGTATGTCCAGTGTCGTCGAGGCGGTCACCGGTGAGGGGCACGCAGATCACCCCGGAGGTGTGGCGCACGAAGAAGGCGATCTTCTCGGCCGTGGCGGATTCGGCGGCCATGATCAGGTCGCCCTCGTTCTCGCGGTCCTCGTCGTCGACGACCACCACGATCTCGCCGCGGCCGATGGCCGCCACCGCCTCCTCGATCGACGCGAAGGGGCTCGACTGGTCGCGACGGTGGCGGGACTCGATGGGTTCGACGTTCATGAGGACTCCTCCTCGAGGCCGGGGGCCGGCTCTGGGCCCGTGTCGGGGGTCGGTACGTAGCCGGCCAACAGCCGCTCGGCGTACTTGGCCATCACGTCGACCTCCAGGTTGACCGGGTCACCCGTGCCCTTGTACCCCAGGGTGGTGACCTCGGTGGTGTGGGGGATCACCGCGACGCTGAAGCGGTCGGGGAGGGCATCGACCACCGTCAGGCTCACCCCGTCCACGGTGACCGACCCCTTGGTAACGACATAGCGGCCCAACCCGGCGGGCATGGACACCACCAGGTCGGGTGCGGGTGCCCGGATCTCACCCACGGCATCGACGTGGCCCTGCACCAGATGACCCCCCAGCCGGTCGCTCAGGCGCAGTGGTCGCTCCAGATTCACCGGGTCGCCGGGGGCCAGCGCACCCAGGCAGGTACGGCGGAAGGTCTCTTCGCTCACGTCGGCCTCCCACCACCTCTGCTCGCCGTCCTCGCCAAACCCGACCACGGTCAGGCAGCAGCCGTTGACGGCGATGGAGTCGCCGATGCCCGCATCGTCGAGAACTGCGCCCGCTGCGATGCGCAGCCGGGCACCGGCACGGTGCTGCACGGTGCCCAGTTCCTCGACGATCCCGGTGAACATCAGTTCTGCTCCTCTTGGGAGACGGGGGTGGGAAGCCGGGGCACGAGGTCGACCCGCAGGTCGGGCCCCAGCTTTGTGACCCCGGTGATATGGCCGCGCCACAGCTCCTGCATGGTCGCGGCCCCGGGCCCCCGGAACAAGCCGGGAGCGTCCTCCCCGCCGAAGAGAGCGGGGGCGAGGTACACCACGTAGCGGTCGACCAGGCCGGACCGGTGGAAGGCTCCGGCCACGGTCGCGCCCCCTTCCACGAGCACCTGGAGGACGCCCCGCCCGCCCAGGTCGTCGAGCACCGCGGTCAGCTCGCCGCCGGTGACCACGGCCGGATGCACCCGGGCACCGGCAGGGACGTCTTCGCCCAGGACCACGCGCAGGGGCTGGCGGAAGCCGGGGCGGGCCGTCTCGGATTCGAGGCGCACGGTGAGCTCGGGATCGTCGGCCCGGACGGTTCCCGCACCCACCAGCACGGCATCGCTCTCGGCCCGGAGGCGGTGCGCGTCGGCCCGGGCGGCTTCCCCCGTGATCCAGCGGCTCGATCCGTCGGGTGCTGCCGTCCGGCCGTCGAGGGTGGCGGCCGACTTCAGCACCACCAGGGGCCGGCCCGTGCGGCGGTGATGAAGGTAGGGGGCGAGCTGGTCCTCGACGGCCTCGGCTCCCGGGCCCACCACGACTTCGATCCCCGCGGATCGCAGGAGCTCGAAGCCACCACCGGCCACCTGGGGGTCAGGGTCGGTGACAGCCACCACCACCCGACCGATCCCCGCCGCAACAACGGCCTCAGCGCACGGCGGGGTGAGCCCGTGGTGGCTGCAAGGCTCCAGCGTGCACCAGAGGGTCCCCCCACGCGCCGACCCACCGGCCTGGTCCAGGGCCACCACCTCCGCGTGGGGGCCGTCGCGCCCTTGGGTCCAGCCCTCCCCCACCACCCCGCCCGCGGCGTCAGCCACCACCGCGCCCACCCAGGGGCGGGGTGAGGTGGTGGTGCGGGCCTGGTCTCCCAGCTCGCGCGCCCGGGCCATGCGCGCCTCGTCCAGTTCGTGTGCGGCGCGCTCCCCGTCGGCTGTCAATGCGGTCGACCGCCGGCGAGCAGCACCAGGGCGTGGGGAATCACGTCGATCACCGCCCCCAGGCACTCCATCGCACCTGTGGGTGAGCCGGGCAGGTTGACCACGAGGCTCGAACCGACGGTGCCCGCTCGGCCCCGCGAGAGCCGTCCCAGAGGGCTGACCGCCCGCATGGCCTCGGCCAGGCCCGGGGCCTCACGGTCGATGACCCGGGCGGTGCCCTCCGGGGTCAGGTCGCGAGGCGAGAACCCGGTTCCTCCGGTGGTCACCACCAGTCCCCCGAATCCCCGGCACAGCTCGACGAGGTTGGAGGCGACCTCGTCGACGCCGTCGGAACAGCAGCGCTCGTCGACCACCCTGAAGCCCTCTTCGACCAGGCGGTCGCGCACCGTGGGGCCGCCCCGGTCTTCGCGGGTGCCGGCCATGACACCGTCAGAGACCGTCAGGACCTTCGCGGGCCAGGCATGCGGGGTGTGGTCCTCCATGGCCGCGCACCCTACCGCCGCACCGCGGGACCGGCCCATGCCGGAGTGTCTCCGGGGTGCCCACCCCGGCGCAGGCGTAGCACGAACATGCCGTCGGTGTCGGCCCACTGCGGCAGCAACCAGGCGCCGCGCCCGTGGGGACGCCACGGATCTCCTGGAGGGGGCTCGGCCACCAGGTCGCCGTGTCGGTCAGCCAGCCAACCGTCGACACCGAGGGTCTCTGCCTCGGTGAGCGTGCAGACCGAATAGACCAGCAGCCCTCCCGGGCGGACCAGTTCGGCCGCGGCGCTGACCAGTTGCCGTTGCTGGGACGCCAGGCGCTCCACGTCACCCGCCCCGACCCGCCACCGCGCATCGGGGCGGCGGCGCAGCACCCCGAGACCCGAACAAGGTGCGTCGACCAGCACCCGGTCGGCGCACCCGTCCCGAAACGGCGGTCGGGAACCGTCGCCCACCACCACAGAGAGCCGATCAGGGGCCAGACCCAGGGTGTCCCGGTTGGAGACCACCAGCCCCGAACGTGCCGGCGAGACGTCGAGAGCCGCGACATGGGCCCCGGTGTGGGCCAAAGCCGTGGCCTTGCCTCCCGGCCCGGCGCACAGGTCGACCACGCGCTCGCCCTCGCCGGCTCCCACCAGCTCGGCCACCCACTGCGACGCCAGGTCCTGGGTGTAGCCGTCGGGCCTCCCGGTCACCACCGGCGCCCGGTTGAGGTGAGCCAGGGTTACCGGCCCGACTTCGGGACCCAACTCGTCGCGGGCCCAGGCCACGATCCAATCCGGGTAGGACAGCCGGGTGGCGTCGTCGGGCCACTCCCCCTCACCGGGAACGCCCGCCGCAGCCACCCGCCGCAGCACGGCGTTGACGAAGCCCCGGACCCGTCGCGGGACCAACCCCACCGTGGTGGCCACGGCGGCATGGGGCGGGATCGACGTGAAGGTCAGCTGGTAGGCGCCGAGGCGAAGCGCTCTTCGGACGGGGGGATCGGGCTCGTGGGTGACGAAGCGATCGACCAACCAGTCACAGGCCCGGCGCATGCGGGTGGTGCCGTAGACCAACTCGGTGACCAGGGCGCGGTCACGAGGGGCGAGATCGCTGCGATCCAGCAGCGTGGGAAGCACCAGATTGGCGTAGGCCCCGTCGTCTTCGATCCGGGCCAGGGCCGCCAGGGCCACCCGGCGGGCGGGCAGACCCGCACTCGGCGCGTCAGCCACCGAGTCGCTCGCCGCCGGTGAGGCGCACACCCCGGACCCAGGCGTCGGCCTCCTGGGCCCGCCGTCCCTCGGGCTGTACCACCTCGAGGATCAGCTCTCCCTCCCCCGTGACCACCCTCAGCGACCCCGAGCCCACCACCAGAGCGCCCGGACCGGCAGTCCCAGAGCCCGGTGAGACGGCAGAGCCCGGTGAGATCCCGAGCTCGGCCCGGGCAGCCAGGACCTTGAGCCGCTTGGCCCCCAGGGTGGTCCAGGCACCGCCGAGGCGCACCACCCGGGCCAACTCCTCTGCAGGTCGCGTCCAGTCGAGAGCCAACTCGGCCTGCTCGATCTTGGCGGCGTAGACCGGATCGCCCTCCTGGGGGCGGGGCAGGGGAAGGCCCGAGCGCAGGTGGCTCACCAGAAGCTCGGTGCCCTGCTCCACCAACCGGTCCCGGAGTGTGGCCAACGTGTCCTCGACCATGATCGGCGTGCGGCAGCAGTCCAGGACCCCGCCGGCGTCGAGGGCCTCGACCACCTGCATCAGGCAGACCCCCGTCTCGGCGTCGCCGGCCAGCAGCGCACGCTCGACGGGCGCCGCACCCCGCCAGCGGGGCAGGAGAGAGAAGTGGACGTTGACCATGGGAACCTGGGCCAGCACCTCTGCGGGGATGAGCCTTCCGAAAGCCACCACGACGCCCAGATCCGCGCCGGCGCCGACGACATCGGCCACCTGGGTGGTGACGGGGATCCCCGACCTCTGGGCGGCGGCCTTGACCGGACTCGGTGTGGGTGCCTCGGCCCGGCCCCGGCGGCGATCGTCCCGGCTCACCACCAGGGCCACGTCGAAGCCTGAGGCCACCAGGGCATCGAGGAAGGGCACGGCCGGCCCCGGGGTCCCCAGGAACACCAGACGGCGCGGGTGGACGGGAAGGGGGGCGAGTCCGGTCACGGATGGGTCGACAGGCACGCAGCTATGGCAGGCACGTTGCTAGGGCAGGCACTTCGTCATGGCAGGCGCAGCCCGGGCTCGGGAGCCGCGGCCGCCACGGTCGTGGGCCCGGTGCGAGGCCCGGGTTCGGCGCGCAACATCAACTCGCGCAGAGCCCGCTTGGCCTCTTGACGCTGCTCGTCGGTCAGGTGCTCGACCAGGAGCACCCCGTCGAGGTGGTCGAGCTCGTGCTGGAACAGTCGGGCCACCAGCTCGTCGGCCTCGACATCGACCTCGTCTCCGTCCAGGTTCCTTCCCCGGAGGTGGACCTGCTTGGGCCGGACTATCTCCCAGGACAGGCCGGGCACCGAAAGGCAGCCCTCCTCGTAGACCCACTCACCGCAGGACTCGACCAGCTCGGGGTTGATGACCACCTCGGGTCCTTCGCCGATGTCGTAGACGAAGAGCCGCTTGCGCACCCCGACCTGGGGGGCGGCCAGGCCCAGACCGGGGGCCTCGTACATCGTGTCGAGCATGGCCTCGACCAGGCGCGCCAGATCACCGTCGATGTCGGCAACCTCGCGGGCCCGCTGCTTGAGCACCGGGTCGCCGATGACCCGGATGTCGAAGGTGCTCACCGGGATCAGGGTAGCGGTGCGGGTAGCGTCGCGGCGATGCCGGGTCACTACTTCGACGCCCAACCCGAGGCCCGGTCGCGGCCGACCACGGTCACGCTGACACTGCCGGACATGACGGTCCCGCTGACCACCGATCGGGGGGTGTTCGCCGCGGACGGCGTGGACCCGGCCACCCGCTACCTGCTCGCCGAAGGCCCGACCCCGCCACAGACAGGCGACCTGTTGGACCTGGGCTGTGGCTACGGGCCCATCGCCGTCGCTCTCGCCCGCCGCTCGCCCCGGGCACGGGTGTGGGCTGTCGACGTCAACGAGCGCGCCCGCAGCCTGTGCGCGGCCAACACCCGGGCCCTGGGGCTGGGCAACGTCGTGGTGACCGCACCCGAGGAGGTACCGGCGGAGGTGCGCTTCTCCGCCATCTGGTCGAACCCGCCGGTGCGGGTCGGCAAGGCTGCCCTGCACGAGATCCTGGCTCGATGGCTGGGACGGATGGCGCCCGGAGCCTCGGCCCTGCTCGTGGTCTCCCGCCATCTGGGGGCCGACTCGCTGGCCGGTTGGTTGGCGGGCGAGGGCTGGGAGGTGGACCGTTTGGGTTCGCGCCGGGGTGTGCGGCTGCTCGAGGTCAGGGCCTCGGATCCCGAAGGCCCGGTGGCCGGCCCATGACCCGCCCCCTCAACGGGACCGGGCTCAAGCGCCTCCACCGGACGTGGCGTCCCCAGGTGACGGGACGCCTCTCGCTGGTGCTGGATTCGGTGGCCTCGCCCTTCAACGTCGGTGCGATCGTGCGCTCGGCTGCCTCATGGCGGGTGGACCACCTGTGGGTGGCAGGCGAGACACCCTCTTTGGACTCGCCCAAGGTGGGGCGCACCGCGCTCGGCTGCGAGCGGTACCTGACCTGGACCGTGACCGAGGACGTGGGGGCCGCCCTCGAAGCGGCGCGCGACCAGGGGTATCGCCTGGTGGCCCTGGAGCTGGCCGAGGGTGCCCAGCCCCTGCACGAGGTGGACCTGAGCGTCGACGTGTGCCTGGTGGCCGGCCACGAGGATCGGGGCCTGAGGGAATCCACCCTGGAACGCTGTGACACCGTGGCCTACCTGCCCCAGCTTGGCCGGGTGGGCTCGCTGAACGTGGCCACCGCGGTCTCGGTGGCCTGCTACGAGGTCCGTCGCCAGGCCTGGACCCATTCTGTCGGCCCCACCCTCCCCTGAGGGCCCACCCAAACCGTCGGTTGCAGTAGTCCGTTTTGGGCACCTACAGCCGACAGAATGGCGATCTCGGGCTCAGACAGGCTCAGACCCGAAGTGGGTCGACTGCCACCCGCAGGCGCCCCGGGGGGCGCTCCACCCCCGCCAGCGCATCGCACAACCGCCGATGATCGGGCGCCCGGACCAGCCAGCGCCCCTCCAGGGGCCCCATCAACTCGACGCCGCCGCCGGCGCGGAGCCCCTCCACGAAGGCCTCGGCTGCCGCTCCCGACACCTCCGCCATGGCAGTCACCGGTGGCCAACCCAGAGCTGTGCGCCGCTCGGCCTCACCCGCCGCCACCCGGCCCGGGTCCGCGCCCACCGCAGCCACCAGCACCTCGTGACGGGGAAGCCGCGTCTGGACCAGGATCCGCCCGCCCGAGTCCCGCCCCCCCACGAGCCGCGCCGCCCGGGCCACCAGTGCCAGCGCCTGCTCGGCCGCCCGGTAGCGGGGAGCGAGCAGCTCCTGGTCCATGTCCAAGAACGCCACCAGCTCTGCTCGGGGCACCTGGTGCAGCGCGGCTTCGGTTCCCACCAGCACGCGTGCGGGTGACGCCCCGGTGCCGGCACCGCCCGACCCACCCGCACCCGGGGCACCCGACCCACCCGCACCCGACCCACCGGTGGCGCCGGTGACCTCGGCGACCGGCTCTCCCACGAGCGCCTCCAGTTCCTCACGGGCCCGGGTCACGCCGAGGCGCAGGTTCCGAAACCCCGACGCACCGCAGCCCAGGCACACGAGCGGCCGGGTCTCCCCGCAGCGCCGGCAATCCAGCTGACTGTCACTGCCCTGACTGACCGCGGCACCGCAGGCCTCACAACGGGCCAGCTCCCGGCAGGCGCGGCAAGCCAGGAGCCGTGACCGTCCCTTGCGGTTGAGGACACACACGATCGTCCCCGTGCTGCGACGCAGAGCCGTGACCAACGCTTCGCTCCACAGCCCCGTCCGTGCCGGGTCTTCGCGACGCATGTCGACGATCTGGATCACAGGCCAGCCGGACCGCTCCCGGCTGCGGGGCTGGGTGACGAGCCGTCCCCATCCGAGCGCCTCCAGGCTGGGACAGGGCGACACCAACAGGCAGGGCACCCCTGCCCGCCGGGCGCGCTCGGCGAGCACGTCCCGGGCGTGCCAGGTCGGCACACGCTCCTCCTGGAACACCTCGTCGTGCTCATCGAGGACGACCACCGCTCCCAGGTCGGGGGCCGGAGCCCAGGCTGCGGCCCGCGCACCCACCACCGTGCACCCGCCCGCCCGGGCCCTCGCCCACCCGTCAGGGAGAACCGCCACCTCCACCCCGGCCCGACGCAGCCGAAGGCCCAGATCCCGGGCCCGGGACACCGACGGGACCACGACCAGCGCGTCGGTTCCGGCCTGCGCCGCGTGGCCCACTGCGGCCAGGACCACCGGCATCGGATCGGCGGCGGGTGGCAGGCGAAGCACGGCCCGGGGATGTTCCAGGGCCTCGACCGCCAGGGGATCGACAGGCCCCGGCGCCGGTCGCGTCTCGCCCGGCACAGTCACCGGTCGCGGCGGCAGGGTGGGTGTGGCCGTCGACGGGCTGGCCGTCGTCAACAGTGCCGCCCGGCGCCCCGCCCAACGCCATGCGGCCCATGTCGCCAGTTCCAACACCTCGGGGCCCGGACCCCAGCCCGTCACCTTGCGGAGGGGCCGCAGCTTCACACCGGGCGGAGGCTCGACGCCGTCGGCCACCACCCACGCACCCACGCGCCGACCGTGGAGGTCGACCCGCACCCGGGTGCCGACACACACCTGGTCCCCGATCTCGTCGGGAACCAGGTAATCGAACTCCTTGTCGATGGCGGCCTCGGCCGGCAGGACCCTCACCACCCGCTCGGTGGAGGGGGCCGGCACCGGAGGACCCGGTGCCTTCGGAGACGTCAGAGCCCCAGAGCCGATCGCAGGTCGTCGACCTTGTCGGTGCGCTCCCAGGTGAAGCCGTCCAGCTCACGACCGAAGTGCCCGTAGGCCGCCGTCTTCTGGAAGATGGGACGCTTGAGGTCGAGGTGCCCGACGATCGCCGCGGGCCGCAGGTCGAACACGTCACGCACGGCCTTCTCTATGGCGGCGGGGTCGACGGTGGACGTACCGAAGGTGTCGACCAGGATCGACAGGGGCTGGGCCATCCCGATCGCGTATGCCACCTGCACCTCGCAGCGGCGGGCGGCCCCGGCAGCCACCACGTTCTTGGCGACCCAGCGGGCGGCGTAGGCCGCGGAACGGTCGACCTTGGACGGATCCTTGCCCGAGAAGGCGCCTCCACCGTGGCGACCCATGCCCCCGTAGGTGTCCACGATGATCTTGCGGCCGGTCAGCCCGGCGTCGCCCACAGGCCCGCCGATCACGAAGCGGCCGGTGGGGTTGCAGAAGAAGTTGAAGTCGTCGTCGGCGAACTGGGCGGGCAGCACCGGCCGCACGACGTGGTCCATGAGGTCGGGACGGATCTCGGTGTCACGGTCGACGCCGTCGTCGTGCTGGGTGGAGACGAGCACGGTGCGCACACCGACCGGGCGGTGGTCGGCGTCGTAGTCGACGGTGACCTGGGTCTTGCCGTCGGGGCGCAGGTAGGGCAGGTCACCGGAGCGGCGAACCTCGGCCAGACGCTCCGCCATGCGGTGGGCCAGCCAGATGGGCAGCGGCATGAGCGTGTCGGTCTCGTCGCAGGCGTAGCCGAACATCATCCCCTGGTCACCGGCCCCCTGCTTGTTCAGCAGGTCTTCTCCCGAGGCACCCGAACGGACCTCCTCGGAGTCGTCGACGCCCTGGGCGATGTCGGCGCTCTGGGCGTCGAGTGCCACCAGCACCCCGCAGGTCGCCCCGTCGAAACCGTAGGAACCCCGGTCGTAGCCGATGCCACAGATCGTGCGGCGCACCACCGAGGGGATGTCCACGTAGCCGGCGGTGGTGATCTCGCCACCGACCACGCACAGACCCGTGGTCACGAAGGTCTCGCATGCCACCCGGCTGTTCGGGTCCTGGGTGAGCATGGCATCGAGGATGGCATCGGAGATCTGGTCGGCCATCTTGTCGGGGTGGCCTTCGGTGACCGACTCAGAGGTGAAGCTGAAGCTGCTCACGGGGTATCTCGTCTCCTGGTGGTGGACTGTCGATTCGGATGGCGGTCATCGGCGGGCGGCCAGCAGGGCGACGACGTCATCGAGGACGGCGTCGGCGACGGCCCGCTTGGTGGCGAGGGACACGGGCCGCTCACCACCGTCGGCCGACACGATAACCACTGCATTGGTGTCGTGTTCGAACCCGCTGCCCGGACCGGCCACGTCGTTGGCCACGATGAGGTCGAGGCTCTTGCGGTCGAGCTTGTCCCGGGCGTTGGCAACCACGTCTTCGGTCTCGGCGGCGAAGCCGACGAGCACCTGCCCCGAAGGCTTGTCCGCCCCAGGTCGACGAGGAAGTCGTGCGTGGCCTCCAGCTCGATGGCGGCAAGACCGGCGCTCTTCTTGATCTTGTGCCCGGCCACCTGACGGGGACGGAAGTCGGCCACCGCGGCAGCCATCACCACGACATCGAAGCCGGGCGCCCGAGGGACCACCACACCTTCCATGTCAGAGGCGCTGACCACGTGGAGGACCTCGGCAACTCCGGGTGGGACGGGACGGTCGACGGTGGTCACCAGGGTGACCTCGGCGCCACGGGCGGCGGCGGCCTCGGCCAGGGCGTAACCCTGCTTGCCCGAGGACCGGTTCGTGATGACCCGCACCGCGTCGATGGCCTCGCGGGTGCCCCCGGCGGTGACGAGAACCTTGAAGCCCGCCAAGTCGGCCTGGCGGGCCAGCACCGCCTCGGCACAAGCCAGGATGCTCTCGGCAGATCGGCCAGACGGCCGGCCCCGACGTCGCCACCGGCCAGGCGGCCCTCTTCGGGGGCGACGACGTGCACGCCACGCGATGCCAACAGCGTGAGGTTGTCCTGGACCGCCGGGTGCTCCCACATCTCGGTGTGCATGGCAGGGCAGACGACCACCGGCGCCCGGGTGGCCAGCAGTGTGGCGGTGAGCAGGTCGTCGCGAGATGCCGGC
Source organism: uncultured Actinomycetes bacterium (assembly GCA_963719935.1). GTDB lineage: Bacteria > Actinomycetota > Acidimicrobiia > Acidimicrobiales > CAVRDY01 > CAVRDY01. The sequence continues at coordinate 132,883 of CAVRDY010000013.1, read as the reverse complement.
TGCGTAGCGGCCCAGCAGCCGGGCCGTGGCCGGACAGACGAGGACCAGGTCGGCGGACTGACCCAGCCGGGTGTGGGGGATCGGGTCGGTGTCGTCCCACAGAGAGGTACGGACGGGCTCGGAGGCCAGCGCGGAGAACGTCGTGGCACCGACGAAGCGGGTGGCCCCCTCGGTCAGCACCGGGATGACATGGGCTCCGGCGTCCACCAGCCGGCGGCACACCTCGACCGCCTTGTAGGCCGCGATGCCGCCGGTGACTCCGAGGACGATGCGGCGCCCGGCCAGCATCGCGCCTACTCGGCGGGAGCGTCCTCGCCGGGAGTGTCCGCGGCGGGCGTGTCGTCGGCGGGCTCGCCGCTTGCCTCGTCGTCGCTCGCGAACTCGTCCTCTTCTTCCAAGAGGACGGGCACGATCTTGTCGGCTGCGATCTCCTCGAAGGCGATCGACAGCGGCTTGCGGGCCACCGAGGTGACCTGCGGCGGGATGCTGGCACCGAGGCCCTCGCCGAGCTGGCCGAAGTAGTTGTTGATCTTGCGAGCTCGGCGCGAGGCCAGGGTGACCAGGCCGAACTTGGACTGCGTGCGATCGAGGAGCTCCTCGATGCGGGGGTTCATCATGGTGTCGTGGCGTTCGGCCATGGGACTCCTCGACGTGTGGGCGGCCCGTAAGGCTACCAGCGTCAGGACCGCGAACGCGAACCGCCTGCTCTGCGGGCGGATTCGATGATGCCCACCAGCTCGGCCACGGCCACCTCCAGATCGTCGTTCACGACCCGGGTCGCCCCGAGGCGGTCGGCCTCTGCCCGCTCCCGGCCCGCCTCGGCCAACCTGGCCTCGACACGCTCGGGAGGGTCGCCCCGACCGCGCAACCGTTGGGCCTGGACCTCAGGCGAAGGGCGCGTCGATGAAGACGAGAACCGCTTCGGGGAAGCGCCGGGCCACCTGCTCGGCTCCCTGCACGTCGATCTCGAGGAGCACATCGCGACCAGGCGGCGGTTCGGGGACCGGTGTGCCGTAGCGCTGGCCGAGGAACTCGGCCCACTCGAGGAAGCCGTCCGCGTCGATGCGGGCCTGAAAGGCCTCGGCGTCGACGAAGCTGTAGGCGTCGGCGGCCTCGCCGGCCCGGGGAGAGCGTGTGGTCCACGAACGGCTCAGCCAGAGCGCCGGGTCACGTTCGAGGACCCGCTCGACCACGGTCCCCTTGCCGACCCCGCCCGGGCCGGACACGACGACGACGAGAGGGGCGCTGCTGGTCAGGGCACTGCCCGGTCGGATCAGGAGAAGGTCTCGAGCAGCGCGCTTCGCTGGCGTTCCCCGAGCCCGCGCACGCTGCGACTGTGGCTGATGCCCGACGCGCTCCATGGTGCGCCGGGCCTTGACCTTGCCCACCCCGGGCAGGGATTCGAGCACGGCCAGGGCCTTGATCTTGCCGACGATGTCGTCCTTGTCGGCCAGGTCGAACAGCTCGGTCAGGGTCACCGAACCCATCTTGAGCTTGTCCTTGAGCTCGGCGCGGACCCGCCGGGCTTCGGCTGCCTTCTGGAGCGCGGCGCGGCGCTGCTCCTCGGTGAGCTGGGGCGGAAGCGACATGTTCCGAACCCTAGCGCCGCGCCTGGTGACATGCCCGATGGGCACCCGACCCATCCGCGCCCATCCGCACCCGACGCGCACCCAGCCTGTCGCGACCCCGGCCCGTCGCGACCCCGGCCCGTCGCGACCCCGGCCCGTCGCGATCCGCTACACGCCCAGGTCGGCGACCACTGCACGGGCAGCGGCCACCGGGTCCTCGGCTCCGGTGACGGCACGGCCGATGACCAGCAGGTCGGCCCCCGCGTCCCAGGCTGCCTTGGGGGTGGCCGTGCGCCGCTGGTCGTGGCTGGGCGGTGCCGGCCAGGCGGATGCCGGGCACGACCTTTGTCAGGCGGGGCGCCAGTGTGCGTACCTCGGGCAGGTCCGAGGCACCGCACACCAGGCCGCCACAGCCGGCTTCCATGGCCACAGCCACGCGCTTGGGCACGATGTGGGCAGGCGCGCCCGTGTCGCTCGTCAGTACGGTGACCGCCACGACCTGGCCCGGGTCCAGGTCGGCGCGCGCCGCCCCCTCGGACATCCCTTCCACCGCCGGCGCGCAGCATCGGCGCACCTCCGTGGGCGTGGCTGGTCACGTAGGTGGCCCCGAGGGCTCCCACCACCCGGGCCGCTCGACCACCGTGGTGGGGATGTCGTGCAGCTTGAGGTCGGCGAAGACGGAGTAGCCCTCTTGCGACAGCGCCAGGATCGAGTCGGGGCCGACCGCCGAGTACAGCTCCAGGCCGACCTTGGCCACCCCGAAGTAGGGCTTCAACTCGCGGGCCAGGCGGAGGGCTTCCACCAGGTCGTCCACGTCGAGGGCCAGGGCCAGGCGAGCGCGGACCTCGTCGGGTACGACATCGGGTTGCCGCCCCCGGCCGCTCCCTCACCCGCGCCGGGGCCTCGTCTTCGCCGACGTTGCGATCGTCCTCACCCATGGGCTCCTCCTGTCAGGTCGGCCACCCGGACCACATCGTGGCGGTGGCACCAGTTCTCGATCTCGTCCTGCACCCGGGCCACCGCCCGGGGATCGGCGAAGCTGGCCGTGCCCACCTGCACGGCCGAGGCTCCCGCCAACAACAGCTCCACTGCGTCGACCCCGCTCGACACGCCACCCACGCCGACGACAGGCAGGTCGGGCAGCGCCGCGTGGACGTCCCACACGGCCCGCACGGCCACGGGGTGTATGGCCTGCCCCGACACGCCTCCCCCACCGTTGCCCAAGACGGGCCGGCGGGCCTCCACGTCGATGACCATGCCCATCACCGTGTTCACCAGGGTCACGGCCTCGGCCCCCGCCCCGGCGGCCGCGCCTGCGATCGCCACCAGGTCGGTGACGTTGGGGCTCAACTTGGCCCACACGGGCCGGTCCCACACCTCGACGACCGCGGCCACAGCTTCGGCGGTGGCCGCCGGGTCGTGGGCGAACATCTGCGAGCGCTCCTCGACGTTGGGGCACGACAGGTTCACCTCGAGTGCCACCACGCATGACTCGACCCCCACCAGCCCCTCGGCGGCCTTCCGGTACTCGTCCACGCTGCGCCCCCAGATGGAGGCCACCACCGTGGCGCCCAGCGCGGCCAGCGCGGGCAGGTCCTCGGTCCGCCACGCCGCCACCCCCGGGCCCTGCAATCCCACCGCGTTGATCATCCCCGCCGGGGTCTCGTGCACCCGAGGGGGTGGGTTACCGGGCCACGGCTCGGCCGACAGCGACTTGGCCACGACCGCGCCCAGCGACGACAGGTCGACGTAGCGGGCGAGCTCGGTGCCGTGGCCCGCTGTGCCCGAGGCCGTCATCACCGGGGCCCGCAGGGAGACCGAACCCACCCGGACGGCGGTGTCCACCGCTCCGGTGATCGGCGGGCGCGTCACGACAGGTCGAGTGTCAGCTGGTCGAGGGCTTCGCCGCGGTGGTACTCCTGCAACGTCCGAACCCGCAGCTCGTGGCGGCCCCAGTCGGCCATCCCCCGAGCGGCTGCCAGTCCGGCTTTGGCCGTGGTGAGCAACGGCACCCCGGCGGCGCCGGCCGCGGCGCGGATGTGGGCACCGTCGCTGCGGGGGCTGCGACCGCGGGGGCTGTTCACCACGAGGTCCACCTTGCCCGAGCGGATGAGCTCGACGGCGTCGGTGCCGCCGTGCTCGTGAAGCTTGGCCACCACCGTGTCCACGGGGACGCCGCGCTCCTCCAGGTAGGAGGCCGTGCCGGCGGTGGCGACCACCGACAAGCCCTGCTCGACGAAGAGGCGGGCTGCGGCCAGCCCCGTCTCCTTGTCCCGGTCGGCCAACGACATGAACACCGTGCCTCCCAACGGAAGCGCGGCTCCGGCCGCGATCTGGCTCTTGGCGAAGGCCAGCCCGGCGGTGGCGTCGATCCCCATCACCTCACCCGTGGAGCGCATCTCGGGTCCGAGGAGGGCGTCGGCGTCGGGAAAGCGGTTGAAGGGCAGAACGGCCTCCTTGACGGCCACGTGCCCACCCCCGGTCGGGCTGCACAGCAGCCCCTCGACCCGCAGGTCGGCCAGGGTGGCCCCCAGCATGACCCGGGTGGCGACCTTGGCCAGCGGCACGCCCGTGGCCTTGGCCACGAAGGGCACCGTCCGCGACGCCCGCGGGTTGGCTTCGATCACGAACACCTGGTTGCCCTTCACCGCGTACTGCACGTTGATCAGGCCCCGGACGTCCAGTTCGGCGGCGATGGAGTGGGTGTAGCTCTCGATGGTGGCCACCGTCTCGACGGACAGGGTGGTGGGAGGGATGGTGCAGGCGCTGTCCCCCGAGTGGACACCGGCCTCCTCGATGTGTTCCATGACCGCGCCGATCAACACCTCGCCGGTGGCGTCGCGGATTGCGTCCACGTCGACTTCGGTGGCGTCTTCGAGGAAGCGGTCGACCAGCACCGGGCGTTCCGCCGACAGGCCACCCTCGCGGCCCAGGGAACCGAAGCGGGACAGCTCTTCCATGGCCTGGCCCAGGTGCTCGTCGTCGTAGACGATCTCCATGGCACGTCCGCCCAGCACGTAGGAGGGGCGGACCAGAGCCGGGTAGCCGATGTGCTCGGTGATGGCGAGGGCGTCGGCGACGGTGGTGGCCGTCCCCCCGGCAGGCTGGGGGATCTCCAGGCGGGCACAGAGGTCGTTCCACTGCTGTCGGTCCTCGGCCCGGTCGATGGCCGCCGGCGCGGTTCCGGCAACGAGGTCGGCGGGCAGGAGCCCTGCCAGCTTGAGCGGCGTCTGCCCACCCAGGGAGACCACCACCGCCGAGGGCCGTTCGCGCTCGATGACGTTCAGGACGTCCTCGTGGGTGAGCGGCTCGAAGTAGAGGCGGTCGGAGGTGTCGTAGTCGGTGGAGACCGTCTCGGGGTTGCAGTTCACCATGATCGTCTCGTAGCCGGCTTCGGCCAGGGCGAAGCTGGCGTGGACGCAGCAGTAGTCGAACTCGATTCCCTGGCCGATGCGGTTGGGCCCCGAACCCAGGATCACCACCTTGGGCCGCTCCGAGGACGTGACCTCGTCCTCGTCCTCGTAGGTCGAGTAGTGGTACGGGGTCTCCGCCGCGAACTCCGCACCGCAGGTGTCGACCGTCTTGTAGGTGGGGACCACACCCGCGGCCAGGCGGGCGGCGCGCACCTGGGCCTCGGGCACGTCCCACAGGTAGGCCAACTGGGCGTCGGCGAAGCCGAGCCGCTTGGCCCGGCGCCAGGACCGGGTGTCCATGCCGGCCAGGCCCGTGCCGGCCAGAGCGGCGCGCTCTTCGACGATCGCCAGGATCTGGTCCAGGAACCAGGGATCCACGTCGGTGGCCTCGTGCAGGTCCTCCACGGTGACACCTCGCCGTAGAGCCGCTTCGAGGTGGAAGGCCCGGTCGGGGGTGGCCATCGCGGCACGGGCGACCAACTCGTCCAACTCGAGGGCATCGAGCGCAGCTTCGGCCGGGTCGCAGTTGAGCCCCGCCCTGCCCTGTTCGAGGCTACGCATCCCCTTCTGGAGCGACTCGGGGAAAGTGCGGCCGATGGCCATGGCCTCGCCCACCGACTGCATCGAGGTGCCCAGCACGCCGGTGGTCCCCGGGAACTTCTCGAAGGCCCAGCGCGGGACCTTGGTCACCACGTAGTCGATGGTCGGCTCGAAGCAGGCCGGGGTCTTCTGGGTGATGTCGTTGGGGATCTCGTCGAGCGTGTAGCCGACGGCCAGCTTGGCCGCGATCTTGGCGATCGGGAACCCGGTGGCCTTGGATGCCAGCGCCGAGGACCGGCTGACCCGGGGGTTCATCTCGATGACCACCATGTCGCCGCTGTCGGGATCGACGCGCGAACTGGATGTTGGAGCCGCCGGTCTCGACCCCGACCCGGCGGATGCAGGCGAACGCCGCGTCGCGCATGGCCTGGTACTCGACGTCGGACAGCGTCTGGGCCGGGGCGACGGTGATCGAGTCGCCGGTGTGCACCCCCATCGGGTCGAGGTTCTCGATCGAGCAGATGACCACGCAGTTGTCGGCCCGGTCGCGCATGACCTCCAGCTCGTACTCCTTCCAGCCAGCGGATGGAGCGCTCGATCAGGATCTCGGAGATGGGGCTGGCCGCCAGGCCCGAGCGCGGCGATGGCCCGGAAGTCGTCCATGGTCGTCGGCGATTCCGGTGCCCTTGCCGCCCAGGATGAAGGCGGGGCGCACGATCACGGGCAGACATGATGCGCTCGACGACCGTCAGGGCCTCCTCGAGGCTGTGGGCGACACCCGAGGACGGCACGGCCAGGCCGACCTCCTGCATGGCCGACTTGAAGGCCTCCCGGTCCTCGGCGGTGGAGATGGCCTCGCGCTTGGCCCCGATCATCTCCACCCCGTGGGCGTCCAGCACGCCCGAGTTGGCGAGCTCCATCGCCAGGTTCAGAGCCGTCTGCCCGCCCAGCGTGGGCAGCAGGGCGTCGGGCCGCTCACGCTCGATGATGCGGGTCAACACGTCCAGGTGGAGCGGTTCGACGTAGGTGGCGTCGGCGAAGTCGGGATCGGTCATGATCGTGGCCGGGTTCGAGTTGGCCAGGATCACCCGGTAGCCCTCGGCGCGCAGCACCCGGCAGGCCTGGGTACCCGAGTAGTCGAACTCGCAGGCCTGACCGATGACGATGGGGCCCGAGCCGATGAGCAGGATCGACTCCAGGTCGTCACGACGGGGCACGGTGGCGTTCCTCCAGGATGGCCTCGAAGCGGGCGAACAGGTGACGGGCGTCGTGGGGTCCGGGACCGGCCTCTGGGTGGTACTGGACCGAGAAGGCGTCCTGTCCGGGGATCACCAGGCCCTCCACCACCCCGTCGTTCAGGTTGACGTGGCTCACCTCGGCGTCACCGAGGCTGTCGGCGTGCACGGCGTAGTTGTGGTTCTGGCTGGTGATCTCGATACGGCCGGTGGCCAGGTCGCGCACGGGGTGGTTGCCGCCGTGATGACCGAAGGGCAGCTTGTAGGTGGCCGCGCCGACCGCCGACGCCAGCAGCTGGTGGCCCAGGCAGATCCCGAACACCGGCAGCTCGCCCACCAACCCGGCGATGGCGGTGGCGGCATAGCCCACGGCGGCGGGGTCGCCCGGCCCGTTGGACAGGAAGACGCCGTGGGGTCCGCGCGCCAGCACTTCGCTGGCCGGCGTGGAGGCCGGCACCACCTCGACGGTGGCCAGGCGCGACAACTCGCTCAGGATGCTGGCCTTGATGCCGAAGTCGTAGGCCACCACCCGCCAGCGCCCCGAACCGACCTCATAGGGCGAATCACAGGTGACCTCGGCCACCAGGTCGCACCCGTCGGTGCCCACCGAGTCGGCCGCTGCCGCCTTGACCGCTACCTCGTCGGTTCCGAAGGCTCCCGGGACCGCTCCGTGGTCGCGCAGGTGCCGGGTGAGGCGCCGGGTGTCCACCCCGGCGATGCCGGCCACCCCGTGAGCCCGAAGGTACGAGTCGAGGTCGCCCGTGGCACGCCAGTTCGAGTGGCGGCGGGCCAGGTCGCGCACCACCACCCCCCGGCAGAAGGGCCGGCGGCTCTCGTCGTCGGCTGCTGTGGTTCCGTAGTTGCCGATGTGGGTGGACGTGAAGGTGATGATCTGGCCTGCGTAGGAGGGGTCGGTGATGATCTCCTGGTAGCCGGTCATGGACGTGTTGAACACCACCTCACCCGAGGTGGTGTTCGCGCCGGATGGGGTCGCGCCGATGGCCTCGCCCTCGAAGAGGGAACCGTCGGCCAGTACCAGGACCGCGGGCTCGGGGGCTGGAGGCCGCGTCATCGTTGGGCCTCGCCGTCGAGGACCACGGGCTCACCGGCCAGCAGGGTATGGCGCACGCGGCCCCGAAGCTGTTGACCGGCGTAGGGGGTGTTGCGGCTCCGGCTGGCCATGCGGGTGGGGTCGACCCGCCAGGTGGCGTCAGGGTCGATCACCACCAGGTGTGCGGGGCGACCCTCGGCCACAGGGCCGCCGTGTCCGTCCAGGCCGGCGATGGCCGCGGGTCGCCAGGACATCACGGCCAGCAGATCCCTCAGGCCCAGCCCGCTGTGGGTGAGGGCCACACCCAGGGCGGTCTCCAGCCCCAACATCCCGCAGGGCGCCGAGTCGAAGGGCTTGTCCTTCTCTTCGGGAGCGTGGGGGGCGTGGTCGGTGGCCATCGCGTCGATGGTGCCGTCAGCCAGACCGGCCCGCACCGCCGCGACGTCACCGGCAGGGCGCAGCGGGGGGTTGACCTTGAACACCGGGTCGTAGTCCGCGCAGCAGGCATCGGTGAGCGCCAGGTGATGGGGTGTCGCCTCGGCAGTGACCGGCACGCCACCGGCCCGGGCGGCCCGCACCATCGCCACCGAGCCCGCCGTCGACAGGTGCTGGAAGTGAACCGGGGTCCCCGTCAGGCGACTCAGGGTGATGTCGCGCATCACCATCAGCTCCTCGGCCTCGGCGGGTATCCCACCCAGGCCCAGGCGCGAGGACCACTCTCCCTCGTGCATGTGCCCGCCTTGGGAGAGGGCCTCGACCTCGCAGTGCTGGGCCAGGCGGACCCCGAGCGAGGCGGCGTACTCCAGGGCCCGGCGCATGAGCCGGTCGTCCTGCACGCCGCTGCCATCGTCGGTGAACATGCGCACGCCCAACCCGGCGAGCTCTCCCATGGGGGCCAGGGTCTCGCCGCGCCTGCCCACGGTGATGGCGGCGGCCACCGCCACATCGCACAGCGCCGTCGCTCCCAGAGCCTGCACCTCGCGCACCACCGCGGCCGAGTCGATGGGCGGGTCGGTGTTGGGCATGGCCACCACGGCCGTGTACCCGCCGAGCGCGGCGGCACGCGAGCCGCTCTCGACCGTCTCGGCCTCTTCCCGCCCGGGCTGGCGCAGGTGGGTGTGCAGGTCGACCAACCCGGGGGCGACCACACAGCCCGATGCGTCCAGGACGCGCCCGGCCCGCAGGTCGGGCCCGACGGCCACGATCGTGCCGTCTTCGCCGACCACCACGTCGCCGCTGCGCTCACCCGTCGCGTCGATGATCCGACCGCCCTTCAGGACCAGCTCACCCACGTCGACTCTCCGTATCGGTTCCGGCAGCTGCAGCTGCCGGCGTGGCGGCAGCTTCGGTCTCGGCGGCTGCGCCGGCGATTTCGGCTGCCGTGCCGGCACCCGCACCCGCGCCCACACCCAGGAGCCAGTACAGGACTGCCATGCGCACCGACACGCCGTTGCGCACCTGGTCGCAGATGACCGCACGCTCCAGATCGGCAACGTCACTGGCGATCTCCACCCCACGGTTCACCGGTCCGGGATGCATGACCAGGGTCTTGTCGCCCATACGGGCCAGGCGCCCGGCGGTGAGGCCGTAGCGAGCCGTGTACTCGCGCAGCGACGGGACCAGGGCCTCCTCCTGGCGTTCCAGCTGCATGCGCAGGAGGACCACGACGTCGACCTCGCCCAGCACGGCGTCGAGATCGTGGCTGATCGCCACCGGCCAGACCTCGGGGGCGGGAGGCAGCAGGGTGGGTGGCGCCACCCAGACCACCTCGGCTCCCAGCGCGGTGAAGGCCAGGGTGTCGGAACGAGCGACCCTCGAATGCTTGACGTCACCAACCACCGCGATGCGCAGCCCGTCGATGCGCCCCAGGTGCTCTCGTACCGTGTAGCAGTCCAGCAGGGCCTGGGTGGGGTGCTCGTGCCAGCCGTCCCCGGCGTTGACGACGGACGCGTCGACCCAACGACTCACCGCCCCGGGCGCACCCGCGGACCGGTGACGCACCACCAGGCAGTCGACCCCCATGGCGGCCACGGTCTCCACCGTGTCCCGGAGCGACTCGCCCTTCTTCACCGACGAGGTGGCGACGGCCAGACCGGCCACGTCGGCGGACAGCCGCCGGGCCGCCGTCTCGAAGCTGAGCCGGGTGCGGGTGGACTCCTCGAAGAAGAGCATGCCCACCGTCCTCCCCCGAAGGGCGGGCACCTTGGGGATGGGCCGGCGACTCACCTCGGCGAAGGTGTCGGTGAGGCGCAACAACTCCTCGATGGTCTCGATGTCGAGGTCCGCGATGGAGAGCAGGTGGCGGTTCCCGACGCTCACTTCTGCATCTCTCCCAGGTCGACCCCGTTGGGCTTGACGTCCACCACCTCGTCGCGGCGGGTGGGCAGGTTCTTGCCGACGTAGTCGGGCCGGATGGGCAGCTCGCGGTGGCCGCGGTCGATCATGACGGCCAACTGCACCTGGCGGGGACGGCCGAAGTCGGTGAGGGCGTCCAGGGCGGCACGGATGGTGCGCCCGGTGAACAGGACGTCGTCGACGAGGACCACCACCACGCCGTCGAGAGGGAAGGGGATGGTGGTCTCGGCCTCCGGAAGCACGGGACGCAGGTTGATGTCGTCGCGGTGCAGGGCTACGTCGAGGGTGCCGACCGGCGGACGGTCTTCTTCGATGTCGGCCACCGATCCCGCCAGGGCGTCGGCCAGCCACACGCCGCCGGTCTGGAGACCGACGAGGACCACGTTGTCGACGCCGTGGTTGCGCTCGATCACCTCGTGGGCCATGCGCCACACGGCCCGGCGGATGTCGTCGCCGTCCATGACCTGGGTCCGGGCAACGAAAACGCCCCCATACGGGGGCGTCAGGCGGCGCTCGCGCTCGGCCAATGGCCAGGGTCCTTTCCTGTCCGTGAGGGCCTCGCCGGACCCCGCTTAACGGTCAGGGGTGCACGCTACCACGCCCACCCACCCTCGCCACCCGAGGTCGGGCGCCGCTCCAGGTCAGCCCTGGACGGGGCGCAGCTCGGCCGCCACGGCCGAGAGCACCCCGTTGACGAAGCGGGGAGACTCGTCGGTGCTGTAGGTCTTGGCGAGCTCCACGGCTTCGTCTATCACCACCGCCGTGGGGACGTCTGGGTGGTGGGCCAGCTCGTAAGCGGCCATACGAAGGATGGTCCGGTCGAGCAGGGCCATGCGATCAAGACGCCAGTGGTGGGCATGCCGGGCCAGGATCTCGTCGAGCTCTGCGACGTGACCTCCGACCCCGGCCGCCAGCTCGGTCGCGAAGGCGTCGGGAGGAACGGGCAGGGCGGCCAGCAGGTCCGAGACCTCCAGCGCCCGCTGCTCGGCCTCGTAGAGCAGCGACAGGGCGCGCTCGCGGGCCTCGTGGCGAGGGGTGGGCGCCGTGGCGGCGGGATCCATGGTGGGTCGGGGCACGGGAGGCGTCGTCAGCCGCGACTGAGGTACTCGCCGCTGCGGGTGTCGACCTTGATGACATCGCCGGGGTTGACGAACAGGGGGACCTGCACCACCCGACCGGTCACCAGCGTCGCCGGCTTGCGGGCACCCGAGACGCGATCGCCCTGGATACCGGGTTCGGTCTCGGCGATGACCAGCTCGACCGAGGCGGGGAGGTCGGTGCCGACGATCTCGGTGCCGTACATCAACAAGATCACGCTGCTGCCTTCGACGAGGTAGTCCGCGGCTTCACCCAGCACCTCGGGGGGCACCTGCAGCTGGTCGTAGGTCTCGTTGTCCATGAAGACCAGGTCGGTGCCTTCGCGGTACAGGTACTGCATCTCGCGCTTGTCGACGATGGCCCGCTCGACCTTCTCGTCGGCCCGGAAGGTGCGCTCCACCACGGCGCCGGTGCGGGCGTTCTTGAGCTTCGAGCGCACGAAGGCGTGACCCTTGCCGGGCTTCACGTGTTGGAACTCGACCACGTTCCAGAGCACGCCCTCGATCTCGAGGGTCATGCCGTTCTTGAGGTCGTTGGTGGAGACGGTGGGCATCAGATCCTCCGGGCGCCGGCCAGGGCGAGGCTACCGACCGACCCGGACTCCCGAGAAACCCGCCCTGCTCATCCCCCTCGACGGTCAGCTGACCGTGCCCCTCGATGGTCAGCTGACCGTGCCCCTCGACGGTCAGCTGACCGTGGGGGCCTTGGGGGCATGGGTCAGGGGCCGGCACCCCTCGGCGGTGACCAGCACCATGTCCTCCACGCGCACACCGCCGTGGTCGGGCAGGTAGACGCCGGGTTCGACGGTGACCACGTATCCCTCGGCCAGGGTGGCCTCCGAGGTCTTGGCCAGGCGGGGGGCCTCGTGGATGTCGAGACCCACGCCGTGACCGGTTCCGTGCACGAAGGCCTCCTCCCAGCCGGCCGCCGCGATGACGGCACGGGCGGCTGCGTCGACCGCGGAGCAGGCGACGCCCGGTGCCACCTCCGCCACCCCCGCGATGTGCGCCTCGGTCACCACGGCCAACATCCGGGCCTGGGTCGCCGAAGGCTCGCCCACCGCGAACGTGCGGGTCATGTCGGAGTGGTAGCCGTCCACCAGCGCCCCGAAGTCCATGACCACCAGGTCGCCCTCGGTCAGCCGGCGGGGCCCCGGGCGGGCGTGGGGCTTGGCGCTGTTGGGACCCGATGCGCAGATGGTCTCGAAGGAGATGTCGTCGGCACCGAGGCGGCGCATGGCCCAGTCCAGCTCGAGGGCGACATCGCGCTCGGTGGGTGCGGTGGCCAGGCTCCCCAGGATCTGGGCCAGAGCGGCGTCGGCCAGAGCTGCCGCGACCTCGATGCGAGCCACCTCGCCAGCGTCCTTGACGAGCCTCAGGTCCTCGACCAGGGACTCGGTGGCCACCAGCTCGGTGTCGGGGAACCACTCCTGGGCGTACCGGCGCTGCTGGGCCCAGGTGACGGCCTCGGCTTCCAGTCCGAGACGAGCCAGACCCGTGGCGGCGTCGGCCAACCGTTGACGCTGGTCGGTGCCGGTGATCTCGATCCGGGCATCCACGCCGGCCGAGGCCAGCTGTTCGGCGGCCTGCTCGCCGTAGCGGCCGTCGGACACGAACACGACCTCGTCGGGCGCCACCAGCAGCAGGGCTGCGGACCCGGTGAAGCCCGTCAGGTAGCGGACGTTGGTCAGGTTGGTCACCAACAGGGCATCACAGTCCGCCTCCCCCAGCCGGTCCCGGAGCCGGTCGAGGCGGGGAGCGATGTCCAGCGGTGGAAGCGGAGGCGCCAGGCTCACACCAGGCCCTCCAGGGCGTCGACGGCCAGCCGGTACCCGGCACCACCGAACCCGGCCACCACCCCGGTGGCCACCGGGGTGATCACCGAATGGTGCCGCCAACGCTCACGGGCGCCGGGGTTGGAGAGGTGCAGCTCGACCACTGGCCCTTCGAACGCCGCCAGAGCGTCGTGGATTCCCCAGGCGTAGTGGGTGAAGGCCCCAGCGTTCACGATGATGGCGGCACAGCGGCCCCGGGCGGCGTGGATGGCCTCGATCAGATCACCCTCGTGCTCGGACTGGACGTGTTCGAGGTTCCACCCCCGGGTCCGGGCGGCGGCGGCGGCCGTGGACACATGGTCATCCAGGGTGGCGGTCCCGTAGATCTCAGGCTGGCGCTGACCCAAGAGGCCCAGGTTGGGCCCGGACAGCAACAAGATGGTCACCTCGCTCATGGTCACCTCGGCAGTGGTCGGGTCGGCAGTAGCAGGGCCGGCAGTAGCAGGATCACGGCTGACATCAGGTCTCTCCTCCAGAAGCCATCTCCTCCAGCACGTCACGCAGCACGGCTTCGGGCACGGCCTTCACCACCTCGGGACCTTCGGGCCCGTCGAGCACCAGGGTCAGGCCTGCGGTCGCCTTCTTGTCCCGGTGCATGAGGGCCACCAGCGTGTCGGGATCCGCTGCGGCGGGCAGTCCGGTGCCCAATCCGTAGCTGGCCACCACGCGATGGTGCTCCTCGACTCTCCGGTCGTCGATCCGGCCCAGCCGGTGGGCCACCCGGGCGGCGTAGACCAGGCCCACGGCCACCGCCTCGCCGTGCATCAGGTCGTAGTCGCCGGCGGTCTCCAGGGCGTGGGCCAGGGTGTGACCGTAGTTGAGCAGGGCCCTGCGGCCCGCTTCGGTCTCGTCGGAGGCCACCACCTCGGCCTTGATGGCCACGCAGCGGGCGATCCGGGCCTCCTCGTCGAGGGCCCCGAGATCCTCGCCTGTGAGGAAGTGGTACTTGGCCATCTCGCCCAGGCCGCAGCGACGTTCACGTTCGGGGAGGGTGGCCAGGGTTGTGGTGTCACAGATCACCCCACGCGGCTGCCAGAAGGCGCCCACCAGGTTCTTGCCCTCGGGGAGGTTCACGCCGGTCTTGCCACCGACGGCCGCGTCGATCTGGGCCAGCAGGGTGGTGGCCACGTGCACCACGGCCACCCCCCGGTGGTAGCTGGCCGCCGCGAACCCGGCGGTGTCGGTGACCACTCCCCCACCCACGGCAACCACGGCGTCGGCCCGGGTGAGCCCGACGCGCGCGAAGGAGCGGCACAGGTCCTCCACGGTGGCCATGCACTTGGCGCTTTCGCCATCACCCATCACGAAGACCTGGTGGTCGATCCCGGGATCGACGGCCACAGGGATGTCCGCCTGGGTCACCACCACCACGCGGGCCGCCGTCGCGGGTACCAGCTCGGGGAGGCGATCCAGGGCTCCGGCACCGACGTGGACGGGGTAGGACCGCGCTCCGAGAGCCACGGTGACGGTGGGCATGTCGGCATGTTGGCATGCCCGCAGCTCCGATCGGCCTTTCTTTGACCCCACCACTCAGCCTTTCTGGGGCCTGCAGCGTTGCGGATTCCGCAACGCTGCAGGCCCCAGAACGTCTCGGTTCGGCTCTGTGTGGTTCGGCTCTGTGTGGTTCGGCTCTGTGTGGTTCGGCTCTGTGTGGTTCGGCTCTGTGTGGTTCGGCTCTGTGTGGTTCGGCTCAGGCGGAGCGCGTGGCCAGGGCTGTGTCGAGAAGGTCGACCACGTGATCCACCGTGCAGTCATCCACGTCGAGCACCACGTCGGCAGCGGATTCGTAGAGGGGCTCTCGGGTGCGGGCCAACGCGGCCAGGTCCACTGCCACATCCCCGCCGCCACCTCCGCCACCTCCGCCACCCCCGGCCAGGAGCGGGCGCCCATCGCCACTGCCCACCCGGGCGGCAAGCGTCTCGAGGCGGGCCCGCAACCAGACCACAACCGCCCCAGCCAGGTGACGCCGGTTCTCCTCGACCACCACCACCCCACCCCCGGTGGCCACGACCACCCCGGCCACACCAGAACTCGGCGTCGACACCGCTGCAGGCGCCCCAGTCCCAGCCCCCCCACGACTCCTGGCCATGACCTCAGCCAGCGCAGCGGTCTCCCGCCGGCGGAATCCCTCCTCGCCTTCGCGTCGCCAGAGCTCGGGGATGCCCACCCCCGCGGCGGCTTCCACGGCGGCATCCAGATCGACGAAGTCCCAACCCAGGCGCCGGGCCAGGGCCTGTCCCACGGTGGACTTCCCCGCCCCCGGCATCCCCACCAGCACGACGGGACGCGTGGCAACGGGTGAGGTACCCGGCTCGGTCGGCACCGGGCCCGGGCTCATGGCTGGGCGGGTGATGCCGATCCGGCAGGCGCGGCCCCACCCTCGGGCGGATCGGGCCGGCTGGCCACCAGCAAGCGGAACGCCTCGGCGTTGCCCAAGAGCTCTTCCAACGAGTCTCCCCCGAACTTGCGCTGTGCCTCTTGGGCCAGCACCAGAGCCACCATCGTCTCGGCCACGACTCCCATGGCCGGCACGGCGGTGACGTCGGTGCGCTCCTTGAACGACACCGTCTCGGCCTTGGTGACGGTGTCCACGGTGGGGACCGCCGGCCGGTTCAGGGTGGACAGGGGCTTCATCGCGGCGCGCGCCACGAGCAGCTCGCCGGTGGAGATGCCCCCTTCTATCCCGCCCGCCCGGGTGGTGTCGCGCCGGTACCGGGCCACCTCGGCGTCCCAACGGATCGGATCGTGGGCCACGCTTCCTGGCGTGGCGGCACTGGCGAAGCCGTCGCCGATCTCCACGCCCTTGACGGCCTGGATGCTCATCAGCGCACCGGCCAGGAGGGAGTCCAGCTTTCGGTCCCAGTGCACGTGGCTGCCCAACCCCACGGGTACGCCGTAGCCCAGCACCTCCACCACCCCGCCGATGGAGTCGCCGACCCGGGCGACCTCTTCCACGGCGTCGACCATCGCCTGCTCGGCCACGCTGTCGAAGCACCGCAGGGGTGACGCTGTCCACCGCCTCGGTGTCACCGGGTGCCGGGCGGCGACCTGGGGCGGCCACCACCTCACCCATCTGGACAACGTGGCTGAGGACCTGCATCCCGAGCTGGGCCAGAAGGACCTTCGCCAGCGCGCCGGCCGCTACCCGGGCGGCGGTCTCGCCGCGCCGAGGCCCGCTCCAACACGTCGCGGGCGTCGCTGAAGCCGTACTTCTGCATCCCGGCAAGATCGGCGTGCCCGGGGCGGGGCTGGGTGAGGGGATGGGCGGTGCGTCCCGGGGCAGGGGACATCTCCTCGTTCCAAACTCCCCGGGTCCACTCGCTGTTGGCGATCTCGACGGCCACCGGCGAACCCAGGGTTCGGCCGTGCCGGACCCCTGCCACCAGGGTGACCTCGTCGACCTCGAAGCGCTGGCGGGGCCCGCGCCCGAAGCCGAGACGGCGGCGAGCCAACTCGGCAGCCACGTCCTCGACGGTGACCGGTAGGCCGGCGGGCAGGCCTTCGACTATCACCACCAGGGCTCGCCCGTGGGACTCTCCGGCGGTCAGGAAGCGCAGCACCCCGGCGAGGCTAGTGCCGCTGCGACCGGGCTCAGAAGAGCAGTTCCACACTGGAGGGCAACAGCGTCGGCGCGGCGAGGATCACCGTCACCGTCCCTGCCACCAGGAAGGGTCCGAACGGATAGGGAGCGGAACGTCCCCGCACGACGAGGATCCCCATCCCCAGGACCGAACCCAGACCGAATCCGACCAGCATGGCCCACACCACGACCACCACCGAGGCGATCCCTCCTCCTGAGGGCCAACCGAGGAACAGGCCCATCACGAAGGCCAGCTTCACGTCTCCGAAGCCCATGCCTCGCGGGTGAAGCAGGTGGGCCACGAGTAGGACCCCGAAGTAGGTGACCGCTCCCAAGATGGCGCCGGACAGTTGCGCCCACTCGTCACCCGCCCCCGCGGATCCGGCGATCACCACCAGTGCCGCCCCCGCAGTGGGAAAGGTCAAGCGGTCGGGCAGGCGGAGGGTCTCGATGTCGATCACCGACAACGCCACCAGCACGACGCACAGCGCGGCGTGTGCCACCACCGGCAGGACCTCGTCGAAGCGGTTCCCCACCAGCACGAACAGGGCGACCACCACCGGGTACACGACGATGTCCAGACCGCGGCGACCCCGCGGGAGGGGCACCCCGGGCGCGGGACGGATCAGTGATCCCGCCTCGGGGATCCGATCGACCAGGACCAGTGCCACCCAGGCTGCGGGCAGGGCGACGAGAGCCAGCGCGATCAGGGCGGGGGTGGACATCGCTAGTCGGTCCCCCCCCTCGGGGGAGGCGGCACGGGGTTCAGTTGACGGTGCCCAGGAACTTGAGCAGCAGGTCCCGGTTGATCTGGTCGTCGCTGGCCTCGACCTCGGCCAGATACTGGTCGCGCTCTTCTGGTGTGGCGGCCTTGGCCGCCGCAGCCACCGCCCGGGCCGCCTTGGGACTCAGGTTGGCCAGCTGGCGGGCGATCTCTGCGGCCTCACCGGGTTCGGGAACGACAGGGGCAACCGGCTCGGGCGCGGGCGCCTCTTGGATCGGGGCCTCTCCGGAGCCGGTCTCCTCGGAGGCATCGGATTCGTCGGACACGACCGACAGGGAGGCTGCCGCCGGCGACCCCGGCTCGACCACCAGCCCGTTGACGTCGAAGGGCTCGGCTTCTCCGCTCGCCGCTTCGGGCTCGGCCTCCTCGGCCGCGACAACAGGTTCGGGTTCGGGTTCGGGTTCGGGCTCGGGGACGGCCTCGACCACCGGAGCCGGAGCACGCGGCTCGCCCAACTCGACGAGACCCTGCTCGGTCAGCTCCTTCACCAGGCGGGCCACACCCAGTTCACCCAGCTCGAGCAGGATTCCCAGATCCTCGACCGAGCAGCCGCCGCCGACGGCAACGATGGCACCCCAGGTGTGTGCAGTCACCGTCACCTCGTCACCGGGCAACGAGGCCGCCAGAGCGACCCAGTGGGCCGAGGAAGGCACGACGGCCTCGATGGCCCGCCACTCCTCGAGCATGGCGCCCGCCTCTGCCAGTAGGGCCTCCACATCGGCGGGAGCGGTGGAGGACGGGGGCTCGCCACCGTCTTCGAACACGAACTCGCCCTCGGCGTAGCGGAGCAGCTCGAAGACCACGTCGACGGGGCCCGAGGCGTGGGGTGCTGCTTCTGCCTCGCTGGCCACGACCTCACCGGTGTTGACCCACACGCTGCCCGTTCCGCGGTCTCCACTGACCCGAAGACAACCTGACTTCTTGGTCGAGGCGAGAAGCTGGAGGACGTCGGGGAGAGAAAACGTCTCGAGTGTGCCCTGTAGTGCCACCGTCACCTCCGGATCGATCGGGATGGGCCCGGCTCCGCCGCCGAACCCCCGCGCCTGGCAGAAGCGCGGGCCAGATTGTGGCACACCAGCGGCGTCTCGGCCCGCCCGCCCCCACCCGCCGCAGGTGCCGGGGCGCCTTCAGGCGTCCAGAGCGCTCTCGGTGGCTGCGGCCATGACGACCAGGGGAGGTTCGAGGCCGGTCCAGATGCGGAACTGGTGCGCAGCCTGGTGCACCAGCATCCCGACGCCGTCTGCCGAGACGATGCCCCGCTCCACACAGGCCCGCAGAAGAGGGGTCTGACGGGGGTGGTAGACGAGATCCACCACGACCGATCCTGCGCCGAACATGTCGGGATCCACGGGTAGGCCCGGGTCGCTGCCCATGCCCACAGGCGTCGCGTTCACCACCAGGTCAGCCTGTCCCAACTCGACGGCCAAGGTGTCGCCCCGGTAGGCGACCGCGTCCTCCACTCGCGTGGGTCGCGAGGTCACGCTCACCCCGCCCGGTGACACTCCGGTCTCTGCCACCAGGGCGAACCCGGAGGGCCCGGCCAGGGTCGAGGCCCGGTCGACCCTGGGAGCGGAACGCCCCACGACGGTGATGCGATCGGCTCCCGCACCGGCCAGGGCCAGGACCACGGCTCGGGCCGCTCCTCCGGCCCCGAGCACCACGGCCCGACAACCCTCCGGTACGAGACCGGTGTCGGCGACGAGCGCGTCCACGAACCCTTCGCCATCTGTGTTGTGACCCACGAGTCGTCCGTCCAGGTTGACCACGCAGTTCAGCGCACCCAACCGGGTGGCGGCAGGACTCAGCTCGTCGACAAGGCGGGTCGCCTCCTCTTTGGCGGGCATCGTGACCGACAGGCCGGCCAGACCGAGGGACCGGGCGCCCGCCAGCGCGCCGGCGAGCTCTGCGACACCCACCTCGAAGGCCACGTACACCCAGTCCAGGCCGACCTCGGCGAAGGCCGCGTTGAAGATCGCCGGTGAGAGAGAGTGGCGCACGGGCCGGCCCAGCACCGCGCAGACCGTGGTACGGGCCGAGACCGCGCTCACTCGAAGATGCCCGCGTCGCGGGCTTCCTGGGCCACCCGGAGGAACTCGTCGTAGTCGTCGGTGAAGAAGTGGGCGCCGGACACGTCGGCCAGCACGTAGTACAGCCACGGACCCTCTGCGGGGTTGATGGCCGCTTCGAGGGAATCACGTCCCGGCATGGCGATCGGCGTGGGTGGCAAGCCCGGGTTGAGACGGGTGTTGTAGGGGCTCTCGGTGGCCAGATCCGACTCGGTCAAGGTCTCCTTGTGACCGATCTCGTAGAGCAGGGTCGCATCGACCCCGAGGGGCATGCCCTGGGCCAGACGGTTGTGGATGACCCGGGAGATCTTGGCCCGGTCCTCATCCACCTTGGCCTCACGCTCGATCAGGGAGGCCACGATCACGAGCTGGTAGGTGCTCAGCCCGGTACGGGCCTCGGCTTCGGTGTAGCCCAGCTCGGTGGCGACCTCGTCGAAGCGCCCCATCATCTGGGCCACGAGCTTGGCCTCGTCGGCCTCGTCACCCTGCTCGATACGGTACGTGTCGGGAAACAGGAATCCCTCCAGGCTCTGGACCTCGGGCGGCATGAAGGTGGACCGGGTCGCCAGCAGGGCAGCCATCAGCTCGCCCTCGTCGAGGTCGGGGAACGTGGCCAGGATCTGCGGGCCGATATCACGCAGTTCGAGCCCCTCGGCGAGGGTGATGGTGCCGGCGGGGGGCGGGGCGGCAGGACCGGCCTCGAGCACGTCGAGCACGTCGGGCATGGACGAGCGCTGGCGCAGCGCGTCGTACGTACCGGCCTGGATGTCCTCGAAGCCCTTCCAGCGGGCATAGAGGCGGAACACCGTGGCGTTGCCGATCACCCCCGCCTCTTGGAGGTCGCTGGCAAGCTCGGTGACGGTCTGTCCGGGCACGACTTCGAAGGTGACCACCTCGCCGGGGTCGCCCGGGGGGTCGAGTTGGCGTTGCAGCCACCACGCCGCCGCACCACCCACGAGCGCCACGAAGGCAACCAGACCCAGGAGAACCCAGAGCAGGCGGCGGAGGAAGCTGCTGCGGCGAGGCACTCGCACGTAGCGGTCAACCTCGACCACCGGCTCCCATTCCTCGCCCCAGTCGGGGTCGTCCCAGCTGTCGTCCCAGCGGTCATCGGGCCCGGGCTGGTGGGCCCGCTCCTCGGGGGAATCCCCGGCGGAGTCCAGCTCGGAATCGAGCTCGGGGTCGAGTGTCGGGTCGAGGTCGGTGCGGTTGTCGGTCATGGGGACGGATCCTCGGCCTGTGTGTGGGCGTCCAACCAGGCCTGCAGGAGGACGCTGGCTGCCACCATGTCGACCACCTCTCGCCGCTGGCGACCCCCCAGCCCGGAGCGGGACAGGTCGTGGTGGGCGGTGACGGTGGTCAGACGCTCATCGTAGGCGGTGACCGGCACCCCGATGCAGTCAGCCAGGGCTGCGATCTCTTCTCGTGAGGCTTGCGCTGCGGGGCCCTCGGTTCCGTCCAGGGAGACAGGAAGGCCCACCACGACGAGGGTCGCCTCCCACTCGGACACCAGATCGGCTATCGCCCGACGATGCCGGGCCGCGTCACGAGTGCGCTCGACGACCACCAGGGGGGTCGCCACCCGGCGAGCGGCGTCCGACACGGCCACCCCGATGCGCCGCTGCCCGAGGTCGACGCCCAACACCCGGCCCGGGGCCGGGTTCACCCCGCCGATCCGGCGCGGCGGCGCACGGTGTCGAGCACCTCGTCGACGCCTTCGGGACGCTTCCCTCCCAGGACGGTCAGGTCGGGGTTGGCGCGGCCACCACCCTGGACCAGGCCACCGGCACCTTCCAGCAGGGCGCCCGCGTCGAGACCGCCGTCGGGATCGGCGGCGGCCACCACGGCGGCTCCACCGCCCTCGGGCTCACCGGCGAGCACCGCGGCCCGGATGCCGGGACGGTCCCTCAGGGCCAGGGCGAGCTCGCGGTAGTCGTTGCGAGCCAGACCGTCCAGGCGGACCGCCACCACACCGTCCACGGCCTGGGCGGCCAGATCGGAGGCCTGGGCGCGGGCCAGTTGGCGGCGGGCCGCCTCGAGCTCGCGCTGGAGGCGACGGACCTCCGCGCTGCGCTTCTCGGCGCCGTCCACAACTTCGTCGACGGGCACCCCCAGAGCAGCTGCCGCCCGGTCCAGGCGGTCCTCTTCGGCCCGGAGGCGTTGGATCGGACCGAATCCGCTCACCGCTTCTATCCGCCGGACGTTGGAACCGATCGATCCCTCGCTGACGATCTTGACCGGACCGATGTCCCCCAGGGCCCGCACGTGCGTGCCGCCGCAGAGCTCGGTGGAATGCGGACCAGCTTCCAGCACCCGGACGATCTCGCCGTACTTGTCGCCGAAGAAGGCGATGGCCCCGAGCTCGGCGGCGTGGTCCCGGGTCGTCTCGAAGTGGCGGACGGGGTGGTTGGCCAGGATCTCGGCGTTGGCCAGGTCTTCGACGGCCTGCACCTGGTCGGCGCCGAGGGCGTCGAAGTGGCTGAAGTCGAAGCGCAGCCGGTCCGGGGCCACCATCGAACCCTGCTGCTGCACGTGGGTGCCCAGAACCTCGCGCAGCGACCAGTGCAGGATGTGGGTCGCAGTGTGGTTGCGGCGGATGGCGGCGCGACGCTCCCCGTCGACGCAGGCCAGAACCTCGTCGCCGGGTTCGATGCCTGCCGGGTCGTCGACCAGGTGGCGGTGCAGGCCCGGCAGTGCGTAGACGGTGTCGTGCACCTGCACCTCGCGGGTCTCATGACGCTCACCGGCAAGCCCTCCGATGCGCAGGACGCCGGTGTCGCCCACCTGGCCACCGGACTCGGCGTAGAAGGGGCTTCGGTCCAGGACGACGGCGTCGTCGATCACGGCCAGAACCGTGGCCTTGGCCTCCAGCTCGGCCCGACCGACGAACTCGGTCGGGCCGTGGGCGTCGAGGACCTGCTGGAAGTCGTCGAAGCGTTCGAGGCGGCCGCCCTTGCGGGTTGCGGCCTTGGCCCTCTCGCGTTGGGCGGCCATCTCGGTCTCGAAACCGGCCAGGTCGACGGTATGGCCGCGCTCGGTGGCGATCTCGGTGGTCACCTCGACGGGGAATCCGTGGGTGTCGTGGAGGGTGAAGGCGATGGTGCCGGGCAGCACCGCCCCGGGAGCCAGGTCCGCGAAGGCCCCGTCGAGGATGTCGAGCCCCGTGGCCAGGGTGCGACGGAACCCCTCTTCCTCGCGGGTCAGGACCTCGAGGATCGTGGTGCGGTTGCGCTCCAGTTCGGGATAGGACTCGGCCATCGAGGCGATGGTGGCAGTGGCCAGCGGTGGCACGACCAGATCGTCCACGCCCAACAGGTACGCGTGGCGGACGGCGCGCCGCACGATGCGGCGCAGCACGTAGCCCCTGTCCTCGTTGGAGGGGATGACACCATCGGCCACCAGGAAGCTGGTGGTGCGGCCGTGGTCGGCCAACAGGCGCAGGCTCACGTCGTGGCGGGCATCGACGCCGTAGCGGGTACCGGTGAGGCGCTGGGCCTCTTCGAGAAGTGGTGCCAGCACGTCGGTCTCGAACACGGTGGGCACGTCCTGGAGCAGCACCAGGTTGCGCTCGAGGCCAGCACCCGTGTCGACGTTGCGCGAAGGGAGGCCGGCCAGGGTGCCGTCGTCCTGGCGCTCGAACTGCATGAACACAAGGTTCCAGAACTCGAGGTAGCGCTCGTCACCGCCGTGGGCCGGGCCGCCTTCGGCGCCGTAGGCAGGTCCCCGGTCGAAGTACAGCTCGGTGTTGGGCCCGCAAGGTCCGGGAGCACCCTTCTGCATCTCCCAGAAGTTGTCCTCTTCTCCAAGCCGCTGGATGCGCTCGCCGGGCAGACCCACCGTCGTGCGCCAGATCTCCTCTGCCTCGTCGTCGTCGAGGTAGACGGTGGCCCAGATGCGGTCGCCGTCCAGGCCCATCACCTCGGTGGACAGCTTCCAGGCCAGGCGTATCGCCTGCTCCTTGAAGTAGTCCCCGAAGCTGAAGTTGCCCAGCATCTCGAAGAAGGTGAGGTGGCGGGTGGTGGTGCCCACGATGTCGATGTCGCCGGTGCGCACACACTTCTGCACCGAGGCGGCGCGCGGGTACGGAGCCGGCTCTTCTCCGAGGAAGTAGGGCACGAACTGGTTCATCCCGGCGTTCGTGAACAGGGGCGCGGTGGGGTGGTGCGGGATCAACCCCGATGAGGGCACCACGGTGTGGGCCTCACTGGAGAAGAACTCCTCCCAGGCTCGGCGGAGCTGGTGCGCGGTCAGAGAAGACATGGGCCGGACCAGCCTACCGGCCGGTAGCGTGCCGGTTCGCAGGTCTTGCCCGGTGGTGCCTGCGAGCCCCGGTCTCGTAGTCGTGACGGGCACGCGTCTCGTAGTCGTGGCGAGCGCGCCGGCCCTCGTCGATGGCGTCGCGCACCCGGGTCCCCGCACGCTGGGCCCGGCCCGCGGCGCGGCACGGGCATCACCCGGGGATCGAGCACCGAACGGGCTCTGCGGATGCCTGCCAGGGCGTAGACGCTGGCCACAGCCCCCGCAGCCATGCCCAGGGCCATCCAGATGATCCGACGGATCATGGTTGTTCGCTCTCCCCCCCGTCGCCGTCCCAGCCCGCGCCGCCGCCCGCGCCCTCGCCCTCAACACCGCCCTCGCCACGACCCCGCAGACGCCGAACTGCCTGACGGGTGCCGGCGCCGACGGCCATGGCCTTGATCACAGGCCGACCGAAGGCCTGGTGGGCCAGTTCGGTGGCCGCGTCGACCCTGTCGATCACGCCGTCGCTGCGGGTCAGCAGCGACTCGACGCGCTCGCACTGCTCTGCGGCCGAGGCCGCGGTGCGATCGGCATCGGTGGCGGCCTGCCGGGCACGCTCGGTCACCTCGGCCAGATCCCGCGCGGCGGCCCGCAGATCACGGGTGGCGGCCCGCACAGCCACCAGCAATGCGGCCGAAGCGGCGGCCAGGCCCAGCGACGCCACCGCCAGCACCACGAGGACCACGTCGGCGCCACTCACGGCTTCCGTCCCTCTCCCCACCTCGGGGCTCGCATCCCCCACGCCCGCCTCATGGCTCGCATCCCGCCACCCGCCTCAGGGTGATCCCGTCCGGGCGCCGGGCTCCCTCCCAGGCCACCGGGCCGCCACGTCTGCCTCGTCACCGTGGTCGGACGGTTCGTAGTAGCGACGCTCCCCCACACCGACAGGACGGTACTGCTGGGCGACCCAGCCCGCGGCCTCGTCGTGGGGGTAGTGGTAGCCGTCACCGTGGCCCAGTGCCCGCGCCCCCCGACCGTGGCCGTCGCGCAGGTGGGTGGGAACCTCGGCCAGCCCGGCTGCGGGACCTGCCCGCACGTCCTCCTGGGCCCTGCCCAGGGCCACCGTCACGCTGTTCGACTTCGGCGCGGTTGCCAGGTGGACGACGGCGTGCGCGAGGTTGAGTTGGGCTTCGGGCAGGCCTACCAGCTCAACGGCGCGCGCCGCGGCGTCGGCCACCAAGAGGCCGGTGGAGTCGGCCATGCCCACGTCCTCGGAGGCCAGGATCACGAGACGGCGGGCGATGAAGCGGGCATCCTCCCCGGCGTCGAGCATGCGGGCCAGCCAGTAGAGGCCGGCGTCGGGGTCGCTGCCCCGGATGCTCTTGATGAAGGCGCTGACCACGTCGTAGTGGTCGTCGCGCCCGTAGCGCAGCGCTGTGGTGTCCAACGCCGCTTCGACGTCAGCTTCGGTCACGACGGGGGGGCTCTCTCGCTGGGCAGCCAGGGCCACGGCCACCTCGACGCTGGTCAGGGCGTGGCGACCGTCTCCACCGCAGCGGGCGACCAGCAGGGCCACCGCATCCGGTGCGGCCGTGGCTCCTTCTGCGTCCAGGCCCCTGTCCACCAGGGTGCGCACGGCCGCCTCACCGAGGGGTTCCAGCCGGAAGAGCGTCGAGCGGGACAGCAGAGGCGGGTTCACCTCGAAGTAGGGGTTCTCTGTGGTGGCCCCCACCAGGACCACGAGGCCCGACTCCACCGCGGGCAGCAGTGCGTCCTGCTGGGCCCGGTTGAAACGGTGTACCTCGTCGAGGAACAGGATCGTGCGCCGGCCCTGCTGACCGAGGCGGTCGGTGGCCCGGGCGAGTACTTCGCGCACGTCCTTCACGCCGGCGGTCACAGCCGAGAGCCGTTCGAAGGAGCGGGACGTGGTGGTGGCGATGACCTCGGCCAGGGTCGTCTTGCCGGTGCCAGGCGGACCCCAGAGGATCATCGAAGCCAGGGTGTCGGACTCGATGAGGACCCGCAGTGGGCGGCCGGCACCGAGCAGGTGGTCCTGGCCCACGATGGCGTCGAGGCTGGTCGGCCGCAGGCGAGCCGCAAGGGGCGCCTGCCGGGCCAGACGCTCGGTGGCCGCGACCGAGAACAGATCCGACATCGGGGCCACCGTACCTGGCAGCATCACGGCGTGGACTACCGCGACATCATTCGCCTCATCGTCTGGTCCTGGTTCGCCGTGTCCTGCGTGGTGCTGGTCCGCCGCTCAATGGCCAAGCGGCGCGATCCCGAGGCCGGCACGGTCCCCGGCTCAGCCGACGCCTCGCCCGACCGGTTCAGCCACAACCTCCCGACCCAGGATCCGCTTCCCCCCTCGGGCGCCGCCCGCGCTGTGACCACCGAGGGGGACGCTGGTCCCACAGCGCCGGTCTGGGGACCACCGGCTGGTCTGACACCGACTGGTCTGACACCGACTGGTCTGACACCGGCCGGTCTGACACCGGCCGGGGCTGCCGAGCCCTCCAACCCACTCGGGCCTCCGACAGGCTCGATCTTCGACCCGCGTCCCGAAGCGCAGTCCTCTCCGGAGGAGCCCGACACACCCCGACCGTCGGGGCGGCCCCGAACCATCGCCGAGATGGTCACCGGGATCCAGCTCCCCTGCGACCTGACCCCCATGGTGGCCTTCGAACGCAGGGGCGGCGTCCGCGAGCAGGTCGTGTTCGTGACCCGTACCGTCGACCCCGAAGCCGTGGGCCGGGAGGTGGGCGAGGAGCTGCGCCGCCTCGGGTTCGAACTGGTCCCCCTGGCACAGACCGAGGTCGTGGCGACCCGGGGTGAGGACCGCCTGGGGGTGGCGGTCCATGCCGTACCGGCGGCGGTGGAGCGCGCCGACCGTCCTGCGTTCCCAGGCGCCGGCGACCACGCCGTGGTCGTCGAGTTGTGGACCGACTGAAGCAGAGCGCCTAGCTGCCTGGGGGCTGCGCCCCCACGCTCCCTCGCTGGCGCTCGGGGGCTGCGCCTAGCGGGGCGGGCGGAGCCGCAGGCCCAGCTCGGCCAGTTGCGCGTCGGAGATGCCGGTGGGAGCCTCGGTCAGGGGATCCGCTCCCGACTGGGTCTTGGGGAAGGCGATCACCTCGCGGATGTTCTCCTCACCCACGAGGAGGGCCACCAACCGATCGATGCCGAAGGCGAACCCGGCGTGGGGCGGTGCTCCGTAGCGGAAGGCGTCGAGCAGGAAGCCGAAGCGTTCCCGCTGCTCCTCCTCGTCGATGCCCAGCAGCCCGAAGATGCGGGTCTGCACGTCGGCCCGGTGGATCCGCACGCTGCCCGATCCCAGCTCCCACCCGTTGAGCACCAGGTCGTAGGCCTGTGAGCGCACCTCCAGGAGCCGGTCCCCACCGACGACGTCGGGATCTTCGAGCAGGGCGATGTCGTCGGGGTGGGGCATCGTGAAGGGATGGTGGGCGGGCACCGGTCTTCCGTCCACGACGTCCTCGAAGAGCGGGAAGTCGACCACCCAGCACAGGTGAAGACCCCCCTCCGAGACCGGTGGTCTGCCCAGCTCGAGGCGCAACAAGCCCAGGACGTGAACGACCGTACGCCAGCGATCGGCCACCAGGAACACCAGGTCGCCGGCCTGGGCGCCGAGTCGCTCGACCAGCGCACCCTTCTCGTCGGTGGACAGGAACTTGGCCACCGGGGACTCGAGCTCACCGTCTTCGAGGACCCGCATCCACACCAGACCCTGGGCACCCCACTGCTTGGCCCGATCGGTGAGCTCGTCCAGACGTCGACGGGTGGTGTCAGCAGCGGCGCCGGCCACCCTGATGCCCTTGACGCAGTCAGCCTGGAAGGCCCTGAAGTCCGTAGCGGTGAACACGTCGGTGCACTCGACGAGCTCGAGGCCGAACCTGACATCGGGCTTGTCCGAGCCGTAGCGCTCCATGGCGGCGCGCCAGGTCATGCGGGGAATGTCGGCGGGGCGCTCGGCGCCGGCGGCGTCCACGGCGTCGAGGACGGCCTCGGAGATGAAGGCCATCACCTCCTCGGCGGAAACGAACGACGCCTCTGCGTCGAGTTGCATGAACTCGAACTGGCGGTCGGCCCGCAGGTCCTCGTCGCGCAGGCAGCGGGCGATCTGGTAGTAGCGGTCGATTCCCCCCACCATGCACAGCTGCTTGAAGAGCTGCGGGCTCTGGGGCAGGGCGTAGAAGCGGCCCGGGTGCAGGCGGGAGGGCACAACGAAGTCGCGGGCACCTTCGGGGGTGGATGCGATGAGCATCGGGGTCTCGATCTCGACGAAGCCCTGGCGTCCCATGGCGGCCCGCAACGCGGCGTTGACCGCGGCGCGGGTGGCCAGGTTGGCCTGGAGCCGTTCGCTGCGGAGATCCAGGTAGCGGTGTCGCAGCCTCATGACCTCGTCGACTTCGTCGCGGCGATCGATGGGGAAAGGCGGGGGTTCGGCGGGCGACAGCACCTCGACTGCGCAGTCGTGCAGCTCGACCTCTCCGGTGGCCAGTTTGGGGTTGATCCACTGGTCTTCGCGACGCACGACCGTGCCCTCCACCCGCACCACGTATTCGCTGCGCAGGTCGGCGGCACCGTCGACAACGCACTGGAGGATCCCGGTGCGGTCTCGCACGTCGACGAAGGCGAGGTGCTCGCCGTGCTCGCGGCGGGCCTTGACCCATCCGCACACCGCGATCCGCTGACCCTCCTCGGTGGGGCGGACCTCACCGCACCAATGGGTGCGCATCGGGTTCACGGGGGCGTCGCCCGCCTCGTTCGGGGCGGTGTCCGTGTTCATCGGATCTCCGTTTCGGCGGTCAAGGGGACTCGAGGTGGCTTCGCAGGTGTTCGAGGAGGTCGGATCGGGGGACGGATTCCTGGGTCCGGTCGGTGCGCAGGGGCCGCACGGTCACGGTGCCGGCTTCCACCTCGTCTGGCCCCACGATTACCGCCAGGCGCGCCCCGGCCCGGTCGGCCTGCTTGAGCTGGGCCTTGAGGGACCGGCCGTCCCACGCCCGATCGGCACCGAACCGGGCCCGCCGCAACTCGACGGTGATGTCCCGTGCGTGGGTTCCGCCGGCCATGTCGACCACGAACACGTCCACCACGGGGACCGGCACCTCGAAGGCACCCTCGCCTTCGCAGGCCAACAGGGTGCGCTCGATCCCGCAGCCGAATCCGATCCCGGGGGTGGCCGGTCCGCCGAGGCTCTCCGCGAGCCCGTCGTAGCGGCCACCCCCGCCGATGGTGCGCTGGGCGGCGTCGAGGGCCAGGGACTGGAACTCGAAGGTGGTGTGCGTGTAGTAGTCGAGGCCCCGCACCAGCCGGGGCTCGACCTCGAAGCCGACCCCCTGGGCCACGAGCCCTTCCTGGACCCGCTCGAAGTGGGCCCGGGCCCGGTCGGAGAGGTGGCCGGCCAGAGTGGGGGCGGCCCGAGCGACGGCCAGTGACCGCTCGCGCCTGGTGTCCAGCACCCGCATCGGGAAGGCCTCGACCTTGTCGGCGTCCTCGGGGTCCAGCTCGTCGAGATGGCTGCGCAGGTAGACGCGTAGCTCTTCGAGGTAGCGCTGCCTGTCTTCCAGCTCACCCATCGAGTTGAGCGCCAGGCGCACCTCGGTCAGACCCAGGTCGGCGTAGAAGTCGTGGAGGAGGACGATGACCTCGACGTCGAGGTCGGGATCGGATGGTCCCAGGGCCTCGACACCGACCTGGTGGTGCTGTCGGACCCGACCCCGCTGGGGCCGCTCGTAGCGGAACGAGGGAGCTACGTACCAGACCTTCCAGGGGGTGACGGGGCGGTGCTGGACGAAGGCCCGCACCACCGACGCGGTGCCTTCGGGCCGCAGGGCGAGATGCTCCCCACCCTTGTCGGTGAGCTCGTACATCTCTTTGCGGACGACGTCGGTGCCCTCTCCCATGCGGCGGAAGACGCCGACATCCTCGAACATGGGGCTCTGCACCAGCCCGTAGCCGGCCCGGCGAGCGTGCTGGGCGAATCGGGCGACGAGAGCCTCCCAGCGAGCAGAGGCTGGCGGCAGGATGTCGTGGGTGCCTTTGGGTGCCTGGAAAGGCTGGTCGGGCCGCTGCACCGGCCGGACTCTACCGGTCCGACCCCGGCCTGCCCGCACCGGGATTCCCCCCTCCGGGCGCGGGGATCTAGGGTGAGCGGACCATGGCCGCCACCGATGACGAGGTCCTCAACGCAGAGCTGGTGAAGCTCAACGCCTTCCTGGACATGGAGGCCGAGACCGAGCGCCGGGCCCGGGCCGAACGCAAGGCGGCCAAGGCGCGCGAGGAAGCGGCAGCGGCCTTGAAGCAGGTCATGGCCGACCCCAAGGCGTCCAAGGAGGACAAGGCCGCGGCGGAGGCCTCCTGGAAGGCGACGCTGGCCGAACCCGACGCGGCAGCCGAACCCGACGCCAGGGCAGACAGCACCACCGAGGCCGAACCCCCAGCGGAGGCCGGATCCGACACCGAGGCCGGATCCGAGCCCGACACCGAGGCCGGATCCGAGCCCGACACCGAGGCCGGATCCGAGCCCGACACCGAGGCCGGATCCGAGCCCGACACCGAGGCCGGGTCCGAAGGCGCGGAACCGCACCAGCCCGAATAGTGCGCAAGAACCGACCGTTTCGGTGCAACCGTGCACCCGAAGCCCAACACCCGCCGACCGCGGAACCGCACCAACCCGAATAGTGCGCAAGAACCGACCGTTTAGGTGTGGTCGTGCACCCGAAACACGAGAACGGGTGGCCGCCGACCGGCGCCGCCCACTAGCGCCCCGCTACGACTCCGCTGTCGCAGCCTCGCCCAGGGCCACGAAGAGGGTGGTCACTTCGTCGGCCAGCTGGGCACGGGTTGCGTCGATGCGCCCGGCCAGCCACTCGGCCACCACCTGGGCCAGCCCACCCACCAGGATGGCGGCGCCGATGCGGCCGAGCTGGGGCGAAGGTGATGTGCCCGCCCGGGTGACGGCGTCCTGTTCCACGAGGGCCACTAGGCGCTGGCCGGTCTCGAGGCGGCGCCGGTTGAGGGTCTCGTTGCCCAGGGCCACTCCGTAGAGGACCTGCCCGAGCCGGCGGTCGTCGTCAACTAGGGCCAGGATGGCGCCCACCGCAGCACGTACCTGGTGGCGAGGTTCAGGAGTGGCTTCGGCCACCGCCGTGGTGACGGCTGCTGCCAACTGGTCCACGACCCGGTCGTAGAGAGCCACCAGGAGGTCGTCGAGCGTGTCGAAGCTCTCGTAGAAGTACCGGGGGTTCAGGCGGGCGGCCTGGCAAACGGCTCGCACCGAAGTGTTGCCGGCCCCGACGGTGGAGAGCAGGTCCAGGGCGGTGTCGAGCAACAGGGTGCGCCGCTGGGCCCGGCGGGAGGCCTGGGGTATACCGGTCCAGCGAGAGGCGTGGCGTGCAGTCGGTTGCCCGGGCACGATGGCCGACCGTACCATGCCGCTGATCTGGAAACACTCGTTTCCAAAGGGAGGCCGCCGTGCCCGACATCGCCGAAGTCCGCGAACGAACCGTCGCCACCAACGGCGTCGACCTGCACCTGCTCGAAGCGGGCGATCCCGACGCCCCGCTGGTGATCCTGGCCCACGGGTTCCCCGAGTTGGCCTTCTCGTGGCGCCACCAGATCCCGGCGCTGGCGGCCGCGGGCTGGTGGGTCGTGGCCCCCGACCAGCGCGGCTATGGGGGTTCCAGTCGCCCCGAGGCCATCGCCGACTACGACATCTTGCACCTCACCGGTGACCTGATCGGGCTGCTCGACGCGCTGGGCCGGCGCCAGGCGGTGTTCGTGGGCCACGACTGGGGCTCGATGGTCACCTGGCACCTGCCGCTGCTGGCCCCCGAGCGGGTGGCGGCGGTGGTGGGCATGAGCGTTCCCTACGTCCCGCGCCCCCCCGTACCCCCCACCGAGATCATGCGCAACGTGTTCGGTGACGGCTTCTTCTACATCCTGTACTTCCAGGAACCCGGCGTGGCCGACGCCGACCTGGGCGCCGATCCGGCCACCACGCTGCGTCGCATGCTGGCCGGCGCGGTGGTGCCCGGAGTGGCCGAGTTGAGCGACGCCGAGGCCGCCGCCGCGGCCATGGCGAACATGGCGATCGCCGACGGACGGGGCTTCGTCGAGCGGCTGCCCGAGCCCGCCGCACTTCCCGACTGGCTCCCCCAGG
Source organism: uncultured Actinomycetes bacterium (assembly GCA_963719935.1). Lineage (GTDB taxonomy): Bacteria > Actinomycetota > Acidimicrobiia > Acidimicrobiales > CAVRDY01 > CAVRDY01. The sequence continues at coordinate 100,938 of CAVRDY010000013.1, read as the reverse complement.
ACGACCTGGACCACTACGTGGCCGAGTTCACCCGCACCGGGTTCACCGGTGGCATCAACTGGTACCGCAACTTCGACCGGAACTGGGAGCTGACCGCCCACCTCGACGGCGCCCGGGTGCGCGTACCGTCGTTGTTCGTCGCGGGCCGGGCCGACCCGGTTCTGGTCATGAGCCCCCCCGAGCTGTCCGAACCCCACCTCGACGACCACCGGGGAACGGTCATCATCGAAGGGGCCGGACACTGGGTCCAACAAGAGGCACCGGACCCGGTGAACGAGGCGCTGCTCTCCTTCCTCGCCGGCCTCGACCTGGAGGGAACCCTGCCATGACCGAAGAGCAACGATTCAGCGGATCCGTGGCTCTGGTGACCGGAGCCGCCCGGCCGCGGGGGATCGGTAGGGCCACCGCTCTGCGGCTGGCGGCCGAAGGGGCCGACGTGGCCTGCGTCGACATCGCCCGGCCCTACGAGGACGCCCCGGCCCATGGAACCGCCAGCACCGACGACCTCGACTCGCTGGTGAGCGAGATCGAAGGGATGGGTCGCCGGGCGATGGCCCTTCGGGCAGACATTGCTGACGCCGCAATGGTCGATGACGCCGTGGGCCGGGCATGCGACACCCTCGGCACGGTCACGGTGGTTGCCAACGTCGCAGGAGGCAGCGGGCCCGGATTCGGCCTGGGACCGCTCCTGACCCTGCCCGAGGCCGAGTTCCGCCGGGTGCTGGACGTGAACGTGATAGGCACCTGGATGGTGGCCCGGGCCTGCGCGGCGCGCATGGTGGCCGCCGGTGTGGGCGGACGGGTCTGCAACGTGTCCAGCCAGGCCGGGAAGCGTGCCTTTCCCATGCTGGGCGCCTACTGCACCGCCAAGGCCGCGATGATCCTGCTCACCCAGTCCCTGGCCCTCGAGCTGGGTCCCTCGGGGATCGCGGTCAACGCGGTGTGTCCCGGCACCGTCGACACCGACCTGGTGAACCCCAACGGGATGTTCACGATGCTCATGGGTGGCGAGGACGGGTTGGCCGACTTCATCCGTCGCGAGATCCCCCTGGGTCGCCTCCAGCAGGCCGACGAGATCGCGGCGGCGATCTGCTGGTTGCTGTCGCCCGACGCCACCGGTGTGACCGGTGAGGCCCTCAACGTCAGCGCCGGCCAGACCATGGTGTGATCACACAGGCACCTGCCTGGCAACGAAGGCCCGGGGCCCTGCACCGGAACCAACCGTTGATCTTGATTGGGCGCCCGGTTAATATCCCGGAGGCAGGACTGCCCACGGGAGACGGAATTGGACGCAGCCGAGAAGATCCTCGACGCAGCTGACGAGCTCTTCGGACAGATCGGCTTCGACGCCACCACCACCCGCGAGATCGCGGAGCGGGCCGGCGTCAACAAGGCTCTCATCCACTACCACTACTCCACCAAGGACGGGCTGCTCGAGCGCCTGCTCGACCGCTACTACGACGAGCTGGCCCTCACCCTGGCAGTCCCGCTCGAGCCAGGTCCCGACCTCCGAGAGCGATTCGCCCGGATGGTCGACTCCTACGTTGACTTCCTGGCCGCGAACCAGAACTTCAGCCGGATCGTGCAACGTGAGGCCTCGGGGGGCCGCCATCTCCCCCAGATCCAGCGCCGCATGACGCCCCTGTTCCAGGCGGCCATAGCGGCCGTCGAGCGGCAGTATCCGGCATGTGTGGGCAGCCCACTGTCGGCACCGGACCTGCTCGCCTCGTTCTACGGGATGATCATCGCGACCTTCACCTTCAGCGGGGTGCTCGAACACCTCATCGACGGCGACCCGCAGAGCAGGCGCTTCATCGAAGCCCGAAAGGCCCACCTGGCCGCGATGCTCGACCTTGCCTTCGACGCCCTCGAGGCCCTCGACACCCTCGACACCCTCGACACCCTCCAGTCGACCGACACCAGGGACGCTCCATGACCGCCACGATGACATCCGACACGACAGTCCCACCTCACGCCGACCTCGAGGTCTCCGAGCGCATCGTGCGCCTTCGTCGCCGCTACCAGGAGGGCCCGGCGAAGATCTCGGTTCAACGCGCCCGCCTCTATACGCAGAGCTGGCAGCGCACCGAGAACTCGGGTCTGTCACCCGCGGTGCGCGTCGCCACCGCCATGGCACATGTGTACGAGCACATGGACATCCACGTCGATCCCGACGACCGGATCGCCGGCCACTGGACCGAGCAGTTCCTCGGGCTCCCGATCCCGGTCGAACGTGGCGAGTACAACGAGGTGCTCGCCAACGAGCTGCGCAAGCGCGACATGCTCCGGGCCCGGTCGCGGTCCGCGGTCAAGGCCGTCCGCTACACGCTGGCCAGCGGCAATCTGTCCCGTGCAGTGCGAAACCAGCGGCGCCTCGCCGCCGGTGACCGGGGGGCGCCTCTCAACGCCGGGCTGAAGACCATGGGCGAACGGAGCGTGAACCGGTTCGTCATCGACGACGCCGACCGCCACGAGTTGCTGAGCGAGATCCTCCCCTACTGGCGGGGGCGCAACATCGCGGACCAGCTGGCCCAGCGCCTCGCAGAGTCGGGTCTCTACTCCAAGGACATGGCCGGGTTCGCTGCTGCCCTGCCGGGCAACACCTCCCGGCAGGTCTTCCTGCTCTCGGCAGCCACATCGATCGCCACGATCCAGGGGCACCTGATCCTCGACTTCGACGAGGTGATCGACCGTGGCCTGCTGGCCATGCGCGCCGACGTCCAGGCGCGCCTCGCCGGTCGCGACCCCGCGGCACGAGGGGAGGAGGGGGCCGACTTCCTCGAGTCGGTGCTGATCGGCATGGACGGCGCGATCACCTACGCACGGCGCCTGGTGGCCGCACTGACCGACACGGCCCGCCGGACCCGCGACCCGCTCCTGCGCACCCGACTCGAGGAGATGGCCCGACGCTGCGACCGGGTTCCTCTGCACCCGGCCGCCGACTTCTCCGAGGCCGTACAGGCCATGTGGACCCTCAAGTGCATCGTTGAGATCGCACATCCCGTGAACCTGCACTGCTTCGGCCGGCTGGATCAGTCCCTGGGCCGCTCCTATGACCAGGACCTCTCGGCGGGGCGGATCACCCCGGCTTCGGCTCGCGAGCTGATCGAGGAACTGCTCCTCAAGACCATGAGCCAGAACCTCCGGCCCGAATCGAACATCCTCGGGAACTTCTACCACCGATACCTGGGTTCCACCCCCGTGACAGTCGGCGGTGTCGGCCGTGACGGCCACGACGCCACCAACGCCCTGACCTCGGTCGTCATCGACGCCGCTCACGGCTCCAAGGCCGTCACCAACATCAACGTACGCCTGCACCCCGCCAGCCCCGGCCACCTCCTCGACCAGGTGGCCCACCACCTCGCCGAAGGCACCTCCAGCTTCGCCCTGGTCAACGACGAGGTGATGACCGAGGCGATGCAGCGCCGGGGCTTCTCCCTCGAAGACGCCCGCGACTACGCCATCATGGGCTGCGTCGAGGCGACCTGCCCCGGCAAGACGGGCTCCATGAGCGCCAACGCCCTCCAGCTGACCAGGCTGTTGGACCTCACCCTGCGCAACGGCGACGCGGCCATCCTGGCCGGAGAGCTGAAGGGTGAGGGGCTGCGCACCGGGACTGCGGCGAGCTTCTCGAGCTTCGAGGAGCTACTCGAGGCCTTCTTGACCCAGGGCCGTCACTTCATCGACCAGATCGTCGCGGGTTCGAACCTCCGCGACCAGTTGTACGCCGAGCAGCTCCCCGCCCCGATGATCTCGGCCTTCATCGACGGTTGCACCCGAAGCGAGAGTGACATCACCAGGGGTGGTGCTACCTACGACCTCTCGGGCATCTCGATGATCAACTCGATCGCCAACGTGGTGGACGCCCTGCACGTCATCCGGACTCTGGTCTTCGAAGAGCACAGGCTGACCCTCCCCGAGCTCGTGGAGGCCATGGACGCCGACTTCGTGGGCCACGAGGAGGTGCTGGCCGCGGTGGTGGGCGTCAAGGGGAAGTGGGGCAACGGCGATCCGGCCACCGATGCGCTGGCCACCAGGGTCGCGGGCTCCCTGTTCTCCGCGGTGCACCAGCACCGCTCTTTCAAGGGAGCGCCCTTCGTCGTCTATGCGATCTCGATGATCGTGCACACGATCGACGGGCGGCTCTCGATCGCCAGCCCCGACGGCAGGCGCCTGGGCCAGCCGTTCGCGGCCAGCTGCAACCCGGCCAACGTCGAGTCCTCCGGGGTCACCGGTGCCCTCCGATCGGTGGCCGCCCTCCCCAACGAGGACATGCTGGGATGCGCGGTCAACCTCAAGCTCCACACCAGTGCCATCGGCGACTCCCAGAGCACCCGTGCCAAGTGGGCCTCGCTGGTACGCACCTACTTCCGCCTGGGAGGAGCCCAACTGCAGCCGACCTGCGTCGATGCCGACACCCTGCGGGCGGCCCAGCTGCGGCCCTCCGAGCACCGCGACCTCATAGTCAAGGTGGGCGGCTACAGCACCTACTTCGTCGAGCTGGGTCCAGAGATCCAGGCCGAGATCATCGCCCGCACAGAGCACCGCTGATGACAGCCGATGTCTTCGACATCCAGACCTACGCCATCCACGACGGTCCGGGCATACGCACCGCGGTCTTCCTGCGCGGTTGCCCGCTGCGCTGCTGGTGGTGCCACAACCCCGAGGCGTGGGCCGGCCCCAAGGGGTGTGGTCAACCGCAGTCGGCCCAGGAGCTGGTCGACCAGATCCTGGTCGACCGTGCCTTCTTCGAGGAGTCAGGCGGCGGTGTCACCTTCACGGGCGGTGAACCCACGACCCAGGCTGCCTTCCTTCTCGAGGCCCTCGACCTGCTCCGGGCCGAGCGCATCCACACCGCCATCGAGACCTGCGGCCAATTCCGGCCCGCGCTGTGCGAGCCCCTGGCCGAGCGCGTCGACCTCTTCCTGTTCGACGTCAAGCACGTCGACCCGAAGTCCCACAGGTGTGGCACCGGCTCGGGCAACGAGAGGATCCTGGCCAACCTGGCGACCTTGGTGAAGCTGGTGGGAACGGAGCGGATCGTGCCCCGGGTGCCGGTGATCCCGGGATTCAACGACGGCGACGGGGACATCTGCGCGATCTCGGACCTCCTCTGGGATCTGGGCTTCACGGACGAGGTGCACCTGATGCCCTATCACGACTGGGCACGTCACAAGCACGAGGAGCTGGGCCTCGAGTTTCGCGACGTCGGCCGCCTGGACCCGACCGCCAGGGACCGGATCTGCGCTCTGTTCGACGGGAGACCCCTGCGTCCTGTCTGGGGAGGCGGCACGTGACGACCCTGGTCACCGGGGCCGACGGCCTGCTGGGCAGCCACCTCGTACGTGAGCTCCTGGCCCGGGGATCCCACGTGCGGGCGATGGTCCAGGCCGGCAGCGACTCCCCCACCCTCGACGGACTCGACATCGAACGCGTCACCGGTGACCTCCTCGAAGGTGACTCGCTGCGCTCGTGCATCGACGGCGCCCGGCGCGTCGTGCACTGCGCGGCCCTCACCGACATGTGGGCACCGGCACAGGCTCACAGGTCGGTCAACCTGGAGGGAACACGCAACGTGGCCGAGGCCTGTCTCGAGGCCGGTGTCGAACGCATGCTGCTCGTGGGGTCTGCCAGTGCCATCGAGTTCGGCACCATCGACGAACCCGGCGACGAAGAGGGCGGGTTCCCCCCCGACTACACAGGCTTCGCCTACATGGAATCCAAGCACGCCGCCATGGCCCTGGTGCGCGACATGGTGGCCAACCGTGGCCTCCACGCCGCCATCGTCGCCCCCACATTCCTTCTCGGCGAACACGACTGGCGCCCCAGCTCGGGGGAGCTGCTCCTCGAGTACCTCCGCCGCGGACTGCCGGTCGTGCCTCCCGGGGGCCGCAACTTCGCCTTCGCTCCCGATGTGGCCGCGGCCGCCATCAACGCCCTGGAGCGCAGCCCCGCCGGGGACTGCACCATCCTCGGCGGCCACAACCTGACCTATGAGGACTTCTTCACCGTTGTCGCCCGGTGCGCGGGTGCCACCCCTCCCCGGGGTGCAGTTCCCCCCTGGGTGATGACTGCGTTGGGTCGCGCCGGTGACGGGCTGGGTGAGCTCTACCGGCGGGCCGGCAGGTCCCCCTCCCGGGTGAACAGCGACCTCATGTCGCTGTCACGGCTGGGCACCTACTACTCGAACCGCAAAGCCCGCGAACAGCTCGACATGGCCCTGACGCCGATCCCGACCGCGGTGCGTGCCAGCCTGCGCAGCCTGCGGCACTTCGGCCACCTTCCTCCCGATCCACTCGAGGGCAAGGTGGCTCTCGTCACCGGCGCCAGCCGCGGGGTCGGATTCGCCACCGCCAGGGCACTGGGCCTGCGGGGTTGTCCTGTCACCGTGACGGCCCGGGGGGAGCAACGACTCAGTGATTCGGTCGCCAAGCTCGAAGCCGAGGGAACGCAGGTGATTGGGGTGGCCGGCGACGTCGCGCGATGGGAGGATGCGTCCTCGATGGTCGACGCCACCATCGAGGGCTTCGGTCGCCTCGACCTGCTGGTCAACAACGCGGGCGTCTCGATGCGCGGATCCTTCGAGGACCTCTCCCCCGAGGTGTGTGCCGAGACGATCAACACCAACCTGCTCGGCCCGATCTACCTGAGTCGCGCCGCGGTCTCCGCCATCGGGGAGGTCGGCGGCAGCATCGTCTTCGTCTCCAGCATCGCCGGGCTGATCGGCCTGCCGGGAGCCTCCACCTACTGTGCCAGCAAGGGTGCCCTCACGGGCCTGTGCGAGTCGCTACGCCTCGAGCTGGGACCGGCGGGAGTGCACGTCGGCGTCGTGCATGTGGGCTTCACCGAGCACGATCCCGACAAGCGCGTGCTCGGTGCCCGAGGCGAGGCCCTGCTGCCCGACCGGCCCGCACACCAGACCCAGGCCCAGGTCGCGGACCGGATCGTCGCGATGATGATCGAGCGCAAGGCACGGGTCACCCTCACCCCCGTCGGCCACCTCGGGAGCTTCGCCCACCGGCTCTCGCCGAGGATGGTCGAGCGGGTCATCGCCAAGGCACAGGCGAGCGAGCTCGCCGTGTTCAAGGCCTTCGCCTGAGCTCGAGGAGTTCGCTCAGGCCGGTTCGACGTCCACCCGGGTCAGGCGGTCGAAGGACGCAGGCTGCCACTGGAACGGCGAGTAGCGCAGGTGGCCCCAGTCGTTGACCAGGTGCAGCCACTTGACCATGCCCGCCTCGACGCGGGTGGCGTCGGCCCAGTCCTCGAAGCCGTAGGCCTCCCAGGCGGCGTACAGGATCGACCTGGCCGGGACGCACCCCCGGGCTCAGTCGGGCCGCCACCTCGAAGGAGCCGAGGTCGTTGCAGACCCGCACCGAGGCGTCGTCGGCGATCCCCATCGAGGCGGCCTGGTCCTGGTTCACGATCAGGGTCGGATGGCCCCGGGTGGTCTCCAGGATCACCGGGTTGGTGGCGTTGCAGGCGTGGATGCTCCAGCGGGGATGACCCCCGGTGAGCACGAAGGCCCGCTCCGGCCCCCCGGTACCGGGAGCGGGCTTGTGGGTGGGTAGCTCCTCGCCCGCCTCGATGAACCAGGGGTGATCCACGTAGAAGGTGGCCCGACCTGTCAGCGTCGGGTAGACGACGCCACGCTCCACCCGCCAGCGGTGGGCGACGAAGGTCTCCGTCGGAGTGTAGGTCGACCCCACCACCTGCCCGCCCGGGAAGCCGCCGTTGCCCACGATCGGCTCCCAGCCGACCCGACGCAGCTTGGCCAGCGAGGCGTCTTCGGCGATCACCCCGGCCACCGCGGTGTCACGCACCAACTCGTCGACCATCGCTTCGTCGCTGGCCAGTGCGCCACCCATGGTGAACGCCTCGGCCAACTCGGCCAGCTTTCGGGGCCGGGCTCTGCCCACTTGGCGGTCCCCCATCCCCCGATCCACGGCCCGTCGGGCGATGGCTCCACACAGCTCCCCGAAGATCTGCCAGTCGCTACGGGCCTCGCCGGCGGGTGGCACCGCCTGGTCGGAGAAGACCAGCTCGATGGTGTGGCTGACCGGGTACTGGAGGTTCACCCGTTCGGCCTCGTGCGCGGCGGGCAGGATCAGGTCGGCGTGCATGCCGGCACCGTTGATGCGGTTGTCGAGCGACACGACCAAGGCCAGCTTCGGCCACAGGTTCTCGAGGAGCTGGCGCGACCGCCGCCCCGGGTGCGGCGCAAGGCGTTCGTGCCGGCCTCGATGAGCACCCGGGGTACCTGGTCGGCCCGGGGACGGATCAGAGGGCCCCAGTTCGGCAGCGGCCTCGTCCACGTACTCGCTGAAGGGTCGGGGGCTGGCACCCCAGTCGGCGTTCTCCCAGATCGGCCCGTACCCGCAGTGGTTCCACCAGAAGAAGAACGGCGGCGTGGTCGACGCCGACATCGCCGCCAGACGACATGAACTGCTGGAAGGCCATGGCCGGTAGTGGCGCAGGCCGTCGTCGTCCACGGAGGTGGCCATCGACGTCAGCGTGGCACCGCTGACTCGGCCGTGCAGCTCCTCGGCCGCCTCGAGCCCGGCACGGTCCTTCATCTCGATCAGGATAGGCTCCTTCGAAGGGCCAGCCGGCGAGGGTGTCGAGACCCGTGCCCTGCCGGCCCCAGTTGCCGGTGAGGGCCAGCAGCAGGTTCATGGCCCGCTCCATCAGGTCACCGTGGTAGTGCTTGGCCGTGTCGAAGCCCTCCCAGATCTTGGTGCGGCGCCTGGCGGTGGCCCGGGCCAGGTGGCGGATCGTGTCGGGGTGCACGCCGCAGTGCGGCGCTGGCCGCCTCGGGCGTCCAGTCCCAGAGGCGGGTCGACCAGGAGCTCGTAGGCCGGGGCGACCTCCACGGCAGTCCCGTCGACCAGGGTCACCGAGAAGCTGCCCCGTCAGCGGCGGTTCGGACTCCAGCTCGAGGCGGTCGTCGGCGCACCAGCCGGGGACCTGCGGCGTCGTCATCCCACACCCAGAACCGTTCGTCACCACCCCCGGGCTCCAGATCGGCTTCGCGGAGGAGCCGGCCGTCGTCGACCCGCACCAGCAGGGCCAGGTCGGTCTGGGATGCGCACGAAGCGTCCTCGTCCACCAGATCCTCGGTCACGATCACCTGGCACATGGCCAGGGCCGAGCGCGGCGTCACCGCCCGGCACCACCGGCACGAAGTAGTCCGCGTGGGGGGCCGACGGGCTGAAGTCGGGGGCGATGAGCACGACCTCGGCACCGTGGTAGCGGGCCTCGGTGAGGTAGTGGAACACCGGGATCCGGGTGTCGGCGGGGTTGGCGTGCCACACCAGGATCAGCTCGGCGTGGAAGCTGTCCTCGGCCGAGGAGCCCCCACCCATCGTCCCGAAGGTGAGGATGTGGCCCGGCGGGCACGTCGTTGACGGTGGCGTTGCCGTCCAGGGAGACCGCGCCGAACGTGTTGGCGAAACGCATGTAGCCACCGATGGTGAGCATGCCGCCCTCGGGGCCCTCGTCCACCAGCACGGCCTCGGGTCCGGACTCCTCGATGGCGTCGATGATGGCGTCGGCCACCGTGTCGAGTGCCTCGTCCCAGGTGATGCGCTCCCACTCCCCCGAGCCGCGGGGCCCTAGCGGCGCAGCGGGTGGAGGACCCGGTCGCCCGAGTCGATCTGGATGCTCCAGGCGGCTCCCTTCTGGCATCCCATGGGATTGCGGTCCGGCACGCCCGGCTCGGTCGGGGGGAACACTGCCGGACTGCTCCTCGAATCGGACTCTGCTCACCGGTGCTGTAGACGCGGTAGGAGCAGGTGGCGATGCAGTTGGCGCAGTGCGACCCCCAAGTGACCCGCTCCCACGAGAAGCGTGCGCGGTAGTCGTCCTCGGTGGAGCCCTTCGAGACCATCGCTCTCCCTCGCCGGGGCCCGGCATCCGCTGGCCCGAATCCGGTGGCCCGGCCGGGCGCAATTCTGGCAACGACTGTATCCACAAGGCATGTGGCGGATCCACTGCCGGGTCGCCGCCTCGAGGCACCGGTTGGCGCGAGGTGTCGCGCCGGCGTGGGAACATGGGGTATGCCTGCACTGGTAGCCGACGCCGACCTGATCACACCCGAATGGCTGACCGAGGTGCTCCACGCCTCGGCGGCCGCACCCCCCGATGCTCGGGTCGCCTCCTTCACCCACACCCGGATCGGCACCGGCAAGCTCGGTGACATGGTCCGCTTCGAGCTGTCCTGGGAAGCAGCCGGCCACGACGGCCTGCCCCCAACGCGTAGTGGGCAAGTTCGCTTCGACCGATCCGACCAGCCGCCAGGCCGGTCTGATGACCGGCATCTACGTGCGCGAGATCTCCTTCTACCAGGAACTCGCCTCTCGGGTGGCCATGCGCATACCCCACTGCCACTTCTCCAGCCTCGACATGCAGACCGGCGAGTTCGCCCTCATCCTCGAAGACATCGCTCCCGCCACCCAGGGAAGCCAGGTGGCGGGCTGCAGTGTCGACCAGGCGGCCCTCGCCATGGACGAGGCGCGCTCGCCTGCACGCCAGCCTCTGGGGCGCCACCGACCTGGGCGGGCGCACCTGGCTGACTCCCCGGGCCGAGAACGGCGGCGAGGGCCTGGCAACCCTCTACGCCGCCTTCGTCGACCAGTTCCTCACCCAGTACGACGACCGGCTCTCCGACCAGGCCAAGGCAGCCGCCCAGCGCTTCACCCCGGTGGTCGGGGCCTGGCTCTGCACCGACCGACGAACCGCTGACGCTGCTGCACGGCGACTACCGCCTCGAGAACATGCTCTTCGGCACCGGGCCCGGCGCGCCGGCCCTCTGCACCGTCGACTGGCAGACCGTCAGCCTCGGGGCCGGGCCCAGCGACGTCGCCTACTTCCTCGGCGCGGGCCTGCTCACCCCCGAGCGTCGCCAACACGAGCGCGAGCTGGTCGAGCGCTACCGGGCCGGCCTGGCGGCCGAAGGGGTCGAGCTGGGAGCCGACGAGTTGCTGGGCCTCGTACCGGGCAAACACCTTCGCCGGTCTCCACATGGCGGTGGTTGCCTCGGTGCTGGTGGCCCGCAGCGACCACGGCGACGACATGTTCCTGGCCATGGCCGAACGCCACGCCGCCCACGTCGACGACCTCGACGCCTGGGAACTGGTGGGCGGCTGAGGGGCGGCTGAGGCGCGGCTGAGGGGCGGCGGCTGAGCGAGCCGCAGGCCTACCCCGAGAAGGCTGCGGCCAGCACCGCCAGCTCACCGCTGACGAAGTCGTCGACAGAGACGTGGCCAGGTCGTAGAGAGGTGGCGGGTCGAGAGCCGCCACGCGCTGGCGGATCACCGGTGCCCAGCGGGCCAGGTGCCGCTCGAGCACGTCGTGCTGGGCCCGCCGGAACGGCGCCGCACTGTCGGCGTCGCCCGCATCAGCCTCGAGGAACACCAGGTAGGAGAGGAACTCGACGACCGTGGGGACGCTGTCGGGCAGGTCGCGCTCGTCTGCGTGGACCACGCTCAGGCCGAAGTGGCGGTAGAAGCGCAACAGGTCCTCCATGACCTGCCGTCGATCGCCGCCGAGCGCACCCCCGTAGAGCGGGCAGGGACGTACCGCCCGCGGGGATGTCGAACAGGCGGATGTAGGCCGGACCGAGCCCGGTCACCGTCGCCCAGTGCCCACTCTCCCGCACCTCTGGGATCCGGGACGGCGACCTCGTAGGGCACGGCGGCCGCCGCCGGCGCAACGAGCGGATCAGCGACCCGTCCCGCAGCGAGGCGACCAGGTCTTCGGTCGGGATAGACGAGCAGGTCGACGAGGTGGCCGTAGAGAACCCGGCGGGCGCCGGGGCGGCATCGCGAGTGCGCGGACAGGGTCGGCGGGTGCGGCCACGGGCGGCTCAGGTCTGGTACGCGAGAGCGGAGTGGGCAGGGTCGCCCGGGTCCTCGGGGTAGGGGCCGAGCAGCTCCTGCCAGTCGCGGGCGATGAGGATGTCCATCAGCTCCGAGGAGCCACCTGCCGCGACCTTCTCGCGCTCGATCTGGATGGTGGCCAGAGCCTGGTCGACCTCGGGCCCGAACAGATCGCGCAGCTCCTCCATGGGCATCCGCGACGCCTCCTCGTCGAACTCGCCGTTCTCGTCGAAGGCGGTCGGCAGCGTCGGTGGCACGTAGAACACGTTGGGCTCCACCTCGAAGTCGGGCCGCAGCGGCAGGGCGACCTTCCACTTCTTGACCAGCTTGTAGATGTTGCTCTTGCGGTCGTCGAGGTGGCCGACGTGGATCATCCGGCCCGGGCACTGGCGCACGCATGCCGGCGCCACGCCCTCCTCGAGCCGGGGGAAGCACGAGATGCACTTCTGGGCGACGGCCCGCTGCTCGTTGAAGTAGATGCGCTTGTAGGGGCAGGCCTCCATGCAGAACCGGTAGCCGTGGCACCGCTCCTCGTCGATGAGGATGACGCCGTCCTCCTCGCGCCGGTAGATGGCGTCGCGGGGGCAAGCCTCCAGGCACGAAGGCTTGGAGCAGTTCATGCAGATCATCGGCAGGTAGAAGAAGTACGAGTTCGGGTAGGTGCCACCTCCGACGTCCTCGTCCCAGTTGGGACCCCACCCCGGGGGTGCCCCGTCGTGCTCGCGCGGGCGCAGGTACGCGTCGCGTGTCCTCGCCGAAGAACACCTCCTCGTAGTCGAAGTCCCATGCCTCGCCCCACTCGCGCTTGGGGGGGATCTGGCCGGGGACGGGCTCGCCGTCGCGGTAGCCGCCGCCCAGCTCCAGGGCGTTGCGGGGCGTGCCCTTGCCCGGCATGGTGTTGACGATGTTCCACCACATCGCCTCCATGCCCGGACCACGGGTCCACTGGGTCTTGCAGGCGACGGTGCAGGTCTGGCAGCCGAGGCACTTGTTGAGGTCGAAGACCATCGCGTACTGGTGCTCGCCGGTCGCGCTGGATCTCGTGGCCATCGTCACTCCCCCACCACCAGCTCGTAGGGCTGGGTCGAGTACGACTTCAGTCCGGCCCGCTCCGACACCGCCCCGGACCACACCGCGAACGCGACCGGGACCCGAGCTTCCGTGTGCCAGCGGGGCGCCGTCGGCGGCCAGGGGCCGGGCCAGCACGACCTGCCAGCGCCCGTCGGACCAGTCGGCCCGGGCCACCACGGCGTGGGTGTCCACCCGCTCGGCTGGTACCGATACCCGTGGCCGTGGAGACGAAGGGCTCGTCGGTGCCCGCACGCCAGTACCAGGCCTCCACCGGGTGCTCGGGGCTGCCCATCGTGTCGTGCTCGAGGGTTCGCCCCGTCGGACGGGAAGCAGCACCGCACAGGCGTCGGGGTAGACGTTGTAGTCCGAGATGCGCCGCCGAGGGCGGGGCGCCGCCCACTCGAGGCGGACGGCCAGCGCCTTGGCGTTGGTCAGCGTGCGCACCGTCGACCTCGGTGACACCGCCACCCCGGGGACGATCCTTCCAGGCGCGCCGCACATAGGCCGAGGGTTGGCGTTCGAGTCGGGGTGGGTTCGAGCGCGCACGGTGACCGGCATCGGCCCTGGCCCACTCCTTCGGCGTCGACGTGCCAGCAGCGTGTCGAGGGCGGCGCGCACCTTGCGGCTGCCCACCACGACGGGTTGCACCGAAACGCTCACAGCTGCTCCCTCACCCGCTCGATGTCGACCGCGACCTCTTTGGGGACGTGGTTCATGGTCATGTAGGCACCCCGGTACTGGAGGTGGCCGTAGTCGCCGATCATGTTGTTGGGCTTCAGCGGGCTGGCCGCCACGTCGTTCTGGGTGGCCCCGTCCGGGGAACTGGTAGCCCTCCCAGGCGTGGTAGCAGATCACCTCGCCGGGCTGCACCGCCGGGCGAGACCACCGCCCGCAGCACGAACTCGCCGATGTCGTTGAAGACCCGGATCTGGTCGTGGTCGCTGATGCCCCGGGCCCGGGCGTCGACCTGGGAGACGAAGGCAATCGGGGCTGCCCCGCTGGAGGCGGAGCAGCTGCGGGTTGGCCCGGAAGATGGCGTGCTGGCTCCAGCGGTTGTGGCCGCCGTTGAGGCGCAGCGGGTAGGCGCCCGCCGGCGGGCAGGGGCTCCTTGTGCACGGTGAGCTGCTCGCCGACCTCGAGGAACCACTCGTGGTCGATGTAGAACTGCTGGCGGCCGGTGAGGGTCGGCCAGGGCTCCTTGCGCTTGATGAACCAGCCGAACTGGTTCATCGGGCTCGCTGTAGTCGAAGTCGCTCATCATCGTGGACAGGCCGATGGCCAGGTCGATGGGCTTGATCTCCTCGATCTTCACCATCCCGTCGTCGACGGCCTTCTGCCACGGCTGCTCGCCGAGGTCCGTGGCCCGGGTGATCTGGGAGTACCGCATGATGAAGTCGAGCGCCTTGCGCTCGCCCTCGGGACCCTCGCCGTAGTGACCGTCGGCGGTCATCTCGTCGTAGAGGTTGTCGATCCGGTGGAACCCGCCCGTTGGCGTCGGTGAAGCCCTCGATCGCCGCGCGCCAGGGCACGCTCCTGCATCTTGCGGCCCAGCAGGAACATGATGTCCCACTCGTGCTTCGACTCGTACAGCTCGGGCACCGCCCGGTCACCCACCACCACCTAGGGGATGTAGGACTGCACGTACTTGATGCCCGGCTTCTCGTAGTAGCCGCACGACGGGAGGATGTAGTCGGACCACATGCCCGAGGTGGACATCCGGAAGTCGGTGGTGACGATCGTCTCGATGCTCCTTCCAGAGGCTGTCGCGGATCGTCTTGGCGTTCGGCCAGCGACGCAGCGGGTTGGGACCCGAGTAGTAGAAGAACCTGGGCTTCTTGGGGGGCGCGGGGATAGATCGGCATCCACTCGTTGTCGAAGATCTCCTGCATGTAGTCCGCCACCGGGCGGGTCAGTGCGGGATCGGCGTACGCGTCCTTGCCGGCCACCTTGGCGCAACTCGGGGTCGTGGGCGTAGAGCCAGGGGATGAGCGGCGTGGCCCGCATGGCCTGCGCCCATCATGTCGAACATCATCTTCGACACGTCCTGCATCTGGGCCCGGTCGATCGGCATCGGTGCCGGTGGCTCGGTCGGCCAGGCGGGGGCCGAAGGTGCTCGACAGGACGAAACCTGGCATCGGCCACCACGTGGAGACCTTGATGCCCGAGCCGGGCTTGCCGCCGGTGTTGCCGGTGAGGGCCATCAGATAGGCCATGCCCCGCTGGAACAGGTCGGAGTAGTAGTGCTTGCACGCACCCCAGCCGCTCTGGATCATCGCGGACTTCGCCTGGCGCGTACTCCCGAGCCACGACCCGGATGTTGCCTGCCGGCACGCCGCAGATCTCCGCGGCCTTCTCCGGGGCTGTACTCGGCCACGTGCTTGCGGAAGTGCTCGAACACCGGCCGGACCCGCACCTTGGTGCCGTCGGCGAGCTTCACCAGTGTGGGAACCGTCGAGCGCCGGCACCTCGTCGTCGTCCAGGGCCGAGGGTCATGACCTCCGAGCCCCAGGTGCCGGTGGCGAACTCCTTGCGAGTCGGTCACCTCGTTCCAGTAGTAGAACTCGTCGTCGGCGCCGCCCTCGACTCCACGTCGCTCTCGCGCAGGAACCGGCTGTTGTCGTCACGCACCAGGAACGGCAGGTCGGTCTGCTCGCGTGATGAAGGCCTCGTCGTAGAGATCCTCGTCGACGATCACGTTGGCCATGGCCAGGGCCAGCGCGGCGTCGGTGCCGATCGCGGGGGTTCAGCCAGCGGTCGGCGTGAACCGTGGAGGGGCTGAAGTCGGGGGCGATCGTCACGACCTTGGCGCCCCGGTAGCGCGCCTCCCAGAGGAAGTGGGCATCGGGCACCCGGGTGTAGTTGGGGTTGCCGATCCAGATGAGGATGTAGTCCGAGAGGAACCAGTCGTCGGCGGTGCCCTCGCTCATGTAGGTGCCCCAGGTCTGGATGAGGCCGTTGGGCAGGTCACCCACCCCGGCCCAGGAGTCGATGCTGGCCGCGCCGATGCCGTCTGCCGAAGAAGTGCATCTCCATCATCGAGCCGAGGCCGTTGTCGATGTTGGTGGTGCCCTGGTCGTACACGACGCACTCGGGACCGTCCTCGACCAGCACGTCGATCATCTTGTCGGCGATCTCGCTCGAGCGCCTGGTCCCAGCTCAGGCGCTCCCACTGGCCGCTGCCTCGCTCACCCACCCGCTTCATCGGGTAGCGGATGCGGGTGGGGTCGTACATCTGCACGCTGTAGGCGCAGCCCGGCCGCACATCCCCGAGGGTTGAAGTCGGGAACGTGCTCGAACTCCTGGGGGAAGTTGGCGTTCTGCTCCTCGCGCCAGACGATGCCGTCCTTCACGTAGGCATCGAGCGAGCAGGTCGAGATGCAGTTGGTGCGCAGGTGGGAGACGTGCACGACGTCGTCCCAGGTCCACTGCTCGCGGTAGACGTCCTCCCAGCCCCGGTACTCGTAGGGCCGGGACATGACCTCGCGGAGGCGGGTCTTGGCATCGAGCGGGCGCCAGACGACGGAGACCGGGCGCGCGCTTCGAGGTTGCGGTGGCCACGACGGGGCGTGCGGTGCAGGTCGAGCCGTCAGGCGTCGCTGGACTTGGCGGTCTTGCGCCGAGGCCTTGGTCGCCTTCTTCTCGACTTGTCGGAGCCTTCTTGGTCTTCGACTTCTCCTCGGACTCCTCGAGCTTGTCGAGGTCGAGGTTCAACGACGAAGCGAACATGGTGATCTCCCTTTCGGTCCCCCTAGCGCGGCCCGTTCCGAACAAACTCACGATTTACTAGCTACACTTTCCAACATATAGCGGATCGGTCCGCTTGCCAAGGACCGATGTCCCTCTCGAGACCGTCCAGGAGTCCCGGTGACCCCAAGTGCCGATCGTCGATCCTCACCCGCCAAGCGCTCCTCGTCGGGAAGCACTGCCGGGTCATCCGGCGGTCTTCGAGATCCTCGTCGCGAGCCTTCCCGGTCGAAGACCTCCCGCTCGACCGATGCACCCGGAGGACGCGATCTGCGGCGGCCGGCGTCCTGTGGCCGACGAGGGAGCCGTGGCCGGGTTCCGCCGGATGGCCATCGAGGAGTTCCGGATCACCGAGGAGCCCTACTACCTGCCCATCGCGGACGAGGTGCAGCTCTTCGAGGCGGCCTACGAGCAGCAGATGCCCGTGATGCTCAAGGGCCCGACCGGCTGCGGCAAGACCCGCTTCGTCGAGTACATGTCCTGGGAGCTGCACCGCCACGTCGGGCGACCGCGACGAAGAGGGCGTGCCGCTCATCACCGTCGCCTGCCACGAGGACCTCACCGCTTCGGACCTGGTCGGTCGCTACCTGCTCGAGAGCGACGAGACCCGCTGGATCGACGGGCCGCTCACCCGGGCGGTGAAGTTCGGCGCCATCTGCTACCTCGACGAGGTGGTCGAGGCCCGCAAGGACACCACCGTGCTCATCCACCCCCTCGCCGACTACCGCCGGCTGCTGCCGGTCGAGAAGCGCGGCGAGCTGCTCGAGGCAGCCGACGGCTTCCTGCTGGTGCTGTCGTTCAACCCCGGCTACCAGTCCGCGCTGAAGGACCTGAAGCACTCCACCCGCCAGCGGTTCGTGGCCATCGAGTTCGACTACCCCGAACCCGACGTAGGAAGCCGAGATCATCGCCCGCGAATCGGGCTGCGACCCGAGGTCGCGGACGGGCTGGCGAAGTTGGGCGAGAAGGTGCGCAACCTGCGCGAGCACGGCCTCGAAGAGGGCGTGTCGACCCGCCTGCTCGTCTACGCCGGCAAGCTCATCGCCCGGGTATCGCTCCGCGGCGAGCCTGCGAGGCAGCCGTGGTGTGGGCGCTCACCGACGAGGTCGAGGTGCAGCACTCCATCGACGAGGTCGTCTCGGCGGTCTTCGCCGAGTGAGATCGCAGGGCGGGACCGATCCGGAGATGACCGATCCGGAGATGACACGCACCCGACGCCGTGCCCAGCGACCCGGGCCGCCGACCACGAGGCCCTCTGGCGACACATGGCGGCGCGCCTCTCTGACCACTCGCCGAAGCTGGCCGAGGCCTTCATGTCGGCTGCACCCGAGGTCACCTCCAAGATCGGTGCCGCCAACCTCGGGGCATGGGCCGATCTGGGCCGGCGCCTGGGTGCGGGCGGGTGGTCCAACGTCGGGACTGGCGGCCGGTTTCTTCGCCGCCAGCCCCGACCTCTTCGAGGTGGCCTCCATCGACCAGGCCGAACGGCTGGTCACCGCGGCCACCCGCCTGTCCGGCCCCGCCCCCGACCTGGCCGCCAGCTGCCTGCGTGACGCCCCCGCCGCCCTGAGTGGGATGGCCATCGCCGACCGGGAGGCATTCGTGACGCTGCTCACGACCGTCACCCGGCACTGCTGGGCCGAGACCGACCGCTATCTCGATCGCACCCCCGCCCTGGTCGAGGCGTTGGCTCCCCCGGTTCGTTCGAGCGTGCTCGAAGTGGCCGCAGCCGCGGTGACCGCTCCGGCACCCGCGGGCGGGTCGGGCGGCTTCGCCCGGTTCGCCGCGGCGGCCGAGGCGCTCGGTGCGCTGGCCCCCGAGCACCAGGTCGAGCTGGTAACCGAGGCCCGGGCCCTGGCCGACACGGGAGGCGACGTGGCGCTCGAGATGATCGCCTCGGCGCCCGCTGGTCTCCGACCGCCTCGAAGCCGGCGCGGCCCGCCGGTGGCGTTCGGCAGGGCGGGAGGTGCTCGCTGGTCCCGGCGGGCACGACCGGGCACTGGCCTGGTTCCGTCTCGAGTCCGGCCAGGCCCGCGACCTGCTGGCCGAGCTGGCCGGGAGGGTCGAGCTGGCCGACGTGTCGGGCCTTCTGCGCCTCTACGCGCAGGCGCTGTCGGGGCACCCGCTCATCGTCCAGCCCTCCGAGGTCCTGGTCCGAAAGGGAATCGGCTGGGTCTCGGGTACCCGGGCCAGCTCCGATGGCGTGTCCATCTTCCTTCCTCCCACCATCGACGCCTTCGACGACCACGAGTCCAACTTCGCGGCCTACAAGGTGCACACCACCCTCCAGGCCGCCCGCCTCGACCACGGCTCGTTCCACTTCGCGTTGGGCATCGATGGCGCCCACCTGCCCGCCACCATCCAGATCCGCATCCCCACCGACCGGCACGACTCCGCCCTGTACCGGGCGATCCCCCTGGCCGGCTTCCTGGCCGCCTTCGACGACCGCAGGTTGGCCACCTGGCTCCTGGGCCTGGCCGAGGGGACGCGCATCGACGCCCTGGTGACCCGTGACTACCCCGGCGTGGCCCCCCCGCTGGCTCGCCTGCGGTCCCATGAGCTGGAGGGAAGGCCCGACCCGGCCACCCTGCCGGACCGTCAGGCGGTGGCCGAGCACCTGGCACGGACAGCCCTGGGGGCGTCCTCCCGGTTGCCCGCCGGAGTCCAGGGCGAGGTACGCACAGCAGCGCAGCGGGGTCGCCGCCTGCTGGGTACCGTCCGGCTTCGGGGAGCCACCATCCAGGACGCAGCCGAAGTCGCCGCGGGGCTCTACGACCTGCTCGTGGCTGTCCCCAACCTGGCCCCAGAAGGCGGGAGCACCCGCCAGGGGGGCGCAGCCGCCCCAGGAGTCGAGGTGGACTTCGACGTCCCCGAGCAACCCGACCTGTTGGGTGACTTCCGTCCCGAGCTCGTCCAGGTCATGGACGCCCTGGCCGAGACGTCAGGTGACCCGATCGTCCTCGACGCCGAAGAACTGGTCGACCTCCTGGCCGACAGCCGGACCGACGACCTGGACCGGGCAGCCATCGAGGCCATGATCGACAACCTGGCCCGTGAGGCCTCCGACCGGGCCCAGACCGTCGATGGTGACCATCCGCAAGCAGCCGAAGCCGACACGGACGGTGCCGGGGGACCCGACAGCGGCGACGACGACAGCACCGACGATGAGAGTGGCGAAACCCTCGATGACGCGGACTCCTCCTCGGGCGACGGCCAGGCCTCCGAGGTGCGCTGGTACGACTACGACGAGTGGGACTTCCGGGCCCAGGACTACCTGACGGACCACTGCCGGCTGGGCGAGCGTGACGCCGAGACCGGTGACCCCGATGACTACCGGACCGTGCTGGCCGAGCACCATCGGCTCGTCGTCGACACGCGCCGCCGCTTCGAGGCGCTGCGGCCCGAGGCGTTCCGGCGGATCCACCGGCTGGAGGACGGCAGCGAGATCGACCTGGACGAGGCGATCCAGTTCCATGCGGACAAGCGCGCCGGCGCCGGACCACTGGCCCGGTTCTACACGCGCCGCAACAAGGTGGTGCGCGACGTCGCGGTGGGTCTCCTGCTCGACCTGTCGGCCTCCACCCGCGACCCGGCCGGTGAGGCCGACCGCGTCATCGACGTGGAGCGTGCCGCCACGGTGGTGATGATCGAGGCGCTGGAAGCCATCGGCGACAACTACGGGATCTGGGGATTCTCGGGTCAGGGTCGCCAACAGGTCGAGGTTCACACCATCAAGGAGTTGGACGCTCCCTTTGACGACGCCGTGCGGGCCCGCGTCGCCGCGATGGAGCCGGCGGGAGCCACGCGGATGGGACCAGCCATCCGCCACGTCACGACCCGCCTCGAAGCCTTCCCGGCGAAGGTCAAGATCCTGATCCTGGTGTCCGACGGTCGCCCCCAGGACGAGGACTACGGGCCCGAGCGGGGCGACGTGGAGTACGCCCTGCACGACACCCGCCACGCTCTGGGTGAGGCGCGCCGCCGCCGCGTGGAGCCCTTCCTGATCACCGTGGACCCCGCCGGACACGAGTACCTGGGCCAGATGTGCGACAACCTGGGCTACGAGGTGGTATCCGACGTGTCGGCCCTCCCCCGCCGCCTCCCCCGCCTGTACCGGTACCTGGCCGCCGACTGAGACCCCGACGCCGGCTGCGTCCCGGGTCCCGGCTGCGCCGATACCCGGGGTATGCTGACCCGCCACCGGGGGACACGACACGCTCCATGCCCACAATGCGCGGCATCTCGAACCACGATCGCCCTGGCGACCCTCGCCCTGACCGCCGCACTTCCCAACCTGGGCTGCTCCGGCGGCGGAGATGACGACGAGCCCACCGCTTCGACAGGCCCGGCCGCCGACGCTCCAGACAGTGCGGTAGCCCCGACCGGTGAGACGACCACGGTGGCCGCCCTGGACAACTCGTTCAGCCCCGAGACGGTCACGATTGCCGCAGGCACCGAGGTCGTCTGGGAGAACCGGGGGCGCAACGAGCACAACGTGATCCCCGAGGACGCCGACCCCGACTGGACCTTCCCCGCCGAAGAGCTGCAACCCGGCGAAGAGGTCCGTTACGTGTTCACGACACCAGGTACCTACCGCTACTACTGCTCCATCCACGGAACCGTCGACGTCGGCATGCCCGGTGTCGTCGTCGTGGAATGACCGACCGCCCAAGGAGGACAAGCCCATGCGCAAGATGGTGCTCATAGCCGGGTTGACCCTGGCCCTGGTGGCCACGTCGTGCAGCGACAGCGACGACGACGCCGGCCCCGAAGACACCGCCGGCACGACCCAGGGCACCGTGGCCCCCGGGGGGTCCACGACCACCGGGGGTTCAGGGGGCACCGAGGGGGGAACGCTACGGGTCCCCGACGACTACCCCACCATCCAGGAGGCCGTCGACGCCGCCGCGCCGGGGGCGCTGATCCTGATCGGTCCCGGAACCTACAACGAGGCCGTGGACGTGACCACCGACGACCTGGTCCTGCGGGGAACCGACCGCAACGAGGTCATCCTCGACGGGCAGTTCGACCTCGAGAACGGGATCCGGGTCCTGGGAGCAGACGGGGTCGCGGTCGAGAACATGACGGCGAAGAACTACACCCGCAACGGCTTCTTCTGGACCAGCGGCGTCGACGGGTTCCGCGCCTCCTATGTCACCGCCATCCGCAACGGTGACTACGGCGTCTACGCCATCGCCTCCCGCAACGGCATCTTCGAGCACTCCTACGCCTCGGGTAGCCCCGACGCCGGCTTCTACGTGGGGCAGTGCTACCCCTGCAACGTTCTCATCGACGACGTCGTGTCCGAGCACAACGGGCTGGGCTACTCGGGCACGAACTCACAGGTGACCATCGTCAACTCGGTCTTCCGCTACAACCGGGCGGGTGTGGTGCCCAACTCGGGTTCCTACGAGGGATGTGCCCCCGAACGCGACACCACCATCGTGGGCAACCTCGTCTACTCCAACAACAACACCGGGACCTCGGCCATCTCCGCGGCCGTCACCGCTTTGGGCAACGGGATCCTCAACTCCGGCGGTCGGGACAACATCGTCGAACGGAACCGGGTGTGGGACCACGACATCGCCGGGATCGCCATGGTGCCCTTCCCCGAGGAGAACCCCATCGCCCCCCTCCCCGAGGATCCCCCCACCGACTGCATCGCAGACGCCGAACCGGCACCACCCGAGATCGCCGAAACGCTTCCCGACTTCATGCTGTGGCCGGCCCAGAACAACACCGTTCGGGAGAACATCGTCAGTGACTCCCGCGAAGCGGATGTGGTGCTGGTGGCCAACGCCGCGGACGGCAACCGCTTCTGTGACAACGAGATCGCCACCTCGTTGCCCGCCGACGTGGAGACGATCGCCCCCTGCGAGGGCGAGCTGGCCGAGGTGGACCCTGCCGCCGCGGCTCGGTTCCTCGAGTTGGTAG
Organism: uncultured Actinomycetes bacterium; assembly: GCA_963719935.1. Classification (GTDB taxonomy): domain Bacteria; phylum Actinomycetota; class Acidimicrobiia; order Acidimicrobiales; family CAVRDY01; genus CAVRDY01. The sequence goes on along the minus strand of CAVRDY010000013.1, from coordinate 78,313 downwards.
ACCGCGACAAGCCCGGACCCGTCCCCTACGACGAAGTCGACCTGCCCGACCCCGGGCCCCAGGAGAACATGCCCGATGCCGAGACATCACCTGCCCGACCCGCCCGCGACCTGGCCACCGAGGTCGACCTCGACGCCATCCCCGTGCCCGATGCGCCCGAAGACCTCTGAACGCCCCCGCGTCCTGGCCCTGGCCCTGGTCCTGGTGGCCGGGATCCTGGCCGGTTGCACGGGGGGCGACGACGGCGACGCAGCTCCGGCGGGCACCGCGCCCGCCGAACGACCCAAGGCTTCCGCCAGTGGGCTGTTCCTGAACGAGTGCCGACTCTCGCACTCGGGGCCTGACGATCCCATCGTGCACCGCGACCACCCGGGGAGCTCCCACCTGCACGACTTCTTCGGTTCGGCGGCAACCGACGACAACACCACCCTGGACGACCTCCAGGCATCCGAGACGGTGTGCCAGCACCAAGGCGACCGGTCGGCCTACTGGTCACCGGCGCTGTTCGACGGCGACACCAAGATCGAACCTCGGGGGGCCGACGCCTACTACCGGGCGGGACCCGACGTCGACCCGGCCGCGGTAGAGCCTTACCCGGCAGGGCTCATGGCCATCGCCAAGAGCGCCCCCGGCCGTGAGGATCCCACCTACACGTTCGTGGGCTGGGGGTGCGGGCGCAACCGGACGATCTCCGAGCAGGTCCCCAACTGCGGCGACCGCAAGGGCCTCACGATGCACGCCCTGTTCCCCGACTGCTGGGACGGGGTGAACCTGGACAGCGACGATCACATCTCCCACACCGCCTACAGCCGCGCCGGGGTCTGCCCCGCATCGCATCCCACGAGCGTCCCCCAGCTCGAGCTGGTGGTTCGCTACGACTTCTGGGGCCCGCCCGACAACCTCAGCCTGTCCTCGGGTGAAGTCGATACCGCCCATGCCGACTTCTTCAACGGCTGGGACGATGACAAGCTGGCCAACGAGGTGGCGCGCTGCCTGGCGCGTGGAATCGTGTGTGGCGTACCCACACCGCCCTGACCCCTTGACCAGCATCGGGTGACAGGTAACGGGCGAAACGGAACGGGTGACACAGACGAGTGGACGAGCAATTGACCGACCGGCTCCAGCAGGGCTTCGTGACCGCAGCGCAGCTGTTCGCCGGGGCTCCTCAGATGCCCCACATGGCGGTGCCCGACGAGATCGCCGCCGACTGGGCAGAGTTCTCCATCGGGATCGTGATGGGCGAGGTGTGGTCACGCCCGGCGCTAGCCCCTCGCGACCGGGCCCTGGTGAGCATCGCCCTGCTCACCGCTTCCCACAAACCCGACCAGCTGCGCTCCTATGTGGCCATCGGCCTGAACCAGGGTCTGGACCGTACCGAGATCTGCGAGGCGATCCTCCAGACCGCGGTCTACGCCGGCTTCCCCTGTGCCGTGGAGGGTTTCCGGGTGGCCGCGGAGGTGTTCGAGGCGTATGACGACACGGCGGCCCAAGCCGCCCCAGACGACACGGCGGCCCAAGCCGCCCAGGACCATACGGGATGATGTCATGAGCGAGCACGGTGCCGCGGACCCCACGGTGAGCCTGGAGCTACTGCTGCGCATCGAGGCGGGCGAGGAGCATCCGCCCCAGCCCGACTTCATGGATGAAGAAGAGTGGAACCAGATCGTCGACAGCCGCGATCCCAACGTGGTCCGCATGGCCGGCACCGGCCACGCAGATGCATACCAGGCTGTGGGCGGTGAGGGGATGGACCAGACCCAGGGCGGTCCGGTGCTGGTCCTCACCACCGTCGGGCGCAAGAGCGGGCGCGACATCCCCACCTGCGTGAACTACGTCGAGGACGGTGACGACCTCTATGTGGTCGGGTCCTTCGCCGGCTTCGGTGGAAGCCCGAACTGGGCCCGCAACCTCGACCATCACACAGATGCCCGAGTGCAGGTGCGGGATCGATCCTGGCCCGTGCGAGCCGAACGGGTCACCAGTGACGAACGGGCCCGCCTGTGGCCCGAGCTGGTGGAGCACTTCCCGCTCTGGGGTCACTTCCAGCGCTACTGCCGTCGCGAGTTCGCCGTGTACCGGCTCTCGCCCGTCTCCGCTGATCCCGCCTGAGACCCGCTGACTGCCCGTCTCGGTTGGTGGGCTCAGCCCCCGATGGGGGGCATCTCGCCGAGCGGACCGAGGGCAGACCTGATCGATTCCCAGCGGTCCTCGACGATGTGGTGCAGGTAGCTGTGGGGGAGGATCCACAGACGGCGTTCGGCCACGGCTTCGAAAGCCAGGTCAGCGATCTCGGAAGGGGCAGTGGCCGACTCGATGACCGCCCTGCCCATCATCTCCCGCTGGTCGGTCTCCTCGGCGCTCATCGCCGAATCGGGCCTGTCCTCGGGACGTAGCCGTTCGGGGTCGATGATGCGGGTCTTGACGAAGGCCGGGCACAGCACCGAAACCCCCACGTTGGCATCGGTCATGGCCAGTTCGGCATGCATCGTCTCGGAGAGGGCCACCACGGCGTACTTGGTGACGTTGTAGGGGCCCAGTGACGGGCTCGCCAGGTGCCCGGCGATCGATGCCGTGTTCAAGACGTGGGCCCCCTCGCCGTGGTCGATCATGTGGGGGACGAAGGTGCGCACACCGTGGATCACACCCATCAGGTTGACCTCGATGCACCAGGACCAGTCGTCAGCGGTGTGCTCCCAGGCGTTCTTCCCTCCCACGAACACGCCCGCGTTGTTGCAGACCAGGTGGATGTTCCCGAAGCGCTGGTGAGCGGCCTGGTGAAGGGATTCGACCTGGTCGAGGTGACGCACGTCGGTCGGCACGGCCAACACCTCGCCCACACCCTCGACCTCCGCCAGGCGCTTCTCGGCGAGGGCCAACTCCTCCTGGTCGACGTCGGCCAGGACGATGTTCATTCCCTCGCGACCGAAGCGCCGGGCCAGAGCCTCGCCGATTCCGCTCGCACCTCCGGTGACCACGGCCGTCTTGCCATCGAACCCTGTGATCCCACCTGCCATCTTGCCCTCCTCGAACCAGTGGTTCATCGGTGCTCCGGAACGGAGCCCGATGCTGCCGGGTGAACGGCGATCCAGGCCGTACCCGGGCGCCAGGCCCGGACGCTATGCACAACCGGCCCACGCGCACCACTTCGCCCGACAGGTTCGCTCGACATGGCGCGTGTGCCCTTCGACCCTTCCTGAAGACTGAGGCGTGGCGGCAGCATGGCAGCCATGACCCGGCAAGCCTTGGCCAGCCCCGTGATGGACGACCCTGCACCGAGCGGGCCTTGCCCAGCCACAGGCATTCGATGACCGCGTCCTGGGAAGACGCCATCGCCGCCGTGTGCGGTCCGGGAGGCCGATTCGAGATCGTCGAGCGTGAGGTCGGGGGGCGACCCTGCAAGGTGTTCGCCCGGACGCCGCCTTCGCTGAGGGAGCTGTTCGCCACCGCCCGCGAGCGTGGCGACGACACCTTCCTGGTCTACGAGGACGAACGCCACTCGTTCTCTGCGGTCATGGGCGACGTCGATGCCCTGGCCGCAACCCTCGTCGAGCGCTACGGCGTGACCCGGGGTGACCGGGTCGCCATCGCCATGCGCAACTACCCCGAGTGGATCGTCTCCTTCGCGGCCGTCACCTCGATCGGTGCCGTCGCAGTCTGTCTCAACGCGTGGTGGAGTGCAGAGGAGCTGCGCTACGGCCTCGAGGACTCGGGCGCCAAGGTGGCGATCACCGACCGGGAACGATCCGAACGCATCGCTCCCTTCCTGGGGTTCCTAGGGGCATCCGCCATCGCGACGCGCTGCGGACCCGAGCCGGTACGTCCGGGAGTGGACCGCTGGGAGAACGTGGTCGAACCGGGTGCCCACCTGCCCGGAGTCGACGTGGGTCCCGAGGACGACGCCACCATCTTGTACACATCGGGCACGACCGGGCACCCCAAGGGAGCTGTCTCCACCCACCTGGGAGTGCTCAGCGCTCTGACGGCTTTCGGGGCGCGGGCTGCGATCAACGCCGCCATGGCGCCTCCCGGATCCGGCAAGAGCAGGGGCCCGTGGCCCACCAGCTTCCTCTTGGTCGTGCCCCTGTTCCACGTGACCGGCCTCGTTCCTGTGATGCTCAGCGCGTTCGCCGGGGGCTACAAGCTGGTGATCATGTACAAGTGGGATCCGGGCAAGGCGCTGGCCCACATCGAAGAGGAGCGCATCACGACCTTCGTCGGTGTACCCACCCAGTCCTGGGATCTGCTCGAGCACCCCGGGTTCGGCGATCACGACACGTCCTCTCTGATCTCGGTGGGCGGCGGGGGTGCACCGGCACCACCTGAGCTGGTCCACCGCATCGAGAGGTCATTCGCCAAGGGAAGGCCCACGATCGGCTACGGCATGACCGAGACCAACGCCTACGGCCCGGGCAACACCGGCGACGACTACGTCGCCCGGGCCCGGTCGACGGGTCGGACGGTGCCGATCATGGATGTGGCCGTGCGCGACTCGACCGGACGCGACCTTCCGGCGGGTGAGATCGGCGAGATCTGGTTCCGGGGGGCCAACCTCATACGCGGATACTGGAACAAGCCCGAGGCGACCGCCGAGACCATCGTCGATGGATGGTTGCGCAGCGGCGATTTGGGCAGGATCGACGAAGAGGGCTTCGTCTACGTCGAGGACCGCGTCAAGGACATGGTCCTCAGAGCCGGCGAGAACATCTACAGCGCGGAGGTCGAGGCCGTCGTCTACGAGCACCCCGCCGTCTACGAAGCTGCGGTGTTCGGAGTCCCCAATGAACGACTGGGCGAGGAGGTCGCCGTGGCGGTGCTCGTCAGAGAAGGAATGGCACTCGGCGCCGAAGAGCTCCGAGACCATGTCCGCCGACACCTGGCCGAGTTCAAGGTACCGACGGTGGTCCACTTCGCTGCCTCGCCACTGCCGCGGAACCCGGCAGGGAAGATCCTCAAGCGCGAGTTGCGAAACCTGAGAGCTGATGAGGGGCCAATTGCGTGAACCGAACTGCGGACTACTTCCGACAGGAGGACGTGACGCTGCCCTGACAAGCCCGGCCGCGTCAGCCATGATTGCACGGAATCGGTAGGCGGACCGCCCTGCGGCGGGAGGAGCACCTGATGACCAAGCCCCTGATCCTGATAACCATGCTGGTCGCGTTGGTATTGCCAGCGTGTGGTGAGACCGAGAGCGGGCTCGACACCGAGACCGGTCAGCCGACCTCCGGGCAGTCGACGGACGACGGGGAGGTGTCTGACGACCCCTCCGATGACCCATCCGACGACCCCTCCGATGACACAGAACTCCCCGGTGGGCTCTCTCCTGCTGCTGATGTCGCCGTCGGGAACCTGGAGGATGCACTTCGCATCACCAGCAAGGAGAAGGAGTGCATCGTGGACGAGTTCCTGATGCACCTCGACGCCCTCGAGGACTACACCGCACAGGATGCAGAGTCGATTCGGGAGGCGCTCGAGCTGGCCGAGACCTGCCTGGGCGAGGAGACCGTTGTCGCCGCCGTCGCCTCCGGGGTGCTCACCGATGCACCTCAGCTGAACGACGAGCAGGCCCGCTGTGTCGCCGAAGGCATCCACTCCGACGGCGACCTGCTCGTCGAGATCATCATCGAAGAGCTCGACGGCACGACCATCAGCGTGGACGGCGGTCGCACGTTCCTCGAGATCTTCCGCGATCTGTGAGCTCACGGACGTGCTTGCCGGCGAGATCTCGGGCGAGACAGACCTGCCACAGGAATCCGTGGCCTGCTTCATCGATGGGTTCATCGCAGACGACGTGCTCGTGGAGGCGATGCTGAACGAGGTCGACCCCTTCGAGACCGGTGACATCCCCTCCATACAGGCCCTGCTGCGGCTCTTGGGTTCGTGTGGCGCGGGCGAGATCATCGCCGAGGAATCGTTCCCCGACTGGGCGTTGACCGCTGAGCAGGCCACCTGCGTCCTGGACACGATGGCGGCTGATCCTGAACTGATCGAGGCCATAGTGGTTGCCGACAAGGGCGAGCTGGACGCAGAGGGTGTGTCGGCGACCTTCCGGGTCCTGCGGGACTGCGGGCTCACCTCGGCGCTGGCAGAGGAGTTCTTCGGGGGCCTCTCCCTCAGCGAGGCACAGGCCGAATGCGCTGTCGACGAGATCCTGAGCCTCGAACCGGCAGAGCTCGAGGCCCTCGAAGCAGACCAGACCGGGGGGCGTGCCCTGGAGCTGCTGCTGGAGATCGGACAGACCTGTGACATCACCCTGGCGGACATCCTCGGGTCCTGACCCTGGGATGAGTGGACTGGCTCCGGCTGACCCACCCAAGGGGTAGTACCCCGGGGCCGTGTCCGCCGAGTGCCGTGGCACGGCCCTATCCCGCGAAGGTCACCCTCGTCTGAACCGGTGTCGCGCTCGGCGTGGCCGGCGTGCTCGAGGTTGTGGACGCGACCGGAGTTGCGCTCGGAGCGGGCGGGGCAGTGGTAGTCGTGTCCGACGTCTCGCACTCGGGCTCTCCCGGGACCGGTGGGGTGGAGGGTGCCTCGGGCTCTACCGGATCATCGCGATGGGAGATCCAGTGCAGCTCTACACGGTCACCGTCGGCGGGTGCAACCGCCGGGTCGAGCCGGATACCACCGATCGAGCCGCTGTACTCCGGATGAGCGGCGAGATCGATCTCGTAGGTGCGGACGGAGCCATCTCCGACGACGTCGAAGGTCAGCCGCCGGCTGGCATCGAAATGACCTGAGCCGTCCGCGAAGAAGAGCTCGGCGCGATCATCGGCTGTCGTGAACGCGGCGCGGACGAACAGTCGGGGGACCTCAGAGGCATCCCAGTGCGCCGCGGGACCCTTGATCTGAGGATCGAGTGATGTCGCCCTCACATCCAGGAACCCACCGGTTGGAACTCCCGCGTCCGTCGCTCCCGAGTATGCGAAGTGCTGCCGGTCGTGGGCGAACACGTACTCGGGACGGGGGTCGACGCGACGGACCTCGGCATAGGAGCGGATCTCCTCGAGGTCTCCGAGCACCAGGGTGTAGTCGTAGGAGTAGGTGATGTCGTGGTCGATGATCTCTGTGTGCAGAGGCGAGAGGTACCCGGTGTTGGACGGGAACGGGTGATCGATTCCTGCTCTTCCTCCGATCGTGAGCACCGCCCCGGGATGCACGACACCGACACCGCTCAGGCTGTCGTCGACCAGCGCCGACCAGCCTTCGGTGCTCCGCCAGTTCTTCCAGGGGAATGTGACACCGGGGTCGATGGCGGTGTCGATCTCTGTCACCGGGGCGCCGCTGAATGGCGCGTCGCCCGTGTATGTGAAGACCCGCACGTAGGGCCAGTTCGTGTACACGGCGGGGAGCTCCTGGTGTCGCGCCTGGTATTGCTCCACGCTGTCGGTGCGCTTGTTGCGCAGTTCGTTATGGACGCGAGCGACGTTGGGCACGGACGGATCCAGAGAGATCCACGTGTGCATCGTGGCCTCACCGGCTACGTCGTCGAGTGCCCACTGGAGGGGGATCGTCTCGACGTAGAGGGTCTCACCGTCGTTGGCGAGCGCAGTCATCTCGGCGCCGTTCCCGAACACGTCGCCGGCCTGGATCGGGTTCCACGGCCAGTCCGGCCACCCGGGGTGCGCTGTGCTCCCCGGCGGGGAGGTACGGGAACGGCCCGGTGAAGTAGGACTGCTGCACGTAGCGCCCCAGGTCCCATGTGTTGACCAGGTTGTCCTCCGAGCCGGAGGGGCCGAGCAAGCTGATCGCTCCGCCTGCGGCCGTGTCGACCCCCACACGGATCACTCCGTTGTCGAGGAAGGGCTGCGGTTCACACGCGACAGCTGCGTCGGCGCGACCCTCGCCTGGGACCGCCGAGCTGCCGACAGCACCGGCGGCCACAGCACTGGCGAAGACGATGGCGCTGCACAGCGCGACGCGCTTCGTCCTCCTGGCCCTACTGGCCCGATCCTCTCCCATCGGGGGGAGCGTAGCTACCCCGGTGATCTCCGATCACCAGTGCGACGTGCCACAGGACCTGCGTCGCAGATTCGGCAACGCACCACTATGGTCGTCGGAGAGCGATCGGAGCCTCGCCATGTCCCACGCCATGACCCCTTCAGAACGCGAGGCGTTCCTGGCCGATGTGCACGTCGGCGTGATCGGCGTGACCACCGCCGAGGGGAGATCGCTGTCCCTGCCGATCTGGTACGACTACGACCCTCACAGCGGCGTCACGGTGATCACCTCGCCTTCGTCGGTCAAGGGTCGGGCCATCGACCGGAGCGGCCGGTTCAGTCTCTGCGCGCAGGTCGAGCAGCCTCCCTACAAGTACGTCACCGTCGAAGGCCCGGCGGAGAACACCGGCGTGGTCGACGAGGCCACGCGCCGTGCCATGGCCCACCGCTACCTCGGTGAGGAGTTCGGCGATCTCTATCTGGCCAGCACCGCAGGCGATTCGCCGGGGTCCCTGTACCGAATGAGCCCGGAGCACTGGCACACCGTCGACTACGCCAAGGACTTCTGACCGGGGGCGGGCATGGCCGACCGTCCCACCATCGAGGACTTCGTCGCGGCCGGTGTCCATGACCCCGATGCGCCAGGTGCAGACCAGGTGCTCGAGGTGCTCGAGTACCTGGTGGCTGAGGGAGTGACGCTGCCGGCGATCGTGGCCGCGCACCGCGAAGGGCGGCTCACCGGCGCCGCGGGCGATCAACTGATCCGCAAGGGCCAGAGGCAGCTGACGATCGGTGAGCTCTGCGAGCTCACCGATATCCCTGAGCAGGAGATCAGGTTCGCGTGGCGAGCATCGGGCTTCCCCGACCCTCCCGCGGATGCCGCCATCTTCTGGCCCGACGACGAGTACCTGTTCCGCAACTTCCACGCCGCCGCCGACTACATCGACCGCGACAAGCTCGCCGGCTTCACCCGGGTCATGGGCTCTACGCTCGCCCGTCTCGCCGACGCTGTAGTCTCGCTGCACCTGCGGGAGATCGAACGTCCCATCGTGGCGTCGGAATTCACTCCCTTGGACGTGGCCAAGGCGTCGACTCGTGGGAGCGCGGAGCTCGACAGGTTGTCATTCATCCTCGACAACCTGTTCCGCCACCACGTGGAGGTATCGATCCGTCGCGCCATGGGGAGCTGGGAGCTCGCCAAACCCACCGCGGTGCAGTGCACCGGATTCGTGGACCTGGTCGACTCGACGTCGCTCACCGAACAGCTCGACGCCGATGGCATCTCGACGCTCGTGAGCGAGTTCGAGAACAAGGCCGCCGACCTCGTGACCGCTCGAGGAGGCCGGGTCGTCAAGGCGATCGGCGACGAGATCATGTACTACACGGTGCATCCGGCCGCGGCCGCCAAGGTCGCGCTCGACCTCCTCGACTGGGCGCGTGCCCATCCTCTGCTCGACGGCGCACGAGCGGGACTCAACGTCGGCTCGGTCGTCTGGCAGGACGGTGACTGCTACGGCCCTGTCGTGACGGTGGCGGCCCGCCTGGTGGCCTTGGCCGGACCCGATGAGGTCCTGGCCACCAAGGCGGTGGCCGACCATCTCGACGACGAGACGTCGGTCGCTGTGCAAGAGGCAGGCTCCGTCGAGCTTCGCGGTCTCACCGAACCGGTCGAGATCGTTCGCCTCGCCAGGGTTCCCTGAGACTCACCTTCTGAGGACGAACCCTCGCGCCTGACGCCGATGGCGGTGAGGTCCTCGATCTCCACCAGCTCGCCGTCGAAGTCGTAGTTCCACCAGAACGCACGTGGCTCGACCGGCTGGAGTTCCTCACCCCGGAGGCAGGCGAACAGCCAGGGGTAGGTGTTCACAGTGAAGGACGGTCCCCTCGGTGGCGGATCGCACCCCCCGGGCACCATCCGCGCATCGAGAACGGCGAAGCGCTGCTCCAGATCCTCGGTCTCCAGGTCGTCGTAGGTGGCATCGAGGTCCACACCAAACGCCATCCCGTGGTCACCTTGCAGGACTATGACCGCGTCGGGGTCGAGCGTCCGGATGCGAGCGATCACATCGAGGAGCTCGCCGTTCAGGCACCGCAACTCGTCGGCATAGGTCTCGCGGGTGGGCTGGATGAGGAGTGGGTCACGCAGCCCGCACTCGGCGTCGTACTCCAGAGGCTCGTGGGGCTGCCAGACGTGGGCCAGCAGCAGGTACGGGTCGGGACCCAGCCCCAACTCCTCGATGGCCTCGACCACGTCAACGGGGCGCGTGTAGACGGCCAGGGAGTCGAAGATCATGCTCAGAGGTGTCCGGCGGAGGAACGCTTCCTCGGCTTCGCTGCGTATCAAGCCGCCCGATTCGGGAAGCAGGCACCGGTCCACGAGGGGCCCTCTGCACATGCTCCAGTTCTCGGGACCAGCCGAGGCGTAGATGTAGTCGTAGCCCTCGGCACGCAGCTCCTGTATGGCCCGGCCCTCGCCCAGCATCGACCGTGTCATCTCGACCACTCCCACCTCGATGTCGGCTGACGACTCGAACGGATAGCGCATCTCGAGCACCGATGGGATGGCCGTCATCGTGTTGGGATAGGAGGTGAAGGCCTCGTCTCCCACCCAGAACCCCTGCGAACGCAGCTCGCCCAAGAACGGCGAGTTGTCGAAGCCCAGTACCTGGCGAGCCGAGTCAGCTCGGGGATACTGGTCCAGAATGAAGTGGTAGATGTTCGGTCGTTGCTCGAAGGTGCCTCCCTCGAAGGCCTGGGCCTGATGATCGCTTCGATGAGCGGGGCTGGCTGTCGAGGAATCCCCGTCGAACAACGGGAGCGCCTGGAGTCCGACGAGTACGGCAAGGAAGATGGTGGCGAACTGGCAGACCTCGGCTACCCGAGCCGCCACCCACACCAGCCGGGCCCCCAGCAGGGCGATGGCGAGCCACGCCAACAGCTGCACCCATGCTCGACGCGCTCCGAAGCCCCAGATCAACCCGGCCTCACCGTCGAAGAGCAAGTGGAAGTGGAAGAAGGCGAACAAGAGCCAGGCGGCGACCATGGCGGTCCGACGCAGGTCGAGGTGTCGCCAGCGGGTCACGGCGAGCACACACGCCAAGACGCCGACGAGGATGAAGGCGCAAGCCCAGACGATGCGGCCCACGGTGGTGACCTCGTCTCGGTTGGTGGCCACATAGTCGACGAGTGCCACCAGGACGGGAAGCGCGCAGACGACGACCGCGAATACGAGATCCCCGATACGCCATCGAGGCGGCGGAGCCATTGTCTCCTCAGCTGACGGAGCTGGCGAGGGTATGGTCGAGGACATCTCGCCATCCGGGCCGGGGTTCGTCACGGCTCTACGGTAATGGCGGCCACCAGTTCCCCGGACAGCGACACGACTCGGTCCACGATCAGCCACGACACCCGATTCGTCGGAGTTCGACTTGGTGTCGGAGCAGGGAGTTGCGCCTCGGTCACCTTGTGACCGCCAGCGCCTGGCGGATTCCGCTTCTCAGGGCACGAACTCCTCGCCATCGATGGTCACGCCGCCATCGACCATGACTGTCACGAACTGCTGCCCAGCCAAGTCGGGCTCGAATCCCTGGGTGCTGAGCAGGCCGTCGCCCACGACGAGCTGGGTATCGGAGCGCAACGCGAAGGCCGTGCGCTCGGTGCCGGTGAGCAGCGGCGGCGCCTGTCCCGGTGTGCCGCCGATGAAGCCGGTCGAACAGCTACCGACGAGGTCTACGTCGTTCGGCGCGTACTGGATGACCCAGCAGTCTCCTGGGGGCGGGAGCACGATCGCGAGCTGGTCCACGTCACCGATCTCGAACCGGTAGATGGGGAACTGCTGACCGTCGGACATCTGAAGCCGGTAGGTATCTTCTGAAGAGATCTCAACAGCGGTCTCAGGGGGCTCCGGCGGGGGTTCGTCCGCGCCGGGTTCCTCGACGGTTTCGGGAGGCGGTGGCTGCGCGGTCGTAGCGGCCTGCTCGTCCTCTGTGCGGGTCGTGTCCGAGGACTCCGGGACCACCAGGTCTTCTTGCTGCTCGGCGCCTGGGAGCTCGGTAACCGAGGTCCGCTCGTCGCCTCCGAGGCTGGCGACGATCACCGCCGTGATCACCGCGCCGGCAGCGATCGCTATCGCCGCACCGACAGCGATCGGGCGCCGGTACCAAGGTGGAGCCGGCTGAGCGACCGGCAGAGTCTGACCTTCCGCAGGTCCGAGGTCTGGCGGGGCGTCGCAACCGCCGGGCCAGAAGGTGACGGACTCGACCGAGGCGGCCCGGTACTCGAATCCGAACTTGAAGTCGTGGTCTGGAGATCCCCGGGGGAGGAAGTCGTCGCCGGCCAACCCGGCCGCACCGGTTTCGACCGTGGACGTGTCGCCCGGCGGGGAGGAGGAGCTCGCCTGTTGCTCTCCGGCGCGGATCCAATCGGAGGCAAAGCCGCGGGCCGCTTCGATCTCGAGACCCTCGAAGGCGTCGGCGTCGGCGTCAGCGGGTGCGACCAGCTGGGGCAGCCTTCGATCGAGGCTGACGCGTCCACGGACGGTCGTCACCCCCTGCGTCCAGGACCAGGTCGGAGAGGAGCCGAGTTGGTTGCCCGGCACCTCTTCGAGAACGAGCGAACCGCCACTGCCATCGGCCAACTCGACCAAGATCACGAGGCCACCTCGGCCCGGAGGCCCATCGGTGCCCCGTCGCCGGATTCGACGAGCAGCGCAAGCCCGAGCTCACGGCCCACCCCGACCACGATGTCGGCAGCGTGGACGGCGCTCACCGGGGTAGGGGGCGCTCCGGCGATCTGCACCGTCCGCGAGTAGAAGAGCGCAACCCGTGCATCATCAGAACCGACGTTCGCCACGGTCGCATACCGCACCCCGAGAGTCTCCGCTGGGGAGGTGCCATCAGCGTTTGTGCCGTCAAGGAACGCTGCGTCTTTGGTCGAGTTGATCGACAGCCTCGGCGATCCTTTGGCGACGAGCATGAAGCCGATGTCGGTTCGGCTGTCGGCGGGAAGCTCGACGGGGGCAGCCTGGACGGGAATGGTGGCCCACCGAGGGCGCGAGCCATCCGGCCTGGTATCGCGTGGAAGCAGCACGAAGCCGAGCTTCGCGACGACTCCCTCCGTCGTCGGGTTCTCCAGCCGCACGATCCGACCCATCGTCGACGTGCCAGGGATGGATCCGCCGTCGGTCGACACCTCTCGAAGACCTGTGATCAGCGCTGGCTGTGGTTGCCTGCCCCGGTTCACGCCACTCCCTGCGCCGACGATGTCGCACCTTTCTACCATCGTTCAGAGCTGTGGCTGCCAAGCAGGGCTGACTGCGAGCGCCTCGGGGACGGCGAGAACGTCGTAGATCTCATCGCCGAACACCGTGAGCGTCACACGGTGAGCGATGCGTCCCGTGCGCAGATCCACGACTGCCAACCCTGGGTCGATGAGTCGACCACCGGGCCGCAGCCGATCGAGAACCGGGATATCCCGCCATTCCCCGTCGCGGCGTACGTCGGAGATCCCGACGATCGCCCACTGGTCGACGACAGCGAGTCCGCGGGCGAAGCCATCGAGCTCTGCGACCGGTTCGAACCCGTTACGCCCCACGCGTCCGAGGATCCCGGTCCCCGAGTCGAGTACCCACAGCGTGTCGCCGCTGAGACGAGGCGAGTGCGGGTAGGTGAGTCCCTCGGCAACGTCCTTGCCGGTGTCGGCGTCGATCACGGATCCGGCACCGATGGGACCTGCCCGCCACCCGCCGGTCTGACCGCTGCGGGCGAAGACGGTGACGAAGCGCAATCGACCACGGTCGACGGCGAGGCCGTTCAGGTGACAGGCGTCCCCGCGACCCGGAAGAGCGAACGGCGGGCGCCATTCCAAAGTCCACCCCTTCCGTCCGAGACTTCCCGCACAGTTGTGACCGGTGTTCGCGAAGAGGATCCGGCCTGATCGACCCGCCGCGATGTCGTGGACGTTGCAGTCCGACGTGCTGACGCCGGTCGGCCGGTCGAGTCGACGAACCTCCTGGTCACACGCGACCCACAGGAATCCGCGCCGCGCCGCAAGCCCCGTGCAGTGACCTGCTGCGATCTGACGCAGGAGAACGCCACCACCTCGGTTGGCGTGGATCAGACCGATCCGTCCGCCCCGCATGGTCGTGAAGACCAACGCCATCCTTGCCTGGCGCAGGAACTGCCCGACACCGTCGTCATCGACGATCGCCAGCTCTAGGAGGGGCACGGGCACAGCATCCTCCTAGCAGATCGCACCCGTGCTCCGACACACTCTCGGATCACGCACCCAGGAGGCGGTGAACCGCCCTGCCGCGGTGGGCGACAGGGCGGTGGCATTGACCGAAGGCTCGCCCCACCGATCAACGCCCTCAGAATAGAGTCGAGTGAAGTCGGCAGATCATCGGCGACTGCATCGGTCGAAGCCGGTGGAGACAGGAGAAGGCCATGCGTGACATCCGACCCACCCTCGCCGAACTCGGGCTCGACCTGCCCGACCCCTTCGGGGGCGGTGGCAGCTACGTGCCGGCCACCCGCGTTGGCGACACGGTGTACACGGCTGGGCACATCCCACTCGGCGCCGACGGAGTACTGCACCTCGGCACCGTCGGGCGAGATCTCGACATCGATGAGGCCAAGGCGGCGGCACGTGCCGCCGCCACCAGCCTTCTCGCCACCCTCGACGACGTACTCGGCGACGATGAGGACATCCTGCAGGTGCTGCGCATCACCGGTTACGTGAACTGCACCGACGACTTCATCGACCAGACCGCCGTTCTCGATGCCGCCTCCGACGTGTTCGTCGCCTGCTTCGGCGACCAGGGCCGCCACGCCCGCACCGCCATCGGCGTGTCCTCGCTGCCGGTCGGCATCGCGCTCGAGATCGAGGCCACGGTTCAGGTAGGCCCGGCCGGCTGACCTGCGAGACCCGATGCGTCCTCCTGTGGCGCTCGTCGCCGCCGACGACGCGACCCGGGTCAGCCCCGAACGGCCTCGATCGTCCGCAGGGCGTTGCCGCCGAGCGCCTTGTGGACCCGCTCGTCCGACCAGCCGCGACGCTGCAGCTCGTGGACCAGCCGGGGCAGGTGCTGGTAACCCTGCAGGTCCGAGGGTGGCACGACCATTCCGTCGAGGTCGGTGCCTATGGCCGGCGCGTCCTCCCCGGCGACGCGTGCGACATGATCCAGGTGATCGGCGACGGTGGACACCGTGGCAGTGCCACCGTTGAGGAACTGCTCGTGCAGCATGATCCCCACGCAACCACCACTCGCTCCGACCGCTTGCAGCTGGTCGTCGTCGAGGTTCCGCCAAGAGGAGTGGACCCCCGAGACGCCGGTGTGGGTCACGATCAGCGGGAACGCCGAGCCGTGTACATCGACCGCGTCCCAGAACCCCTTCGGCGAGATGTGGGCCAGGTCGACCAGGATCCGGTTCTCCACGCACGACTCTATGAACGCGCAACCTGCGTCGGTCAGGCCGCGAACCCGCGTCATCCGCCGCGTAGGAGAGCTGGTCTCACCCAGCATCGAGCTGTTCAAGTGCACGAGCGTGATGCGCACAACGTCGTCTGCCACCGAGGCCGGATCGCGTATGGCGTGCCCACCCTGGATCGCGACGAACGCGCCGTGACGGCCGGCGGCACGGGCGGTGCGGAACTCCGCGACGGTTCGCACGACGTCCACGCCTTCCGCTCCATCGAGGTCGGCGAGCAGCCGAGGCAGGTTGCGGTCGAACGCGCGCTGCCGGCCGGCCGCGGAGCGGAACGGGTTCGTTGTGATCGACCACATCGCACCGGTCAGGCCCTGCTCGATCGCGCGCGGCACGTCGACCTGGCCAAGGAACCGCCGCCCGAACGGGCGCACCCGGTGACGGCGGCGGAGGTCGTAGCGCAGCACCCGCCGCCAGATGAAGGAGTCGACGTGCAGGTCGAAAACCTCTGAGGCCCGGTAGAGCTCGACGGCGTCGGTCGAGACGTCCAGCAATCGGGCGATCGCTTCGGCATCTGACAAGCTACCGACGCTAGCGGGTTGGCGCGACACGCCTACCTACCCGGCCGGCACGAGCCGTGGTCATCTCAACCAGTGAGTATCGACCTCAGCACGTGCTGGGACTGGCCGTGGCTGACGACCTTGATGTCCAGTCCGAGGGCGTGGGTCTGCTCGGCTGCTCGTGCGATGGCTGCGACCACCCACCCGACTGGGTTCCCGAATGCTCCTGCGCCGAGGAGTGTCAGGAACACGCGCGGGGCGTCGTGGTCGGCGTGGAGGGCCGTGGCCAGCAATGTCGCCTCGTATGCGGCATCGAGTACGAGCCTGGCGAGTGGCTCCCACACTTCGACTCCGTGTTCGGAGTAGGCAATCGAACAGCAGAACAGTACGCCTGATGAACCCGATGGCCGGTTGTCACTGGCCGACCGAACCCAGCCCTTGTGACCTCGCAGCCGAGCTGGAGGCCGATTCGTAGGTGTCCCGCCAGTGCCGACCGTTCCCGTTCCGATGTGGCGGCGAGCGCCTCGCCGACCCTCGTCAACTGATCCGCCGATGGCAGGGCGTACCCGTTCGTCGCCTCGATGGTGACGTCCAGCGCTCGAGCTAGGTCGGCGAGGCCGTCGAGCTGCCGATCAGCGCGCTGCCCCACCCCGGATGGGAATGGGATGAGGTAGTTCCGATAGATCGTCCCCGCCCCACATGAGATCGCGCACGCCGGCCCTTGCGTGCAGTCCAGTTCATATCGGTCGACGCCGTCCTCTGGAGCGACCTCAGGGCCGACCATCTCCAGCATGTTGAACTGCGACGCGACCTGGAACATCGCGCCTGTGTTCGCGGGGTCGGCATGGAGTTGTCCCACATCAGCAACCACCTCGGTCACGGTCGGCTTGGATCGGTCGCCGGCCGATAGACCTTGCTCGGCTGCTGTGGCCCTCAGTTCGCCCAGAGACGGCATCTCGAAGCGACCCCACACGACCGATCTGCCCGACACGCGAGAGGTCCACGCGTCACCCTCCACCGAGAGGAGCTCGGCGACATCATCGACCTCGTTCTCTCGGAATCCTGTCAGTTCGTAGAACCACACAGCTCTGCCTTCAGCCGAAGCCGACTACGTCGGCGACGAGGATGAATAGCGCGCCCTCCCGGTACTGGACACTCGCCTCATCCGACACCGCAACACGCTCTCGAAGACGATCGACGATGTCAAGGCTCCCTCCCCGAGGCACACACGTGCTCCGATCGGCGCCACCTCTGGTCGGCCTCGGTCCACTGCGACCGATGATATACGCGCCGTATACTGACCCGTATGACAACTCCAGTGCCGACTCGGTTCAGCGACGAGGAGCTTGCCCTCATCGACGATCTCGTCGAGCAGGGCGTCGGAGAAAGCCGATCAGCAGTGATCCGGCGAGGAGTTCACCACCTCGCGGACCTCGTCCGTCGAGCACGAGTCGGCGCCGACATCGCGGCGTCATACCGCGAACACCCACAGACACCGGAAGATGACGACCTTGCCATGGCCAACGCCATCGCCATGACCGAGGCCGAACCTTGGTAGCCCAGGCCGAGATCTGGCTCATGGAGACTCCGAACCAGAAGCGACGTCCCGTGCTCATCGTGTCGCGCGACGAGGTGATCCCAGTGCTCAACAACATCGTCGTCGCCCCGGTGACCACCACCATCCGGGCCATCCCTACCTGCATCCCCGTCGGCGTCGATGAAGGGATCGACCATGACAGCGTGGCCACCTTCGACAACATCGCTGCGGTGCCGAAGACCGTGCTCACGAGGAAGCTCGGCCAACTCGGCCCCGACGGCCGTCAACAGATCTGCTCAGCCCTCGACGCCATGGCCAACTGCTGACCTCTGCGACGTCCAACCCTTCGCTGGCGTCGCACCCGATCGATGCGTTCGGGTCCGCCGAATCCGGGGAATCCCGGAACAGTCCGCGGACGTCTCCCGACAAACGACACAAGCTTCGCTCACCCTGCCGACGCCACGTCGGCCCCAGCTCCGACGACGCTGGAACTACCGTCGACTGCATGGAGGAGACGGTGGATCCGTCCAAGGCCGACGACGCCGCACTCGCCTTGTTGATGGCGTGGCCGCGCCTGATCCTGGCCGGCGTGCTCGGGATCGGCGCGGGATTCGCCGCGGCGTGGCTCACCGCCATCGCTTCGTTGTTCCTCCTGCCATCGGGAGCGGCGGAGTTCCCCTCGTACGTTGATCCACTCACCGGCGTCGTCGCGGTCACCGCGGGGATCGGTGCATTCGTCGGCGTCTCGCGAAGTCTCCGCCAGGACTCCACCGACGAGACTTCGATCTGGAACCGCCCACCAGGGTTCGTGTTCGGTCTGTCCGTTTGGTTGGTGTGCCTCTGGGTCGCCTACCTCCTCACCGACTTCGGCGACTTCGGGGTCCTGCTCCTGTTCTTCGCGGCGGCGATCGTGCTGCTCGCGCTCGGGATCACGTGGGTACTCCGACTGCTCGTCCTCCTCGGTCGTCGACGATTCGAATTCACGCGCGAATCCGTCGCCCGGTGGCTACTTGGTCCCACCGCCGTTCTCGCTCTCATGGCCTTCGGCTCCTGGGACGGCACGACGCACCTCCGGTTCGAGCTCAGCGAGTCAGCGCTCACCGCCGATGCCCAGGAGCTGCTCGCCGACCTCGATGAGGACGACCTTGGCAGCGACGGCTGGCTGCACATGGGCGACTCGAGGCGGGTCGGGGTCTTGGAAGTCGACTGGGTGAACGTCCATACGGACTGCACAACCGCGGGCTCGTGCGATCCTGCGACTGCAAGCGTCGAGTACGAGATCCACGGCGGCGTGTTCTCGACCTACACCTACATCTACAGCCCGGGCTCCCAGCCCGCTGACGCTGGTTGGGGAATCGAGCACCTCGGCGGCCCGTGGTGGTTCCGCGAGTGGCACGACTGACATGCACCGTGAGCACGTCAGCCCGCCCACTCCCCTCCGGCGCTTACCCGCGTCAGAAGGCGTCCACCGGAGACCAAGCGAGGGTGGCTGAGCAAGGACCTCTCCAAGCCGGTGCCGGTCCGAGGCGGCGAGCGTCCTGGGGATGCAGCAGTGTGGCTGCCTGGCTGCGGTAGTCATCGCACACGCCTGAGAGACTCTGATGATGGATAGGAATCAAGGCTCCGGTGACAGCGAGGACCGCCCTCCCGTCGTGCTCGGCTCGGAGTTGGCGCGAGCCCATCAGGTCGAAGCGACGCACCGCGGTCAGCACGGGGACGAGGGTTCTCCTCTGGCGGATCTCACGTACGACCGATGGTCGGGCGAACTCGACCTCGCTCGCTTCCGACCGACTGCGACGGACGAGTCGATTCGGGCCTGGCTCAGTTCCTGGACAGCGACGCAGGCCGCGGCGAGCGCACGCGAACGGCTGACCATGACCGACTTCTACACGCTCCTCGCCTTCGCCCGCCGTGCGACCGTGCGGTCGGTGCGGGAGACCGACGCGATCTGGTCTTGGGTTCGATCAGACGCGATCGATGAGCGTCCCTGCGATCAGACTCGCTGCGGTGTCGAGGTCGTAGCCCTCTGGGACCTCGCCGAGCAGCGGAAGGAGATCGGCGCGGAAGCCGGGATCGCCGAGGTGTTCCTCGAGCCCCTGCCGGGCTCGCTCGGCGGTGTAGCCGTCGGGTCGGTACGGGTCGAAGCACGCCACGATCTCGGCGGGGTCGAGCCCGAGCACGGTCAGCGCCAGCCAGAGGTCGAAGAGGTCGCGGCCCTTCTTGCGCTGGAACAACGCCCGCAGCTTCGTGGCGACCAGCTCCTCAGGCTGGAACGTGAGCACGTCGGCGGCTGCCCGACCACCACCCCGACTCGACGCCGTAGGTCGCTCGGCGATGAGGGCGCGCAGGTGACGTCTCGTACGTGTTGATCTCGATCTTGACCCGCATCAGCCCGGCGCCGGACTCGAACGGCGCGCGCAGTCGTGCCTTGGGGTACGAGCCGACGTCGGTGTTCGACGTCCATGCCGAGACGGTCGGCGATCTCGCGGATGGCGTCGAGCAATCGGACCGATGGGGCCGTGGGTGGCGCGGACGTAGTCGAGGTCCTCGCTGTAGCGGAGCGGTTCGGGCAGCACGACCTTGTGCAGGCAGGTGCCGCCGCGGAACACCAGCTCGTCGCCGAGCAACGGGTGGTTGGCGATCTCGACGATCAGGCGTGAGAGGACCAGGTCCTGCTCGATCTGTTCGTCGGTGAGCCACGGAGCGACGCGACTCCACGCTCGGATGTGCCGCGCCGGGATCACAGGTCGGGCTCGATCTCGGTGTTCACCCGCAGGTTCCATCGCGGGTCGACCCGACCGCGGCGGACGCCGCCGGCCTGGAGCGGTGCCGGTTCGTGCGCAGCGGGGTCCGCGAACGCGTGCAGGGAGTCGAGTCGGGCATCGGCGAACGCCTCGAGGAGGTACCCGGCCCGCCGCACCGACGCGCTCGGGTAGAAGTGCGCGCCGTCGATGAGGCCCTGCTCGACGACCTCTCGGTCCTCGAAGAGCTCGATGATCACCGTGGCCACGTTGCTGAGACCTCCGCTGTCATTGGGTCGGCTCGCCAGGTCGAGCGACGTCACCTCAGGCGTGGAGACGCGCAACGTGTCGGTCGGTGAGTTGACCGGCGTCGTCGCCAGCTCAGCGGCGTGCTTGTTGACGACGAACTGCATCCGCACCCGGCCGAACGCTCGGTCCGGGAGGTACTTGTCGACGACGACCTGGAACACCTGCGGGCGCTGGTGCGCGGCGCCGAGCATCTCGGCCGCCGAGAGCAGCGCGACGTAGTAGCTGCGACCGAGGTGGGCCATCATCGGATGCACGAACCACGACGCCGGCACCGCACCCCACGAGCGGTACTCGGGCGGGATGATCACGTAGAAGCCCCGGGCGGGACTGAAGATCTGGCCGGCGTCGGCGAGGCGCTTCAACGCACCATGGACCCGGTCACGGGAGAGCCCGGTGCGCCGAGCGGCCTCGGCCGCGTCGAACGTCGACACCCCTTCGGCGAGGAGCTCGTCGGGCAACCTGGCTGGCTTGATCCCTGAGCGGGCGACCATGGCGCCACCGTCCCACGACCGGTAGAGGCCTGTCAACTGACTAGGCAAACTCATGCTTTTTGCGAGTTTGTCTAGTCAGCAAACACCCATCCATGGAGGATGCCCTTTCCAGACACCCGGCACCGCGCAGCAGCGCCACGCCGACGCGGTCGCCGGTCTCGTTCCGCTGCTCATCGAGATGGCGCTCACCACGGTCTCCGAGGTGCTCCCGGGGGCCACGGTCCTCGAGACCGAGGGCGAGATGAACGAGGACTGGCTCTTCACGCTCCGCATCCAGCGACAGCTCCCGGCACCGTTCGATCTCGGAGATGGTGGCCCTCTCCTCGCCGGTCGGTTCGGGTCGGTCCTCCCACAGGGACTGGTCGTCGCTCGGGAGGATGACGGCGCCGCTGTGCCTCCAGATGGGTTCGCTGAGCTGCCAGTACTCGTGGCTGTCGAGCGCCTCGATGATGCGCCAGATGTCCTCGCTGGCGAGCGGCACGTCGTGGCGTTCCGGGCTGGTCATCGCGCCATGGTCTCGAGTCCCGCTCCCCGGCGCCAGCCTTCCGGACTGCGCCGACCGACCCGGATTCCCGGGACGAAGCGTCACCGTGCGCCAGAATCGAAGGATGGTGGGCGACGGGGCGGACGATCTACAGACAGGTCTGTACGACACGGTCCTCAGCCAGGCGCTCGCCGATCAGGTCAGTGGTCTCGACGCCAGGCGGTTGCGGGCCCAGCTCGCTGAGGTCGAACCGGCCGAGCTTCCCGACCGGATCGCCGAGATCATCGCTGACTGGACCCGTGATGTGGTCGCCGCCGAGGCGACGGCAGACCGCCACGACACCGCGGTCGCGGTCGCCACCGGGGTGCTGGACCTGTTCATCGACCGCTATGGCATCGAAGGAGGCTCCGGGTCGCGGCTGGCGCCGGGCCTGCAGCGCCTCGTCGCCGTCGAGGCGCTGGCTCCCACCGGCGAGCCGATGGCGATCGCTCGCCCGCTCACGCCGCTCCGCGACACGGTGCTGATGACGAACGCACGCGACCAGCCGACGGTCGGTCGGGAGATCGTGGCGGAGATCGAATCGGCCGACCGCATCGATCTCGTGCTCGCCTTCATCCGCTGGACGGGGGTGCGCGACCTTCTGCCTGCGCTTCGCCGGCACACCGAGGCCGGCAAGCCGCTGCGGGTCATCACCACCACCTACACCGGCAGCACCGAGCTGCGCGCGCTTCAGGCGCTCGCCGACGTCGGTGCCGAGGTGAAGGTCTCCTACGACACGGCCAGCACCCGGCTCCATGCCAAGGCGTGGTGCTTCCACCGGGCCACCGGGTTCTCGACCGTCTACATCGGATCGTCCAACCTCACGTTCTCGGCGCAGGTCACCGGACGGGAGTGGAACGTCCGGGCATCCGAGCGCCGCAACGCCGACCTGATCGAGACCTTCGACCGGGTCTTCGAGACCTACTGGGCCGATCCGCACTTCGAGCCGTTCGACGCCGCGCAGTTCGCCGAGCGCGACCGCGAGGGAAGTCGACGACTCCATCGCCACGCCCTTCACCATCGAGCCCTACCCGTTCCAGCGTCAGATCCTCGAGCAACTCGAAGTGGAACGCCGCCGCGGCCGGAACCACAACCTGGTCGTCGCCGCCACGGGCACAGGCAAGACCGTGGTCGCCGCCCTCGACTACCGGCAGCTCCGAAGCCGGCTCGACCGGTCCCGGCTGCTGTTCGTCGCCCACCGCAAGGAGATCCTCGAGAACTCGCGGACCACGTTCCGCCACGTGCTGCAGGACGGCAGCTTCGGCGAGCTCTGGGTCGGCGGCGAGAAGCCACAGCACTGGGAGCACGTCTTCGCATCGATCCAGTCGCTGTCAGCCGGTGACCTCGAAGCGCTCGACCCCGAGCAGTTCGACGTGGTGATCGTCGACGAGTTCCACCACGCCGCCGCGACCACCTACACGACGCTGCTCGACCACCTCCGGCCGGCGCATCTGCTCGGTCTGACAGCCACGCCCGAACGGACCGATGCCCTCGACATCCTCCGGTGGTTCGACGGTCGCATGGCCGTCGAACTGCGACTGTGGGATGCCCTGGAGCAGGACCTGCTCTCGCCGTTCCACTACTACGGCATCCACGACGGCACCGACCTCCGCAACGTCACCTGGCGGCGAGGCCGCGGCTACGACGCCGCCGAGCTGACCAACGTCTACACCGGCGACGACCTGTGGGTCGGCAAGGTCCTCGCTGCAGTCCGCGACAAGGTGGGCGACCCTCAGCCGCATGCGGGCCCTCGGCTTCGGTGTGAGCATCGCCCACTGCGAGTTCCTCGCCGATCGCTTCAACCGAGCCGGCATCACCGCCCGCGCCGTATCGGCCAACAGCCCGACCAGCGAACGCGACGATGCCCTCCGGGCGCTCGGCGTCGGGCGATGTCCAGATCCTGTTCTCGGTCGACCTGTTCAACGAGGGCATCGACGTCCCCGCCATCGACGTCGTGCTCATGCTCCGACCCACCGAGAGCGCGACCGTGTTCCTCCAACAGCTCGGTCGCGGCCTGCGACGCAGCCACGGCAAGGACGTCCTCACCGTCCTCGACTTCGTCGGCCACCAGACCAAGACGTTCCGCTTCGACCTTCGCTACCGCCGCATGCTCGGCCGGACCCGTCGAGAGATCGAGCGCGACGTCGACGAGGACTTCCCCTACCTCCCCGCCGGCTGCCAGGTGAAGCTCGACCCCGTTGCCAAGAAGATCGTCCTCGACAACATCCGCACCGCCCTCCCCACCCGATGGCCCGAACGAGTACGCGAGCTACGGGAACTCGGTGATGTACTCGCTCTCGACCTACCTCCACGAGACGGGCCTCGAGCTCGACGACGTCTACCAGGGCAACCGCTCCTTCACCGAGATGCGCCGAGCCGCAGGGCTTCCTGCGACCTCTGCGTCTGGCGGCGAGGGCCGCCTCAGCCGGGGCGTAGGACGGCTGCTGCACGTGGACGACCTGGACCGCATCGAGACATACGAAGCGCTGCTCAGCGGCCAGGAGCCGGTCAGCGAGCCCGACCTCGATGAGCGGCAGATCCGGCAACTCAACGGCTTGCTGTTGACGTTGCTCGGTCCCAAGAAGGGCGAGTTCTCGTCCCTCGACGGCGCCGCCCGGCACCTATGGTCGCACGACGCCATTCGCGCCGAACTGCTACAGCTGCTGCCACTCCTCGATAGCCAGGTGCGCCATCTGCACGCGCCGCTTGGGGTCCTGCAACCGGTGCCGCTCCAGACTCCATGCCACGTACACGCTCAAGGAGGCCATGGCAGGGTTCGGCGCCGCGACGGTGCCCGCTCCGAACGACATCCGTGAGGGCGTCTTCTGGCACGAGCCCAGCCAGACGGACATCTTCTTCATCACGCTGGAGAAGACCGAGAAGCACTACTCACCAACCACCCGCTACCGGGACTACGCGATCAGCGACCGGCTGTTCCATTGGGAATCGCAGTCAACCACTTCAGAGGCGAGTACCCCAGGCCAGCGCTACATCAACCAAGAGGCGCGGGGCACGAACGTGGTGCTGTTCGTCCGCTCCAGCCGCAAAGACGTCCAGGGGCGCACGCGGCCGTATTTCTGCGCTGGTCGAGCGCGCTACGTGGAGCACCGATCGGAACGTCCGATGCAGATCACCTGGGAGTTGCATGACCCACTCCCTGGTGACGTCTTCAGCGCTTTTCGTGCCGCCGTCGCCTGATGCGACTGGCGGTACAGAGAGTCACATCGAGAGGCCCAGGTGATCGACCGGCGCAGCTCGAACGAACTCCCGGTTCATCTGGGCAAGCTCCTTGTTCTCCTCCTCGAGCTCACGAACCCGCAACGCGTCGGGGCCAGCGAGCCCATCGGTCACGTCCCGCTCGCGTACCCACTTGCGGACCGACTCGACCCCGTAGCCGAGCTGGTGCGCGACCCGCTGCACAGTCCCGTGCTCGGTGCCCAGCTCCTCACGCAGTTGACGTACCAGCCGGACCGCCTGGTCCTTTTCCTCTTCGGTGTACCGACGCGTGGTCGCGTTCCCAGGTGACTTCTCTCGTGGCATGACTCCATCCTCGTTTCCAAGCTCTGGAGCCTCCGGGATACCCAGGGTGGTTCAGAAGGACCAGCCGATGGGGTTGCGCTGGCCGGTCGAACGGACGAACTCGTGGCTCTCGAACTTCGGTCAGCTCCGACGGAACACCGACCGCAAGCCTCTCCACCGGCTCGGACAGCTCGCGCTTGCCGTCGCCGTCCTGCTCGCAGCGAAGCTCATCGACTGGCGAAACCGCTGGTCACCGGACCTGTCACCTATCCGCTGAGCCTCTTAGAAGCCCAACCAGCTCGTGTGCTGGCTGGCGGTGTCGGAGGGGCGAGTTCGACCGTTACCCCACGACTCCTGGGGACCGGTCGCTACGCCGTGTAGCCGCCAGGACTGGAAGCGATCCCATCAGCCGCACTGGAAGATCATCCAGGTCTGCTCGAAGCGCCGATCGGCCAGGTCCTGCTGTCGAATCGCGTAGTAGAGCGAGCCGACGTCGCCCCACATCCACCCCGCGGGCTCGTCCGTCTCGAGCTGGAACAGCAATTGCCAATCGTCGGCACCTGGCTCGAGCTGTGCCGCACGAGGATCCGCGTAACCAGTCGAGTCGCCGACGTATAGCCCGTTCGAAGCGAGCTGGCACTCCATCCAGATCGGGTTCTGTTCGAGAATCGGCCAGCCCCCCACCTGGTGACGCGGCGCGCCCGGCCACCCGCCGTCGCGCAGCACGTCGTCGATAGCTGACAGGCCGTCTCGGTTGCGCTCCCAGATCTCGTTCATCACGGGCTCTTCCCACCCAGGAGCGGTGAGGGTCTGCACGGACCTCAGCCAGATCTCGGCGAAGGTCGTCGCACCTTGCGGTGCGTCGACTGGCTCGCCCTGTCCGTCCCCGACAAGCACCCGCCATCCCTCTGCGTGAGCAGGGTCGAACCCCCACGCCTGCTGTTCCTCTGCCTCGTAGAAGAAGTTCAAGACACCTGGTCCCCGCAGGCCAAGGCCGGTCTGCATGCCAGCGACGTCAGCGAGGTCGAGCGCCATCACGAAGCTCAGTGGCTGGTCGTTCCAAGTCGGCCACTCGTCTCCGGATCCAAGGATCGGCGAGCCCCCGAGGTGACTGCCTCCCACAGCATGATCCGAGTGCTCCATCCGCACGGCCGGTCGAAGGAGGCTCAGGTAGTAGTCCGCGTCAGTTGCGTCGAGGTGCTCGTGCGGGCCCTCGATCTGGCGTTGCTTGATGGTCAACTCATCCTGGGGCGTCATTGCTTCTTGTAGTCAGGACGCCCGCTCGACGAGCCGCACGTCGGAGTCCAGTGCCTCGGCGATCCGTTGCAGGGTCCGGGCGGTCGGGCTCGTCGAGCCGCGCTCGATGCGGCTGATGTCGCCTTGGTCGATGCCGCAACGCTCGGCGAGCTCGGCCTGGGTGAGGCCGTGGCGCTCGCGCAGCTCGATGATCTGCACGGCGATGTCGTAGGCCTGCTCGAAGACCTCTCGGTGCGCCTTGGCGTCGGGCGACAGGCGCTCGCGGCGAGCGGCCGTGACGTGCTGATAGTTGCGGGCCATGGGGACACCTCCTCCGCACCAGTATGGGGAGTTCCCCATAGGACGTCAACCACGGCCGCGCCCCTTATGCCGACGCTCGCGGCGTTGCCGTTCCTTGAACTGGCCGAGCAGTCGGCGGGCCTCGGCGATCTCTCGCTGCTGTCGGCGCTCCTTCGGGTCGTCGCCCTTGTCGTAGGCGCCCAGGAGCAGAACGACCTTCTGCCCGTAGAAGTGCACGAACACCCGGAGCAGCACCTTCTCGGGCTGGCCATCGACGTCGGGGGCCTCGCCTCCGAACATGCGGGCAACCTCGTCGGCGTCGTGGCGCACTCGGAACTCGTGGAGTCCCTCGCCGAGCGCCTTCAGCCACTCGGTCCGAACAAGGTCGATCCCTCTGACCGAGAGCACCCGATCGATGGCCGTGTCGAGGGCGACGAACTTGAAGTCGGAGAGATCGTCGACGAACCGCTCGAACGGGATCGTCCCGTCGTCGGCCTCGAAGGGCTCCGGTGTCCAGTCGCCAGGCATGCGTCTCTCAAACTACATGGATGGCATTTGAGCTGCACCGGCCTACCTCGGGTTCGCAGCCTGGCCGGGAGTCCGGTGCGAGGATACAACGAACTCGGCATCCGACTCTCCTAGAGCCCGAGGACCGCCGGGTCCTCGTAGAAGCTCGTCCTGCTACGCGTGTAGCAGGGTGCGTGTCGGAGGGGGGACTTGAACCCGTGATCTGGCCGTGCCCGCCAGTACCGCCGAGTACCAATCAGTGCAGGTCAGAGGCGGTTTTCGCGAGGTCTCTATGACCGCCAGTACCCGCCCGTACCACCCAGTATCCAGCACTTTCGCGGACACTCTGATGACAAGCGACAGCCCTGTCGGAGGGAGGGCGAACGCTATGCACCCAGCGCGTCGATGAAGCCGGTGCACACGGCGCGGATCCGGTCCTCGGGCACGGCGACCCGAAGTGACCGCACGGCCAACTCCACTCCGGGGGCGCGTCGCGCCCCGAACTGCGCTCGGAGCATCTCGATCCCTCGCTGCGCCGGACCGGCGACACGCTCGTCATCGAGCAGGCTCGGCAACACCTCGGCCACGCGACCCGGCGGGGTTGTGAGGAAGATCC
Organism: uncultured Actinomycetes bacterium; assembly: GCA_963719935.1. Lineage (GTDB taxonomy): Bacteria > Actinomycetota > Acidimicrobiia > Acidimicrobiales > CAVRDY01 > CAVRDY01. Next base: position 50,616 of record CAVRDY010000013.1, on the reverse strand, counting down.
GGTAGACGTCGGACGCGTCCTTCTCCTTCAACCGGTCGGGCCGAGCGTCCTCGGCGAGTCGGTCGTTGATCTTGTGCGCCTTGGCGATCAGCAATGCCGTCGGCCCGGCGACCCGAGCGTCGATCGTTCGCTGATCGTCCTGGTCAAGGGAACCGATCAGCAGGAAGTCGTTGTCGATGGTCGCGGCCTCCAGTCCGGCCGCCTTGCGGGCGGCGCGCTTGCCATGCACCCCGAGCCGAGCACCTCGCGTGCCACCTGGCGGCGCGATGCCCGCAGGGACGATGAGGTCGACGGGGACCTCGATCTGGTCGCCATTTATCTCGACGGTCTGCGTCCAAACACCCGGCTCCTCCGCGCCCACCCGACCAGCGTGGCTGAACCGCGCGCGCATGACGTCCTCGAGGAGAGGCGAATTCGCCAGGCGATCGCTGGCAAGGGCGAGGTCGCCATCGGTCGTGTATTCAGCGACACCCGATAGCTCCACTCGCGTACGGAGGTAGACGGCTTGCGCGCCGACGACGATCACGGCGTCTCTGTGCTCGGCGAGATCCTCCAAGGCGTCGAGCAGTACACGCCGAGCCGCAATGTGTAGCGGGTCGACGGTCAACTTCGTGCTCGTTCTCGGTAGTCAGCGAGCGACTTCCACCGCCACTCCTCGGGGTTCTGTTGCATCCACTCGAGGAGCGCTTCTCCCTCGGCGGGCATCCGCCCGCTGCCACCCAGGCAGTCGACGACGAGCTGGGGCAAGTTGGCGAGCTCGACCCCGTCGACCATCCGCGTGTCCTCGACGACCCGATCGTTCGGTGGCCAGAGCAGCACGACATCGGCGCCCTCATCGGTGGGCAGCAGCCCGAGCTTCGACTGGATCTCGTCGAAGTACGGAAGTCCGCCTTGGGGTTTGAGGTAGAGGACCAGCAGCGCGGGCGCCGCGACCGGAGCCGTCTGGACGGCGGCGAAAGATCCGGTCACAACCACACGCGGTGCCACCTTCGACGTGGCCAACGCCTCGAAGGCGCCGCGCGCGCCGTTCGGGGCGACGAAGCCTCTCATCGTGTTGACCCGGAACAGATCGACCGACTGACCGCGGAGCCTGAGCATCGCGGGCCAGTCCGCTTGCTCGACGGGACCGCGGGGCTCACGGCGGATCAAGGCTTCATCAGCCAGACGGTCGAGGATGCGGCTGACGTAGCCGCGACTGATCCCGGTCTCGTTCTCGATGTCGATGACGCCGTAGGGGGGCTCGACCTCGGCGAGGAACCGGATTACTCGCCCGGCTTCGACGCCGCTGACCCCCGCGCTCCGCTTCGGTGTCGACGAGCGAGGCCGCCGATCGGCGCCAGCGGTCTCAACGAACATCGGCGGGTTGCGCATCACGAGCCGCGTGTTGCCCGTGAGGTCGAGGTAGCTGATGTCCTCTTCAGCGAGCAGCTCACGTGTGCGAGGCGAGAGGAACTCGCTGACGAGCAGAATGGGGCGGTCGCCCGTTGCCTCGCGGAGGCGGCGAGTTAGCCCACCGAGCAACCGCTCGACGTCCGCGGCCGCGAAGTCCCGCTTCGCCTCGACGATGGCGGCACCAGTACTCCCGCTGAACTGGGAGTTGAACGTGAACAAGGCGTCGCCCTCGCCCGATCCGGCCCCCTGGCCCTCAGCGCGCTCGACCGACCAGCCCGGCGGCAGCCGCTGGGCGAGCAACTCGAGTGCTGCCTCGATCAGTTGCCCCTCCGTCCGTGACATGGTGGGCAGTGTACCTGGAAACTCAGCCGGAGTTTCCTAATTTGCCAAGTTTCTCAGAGTGGGAAACTGGCGAATCTGGTTAACTACGCAGAGAGCAGGCCATTCGATGGGTCAACCAACCGCTTGTTGAGGACTTGGCATCAGCTGGTCGGGCATGCAGCAGAACAAGGGGTCGGCCCCAAAACGAGCAGCGCCCCCGACTGGCTGCCGGGGGCGACTCACTCGTTTCCGATCGAAACTGGCTAGCCGTTGGAGGCGTCGCGCCCCCTGGTCCCAGTTAGCGCCGTGGGTGGCGTCCCGGGTTTCCGTCGCAGTCCTCCGGGTGAGGTGAGTTGACCGTAGCGGACGCGGCAACACCAGTGGCGGATGCATTCGCTGTGCCCTTGTCCCCTACGTCTCGTCGAGGCGGGCGACCATCTGAATGCCGCCATTCCGGTCGTAGAACACCAGCCAGGTGACGTCGCAGTCCACCGTTGGGCAAGGGAAACGGGCCTGTGACGGCGGAGGCGCTGGCGGCGTGATGTCGATCTCAGCCTTGTCGCACACGTAGCAGCGCAGGTTCATCCGCCCATCCTGGCAGACCAGCCCGCTCGTCCAGCTCGATCAACCGCTGTGACCGGAGCTACGAGGCGTTCAGCTCCGGTTCGAGGGTGTGGTTCCCCATGTAGAGGTCGCCCGTCAGGTCGAGGAGGAGGTCGAGGTAGTCGGCGTTGGCCTCGTCGATGGCGTCTTCCACCGGGCGGTCGTCGTGGCCTTCGGCGACGTCGAACAGCACGTCCCCCTCGCCGGAGAGCACGCGCTGGATCCGCAGGATCCGCAGCCAGTCCTCGTTGATCTCGCCGCGCACTTCGATCACCGCCGCTCCTGGCAGGACGTCCGAGACGGTCTGGAACGCGAGCTGCTCGGTCAGCGGAGTGAGGGCCAGTCCGAGCGCCTCCCACTGGCCACGCGTGCGCCTGAACTCGGCGAGGAGATTCTGGTTCGGCATGGCAACTCCTCGCGGTCGGGGTGCTCCCTCAACCATACGAACCACCTATGACAGAAACGGGAAGAGGGCGATCCCGGCAGCGAGCGGGGCGAGCTCGTAGCGTTCGGTCCCGTGGAGGAGCTGCCGGCGGGCTTGTACGAAGTCCTCGTCACCGATGGGCTGAAGGCGCGCCTGGACGCGCTGGCCGATGCTTCGCCGACCGAGCAACGGGCGCTCCACGCCGCCGAGGCCCCCGATCGGATCGCCTGGCACCTCAGCCGTGAGATCGAACGTGCGCTCTCCGATGTCGGTGAAGCAGAACGAGCCCGAGTCGGCATCGAGGTGGCTCGTGCGCTGCTCGACCGACTCGGCGACCTGGTCGACGTCGACCCCTCGGCTGCGCCAGTCGATCCGGCGACAGTGCTGCACGCCATCCTCGGCCACCGGCCCGATGGCAGCCCCGAGGCGATCGCCGAGCCGCTGATCCCGCTGCTCGACACGACGCTGCTCACCAACGCGCCGGGCGAGCCGAACCTGTGGAGCCAGCTGCGGTCCGAGATCGAGTCGGCCGACCGCATCGACGTCGTCATGGCCTTCATCCGCCGCAGCGGCATCGCTCCCCTGCTCGACGCCCTCCGCCGCCACTGCGAGCCGGGACCGCCGCTCCGGGTGCTGACCACGACCTACACCGGCTCGACCGAGCAGGCCGCGCTCGACCAGCTCGTCGACCTCGGTGCCGACGTCCGGGTCTCCTACGACCTCAGCACGACGCGCCTGCACGCCAAGGCGTGGCTGTTCCACCGCCGCTCGGGCTTCTCGACCGCGTACGTCGGCTCGTCGAACCTCACCCACTCGGCGCAGGTCACCGGGCTCGAGTGGAACGTGCGCGTGTCGGCCGCGCGCAACCCCGACGTGATCGACAAGATCGCCGCCGTGTTCGAGAGCTACTGGGCCGGCGGCGACTTCGTCCCCTACGACCCGACGCAGTTCGAGGACGAGCAGCGAGCGCGCCGGCCGGACCGACACGCGGCCCGCAGTGATCCTGAGCCCGATCGAGCTGCGGCCGTTCCCCTTCCAGGAGCGGCTGCTCGAGCTGATCGAGGTGTCCCGCCAGCAGGGCCACCACCGCAACCTGCTCGTCTCCGCCACCGGCACCGGCAAGACCGTGATGGCGGCGCTCGACTACGCGCCGCCTGCGGGATCGCCTCGACCGGTCCCGGCTGCTGTTCGTCGCGCACCGCGAGGAGATCCTCGACCAGAGCCTCGCCACCTTCCGCTACGCGCTGCGCGACGCCGTCCTTCGGCGAGAAGTGGGTCGGCGGCGCACGCCCGAGCCGGTTCGAGCACGTCTTCGCGTCGATCCAGAGCCTCAACGCCATCGGGCTCGACGACCTCGCCGCCCGATCACTTCGACGTCGTGATCGTCGACGAGTTCCACCACGCCGCGGCCGCCTCGTACGAGCGGGTGCTCGACCACCTCGACCCGGTCGAGCTGCTCGGCCTGACCGCCACCCCCGAGCGCAGCGACGGCCTGCCGATCCTGCACTGGTTCGACGATCGCATCGCCGCCGAGCTGCGCCTGTGGGACGCCATCGACCAGCAGCACCTCGCCCCGTTCCTCTACTTCGGCATCCACGACGGCCTCGACCTGCGCCGACATCCCGTGGCGGCGCGGGCGGGGCTACGACATCGAGGCGCTCACCAACCGCTACACGAGCTCCGACGCCTGGGCGCGCCTCGTCGTCAAGCAGGTCGACGAGCACGTCGACGTCGGATCGATGCGCGTGCCTCGGGTTCTGCGTGAGCGTCGAGCACGCCCGCTTCATGGCCCGCCACTTCAACCACCACGGCATCCCGTCGGTCGCCGTCTGGGGCGACAGCCCCGGAGCCGAGCGAGAGGCCGCCCTGCGGGACCTCGCCGCCGGCGAGGTCAAGGTCGTGTTCTCGGTCGACCTGTTCAACGAGGGCGTCGACGTCCCCAACGTCGACACGGTGCTGATGCTGCGCCCGACCGACAGCCCGATGCTGTTCCTCCAGCAACTCGGCCGCGGGCTGCGCAAGGCCAAGGACAAGGCGTTCTGCACGGTGCTCGACTTCGTCGGCACCCACCGCAAGGAGTTCCGCTTCGACCGCCGCTTCCGGGCCCTGCTCGGCGGCACCCGCCGCGACGTCGAGCGGGCGGTGCAGATGCAGTTCCCGTTCCTGCCCGCCGGCTGCCACATGGAGCTCGACGAGAAGGCGGCCGAGATCGTGCTGCGCAGCCTCCGCGAGGCCATCCCCTCGCAGTGGACGGCCAAGGTCGACGAGCTGCGATCGCTGCGCCGGGAGCGGCCCGACATCGGCCTCGCCGACTTCCTGGACGAGACCGGCCTCGACCTCGACGACGTCTACGCCGGCTCGACGCAGCTGGTCCGACCTGCGTCGAGGCGGCCGGCGGCGCGGTCGCTGCCGGCCGGGCCCGAACGAGCGGGTCCTGCGGCGGGCCATCGGTCGGCTGCTGCACGTCGACGACGCCGAGCGCATCGCCACCTACCGCGAGCTGCTGGCCGGCGAGCGCCCACCAGGTCGAGCGCCCTGCCGGAGCGAACGAGGCGCCTCGTGCGCATGCTCGTCGCGTCGCTCGCCGACCAGGCGCTGACCAAGGACGACGACCCTGCAGGACGCGGTCGACCTCGTGTGGTCCCACCCGCAGGTGATCGCGCGAGCTGGCCGAGCTGTTCGGCGTGCTCGACGGACCGCATCGACCACCTCCACCAGCCGCTCACGACACACCCCGACGTCCCGCTCCAGGTCCACGCCCGCTACAGCCGCATCGAGATCCTCGCCGGCATGGGCCTCGGCGGCGACCGAGCCAAGATCGCCGCCTGGCAGAGCGGCGTCTACGAGGCGAAGCCCGCGAACGCCGAGCTGTTCGCGTTCACGCTCGACAAGAGCAGCGGCGGCTTCTCCCCCACGACCCGCTACCGCGACTACGCCATCAGCCGGACGCTCATCCACTGGGAGAGCCAGTCGATCACCCGCGAGGACAGCCCGACCGGCCTGCGCTACCGGCACCACGAGCGCGACGGCCGCACGATCCTGCTCTTCACCCGCCTGCGTGCCGACGACCGGGCGTTCTGGTTCCTCGGCCCGGCCACCTACCGGGGCCACGTCGGCGAGAAGCCGATGGCCATCACCTGGGAGCTCGACGTCCCGCTCCCCGGCGACCTCTACGCAGCCTTCGCCGCCGCGGTCGCGTAGCGAATCACTGACCCGAGTGTGGGGTCCGCAGTCGGTCGGCCAGCTCTCGACATCTTCGAACTTGCTCGATGGCGCCGAGCTGTTCTTCGGTGGGCTTATCGCCGTGCCAGTAGCGATCGAGCGGTCCGGCGCAGTCCCCCGGTATCCAGACCATGCCGTCGTTGCGCGGCAGAACGTCACCGATCTGCCAGTACTCATGCGAGTCGAGCGCATCGAGGAGCAGCGTCAGCTCATCGGCCGACAGCGACATGCGGATCAATTCACCGGACACTCCGCGAGCCTCTCGAGATCCCGGCGGTGCGTCAAGGTCCATCGCCAGGCGAGCCTGCGCCGGGATCGAGCGATGACGCCGTACGATCACCGACATGGCATTGCTTCCGCCTGGCGCTCTTGACTCGGTCGCTGGCATCTGCGCAGCGACCGAGCCCGACGACTCGGCGCACGATCGGCCGCTGGGGACGGGTTTCTTTCTCCACAGAGTCACGGGCGAACCGACCGCCGAAGGCGGGACCCCTGCCCGGGGCCTGCTGGTCACCAATAAGCACGTTGCTTGGGCGGCGGATCATCTCGCGGTGCACTTCAACCCGCGAGGCCTCCCGCCGACCCGGATCGTAATCCCGAGTGCCTTCGAGGACGGCCGGCCAACATGGGTTGGTCACCCGAACGATGACGTGGACATAGCCGTGACTGGGGTGGTCCACGGAAGGCTGAACCAGTTCGGCGAAGAGAACGGCCTCGGGCGCCTCGCAGACCGATTGGCCGCGCTCACAGACGCTCAGGCGTTTCGGATCGCGGACCTCGAATCGATGGGTGCTTCTGAGGGCGACCACGTCCTCGTGCTCGGGTTCCCGCTTGGCATTATGTCCCTGCCAAGGGCATTTCCAATTGCCCGGTCGGGGATCATTGCGAGGATTCGGGACGCGATGGCTGGAGCAAACCAGGAGTTCTTCATCGACGCTCAGATCTTCCCTGGCAACAGCGGGGGTCCCGTCTTCCTCCCGCCGCAATCTCACGCGGTCGCCGGGACGAGTCTGATCGAGGCCGGTGGTCTGATCGGTGTCGTCAAGGCAGTTCACCAGCACCAGAACCAGCTCTTCGCCCTCGATGGTGAGGAGCCAGAGGTACGGGCGGTGATCATGGAGAATGCGGGTTTGGGTGTCGTCGAGTCTGTCGACTCGTTGATCGAGACGATTGAGGCCTACGAGGCGGAGTACCCACAAGCGGGCTCGTGATGACGACCTCACACCTCGATGCCTGACACCGTTGCGCCCGGCCTCGTGTACGCAGTCCCAATCACCCACTCCTGACGGCGCTCGATCGACCAGGCCTGGGTGAAGTCCTCGACGGCCTGGTCGAGATCGTCGGCGACGGCATAGGCGGTCGACCTCCTCCGCGCCCGGGAGAGTCCGACGTAGGCCAGCTCCCGGCCGCCGCCCTCCTCCAGGTAGTGAGCGGTGTCGACCGTCGCTCCCTGCGAGCGGTGCACGGTCACGGCGTACGCGTGCGCCAACCGCTGGCTCGATGTGAACGGACCGGCGAACACCGTGCGGCGACCCTCGTCGAGCAGGACCGTGAGCGATCCGTTTGCTGCGTCGACGCTCTCCACCGTGCCGACCTCGGATGTCACCACCTGGCCGGCGACCGGAGCAAGTGCCACCACCCGGTCCCCTGCTCGGTATCGCCGTCCGCCGGGGGCCGTGATCTCCGGACCGGCCAGCCACCCGCGCTCCTCGTAGGCCTCGCGGCCGAGCTGGTTGAGCGCGTCGACGCTCGATCGACGCCAGGCGAGCATCACCGTGTCGAGGCCCTTCTCGACGTCGGCGATCCAGCCGTCGACCATCGCACCGATCGCCTCGGGACGATCGGCGCCGATCTCGATGCGGTCGTTGCGACGCAGCCAGTCGACGGCTGCCTCGACGTCACCGGACCGCATCTCGGCCAACGCCTCGCGCTCGGCGAGGTCGATCTGGCGGATGTTGTCGTCGAGCCGCCACACGCCTCCACCGAAGCGACGCACCAACGCGGCGAGCGAACCGCCCGGGCCGACGGCACTGAGCTGGCGGTCATCGCCTACCAGCACGAGCTTGGCCCCGGCCTCGGTGGTCGCCTCGACGAGCCGAAGGAGGTCCTGGTCGTTAGTCATCCCGGCCTCGTCCAGCACGACGACTGTCCGGTTGTCGAGTTGCTCGCTCCCCCGATCGAGCCGGGCCAGGAGCGAGGCGACCGTGAACGACTCGACGCTCGCCTCCCGTCCGAGCGTCCGGGCTGCCTGCCCCGACGTCGCGGTGCCGATCACCCGATAGCCCTCGCAGGTGAGCGCTGTCTGCACGGCGTCGAGCGCGTGTAGGTCTTGCCCGGTCCCGGCAGTGATGGTGATCGACTGCAACATTTGCGGGCGGTGTTGCCGTGTGAGGTGGCGGTGACCGCCGAGTTGCACCCGTTGGTGGGTCTTCGGTTGAGGGCGTCGTCGTTCTCGCGGAAGGGCTCCGAGTGGTTGTTGGTGGTGGACCTTCCGGATGGGTCGCCGGGGATGATCCCTGCGGCGGTGACTGACATCTTCGGTGACCAGCCGGCACGGGTGGCTCCTCGGACGGTGTTGACCGTGGAGGGGGTCCGGGAGCTGCGGGTGGTGGTGGCCGCGATCGGGGTCCCGAAGAGGCGCAGGGCCCCGAAAACGCGCAAATAGGCTCGCCTTCCTTAACCACGTGCCAACGAAGTCGAGGAGGTGAGCCCTTTGCGGAGGGTCATGTTAGTCGCGCCTGTGCAGCTGGGGTTGGAGCTGGACGGGACAACGGTCGCGCCCACGGATCGGTGGTTGTCGCTGCCCGAGCCGTGCCGTCGCGAGGCGTTGTTGTTGTTGGCCCGGCTGATCAGCCGGGACGTGTTCGAACCCGAAGACCAAGAAGGAGAGTGTGATGGCTGAGATGCCCAAGATCGGTCCAGCGCATCTGCGCCGCGACGCGTACGTGTATGTGCGGCAGTCGACGATGGTGCAGGTCCGTGAGAACACCGAGAGCCTGGAACGGCAATACGAGCTGCGTGAGCGAGCGGTCGGGTTGGGGTGGCCTGCTTCGCAGGTGGTCGTGATCGACGCCGACCTGGGCCGGTCGGGTGCCGACGCGACCACACGCGATGGGTTCCAGCGTCTCGTCGCCGAGGTCGGTCTGGGTCATGTCGGGTTGGTGTTGGGGATCGAGGTGTCGCGCCTCGCTCGGAACAACGCGGACTGGTATCACCTGTTGGATCTCTGCGCGGTGACCGACACGTTGATCGCCGACGGCGACGGGCTGTATCACCCCGGCGACTACAACGACCGGCTGGTGTTGGGGTTGAAGGGCACGATGTCCGAAGCCGAGCTGCACTTGCTGCGCGGTCGACTCAACGCCGGGCTGCGCCACAAGGCCGCCAAGGGAGAGCTCCGCAAGGGTCTGCCCGTCGGGTACGACTACGACGACACGGGCGCGGTCGTGATGAGCGCCGATGAAGCAGTCCGCGAAGCGATCGCGACCGTGTTCCGCCGCTTCGAGGAGCTCGGCTCGGCCCGCCAGGCGTTGTTGTCGTTGATCGATGACGGCTTGTTGATGCCGCACCGCGGCAACGGTTCGAAACGGGTCACCTGGACCAAAGCCACGTATCCGACGATCCATCACTTCTTGACGAACCCCGTGTACGCGGGGGCGTTCGTGTTCGGCCGGACCCGCACCGACAAAGTCGTCGACGCCGACGGCCGGCTGGCAACACGCCACCGCAACATCCCACGAGAGGAATGGGAGGTGTGCATCCCTGATCACCACCCCGGCTTCGTCGACTGGGACACCTACGTCAGGATCCAGGACCGGTTGCGTTCGAACTGGCGGGTCTCTTCGGGTGAGGGTGGCGGCCCCGCCCGCGAAGGCAGCGCGTTGCTCCAAGGGCTGTTGCGCTGCGGTCAGTGCTCACGGATCATGCAGGTCGCGTACTCGGGCCGTGCCGGTGCCTCACCGAACTACCGGTGCTATCGGGGCCGGCAGCTCTACGCGACGACCACGACATGTCAGACCCTCGGCGGTCGAGGTGTCGAGAACCATGTCCTCACCGAAGTGTTCGCCGTTCTCGAACCAGCGAATCTCACCGCCACGATCCACGCCCTCGACCAAGCCGAAGCCCGCCACGACCAACGCGTCGCCGCGTTCGTACTCGCCGCTGAACGCGCCCGCTACGAAGCCGAACGAGCCCGCCGCCAGTTCGACGCCGTCGAACCCGAGAACCGGCTCGTGGCCCGCACACTCGAACGAGCGTGGGAAGAAGCCCTCACCGAGCAACGCCGAGCCGAGACCGATCTCACCAACCAGCGGGCCCGTCGCCCACTGTGTCTCACCGACGACGAGATCAACTGGCTCAACCAGGCCGGGGTTGACATCCGAGCGATCTTCGAAGCCGCCACCACCACCAACCGCGAACGCAAACAACTACTGCGCCTCCTCATCGACGAGATCATCATCACCATCGACCGTGAACCAGCGGTGCCGATCGCGACCGCGACCATCATCTGGCAAGGCGGCGCCACCACCGACCTCGAGATCACCATGCGGCGCACCGGTGGCCGAGCGAACCACACCGACGAATCCACCGTCGACCTCATCCGCCGACTCGCCGAACACTTCGACGACACCACCATCGCCCAAACCCTCGCCCGCCAGGGACGCCGCACCGGCACCGGACTGACCTTCACCCGCGGCCGCGTAGCCAGCCTCCGAAACAACAAGGGCATCCCCCGCTACGACCCCGAAGATGTCACACCCCCCGGAGAAGATGTCCAAGTGACCTCGGTCTGCGACGCCGCCAACATCCTCGACGTCTCCCCCCACACCATCTACCGATGGCTACGCGAAGGATTCATCCAAGGCGAACAACTCACACCCGGCGCTCCCTGGCACATCCGCATCGACAACGACCTCCGCGACAAGCTCGTCCCCCAAGTCCCCGACGGTTGGGTCGGCCTCAACGAAGCCGCCAAGGCTCTCGGAATCGCCCGCCAAACCGTGTTGCACCGAGTCCAACGCGGAGAACTCAACGCAGTCCACGTCACCCGGGGCAAGCGCAAAGGCCTACGAATACAGGTCACACCCGACCAACCTGGACTGTTTGACCAACCACGATGAAGGGAGAGGGCAGTGTTAACCACGACCGGCGATCCCGACCACCACGTCGAGGCTGCGACCCGACCGGCAGATGCCAGACACCACTCGCAGCTGGCTGTCGGTGAGTCGATGGCCGAGTGCGTCCTGGGCCACCCGCATGGCGAGGCGCACGAACTGCTCGGACACCTTCGGTGCGGTCCCGGTCTCGTGCCGCTCGATCGCCTTCTTGGCGATCTTCCTCTCGGTCTCGACCACGCACCTCGGCGCCCAGCGCCAGTCCCGAGCGGTGCGGGCCGGCTGGATCGGGATGGCGTCGGGGTGATCGAGCACCTTGTCGACGAGCCGGTCGAGCATCGACGCGTCTAGTCCGTACAGCAGCGGTGCCGCGGCCACCATCACGTCCCGGCGGGCAAAGACCTTGTCGGCGGCGAGCGGCCCGTCGATCGACAGCAGCTGGGTGGCGAGTGTGTCGAGGTCGTAGTCGGTGAGCTCGGTGGTGATCCGGCGATCGTGGTCGCGCCGGACGGCCTTGTCGATGTCAACCAAGTGAAGGCCGATGTCGGCGAGCTCCTGGCGCCAGCGGGCCATGAGGTCCTCGACGGGCTGGTGTTCCTTGGGGGCCCGGGTGTCCCGGGCGGCTACAGCCCGGGCCCGGTAGCTCTTGAACCCCTTCACGGCGACGGCCACCTTGATGGTCGGCGGCGCGCTTCGAGTGGATGGCCATGGCCGCGTCGGGGATGCCGGCGATGGCCCAGTGACCGAGGTTCCCCGACTCGCCGTCGTCGGCGACGATCCCGTAGCCCAGCTCGACGGCGACCTTCGCCGAGCACATCCGCCCGTAGACGGTGGCGGCGTGGAGGTGGTCACGCCACAGCGTGGTGTCGGCCGCCTTCCACCCGCCCTGGGCATCGAGCATCTGGACGAGGTTGGCGAACAGGACGTGGTCGTGCAGGCACGGGTCGCCGTCCCGGGAGGTGGCGTGGCGGGTGATGGCGTAGATCGGCCCGCTGGTGGGGGTGGGGACGATGGCTCGACCCCGTCGGCCACCTCGGTCCCGGGTGAGCTGTTCGAGGTAGGCGACGGTACCGTCCCGCTCGGCGTCGAGGATGCGGTGCATGTCCTCGGCCCGGCCGATGACGCCCAGCTCGGCCACAGACTTGTGGACCGACACGACGATCTCGAGCCCGGGCCGCGTCGTGCGCACCAGCCGCCGGCCGGTGAGGGGATCCCGGGCACCGCCGGGTCCGAAGATGGCCTCGTAGGTCTCGGCGGTGACGTGTCCGGCCAAGCCGAGGCGGACCGCTCCTCCCCCACCCCATCGAAGCGGCGTCTCGCCTCGGGATGCGTAGTACGCCAGTGCCGCGCCGGGGTGGTCGTCCGAGCGGCCGAGCACCGTGTCGCGGTGGTACTCGACCGAGTCCGCGCCCATCATCCGCATCCATCCCACGTCCGGGACCTCCTGACGCGCCCGCGGGATGCGGACGCGGCGGGATTGTCCGAAACGGGATTCCCGGTGGAGTTCCCGTTCGAGTTCCCGGTTGCGTCCCGGTTGCAGAAGATTCGACCGGGACAGCCCCTCCCGGGACCGGGCCAGGACCGGGACGCCCGGAACGTGGCGTCCCGGTCACGGAGCGTCGACCGGTACAGTCCCGGATGGTCAGGAATGACATCCGAGCGCAAGAGCGCATGCGCCACCATGTTCGGATGACCACCGGCGCTGGGTTCAACCCACTGGGGTTCACGCCTGCCTTCGACGTCGAGCTCGACCCCGAGTACCCCGGTGACGGCGACTGGGGGATCCCGACCATCGGCATCGATCCCGGTGGCGGCTTGTGCGAGCCCTTCGAGTCGAGGTGGGGCCCGCCGCTCGTCGTCCGGGTCGACACACCCGACGGAAGCTGGGCAGCGTCATTCGCGGCCGGTGGGCTTGGCAGCGCCACGGGCACCTATGCATGCCCCTCGCCGACGCACCTTTTGGTCGTGTCAGGCAGTAGCGCCTATCTGGTCGACGTCCCTCATGCTCAGCGAGGTGCGACGGTCCTGCACAGCCAGGTCACAGACGTGGTTCGGGCGGGCGACCGGCTGCTCGTCGTCGGAATCGTCGACATCGTTGGCGTCGGGCCACAAGGTGTCGATTGGCGGACGGCACGCCTCTGCCTCGACGGACTCCGCGTGATCGACACTGCAGGCGACTGCATTCGCTGCACCGGAGAGTTCTTCGGCGACGTGCACGATCTGGCAGTCGATGCGACGACTGGCCAGCGAACCGAAGGCCCCGCCTTCGCCGAGTGACGGGCGAGCCGGGACAGCAACCGGGACGGTTGCAATCGTGTCCAGATCGTTTCGGTGTTCGGTGGCGATCTGATCGGTGGCCGCGGCTGTCTGTGGGGCGTCGTCGGTGGCGTGTAGCTGTCGGAGGGTTGTAGCCATCGGGTCGGAGGGTGCGCGAGGATGAGGGCCTTGCGTGTCGAGCACCGTCTCGACCGTCGGGCCATCGACGACCACGGCTCAGGGTCGTCCTCCCACCGCCGTCGAGCGCGTCCCCTCCTGCGTGAGGCACCTCGCCGGCCGAGTGCCGAAGGAGGGCCCGATGGCATCGTCGAGCCGCAACAACGTCCGCAAGCGCGGCAACACCTGGACCTACTACGTCTACGTCACCGACGGGGCCGGCCACCGCAAGCAGGTGTCCAAAGGCGGGTTCCACACCCGCAAGGAAGCCGAGGCCGCCCGCATCGAAGCGCTCGCCGCCCTGCAGTCGGGCACGTTCGTGCGTCCCGATCGGCTGACCGTGGCCGACTTCCTCGTCGACGAGTGGCTGCCCACCCAGCTACCGCCGACGCTCGAGGAGAGCACCTACGCGTCCTACGAGCGGTACATCCGCCTGCACGTCCTGCCCTACGTCGGCGGGATCCTGCTGCAGCGGCTCACGCCGATGGACCTGAACTCCCTCTACCGCACCCTGCTCGACACCGGCCGGCGGACACCGGGGCCGCCGAAGCGCCAGCACGACCCTGCAGTGATCGAGCTCATCGCACAGCTCCGCGACGACGGGCTGACATGGCGACAGGTCGCCGACACGATCGGAGAGCGCTTCCCTGATGAGGCCGGGATCACCAAGGACGCCGTCGCCGCGATCCACCGCCGACAGCTGAACCCGCCGAAGCGCTCGGCTCCCGAGCCGGGCCTGAAGCCGAGGACGGTGCGCTACGTCCACACGATCATCCACGCGGCGCTGAAGGATGCGCTGCGCTGGAACCGAGTGGTCCGCAACGTCGCCGACGCCTCCAACCCGCCGTCGGCCGGCTCTACCCGGCAGGGCCGCCCCGACGTGTGGGACGCCGACGAGTTCCGGCGCTTCCTCGGCTTCGTCGCCGACAGCCGCTACCTCCCGCCGTGGGTGTTCCTCGCGACGACCGGCTGCCGTCGAGGTGAGGCGCTCGGCCTGAAGTGGGACGACCTCGACCTCGACCAGCGCCACCGCGGTGATCTCCCGCCAGGTGACCCTCGTCGACCACCGCATCCGCATCAAGGAGCTGCCGAAGACCAAGCGGGGTCACCTCATCCGCCTCGACCACGCGACGGTCGAGGTGATCCGGCGGTGGCGGGCCCGCCAGAACGAGGAGAAGCTCCTCCTCGGCGCCGGCTACCACGACGACGGGTGGGTGTTCTGCAAGGCCGACGGCACCGTGTACCACCCCGAGCGCTTCAGCCGAGAGTTCGAACGCCAGCAGATCCGGCACAACCGGGCCGAGCCCGAGCACGCCCTACCCGCGCTGAAGCTCCACGGCCTCCGCCACACGTGGGCGACCCTCGCCCTGGCCGAGGGCATCGACATCCACATCGTCAGCGAGCGCCTCGGCCACAGCAGCACCCACATCACCAGGGAGATCTACACGCACGTCACGCCACCCATGCAGAGCGACGCCGCCGAGCGCGTGGCGGGGAGGATCTTCGGCGACGAGCGAAGGTGACATCCCCCGCGTCGCCAGCGCATCTTGCGTAACGTTCAGGCTCGTGACGGGGGCGACGACAAACCGGTTCAGTGCCGCCGCGTCAAGCCTCGGCTACGCCTACCAGTTCCGATTCGGGCTTCTGAAGGCTCTCGAGCGGCAACAATCTGGACTTGGCTGGGCCGTGGCAATTGAAGCTGCGGATGACCTTGAGTACACCGGCGAAGACGAGGACGCCCTCCTCCAGCTGAAGCATCGTGCGCCTGGGACTGTTATCACGGACGCTGCACCCGACCTCTGGAAGAGCCTGAGGGTGTGGGGCGAATTGACAGCAGCGGGCGAGCTCGCGCTGACCTCGACGCAACTCTTCCTCATCACGACTGCCACCGCTGGGGACGGATCGACAGTCAGCCGGCTTGAGGAGAATCCCGCCGAGCGGGACAACGAGGAGATTGCACAAGCCCTGCGCGTCATCGCATCCGAATCGGAAAACAAGGCTCTGGACGCGGCGATGAGTTCGTTCCTGGCGCTCTCCGCGGATCGAAGTACGGAACTGGTATCTGCACTCCGGCTGGTGACCTCGTCCCCAGACATCACGCAGGTCGACGAGGAGATCCGCGCCCTCAGTCGGCTCATGGTCAGAGGTGAACACGTGGACGCCTTCATGGAACGACTTGAAGGGTGGTGGAACCGTCGCTGTCTGCGTCAGCTGGTGGTGGGCTACGGCGCTGCCGTTCACGGCGACGATTTCGACGCCAAGCTGACTGACCTCCGCGAGCAGTTTCACCAGGACAATCTGCCAATCGACGAGGACGTCGCAGAGGACAGACCCGAGGTCGACCGCTTCCTCGACCAGATGTTCTGCAAGCAACTGGAACTGATCGATATCGCTATCGCCCGAGTCAGGATCGCCGTCCGCGACTACCACCGCGCTTTCGTGCAGCGGTCGCGCTGGAGCCACGATGGGCTACTGAAGTACGGCGAACTCGCGGCCTACGAGCGCGAGCTGCAGGAGGCATGGGAGCTCCTCTTCGAGCGCATGAAGGATGAGCTGGGGGAGTCGGCCAGCGAAGAGGCGCAGCTGGAGGCCGCGAAGGGGCTGTATGCGTGGGCTGAGGCCGCGGACTTCCCGATACGACCGGCCTGCACGGCGACATTTGTGAGTCGCGGGTCACTCCACATGTTGGCGGACGAGCTGCGCCTTGGCTGGCACCCCGACTTCGAGCTTCGCCTCACCGAGCTCCTGGTGCCAGAGGCCGCGGCTGAGGGTGCCGGATGACCTCCACGGTCTCTGCAGCTCGGGAGGAGTTCAGTCTCTTCAACCCCGCGTTCGTGGCACTGCTCATCAGCGAGTCCGCGCGGGAACACACTCGGGAAGCCAAGGCACCGGAGCCTCTGCCTGTTGGCCTCGCCGCCGCGACGATCGCCATGTACCCAGTGCTGCGCGGTTGGTTGCCATCGAACACCAGGTCCCACCTGGCCAAATGGATGACGGACCACCCCGAGTTCCGGCCCGAGTTCCAGCGACTGTTTCAGGGCTCCGTCGCTCCGCTGAGAGCCGGGCTCCTCTTTGGCCTCCAGAGTCAGGCCCTGGGGATGGAAGGAGCGGCGATCACCCCAAGGGGTCGGCGGGCGCAACTGCCCGATGACCTATCCGACGAGACGCGAGCCATCGTCGACGCTGCCGGCCTTGCGGGCCGGTGGTTCGCCAAGGCCGGCAGCACACCGACGGTGCTCTCCCTCCTCGGTTTTGAGCCATGAGCTTCCAGATTCGGACCATATCGCTCTACGCCGCGGACGGTTCGCGGCGCGACGTCAGTCTCAGACTCGGCGCGCTGAACATCATCACCGGCGCGTCGAAAACGGGGAAGAGCTCCCTGCTCGACATCATCGACTACTGCATGGGCAGCTCTGACTACCCAGTCGCCGCTGGGGTTGTGCGCGACAGCGTCGCCGCCTATGCGCTTCTCCTCGAACACGCCGGAGAAGGGGTACTGGTCGCTCGTATGGCGCCGCGTCCCCGGCCGGAGTGTCTCGACACAGTTCCACGTGCGAACGATGTCGCCCGACGGTGATCTCCCACAGCTAGACGAGCTGAGCCCGAACAGTGACAAAGACAGCGCTCGAGCAGAGCTGGCGGCGTTCTGCGGAATCGCCGCCAACCTCCATGAGCCGACATCGGGAACTCGCCTTCCCCTACGAGCGACGATCCGACACACGCTGTTCTTCTGCCTCCAGGCGCAGGACGAGATCGCTAGCCGCAACATCCTCTTCCACTCACAGGCAAGCGAGTTCACGCCACAGGCGATGCGCGATGTGCTGCCCTTCTTCCTTGGTGCTGTACCAGACGACCACATCGCGAAGGTCAACCGCCTACGTGAGCTTCGTAGAGAGCTGCAGCAGCTGCGCCGGGGCACCGACGAACGGGCCGCGTTGCGCGGACCCACAGGGCGCGAGCAGGTTCTGCTCGCTGAGGCCCGCGACGCGGGTCTCGTGTACGACGTAGACATCGAAGATGGCTCGACGCCGCTCCAACTCCTGTCTCGGGCGTTGGACGCTCCCGAACCCGACTTCGATCTGCCGACACCGTCGCCCTTCAACGGCCTTGTTGCGGCACGACAGGCCCTCAGAGATGAGTTCACCCGGGTCAACTCCTCGCTGGCAAACCTCCAGCTGATCGCTGCTGAGCAGGCGGACTTCTCCAACGAGGCTGACGAGCAACGGTCGCGGCTTTCCCTGTCAGCCTTGTTCGGTGGGAACAGTGATCATTCGACGTGCCCAGTGTGCGCCTCCGATCTCGCCGAGCCCGACGTCGTTCAAGACATAGCTGACGAGCTTTCGGCGCTCTCCGATCAGATCGCCTCGATCTCGACTACGACTCCTGAACTTCAGGTTCTCATCGGCGCAGCCGAGGACCGACGAGCGACGCTCGAGAGCGAGCTTCGGGAGAATCAGCTAGCGCTCAACGAGGCCGAGCGAGGGAACGAGCTGATTGAGGCACTCCGCGACAGCGCCGTGAGGCGCGCAGCCGTTCGGGGCCGAATCAGCCTGTTCCTCGGAGCCCACTCGGAGGCCATCGTTGATGATGCCGTGGCAGCGCGCATCGATGAGCTCGAACGACAAGTCACCTCCCTGGAGGAGGACCTCGACTCAGACGAAGCCTCCAGCCGCCTCGCAAGTGCTCTCCGCGCGTCAGCGTCAACCTGACAGACATCGCCGCAGACCTCGAACTTGAACACGCAGGATCGCCAGCTCGGCTCGACATCCGTCGTTTGACCGTCATTGCGGATACACCCTCTGGACCCGTACCGCTTGACCACATGGGGAGTGGCGAGAACTGGGTCGGCTACCACCTCGCAGCGATGCTGGGACTCCACAGGCAGTTCATCGAGGCCGAACGACCGGTCCCCCGCTTCCTTGTGCTCGATCAACCGTCCCAGGTCTACTTTCCCCCCGACGTCGATGACCCCGATCCGACGAATGACGAGGACCGGCAAGGTCTCATACGGATCGTCGCCGCGATCAATGCCGAGGTGGAGCGCCACGGAGGCGCGCTGCAGGTCCTGCTGCTGGATCATGCTGATCTCGACCTGCCCTGGTTCCAGGACGCCGTGGTTGAACGTTGGCGAGGTGGGGACGCGCTGGTGCCAACGTCTTGGATCCCTCCGGCGAAGCCGACCAGCTGATGACAAACCGCTGACAAGCGGGCCGATCCGGTGCTCCCGCACCCGCCTTGACCTGCGGCTTTGTGGTGTCGGAGGGGCGACTTGTACCCTTACCCCACGAGCGCTCGCGCCGGGTGCTTTCGCCTTGTGTCAATGATTCCCGAAGGGTTTGGTCGGATTCCCTCCCGTTCTCTTGAGCGCCGTTTACACCAGGAATCTGACCGACCCTGCCCTGCCCGGATCCTGTGGTCTACCACCGGGTGATCAGTCATTGAGGACTCCAGTTTTCTTTGTGTTGGGCACCATTGCGTCGAGCACGCTGTTGCAGGCGACGGTCGCGATCGAGATCGAGGTGTCGGCCACGCCGTAGGGGATGACCAGGGTGTCGCCGTGGAGGAGGGCGCCACAGGAGTAGACGACGTTGGGGACGTAGCCGTCCTGTTCGTGGTCGGCGGCTTCGAGTAGTGGGGTGGCGAGCGATGCAAGGAGCTGGGTTGGGTCGTCGAGGTCGAGTAGCACCGCGCCGATGCTGTAGGTCCGCATTGGACCGACGCCGTGGGTGAGTACGAGCCATCCCCGTTCGGTCTCGATGGGTGAACCGCAGTTGCCGAGCTGGATGAGTTCCCAGTCCCGCTTGGGTTGCTGGACGGTCGTTGGCGCTTCCCAATGCGTCGGGGTGGTGGAGAACGCGACGGCGTTGGTCTCCCGGTCGTGGCGAAGCATCGACGCGTAGTGGCCGTCGATCCGCCGCGGGAACAGCGCGAGCCCCTTGTTCCCCGCTGCCGGGCCGGTTATGGGCGAAGAGTGGAATGTGACGAAGTCCGTGGTGCGCAGGAATTGTTGGGAAATGGATGAGCCATCAAAGGCCGTGTACGGAGCGAAGTAGGTTGCGGTGCCGTCGTCGTCGACGAATCGGACGAAACGGGCGTCCTCCATTCCGTGGGACTCGGTCGCCATCATGGGAGACAGCACACGGTCCGACAATTCGGTGTCGGTAGAGAATGTCGCGTCGTAGGTGCAGCAGCTGATCGCCCGCAGTTGCTCCATGGTCGCGGCAGCGTTGGGTCGAGTGTCTCGCTCGCCGGACAGACGTGCGAGGCGCACCTCGAGTTCGTCGGTGGTGAACGTCTCCCCGAGCGCATCGAGAACCGAGGCCGCCGTCTCGCCGTCGGTTCCCAGAGCCTCGAGACGGTGGTGGAACCCGTCCCGTTCGAACCGGCCAAGCTGATGCGTGCCGACTGCCGCGTAGGGACCCGGCTCGTCGATGATGACCGATCCGGTGGCGCTGATCATGCCGGTTCGGAACTCGATGCTGGACCGGTGACCCTCGCTGATCGCCCGGGCGCTCATCACGACTCGCAGCGCCCCCGATGGCGTCCTTGACTGGTCGGGATGAGGCACGAGTGAGGGGTTGCACAGGGATGCGGCCTCGATTGCCTGCTCGTGGGTGAAGGTGGCGCCGAGGAGAAGCCTTCGAGCGTCGGTGATCTCGGTTCCACGACGCATGCGGTTCTCGATGCGCGCCTCGTGTTGGCGGAACACTGCGTCGAGATCGCGGTGGCGATGTCCGAACCTCTCCACGATGTCGGCGAGTCGGCGTTCCACTGTGGGTTCGTCGAGGGCGAGGACGCGCTGTACCACCGCAGTGGCACGTGATTCGCTGCCTGCCACGACTTCTTGGCCAGGCACGAAGAGCTCCGCCACCACCCTTGCGGGGTCAGGCCGTATTCGCTGCGTACTGCGGGTGACGACCAGCGGGGTGGTCACACCGGTACCGGCATGAGGAGGCGTGATTGCTGGAATGTCGAGAGCAAGGCGAGGGTCGACTCGGCACCCTGGTTCTGGTTGGCCCCAGTGGGCTCGAGGCCATCGAAGCCTCCGCTGGTCTGGGGATCCCACATCGGCGTGGCGCTGTCGTTGTCGCCCTGGAACCACCTGACCGCCAGGTCCACGCCGTCGGACCAACAGGACCGGCCGGTCAGTCGAAAGGCGCGGCTGCACGCGTCGGCCATGGCAGCCACTTCGATTGGTTGCTGGTCGAACCCTGGCCGGACATCGCCCGGGCCGGCACCGCCCACCGGGGTCACCGAGAGATGTCCGTCGACGGTCTCACGTGCCAGGAGCCAGCCGAGTAGCGCCAAGCCGTCATCGACGAGTTCAGGACGCTGAAGCGTTTCACCGATCGCCATCATGGCCTCGGGAAGCACGGCGTTGGCGTAGGCCAATCGTCGTTCTGGCCAAGGCCAATCGTCATCGGGGCACCGTGCTCCAATGGCACCTGCTGCAGCATCGAGTAGCGCCAGCGCCCGCGGGTGACGCGGATGGGCGTCGACCACCGCGGCTGCTCCCAGGGCGGCGAAGGCCATGGCGCGGGGCCAGGGCGATCGCCTTGTCGCGCCGCGATCGAAGTTATCCAGGGCGGGTGGGCGGAGACGCTCCTCATTGGGGGCCGATGCCGTGCCGAAGGCCCAGAGACTTCGGCCCCAGCAGTCTTCGGTGCTGTAGGGACCAGACCAATCACCGTTGGCCTGGCGTCGGTTCCGTGATCTCCCGGTGGCGTCCTGGGCGTCGGCGAGGAAACGCAGAGAGCGGTGACCGAGCTCGATGATGGCGGGCGAAGGGTGCGGTTCGCGGGAGACGCAAAACCAGTACCCGGGCGACATCATCGGTGCAGTATCCGTGCTCGGGCCTTGGGACGGCTCCCTCGGCGTGTTCGTAGGTACCGAAGCGGTTGGTGATGGCCATGAGGTGATCGAAGGAGGGGGTGGAGGCGGTCACGCTGACACCGCTGCATCGCGACCAAGGAGCACCCGCGCTCAGGTCTGAGTATTTGGCCGCCACCACGGGCCAGGCCAGGCCAGGTGCGATGCGCCGAGCCTCGGCGGACATCGCGTCGAGCATGTCAGGTTCGGTCAGGAGTTCTCGCAGCGCCGCGGCCAACGCCCCAGGGTCGCACCGTGGAACGACGATTCCGGCGCCGCTTGCGAGCAGCTCCTGGGCATGGGGGAACGCGGTTGCTACGACCGGGCGACCGGCGGCTACCGCATCCACCAGGACACCCGAGGTCACCTGGTCTGGCGAGTCGTAGGGCAGCACCACAATCGACGAGTCGGCGATCATCTTGGCGAGGTCGTCCAGGCCGCGGTAGCCGCCATCGAAACGCACCGACGACTCAATCCCCAAGCGAGCGACACGGGCTCGGAGCATGTCGCGGTACTCCTCGCCATGGGCAGCTACCACCTTCGGGTGGGTGTCGCCGGCGATGCAGTAGTGCGGTGACGGTCGCAGGTCCCCTAGCAAAGCGACCGCGTCGATGGCCCACTCGATACCCTTCCCCGGTCCGAGAAGTCCCCACGTCAGAATATTCGGCCGACCGACACTGACCGACGACGGACGCTCAACGCTGATCGCCGCACCGTGCGGGATGACCGAGACCTTCCGCATGTCGACGTCGAATCCCGCGCTCAACCTTGCTCGGCCTGCTTCGGTCATGACGACCATGGCATCGGTAGCCCGGGCGACGGCCTCGAGCACTGCGCGCTGATGGGGTGTGGGTGCGCCGAGCACCGTGTGGGCCACGACGATCGAGGGCGTGTCCGTCGTTGCGACAACCTCGATGATCGCCTCACCGTCTCTTCCGGAGTAGAGCCCATACTCGTGCTGCACGATGAGGACATCAGCGCGGTCTATGGCGGCCCTCACCGCAGGTGACGGCGTCGGACGCCCCTGCTCGAGGTGGCCCGACGACGCGTTCGGGGGTAGGCCCGCCGTCGACGCTGGCGCGGATCACCTCGACCCGTGCCCCGCCCGCCTCGAGTCCCCCACAGAGAGCGG
This sequence comes from uncultured Actinomycetes bacterium, assembly GCA_963719935.1. Lineage (GTDB taxonomy): Bacteria > Actinomycetota > Acidimicrobiia > Acidimicrobiales > CAVRDY01 > CAVRDY01. The sequence goes on along the minus strand of CAVRDY010000013.1, from coordinate 28,106 downwards.
CCGAGAAGGTGGCGATGCCACACGGCGTCGGCGGAAACGTCGAGATCATCGCGTAAGTCAACCCGGGACGTGTGCTCAGGGTGGTCAGGCCGGTCGCCTTGCTCATGGACGTGTCCTCGCGACGCAGGAGGTCTCGGAGGAGGCGTCGAGCCTGTACGGGGCGGCCAGCTGACTGCAGTCCTGCCCAAACGTGGCGACTCACCAAGGGTGAGCACTCACCATACCGGAATTCAAGCCGGGTCGCGCCGCCGGTAGCCTGCCCCATGGGCCCGGATCCACCTCACTCGTCTACGCCGCTGCGGGTCGCGGTTCTGGCCCCGGTCTCGTGGCGCACACCGCCCGTCCACTACGGCCCGTGGGAGCAGTTCGCCTCGCTGGTCACCGAGGGCCTGGTCCGGCGCGGACACGACGTCACGCTGTTCGCGACGGGAGACTCCATCACGTCGGCGACCCTTGCATCGGTCGTGGCCACCGGATGGTCCGAAACCCCTGAGGTCGACGCCAAGGTCGCGGAGTGCACGCACATCGCAGCACTCTTCGAACGCGCCGGCGACTTCGACATCATCCACAACAGCTTCGACTTCCTTCCCCTCACCTACAGTCGCCTCGTGGCGACACCCGTGGTGACCACCATCCACGGGTTCTCCTCCGCCCGTATCGTTCCGGTGTTCGTCGAGTACGACGACCGGTGCGCCTATGTCGCCATCAGTGAATCCAACCGGCATCCCTCCTTGACCTACGCCGCCACGATCCATCACGGAATCGACACCAACGCCTTCGAGGTGAGCCGCGCACGCGGTGACCATCTGCTCTTCTTCGGCCGTATCCACCCCGACAAGGGGACCGCCGAAGCAATTGAGGTCGCCCGGCAGGTCGGCCGTCCGCTGGTAGTGGCCGGGATCGTCCAGGACCAGGCCTACTTCGACCAGTCAGTCGCCCCCCACATCGATGATGACAAGGTCAGCTTCATCGGCTCGGTGGCGGCCGACCAGCGGGCGGCGGTACTGGGACAGGCCCACGCGATGCTCCATCTGGTCAACTTCGACGAGCCATTCGGGTACAGCGTGGTCGAGGCAATGGCCTGCGGCACACCGGTCATCGCCAGCAATCGCGGATCAATGCCAGAATTGATCACGGACTCCGAAACCGGCTTCCTGGTCGAAGGCATCGACGACGCGGCGAAGGCGGTGGAGCGGGCGGCCGGTCTCGACCGTGGTCAAATACGTCGTGTCACCGTCGAACGATTCGACGCAGACAGAATGGTGGACGACTACGTACGCGTCTACCGCCAAGTCCTCAGTGACCGTGCCGGCGGGTGAATCGCCCCACATCCGAGGCCGGTCCCAAGAGCGCGGCGGTCAGGTCCTCAGCCGCCATCCGTGCACCAGACCCCGGGCAACTCCAGACCATCAATTCTCGGTCCATGGCCGGCCAACGATCGCGCTCTCCGCGGCAGCTTCTGGCGAAGTAGGGCGTACGCGTCGACGTTGCGATCCAGTGCTCGCCGCCCGCGTGGTGGCCGTCAGAGAGACCCGCCTCGTGCTTCGAACACGCACCGCGACTAGGGTCTGTGGCCTTGAGCGGGCGCAGGCGGCGTGGGATGCGGAAGTTCAGCTCGTCGGGAGCAGTTCGAAGCTGGGGGTGTGGGCGGGGCGGACGACATGGAAGTCGCGGGTGTTGAGCGTGGCGATACTGGTGACGGCGAATCGTTCGGAGATGGCGATGATCGAGGCGTCCACGAATCCGAGACCGAGGTCGGCGTAGGTGTCTATCAGGTCGATGGCCCGGGTGTAGTCACTGGCGGCCAGGTCGATGATTCTGATTCGGTCGCTGGTGACGAGCCGTAGGAACCGGGATTCGGCGACGGGCCCGAGCCTCGTCTCGGTCATCCAGGCTGTCTCCGCAACGACCGGGGCGGCGACGGTGAGATCGTGGTGGTCTCGCAGCACTTGGGCGCAGTCGCGGTGGCGGGTCTCGTCACGGTCGGCGGCGGCAACGAAAACGCTGGTGTCGACGAGGATCACCGTCGAAACGACGTCAGAGGTTCTCGAGCCCGGCGGCAGTTTTGGCGTCGGCGAGGGTCTGGCGTTCGGCGTGGATATCGAACGGCTCAGAGATCCCCGACGATCCGCAGCCGATGAACGACTCCATCGGGTCGCTGCCGATCCCGGCGGCCAACTCGGCGAGGAGTGCTTCGATGGTGATCCCGCGGCGGTTGGCTTCGGTCTGGAGGAGTTGGGCCGTGTCGGTGGAGATCTCGACGGTGGTCATGGATTCAAGTGTAGAGGTCGACGCCGACAACAGCCGGTCGTGTTGTGAGGGCTCGTGCCGGCGGCCCTTGTGGCCGATTCGAGTTGTCGTCGGAGAACAGTCCATCTGAATATTCTTCCTCGGATCGGCAATGGCCGTGTCCGGTCGATCCGACACGGCCATTGTCGACACGGCAGCCGGCCTCGATCCCGTTCCCGAGGGTCGTCGACGATCTCTAGAGATCGTCTGACCACCAAGCTTCAACGATGAGAGAGCGCACAAACTTGCACCTGCGATGCCGGCTCCATCCCGGGATCCGTCCCCGTGTCCCTGGGACAGCTTCGCGAACGCCTTGAATCATTGAACACGATTGCAACCTCCCCGGGTTCCGTGGCTGGTCGAACCGGACACGGTATGGCCGGTCGCGGTGATGGCGACACGGCACCCGAGGTGCCATCCCGCACCCCGCCGATGCAGCCGCAAACCCGGCCCACGCCCGCGCCAAACCACCCACCCAGTTCCCACTTCACGTCCCACTTCGGGTCCCACTTCACGTCCCACTTCGGGTCCCACTTCACGTCCCACTTCGGGTCCCACTTCGTCCCGGGGACGTCCCCGGGACGGTCACGGGACGGTCACGGGACGGCAACGCAGACGCCGGTCCTGCTGGGTTCCGCCGTGATCCGATGCTGGACACGAGACCGATGCTGCACGACGCGCGATGGAGCCGCGGCAACCCGACCAGCAGCCGGGTAAACGCACGACCCTCCGCCTCCCTCCGCCACAAGCGACAGACCGCGGCCATCACAGTGGGCCTCGTCCGCCGATCTTGGGGCGGGCTGAGAATTTCGGCTCCGGCGGGCCCGACGTGCTCCCTGGCCTGCTCTGAGGCGTCCTGGAAGGTGCATCCGATGCTCGATCCTCCGTGAGATCGCTTGCCGATGCCACGAAGCTCCGCTGCAGGGCCACCAGGTCGAGCTCGACCTGGCCCCGGGACGGCACAGTCGGACCCCAATTTCGGTCCGGTGACGTCCCCTCCGAAACGGCAGATCCTCGCACCACACATTTGCAGGTTTCCCTACGGGCAACCTGCGAGCCGTCCCGGGGACAGCCATCCATCAACCCACCGAGCCCAGCGGCCGCACACGTCCACTCGAGATCGGCATGCCAACCCCTCCCCTCCGGTCCCGCTCCGTCCGCACAACCACGAACCCCGAATGCGCGCGCCGCCGCCTTCCTGGGTCCCACTTCGGGTCCCGGTTCGGGTCCCACTTCGAGTCCCAGTTCGCCGCGACCGTGGCATCAGCCCGCTCGAACGAGGCCGCTTCTGGAACCGGTAGAGCCAACTTTCCGTGGCGTCTCGGCCCCCGCCAGGTTCCCCCCGAGGGGGAACCTGCAAGTGTGTGCTGCGAGGATTTGGTGATTTTGGACGACTCGAGAGTTCACTCAGCGTGGTCTGCGACGGGCCGGGGTCCCGGCTCTGCCGGGAGGCGAGGTCAACGATGACCGAGGTGGCCGCCGAGGTTGCGACACGGGACGTCCCCGGGACGAGTACGGGACGTCCCCGGGACGGTCGATGCTGTCCCCCGGGACGGGACTCGACCGGCGGACATCGAGTCATCCGTCCCGGGGACGGTTGGAGCTCCGAAATTGTCCCGTGATCTCGGTCGCGGGACAGGACGACACGCCACGGGACGCCCCGGACGCGTCCCCCGAAGAAATCTCGAAAAACTTGTGAACCGGGACCCGAAGTGGGAACAGAAGTGGGAACACCCCATGCGATGGTCGACCCATGTCCTCCGATCCCGGACGCGAAACTGACCCTCGCTCCCGACCTCGAACCACCCGAGCTGACCCCCGGCGCTGGCGCGTGTCCTGTTGCGGATCCTGCGCAAAGCCCACGACCGCCAACTCGCCACCCTCCACGGCACCACCGTCGACGGTGATCCCGGACACGGGGGAACCGGACACGGTGATTCTGGTCACGGTGAATCTGGCGTTGACGATCAGGCCGTAGCCTGAACCGCATCATGAAACGATTCGCGTTCTACGGACGGGTGAGCACCGAAGACCAACAAGACCCGGCGTCGTCGTGTAACTGGCAGCTGGCCCGGTCCCGGCAGGTCATCGAACCCGACGGTGAGATCGTCGCCGAGTTCTTCGACATCGGCGAATCCCGATCCCTCCCCTGGAAGCGCCGCCCCGAAGCGAACCGGCTCCTCGACACGTTCCGCGACACCAACCGGGGATTCGACGCGGTAGTGATCGGCGAACCCCAACGAGCCTTCTACGGCAACCAGTTCGGCCTCACCTTCCCCGTGTTCACCCACTTCGACGTCGGCCTGTGGGTGCCCGAAGTCGGCGGCGCCGTCGACCCCGGCTCCGAAGCCCACGACCTGGTCATGTCGCTCTACGGCGGGATGAGCAAAGGCGAACGGATGCGAATCAAAACCCGGGTCCGCGCCGCGATGGCCAGCCAGGCCGCCATCGAAGGCCGTTTCCTCGGCGGCCGGCCGCCCTACGGCTACCTGCTCATCGACGTCGGCCCGCACCCCAACCCGGCCAAAGCCGCCAACGGACAACAACTCCGCCGCCTCTCCCCCGACCCGATCGCCGCACCCGTCGTGGAACGGATCTTCGAGGCCTACATCCGCGGCGACGGCCTCCACGCCATCGCCTCCGCGCTCAACCAGGATTCGATCCCGTCGCCGTCGGCCCACGACCCGAAACGCAACCGACACCGGACCTCCGGACAAGGCAAGTGGGCAAAATCAGCCGTCCGGGCCATCCTCACCAACCCCCGCTACACCGGGTTCGAGGTGTGGAACAAGCAACGCAAAGACGAAGTCCTCCTCGACGTCGACGACGTCGCCCTCGGACACGAAACCAAGATGCGGTGGAACAACACCGACGAATGGATCCGGTCAGCGCAACCAACCCACGAACCCCTCGTCACCCAAGAACAATTCGCCGCCGCCCAAGCCATGTTCGACGGCCACAAACGAGCCGCCACCCGCGCCCCCAAGAAAGGCCGCAACTACGTGCTGGCCGGGATCATGCGCTGCGACGTCTGCGGACGACGGATGCAAGGCCAATGGAACCACGACCGGGCCTACTACCGGTGCAAGTTCCCCGACGACTACCCCGACGGCGACCGCCAACACCCCAAGAGCATCTACGTCCGAGAAGACGCCGTCCTACCCGGCCTCGACGCCTGGCTCGCCTCCCTATTCGACGACGACCACCTCGACGACACCACAGCGACGCTCGCCGGCAACTCCGAACCCGACCCCGCCGCCGAACAACGCGAAACCAACCTCCAAGACGCCATCGCCGAATGCGACCGCAAACTCGACAACTACCGGGCCCTGCTCGACCACGAAGACGCCGTCGCCGTCGCCGCCAAATGGATCAGCGAAACCCAACAAGAACGCCGAACCCTCGAAGCCCAACTCGGCCGCCAGATCCCCGGCGGCGAAATGACCACCGAACAAGTCAAAGCCCTCGTCAACGCACTACAAGACATCGTCGCCGTCATCGCCGACGCCGAACCAGCAGACAAAGCCGAGCTCTACAACGAACTCGGAGTCTCGCTGCGCTACGACCCCGACGGAACCGTTTCCGTCCAGGCGCACCCCCGTGGGGTACAAGTACGTGTCGGAGGGGGGACTTGCCCAGCTGACACACCGGCCGTGCGGTGGGCCCTCGAGGTCGCCTGACCCGCGCGGGGGCGGGCCGGTCAGGCTCACCACCGGACCCGCCGCTACCCCAGCGGGGACACCCACCGTTAGCAGCTAGTCAAGTTCGATCCCGATTCGATCGAGCCAGGCCTGGAGAACCCGCCGATCGAAAAACAGGAACCAGGTGGGCCCGACGGACCCGCTGGACTCAACGCGGTAGAAGTTTGCACCCTCTCGCACACGGTGTACCCGGTCTCCTGAGGCGATCACAACAGTCGGGCGTCGGCGCCAGTTCGTGTACTGCAGCGACCCAGAGGCGAGAGCTCGGAAACTCGAGTTCGCGAAATGAAGTAGCGGCAAATGCAGGCCGGCCAGCACGGCGATCACCACTGCAAACCGTGACAGCTGCACTGGTTCGTCCGTGCCTGTCACCAGGTACCACACGAACATCAGGTCGAGCACAAGAAGGCCACAGGCAAGCCCCGCCGCCATCCGCCGGGGCACGGACCTGGCTACTGAGTCCGACAACTTGTCAGGCGACATGGCTTACACCAGCGGGGTGCGGCATCCGAATCGCGTGTCTCACGAGCAGTAGCCCGTGTTGTTCAGGTAACTCAGCGCGATCGCGCGCGGGACTGATCGCCGCAACGGCCACGGCTGCCCCTGGTCCGAACGCTGGGGAGGCGGCGGTGATGACCAGTCCGATGGTGAACACGATCACAGTGTTCGCTATCCACTGCGACGTTGATCCACCTTCGTTAGCAGCCGCCGCCGCGACCCCCGCGGGCACACCCACCGCTAGCAAGGTTGCACTCACAGTGAATCCCGTGGTGTCACCGGCAGACGAGAGTGCACCGCCTAGAGCGCCGAGCCCGAACGCAAGGGCAAATGAGCCGAAGCTGAACTCCTCCCGGCAGAACGATGCCCTCGCTAGATATCCGGCGGCGCCCGTCGCGCCGGAGGTTATCCACGCGTGCTCCAGGAGTGGCGTGGCGCCCGATGGGTCGGTCAACGCTGTCGGACTGCCCATCGCGTAGCCGTATTCGCCACCGCCCGGAAGAGGATCGCGCGATAGGAATGTCCCGTTAGCCGGGTCATACTGCCTGGCGCGGAGATGAAGCTGGCCGGTATCGTCCGCGTACTGACCGCCAAAGCCGAGTGCCTCCGAGGTACCGGTGATACTCCGCACGCTGCCGTATGCCGTGTAGTCGACACTTGTGGAGATCTCGCCCACTGAGTCGGTGGTAGCTCGCACGGAGCCGAGGCGATCTGAGAGGCTCCAGCTGGTTTCGCCGCCAGTGGTAGCTGCGATGTTGCCCAGGTCAGCGCGTGGAATCGTCGTGAAGCAGCGTAGGAAGGCCCGCGAGGCGATCCCACAGCCAGTCGTCCCCGTCGACCCCGACGCGAAGGCCCGCCGCGTCGTACTCGTAGCTCTGAGAGATCGTGCCAACGGTTGCGCTCGCCATCATGTTCTGACTCGTCCAGGTATAGCTGCCGCCTTCCGTGGTCGAGATCAGATTTCCGTTGCCGTCCCACGTGTAGCCGATCGTGCCGGCGGGAGTTGTCACCGTACTGAGGCGTCCAGCACTGTCGTAGGCGTATGTTGTGAGGTCGCCGTCGAGCGTGGAGGCTGTGCGGTCCCCGGCTGAGTTGTAGCTGTAGGTCTCAGTTCCGCCATCTGGGTACGCCACTGCTGTCAGTCGGTTCAGGTCATCGTACGTGTAGCTCTCGGTGCCATCGGTCGAGGTCATCGATGTCGGTGTCCCACTGGGGTCGAGTGTGTACTCAAAGAAGTCAATCGGTCCCGATGTACTCGCGTGGTCGATCCGCGTGAGGCGTCCTGCTTGGTCATAGGAGTTGTCCGTAGTGACCCCATTGGGCCTTGTCACGGTGTCGATGCCTCCCCACGTATGCGTTAGGGCGACCGTCCCTGCGATCGTGTCTGCGATGGTCGTAACACGACCCGCAGCGTCGTAGTCGTAGGTCGAGACAGCGTCAGGGGTCGTCATCGACTGGCGGCGACCGTCGGGGCGGTAGGCGTAGGAGACGGTCCCGGCCGCCGACCCGACCGAGGTGATCCGTCCAGCATTGTCGTACGCAAACGCTGTCAGACCTGAGGGGTCGAGCATGGACAGGAGCTGACCTCCGTCGTCGTACACGTAGTTCACCTGTCCCTCGGGTCGTTGTTCGCTAGTGACCCGCCCACTCGCGTCATAGCCGTATGTCGTGGAGCCGAGCGCATCGATCATTGAGGAGACCCGGCCGGCCGATGTGTAGGTCCAGGTTCGGCGCAGCCCCAGCTCGTCTGACTCGGTGAGGACGTCGCCGCGGCCGTTGTAGGTCCAAGACCGCTCGCGACCCTCCGGGTCGACCACTGACACGAGATTGCCCCGCGTGTCGTAGGCAAGGTTGGTTGATCCCTCGAGCTCGTCGACCATCGTGAGCGGCTGCCCGAAGTCGTCGTACTCGATTGTCGTGCTGTGTCCGATGGCATCGGTGAAGGAGTCGAGGTCGCCCTCGGCGGTGTAGTCCGCTGTCCACGTGTGGAGGTTGGGGTCCGTACGGGTCATGATCTGGTCGCGGTCATCGGTGCTGTAGGTCCACGTAGAGAGGTGATGGTCGCCGTCGAATATGTCGTCGCGACTGGTCGCGTTGCCGCGCTCGTCAAAGGTGGAGAGGGTGATCTGGCGGCCGTCCGGTGACGTCACGGACTCGGTGCGCGCGCCGACGTCGGTGGTGATCTCGGTTCGGTTGTTGTTGGCGTCGGTGATGGCTTCGAGTCGCCCGTCGGGGCTGTATTCGAGACGCTGGTATGGATTGCCGAGAGGGTCGGTGATCTGGGCGAGGGCGTGGTCGACGTACTCGAAGCTGGTGGTGTGGCCGTTCTGGTCGGTGACGGTGTCGAGGTCGCCGCCGGGCGTGTAGTCGTAGATGACAGATTCGTTGTCGGGTCCGGTAGCGGCTGTGATGCGCCCGAGTCCGTCGCGTGTGAATTCGATGTCAGGGCCGTTGGAGGAGTGGATGCCGAGGTCGTCGATGGTGACGGTGTTGCCGTTGCGGTCCTCGGCTTCGATCAGGCCGTCGTTGCGGTCGAGGGTGTAGCGGGTGCCGTCTTTGGCAACGAGGACGAACCGGTCGGGGTCATAGAGGGTGCCGGGGGTGAAGGGGTCGTCGTAGAGGTTGCCATCGCCGGTCCAGCCGAGGTTGGCGCCGCCGGCGGGTTCGAGCGTGGAGGTGGCTGCGGGGCGGGGGGTGTAGGAGGCGATGGCGCCGGCCCCGAAGAACGAGGAGAGGCCTTTGGGGGTGAAGTCGAAGGTTTCGGTGCGGCCGTCGGGCCAGGTGACGGTGACGTAGTGGGAGCGGGACGTGCGGAAGCAGTAGGAGACGAAGATGATGCCGCCGCCGCACCCGTAGCGTTCCCAGCCGCCGTCACCCAGCGGTCGGTTGATTTGGACGCGGAAGTCGGAGACGTCGAGGGTCCACCCGTTGCCGAAGTCGCCGACCTGGTCCTTGTTGAGGGTGTCGTAGGTGCGGAGGACTTGGATGGGGATGCCGCCGACGGGGACGGCGAGGTCTTGGTAGGTGATGTGGTAGCGGCCGAGCTTCAACTGGCCGTCGACGACGACGGAGGTTTCGGTGGTGCCGAGACCGCCTCCGGTGTCGACGACCTCGATAGCGATGATCCAGATGCCGTTGTCGATCACGGTCGGGTCGATCACGGCGATCTGGTCGGGGTCGGTGGGCGGGTTTCCGGTGCCTTCGGCGAGGACTATCTGGTCGTCTGGACGGTCGGCGGGGTGGGCGATGATCTGCCAGGTGTCGACGGTCTCGCCCGGCGGCGGGGTGACGGTACCGATGGTGACGGGGGTGGGTTCGGTGATGGTGGTGCCGTCGTCGGGGGTGATCCCGTCGATCTGCGAGCCGGGCCCGCCGCCTGTCCCGGGGGGCCCGGTGGTCCAGTCGATGGTGTTCGCGTTCGATGCCAGGTCGTGGCCGACGATGGTTGCGGAGGCTTGGAGGAGGTCGTTTCCGGCGGTGGCCGCGGTGAGGGTGAACACGGCGATACCGAAGCTGTTGGTGACCGCGGTGGGGGTGGTCGGGTGGGCTCCGGTCACTGTGAGGGTGACGGTGACGCCGACCGCGGCGTTGCCGGCGGGGTCGGTGGCGTAGACCGAGACTTCTTCGGGGGTTCCAGTGGTGGCGGGGATCTCGAACGCCGGGGAGAGCACGAGGCCGCCGGGCGGGGCGATGGTTGCGGTGGTGGCGTTGGTGAGGGCGAGCCCGTCGACGTAGGCGCCGGGGGTGGGTCGGGGGAACGCACCGAGGAAGGTGCCGTCGAGGGTGTAGTGGGCGACGTCGAAGTGGCGGCCGACCCACAGGGTGTCATCGAGCGGGTCGTAGGCGAGACCGCCGGTGAACTCGCCGACGGTGCGGAACAGGTTCCCGGTGACGGTCCCGGTGTCGGGGTCGACGGTTTGCACCAAGCCGCCGTTGTCCTGACACGGGGTCTTCTTGCAGTAGGAGACGTAGAGGAGGTCGCGGGCTTCGTCGTAGTCGACGCCGATCCCGCCCAGGGTGCCCAGGACGGTGTCGGAGGTGGGGAGGTTGTAGACGGCTTCTTGGGTCTCGGTGACCGGGTCGATCTTTCGTAGCCGGTTGTTGTTGTCGATGCGCCACAGGCGTTGGCGGGTGGTGTCCCAGGCCAGGTCCTCGGCCGCAGTCCCTGAGCTGCGGGGGATGTTGAACGTGTCGAGGACGGTGGTGCCATCCGCGGAGCGGGCTTCGATATTGCCGGCGTTGTCGCCGACATACAGGCGGGCGCCGTCGTGGGCGACTCCGGTGCGGGGGGTGGCGGGGAGTTGGGTGAGGACAGCACCGTTGAGGTCGGTTTGGAAGACGTCGCCGACCATGTCGTTACCCAACCACAACGACCGGGCCTGACCGGCTGACGCGGACAAGACGAGCGTGAGGGTGTCGTTGTTGGTGTCGAAGTAGTCGAGTTCGAAGGGGTAGTCGCCGGGGGCGGGGACCGAAACGGTGACCTGGTAGGCGACGGGGACCGGGCCAGGGGTGTTGTGGGCTGCGACCACGTCGAAACCTTCGAACGCGGTGGCCGCGGGCGGGTTGACGAGCTCGCCCGCGACGCGGGTGGCGCCGTCGATACCGAGCACGAACCCGGCATCCGCGGTGACCGTCAGGTTGTGGGTGCCAGCCTGCGCGAAGGACAACGTGCCGTCGAAGGCAGCTTGGAACTCCACCAGGTCGCCGACGCCGGCTTGCTCGCCGTTGCCTTGGGCGACGACGGTACCCGTGGCTCGGCCGTTGGCGGCGATGGCGACGTTGGTGAACGGGCGGGTGGTGTCATCGATGCCGGCGGGTTGGGCGGGGATGGTGCCCGCGGCGGGGTTGAACACGATCGCGGGGAACGCCTGCTCGAAGATCGGGGTGTCGGTGGGGGTGGCAGTGAAGGCGGTATCGGTTGCGGTGGCGTCGAAGAACCGGCCGGTGACGCCGGAAATGGCGACGCCGCCGGCGGGGGCGGTGTCGACATCGGAGGTTTGGGAGAAGTCGAGCGGCCCGTAGGTGTTGGCCGCCCCGTCGCCCCACGTGACCCGCGACAGCGCGACCACTGGTTCGAACCGGTCGGTGGGCACGAGCCACGACGCGGTCACGGTCGCGGATTGTCCGGGGGCGAGCGATGCGGGGACACCAACCAACGGGAGGGGCCCGACGCCGGCGATAGCGACCTCGACGGCTACGGCGGTGGCCGGCGCAGTGCCGGTGTTGGTGATCTGGATCGCCCAGTTGCCGACGGCGCCGGCGGTGACGCGTTCGGGTGCGGTCACTGCGGTCTCGAGGACCGGGAGGCGCACGGTGGTGAGCGTCGCCTGTTGGGGGGCGAGGACAGGGCCGATGGTTGCTTGGCCGCGGGCGAAGCCGGTGGAGACCAGCACGGTCCCGTCGAGCGCGGCCAGGCGGCTGGTGTAGTCGCCGGGTGATTCTTCGGGGGCGGGCGGCACCGGCGCCGCGACCGTGTAGGCGGAGGCGACGGTGGCGGTGTCGCCGGGGGCGAGGGTTGTGAGGGCGGGGATGGTGGTGGGGGTGTGGATGGTTTCGGTGCCGTCGGGGAGCCCGACGGTGACGTTGGTGTCGTCGATGCCCGAGCCCAGGGCGCGGAGGGTGTCGAGGAGGTTCGGGTCGAAGCCGATGACCTGGCGGGTCGCGAGCTGCGATGGCGACACGGTCAGGGTCGCCGATGCCCGCAGGCCCGACACCTGGGCGGGGTCCAAGAGCATGGTCACCTGGGCGGGGTCGAGGTTGATGACCGCGGCGGCGGCCCACGACGCCGGGGCGCCCGCGTCGATGGTTGTGCCGGCGATGCGGTCGCCGGTGGTCGGGTAGGTGACGCCGTCCTCAGGTGTGGGTTCCGACGCGAGGGTGGCAGTGGGGGTCGGCCCGGTGTTGGTGCCCAGCGTGACCCAGTTGGAGGTGACCGCGTCTTGGTATTCGACGAGCACGGTCGCGTCGTCGATGGTGGCGGTGGCGGTCGAGTCGAGGTTGCGGGCGGCGATGATCCCGGGGATCACCAGGGTGGTTCCTTCGTTCGTGGTGTCGGTCGTGTAGGCGATGGTCTGGCCGGGGGCGACATCGGCACGATCCGCCGTGTGGGTCAGGTCGAGTGTCGGGACCCACAGCGGTGGGGCCGGGACCGGGATCTCGTCGATGGTGGTGCCGGCGGTGCCGCCCGGGCATCCGGCGGCGTCGAACGTGCCGCGTGACCCGGTGATCTTGATGGTGTCGCCGATGAGCCCGCAGGTGAAGGTCTGATCGGATCCGGAGACGTCGATGCCGCCGTCGGGGGCGTAGAAGAACCCGGTGAAGGTCCCGTCGGACCCCGACGTCTTGATCGCCGAGCCCGACGCGTCGGCGGAGATGAACAACAGGTTGTCGATGTAGGGGGCGACGAAGGCCTGGGCGTGCCCGGAGACGTGGATGTCGCCCGACGCCGCGATCGTGACCGGCCCCGACGAGGCGAGGTGCCCGGAGAACTGCACATCGCACGGCACCCAATACACGCCCGGGGCGAGGGTGCCCGACGGGTTCCACTTCGGTCCGCACGCAGACGACATGTCATGGAACTCGGCACCCGCCGCGAGGGCGGCGCGGCCACCGGGCTGATAGTCAGCGATATCAAACGTGACCGGTGCCGGCGCGGCGGGGACCTGGACGGCGGGCGGGGTGAAGGTGTGCCCCGACCCCGAGATCTGGGCGGAGGTCACGTATTCGGTCGCGCCCGTGAACGTCTTGTTGGATCCGGTGACCTTGAGCTCATGGTTGGTGTGGGTCACCCCGACGATCGTGTGCCCAGAGCCGGAGATCTGCAGGGTCTTCTTTGCGGTGGTGGAGTCGGCCCACAACGCCACCCCCGACCCGGGCAGGACCACAACCTCGGTGTCGGTCGCTTCGACGCTGATCGCGTCCCGCGGCGTCGGTGCCGCCGTCGTCGTCGGACAAAGTAACCGTGACGGTGAACGTCCCGTCGGTGGTGTAGGTGTGCGCGGCTTGGACTTCGCCCCACCCGGTGCCCTGGGCCAACACCGGCACCGACACCGGGTCGGTGCCGTCACCCCAGTCCACGGTCGCGGTGTGGGTGTCGACCACGCCGGGATCGGTGAACGTCGCGGTCACCAACGACACGCCCTTCTCGGTCGCGAAGCTGACCCCGCCCGGCGACACGACCGGCGCGGCGTTGGTGACCGTGACCCGGACGTCGTCGGTCGAGCTGTGGCCGTTGGGGGCCGTGACCGTCAGCCGGAAGTCATAGGTGCCGTCGTCGATCGTGCGAAACGACGGCGACGCCACCCCGGTCGACGACAAGGTGACCGGCGGGCCCGACGCCCCGATCTGTTCCCACCGATATGACAGGGGGTCCGGGCATCCTGCCGCGGCGGCCGACGCGTTGTGGCGGAAGTACTCCCATTCCGACGCCCCCCGCGCCGCCGGTGAGATGTCGCCGAACGCGATGCGGGAGTCGGCCCCGTAGTTTCCGGCGGCGGTGAACGTGTGCCCGGAGATCAACAAGGCCCCGTCGCGGAACACCGCGATGTCGCCGTCGGCGTCGACCTCGACCCGGAAGTCGTGGAACGTGTTGGTGTCCACCGTGGCGATCGGGCCGATGGTGTTCGACGCCGACAACAGGAACACCCGGTCGTCGCCGATGTACACGGTGTTGCCTACGTTCCCACCCACGGAGATGTCGATCGCGGCGCCGCGTCGGGCGCCTGACTGGGTCGAGGAGGTCTCGCGCAGCCGTGTTTCGATCACCAACGGGTCCGGCAGCGGCGCCAGCAGGTCGGCGCCGACCTGGGAGTAGTAGGAGTCGTTGGTGTTCGTCGACGGTGTCGAGAACCGCAATGCCCCGTTCAACACATAGGGCTCCGGGGCGGTGGTATCGGTCAGCGTCCATGGCGGGCACACCTCATCAGGCAGAACCCGCCGGGCGGCGTCCCACACCGAGTTGAACCCCTCAACCGTGTCGATGTACCCCAACGCCGAAGCCGTGGCGTCCAAGGTGGCAACATCGGCCTCGGTCACCGACTGGTCGGGTCCCGCGTTCGCGATCGGAGGGAGCTCCTGGTTGGCGGTCTCGATGCACGTCGTGAGCAGCGACTCCAACAGCGGGCCGGCGTCATCGGTGAAATCGCCGATCGGGAAGATCGCCCCCCGGGTCTCGGCCGCGAGGCTTCCCGCCTCGGGCCCGTAGTCGACCTCGGAGGAACCTTGGGAGCTGACGGCGCCGACGAACACTGCTTCGCGGGCCGCCAACGCCGCCAGGGCGTCGTTCTTGGATTCGGGGAAATCCGGGTCGAACTGGCTGTTGCCCGGCCCATCGGCGTCCTCGTCGGAGATCAACACCTCACACGTCCCCGCGTCGGGGCGATGGCCGAGCGCGTCGGACATGGCGAACACCGTCGCCGAGAACCCCGCCTCGGGGTTCGCCCCGTCGAGGTTCAGCTGGTTGACCGCCGCCGCGAACGCGTCCATGTCGTCGGTCAGCGGCGAGTACATCCGGTTGCCGCCCGCGTAGCCGACCAGACCCAGTTGGAAGTCAAGGCCCGACGCTTCCAGCTGGGCGACGATGTCACCCAGGCGGGCCTGGACCTCGTCGATCTCGCCCGCCATCGAGCCCGACTCATCCACCACGAACACGATGTCGCCCTGGGGTTGGGCCGGCGCCGATTGCGCTACCGCCGTCGGCGTCGGCGGCGCGACCGCCAAGACGGCCGCGACCAGCGCGGCGACCACCAACACGACCGTCGCGGCGGGTGCTTCCCGTTCGACGGTGACGGGACCGCATCGCGCCGCCCTGTGTAACTTCGTCCCCGCGCCGCCGCATGACCACTCCCCCATGGATTGAGCTGTTGGTCGCACAGGAGCATTACACAACATGCCGAGAGCCGCACGAAGAGTACGGACGCAACCACAGGGCCCATCCAACGAGGACGGTCCACGCGAGCACCGGCGACGACCCGGACCGCTACAGGCCGATGCCGAAGTCGTCGTCGGCGACCATTGGCGGCTCCTGCAGCCGATCGAGACGAGCGGTGATGTCTGCCACCTGGTCGGCGAGGTCGGCTTCGAGATCAATCGGGTCACGGGTATCGCTGAGGAGGTCGCTGGCGAGCGAGGCATGTGCTCGCGGTCCGACCGGTTCTGGCAGCTCGGCGAGTAGCCCTTCACGACCGGTTCCGACTGGTGTCTCGTCGGGTTCGGGCAGGTTGTCCAGTAGCTCGCTGGCGAGGCGCTTGGACCGGTCGCGTGACAGCTCTCGTTCGGCGTGTTCCAACAACAGGTCCCGCCCATCCACTCGCTGCGCTCGGTGCAGGTCGGGGGCGAGGATGTCCCACACGTCGTCGTCGGGGGTGCACATGTAGAGGCGGTTCTCGACCCGGCCCCGTGACAGCGCCGTGTAGGCGGCCTGGCGATCGAGATCACCATCACCGCCCAACGTGAAGATCCGATCCGCTGTAGCGCCCTGCGTCTTGTAGTTCGTGCGGGCGTAACCGTGATCCAAGAACCCGGCCTCGAGACGATCGGTGGGCATGGTGCGCTCGGCGTCGACGCGCTCGCAGTGGAATGTCACGGTCATGCGCGTGGTGTTGATGCGGGTGACGGTGCCGACGTCGCCGTTGAGGATGTCGAGGTCCCAGTGGTTGCGGCCGACGGCGAGGACCTGGTCGCCGACGGCGAACTCCCGGCCCGCCACCGCGATGCGTTTGTCGATGTGCAGCTCGTGGTTCCCGAACCGCCCCGCCGCGTCCAACAGCGCACGCGCCCGGTCGTTGAGGTCAGCGACATCCGCGCGTCTGGTGGCGATCATGACCTTGCCGGTCCCCGGTGCGACGAACCAGTCGTCGACCAACCTCTGTCGGAGGGCATCCGCGTTGTCGGCGGTGATGATGCGGCCGTTGTTCCCGTAGGCCGCAACGGCTTCGCTGACTCGTCCGTTGCGGAGGTCGTCGAGCGCGCCGATCTCCCACTCGTTGATCTGGCGGCGGTTCTCGATCAGCGTCGTCGACGGCGCGTGGATCGTCATGGCCCGGAACGATCCGCCGGCGTCGATCTCAGGTAGCTGGGCGACGTCGCCGACCAGCACCAGCTTCGCCCCGGCCGCAGCGGTATGACGCGAGATCGCGTCGAGGGTTCGGGTGCCGACCATGCCGCTCTCGTCGATCACCACGACACAGCCGCGGTCGAGGACCAGGCGGCGGTCGTCGAGCTGGTTGAGCAGCCGGGTGATGGTCATCGACGGGATCCCCGAACCGGCCGACAGCTCGGCCGCGGCCCGCGCCGACAACGCCGCGCCGAAGACCACGAAGCTCGACTCTTCCCATCCCTCGCGGGCCGCGTCGAACGTGAAGGTCTTCCCGGTGCCCGCGGCGCCGACGGCAACGTCGATGCCGGCGCCGGAGGTGGTGAGGTGACGGACCATCGCCGCTTGCTCGTTGCTGATCGACGGACGCGCGCCGCGATCGCGGCTTCGACCATCTCGCTGATGGCGACACCCACCCCGGCGTCGCGCTGGTTGCGGGCGCGTTCGACGACGCGGTTCTCGGTCAGCAACAGCTCGATGGTCGTCCATCTCGGTTCGCCGGCGACGTCGCCGACCTCGACGACGCGACGCTCGGCGATGAACCCGTCGGCGAGGTCCTCGACGGCGGTCACATCCGCGCCGTCGGGCATCCGCTCGGCGACCGCCCGCACCACATCACGACGCCCGAACGTCGACGCGTGCTCCGTCACCCCGGTCGGCGAGGCGAGGTCGTCGAACAGGACGCCGACCGACCACAGCTGCGGCTCGCGGGTCACGCCTCGGTCGAGGAGCTCGGCGACCTCGATGGGACCGAACCCCAGCTCGTCAGCGCGCTGGGCCCAGTCGGCTCGCAGCGTGTTGGCGTCGACGTCGTAGACCTTCGCCCGGCGGGTGTCGAGCGCGGCGTTCTGCGCGGCCTTCGCCGAGTGCTCGGCGCGGGCTTCCATCGCGTCGAGGATCTCGGCCCGCCGCTGACTGAACGCGTCGATGAGTTCGCGTGGGATGCCGGCGACATCCGCGTAGCCGTTGGTGACCGGTTGCCACTCGACGCCGAGGCGGCGGGTGAGCTCGGCGCGGAGCTGGGCTTGGTAGAGGAACCCGGCGGTCTTGGCGTGATGGAACATCGGCGGCGAATGCAACGCCCCCCAACGGCCGTCGGGCATGTGGGTCATGTTGGCGATGAGCACGTGGGTGTGCAGCGTCGGATCCCCCGCCCGCGATGTCTGGTGACGGAAGCCGGCGGCGACGAACCCGTCGCCGGGCACCTGGTGCTGGACCCCTCCGGTCCGGCGGCGCGACAGGCACACCTGACGCTCGAGGTAGCCGACCGCCGCGTCGACGGCGGCCTCGTGGGCGGCGACCACCTCACCGGTCACCGTCCCCGCTTCGCCGAGGCCGTAGAGCAGGCTGATCGACTTGGGGGCCCGGAACGTGAAGTCCAGACCCGGCAGCTTCGCTCTGGTGAGTCGGTCGTCGCTTCCGGGCGCTCGGCCTTCCAACACCGCGGTGAGGTCGGCTTCGTCGACCAGGCCGTCGAGGCCCAACAGGCCGGAGCCCGCGCCCAACCACCGGCCAGGCGCTTCACCCCGACCGGTGTAGTAGTCCTCCACGCCCTTGGCGATCGACAGGTAGTAGGTCTGCTGCCCGGCGGCCATCAACCCGATGTTCAACATGCGCGCGCACCTCCACTTCCCTTACCCACCCCTAAGCCGCCGCGCGTCCCCCGATTTCGCGAGGTCGTTCGTCACACCACCCCG
Organism: uncultured Actinomycetes bacterium; assembly: GCA_963719935.1. Taxonomy (GTDB): domain Bacteria; phylum Actinomycetota; class Acidimicrobiia; order Acidimicrobiales; family CAVRDY01; genus CAVRDY01. Next base: position 9,825 of record CAVRDY010000013.1, on the reverse strand, counting down.
GCCGCGTCGGCCGCGAGTCGCCGGTCAGGTCACAACCCGCGTCGCTCGTCGAGGCGTCTCCCAGCGCGATGGTGAGTGACTTCGTCGCGCACCCCGGTCCCGGAATCGGTCCCGGTTCTGGTCCCGGACCGTGTCGCACATCACCGCACATGGTCCCGGCCGTCCCGGTGGCCATCGCGCTGCGGTGGCTTCACCGCCCCCAACCCGTAGGGAGCGCGGCGACCGGAGGGGCGGGAAACGAGGAGGTGCTCGACGAGGTCGCGTACAGCCCAACCGGAGCAAAGCGGAGGGCGGGAGCATCGTTCGCGGGTGCGGACAGGACGGCACGGGGCGGCATGACCCGTTCCCGGTCGCGTTCCCGGATGGGTTCCCGGTCCGGTCCCGGCGAACACCCTGCTCGACCGCGAGCCAGTCTGTGACCCTGATCGGTGGGTCGAGGAGGGACGGTGTGAGTGGCGCGAGGGTCGTTCGCATCGAGCGTGTGTCACGTCGGTGGCTCGTCTGAGATCGATCCGGGGTGGAGGAATACCCTGGCGGGGTGAGCGAGCATCGTGCTGGATGGCGACAGGGGCCGGATGGACGCTGGTACCCGCCGATCAACGAACCAGAGGCGCCCCAGCGCGGTGATGCGGAACAGCTCGCCGAGCTCGCTGCTCTGGTCAACTCCGGCGAGCTGACCGCGGCAATCGACGAGATCGTCGACGATCCCGAACTCGCCGTGTGACCCGGCCGTAGCGGGACTCCACGTTGTCGTCGGCCCGGCGGGTCGCAGCATCGAGCCAACCAGCTCACGTCCGAGACCATCGCCGCCGCCCGCCATCTCGGCGCGGTCGTGCGAATCAGCGAAGGCAACGACCGCGGCCCATCCGCGACCAGGCCGGCGTGGACTTCGCGGCGTGGCACCTCGGGCAGAGCCCGAACGAACTCACCCCGATCGCGTAGACGCACCGGGACACGTCCCGCCACCAGTCCCGGGACCGTCACGTTTCAGTCCCGCTCCCAGGTCAGCAACGTAGAGCACCTTTGGGTGCTCGCCGGGGCGAGCGAAGATGTGGTGTGGCGCTCGCCGGTTGCGGCCTCGGGCAGTGATGTGGTTGAGCGGCCAGAATGGTGGCGCCCGTCCCGGTAAGACGCCGATGCCTCTGTGGTGCCGCCGAGCCTGTAGGTCAGCATGGTGGTGGAGGGCTCCCACGGGAACCGTGGATTGTTGCCATCGAGCACGAGCATCAGACTTCTGACTTCTCCTGCCCTCCCCGGAACGGGTAACCGGAAGACGGAAAGGGGACAGCGATGGACGTTGTTCATCCCCGGTGCGCCGGGGTCGATGTCTCGAAACGTGATGCCAAGGTGTGTGTCCGCATCGCCAGGGCGGGTCGCGCGAAGGCCGAGTCGACGGTCACGACTTGGGGTTCGGTCACGAACCAGGTCCTGGCGCTTCGAGATCACCTGATCGCCGAGGAGGTGACGTTGGTGGTGATGGAGGCCACGAGCGACTACTGGAAGCCGTTCTACTACCTGCTCGAAGACGGCCCGTTCGAGGTCATGCTCGTCAATGCACGTCACGTGAAGAACCTCCCCGGACGTAAGACCGATGTATCCGACGCTGCATGGCTCGCCGAGCTCGGGGCACACGGCCTCGTGCGAGGATCATTCGTCCCGCCCGGCCCGATCCGCGAGCTGCGCGATCTGACGCGGACTCGCACCACGATCACACGCGATCGTGCCCGAGAGATCCAACGGCTCGAGAAGCTCCTCGAGGATGCCGGCATCAAGCTGTCCTCGGTCGCGAGTGACATCACCGGCGTATCGGGCCGGGCGATGCTCGCGGCGCTGATCGCCGGGGAGCGCGACCCAGCCCAGCTGGCCGATCTGGCCAAACGACGGATGCGTTCCAAGATCCCCGAGCTCACCGAGGCGCTCACCGGCCGATTCGGTGCGCACCACGCCTTCTTGGCTCGACTCCACCTCGACCTGATCGACCAACACACCGCGGCCATCGACGGGCTCACCGCGCGGATCGAGGTCGTGATCGAGCCCTTTCGTGGAGCCCGGGACCTCATCGTGACGATCCCGGGCATCTCCACCGGCGTCGCCGACGTGATCATCGCGGAGACCGGCGCGGACATGACCCGATTCCCCAGCGCCGGGCACCTCGCGTCGTGGGCCGGGACCTGTCCGGGGAGCAACGAGTCCGCCGGGCGGATCAAGTCCACCCACACCCGTCCCGGCAATCCCTACCTGAAAGGCGCCCTCGGCATCGCCGCGATGTCAGCGGCCCGGTCCCACGGCACCTACTACTCGGTGAAGTACCGACGCATCGCGGCACGCCGAGGGCCCGTCAAAGCGATCGTCGCACTCGAACACGCCATGCTCATCGCCATCTGGAACATGCTGACCACCGGCACCTTCTACTGCGATCCCGGCGACGACTTCTACACCCGACTCAACCCAGACAAGGCCAAGAACCGGGCCCTCGACCAGCTACGCAAGATGGGATACGCCGTAACCCTCAACCCCCTGGCCGCCGCGGGGTAGAGCGAATCTTCGCATCAGAGGCCATTTCCCGGTCCCGGTCGCCACCTCGACCCGGCATCCGTCCCGGCGAGAAATCCTCAGGAATTCTTCGAACCGGGAACTCAAACGGGAACTGATCCGGGAGTCCCGGTTGCGATGGTCGACCCTGTGAGCCGACCACCCCGCCGACCGAGACTCCACCAGGACCGCACCTGGTTCCCTTCCGCCGGGCAGGGCGTACCCCACGGAGTTGGTCAGGTCGTACCACCGGGCCGAGGCGGCCGACGCGCCAAGAATTCTTGCTCCCTACCAGCGCGCAGGGCGTACCTCAGGGCGTATGTCAGGGCGTACCTGTTGCGATGGTCGACCCCGTGAGTCGCCCATCCGACCGTCGCTCGGTCGTCCTGGAGGTGCCCGACGGGCTGCCGCAACTGACCGTCGACGCGGCGCGGGTGTTGCTGGCGATGCTCTACCCCACCGCCGTCGAGGCGCCGGTGGTCGAGATCGAAATTGGTGGTTCCTCCGAGGAGCCCGAGGCCATAGCGTCGTGACGATGACGAAGCGCTTCGCGTTCTACGGCCGAGTGTCCACCGAGGACCAACAGGATCCCGAGAGCTCCAAGGCGTGGCAGATGTCGCGAGCCACCCAGCTGATCGCACCCCACCGCGGCGAGGTGGTGGCCGACTACTTCGACATCGGCCAGTCGCGGTCGCTGCCGTGGAAGCGCCGACCCGAGGCGTCCCGTCTCCTCGACGACCTCCGCCGCACCGAGCGGGGGTTCGAGGCGATCGTGATCGGCGAACCGGCCCGGGCGTTCTACGGCCAACAGTTCGGGCTCACGTTCCCCACCCTCGTGCACTACGGCGTCGAGCTGTGGGTCCCCGAGGTCGGCGGAAAGGTCGACCCCGACTCCGAAGCCCACGACCTCGTGATGTCGCTCTACGGCGGCATGTCCAAAGGTGAACGGAACCGGATCAAGGTGCGGGTCCGCACCGCGATGGCATCGCAAGCCGCGACCGAGGGCCGCTACCTCGGCGGCCGGCCACCCTACGGCTACCAGCTGGCTGACGCCGGCCCGCACCCGAACCCGGCTAAGGCCGCCGACGGGACACGCCAGCACCGCCTCGAACCCGATCCGGTCGCAGCGCCGGTCGTGCGTCGGATCTTCGCCGACTACCTCAACGGTCACGGTCTCGGCGCGATCGCCGAGCGGTTGACCGCCGATGGGATTGCCTCACCGTCCGCCCACGACCCTGGCCGCAATCGGCACCGCCAGCACTCCGGTGGGGCGTGGGCCAAGTCGGCGGTGCGGGCCATCCTCCACAACCCCCGCTACACCGGCCACCAGGTGTGGGCCCGCCAACGCAAGGACGAGGACCTCATCGACCCTGAGGACGTCGCGCTCGGTCACCAGACGAGGATGCGGTGGAACGACCAGGACGACTGGATCTGGTCCCAGGAGATCACCCACGAACCGCTCGTCGACGCCGAAACCTTCGCCGAGGTCCAACAGCTCATGGCCTCCCATGTGCGCGTCGCTCGCCCCAAGACGGTGATGCCAACCGAGCGGGCCTACCTGCTTCGCGGGCTCCTGTTCTGCGGGGTGTGCGGTCGGCGGATGGGCGGCAACTACAACCACGGCAAACCCCACTACCGGTGCACCTTCCCCCAGCAGTACGCGCAGAAGAAGGGACTCGAGCACCCCCGCACCGTCTACCTGCGCGAGGACAAGGTCGTCCCTGCGCTCGACGAATGGCTCGGCCAGCTGTTCGACCCGGCCAACCTCGACGCCACCTGCTCGCTGCTCGCATCGGTCTACGAGGACCACGAGGACACCAGTCGCGCTGAGCAAGCCCGCCGCACCCTCGTCGACTGCGACGACCGTCTCGCGAAGTACCGAGCCGCGCTCGACGCGGGCGCCGACGCCGCCACCGTTGCCACCTGGATGGCCGAGGTCACCGCCGAACGCAGCCGCGCCGAGATCGCCCTGCGAGCCGCCACACCCTCCGAAGCGCCAACCGTGGCCGACCTACGAACACTCATCGTGGGCCTCGGCGACATGGTCGCCGTCCTCGCCTCCGCCGACCCGCAGAAGCGTGCCGACCTCTATGAAGCCCTCGGACTACGCCTCACCTGGCACCCCGATGACAAGAAGGTGCTGGTCGAGGCTCAGCCAGCGCGTGTGCTGGCTGCGAGTGATTGAAAGACTTGATGAAGTTTCAAAAGTGGAGCACGAAATTAAATTTGAAGGTAGAACGATGCATGCTATACTTGCTCCAACTAAAGTGATTACTACTAAGAAGACAAAATAAATAGGTTTAAATATGCCAAAAATGAAGAGTAATAGAGGAGCCGCAAAATCATTTAAAAAAACTGGCTCAGGAAAAATTAAAAGAAATAAAGCATTTAGAGCTCATATTTTAACAAAGAAAAGTCCTAAGACAAAACGTGGCTTAAGAAAAGCAACTTTAGTTTCAGATGCAGACTTTAAACGTGTTAAAACTATGATTCAATAAGAAGGAGAAATTAAAAATGCCTAAAACTAAAAATAATGTTGCGTCTAGAGCCAAAAGAAGAAAGCTATTAAAGCTAGCTAAAGGTTACTGGGGCTCAAGAAGTAAAGTATTTACAGTTGCAAAACACTCTGTTGAAAAAGGGTTACAATATGCATATAGAGATAGAAAAAATAAGAAAAGAACATTTAGACAATTATGGATCGTTAGAATTAACGCTGCCGCTAGATTAAATGGAACTACTTATTCTCGTTTAATGAATGCAATGAAAACCAAAGAGATAGATATTAATAGAAAAGTATTAGCAAGTATTGCTGTTGAAAATCCAAATGCTTTTACTGATCTTGTAAAATTTGTATCTGCTTAATTTTTACCCCTAAAATTCTATCTTTTTAAAGGTGGAGTTCACTTAGGGGTATTTTTTTAAATTAATATAGAAATATGAAAGATAAAATTGATCAAGTTAAAACCGACTTTAAGATTGACCTCAAAAATGTTTCTAATTTTGAGTCGCTTGAAGAACTCCGCTTAAAATATTTCTCAAGAAATGGATTATTTGCTAATCTATTTGAAGAATTTAAAACTTTATCTAAAGATGAAAAACCAAAGTACGGTAAAGTATTAAATGTTGAAAAGCAAAGTGCCCAAAATAGTTTTGATGAATTAAAAATTAAGTTAGATTCTTACACTCAGGTGAATAAGGAGTATATTGATCTAACTCTTCCTGGAAGAAAACAAGAAATTGGTGCACTTCATATTTTAACTCAGACCCTGAATGAGATAAAATCAATTTTCAAAGGATTAGGTTTTTCAGTTTATACTGGACCAGAAATTGAGTCAGATGAAAATAACTTTGAAAAGCTGAATTTTCCAGCTGATCATCCAGCCAGAGATATGCAGGACACCTATTTTATTAATGATTCTTTTTTATTAAGAACTCATACTTCACCCGTTCAAGTCAGATTAATGAAAATACTAAACCACCTTATAGAGCTATTATGCCAGGGCGAGTTTACAGGAATGAAGCAATTAGTGCGAAAAGTTATTGCTTGTTTCATCAAGTTGAAGGTTTGGTTATTGATACAGATGTAACCTTTGCAGAATTAAAAGGTACTTTAGTTTATTTTGCAAAACAATTGTTTGGTGAAGATGTTAAATATAGATTTCGTTCTAGTTTTTTCCCATTTACCGAACCAAGTGCCGAAGTTGATATTTGGTGGCAGCCTAAAGACAAAGAAGGTAAATGGTTAGAGATTTTAGGTTGTGGAATGGTTGATCCAAATGTTTTAGAAAATTTAAATATAGACTCTGAGAAATATATTGGATATGCATTTGGTATGGGTATTGAAAGAATGGCAATGTTAAAATATGGAATTGATGATATTCGTCTATTCTATGATAATGATAATAGATTTTTAAACCAATTTAAATAGACTGAGGAACAGTTTTGATAATTTCTCTCAAATGGTTAAAAGAATACATAGACCTCGATGGTATTTCAACTGAAGATATAGTTGATAAATTAACTACAAGTGGATCGGAAGTTGACGAAGTAATTGATAAAACTTCTGACTTTAATAACATAGTTGTAGGTGAAATTCAAAGTGTTGAAAAACATCAAAATGCTGACAAACTTTCTGTTTGCAAAGTGTTTGATGGTAGTGAGGTATTTAATGTGGTTTGTGGTGCGCCAAATGTGGCAGTAGGACAAAAAATTCCATTTGCCAAAGTTGGTGCAATTATACCTAATGGTAAATTTGAGATCAAAAAAGCTAAAATTAGAGGTGAAAAATCTTTTGGAATGATTTGCGCTGAAGATGAATTAGGTTTAGGTGACGATCATTCTGGGATTTTAGTATTGGACGAAAACTCAATCATCGGTGACCCTTTATCAAAAGCTTTAAAATTAGATGATATCATTTTAGATATTGCTATTACACCTAATCGTGCAGATTCATTAAGTCATATTGGTATAGCACGAGATTTAGCCGCTTTGTTTAATAAGAAGATTAATTATCCTGATACAAACATTGAATATTCAGTCTCAGAGAAAAATATATATGCAGAAGTTATTGTCGAAAATCCAATTAAGCTGTCCAAGATATTCTGCAATTGTAGTTAAAAATATTACGGTTAAAGAATCACCTGATTGGTTAAAAGAAAAATTAATTAGTATTGGCTCGAGACCTATAAATAATATCGTTGATATAACTAATTTTGTTTTACATGAGATGGGGCAACCATTACATGCATTTGATCTACATCAATTAGAATTGAATAAAATAATTGTAAAGAATAATAAAATTGAATCAGATTTTAATACGTTAGATTCAAAAACTAGGAGCATGTTCCATTCTGATTTAATGATTTGTGATGGAGTAAAACCCGTTGCAATTGCAGGTGTAATGGGTGGTGAAAATTCGGAAGTTACATATCTAACTAAAGATATTTTAATTGAAAGTGCATATTTCGATCCATCATCAGTAAGAAAAACAGCAAAGCACTTAGGACTTTCTACTGATGCTTCTTACAGATTTGAACGTGGTACAGATCCCAATGGTACACTAAATGCCGCCGTTAGGGCTGCAAAACTTATTGTTAAGTCTGCCGGTGGAGAAATAGTAGAAGAATTTATTGATGTATATCCAACAATTATAGGGCCGAAAACTGTTTCTGTTCGATTTTCAAGAATAAATAAAATATTGGGCTTTTCAATTAACGAATCTGAAATTAAAAGAATATTTGTAGGATTAGAATTTGAGATTGTTAAATAAACAGTGAGAAAATAACTGTCCCAATCCCAACATTTAGACATGATATTGAAAGAGAGATTGACTTAGTAGAGGAAATAGTTAGAATTTACGGATTCGATAATGTTCCTCCAATAGAAAAAATATCTATATCGCTAATTCCAAAGGTTGATCAGACATCATTTGAGGATACACTAAGAAGTATATTATCCGCTTTAGGATTCAATGAGGTAATTAGCAACTCGTTGGTAAGTGATGAAAAACAATTGGTTATGACCGTTCAATTAAAGTATTAAATCCACAAAGTACAGAAATGTCACGACTACGCACATCTTTAATTCCTGGTATGCTGCTAAACATTTCTCGAAATCTTAAGGTAAAAGAAAATAATTTAAGATTTTTTGAAATTGGCGATGTATTTGCACTATTGAATAAAGAAATAAGTACTTTTAATGATTTTAAAGAAAATGAGAACTTAATCATTGCGATTTGCGGAAATAAAAATAATGTTGGATGGTATCAAAAAGAATCAGAATCTGATTTCTATGATTTAGCCGGAGCACTAAATAACCTATTTTTTAAATTAGGTATTAAACAATTTATTGATGAAAAAGTCAATAGAAAGTGGAAATGATAATTTCGATTATTTTTTCGATAAAATAATGGATGGCTCAGTAATAGGCACTGGTGGAAAAGTTAGCAACCACCTACTGCAAAAATTCGAAATTAACAAGGATGTATTTCTATTTGAAATAAATATAGAATCTATAAAAGGACTTTTAAAACAAGTCACCAAATATGAAATGAGTCTCTATTAAAATATCCAAAAGTATATAGGGATTTTGGTTTTATTTTAGATAAGAAAATTTCGTATAATGAAGTTGTTAAAACAATAAATGAATCTAGCACTGATCTATTGAAAAAAGTAAATTTATTTGATATCTTTGAGAGTGAAAGTCTGGGTTCGGGCAAAAAAAGCTTTGCGTTTCAATTGGAATATTATGATGAATGCAGAACTCTGAGAGATGATGAAATCGATCAAGAGTTCTGGAAAACAATTGAGACCGTAAAAAGCAAACTTAACGCGGAATTAAGAGGGAATAGAAAATATGGCCGATACCTCAAAATATGATTTATTCTTAACGAAATTGTTATATTAGAAAAAGCTGTACAAAAATTTGTTTCCGATAATGATGAATTGGAAGAAGAAAAATTGACTCTAATTGCTAAAAAAGCTAATAAGCTACAAAAAGAGAACGAAATATTAGTATTAAAGATTAAAGATTTAGAAAAACAAATTAACACGTCAGATGTTATTAAAGCCTCTGCCGGAAAAACTAATTTGGATTTATCCGAGAGGGAAAATCTAAAAAATCAAATTGATGACCTAATTTCAAGAATTGATTATCATATTAGGTCATAGATTTTTGTTCATTAACTTAATTGTTACTGGGCGGAATAAAGTTTAAAGAATAGACTTAAATGACAGAAAAAAAGAAACTAAAAGTAAAAATATTTGATAAAGAATTTTCACTGCTTGTTGAAAATGAAGAGATAGCTTCTGAGTTAGCGACATATGTAAATAAAATTATGGATGAAACAAAAGCTGAACTTAAAGATCAACCTACTGAGACTATTGCTATTATTGCAGCACTAAATATAGCATATGATCTGTCTGTTGAAAAAAATAAATTTAGAGAATTCAGCATTCAAGCAACTGATAAGATAAAAAAAATCAAACTACTTTTAGATAAATCTGAAATTGAGTCCATTCCATCTTAAATTTCCGCACTGCCAGTTCGCAAATGAAAAACTAACACCGTAAACAAGGGTTTCTGACTTCCGGCGTGTATTACAGGCCTCATCTCAATTTATTTTGAGATCCAGCTTTAGCCGGACTAGTGGAAGTAAAAAGCGTTGAGCGGTTACCCACATTAACGAAGGATGAGTTTTTCCATCCAGAATTGGCAGTTGCGTATTATTTCTGTTTTTATGGAGGTGTTATGGAATATATTAGTAATCCAATGATGTTATCGATGGCAGGTTTT